>NZ_CP113116.1:0-1200628 GCF_026625985.1 Mycobacterium sp. Aquia_213
GCGGCGCGCGACCAGTGCGGCCAGCAGCGCTGCTTCCAGAAACTCACGGTCGGTCGCCGCGTTGTCGTCGGCGCCCTCGGCACCCACACCGTCGATGCTCGTTCGGTAATTGATGGCCGCCGGCCGCGATCCCGGCGCCAACAGTTGGTAGGCCTTCTCTACCTCCGGCGCCAATTGGTTCACCAGATCGATACGGGCGGCCATTAATTCGGCACCGTGCTCGGCCAACCGACTGTCCCACACATCAAGGGTGTCCAACGCGCCGTGGTCGCCTCGATGCCGTGCTCCGCCCAACGACTTCAACAGCGCGGTCCGCTGCCGCAGCACCTTGTCGTAATCCGCGCGCAGCGCGGCGACCGCCGGGCGGCGCACGGTCGCCAAATCGTCGAGGTAGCGACGCCGGTCGGCCGGATCCCCGCGAACCAGCGACAGGTCTTCTGGAGCAAAGAGCACCGCCCGTAAAACCCCGACCACCTCGCGGGTACTGCGCACCGGCGAACGGTTCAACCGAGCCTTGTTCGCCCGTCCCGCGGCAATCTCCAAATCGATCGCACATTCGCGGCCCTCATTCACCACGATCGTCGAAATCACCGCTCGATCAGCGCCCGCCCGGATCAACGGCGCATCGGTTCCCACCCGGTGTGAACCCAACGTAGTCGAATACCACAGTGCCTCAACAAGATTCGTCTTCCCGAAGCCGTTGGGACCGACGAACACCGTGCGCCCCGGTTCGAGCTCGAGGTCTGCGTGTGCCCAGGACCGAAAGTCGCGCAGCCCCAAATGCCGGACGTACACCTATCCCGGCAACCGAACTGGCATCAACAAGTAGACGTAATCCGTGGGCAACGCGGAGAACGGACCGTTGCCCGTCGGATGACTGTCGTCGTCGAACGCTGGACGTAGCAACGCCGGCTTGCCCGGGGTGGTGAAGCCGAACGACACCCGGTCGGCCTTGACCGAGCTGAGGCCGTCGGTCAGATACGTCGGGTTGAACGCGATCGTCAGCGGCTCGCCGGCGAAATCGACGGCGAGTTCCTCCTCGGCGCGGCCCACATCGTCGGCGCCGGCCGACAGCCGCAACGCACCTTCGGCGAATTCCATCCGCACCTGCGCGCCCCGGTCCGCCACCAATGCGACCAGCTTGATGGCCTCGGTCAGCTCGGCCACCTTGATCGTCGCGACCGCGGTGTGCTCGGCCGGCAACAACTGACGGAACTTCGGGAACTCGGCATCCAGCAGTCGGGTGGTGCTGCGCTTGCCATTACCGCTAATCCCCAGCAGCCCCTCTTTTCCGACTCCCGTGCCGGCGCCCAACGACAACCGGACCTCGGAACCGTCCGTACCGGTCTTGGCAGCTTCGGCCAGAGTCTTGGCCGGCACCAGCACCGCCGCCTCGATATCGGGTGTCAACGCCGACCAGGTGAGTTCGCGAACCGCCAGACGGAACCTGTCGGTGGCGGCCAAAACGACCGTCTCACCCGAGATCTCGACCCGGATGCCGGTCAACATCGGCAACGTGTCGTCCCGGCCGGCGGCAATCGCGACCTGTCCGATCGCCTCGGCGAACAAATCCGACGGCAAGCTTCCGGTCTCTTCCGGCAGCGTCGGCAGCGTCGGGTAATCCTCGACCGCCATCGTCGGCAACGAAAACTTGGCGCTCCCGCAGGTCAATGCGACCCGATTGCCGTCGACGTAAAAGTCGATCGGCTTGTCCGGCAACGCCCGGGTGATGTCGGACAGCAGTCGTCCTGATACCAAAACGCTTCCGGGAGAAGCGATTTCGGCTGCAATCTGTGCCTCGGCCGAAACCTCGTAATCGAATCCCGAGATCGTCAGACCCTCATCCGAGCCGGTCAACAACACCCCGGACAACACGGGTACCGCCGGACGGCTGGGCAGATTCTTTGCAACCCACGACACGGCGTCGGCGAAAGACTCTCGGACCAGGCGAAACTTCAGATCGGTGAGACCAGCATTTGTCGTCGCCACGTCCATAGCGTCCCTTCACCTACCAAAGTGCGAAAATCCGGCAGCTAGCTTCCAGCCCCGCTCGCTTGGGGCCCCGCCACGAACGCCGTTGGCGGTAACACGCCAGGACGTCCACAACGGGAGTCGAATCACAACCGTAGAGCTTCTGCGTCCATCTTGAAAGCTAATCGCAAAGGCCGACAAGCCCCGTGGATGAGAGGTTCGCGGGTGCTGTGTAGCGACGTGTCCCCAAAGCTGTTCTTCAAAGAAGAAACTACGGAGAGATCTCAGTACCAGTATTAAGGGCTGTGCATTCTGGGGACAGCTCCGTCTCGGTGCAGCTAGCGCGGCGATCGGCTTGTGGATGACAGGGTTGGTAACTGTGCAGGTGATGTTGGGCGGTTGGGGATCGGCGAGCGGTGTGCACTTCAGGTCCGAGTGCTGCACTGTCATTTGGCACGTTTGTACACAATGCTGCGCACACCGTTGGGGTGTGGCTGGAGTTACAGACGTGCGGGAAGTTTTTTGAAAAAGTTTGGCGCGCGGTGGCCGAAATCAGCGCTTGGAGCGCTGACGGATGCGAGTGGTGAGTTCTTTGACGTGATCGAAGACCTCACGCCGTTCGGCCATCTCGGACAAGATCTTTCGTTGCGCATACATGACCGTGGTGTGGTCGCGGCCGAACGCCTGGCCGATCTTGGGTAGTGATAGATCGGTGAGTTCGCGGCACAGATACATCGCGATCTGGCGTGACTGAGCCAGTGCTCGGGTCTTGCCGGGTCCGCGCAACTCCTCGACGGTGGTGTCGAAGTATTCGGCGGTGGCGGCCATGATGGTCGCCGCGCTGATTTGCATGGTGCTGGCATCTGCGATCAGGTCGCGCAGCACGATCTCGGCCAATGACTTGTCGATCGGCGTCTTGTTCAGCGAGGCGAACGCGGTGACGCGGATCAGCGCTCCCTCGAGCTCGCGGATGTTGCGCTCGATGCTGCTGGCGATGAGCTCGAGCACATCGTCGGGTACCGCGAGTCGTTCCATCTGTGCCTTCTTGCGCAGAATCGCGATGCGGGTTTCCAGTTCGGGTGGTTGGACGTCGGTGATCAGGCCCCACTCGAACCGTGTTCGCAGCCGGTCTTCCAGGGTGGCGAGTTGTTTGGGCGGGCGGTCCGACGAGATGACGATCTGCTTGTTGGCGTTGTGCAACGTGTTGAAGGTGTGGAAGAACTCTTCCTGGATACCTTCCTTGCCCTCGATGAACTGAATGTCATCGACCAGCAATACGTCGACGTCGCGGTAGCTGCGTTTGAACGCGACCTTGCGGTCGTCGCGGAGCGAGTTGATGAAGTCGTTGGTGAATTCCTCGGTGGACACGTACTTGACGCGCATGCCGGGGAACAGCCGCTGCGCGTAATTGCCTGCGGCATGCAACAAGTGGGTCTTGCCCAGCCCGGACTCACCCCAGATGAACAGTGGGTTGTAGGCGCGGGCCGGCGCTTCCGCGATGGCCAGGGCCGCGGCATGCGCGAACCGATTGGAGGCGCCGATGACGAAAGTCTCGAAGGTGTAGCGCCGGTTGAGACTGGTCCCGCCGGCGGCAGCGGCCGCGTCGTTGCTGTGTGGACGCTCGGCGAAGTAGTTGGGCCAACTCTGCTCGACGCCGATCGGTTCACCGTTTTCGTCGGTCTCGTCGGCGTCACTTGACGCTTCTAGCCCGATGTCGTCGGTGAAGGTGTCCCCCTGCGGAAAGGGGGTGTCGTCGCCGTCCTCGGAAGGCGGAGCGATGCGGACTCCGAGTTGAATCTGTTGGCCGAGCCGGCGGCTGAGCGCATCGGTGATCGGAGTGCGCAGGTGTCGTTCGATCTCGTTCTGCACAAAACTGCTCGGCACCGACAAGAGGGCAAAGCCCTCGACGATCGTCAGCGGCTGAACAAGATTCAGCCATGCGCGCTGCTGCGGAGTGAGTGGGGTGACAAGAGCCGTGCGATTACCGGCTACACCGTCCGTGTCGGAATCGCCGTTGAGTTCAGAGACGACCGCATTCCACACTGTCGTGAAACCAGAACCGGGGTCATCGGTCAACGACGCATCTCCCTGGTCCGACGTCGGGGTACAACGATGCTTGGCGACAAAGCAACTGTCCACATAGTTATACACAGGTGTGGACAGGATAGGCGTATGCGGGCCGCAACCTACCGGCGACGGCTCGCGATCCGCGGGCTGGAGACAACCCGAACTAGGTCGCCTGCACAGCGGGTAGATCCGCCATCATGCTTCGTTGTCGAGCGCCGCTTCAGTCTGAAACGGCATTGCCCGAAGCTAACAGTTTTCCGTGCGGCTGCCAACAGTTCTGTTGCATTCCAATCGCGTTCTTTAGGGTGTGTCGGGGCGTGCTGCGGCTTGTCGATGATGTCATGCCGATCGCCTGCCCCGGCAGCTGAGATTTCAACTCGGGTGTCATTGCCTTCGTTGGGACAGGCCAAGTTTGACCCAGCGAACGCTCGTCAGTACCCTCATACAGTCGCCCGAAAGTCGGCGATACGGCTGCGACCCAGGAGCTATTTACCCGGGGACCGCGCCGGCCAGCAGCGAGAACCACCTTTCGACCGAGTCACGAAGCAATCTAGTTGAGCCAAACGTGAGCGGCCGGATGACTGGGAAAAGCTTCTAGCGAGACAGAACGAGGAGAACGCCGTGGCCAAGGGCAAGCGGACTTTCCAGCCGAATAACCGGCGCCGAGCTCGTGTGCATGGCTTCCGCTTGCGCATGCGTACCCGGGCCGGTCGGGCCATCGTGTCCGGCCGGCGCCGCAAGGGCCGCCGCGCGCTATCTGCCTGATCTGATCAGACAGGCTTGCCGGCGGTGCTTCCCGCGCGCAACCGCATGAGGCGGTCACGGGAATTCGACGCGACAGTGAAGTACGGGATGCGCTCGGCGCAGCCCGATCTCGTCGTCCATGTGCGCCGCGGAGATGATGGCGAAGCAGGTCCGCGCGCCGGGCTGATCGTCTCCAAAGCGGTCGGTTCAGCCGTCGATCGTCACCGGGTCTCACGTCGGCTCCGCCATGCCATCCGAGGCATGCTGAGCGACCTTCATCAGCGCGATCACGTCGTCATCCGGGCGTTACCGAGTAGCGCGCAGGTGTCGTCGGCGCGGTTGGAGCAGGAATTGCGCAGAGGTCTGCGGCGCGCCTTCGAACGCGCGGGGACGGACCGTTGACCATGACGGCGCCGGTGCGCGCGGGAGTGAGCGGTGCGAGCAGGACCGCGGTGCGTGGGCTGGTTTTCCTGATCCAGCTGTACCGGCACATGGTGTCGCCGCTGCGGCCGGCGACATGTCGCTTCATGCCGACCTGCAGTCAATACGCCGTCGAGGCCCTCACCGAATACGGGTTGATTCGGGGGAGCTGGCTGGCGGCGGCCCGGCTCGTCAAATGTGGACCATGGCATCGGGGAGGATGGGACCCGATACCGGAACGTGCCTCAGAACACCGGGGTTGCCGGGTGGACTTTGCAGACACCAGCGCCGTCGGGGATGACCCGGCGCCGCGAGGGGAGAGTGAATCTTTTGTCGTTCGATCTGTTTAGCCTCGACTTCGTCTACTACCCGGTGTCGTGGATCATGTGGGTTTGGTACAAGCTGTTCGGCGCGCTGCTGGGACCCTCGAACTTTTTCGCGTGGGCACTGTCGGTGATGTTCCTCGTGTTCACGCTGCGGGCATTGCTCTACAAGCCGTTCGTGCGCCAGATCCGCACCACCCGCCAGATGCAGGAGCTGCAGCCACAGATCAAGGCGCTGCAGAAGAAGTACGGCAAGGATCGTCAGCGCATGGCGCTCGAGATGCAGAAGCTGCAACGCGAGCACGGGTTCAACCCGATCCTGGGCTGCCTGCCGATGCTCGCCCAGATCCCCGTGTTCCTCGGGCTCTATCACGTGCTGCGTTCGTTCAACCGGACGACGGGCGGCTTCGGACAGCCGCAGATGTCGGTAGTCCAGAACCGGGCGACGGGCAACTACGTGTTCAGCCCGACGGACGTCGGGCACTTCCTGGATGCGAATCTGTTCGGCGCGCCGATCGGGGCGTCCATGACGCAGCGCACCGGGTTGGACGCCTTCATTGATTTCAGCCGGCCCTCGGTCATCTTGGTCGGCGCTCCGGTGATGATCATGGCCGGCATCGCCACCTACTTCAACAGCCGCGCATCGGTGGCGCGACAGAGTCCCGAGGCCGCCGCCAATCCGCAGACCGCGATGATGAACAAAATGGCGCTGTACGTGTTCCCGCTCGGCGTCGTGGTCGGCGGCCCGTTCCTGCCGCTGGCCATCATCCTGTACTGGTTCGCCAACAACATCTGGACCTTCGGCCAGCAGCACTACGTGTTCAACATGATTGAGAAAGAGGACGAGGCCAAGAAGCAAGAGGTGCTGCAACGGCGCGCGGCCAACGCACCGGCGCCGGGAGCCAAGCCGAAGCGCAAGGCAGCGCCGGCGAGTGGTAACGGCGCACCACCGGTCGACGACGGCGCACCGGAGACGGATGCCGGGGGCGGCGCGGCCGAAGGAAAGACAACGGGCGCTGCACCGGACAAACCGGATTCGGCCGGAGGCACCGACGGCCCGGCCACCCGCACGCCCCGACCCGGGGCTCGACCGAAGAGACGGAAGCGCTGACGAATAGCGCCACAGCTTTACCGGGCCGTCTCCGGAGAGTGACCGGAATGAGACAGGGACGGACCCATGGATGAGGGAGAGAAAATGACGGACGCTGACACCACCGAACGCGAGTTGGACACCCAACTGGCGGTCGAGGACGAAGCCGAGGATTCGACGACGGCAGAGGCCGGTGCCGAAGAAGGCGAAGACCTGGAGGAGCGGTTGGTCGCCGAGGGAGAGATCGCCGGCGACTATCTGGAAGAGCTATTGGACCTGCTGGACTTCGACGGCGACATCGATCTGGACGTCGAGGGCAACCGCGCGGTCGTCAGCATCGACGGCAGCGACGACTTGAACAAGTTGGTCGGCCGCGGCGGCGAGGTGCTCGATGCGCTCCAGGAGCTGACCCGGCTGGCGGTCCATCAGAAGACCGGGGTGCGCAGCCGGCTGATGCTCGACATCGCGAGTTGGCGCCGGCGGCGCCGCGAGGAACTGGCCGCCCTGGGCGACAAGGTCGCGCGGCGCGTGCTGGAGAGCGGTGAGCGCGAAGAGCTCAAGCCGATGACTCCCTTCGAGCGCAAGATCGTCCACGACGCCGTTGCGGCGGTGGACGGCGTCCACAGCGAAAGCGAAGGCGTGGAGCCCAGCCGCCGAGTTGTTGTCCTGCACGACTAGTCGGGACCGGGTTACAGCGGTGTAGTTCACCCCCAGCGCACGGAGCCGTAGGTCCGAAGACCGGAGGAATGTTTCACGTGAAACATGTCGGCGGATTCGATCGGGCAGCGACGCCGGCCGAAGCGGGGGACTCCGTTGGACCCGGGCCGGCACCCAGCGCGGCGGCCGAGATCTTCGGGCCGCGACTCGACGTTGCGACGGCGTACGCGGAGATCCTCGCGACGACCGGTGTGGAGCGCGGACTGCTGGGTCCCCGGGAAGTAGATCGGGTCTGGGACCGCCACCTATTAAATAGTGCAGCGATCGCCGAATTGCTCGGCGACGGCGAACGGGTGGTCGATATCGGGAGCGGGGCGGGGTTGCCCGGGATACCGTTGGCGATCGCCAGGCCCGATCTCGATGTCGCACTCGTCGAGCCGCTGCTGCGCCGCAGCGAGTTTCTCAAAGAGGTCGTCGCCGAACTAGGGTTAACCGTCGCAGTGGTGCGAGGCCGGGCCGAAGAGGCCGAGGTCCGCGAGCGCTTCGGCGAGAGGGATGTCGTGGTCTCGCGAGCGGTCGCGGCGTTGGACAAGTTGACGAAGTGGAGCATGCCGTTGCTACGGCCGGGCGGACGGATGATTGCGATCAAGGGGGAGCGTGCTCCCGACGAACTCGAAGAACACCGGCGTGGGATGGCAGCTTTGGATGCAGTGGATGTCAGGGTGGTGACATGTGGCGCGAGCTATTTGCGTCCGCCCGCAACCGTGGTGGTAGCGCAGCGCGCAACGCGATCGGGACGCGGGTCGGCATCAAGGGCGGACAGGAGAAAGCGATGAGCTCTCCCCGGGATCGGCCCGGAACCTCGGGTCCAAGCGTGGGGCATCCGCAGTCGGCGGGGGCACCGGTCGCGCCGCCGCTCGTGCCGGAAGAAGCGGTGCCCCTCGCGGACGAAGCGCCGAGCGAAACCACGGCGGATGTTTCACGTGAAACATCGAACGAATTCGACACCCCGATCGGCGCCGCCGCGGAACGCGCGATGCGGATACTGCACACGACGTACCCACCGCTGCGCCGGCCGCGCCACCGCCGGGTCTTCACCGTCGCGAACCAGAAGGGCGGCGTCGGCAAGACGACCACCGCCGTCAACCTCGCCGCCGCGCTCGCACTGCAGGGACTCAAGGCGCTCGTCATCGATCTCGATCCGCAGGGCAACGCGAGCACGGCGCTCGGTATCACTGATCGGCAAGCCGGGACGCCTTCGTCGTACGAAGTGCTTCTCGGCGAGGAGACGATCGAGACCGCGCTGCGCCGCAGCCCGCACTCCGAGCGCCTGTTCTGTGTTCCGTCGACCATCGACCTGGCCGGTGCCGAGATCGAGTTGGTCAGCATGGTGGCGCGCGAGAATCGGTTGCGCAACGCGCTCGCGGAGCTGGATCACTTCGACTTCGACTACGTCTTCGTGGACTGCCCGCCGTCGCTGGGGCTGCTGACCATCAACGCGCTCGTCGCCGCCCCCGAGGTGATGATCCCGATCCAGTGTGAGTACTACGCGCTCGAAGGGGTGTCGCAGCTGATGCGGAACATCGAGATGGTGAAGGCGCATCTCAACCCGCAGCTCGACGTGACGACGGTAATCCTCACGATGTACGACGGCCGGACCAAACTCGCCGACCAGGTTGCCGAGGAGGTGCGCCGCTACTTCGGCGACAAGGTGCTGCGCACCGTCATCCCGCGCAGCGTCAAAGTGTCGGAAGCGCCCGGCTACAGCATGACGATCATCGATTACGACCCCGGATCGCGCGGGGCGATGAGCTATCTCGACGCGAGTCGCGAACTCGCGCAGCGTGATTAATCACCATTCGTGAAGGGACGACCATGACGCAGCCGTTACGCAAGAAGGGCGGCCTCGGCCGTGGCCTGGCTTCGCTAATCCCGACGGGCCCCGCCGAGGGCGATTCGGGACCGGCGACCCTTGGCCCGCGGATGGGGGATGCGGCCGCCGATGTTTTGATCGGTGGCTCGGCGCCGGACGCCGCCGCCATGGGTGCGGTGTACCGCGAGATCGCGCCGTCCGACATCGAGCCCAACCCGCGCCAGCCGCGCCAGGTGTTCGACGACGAGGCGCTGGCCGAACTGGTGCATTCGATCCGCGAGTTCGGTCTGCTCCAGCCCATCGTGGTGCGCGCGGTCACTCCAGCACCGGGCGGTGCGCGTTACCAGATCGTGATGGGGGAGCGGCGCTGGCGGGCCGCCCAAGCGGCGAATCTGGCCACCCTGCCGGCCATCGTGCGGGAGACGACCGACGACAACCTGTTGCGCGACGCCCTCCTCGAGAACATCCACCGAGCGCAGCTGAACCCGTTGGAAGAAGCGGCGGCATACCAGCAGTTGCTCGACGAGTTCGGGGTCACCCACGACGAACTGGCCTCGCGGATCGGACGGTCGCGGCCGTTGATCACCAACATGATCCGGCTACTCAAACTGCCGATTGCCGTGCAGCGCAGAGTGGCCGCGGGCGTGCTGTCCGCGGGCCACGCCCGGGCACTGTTGTCGCTGGAGTCCGGCCCCGAGGCGCAGGAAGAGTTGGCGAGCCGGATCGTTGCGGAGGGTCTGTCGGTGCGCGCCACCGAGGAAGCCGTGACACTGGCCAATCGCGGCGACGCGGCGGCCCCCGCACCGCAGCGCCGTAAGCCGATCCAGATGCCCGGCCTGCAGGATGTCGCCGATCGGCTGTCGAATGCCTTCGATACTCGGGTGACGGTCAGCCTGGGCAAGCGCAAGGGGAGGATCGTGGTGGAGTTCGCCTCGGTCGAGGATTTACAGCGGATTATCGACACCATGACCCCGCCCAAGGCATGACCGGCTACACCATGTAATTACGTCACTGTGACAACGAGTGGGTACCGAATGCGTCTCGGCCCCCCTCGAGCGCCGAGATCCAGTGTGTATCAAGAGGTTTCGATATCCGGCCGCCGCCGCCGCCGGGCCGCGGAGCGTTTCGGTGGTCGCGTCGGCGTGGCAGGGTCAACACTGGCCCGAGAACGCCAAACTCTCCTATCCTGGAGAGGTTGAAGGTGCAGTCAGCCCGGGGACAGCCGGGCTAGCGGCAATGGGCTGCGATACGCACGAAAGCCAGGAGGCTAGTGTCTGCTCGAATCACGCCCCTGCGGCTCGAAGGCTTCGAGCAGCTTCCCAAGCACGCGCGCCGCTGTGTCTTCTGGGAGGTCGATCCCGCGACCCTCGGGGATCAGGATCACCTCGCCGATCCGGAATTCGAAAAAGAGGCGTGGCTGTCCATGGTGATGTTGGAGTGGGGTTCGTGCGGTCAGGTTGCGACTGCGATTCCCGACGAACAAAGCCCTTCCGATCCGCCTTGTCTGGGCTATGTGCTGTACGCCCCACCGGGCGCGGTCCCGCGGGCGCAACGTTTTCCCACCGCTCCGGTGTCTCCGGACGCGGTGCTGCTGACGTCGATGGGTGTCGAACTCGGGCATGCCGCCGACGACTTGCCGCACGATCTTCTGGCGCGGGTCATCGACGAATTGATGCGCCGCGGGGTCCGGGCGCTGGAGGCCTTCGGACGCACGCCGGCGGCTTCGGAATCGTTGGACCCGATGCTCGCCGCCCCCGACGTCCGGCCGGTGTTGGAGTCCCTGGGCGACTGCTCGGTGGAGCGCTGCATCATCGATGCGGAGTTCTTGAAAGACGTGGGTTTCGTTGTGGTAGCACCACATTCGTACTTCCCGCGGCTACGCCTCGAACTGGACAAGGGCCTGGGATGGAAGGCCGAAGTGGAGGCGGCTCTGGAGCGGCTACTGGCGAATGCCCAGCTGCAGCAGCCGGTCGGCGCCGGGTCTAGCAATGTCTTGAAGGCGGGAAATACGTTGCAGAACAAGCAGAACGGTTAAGTGCCGCCGAGTCGGGTCGTCCGTTCCACCGACAATTCGTGAGCAAGCAGCTCGGCGAAGGTGAACGTGCCGGTGGGCCGGTCGTTCTTGCCGAGTAGGTAGAGCCGCTTGACCGCGGCCAGGATGCCTTCGGCGATAGCATCGCGCGTTTGAGTGGAGAGCAGCCTGTCCCGATCACTCGGGTTGGTGATGTAGCCGACGTCGACCTGCACGGTGGGCATCCGGGTCAGCCGCAGCAGGTCCCAGGTGCGACCATGTGTCCGGCAATCCCGTAACCCGGTGCGGGCCACTACTTCTCGCTGAATAAAGTCGGCGAGATTACGGCCGATGGTCGACACCGACCCGTGTGAGTTGCCGAAGTGGAACGAGGCGACGCCATTAGCCGAAGGGCTGACCTGGCCTTCGCAGCGCAGGCTGATCATCAGGTCGGCACCGACGTTGTTGGCCGTCGCGGCACGTTCGGCGTCCGAGGGGCTGCGGTTGGTCGGCCGGGACAGGAAGGTCTCCATGCCGATCGCAGTCATCCGGCCCTCCAGCCGACTGGCCAAGTCCCACAAGATATCTGCTTCGGCGACCGGGCCGGCCGGCCCGTGCACGATCAGACCGTGGTCGTCGCCGCCGCGGCCCGGATCGATGATGATCCGCTTGCCCGAAAGCCGAGGGCCCGAGCGGCGCACCAGCTCTTCTTCACGAATAGCGTGAGGCGAACCCCCGCTGACCCGTGAACTCAGAAAGTATAAGGAGCGCAAGGTCTCCGGGCCGCAGATGCCGTCGGCAGCCATCCCGTACTCGCGTTGGTAGGACATCAAGGCGTTGTGCGTCTGCAAGCCGAAATGTCCGTCGACCAGGCCCGTGTAGAAACCGAGGTCTTGTAGCCGAGCCTGCAACGTCGCGACGTCGTCCCCGTAGAGGGGAGCGCCGAATTGGTGGTACAGCGTGCGCGCGCCGAGCCGGTAGGAAGCCTCTTTCAACGCGCGGTAAGTCGCCTCGCCGACGATGCCGTCGACGAGCAGGCCGCGATGCTGCTGAAACGCGCGGACGGCCTGGTCGAGCTGGTCATCGAAGACGTCAAGGGCGACATGGCGGCCCGTGGTCAACTCTTCGTCGACGCTGTCCAATAGCCCTAGTGCAGCAAGCGAGGCCCGGATTTCGGTCACAGCTGCGCTGCGGTCACCACAGCGCAGAGCGTCGCCGTTTTCGCGGCGCGGACTCGACATACCAAGGGCCCTCCGGGACACACTGACAGGCTCACAAACCCATTACAGCTAATCGGTATTGTCGCAGATCCTTCTCGATTTCGGGAAAACCCCAGGCTAAACGGCGAGGCAACGCCGCAAAGCGGCTATGCGCTCAGGTGAGGTTGGGGACCGCGTCGGAAAGCTCGCGCAGCAGCGCCGCCTTGCCCTTCGCACCCACGATTCGCTTTACCGGCTGGCCGTCCTTGAACAGGATCATCGTCGGGATCGATACCACCTGGAAGTCACGCGCCGTCTCGGGGTTTGCGTCGACATCGAGCTTGGCGACGGTCAACTGATCGGACCGCTCGGCCGCGATCTCCTCGAGAACGGGCGCGACCATCTTGCATGGTCCGCACCACGTCGCCCAAAAGTCAACCAGCACAGGCTTATTGCTGGACAGTACGTCCGCGGAGAAGGAAGCGTCAGAGACTTCCTTTGTGGCCCCGGCTTTTTCGGCGTCGCTCATCGTGGTGCTCCAATCAGATCGGTGTTGTCCGCATTTCCGGTCGCCGACGTTTTGCCGGCGACTTCTGACTCTTCGTGGTCGGCCAACCACCGCTCGGCGTCAATGGCCGCCGCACAGCCGCTGCCCGCGGCGGTGACCGCTTGGCGGTAGGTGTGGTCTACCAGGTCGCCGGCCGCAAAGACGCCCTCCAGTGAGGTGTATGTGGTGCGGCCCTGGACAAGTACGTAGCCCTCGGCGTCGACGTCGACGACGTCGCGCACCAGAGCCGACCGGGGATCGTGGCCAATCGCGACGAACACACCCGTGACCGGCAACGTGGTTTCTTCGCCAGTTGCATTGTCGCGCAACCGTAATCCGGTCACCGTTGTCTCGCCGTCGACCGAGACCACGGTCTGGTTGGTCATGAATTTGATCTTGTCGTTGGTGCGCGCGCGCTCGAGCATGATCTTCGATGCCCGGAATTCGTCGCGGCGGTGCACCAGCGTCACGCTTCGTGCGAAGCGGGTCAAGAATGTCGCCTCTTCCATCGCGGAGTCACCGCCGCCGATGACGGCGATGTCCTGGTCGCGGAAGAAGAACCCGTCGCAGGTGGCACATGAGCTCACCCCACGGCCCAGCAACTCCTGCTCGCCGGGTACCTGCAGGTAGCGCGCCGCTGCGCCCATGGCCAGGATGACGGCCCGGGCCTTGACGGTCTCACCTTCGGCCGTGACGACCGACTTGACCGGCCCGTCCAGCGAAACGGATTCGACGTCTTCCATCCGCAGGTCCGCCCCGAAGCGCAACGCCTGCTCGCGCATCTGGTCCATCAGCTCCGGGCCGGTGATGCCGTCGCGGAAGCCGGGGTAGTTCTCCACCTCTGTTGTGGTCATCAGGGCGCCACCGAACGACGTACCTTCGAAGACCACCGGTGCCAGCTGTGCGCGCGCCGCGTAAAGGGCAGCGGTGTACCCAGCCGGACCGGATCCGATGACGATGACGTCGTGGACTGTGTCATGAGCGGAGTCGGTCATGCGTGCCTTTCCGATACAGATTTCTTCAATTGTGTCGAACGCCAGCGTAGGCGGGGGTGTTCCCCGTCGTGTCGCACAACACGTGGCACCACCTTAAGGGCGCGGGATCTGGGTGCTGGCCAACAGCCCCGTATCGGCGGCACTGCAGTTCAGCGCGACCGCGAAGACCGCCAGGTCGGCCGGACTGTCGGCGGGCAGCACCAGCAGCACGCCGGGGCGGGCGTTGATCTCGATCGGCCGCGCGCCGAGTATCTGCGTGGCCGCTGGATAGCCGAGACCGCCGAGGCAGGAGGCACGCCGGGCCGGGTCGCCGAGTGCACCGTAATCGGGAGCACGGCCGACCAGGCCGACGATCTCGGCCGCCGACAGCGGGATCGCCATCGGCGGTGTCGACACCGTGATGTGCATAGCGGTGGTCGGTGTACTCGGCGCGGGTGCGGGCTCGTTGAGCAGTGCCGCCGTGCCGAAACCGATCGCGGCGAGCACCGCGCCGACACCGGCCACGCCGGCGGCAACCCGGGCGGGGCGGATGTGCGGGCGCACGGAATGGGTGGCCACGCCCGCAGCGCCGCCGGGGCCCCCCGACCGTAGTGCCGCGGAGATTCGGTCGGTCACCTCGGCCGGTGGTTCGGGGGCCGAGTCCGGATCCGCGGCGACGGCGGCGACGTCGCGACGCACCTGATTCAAAGCACGCAGCACCCCTTCGGCTGCTGGATCTTCGCGGACTTGCCTACGCAACCGAGCGGCAGCTTCGCTGTCCAGCAGACCGGCCTGCAGGTCGGCGAGCGACTCGACCGTCGGCGGCGGGTCCGCACCCGCATTCGAAGGATCCGGGTCGTGATCCGCCGGCTCGTTCTCCGCTTCGCCCATCCGCCCCAGTGTCCGTCATGCCACCCCCGACGGTCGCGCCCGGCCCGCTAACGCTGGCCGGCGGGATGGTCGGGGGTGGCGTGGGCGCCGGCGTCGAGATAGCCGAGCAGGTGGGCGAGTCGCACCCGGGCGCGGGCGCATCGGCTCTTGACCGTGCCCTCGGCGACGCCCAGCAGCGCGGCGGTGTCGGCGATCGAGTAGCCCTGCATGTCGACCGCCACGATCGTCGCGCGCTGCTCGAGGGGAAGCCGCATCAGCGCGCGTTGCACCACGATGGCCGTTTCGACGTGAACCGTGCGATCGGGCACCGGATAGACGTCCTCGAGCGGCGTGGTCCGGTGAGATTTGGTGCGCCGCAGCCGATCCAGGCAGGCGTTGACCACGATCCGGTGCAGCCAGCTACCGACCGCGGCGTCGTACCGAAACGAGCCGGCACCCCGGTGGGCCGACAGCATGGCGTCCTGCAGGGCGTCTTCGGCGTCCTCGGGCGTGCGGGTGGTCAGCCGGGCCAGGCGGTGCAGCTGGCGCCGGTGGCGACCGAACAACTCGCCGAAGGCATAGCGGTCGCCGGCGACATGGGCGGCCAGCAGCTCGGCATCACTGCGTTCCTGCTGGATGTACCCCCCGAAGCCCACGGCCGGACAGTAACCAATCGGTTGTCGTGCGGCACTTCACTCGAGGGCGCGGTTGTGAGTGTCAGGACGCGGCTTGAACGGTGATCTCCGAGAAGCCGGCCTGGCTCTTACCGCTGGTGGTTCCCAGGGTGGAGATCCACACCAGCAGATCGGACGTCGGGGCGCCGGCCTTGACCGGGATGACGTTATGACCCGGCTTGAGCGTGAACGCCGGGGCCAGCACGGTGGTGTCCTCGAGCTTCGACGGCGACGCCGTCGACGCGGCACGAATCTCAACCTTGGTGCCGGTGCTCGGCGTATCGATGCTGACCTGGCCGACCACGGTGGGTTTCGGCAGCTGCAGTATCAGCCCTTCACCTTGCTTGAAGTTGGGGAACGGGACGGCATCGGTATAGACCTCGGTTGCCCAGGCGGTAGTCGGGTCGCCGTCGATGGCCTGCCCGGCCGTGCCCGGATTGTCGGGTTCGCCATCGGGGGAGAAGACCGAGGCCCGAGTGGGTTTGACGATGCTGCCCGCGGCTGCGGGATTCGCCGACGACGTACTCGACGAACTCGGCCCGTTGAGTCCGAGCTCGTCCTTGTTGAGGCCGCCGCCGACATTGCCGAAGATCTTGCTCACGATCGACGCGAGCACTAACAACGCGACCACGATGATCGCGAGTGCCGCGGCGCCGCCGATCGCCAGGTTGCGGCGTCGGCGCACCATCGTCCCGTACTCTCTGCCGCTCGCGCGCGCAGCCTCGGGCGGCGGTGAATCGTCGATCGGACCCAGCACCTCGGTGCGGTCGGCCACCGCGGTGGCCTGTTGCAACAGGTTCACAAGCGTTGAAGCACTACGGATCCCGCCATCCTCCTGCGCGGCGCGGACGGCCACCGCAGAGATCTGGAAGGGAATGTCGGGATCGATGGAGTTGGGTTCGACGGGAAGGCCCGATCCATCCCGCTCGGCCGGTGCGAGCCCGCTGCGCACCCCGAACTCCGGCAGCGGCCAACGGTTGACCAGCAGGGCATACAGCGTGGCGCCGATCCCGCGGATGTCATCCTCCGGGTTGGCGTCGGGCATGGTTGCCGGATAGGCGAGGACGACGTTGCCGTCAATGCTGATCCGAATCCGGCTGGGGTGGTCGATCGACAGGGCGACTCCGGCGCGGTGCGCGGCGTCGGCGGCACCGGCCAGCGACTGCATCGCCCGCACGGCCCCGACGGGTGAGGGCGCGGTGTCGGCCACTTCCTGCAGCGAGCCGCCGCGGATCCACTCCGCGACGACCAGGCCACCGTGATCCGACCGGACCACGTCGAGCACGCGCGCGATGCCGCCCTTGTCGATCCGGCTGAGCCGCAAGGTGCGCGACAGGATCTCCTGCAGGACGTCCTCGGGCAGGGCGCCATCCGGGTCGACGAACGTGAGCGCCACCTGGCGGTCGAGTGCGGTGTCGAGTGCCTGCCAGAACTGCAAGGGCGGCGCACCGCCGTGGAAGACCAGCAGTCGATACCGGCCACCGTTGATCCGGGCCCCGGGCACCAAGTGGACATCGTCGCCCGACGATTCCGCCGCACGTTCGCGACCGAAATCGCCGTTGCGCGGCTCCGGCGGAAGCGGGCTCGACGGAAGCGGGCCCGACGGCTCGGGCCTGCGCTCGGGGGGAATGTCGGGCTGGAAATCGTCGGCAGCCGGCCTTGCTGGCGGGGAGGGTCGTTCGCCGCCTGAACCCAAACCGGATCCAGGGCCGGATGCGGCGCTCTCCACGGGGCGGTCGGTCACCTCCGGTCCTTTCGCTAGCCGGGCGTCACCTGCCCGATCCGGAGGCCTGCGCCGGATCGGCTCCTGGACCGCATCAACCCCCGGCGGGGACAAATTCCTCTGCTCAGGGTACGTGACCGGGCCCCGCCGGGACGATCCCTGTGGCACAGCAGCCGACGCCGCGCTCGGGCCGGCACCGCGGCCACCGATCCGGCGCCGCACTGCCGCCATCGCCGCGACCGCCTCCGGGACCCGCGCACCAACCATGACCGCAACGATGATCGGCAGCATGATGCAGCCCAGCACCAACAGCCGCAGCAGCGAACCGCCGGCGCCACCGTGTGCGGTCAACGCGGCCAGCCCCAGCAGCCGGTCGGCGACGTGGGCGATCAGGCCGGCGAGCATCGACGCGACGAGCGTCACCAGCACCGTCCGTACCACCCCGACCCCGACCAGCTGGCCGCCGGCCGGCAACAGGGTGCGCCGCAGCAGGTAGTAGCCCACCAGGGCGCCGGCCAAGAACCCCAGCCCGTTGGCCAGCCCGAGGTATCCGGCCACCAGCGGAGGGTCACTGGTCAGGTGTGGTGCGAGCACCGAGCCGGCGATCTTGACGGCCGTGATGACGAGGATGATCACGAGCGGCGTCCAGGGCTGCTCGCGCGCGTAGAACACCCGCAGCTGCAGCAGCACCAGGCCGTAGGGAATCAACGTGAACGCCGACAGGGCGATCGCGGCGCCCAGGTAGCCGGCGTCGACCCCGCCGAAGTGACCGTAGGCGAACAACGCGCTACCGATCGCGGGCCCGCCGACGGTCATGAACGCCACGATCGGAATCAGCGTGATCAACGTCAGCCGGGTGGCCAGCGACAGGTCGGCGAGCACGGCCTTGGTGTCGCTGGCCGCCGCGTTGCGGCTCAGTCGCGGCATCACCACGGTCAGCACTGTCACGCCGATCATGCCGAACGGCAGCATCAGCACCAGCCAGGTGTAGTTGTAGATCGCGGGGCCGGAAGCCGCTGCGGTACTGGCGATTTGGTTTCCCACCACCAGGCCGAGCTGGCTGATCAGCACATAGAGCACCATCGCGACGGCCATCGCGCCGAAGCGCTTGAGCCGCGCGTCGATTCCCCACAGCGGGCGCAGGCTGATGCGCTCGCGGCGCAGCGCGGCCAGCAGCACCGCGGTCTGGGCGTACACGCCCAACGTGGTGCCGATGCCGAGCACCAGCAGCTTGGTGTTGCCCATCCGGACGGGATCGACCGACAACTCACCGGGGACGATCAGATACACCGCCAGGGTCACCAGGGCGACGACGTTGTTGACGACCGGGGACCAGGCCGTCGGCCCGAACACGTTGCGGGTGTTCAGGATTGCCATGAACACCGACGTGAGGCCGTAGGCAAGCACCTGCGGCAGCAGCAGGTAGGCGAACGCGGTGGTCAGCGGCTCGTTGACCTGCGGGCTGCGGCCCAGCATCAGTCGCACCAGCAGCGGCGCGGCCACCACGGACACGACGGTGGCGAACACCAGCAGCGTGGTGGTGACGGTGACCAGGCGCCGGACGAACGCGGCGCCGCCGTCGGGGTCGCTCTGCTCGGCCCGGGCCAGCACCGGCACGAAGATCGCGGTGAAGGTCGCCTCCAGCACCAGCGCGGCGACCAGGTTCGGCAGCTGATTGGCCACCGAGAAGGCGCTGGACAGCGCGGCGCCCAGGATCGCGGCCAGCAGCACGATGCGGGCGAATCCGGTGATCCGGCTGACCAGCGTCGCGAGCGCCATCGCCCACGACCGCGACACCAGCGCGGCGTCGGACAGTTCCACGCGCCGCGTGGGCAGGGCGGGGCCCGGGGGGCCCAGGGGAATGTGTCCCGTCGGCGGCGGAATCCGGCCCGGTGCCGGCGGCCCGGGCGGTCGCTGCGGGATTGGCGGTTGGTTCCGCTGCGGCGGTTGCTGTGGATGGGACCGCCGGTAGGCGGGTTTCATACGCGGTGCTCTTCGTCGACGCGGTCGCCGACCTCACGCCCTGCGTCGGCGGGATGGTGATGGGGCGGGTCGGGGCGGTCCAGGTCGGCGCGGTCGGGCTGGCCGCGGAACCGGTGCCACAGCCGTCGCCCGGCGAGCAGCACGAGCACCGCGGCCGCGGTCAGCGTGATCGCGAACAGCACCTTGCCGTAGGCGTTGGAGTGCACCGACATGCGCACCGGATCGCCCAGCCGGGTGCCGTCCGGGGTTCGCAGCGTCACGTCGATCGCGACGCGCTGGGTGAAGTTCACCTCGATCGGCACCCGCAGCGGCAGGTAGCCGGGCGGCAATTCGATCTGGCCGACGTCGGTCACGGTCATCCCGGGCGGGGCGTCGACCTGCAGGCGGACGTTGATCGGCACGGCGAGGCCGTTGTGCAGGGCCAGCGGCAGGGGACTGTGCTCGGTGGCCAGGGTGTAGGAGCCGCCGGGGTTGACGATCGTCACCGCGCCGAACAAGTCGTTGATCGTGTTGCCGACGACCGCGAGCCGCTGCTGGGCCAGCCCGTTGCGGGTATCGGGTGGTTCCGACTGGCTCAGCGAGCGCAGCATGTCTTCGCGCAACGGCGCGGTGTACTGGACGCCGGTCAGGCCGGTGCGCTCGTCGGTGCTCAACGCCGACGTCAGTTTCCACAGCCGGCCGGTCTGGCCGTTGATGTCGGCGATGACGTTCTCACCGAAGCGGCCGCGTTCCGGGTCTTCGACGTCCAGCGGCTGCGGCGGCTCGGTGCGGGCCGCGGCCTCGGCGATCACCGCCGGCAGCGGCCGGGGCACCCCCAAACCGGACCGGATCGTGGTGGCCAGCGCCGTCAGGATGACCTGCGCGTCGTCGGCCTGCAGGTTCCACGTCGCCGGCGGGACCAGGATCTGCGTGCGCGGCGGGGCGTCTCGATCCAGGGCATGCCAGAACATCGAGCCCAGGGCGTCCTGCCGGCGCGCGGTGTTCGAGTCATGCGCGAGCCGGACCGTCAGCGAGGGATCCAGATAGGTGGGAACGCTGGGGCTGTTGCCCGCCCCGGCCAGTGCCGCACCGACGGCCGGATCAAACGGCGCAACGACCACCTGCGGGGACAGCCGTCGGGGTGCGGTGTCGACGCCGTCGGCTCCGGACGCCGCCGGTGAGTCCGGGGCGACCAGGTCGCCGGCAGCGACCGCGACAGTGCTGTTGTTGGCGCTGAGCAGATCGACCGCGCCACGGGTCAGCGGGCCGTCGGGCAGCAGGGTGGCACCGCGGGTCGACGCGACGTCCAGGATGTGGTCGACGATGTCGCCGACGGTGGTGGTGGCAATCGAGCTGAGCCCCGGATCGTTGACGCGTTGCAAGGCGTCCAGGTCGGCCTGCGCGTAGGGCAGCGGCGCGACGCAGGTGCGCTTGCCCAGCGCGCGCAACCGGTTCAGCCAGCCGGTCGCGGCGGTTTGCCCATTGCCCGGGTGTGTCGGGGTGCCCGGTTGTTGTGCGGGCCCGTCGGGGGAGTTGGACACGACGTAGCCGGCCGTCATCGCGTTGACGGTGACCAGCAGATCCGGGTCGATGGCCAGGCATAGCGCCCGGCCCACCGCGCCGTCGGGGTCGACGTCGTGGCTGGTCGCGACCTCGGCCGCGGACAGCAGGATGTCCAGCCGGCCGCCGGTGGCCAGTGAGGTCGCCAGGTCGTCGTCGACCAGCCGGACTCCGATGGTGCCGCCGGGTTGACCCGGGGATAACCGGGGCCGGTCGGCCAGCGGCCACAGCATCGTGACCCACACGGGCTTCGAGGTATCCGGCGCCACCGCGGATTCCAGGGCATCGGCGCGGTCGGGCGGCACCCCGATCACCGGCAGCAGGAACCGCGCGTTGTCCAGCCGCGCGGGGGCGCCGTAGTCGGGCGTGCCGTTCGCGTTGACCAGCAGGGGATAGATCCCGGGCTGGTTGATCCCGAGCGACGACTTGGCCAGTGAGCGCAGCGGCGCGGACAGCGTGAAGCCGACCTCTTGGCCGCGCTGTAGTTCGGGTGCCACCGTGAGGAAGTCGGCGGCCGGCTGGTACTGATCGGTGGCGCCGTCCAGGGCGGTGCGCAGGCCCGCGGACGCGGTGACCGCGGCGGCGTGTTCGAGCCGGACCATCACGTCGCGGACCGGGCGGTCACCGATGTTGGTCACCATTCCGCTGACCGTGACGACCGGCGGGCTCGTCGTGGTGACGACGTCCGGGGTCACCTGATCGATGCGGACACGGACGAACGGCGTCGATCCGGGCTCGTCGGCCGACGCGCGAGGCGTGCCGATGGGCCCGGTCAGCACGGCCACGATGCCCATCACGACGGCGAGGCGCGACAGACCGGCCCAGCAGAGTCGCGAAGCGGTCACGGCCCCGGCCCGTGACCGTTCTTACGACCGCGCGGCTTGTCGGAATGACGGGTTCGGGAATGCGTCTGCGGGTTGCGCCGGGGCGCGCTGGGCGGCAGCGGCGGAAGAGCGGCGGGCCCGTCGGTTTGCAGCTTTCCGATCAGCTCGTTGGCGACCTCGGCGAGGCGACGTTCGTCGGCGTAGGCCAATCGGGACGGCAGCTCCTGCATCGGCACCCACGCCACCTCGGCGACTTCGAGGTCTTCGTCGGACAGCTCGCCACCGGAGAAGCGCATCAAATAGTGGTGCACGGTTTTGTGCACCCGGCGGCCATCGGTGACGAACCAGTAGTCGATGCGCCCCAGCGCGGCCAGCACGCTGCCGCGAATGCCGGTTTCCTCGGCAACCTCGCGAATAGCGGTCTGCTCGGCGGTCTCGCCCAGCTCGATGTGGCCCTTGGGCAGCGACCACAGCATGCGTCCGCGCCGATCGATGCGCCCGATCAGGGCCGCGACCTGGGTGTCGAGCGGGCCGTCGATGCCGTCGATGACCAGGCCGCCCGCGGAAGTCTCGTGCACGGTGCGCAACCGCTCCGGCACCCGGCGGGGCGCGCGCGGTCGGCGCCCGTTGCCCGCCGTCGAGTCGGCGGTCACTTTGGCTTCGGCGTCGTTTTCCGACGCGCCGCCACCGCCGCGACCGCGACGACGCCCCCGACGTCGACGTGGTTTGGCTTGTTCGCCATCCGACACCCAAGCGATAGTAGCTGGCACGAGCTGTTCTTCCGGACACACTCGCCGCTGGTGCGGGCGCGACGACGGCCCGCGCTCGACTAGATTGATCGAACGTGTCCGAACCCGCTGACGATGTTGAGCTGCTCGCGTCGGCTCTCGTCTCTCTCAGAGAGCACCACGAGGTGCTGAGCGGACTGGGCTCCTTGTTCGAGACCGCCGGGCACGACTTGTATCTGGTGGGCGGGTCGGTGCGCGATGCGCTGCTGGGCCGGTTGAGTCCCGATCTGGACTTCACCACCGACGCCCGGCCCGAACAGGTGCAGCAGATCGTGCGGGGGTGGGCCGACGCGGTCTGGGAGACCGGCATCGAATTCGGCACCGTGGGCGTTGGCAAGGACGAGCACCGGCTGGAAATCACCACGTTCCGCGCCGACAGCTACGACCAGGTGTCGCGCAATCCCGAGGTGAAGTTCGGCGACCGACTCGAAGACGACTTGGTGCGCCGGGACTTCACCGTGAACGCGATGGCCGTGCGCATCACGTCGGCCGGGCCGGGCGAATTCCTTGATCCTCTAGGCGGTTTGGCGGCGCTCAAGGCCCGGGTGCTGGACACCCCGGCGGCGCCCTCGGTGTCCTTCGGCGACGACCCGCTGCGAATGCTGCGCGCCGCGCGGTTCGTCTCGCAGCTCGGGTTCACCGTCGCCGCGCGGGTGCGGACGGCGATCGAGGAGATGGCCCCGCAGCTGGCCCGGATCAGCGCCGAACGGGTGGCCGCCGAGCTGGACAAGTTGCTCCTTGGCGCGGACCCGGTCGCCGGGATCGACTTGCTGGTGCAGACCGGAATGGGTGAGGTAGTGCTGCCCGAAGTCGGCGGCATGCAGATGGCCATCGACGAACACCACCAGCACAAGGACGTCTACCAGCACTCGCTGACGGTGCTGCGCCAAGCCGTCGCGCTGGAAGACGACGGCCCGGATTTGGTGCTGCGCTGGGCGGCGCTGCTGCACGACATCGGCAAGCCCGCCACCCGACGCCACGAGGACAACGGCGGCGTGAGCTTTCACCACCACGAGGTCGTCGGCGCCAAGATGACCCGCAAGCGGCTGCGGGCGCTCAAGTTCTCCAAGCAGATGGTCGACGACATCTCCAACTTGGTGTATCTGCATCTGCGGTTCCACGGCTACGGCGACGGCAAGTGGACCGACTCCGCGGTACGCCGCTACGTCACCGACGCCGGCCCGCTCCTTGCGCGGCTGCACAAGCTGGTGCGCGCCGACTGCACGACCCGCAACAAGCGCCGGGCCGCCCGGCTGCAGGCCAACTACGACCGCCTGGAGGCGCGTATCGCCGAGCTGGCGGCCCAGGAGGATCTGGCGCGGGTGCGCCCCGATCTGGACGGAAACCGGATCATGGAGCTGCTCGACATCCCGGCCGGGCCGCAGGTCGGTGAGGCGTGGCGGTTCCTCAAGGAGCTGCGGCTGGACCGCGGCCCGTTGACCGACGAAGAGGCCACCGCGGAGCTGCTGGCCTGGTGGCAGACGCGGGGTGACGCGTAGCGGAATGCCCCGGCGCTAATTGCCGGTGCGCACAAATCTGTCGTCGATATCCACGCTGAGGGGGCAGGATCCCGTCTGTTCGTGGTGACCGTGCCCGATGAGCAACGTGATCGGATTCTGCGGGGGTTGCGGGAGCGGATACCGTGCGCTGGCCTTGATATGCAGCGGGCCGCCGCCCTGTTCACACTTGCCGTCGAAGTCGCGCGACCACACCCAACCCCCGTCGCCGAAGATCAACACCCGGGACTGGTTGGGAGGTGAATGGAAATAGCTCATGCATCCAGCACCGGAGCGAAGACAGTCGGTACGGACGGTCCAGTCGACCTCTGTTGGTTTGGACCCGTTGGAGTAGTTCCGGGTCTCGTGATAGCGGCCGTCTAGCGCTTCTGCCGGGGACACCACCCGCGGCGGCAGGGCGGTCGGGTCGGGGAGGCTGTTGATGTCGACGTCTGCACCGCGGGTGAAGGTGACGGTTCGTTTGCCGCTGCAGTTGTTGCCGGCGGCCCAGCTGTACTCGCCCGACAGAGTGCCGTCGGGACGTGGTTGCAGGTTGAACACCTCCCAGGTGTCGGCGGTGATGCCAAGGCAGCCATAGGGGCCGGTACCGACGGCCAACCACCGGCCGTCGACATCGTCGAACACCAGCGCCGAAGACAGGATGTAGTTCCCGCTTCGACGGGACGCGTGCGCGGCACAGCCGGTTGGACGGCACGCCGAGCGGACGGCCCACGTTTCGGTTACCGGAGGTTTGTTCGCAACCGGCTTGCCGTCGAAGTCCATGCCGGGGCCGAAGTTGGCGGTGTACATGCCGGTGAATGGACCATTGTTGGGCAGTGCGGCAGCGACCGGCTTGGGTTGCTCGCCGCCGCGTGCGGAGATCGTGACTGCCGCGAAGGCACCGCCCCCGATTAACAACGCGATCACCAGCAGTGCGGGAATCAATACCTTGGGGCGCCGCCAAATTCGTGTGCCGGGGGGTTTCGCCGGCAGTGCTTGCGCCGCCGATGGCGGTCTTTGCAGGGCGTACGCGGCCATGGTGGGGGCGAATTGGGTGTGTTGCAGGTCGGAGGGGGCTGCGGTCAGCCGGGCGTGTAGCTCGCGGGCGAAGTCTTGGCAGCTGGCGAACCGGTCGGCGGGCGCCTTGGCCATCGCCCTGGCGAAGACCGGGTCCAGGCCCGCCAATTCCGGGCGGCGTTCGCCAATCGGTGGTGGTGGGCCCATCACGTGTTTGGTGATCACCACTGCCGCGCTGGAAAAGTCATACGGGGGAGCTCCGACGAGCATGTGAAACGCCGTGCCTGCCAGGGCGTATTGGTCGGCACGGGCATCGACGGGCTCACCCATCAACTGCTCAGGTGCCGCATAGGCCACCGTGCCCACCGCAATGCTGGTCGCGGTCAGCCCCGCGGTGTCATCGACGCGGCGCGCGATACCGAAGTCGCTCAGAAAGGTCCGGCGCGACTCCGAATCGGGTTCTGCCAGCAGGATGTTGCCCGGTTTGACGTCGCGGTGTAGCAGGCCGCGCCGATGCGCATAGTCCAGCGCCGAGGCGACTCCGGTGATGATCGGCAACACTTCGCCGCTGGGCATCCCGCCGGGGTAGTGGTCGTGCAACAGCCGGGCCACATCGGTGCCTTCGACATAGTCCATCGAGATCCAAAACTGGCCGTGGTATTCGCCGCGGTCGTGGATGCCGACGATATTGGGATGCGACAGGCTCGCCCCAATGTCGGCCTCGCGTAGGAACCGAGCCCGAAACCCCGGGTCGGCGGTCAATTCCGCCGACAGCACCTTCACCGCGTCGTGGCGAGGTAGCCGAGGATGCTGCGCCAAGTACACCGTGCCCATCGCGCCGGAGCCGAGTATCCGCAATATCCGGTATCCGGCAAACTCCTGGCCGACCGCTAACAGCATGGACAAAATGGTAGATGCGCCATGCGTGGCAAACTGCAAATTCGCAGCAATCACCGGGGAACGCGGGGACAGTCCACGGCATTGGGCCATGGCGGGGCGCCGATGAGTCTTAGGATTTGCAAATGCCGTTAGGGGAGGGGGCGCAATTCGCGGGCTATACCGTGGTGCGACCGCTTGGGGTCGGCGGTATGGGCGAGGTCTATGCGGTGCGCCACCCGCGGCTGCCGCGTCTTGAAGCTTTGAAGATCTTGCGGGCCGACGTGTCGGCGGATCCCGATTATCAGCAACGGTTCAACCGCGAGGCCGAACTGGCGGGCAGCCTGTGGCACCCCCACATCGTCGGAGTGCACGACCGCGGTGAGTTCGAGGGCCAGTTGTGGATCGCCATGGACTATGTCAACGGCCCCGATGTCCGTGCGCTGATGGACCAGCAGTACCGGGGCGGAATGCCGGCCGGCGAGGTGGTGGCGATCGTGAGCGCAGTGGGTGCGGCCTTGGACCACGCGCATCACCGCGGCTTGCTGCACCGGGACGTGAAACCGGGCAACATCATGATCAGTCGGCCCGACGACGGCAGCCCGCCACGAATCATGTTGAGCGACTTCGGTATTGCCCGCCCGGTCGAGGACACCACCGGCCTGACGGTGACCAATGCGACGGTCGGGACGGTCGATTACAGTGCTCCCGAACAGTTGCTGGGTAGCCCTATCGATGGGCGCGCCGACCAGTACGCGCTGGCCGCGACGGCCTACTTCTTGCTGACCGGTGCCAAGCTGTTTTCGGGTCCCAGTCCGGTCGCGGTAATCAGCGCTCATTTGACTGCGCCGCCGCCTCTGCCCGGTCGGCTGCGACCCGATCTGGCAACTGCTGATTCGGTTTTCGCGCGGGCGCTGGCCAAGAACCCCGCCGAACGATTCGCCCGTTGCGGCGATTTCGCCGACGCGCTGACCCGCCAGCTGCACCATTCCCCGCCCACCGAGCTCACTCGGCCGGCCCCGATGCCGCCGCCGACGCACGCCCCGCCGATGCAATTCGCTCCACCGGCCTGGCCCGCCGCGGCCGGCCCGCAACAGCCTGCGCGGCGTCGCGGGCTGCGGACGGCCGCATTGGTCGCCGCAGGGATCGCCGCCGTGGTCGTAGGTGCCGTCGTTGCGATCCCTCGACTGACCAGTCACGGCGACGCCGCGGGCCAGACCGCCCCGCAGCTACAGGAAGCCGCCCGGCTGGCCGGACAGCATTACCTGGAGGCACTCGCCCGCGGTGACGCGGCGGGTGCGCTCGCCTTAAGCGCAAACCCGCCGGCGACAACGCAATTCGCGACCGGCGACGTGCTGCGCGCTCAGCTCTCGGCGACCCCTATCACTGCCATCACCGCGACCGCGGCCCCGGTGCCCGCAGGCGACGACCCGCAGCAGGTGCAGTATCTGATGCTGTCCGCCAGATTCGGCCCGACGCTGTCGCAGGCCCGCGTCGCCGTGCACCGCAAGGGCGACGAATGGAAACTCGACACGGCGACCGTTGCCGTCGATGTCGGACCATCCGGCAGCAAGGACGCATCGCTGAAAGCCGTTGCGCTGTGGGGTGTTCCCACCGACGGGGCATCACCGGTCGCGGTCTTCCCCGGTGGACTCTCGGTGTCGTCCAGTAACCGCTACGTCGACATCACGGCGCCGACGCCGCCGGTGCTGCTGGACGCACTCGGCGGCGCGACCGACCGGCCTACCATTAAACCGGTGGCCGCACTCAACGACGCGGGCAGCCTAGCCGCCAAGACGGCGATCGACACGTGGACACACAACTGCTACCACGGCGTCGAACCACCCCCGGAGTGCCCCCGACTTACCCCCGACAACCACACGATCGCCGTCGAGGGCTCCGGTGATTTCACCAAGACGACGTTCAACTTCGACCCCGCCACGATGGTGGTCGCGATTGGCGGTGGCGCCATCATTTATCAGGGTCACGCCGCCGGCGTTCCCGACAACACCGTGACCGAGACACTTTTCGGCATCGTGGACCTGACCAAGGAACCCCCGATATTCGTCCGCACCGAAAAGCATGGTTAAACATCAGTCGACGGTCGTTCGACGAGCCTAAGATGCGCGCATGCCGTTAAGCGAGGGGGCGCAGTTCGCGGGCTATACCGTGGTTCGGCTGCTGGGGGCCGGCGGTATGGGTGAGGTGTATTTGGTCCGCCACCCGCGGCTGCCGCGTTTTGAAGCATTGAAGATCCTGGGTGCCGAGGTGTCGGCGGATCCCGGCTACCAGCAACGGTTTAACCGCGAGGCCGAACTGGCGTCAGGGTTGTGGCACCCCCATATCGTGGGTGTGCAGGATCGCGGCGAGTTCGAGGGCCGGCTCTGGATCGCCATGGATTACGTGGACGGGACCGACCTCGACGCGCTGATGGATCAGAAGTACCCGGGCGGGATGCCCGCCGGGGAAGTGGTGGAGATCGTGACCGCCGTCGGCGCGGCACTGGACCATGCACACCACCGCGGCCTGCTGCACCGCGACATCAAACCAGGCAACATCATGATCAGTCGGCCCGATGACGGCAGCCCGCCACGAATCGTGTTGTGTGACTTCGGTATTTCGCGACCCGTCGATGACACCACCGGTTTGACGGTGACCAATATGACGGTGGGCACCGTCCCCTACTGCGCTCCCGAGCAGTTGTCGGGCCGGCCGCTCGATGGGCGCGCCGACCAGTACGCGCTGGCCGCCACCGCCTATTTTTTGCTGACCGGCGCCAAGCTGTTTCCTCATGTCAACCCGGTGGCGGTGATCAACGCTCACCTGAGGTTGCCCGCGCCACTCCTCAGTGGGTTACGGCCGGATCTGGCCAGTGCCAATGGGGTTTTCGCGCGAGCACTGGCGAAAAACCCCGCCGAACGGTTCGACCGTTGCGGAGAATTCGCCGCCGCATTGGCGCAACATTTGTCGCACGTCGCCACCGGGCACACGCCGCTCCCGCCGGCAACCCCGGCGCCGGCGTCCGAACAAACCCTGCCCGTCGCGGCGGCAGGAACGGAGGCCACCCGCCCGATCTTGCCGCCCCGCCCGCACTACCCGCCGCTTACGCCGGCCGGCTACCCGGGTCCACCCATACCGCCGCCGCCGTCGCCATGGGGGCCGCCGTTCAATGCCGGTCCCCAACCGCCGCGCCGCCGCAAACGACCTGTGGCACTGGTGCTTTCAGTGCTGGCCGTGCTCGCGGTGGTCGCAGCAGTGGGGGCATTCGCGGCGAGCAAGATCATCGGCGGCGATGCCGCGAAAAGGGCCGAGCAGGACCGCGAGGCCGCCAGGCTGGCCGGCCAGCATTACCTGGAGGCGCTCGCGGTCGGTGACGCCCGCACCGCGTTGTCGGTGGCGGGAGACCAACCGGCCACGCCGCAGCTACTCAGCGACAAGGTGCTGCGCGCACAACTGGCGACCACGCCGATCACCGACATCAAGGTCGCCAACGACCCAGCCCGGGAACCGGGCACCCCATCCGACGCCCAACGCCTCGTCATGGCCGCGAAATTCGGCGTCACACCCACCCAAGTCGTGATCTGGGCACACAAGAAAGACGGCCAGTGGAAGCTCGACACCACCGCCGCTGCGATAACTGTCAATAATCCACCAAACGCGGCTGAAGCAATGAAAACCGTTGCAATCTATGGCGTAGGGACCAACGGCTCCAACCCCATCTCGGTCTTCCCGGGCGTCATCCAGGTCGGCTCGACCAATCGCTACATCGACATCACCGCGCCGTCGGAACTGGTGCTGCTCGAGGCGCTCACTGCCCCGGCGGCTAATCGGCCGAGTATCCAACCGGCCGTCGCACTCAACGATGCGGGGCGCCAGGCATCCTTGGCCGCCGTGGACGCCAAACTCCGCAGCTGCTTCAACGGGGTAGCCCCGCCACCGGAGTGCTGCCCTCCAGGGAGTTGCCCACGTCTGATGCAGCCACCCCCCGGAGTCGACCAGGACACCGCAAAACTCGAGAATCTCGAGAACACCCAGGACATGACGTATGACCTGGACCCCAACACCATGACGGTTAGTGTCTCGGGCACCTTCAACTACCGGGCGCAGGTGCTGCAATACTCCCAGCCGATTGCCCTCCGCGACACCATGCGGGTCGTGGATAGCCATGTCGACCTGACCAAAGATCCACCGGCTTGGGTTCACAAACCGCACTGAGCGACACGACCCAGTGGACGGGAACCACCGGCGGTCGACCCCCGTCGAAAAGGTCGTGGACTACTGCATTGGATCTGATGACGGCGCGACGATGTGGCATGGCCAGCCCGACCTCGATCTCGACCACGACGGTCGCCTCGAATCGATCGGGCTGGACTTCGACCATGACGGAATGCGCGACGACGCGTTCGCGGATTTCGACAGCGATGGATTGGCCGACCACGCCGTGCTCGACCTGGACAATGACGGCACGCCCGAGGCGTACTTCACCGACGACGGATCGGGAACCTGGGCGGTAGCCGCGGATCGCGGCGGGGGATTGCGCTGGTACGGGCTCGACGGCGTCGAGCACACCGGCGGTCCGCTGGTCGACTTCGACGGGCACGGCAGCCCGGACGATCGACTCGTGGATATCGACCGCAACGGGGTGGCCGACCGGGTGCTGTGCGCGGATCAGGGCGGCGTGACCGGCTATGTGGACACCGACGGCGACGGGCGGTGGGACGTTCGTCTATCCGATACCGACGGTGACGGATCGGCAGATGGGGCGAGCAGCCTTTGACGTGGTGTTTTACTGCTTTCACGAATGGGTAGATCAACGCCTGTGCAGCAGGCAAAAGAACTGAAGTGACAGACCCCGATCCCTGTCTACACTCTTATCCATATCTAGGTCGGGGAGGCCTAAGGAATCGAGGGAGAAACTCATGCCAAGCTCAACCGTTGTCACACCGGACCTGCTGCGCGCTTCGAAGCAAAAGATCGAATCGCGACTGCAAGAGGCGGCAGCAATCGCTAATCAGTATCTGAGCGGCCACGAGAACATCGTCAGCGCCGCCGGGTGGACCGGCCAAGCCGGTTCGACATCGCTGAACACGGCGGGCCAAATTCAGCATGACCTGCAGCAGATCATGACCGGCGGTAACCGATTGGCGCACGGCCTCGGCCAGGCGGCGACGCTGATGGAACACCACGAAGCGGATTCCGCGCACGGTCTCAATGGCGTATTCGGCGGGGTTCAGTCCACCTAAGCCCGCATTTCGCCAATTCCAGAAACTTTCATTTACCGTAAGGAATAACGAACATGTCAGATCAGATCACTTACAACCACGCCGCCGTCAGCGGACTCACCGGTGACATCGCATCGCAGGCGGCGCAGTTAATGGAAATCCACGACGACGTTCTGCACATCACCCAGTCGTTGGCCGAGTTCTTCCAGGGCGCCGGAGCCACGGCCTTCTTCGACGCCCAACAGCAGATGCTGCACGGGTTGCAGGACATGATCCAGACCGTGAGCCTGCACGGACACACCGTGGGCAATGTGCACGAGGCCGCGATCAATCTGGACAACCAGCTGCCCAATCTCTTTGGGTAGTCCCGGCTTTGCGGGGCGCACCTAGCGTGCGCCCCGCACTTGGCTTTAAGGGGAGACCGTGTTGACCACCTCTCTAGACGGCCTCTGGGTCCTTCAGGTACTTACCGGCATCGAGGTCCTGGCTCCTGAGATGGGGCTGCGGCCGCATTTGCCCAGCGTTGAGCCCAAGCACAAGGCGCTGGCGCACCCGGTGACCGCGGAACTGCGTGCCGCCGGGGCCATCGATGAAACCGACTCCGTCGACGGCGCGATCGTCGAATGGCTGACCGTGCTGTCGCGCCGCGACATCGGGCTGCTGGTGCACTTCCGCCTGGCCGACGACGGCGAGCCGGCGCGCGCGCTGCTCGCCAGGTTCGCGCAGTGGTGGGTCGCGATCGAGCGATCGGGAGACCTGGTCCGGATCAGCGGCGCGGGCGTCGCGAACAACGAGGGCACGGCCAGCGCGGCGCTCAATGCGCAGATCGAACGTCTATGCGGCGCAAATGATCCCGCGCCCTTGCGGCCGGTCACGCTGGACGCCGACGCGCTGCGTGCCGCCGCCACCGATCAGCGATCGCTGCACGACTTCCTGGGTAGTCAAGGACTCGACGCCGATCAGGTGCACATGCTGAAACTGGCCACCGATCCCGGCCGCTCGGCCCAGGCCTCGATCGTCGCGCTGCAGTCCGGTGTGGAAACCGGCTCGCCCACCCGGACCCATTTCGAACCGGGCGCGGTGGCGATCATCGATACGCCGGAAGGTCGCGTGGTTGCCGAACAAGTTTCGTCCGGGGCCAAGAAGTGGATGATCGTCGCCCCGGGAACCAAGAACAACATCGGTGCCGCGATCAACCATATGGTGCGGCGGTTGCCGGCCGACCAGGAATGGCATTCGTACCGAAAAGTCGTGTAGTCGAAAGGTAGTGCGAAAATGATAGCATCGGCACCGTGACGAATCCGTGGACGGGCTCATCCAATTCTCCGGAACAGGGCGGACCGACTCGGCGAGAAGCGCCCGCCGCGAACTACCAAAATCAAGATTCAGTATCCGGAACATTACGTATTTCCGATATGGTCGCGCCGCGCAAAATTCCACCCGGCGGGGGCTGGCGTAAATTCCTGTACCAGATATCGGGCCATGTCATCAACTTCGGCGAGTCGCCGTCCGAAAGACATTATCGGGAACTGCAGGAGCGCATCCGCCGGCACATCCGCAAGCAGTATGTGGTCGGCGTCGTCTCGGGAAAGGGCGGCGTCGGCAAGACCACGATGACCGCCTGCATCGGCGCGGTGTTCCGGGAATGCCGGCCCGAGAATGTCGTGGCGATCGACGCCGCCCCCGGCTTCGGCACGCTGGCCGGGCGGATCGACGAATCCCCGCCCGGCGATTACGCGGCGGTGCTCAACGACACCGACGTGCAGGGCTACGCGGACATCCGGGAACACTTGGGGCAGAACAGCCTTGGGCTCGACGTGCTCGCCGGCAACCGCGCTTCGGACCAGCCGCGGCCGCTGGTGGCCTCGATGTTCTCCGGAGTGCTGTCGCGGCTGCGCCGCACCCACACCGTGATCGTGGTGGATACCTCCGACGACCTCGAACACCCCGTGATGAAGGCTGTACTCGACGCGTGCGACACCCTGGTGTTCGTTTCCGGCCTCACGGCCGACACCTCGTTGCCGGTGACCCGCGCGATCGACTTGCTGCGATCGATGGGCTACCACGAGCTGGTGTCTCGCAGCATGGTCATCCTGAACGATAGTCGAGATAAATACGACGGGGAGGCACGTACTTATCTCACCGAGCGCTTCGCGCAATCGGGTGCGACGGTCGAATTCATGCCGTATGACCCATTCCTCGCAAAAGGCGGGATAATCGATACCCGGCACGAGCTGAAGAAGAAAACCCGCCTGCGCATCTTCGAAATCACCGCGGCATTGGCCGACAAATACATTCCAGATGCGGACAGGCCGCGTTAATGACCCCGTACGTGGGCAAGGTTTCGTTTCCAGCCCGTTGTGCGGTCGCGGTCGTATGCGGAGAACACCTGGTTTCGCAGGTGTATCCGGCCTCGGTCCCGATCGAGGCCTTCATCGACAACGTCGTCGAGTTGCTCAACGAGGAACTCAAACGCCGGGGCTTCACCGGACTTGAGCCCGGCATTGGATACGAACTGCAGAAAGCCAACGGGGTACGGCTGGATGTCACCAAGACGTTTGACGAACTCGGCGTCGAAGACGGTGCCACGCTCACCCTGGTTCCCGCGGTAGCCGGCGAATCATTCGAGCCGCAGTACGAGTCGTTGTCCACCGGTTTGGCTCGGGTGGGGAAGGCCCTGTTTGAGCCGGTAACCCTGGAAACCGCTGCGCACACCGCATTGGTGATTCTGGCGATGGTCTCCCTAACGTTGGTGGGACTGGCTGTGCGCCAACGATTCTCAACAGATTCTCTGATGCCCACCATCGTGACCGGCGTGGCCGGTCTGCTGATCGCCGGTGCTGCGACCACGGTGTGGCGGTGGTGGCCGGGTCGCGTCGACATGGTTGACGGGCTCGGCTGGATCGCGCTGCCGCTGCTCACGGTCAGCCTCGGGTCCGGCGCGCCCGGGCACGTCGGGGCTGCGCACGCGTTCATCGGGGCCCTGGCCGGTGCGGTACTGACCTGTGGAATCACCTCTGCGACGGGGCGTCACGCCAATGTGGCGGCGACCGCGGTGACCGTGCTGGGCCTGGGCGGCGCGGCCGCCGCGGCCCGGATGTGGTGGCCGGTACCGGCGCAATGGCTGGGCATGTGCACGCTGGTCGCCCTGCTACTGCTGCTGACCATGTCCCCGACGATCGCGCTGTGGGTCGCACGGATCCGTCCGCCTTACTTCGGCTCGATCACCGGGCGCGACTTGTTCCGGCGCAGCGCGGGTCTACCGGCCGACGCGGTGTCACCCGTCGAGGAGGGCGCCGACGAGGAAGCAAATTCCGATACCACGCCGCGCGGCGCGCAGATCGCGCTCGCGGCGGTCCACGCCAACAATGTCCTGACCGGAATCTGCGTGGGCGCGGGGCTGACCCTTCCCGTCGCGGTGTGGGCCACCCTGATGCCGGGCCAGGACCGCAGCATGCCGGCCGCCGTGCTGGCCGGCCTGTTCGTGGTGATCTTCATCAGCCGCGGGCGGGCATACGCCGACAAACGCCAGGCGATCGCGTTGGTGTGCGGCGCGGCGGCGGCGTTGTGCGTCGGCGTCGTGAAATACGTCGTGCACGAGCCGACTTCGTCGGGATACGGGGTGCTCTGGGGCGCGCTGGTGTTGGCCGGGTTCGGCGGCGCCGGGCTGCTGGCCGCCCTGCTGGTGCCGATCACCCGATTCACCCCGTTGGTGCGGATGACCGCCGAATGGGTGGAGATAGCAGCGATCATCGCGGCCCTGCCGCTGGCCGCATGGATCGGCGGATTGTTCACCTGGGTGCGCATGCGATGACGCAGACGGCGTTCACCGCTCGCGCAATGACCCAGCGGGTCGCCGCCTTGGCGCTGACCAGCCTGCTGGTCGTCTTGATAGCGGGTCTTCCTGCAGCACACGCGATTCCGCCGCCAGTTGTCGATCCCGGCCGGGTCCCGGCCGACGGCAAGCCGGCACCGGATCAGCCGATGCGGCAGGCCTTTGCCTGCGCACGAACGATTACGGTCGCCGATCCAAACGTGGCCCTGCCCGCGCCCGGCTTCACGATGCTCAACGTCAGCAAGGCTTGGCAATACTCAACCGGCAACGGGGTGCCGGTCGCGGTCATCGACACCGGCATCAATCCCAGCCGGCGGCTGCCGGTGGTGGCGGGCGGTGACTACATCATGGGCGGTGACGGCCTGAGCGACTGCGACGCGCACGGCACCGTCGTGGCGTCGCTGATCGGCGCTGCGCCGCAAGGAATTCCGATGCCTGCGCCGATGCCGAGCGCGCCGGCCTTCCCGCCGCCAGCGGGCCCACCGCCGACGGATGCGGGAGCACCGCCACCGGGCGGACCACCACCACCGCCCGCACCTCCGCCACCGCCCTCGCCGGTGACGATCACCCAGACCGTGGCCCCGCCGCCGCCACCGCCCCCACCCGACGCGCCGTCGAACGGGCCGGGGGACCCCGCGCCCAACCAGCCCGACGATCCCGAGGTGCCGCCCCCGCCCCCGGGCGCGCCCGATGGCGTCGCCGGCGTCGCACCCCACGCGACCGTCATCTCCATCCGCCAGTCCTCGCGGGCCTTCGAGCCGGCCAATCCCGGCGGCGGTGATTTTGAAGGACGCAAGAAGGCCGGCACCATCGCGACCCTGGCCAGTGCCATCGTGCATGCCGCGAACATGGGTGCCAAGGTGATCAATATCAGTGTGACAGCCTGTGTTTCGGCGGCAGACCCGCTGGATCAGGGCGCCATCGGCGCGGCCGTCTGGTACGCGGCCACGGTCAAGGACGCGGTCATGGTCGCCGCGGCCGGCAATGACAGCGAAGACGGCTGTGCCCAGAACCCGACGTTCGATCCGCTCAACGCGTCCGATCCGCGCGACTGGCATCAAGTCAAGACGGTGTCGTCGCCGTCCTGGTTCTCCGATTACGTGCTGTCGGTGGGCGCGGTGGACAACACCGGCGCACCGATCAACAAGAGTCTGGCCGGGCCCTGGGTGGCCGCGGCGGCTCCGGGGGTCGGGGTGATGGGATTGTCCCCGGAAACCGGGGGGCCGGCGAATGCCTACCCGCCGATCCGGCCGGGCGAGAAGAACATGCCGTTCTGGGGAACCAGCTTTTCCGCGGCGTACGTCAGCGGGGTGGCCGCATTGGTCCGGGCCAAATATCCGGGACTGTCCGCACACCAGATCATCAACAGGATTCTGCAGACCGCGCACAATCCACCCCGCGGAGTCGACAACCAGGTTGGTTACGGCGTGGTCGACCCGGTGGCCGCGCTGACATTCGATGTGCCTGCCGGGGAACGGCTTTCACCCGCGGCAGCGAGCCGTGTCGTCCATCCGGCGCCCCCGCCCCCGCCACCGGATCACCGCGCCCGCAATGTGGCATTGGTTTTCGCCGGCGTGGTGGCGGCGGCCATCGCGGTGGTCTCGTTGATCGTTCGAGCGCGGCGCGAGCGATGACGGCCGCCACGAAGCTGACGATCATCGTCGCCATCTTTGTCACCGCCCTGATCGGATGGGCGGTCGGCGGATACCCCGGTGCGGCAGCGGGTTTGGTGCTCGGCGTCGCAGCCGGCGTGATCCGCTGGCGGGGCCAGCCGATGTGGTCCTGGCTGATCCTGTGGTTGCGGCGCCGTCGTCCGATCGCGTGGACCGAGCCGCTCACGGTGGCCAATGACCGTGCCGGCGGCGGTATCCGCTACCAGGACGGCGTCGCGGTCGCGGCGGTCCAGCTACTCGGGAAAGCCCACACCCCAACGTTGTTCACCGGATCGACCGCGACCTACACCGACAACTCCCTCGACATCACCGAGCTGATGCCGCTGCTGCACCAGAGCCTCGGCCTCACCTTGGATTCGCTCAGCGTCGTCACCGCCGGCGCCCGCCGCCGCAATACCGGTGACTATCCGCGCGTGTACGACACGTTGATCGGTACGCCGCCCTACGCCGGCCAGCGCGAAACCTGGCTCATCGTGCGGGTCTCGGCCCTCGACAACGTCGAGGCGCTGCGCGGGCGTACCTCGGTCGGCACCGCGACGCTCGCCGCCGCCCAACGGATCGGTGCGGCCCTGCGCCAGCACGGCATCCGCGCCAAGGTCGCGACGGCCACCGACATCGTCGAGATGGAGCGGCGGTTGGGCCGCTCTGCGCTCGACGTCTCGAATCGGCGCTGGCGGTCGGTGCGCGGTGACACTGGTTGGCTGACGACCTATTGGTACCGGCCCGGCGACATCACGTCGGAGAAGCTGGCGGAGGCGTGGTCGGCGCGCGTCGACGGGATCGTGCAGAACGTCACGCTTTTCAGCGACGGTTCCGCGACGGCCACCGTGACCGTGCGCAGCGCCCAACCACCGACGGCGTCGTTGAGCATGCGATTGCGGACCCTACGAGGTGAGCAGGTCCAAGCCGTCGCCGCCAGTCTGTGCGGTCCGTTGCCGCCGTTGCGCGGCATCCGGCGCGGCGTACTGCACGGCCCGCTCGTCGTCCCGATCGGACCGTCGGGTGTGTTGCTCGGCAAGGTCGCCGGGGGAAATCGCATGCTATTGCCGCTCGACGATGCCGGGGAGTTCAGCCGGGTGCACGTCGCCGCGGAGGATGCGCTGGCCAAGCGGTTCATCGTCCGCCTGGCCGGCGCCGGCGAGCGGATCACGGTGCACACTCGAAACATGCAGCGGTGGGCCAGTGTTCGGATGCCGGACATCGCCGTGACCGACCAGCCCAAGCCGGTGTCGGGCACCACGGTCAGCGTCGTCGATGGCAGCATGTCGCCGGCGCCGCGACCGAACACCCTCATTTCGATCGGTGGCCCAGGCGAGCCGTACCGGGGGACCGCCAATGTGTTGATCACCCAGACGGGTCCGGCGACGGTCGACGTGATCGCGGCCGATGGTCACCTGCATGCGGTGGAAGTGGAGCTGTTCCGCGCCGAGAACAGATACGTATCGTCGGAACCGATGGCATTGCGAACCCCTGATCTCGAAGCGGTGGATACCCCATGACCAGCAGCACGACGCCGGCCGCCGCGCGCAAGTATTTCGATGCGGCGATGGCGTTGCTCGACAGCGACGTCACCGCGGCGGCGGCCCGGTTTCGGGAGGCAACCGCAGTCGACCCGTCGATGGCCGACGCGTGGCTGGGCCGGATCGCCGCGGGCGACGAGGCGTTGTCGACCGTCGAACAGCTCTACAGCTACGGCAGCCGGCTGCACCGGGAGACCAACCGGATCGGGGCGCGCCTTTCGGCGCCGATCAAAGCGGGCCCGTACCTGTCGATTTCGGTGACCGAGGCCTCGCATGCCGGCCTGGCGCTGGCGAGCGCCCTCATAGACGATCGGCAATACGAGAAAGCCGAAGCGCTGCTGGGTGATTCGACGTTGCTGGACACCTGGGAGAACCACCAGTGGAAGCAGTACATCGAGTCCTACCTGATGTTCGCCACCCAACGATGGCCGGACGTCATCGCGGTCGCCGCGGCCATCTTGCCGCCGCAGGCCATCATCATGTCGGCCGTCACCGCGGCTACCTGCACGCTGGCTGCGCACGCCGCGGCCCATCTGGGTCAGGCGCGGGTCGCGCTGGAATGGACCGACCGGGTCGAGCTGCGCTCCGGGTTCGGTGGGTCGACCGAGACGCGGCGACAACACCTCGAAACCGCGGTCACCGCAGTCGATCCCACCGACTTCCCATTGATCGCCGCCGACCTTGCCTATGTGCGCGGGATGGCGCATCGCCAGCTCGGCGAGGAACCCAAGGCGCAGATCTGGTTGTCCAAAGCGACGATCAACGGGGCATTGATCGAGCCTGCCAAGCAAGCGCTGGCGGACCCCGCGCTACAGCTGGTCGTCACCGACGAGGACGCGATCGGTTCCCGCAGCAACAAATGGGACGTGACCACCGAGCTGTCGGAGCAACAGCGACAGGAGGAAGACCACCAAGAGCGGCGCACCGAACTCCTGCGGGAGGGCCGCGCGTTGCTCGACAACCAGGTCGGATTGGCCGACGTCAAACGCGCGGTCGCGGAACTGGAAGACCAGATCGAGGTTCGCGCGCTACGTCTCGAGGCGGGCCTGCCGGTGGCCAACCAGACCAACCACATGCTGCTGGTCGGACCGCCCGGTACCGGTAAGACCACCACCGCCGAGGCATTGGGAAAGATCTACGCCGGACTGGGCATCGTGCGGCATCCGGAGATCGTCGAAGTCAAGCGGGCCGATTTCTGCGGAGAGCACATTGGCGCATCGGGACCGAAGACCAACGAGCTGATCAACCGGTCAATGGGGCGCATCCTGTTCATGGACGAGTTCTATTCGCTGGTCGAACGCCACCAGGACGGTCGGCCGGACATGATCGGCATGGAGGCGGTCAACCAGCTGCTGGTGGCGCTCGAGGTGCACCGGTTCGACTTCTGCTTCATCGGCGCGGGATACGAGAAGGAAGTCGACGAATTCCTCACCGTGAACCCGGGTCTGGCGGGCCGGTTCAACCGCAAACTGCGGTTCGAGTCCTACACGCCCGACGAGCTGGTCGAAATCGCGATCCGTTACGGCAAACCGCGTGCCACGGTTCTCGATCCCGCGACGGCTGAGGCGCTGAAAGCCGCGTGCGCGACGCTACGTGGCTATCTTGCACCCGATGGCCAGCACGGCATCGACGCCATGCATAACGGTCGGTTCGCGCGCAATGTCGTCGAGCGTGCGGAGCGGCTGCGGGACTCGCGGGTGGCCGCACAGCATCGCGTCGACAAAGGGTCGGTGACGGTGGAGGATCTGCAAACGCTACGTACCCAGGACGTCGTTGCGGCCGTGAAGGACGCGTGTGCGGAAAAGCATGTGTCGATAGTGCTTTGACCAGGCGCTAGTCGCGAGCGGATCGGCCCGGGCGCCCGGTGGCCAGCGTTGCGGGAAACGCGTTGTCGGCGCAGCCGGAAAGTTTAAGATGCACGCAGGCCCGCGACCGGGGAAATGCGGTGGCGAAGCAAGGCTGATGAATGGAGCGTCCGGCGGTGCACCGTATCTTGCTGATCACGGTGGCGTTCACGCTAGCCATGGTCAGTGCACCTCCCGCCGTGGCGGTTGCGCCACCGTTGATCGACTCGACGGCGGTTCCACCCGATGTGACGGGCCCCGATCAGCCGCTCGAACAGAAGCGCGTCTGCAAGGCGCCGTTAGCGCTGCCGGGCACCAATTTCCACGATGCACCGTGGCCGAATACCTACCTCGGCATCACCCAGGCGCAGAAGTTCGCGACCGGCGCGGGCGTCACCGTCGCCGTGATCGATACCGGGGTGGACGCCTCCCCACGTGTCCCGGCGGAGCCGGGCGGCGACTTCGTCGTCAAGGACGGCAACGGGCTCTCCGACTGTGATTCGCACGGGACGCTCACCGCGTCCATCATCGCCGGGCGTCCCTCGCTGACCGACGGGTTCGTCGGCGTCGCGCCCGATGCGCGGTTGGTCTCGGTGCGCCAGACGTCGGAAGCCTTCGAGCCGAAGGATTCCCAACCCGACCAAGGCGACCCGAACGCCACCCCGGCCGCGGGCTCCGTCCGCAGCCTGGCCCGCGCGGTGGTGCACGCCGCGAATCTGGGCGCCGGGGTGATCAACATCAGCGAGGCGGCCTGCTTCAAGGCCAAAAAGCAGGTCGACGAGACGACCCTGGGCGGTGCCCTCAACTACGCGGTCAACGTCAAGGGCGCCGTGGTCGTCGTCGCGGCCGGCAACGTCGGTGGGGATTGCCAACAGAATCCGCCACCCGACGCGGCCATTCCGTCCGATCCCCGCGGCTGGCAAGGGGTTCAGACGATCGTCACACCGGCGTGGTACGCGCCGCTCGTACTCACCGTCGGGGGAGTCGGGCAAAACGGGGCACCGAGCGAGTTCTCGATGCACGGACCCTGGGTGAGCGTGGCGGCGGCCGCCGACAACGTGGTCGCGCTCGGTCCCGGCGGCGATCCGGTGGACGCGCTGTCGGGCAAAGAGGGTCCGGTGCCGATCGCCGGGACTTCGTTCGCGGCGGCGTTCGTATCCGGTTTGGCGGCGCTGGTGCGACAGAAATTCCCCGACCTGACGCCGGCCCAGGTCATGCGCCGGATCACCGCGACCGCGCGGCACCCCGGCGGCGGGGTCGACGACTCCGTCGGCGCCGGCATTATCGATGCGGTCGCGGCGCTCACCTGGGACATCCCCGCAGGCTCGCCGACACCCGCGGATCCGGTCAAAGCAATTCAAGCCCCGGTGCCGGTGCCGGGCCCCGATCACGGGCCGATCGATGATGTCACGATGGGGGTCATGGGTTTGATCGTCGCGCTGGGATTGGCCGCACTGGTCGGGCAAGCCCTGAAACGGCGCTGACGAAACTCATGCGATCACTACGACTCCGGTTCAGCAGCGGCCACGTGATGTGGGCGGCTGCCCTGGCCCCGCTGTGCATCCTGCTGTTCATGGGCACCCGCTACCAGTGGGCCGGCCCCACGCTGGTGGCGGTCGGCGCTTTGGTCGCGACCGTCACCTTCCGCGGCCGGCGGCTCACCGGCTGGGTGGTGGCGATGTTCGCCTGGCTGTTCCGGCACCGAAGGTCTCTCGAACTCCCCTCGGAGCCCGAGGTCGGTGCCACCGTCCTGCCCGGAGACCACGTGGCCGTGCGCTGGCAAGGCGAGGATCTGATCGCGGTCATCGAGCTCATCCCGCGGCCGTTCACGCCGACGGTCGTCGTCGACGGGAAGGCGAACACCGACGACGTGGTCGACACCCGGCTGCTGGAGCAACTGCTTGCGGTGCACTGTCCCGACTTGGAGGCCGAGGTCGTATCGGCCGGCTTCCGGGTCGGCAAGACGGCGTCCGCCGAGGCGCTGAGCCTGTATCGGGAAGTGATCGGCCGTGATCCGGCGCCGGCGTACCGCCGGACCTGGATCGTGATGCGCGCCGACCCGCAGCGCGCTTCGGCGTCGGCCCGGCGGCGCGCTGAGGGAGCCGCGGGGATCGCCCGCTACCTGGTTGCGTCGACAACGCGGATCGCCGACCGGCTGGCCAGCCATGGCGTTGATGCCGAATGTGAACGCAGCTTCGACGATTTCGATCACGCCACCGAGATCAGCTTCGTGCGGGAGAAGTGGTCGAAGATCAAGGGGCAGGACAACTTCACCGCCGCCTACATCGCACCCGGCGGCCCGGATGTGTGGTGGTCGGCGCCCGCAGATCACACGATCACCAGAGTCCGCATCGCTGCGGGGATGGCGCCCCGTTCCACGGTGCTGCTGACCACCGCGAAGAAGCCGAAAAGGCCGCGCGGGTTTTCGCGCGTATCCGGCGGGCAGCGTGCCGCGCTGCAAGGCCAGACCGTCGTCTCCGGCCGCCACTGGCAACTGCCGATTGGATCGGCGGGCGTGTTGGTAGGCGAAACGTCGAGCAAGTATCCGGTCTACATGCCGTTCGACGATGTCGACACGAGCATCAACCTGGGTGATGCCCGCGTGTTCATGCAATTCGCCGTCCGCGCGGCGGCCGCGGGCGGAACCGTCACGCTCGCAGCGCATTTCCAGGAATTCGCCGACCTGATCGGCGCGGAGGTCGGGCCGGAGTCGAAGGTGGCGTGGCCGCATGCGACAACGTATCTGGGCCGGCATTCCGGCGTGGACCGGGTAATCCTGCGCAACAACGTCATCAGTACTCCACGACACCGTCAACTGCCGATCCAGCCGGTTTCCCAGCCCGACGAAAGCCGCTATCTGACCGCGCTTCCGGGTAGGCGGGACGGCTCCTGACGGTCCCGGCCCGGCGAGGTTGGATGCCAAGATGAACAGGGATTTAACTGCATTCGGGGTGCGGCGCGCCGCCTTACACTGAGAGTCTGTCGTGGCGGAGGCAGTCGCCCAGGCAGGCTAGCGATCCCCGACGCAAAGGATGATCTGACGTGCAACCACAAGAGCACCCGCAGGCCACTGCGGTCATGGACGAGTTCAAGAAGTTCGGCGACGTCCTCGAGGGCGCCTTGAAGCAGAGGGGCACCGGCTCCTTCACCGCCAAGGACGAAACCGAGACCGTCGAGGTGGTCATCAACGGTGACATGTGTGTGACGCAGGTAAACATCGAGGACGGCCTGCTGCGGCTGGGCGCGGAGACGGTGCAGGAGCGCATTAACGAAGCGCTGATGAGGGCGACCGCTGAAGCGGCGGCAAGCATCGAAGCCAGCCAACTGGAGACCTTCGAAAAGCTGACCCAAATCGTCGATTCGCTGCAGAAGATCACCGGGGAGGACTAGGCGAGACGACGTTCAGCTGCGGCTGGCTACCGTTCAGGGGATACGGTCGAGCCGTGCAGCTGTTCGTCGTCGGGGCGCCGAGGTCCGGGTTGACCATCGTCACCCAGTTCCTCAACCACCACGAAGACATCAAGATCTTCGACGAGATCGATCTGATCGAAATCGACCGGTCCGCCGGATCGGTTGTCGGCACCTTGGCGGCCTTCCTGCTCGAACGCGGGGTCTACGAGGACTACCGTCGGCGCGCGCAGGGATCGGCCGACCCGGCGCAGGCCCTGCGGGCGGTCATGAGTGAAATCGCGCAGCCCCGCGCGATCTGGGGCGAGAAAAACCCGAGGTACGCGACGCGGCTGGGGATCCTCCGACGATGCTTTCCCGAAAGCGTAATTGTGTTCGTCCTACGCGATCCGCGTGAGGTCGTGAACTCCTATCTGCTGCACCGGGATTCGAACCTGCGCACAGATCTGGACTTCTGGATCAAGGACACGGTGGCCGAAGCCCTCGCGCTGTTGGAGAGCTGCCTGGAGCCGCTGCAGGTCGACGACGCCGAGCTGGTTGTGCTTCGCTACGAAGCCTTCGCGGCCCGGCCGAGTGAGACGCTCGACGCCGCCTTGCAGCGCTGCGGCCTGAGTTTTTCCGACAACGCCGTCCCGTTGGCACATTGCGCCCCGGAGGCGGTCGGCGACAACCAGTTCTACCGGCGCGGTGCACCGCTGCCGTGGAAGGCCGGCAACCTTGCGCCACTGCGCCAGGCGCCATCGGCGCGGGCCCGCATCGACGCTGACGATCCGGCCTGGTCCCAGGTCGAGGCCCTGGCGCAGCGCTTCGGTTACAACTGAACAGGTTCTGCGAATGGCGCTAAGCGATCTGTTGCACGCGGAACGACCCGCGTTTTGTTTCGTCACTAATGTCGGCGACGCCGTGTTGACACTGCCGACGTTGCGTGCGCTGGGCGAGATGTTCAGCGCTCCAATCACATTGATCTGCCCCAAGGTCGCATTCGACCTGTGCTTCCGGGAGGTAAGCCCGCGACTGGTCGACGTCACAGGGCTGCCCCTGACGGGGCCGCCCCCACTGCCGGGTGGACCGGAGCGGCCCCCCGACTACGACGCACTGGCGGCGGAGATCGGTCGTGTCGATGTCTTCATCGACACGCTGCCGTGGAGCTCGCTGTCCAGCATCGTCATTCACCCGCTCCTGCAACGCCTGGCGCCTAAGGTGAGTATCGGCTTCACCACCGCCGGCCACGACATCGTGGTCCCCAAGGGGGACTGTCACTCTGCGGACCTGACGTTCAAGTTGGCCCAACTGTTCGACCCGTCGCTGGAAATCGAAAGCTATGCCCAGCCGTTGCCCCTACCCGCGGCCGTGCAGGAGCAAGCCCGATCAATCCGAGCCGCGGTTCCGGCCGGAGCCAAAGTGCTCGTCGTGCATGCGGACAGCAATTGGACGGAGAAGCGCTGGCCGGTCACCAGATTCATCGATCTGCTGGACCGGTTCTTGTCGCGCCACCCCGACTTCGTAGCCTGGGTGGTCGGGATGGGAGACGAGGAACTCAACGTGGGACGCCACGGCGAGCGGGTCTATGCGCATCTCGGGCTGCCACTCGACCTCACCATGGGACTGGTCGCTACCGCAGACCTTTTCGTGGGGATCGATTCCAGCATGCTGCATGCTGCCGATCTGGCGCGAGTACCCGGCGTGGGACTTTTCGGCCCAACGCGCGCCGAGGAATGGGGGTTCAGGTTCGCACCACACCGGCACATCGATATGAGCACGATGGCCGATATCACCGTGGAAGCAGCGCTGGATGCGATGGAAGAGCTCGTCGACGGCCCTAAAAGCCGATGATGTTGTGCTGCGACGGGATGGCCAGGCCGTCTAAGCTCTCGCTGGAGGTTGGTCGGGTTTGAGCGAAATCACGGTTCTGCAGGGCGGACGCCCGTCGAGCGTTGAGCCTGACGTGCTCACCAATCTGCTGCGCGCGCGCACCCCCGCGGTGTATTTCTCCACCCTGATCGGGGACTCCATCCTGACGCTGCCCACCCTGCGTGCGCTGGCCGAAATGTTCACCGCCCCAATCACCTTGATATGCCCCAAGGACGCCTTCGACCTCTGCTTCCACGCGGTCAGCCCGCGCCTGATCGACATCACCGGCATTGCCCCGGGAGGACCTCCGATAGGGCGCCAGGCAAGTCGGACCCTCGACTACGACGCCCTGGTGTCCGACATCGGCACCGTCGATGTCTTTATCAACGCCGTGCCGTGGGACATCCCGTCGAACATCTTCATCCGGCCCCTTTGGCGACGCCTGGCTCCCACTACGAGTATCGGTTTCCCGACCGACGACGACTACGACATCATCATCCCGCGAGATCTGCCACACTCGGCCGACCTGACCTTCAAATTGGCCCGGCTGTTCGATCCGTCGCTGCAGCTCGAAAGCTATGCCCAGTCGGTGCCTCTCGCGCCGTCCGTGCAGGACGAAGCCCGGTCCATGCGCGCCGCCGTACCCGCCGGGGTCAAGGTGCTGGTGGTGCACGCCGACGCCGGCTGGACAGAGAAACGCTGGCCCGCAACCAGGTTCATCGATCTGCTGGATCGCTTCTTGTCGCGACATCCCGACTTTGTGGCCTGGGTGGTCGGGATGGGAGACGAGGAACTCAACGTCGGGCGTGAACGCGATCGCGTCATTCCCTACCTCGGGCTCCCACTCGACCTCGCCATGGGCTTGGTTGCGAACGCGGACCTTTTCTTAGGCGTCGACTCCGCCATGTTGCACGCCGCCGATCTGGCGCGAGTGCCCGGCGTCGGCCTTTTCGGTCCGACCCGGCCCGAGTTGTGGGGGTTCCGATTCGGGCCGCACCGGCACGTCGACAGGGGCACCATGACGGACATCACCGTGGCGGACGTGCTCGATGCGATGGAAGAGGTTGTCGCAGAGTATGTCTGAGCCAGGTGAAGGCATCGAAGACCGGCCCCCGGACCCCATTCACGATGGGAGACTGCGTGATTCAACGAGTACTGACTTGCTCGCCGCCGTGCGCCAGTTCTACGACATCGCCATGCTGTGGCACTCCGAAGAGCCGGCCGACTCCTCGGATCGAGGGGGCATTGCAGCGAAGGCGCTACACCTACACGCGCTGAACTTCGCCCTATGGCATCACGAAGACGCCGTTCGCCGGCCCGGCGCTGACGACCATGAGGTTGCTCGCCGGAAACGTTGCATCGACGACGTCAACGCCCGGCGGAATGGGGCCATCGAAGAGGTCGACGCGACCCTGCTTGATCGCGTCGACCTGAGTCCAAACGCACCGTTGCACACCGAAACCCCCGGCACCATCGTCGACCGGCTGTCCGTTCTTGCGCTGCGGATCGTGCACACGAATCGCGCTGACCAGCCCGGTGCGCGGCTGGCCGTGCTCGACGAGCAGTACGACGACCTGGTCGGTGGGCTCGAGCAGCTTCTCGCGGGCATGCGGGCCGGGGAGATCAGGTTCAAGCTGTACCGGCAGTTCAAGTCGGCTTCGCAACGAAGTTACTGCGACTTGTTCGAGGACCGCGACAACTGAGGCGTCAATACGCCGCGGCCCGCCACCATTGGGTCCAGTCGAGGTAGGGGTCCTTGTGTTCCTCGTACTGAAGATGAAGTGCCAGCGAAGGTATCGGGGTAAAGAGCGCAACTTGCTCACGCCAGATCCTGTTGATCGTCGACGCTTCGAAGATGTGGTGCTGCTGGCCGTAGGGCGTGCTCGAATAGCGGGCGAGCAGTTCGAATAGCTCCCAATTTCGCCGCAACGTCTCGATCTCCACCCAGCAGGTATTCGTGGTGTGGGTGTTGGTGCGCCAGTGCCGCTGGGTGCCGTATACGACGCGGCAGTCCTCGCGGCTGAATATCGGGCTCCAATAATTCTTCGGATCGTCAAAAGGGTGCAGCGCGACTTCTCGCCCGTCGAGCTTCTCCCGAAGCAGCACATGGACCTCGAGCATCTCCTGGATCGCCGATGGGGTGTGCAAGTAGTCGTCCTCAACGAGATAGACGAGCTCGCGAGCGTCGTCGCGCGCCTTGGAGAATGAGGCGAGACAGGAGGCGTTGTACCCCCGATCGTCGAGGGCAATGAATTCGACCGGATGGTGGCAGGTTTCAAGTATCCGATGCAGGGTCGGCAGGACTTCGGGCGACGAGTGATCATCGAAGACCCGCAAGACGATGTCGCCTTCGGCGTGATTGATTGATGTGACGATCGATTGCGTACAGCGCAGCAGGATCTCACTTTTGGGCGCATCGACATAGCGGTGCGCGCCGTGCACGCTGATGTCGGAGTGGGTCTGCAGGTGAATGTCGAGCTTCATGTCGTCGACCGCCGCAGCATCGTGCGAAAGACTGCGGACCAATCGGAATCCGAGCCGCGGATACCCGGGGTTATGTCCATGAGCAGCAATCGATCTAGGTTCGCGGGCGTAGTCAACTCGTGGCGCGTGGGTGTCGACACCACGTAAAGTGCGGCGCCAAAGCGTTCTGAAACTGCGGCGGCAAGGTGGTCGATCGCCTCGTCGGTGAACGTGTACGGGATGGGTGCGGTGGCCTGAACCTCGTCGGCCAGGTTGTCCTGGGTATTGGCGACAAAGCATATCCGGCGGGTGAATTCGGTGACGCCCCGCAGGGTCTGCGATATGTGCTCGAACTTGGCGAAAAATGAATCGGGTTCGGAAGAAACGTCTTTCGGTTCGTGCCAGAAGTAACAATCGCCCACTGCCGGCCATCGAGGCGGCGATCCGGGGCTGCATTCCAGCCCGGAGATGTGCTCCGGGTAGTACCTGTCGCCGGCGATCATTTTCGCGGCGGAAGCGGGAGGGCAGATCAGCCAGTCGAACGGCGTCCGTTTGATGACGGCCGCCGACCCGACGATATCGGCGACCAGTGCTCGGTGCACTTGGAGTTGGATCGCTCCTTGGCACGACATCCCGAGGCTCACCAGAGCGACGTCCGCACACAACAGCGCCATTCCGTTATCCCTCGCCCGGACCGAGTGCGCGATAGCCGGGCCCGGCGAATCGCTCCGCGGCCTGCAACATCGTGTCGGACACCGGCCGGTCTTCGGCAGCGCCGCGGGCAAAGGGCCGAGGCGTCGGGTCCTTGGAATAGAACTCCGACTGCTCCTTCATGCGATCGATGGCCGCGGGGCTTGTCCCGAGCCCGAAATGGGGAGCCGCGCGCTCCCACGCAGCGTCGGGCAGGTCGGCATAGTCGATGACGAGCCGCCGCGCCGGGTCGTCCCCAGCCGCCTCGAGCATCGCGCCAACCGCGCGGGAGGCGAACTCGGCACGTTCCATCGTGGGCACCAAGGCCCGGTCAATCCCGAAGAGCTGCGCCGCTTTACCGGGAGTGGCTTGGGGCCCGAGCCAGCCCGGCGGTTCAGCGAGGAGCGAGGCCAGGACACGGACCGGATCTCGCTGGACCCAGATCCACGGAGTTTCGGGGAAGGCCGCGGCCAACACCTCCCGACGGAGAATGTTCCAGCTGCTGCATTTGAGCACCAGCCGCCGTTCGTCGCCGTGCCTGCATCGACCAAGCGCTCGCACCAACACCCGCACGGCCTCGACCAGGAAGGCGTGATCGACGCGCGCGGGATCGAGCCCGAGCAGCGAGTTCAGCGGCGCCGGCTCGGCGACCACGACGACTCCGGGCAGCGTTCCCAGCAGCCGCGACAGCAGGGTCGATCCGCACCGCGAGACGTGAAAGATCATGCCGGCCGGATCGAGTGACGGCGCGCTCTCGATGGCCACCAGTTCGTCGAGGCCGGTCCGAACCAGCGGCCGCGCGCTCCGCCCGGATTCCCAGCGGGCGACGGTCTGGTCGAAGAAGGGATCGGTGAACCGTTCGGCCGAAAGATCCGCCCACCAGACCACCGGGGCCGGGCCGGAGAAGTCCAGCCTGATCGGCGTCCAGCCGGCGAGTTCGGTGAGGTCCATCAGACGCAGAACCTCAGCGAGGTCCGCCGGGCGCTTTTGTGGCGGTCGGACCCGGCGTCCATCCACAGATCTCGTCTTCCACCCGAGTGAAAGGCCGCAAACGCAAGCGGGTTTGGTGCTGTGGCGCGGCCGAACCGTCGGGGAGCGTGCCCCGGAAGTAGTCCTTCTGCCAACCCGCCTGGCGCGCGAACGATCCCGGATACTGCAGATCTGCATTGAACGCGCGGCGATTCTGCCACCAGTCGTAATACGCCGTGCGCAGCTCGTCGGGTGCCGCCGCGATCGACACCATCTTGGGCACGAATTCGTCGAGCTCGGCTCGTCGTTGCGGTACCAGCACGCCGACCGGCTCGCCGGATTCGAAGGTTGCCCAGACCCGCGGCCGGGTGAATTTCCAGTTGAGGGTGAAAGTTGAAGGGGACCAGTCGGTTTCGACGATTCCTTCCAGAGCCGCAATGCCGTGCTTCGGGCAGTTGACCGGACCGCGGACCAGCAGGTTGAAACCGGGGGGAGTGCGGAACAGGAACGGCAGGCTCCAGGTGATGATCCCGTGCCCGAAGTGACTCGTCGGCCGAAACATCGGCGCATTGCCTCCGTAGTCGAACTCGATGGAGTCCGGCGCCGCCCCGCCATGCCACCGCGCGCGCACGCGCCCAGTGCTCGTGACGAGCCAACCGGCCTGGTTGGCCATCAGCAGGGGCAGGCAGCGATTGGCGAATCGCTCGCGCGTCGAGTCCATCCAGCCGCGGTCCCGCGAAGCGGGGATCAACTCGACGCCGTGCCCGCTGTGCAACTCGTAGGCGATGAGTTCGCGATCGCTAGCGGTGGGCTCGCTGCTGCCGGACATGTCGGCTGACATCAGATCCCGCTTCCTAGTCGGTAATCGATTCGGGTGTCCCACCACTGAGCTGCCGGCTGCGTCGACCGTGAATATCGACCGGGATCTCGCCGATCAAGGCAACACGGTGCATGAGGCGGTGCTCGTCGTCGTAGTCGTCGACGGCGCGGTGCTGAGTCGCGCAGTTGTCCCAGATCGCCACGTCACCCGGCTCCCAATCCCACCGGATAGTGTTCTCCGGCAAGGTGATACGGCGTTGCAACAGTTCGAATAACACCCGTGATTCGTCGCTCTGCAGACCAACGAATCCGCGCGCCCATCCGCCGAGCAGCAGCGTGCGCTCGCCGGTTTCGGGGTGCACTCGCACCACCGGATGTTCGGTGCGAAAGGTGGATTCCTCCTCGCGCGCCGCCTGCAGCTGATTGCTCAGCATGTTGACGCTTTCCAGCGCCTGATACGGGGCGGGTGTGCCACCCGGCACCAGCACACACCCCATACCCTCGACGTATCCGAGTTGGTCAAAGCGGTTACTGCTGTGCAGTGCCCGGAGATTTTCGGCCAGGCTTCTCAGTGGCGCGGGCAGTGCCGCGTAGGCCGCGGCCGTTGATGCCCACAGTGTCGAGCCGCCGTAGCGAGGCAGAGTCACCGCGCGCAGTATCGAGGCTTTCGGCACATTGAGGGAGAAGGTGTGGTCGGTGTGCCAGCGCGTTGCCTTACCCCGTTGGGAGTCGACCACAGACACCCCCGGTGGGCCATCGGGAAGGGCATTGGCGCCGAACACCCGGATCGGCGCGCCAAGCCGCTTGGCGAAGGCGAACTGCCGCGCGTCGTCGAGGTGGTGCTGATCGCGGAAGAAGATCACCTTGTGCCGCAGCAGCGCGGCATGGAGCTGATCCACCACGCCCGCATCGAGATCGCCGCCGAGTCGCACTCCATCGATGCGCGCGCCAATGTGGGCGCCCAATTGGGCGACGGTGAGGGTGATTTCCGCCGGCCTTACCATCGCGGTGGTCCCTCCTGATACGGGCGTCTCCGGTGGCACGAACGGTGCGGCACTGCATTGACGCACATGGGCGTGGCGATGCGAAATATACCCATCCATACCTCCTCTGGCGGCATATCGCGATTCGGAGACAACTGTGGCCGCTGCCGGTGGCGTTCGTCGCGACCACGCAGTCTGCTCGATAACCCAATGTTAGTGTTACGCAATGGGTTTGTATTGGATCACGAACCGGGCCGAAAAGGAGGTGAAAAATTATCACTCCGAGTTGGAGTGGCGGCGCAATTTCGTGAACGAACTCAGATCCCGCGCAGTCGATGTTGTTCTCGATGTCGGCGCCAATTCAGGGCAGTACGCCGGCCGCCTGCGCGAGGCCGATTTCGACCGCCGCGTCGTTTCGTTCGAACCCCTCTCCGGACCGTATTCCCGATTGCAGCGCAGCGCCGCGAAGCTCCCACAATGGGATTGCCGGCAGTGCGCACTCGGTGATTTCGACGGAGCGATCTCGATGAATGTCGCAGGCAACGCCGGCGAAAGCAGCTCCATCCTGCCGATGCTGCAACGACATCGGGACGTGTTCCCCAGGGCAAACTACATCGGCACCGAAGACGTGACGGTGTCCCGGCTTGACTCGGTCGCACCCGAGGTCCTGGCGCCAGACGAGGTGGCGTTTCTCAAAATCGATGTTCAGGGGTTCGAAAAGCAGGTGATCGAGGGCGGCAGCGCAACGATCAGCGATCGTTGCGTCGGCCTGGAATTGGAGCTGTCCTTCGAACCCTTGTATGACGGCGGAATGCTCATTCAGGAGGCACTCGATCTCGTGGAGTCTTTGGGTTTCGAGCTGACGGGATTGGTGCCCGGTTTCATCGATCTGCGCACTGGCCAAGTGCTGCAAGCCGACGGTGTGTTTTTCCGCGGCGACGATTGACGGCAAGCCGGCCGGACGGAAATGGACCGTGGGTGAATGGCGGGGGATCCGAGTTTAACGGTCGGTGTCGGCGAGCTGAATCAGATCTGTATCTAACCAGAGTCTGTTGCCGTCTCGAAAAATTGCTGTGCGAAACCGCAAGAGCGGCAATGATCGCGTGCAAAATCGGTGCACGTGGGCCCTGTTTGGTGGATTACGATTGCACTCGGTCGTGGTCGGAGCCCCGCTGCACCGCCCGCATGTCCTCGCACGACGAAAGAGGTGGACGGTGATTGCACCGCTACTTGCTGATGGGCGAGACGGCAATGCGGGCCGACCGCCTCGGATCGCAGCGTTGCCCGGCGACGCACTCCGGGGCCCACTCGGGCGTCGATCAAGCGATCATGCGGCACAACGCGATTGGCACTTCGCGGCATCGCCGGTTTTCGATCGAGCTGGCGCCACCAGGATAATGAACTACCGAGCACCATGGCTTGGGTACTAGGAGATTGAGCCGATATGACGCAGACGGTGAACGTCGAATACCAAGAACTCATGGCGAGGGCCGACGAAATCGAGGCACCGCTACCAAAGCTGCCCATCGGTAACCCGCAAGCGCCGTGCAACCTGTCATTTGTCCGCGATGCCGCCGTGCAAATCGCGATCAACGCCGACTCGTTGCGGCTGTACATCCAAGCGTGCCAGCGGGAATGGGCTTCGCTGGCGAAGTCCCTACGGAATGCGGCCAAGGCGTATGAGGAGGCCGACGAGGGCGCGGCCGACGACCTCAACGCCATCAACATGGATGGCACATCGGGAGGCTCCTCGGCGAAGGTGTCCTCCGGCGACAACGTGTCGCTGATGTGCGACCCGGACTACATCCCGGCGCCGCCACCGCCACCGCCACCACCGCCGCCGTTCCAATACCCCTACTACGAGGTGCGGCAGGCGGCGACGGACATCGAATCGCCCGACCAGGGGACGGCATTCAAGGCATTTGCCACGGATTGGAACAAGTACCAGCTGCAGTTCCAGCAACTGGCTTACCGGTTCCGGCCGTTTCTCAACTGGGAGGGTGACGCGAGGGCCTCCGTCGAGCAGAATTTCACGCAACAGAAGCAGTGGATATTCGGCATGGTGACGCAGTGCACGACGCTGGCCAAGCAAGCCCAGATGGTCGCCGACGCCCATAAAAAGGTCAGGGCCTCGGGTACCAACGGCTGGGAGTACTACGGTCAGGAAGGCGAGCACCCCGCGTCCTACGAAGTGCGGCAGTGCGACTATTGGTACAAGTATTACGTCGAAAAACGAAGCCCATATCTGTATATGGCTATGGACTGGTACAAGAACTTGCAGAAAAGGTCGGAGACGGCGTTATCGACGTACGTTTCGGCCGCCGGAATCCCCCTGGCCCCGGCAAACCCGACCGCTCCATTCGGAGCCTTTGTCATACCGAACCCCGCCGACCTTCCCGACGTTCCCGACGTTCCGGACGTGCCCTCGGTACCGACCGATCCGTCGGCCAATATGCCGATGATGCCCACCATGCCGACGCTGCCGTCCGGGCTGGGTGGCGGCACGCCGCAAACACCGCCGACCCCGGACGCCCAGGCACTGGTGGACAAGGCGATGCAGAAACAAGGCCTGGGCAAGGGCGGCGCGGGAGGAATAAAGCCGGCGTCGGTCGGCGGCGGGCTGGGCGGCATGCCAAAAATGCCGTTGCAAGACCCTGCTGGAGCGGGCGAAGCGTCGTCGCGCCCGGCCGCGGCGGCGGCCCCGGGGTTGGCCACCGCGGGCCTGGGCAAGGGGCTCCCGGGCGCCGGCGGAGCCGGCGGCGGGATGGGCGGCATGCCGATGGGCGGGCAAGGCGACAAAGGTGGCGGCAAGGGCAAGCGCATCCCAGGGGCCGACGAGGACGCGCTCTACACCGAGGAGCGCGCGTGGACCGAGGGCGTCATCGGTAACCGCCCGCGCAAGGGCCCGGCCGAAAAGCAATGACGCAAAGCGACCGGCCGACCGCAGTTTATGCGCCCGTTTTGGTCGCACCAGGGCGCGAATTTTGCCGCAGTTAGCCTGTCTCAACCTCGATTACGCTTATTAACCATGATGTCCGGCATGCAGCACGTCCCGCGTTGCGAGAGGAGTAGCTGATGGGCCTCGCGAAGCCGACGGGTGGATATGCCGAGCAGATGCTCGATCCGGGCGGGTGGCCGGAGGTCGATGAGCAGGCCTTCTACGACCGGGCCCAGCAGTACACGCAGGTGCTGCGGCAAGTCACCGACGTTCTGGAGGCCTGCCAGTCTCAGCGGGCCGAAATCTTCGAGACGGGTAGCTGGTCGGGCGGCGCCGCCGATGCTGCCAACACCCAACTCGGGACGCTGATCGACGCATTGGTGACGCTGCAAAACGGACTCGCCACGGTGATCACCTGGCACAAATATGTGGCCCAGACGATCGTTGCGGCCAAGTCGGACATCACCGACAACGTTGTGGAGGCGCATCGGACGATCGCGACGCTGGAGAAGGACACCAGCCTCGACGATGCCGAGCGCACCCAACAGATCAACACGGTGGTGACCGCGACGCACGGGGCCAATGTCAGCATCGTCGACGGAACCGCCGCGCAGATCTTGGTGAGCAAGTCGTGGAAACCGCCGGCCAACGCGCTGCAGGACCTGCTCGACCAGAAGACACCACCTCCGGTCAACATTCCGTCCGGTCCCGTAGCGCCGCCGTCCCCGGGACCGCGACCCATGCCGGCCCCGCCGCCCGTCACCCCGGGGGGTGGGGGACTCAAACCACCCGTCACCCCGGGCGGCGGCGGGCTCACACCTCCGACTCCGGGTGGTGGGGGGCTCCCACCGCTGACCCCGCCGCTGGATGGCGGCGGCCTGCAGCCGTCCCCCGGGCCGTCCCCGTTGGGACCGCGGCCGACGCCGCCCAGCCCAGCAGTGCCGGGCGGCGGACCGCCGGCTCCCTTGGGCCCCGCGGCTCCGGCAGTGCCGTTGAGTCCGGCGGCCGGGCTGCCCCAGCCCGGTGCAGGGCTGGCCGGCGGCCCCAAGGGCGTGACGCCCGCAGCCGCATCGGGGCCTGGGGTAATGCCGGCATCGGTGACACCCGGAGAGGAATCGGCAGCCGCGCATGCCGGGGGGACTGGCGTGCCGACCGGGGCGATGGGGGCCGGCGGAGCGGGCGGATCCGGCGGATCGAGCGGTGGTAGTGGCGGGCCGGGCGGAAGGTCGGCTGCACCCGCCGGGGAGAAGTCCGGCGACAAATCGGCCAGCGCGCGACCGGCGGCCAGCTCCCGGAGCACGAATAAGAGCAAGCCCCGCGCACAACCGATGTATCCCGACCGCGCCGACATCGCGGAAGCCGTTGTGTCGACGGTGGCGATGATCCCGGTGTCGGCAGCGCGGCTCGAACGTGACGCGCGCGCCGATGCCGCGAAGGCTGACGCGGCGCGCCGCGCCGGGCCCGATGCGCTGCAGTTGGCGCGCCGGATTGGCGCCGCGCTCAACGCACCGGACAGTCCCGGCGGGACGGACCTCGGGTTCTTCTGGGTGACCGGCGTGACCGCCGAAGGCGCGATTGTGGTGGCCAACAGCTATGGGCTGGCCTACATCCCGGACGGCGTGGAGTTGCCGGAAAAGGTCTATCTGGCCAGCGCCGACCAGGCGATCTCCGCCGGCGAGCGGGCGCGCTGGGCCACCTACCCGGTGATGGCAGTGCAGGGCTGGGCGGCCCACCACGAGATGGAGCTGCGGGCGATCATCGGTACGGAGGCCCAGTTGGCCAATTCCGATGCCGGCGTGCCCACGATTTTTCTGCAGCCCGACGACATTCCCGATACGGGTGACATGATCGGCCGGCCCCGGCTGGCGGTCGTGGATTCCGAGGCGGCGGAAAGGCTGGCGGCGACGCCCGACACACGCCTGGCCGACCTGCTGCCGGAAGCACCGGCGGGCGCCGAACCGGCGCCAGAGCCGGCACCAGAACCGCAGGCCGAGCTGCGGCCCGAACCCGCCGACGTGGTCGATCCCGAGGCAGCGGCGGTGCTCGTCGCGCCGGGCCCGGGTCCGGTGCGAATGGGGGAGCTGCTGGCCCAGATGCCGCTGCCGCCGGCCGACGCCGACGCGCCGGCGGCCGGTGCGCCGTCGGACGATCGGTTCATGCTGTGGTTCGAGGTGATGAAGCCGATGGCCAGCGACGCGAGCGGCCGGCAAGCCGCACACCTGCAGGCCTTCCAGGCCTACGCCGCGCACGCCGAAGAGGTCCTGCTCCGCGAAGCGCACACCACAATCGACCCGGAGGATCAGCGCAGCGCGGTCGCCGACTGGATGTACTGGAAATGCGTCGCCGAGTTGCTCAACACTGCCCCGGCTGAAGCGCCCGTCTTAGCCCCGGCGTAGCGATACGAAGCACCGGGGTGGCGGTATACGAGCCGGCCCCGGGCGATTGCCCGGCACCGAAGTTCAAGGCGCAAGGCGCTAGAGCCCGATCTCCGACTGCGTCGTGCCCGGGCGGGCGCCGGCCGGTGGCTCGACGGGAGCGCTGCCGGAGCCCGGTGTGCCCGACGCGGCGCCTTCCTTCGTCGTGGCGTCGACCAGTCGCGATTCGCCGGCCGGTGCGTCGTCCGGCTTCGTGGCGTCGTCCTTCTTGGTGTCGTCGGCGAGCTTCGCCGGCGCCGCGCCCGCGTTTCCCATACCGCTGCCGGCCTGCTGCGCGGTCGACATGACGGTCTGCAGGCCCTGGGTAAGAGGTTGCATCGCCTGCGACATCGCAGAGAGCTGGTTGAGATTGCTCGGTACCGCCGGGTGCGGCTTTTTGTCGTCAGGCTTCTTGCCGTCTTTGTCGTCAGGCTTCTTGTCCTGGGCACCGAGCAGTTTGGGTGCCGCGGCGCTTGCCGGTTGGTCCGTCCCAGCGGGTGCGGAAGCGGCCAGGAACTGAACCTTGCTGACGTTCTCGCCAAGCCGTTGGTCGGTCTGGGCGTACATGTCGGCAGCGGTGACGATCTTCGTTCCCGTATTGGCAAGGGCCGCTTGGGCTTCCGGCAACCCCTTAACCACGGGCGATTCGATGATCGGCAACGTCACGTTGATCGCAGCCGACACAGCATCAGCTCCGGGCGCCGACATCGGCGGTGGAGCGGCAGGCAACTGCTGGTCGCGAACGGCGACGCCCGCGGCTTTGAGACGAGCAGGATCAACTACCAGTGATTCAGTCATCGTTGCGGTCCCTTTGCGTGCGCGGCCATCAAACAGATTTTACCGGCGGCGCCGCACGGCCAAGCACAGCAATATTTCTCGGCACTTGGCAGCTGCATCTCTCCGGGCCCATCTTTTCTCAGAATTGAATATTGCGGACGGTGTCATAGACGCCGGTCAGCCAGAGCAGCAACGGAAGAATCGCCGCGACTATCGCGCCGTCGAACATTTCCAGAGTCCGCTTCATCACCGGCGTAATACGGCGAATCCCGGAGGCCGCGCCGACTACCGCCAATGCGACCAGCGCCGCCACCAACAGAACGACCACGAACCAGCGGGCGCTCTGCGGATACCAGATGCTCAACCGGATGGTCACCCCGATCGGGATGGCAACGGCGGCCGCCAGCAACGACCATGCGCACCAGGGCTGCGCGTAGAGGCGCGACCGGAATGCGCACATCATCATGACCAGACCGGCCACCACCAGGCTGTGCACGAAGAAGTGTCCCCGTACTAGAACCCCGATGACACCGGCAACGAGAACCAGCGTGCCGGCTGTGATGAAACCGGTCAGCAGCTGTTTGGCCACCTGGCTGCGTTCGGTGAGACGGGCGGCCGAATCGGGCACCGACGCGATGATCGCCTGCCAGGTCCGCGTCTCTTTGTCTTCCGGGGCCTCTTCGCCGGCAATGGGATCGAGCAATTCGTCGTGTTCCACGGTCTCGCCGGGAGCCGGGATGGGCGGCAGGGCGATCCGTGCGAAGACGACAGTCAACTTGGCCGCATTCGTCACGGTGAACAAGCCGAACACGATCGCCAGCGCCGGCACCCATTGCTGCCAGCCGTAGCCGTACGCGAAGGCGGAAGCGGTCAGCGTGATCGCCGTGACCGCGGCAAACGACGCCAGCTCGGTACGGTGGCGGGGGCCGCCGCGCGTGATCAGCGTCAAGAACAAAACAGCCGCGGCGCCCGCGGCGAGCTGTGGCGGCCCAAACGAACTCGTCATTCCGCGTGGCCGCGGGATGGCCATCGCGACGGCCACCACGATCAACGGGAACGCCGTCGCCAGCAGGCTCTCCGAGAGGTTCGGATTCCGGTAGAACTTGTTGGCGGCCCAGCTGCCCATCAGGACAATCAGTCCCGCGGCGCCCAGCCCGATCGGCCACCACATGTGGTGGCCGTTAGCCACCCACGCCACGGCACCGATTCCGGTGATTGCCATTGTCACGACCGGAATAGCCACCCCGACAAAGCGATTCAATGCCGCCCGGTCGAACTCCGGCGATTCGTCAAGCACCGCGATCGCGTCGATGACGTCTTCGACGAGCGGGCGGTACCGCTCGGTGCGACTCACCGAGACCAGGGTCAGCAGCGACCCATCGACGATTATCGCGTCATCCAGCGATTGGTCGGCGGGCAGCGGTGGGGCGCCCGGGCGGGCAAACGTCCACGCCCCCTGTGCGGCGAAGTCGAAACCGGCCAGCACGTCCGCCGGTGTTTCGCCCAGGAGTTCAGCCAGCACCGCGACGGTGTCGTCGATATAGCTTTCGATCGGCGCCGTCGACGGCAGCACGACATCGGTCATCCGGCGGCCCGTGAGGATCGTTACCCGCGTGGTTGCGGGCTTGGCGGGGGCCGCGCCCGCGGCGGCTGGAGCGGCGGCGGCTCCCGCACCGGCAGCAGATTCAGTAGCGGTGGGCGCGCTCAACGACGTTCACTCCTGTCGAAATCATCGGACAGTGCGGCGGCTAGTTCCAGGATCCTACGCTTGTAGATGGGGTCGAGCAGGCCTAACTGGATCTCGGTGCCGGCCGCGATGTGCTTGTCCCAGGGCAACACGATGACCCGACCGGACTGAACATACTGCTCGAATTGCCGCGACAGTTCAGCGACGGCGATATTGGTTTCTCCCGGTGACACATGGTTGATCACCACACATGCGCGGGCCAGCAGATCCTGGTGGCCGTGATTGCGCAACCAGTCGATCGCCACCGCGGCTTGTCGGACGGCGTCGATCGACGCGCTGGTGACGATCACCGCGGCGGACGCCGTCGAGAGCACGCCACGGGTCACCGGGTCGAAAAGGCCGGCCCCGCAGTCGGCCAGGACGAGGTTGTAGAACCTCGACACCGCGTCGGATGCGTAGTGCCAATCGGCTTCGCTGAATGCGCGTCGCGCGGTGCTGTAGTCCTCTCCCGGAAGTACTTCCAGATTGACCGCATTCGCACTGGTATGCGCTCGGATATCGTTGTAGTGAGTTAAGTCTTTGTCGGCCAACAGATCTGCGATGGTAGCGCCGGACTGATGTCCGGCTCGGTCAGCGAGGTTGCCGCAACTCGCGTCGGCATCGAAGGCCAGAATCCGATCGCGCCGCACCTGGGCGTACACCGAACCCAGGGCGACCGTCACGGTCGTCTTACCGACTCCGCCTTTCAGGCCCAAAACCGCGATCTGATACGCACCGCGCGGGCTGCGGCGAATCCGATTCCGTAGATCCAAGTCGTATTTCTCGTCGCGAGACAGTCCCACGTTGATACGCGTCAGCTTGTGGACCCACCGCCGCCAACCTCGGCGCGAAACCATCCGGGTAGCGGACTTCTTCGCGGGCTTGACCCCGATATGGGCAGCCGCGCCTGTGGCGGCCTGGTCGCCGGCGGGGTGCGGTGGGGCGGAATCAGGTTGCACCGCAACGCGTTGCGTGGGCGGCAACTGCGGTGGGGCGGGATGAGCCGTTGGCCCGGGCGGATTCGGACGCGGCCGCGGCGGCGGACCAGGCTTCCCGCGCCGCTGCTGTGCATTGGCCCCATGGCCGTGCGGCGCGTTGGCGGTGGGGGCGCGTTGGGTTTCGGCGGGATCGCGAGGGGCCTGGCGCGCGCGGCGTGGCGGTGGGGGAGCAGGCGCTGGTGGGCGGGGTTCGATCGGCGGCGGTTTAGGCCGGGCCGGCGGCGGCTGGTTGTTCCAGTCGACCGGCATTGGGGGCCGGGGAGTTTCGGGTCGGGCCGGTGGAGGTCGGTCCTCCCAGTCGACGGGCATGGGCGGCGGCGTGTGGCCATTGGGCGGGGGTGGGCTCGCCGGCATCGGGGGACCGCTGGTGTCGAAGTCCGAATTCAGATCGAAGTCCGGTCCCGCCTCGGGGATCTCGACCCCCGCGGGGTGGGCGAAGAGGTCGTCGTAGCTGACCGGCATGGGCGGTCGCGGCGGGGCGGGCCCGGCCGGTGGGGGTGGTCGGGTCCCGTCGACCGGCATTGGGGGGCGGTGGGTTTCGGGCCCGGCCGCTGGTGGCTGGTCACTCCAGTCGACCGGCATGGGCGGCGGCTGGGTTTCGGGCCGGGCCGGTGGAGGTTGGTCAGCCCAGTCGACCGGCATCGGAGGGGGAGCCTCGGCGTGGGGCTTGGGTATGCCCGCCGGCAGGGGCGGCGCGGCAGCGGGCGAGTCGATGTCGAATCCAGCATCGATATCGAATCCCGAATCCGCTGCTGTATCCGGGATTTCGCCCCCCGCGGGCGGCTGAAAGAGCCGGTCGTAGTCGGCCCCCATGAGAACCTCTCAGATATTCAATTCAGACGCCGAAAACACGAGAAGAGGCGAGTTCTCCCTTTTGGTTGAACTCGCCTGATCCCGTGGTTTCGGCGTTGTTTGCGTTCTAACCGCCGAACATGCCGCTGACACCGTGCTCGGTGCTGGCCATCGCCGCACTGGCCTCGGTGATGGTGTGCGACAGCGACTGCAACGAGTTGTTGAGTTCGTCCGACTTAGTCTGCCAGTCGTTCTGCACGGCCTGGTAGGCCTCCGAACCGGTACCGCCCCACGCCTCGGCAAGCTTGGCGAGGGACTGCTTTCCTTCGTCGAGAAGACCTTGGACGGTCTGCACCGACGATGCGATGGAGCTCGCACCGGCCTCGATGCCGCTGAAATTCCATGACTGAGCTTCCGACATGATTTGTCTCCGTTTCTTTCTGATGCTGAGGGGTTAGGTGGGCTCAGAAGCCCATGTTGCCGGCGCTCGACTGCAGAGCGTTGGCCTGCTCTTCGTTCGCCCGCGAGTACTGCACGCCGGCCTGGCTGATCTTCTCGTGAATGTCGGTGAGCGCCTTGATCTGCGCGTTGCCGGCCTCTTGGAAGCGCTGCAGCGCCGACTGTGCCGCCGAGCCGGCCTGGCCGGTCCAGTGGCTGGCCAACTCGCCGCCGGTGTGCTCTACGCCCTTGATGACGCCCTGAAGCTCGCCACCGATCCGGTCGAAGTTCCCGGCCTCGGCGCTGAGGGTACTGGCATCAGTTTTCATTTCTGCCATGTTGAACTACTTTCTGTGTGCTCTGTCCTCGCCAAGTGCTGGCAAGTCTTCCGGCCCGGGCGGCCGGGAAGTCTGTTGTGGCGGATGCTCACCAGTCGTCTCCGTCGTCGACGCCGTGTAGCTCGTCGTAGTGGAGGTTGGTGCCTTCTTCTTCTTCGCGCGCAAGCGCTACCGGGGTTGCCATACCCTGCTTGGCGCCCGCGCCGGATTGTGCACCGGCGCCCGCACCGAGCGGCGCGGCGCCGGCTCCCGCCGACGAGCCGGCTCCGGCGCCGGCAGGCGCGAGGGCGGCGCCGGGCTTGTCGAGCAACGAGCTCATCATCGACGTGCGGGGCCCGCTCAGGCCGGAACCCGGAAGTGTCTCCGCGTGCATCAGTCCCATGCCGACGCTCGGTCCCGAGCCGCCCAGCAGCGGATGGGACGACAACGGCGGTGCCCCGAGCAGGCCCATCTGCGCGCCACCTTTACCGAGCTCGCCGCCGAGTTTGCCGCCGCCGACCGTGAGGCTGTCGCCCAAGGTTGAACTGCCCATGCCGCCGGACTGGCCGGCCATGGATGTCAGCTGCTGCAGCGGCTGCATGAGCTGCTGCATGGGTCCGCCGAGTTGCCCCAGCCCGTTCATCAACTGCGAAACCTGGTCCATCCCAGAGGGTGTGGGGGTGAGGTCGTCCGCATCGTCGGCGGCGTTCGATGCCGCCGCGAGTAGCGCCGAGGACCCCAACGGCCCGGGGTCGGCGGCCGTGTCGGACAGCATGCCGACCGCCGTGGCCGCCTCCGCCTCGGCAGCCGCGTCCATTCCGGGTGCGAGAATCGGCGTCATCTCGGGAAGGGGTTCGAAGACGGTGTTGGCGGCGGTTTCGGCGGCGTAGATGTCCATCGCGCCACCGGCCTGGTTCCACATCCGGACGAAGTAGTCCGTTTCGTTGAACCCGATCGGCATCGTGTTGATACCAAAGAAATTGGTGGCCGTCAGAACCGTAGTGGTGATCCTGTTCGTCGCGATCTCGGGCAGCGACGGCGTCATTCCCAACGCCTTCATGTATGCGGCGGCCTGTGCCCCGGCCTGCATGCCGCGCTTGCGCGCGGCCAGCGCGGCGGTCTGTAGCCACATCACCATCCGCGTGGCCGCGGCCGTCGCGCGCTCGCTGCCGGTCCCGGTCCATGCTCCAGAAAGAGCGGTCATGCTCGCGGCCAACTCGGCGGCCTCGGCCTCGAGACCGGCGGCCAGCGCCTCCCACCCCGCGGCGGCCTGGAGCATCGGCGAAGGACCCGCGCCGGCCATCAGCCGTGCGGTGTTCAGCTCCGGTGGCATAGCGTGCCACAGCATGCTCGGCTCCCTTGGTCGCGAGGTATGTGGTGCGTTAGTTCTTGCGGTCTGCTGCTACGCGAAAATTTCGCTCGCGGGAACAATGCGGGGTGGGTTGCATTTTGCGGGACCCTTCTCGAATTGCACGTGAACGAATATCAAATTCTGCGTGAACGCAGTCCATTTCTGTCGCAGTGAAAATCTTAATCGCACATTGCAGTCACCGGCGCGGTTTATCGCGGTTTCAATCCCGGCTCCCGTAATGGGCGTTGGGATAATCCTAACCGGCTGCTGCGGGTGGTCAGTGCAGTTCTTCTGGAGGGTCGATGTAGGCGGCTTGGATGATGTCCTTGCCGTCCGGCGAGACCAGAATTCCCTGGCCAGGGGGCCGGCGCTTCACCGCGAACTCCCTCGAGGGGAAGTCGGCCTTGTCGCCGGAGAGCAGCAGGGTAGGAGATCCCGCTCCGTAGGCCGCACCGACGAACTTGTCCATGGTCGACTTATACGCGTGGCTCATTTGGCAGGTGACGATGATGTGCAATCCGATATCGGAAGAGGCCGGCAATAATGGAGCCAACGGCATCATTGGTGGCATCCCTCCAGACGCACCCACGATCATGTGCCAATCGTCGACCAAAAGCACCAGATCGAATCCTGTCCACCATGACCGGGACCGCAACTGCGTGGCGGTCAGATCGGACGGCGGCAGCCGCTTTTGCAGGTTGATCGCGAGCGCTTTGATCGACTCGTCGAGCGACTGGGCATTGCGGTTGATCGCTCCCGCAGCGAGTAGATGGCTCTCCGGCACCGCGTCCAGAAGTCCGGACCGGTAGTCGGCCAACATGAACCGCACCTGGTCGGGGCTGTTGCGGGCACAGATGGCCCGGGCGATCGCGTGGGCGATGGTTGTCTTGCCCGACTTGGCCGCGCCGAAAATCAGGATGTGGTTCGCCGCGTACAAGTGGGCGTAAGCCGGGGTGAGGTCCGTCTCGCGGATGCCGACCGGAATCGTCCAGCGAGTGCGGTAGTCGGACTCCGGCCCCGGCGGTTCCGGGTCGAGTTCATACAGATGGATGCGCTCCGGCAGCACCCGGACCCGCGGTGCTTCCTCCGTGGTGTGGGACGCAATGTGGTTCACCGCAACGGTGATTGCCTCGACCAGACCATCGGTGCTGTGCACGCCGTCGAGCCGGGGCGCACCCATCATCAGGTGGTGCTTCTCGATCGACATTCCCCGGCCCGGTCGGTTCGCCGGGATATCCCGGGTGGCGCGGTCCAGCTGGGTGTCGTTGACGTCGCCCAGCCGGAACTCGATCTTGGTACCGAGGTAGTCGCGGACGCGCGACTTCAGTTCGGTCCACCGGGGCGTGGTGATGATGGTGTGGATGCCGAACGACAGGCCCTGCGCCGCCAGCGTCTGGACATTTCCTTCGAGGTCGGGGAATTCACCGACGAAAGCCGGCCACCCGTCGATGACCAAAAAAACATCGCCGAACGGGTCGGCTGCGACGGGTTGGCTGGGATCCTCGCGCAACTCTCGGTACATCGCGATCGAGCCGACCCGATGCTCCTTGAAGGTGGCTTCTCGTTGCCGCAGAACGGCTTGCACCTCCGCGATCACGCGCATGACCCGGTCGGGCTCCGATCGGGTTGCCACCCCGCCGACGTGCGGCAGGCTGTCGAGGTACATCAATCCGCCGCCGCCGAGGTCGATGCAATAGAACTGGACTTGCCGCGGCGTGTGGGTGACAGCGGCCGACAGCATCAGGGTCTGCAGCAGCGTCGACTTTCCGGTCTGCGGCGCACCGCCAATGCCGATATTGCCGCCGCCGCCGGAAACGTCTACGCCCCAAGGCTCTTGGAGATGCCGCCGCGGCTCGTCCATGATCCCGAGCGGAAAGTACAGCTGTTGTAGATTGGCGCGCTTGACCAGTTCGTCGACCGGAGTGGGATTGATCAGCGGCGGCAGCCACATCTTGTACGCGTGCGACTCCGCGGTGCTGAGTTGGTCCAGCACCACCTCGCTCAGCGGTTTCCCCTTCGAATCGACGCTCACGCCGGCACTCCCCCGCCAGCGGGAGGTGCCCCCACGTCTTCGAGATCGTCGAGTAGCGGAGCCGCGGTGAACGGTCGGATTTGCAAACCCTTGGCGCCAGCGCGCGGGCCGTCCACGGTTTCGGCCTCGCCGTTGGTTTCGGCGTGCACCGGCGGAACGTACGTGGCACCGGTGTACAGCGTGCTGAACTTGACCGGGTCCTCCATGCCGACCCGCAAAAACCCGACACCGCTTTCCTTGTTGGTGATGTACTGCGCCTCGGGAGTTCCGATCACCGACTTGGATTCATGAGAGCTGGTGGTGCGCAGCGCGATTCGGTAGGTCAGGTTGGGCTCCAATTTGTCGATCCGCGCGCCACCGGTCTGCAGCGACTGGGTGGCGAGCAGCAGATGCACCCGCAGCGAACGGCCGACGCGGCAGATACGGTCGAATAGCCCGACGAAGTCCGGGTGACTTTGCAGCAATTCGGCGAACTCGTCGACCACAACGAAAAGCGTTGGCAGCGGTTTGAGGTCGGCGCCGCGCTCCCGGTACTTCTCGTACTCGGCCACACCGGATAGCGCCCCGGTCGCACCGACCTGGATTCCGGCCTGGCGCAGCAGGTTCTGCCGGCGGTCGAGTTCGCCGGTCAGCACTTCACCCATGCGGCCGACGAGCTCGGCTTCCTCGGCCATGTTGGTGATGACCGCCGCCGTATGCGGAAGGTTTTCCATCCCCAGGAATGTCGAACCACCCTTGAAGTCGGTAAGCAGCAGGTTCACCTGGTCGGGGTGGGTTATCGCCACCAGCGACAGGATGAGGGTGCGCAGAAACTCGGACTTTCCCGACCCGGTGGTCCCGATCAGCATGCCGTGCGGCCCGCCGCCGAATTCGGCACCCTCCTTGATGTCCAGAGTCATGATCTCGCCGGTCTTGAGCTGGTGACCGAACGGGATCTTGAGGCGGTCGAGGTCCTTGTCGGCGAACATCTTCCACCGCGACGGCGTGATGTCCTCGACGCTTTTGGCGCCCACCAGCTGGTAGAACTCGGTCGCCACCTTCTTCTTGGGGCCGCCCGTGCTGGCCTTCTTGTCGATGATGGTGCCGGTGATCGACCACCCGGCCAGCTTTCTCGCGACGCGTGCCGCCTGCTGGGCCGACATGTGGTCGGTGCTCGCCGTCACTTGGCGAAACTGTTGGCCGGGCAGCCGGTCGTCGGCCGTCCCGTCCGCGGCCACCCTGATCCGGTAGTTCGAGCCGCGGTGGTTGCCCAGCGTGAACACCGTGACGCCGGCCCTGCCGTCGGGCGGGACCCCCGCCTTGCCGCCGGTCAGATCCACCACGACGACGTAGGGTCCGCCCGGCGTCGAATCGGGTGAGTGCGGACCGCGCGCGGCGAGATCGGACAGGCTTTCCGGGTGGGCGGAGATCATCCGAACCGGACCGGCCGCATCGGTGTCGGTCGGATGCTGCACGTGCGGAAGCCATTTCAGCCAGGCCCAGTCCGGATCATCCGGGGTTTCCGTGAGCACCCGGATCGCCAGCAGGTCCGGCGGATGGAACACCGCCAGGTGACAAATCATCGCCGTGAGCAGCCCCGCGGACCCCGCCGGGTCGCCGCCGATGGCGATGGTCGGAAATGTCCTGAGCTGCAACAGTTTCGGGCAATCGTGGATCAGACCATGGGTGCGCAAGAACTTGACCGCCCACATGTTGGCGACCGGCTCCAAATACGGCTGCGGTGCGGCAGTCGGACCCGCCAGCTCGCCGCCGACCGACGGCTTCATCAGCCGGTCGACCGCCGGCTGGTCACCGATCCCGATGCGGGTGGCGGCGTAGAAGTCGGCACTGGCCGGCCGCGACCACTGCCGGGGGGTGCCGATGATCGACAGCAGATCGTCGGGGTGGGGTGCGTGGTAGCTGAAGAAGGCGACCTGCGCGGTGGCAGACGACGTCACCCGGGGGCGAAGTCCGGCCAGATACCGCAGGTACTCCTTGCGGTCGGCGTTGATCTCGGGCACCTTCTTGCCGCCGCCGCCCCCACCGGCGCCCACCATGCTCAACGACATCATGATCATCATCAGCGGCGTCATCATCATGTACGGCGATAGCGCCTTGGTGCCGGTGAACACCATGATGCCGATCATCCCGAGCATGCACACGCCCATGACATAAGGCATAACCCGCTGGACAAAGCTGGGCGGGACATCGACACCGAGGTCCTCGGGCGGAACGACGGCGATCTCACCCGGCGTCAATCGAGGGCCGCGGGCGACCGATGGGGTGAACTTTCTCGTCGACATCAACCGGCTCCGGGCGCTGCGGGTAACTTTCGCGGACTCGGGTCGGCGGGCAGCGTGTCGTGCTCCAGCAGGGCAGCTTCTTTCGACAGCACCGGACCGTCGACCAGTAGACGAATGATCTCCCACGGCGCAGGTTTTGGCGACTGCAGACCCAGCGAGGCTGCTGCCTTCGCGTCGGATACCCCGTACCGAACGCCTTGCGGGTCGACGTAGTACAACGATTCGCCATACCGCGGATCCGGTGACTGCAGCTGCAAGTACTTGCCACCGTCGATGTAAACGGTTGCCGGGCCCTGGATCTGCTTGATGCCCTGGCCCATCAGCGCTGTCGGTATCGGCAAATGCCGACCGGTCACCACCGCGGTCCTGGGTGTCTGCTCGCCGGGCTTGCGTTCCCACGTCCAGCACAACACCGGTTCGTTCGGTCGATTGACGATCTTGATCGATTGGTCGGGCAGCGGTGAGTTGTACACGCGTTCGGGGATTCTGACGACCAGGCTCGATACCACCGACGGCGGCTCGACCAGTCCGTGTGACTGGACCGCGCGCAACGCCACCGCGGTATTGGCGTTGATGGGTGCGACGCCGTCGGGCAACACCACAAAATATTGCGGCCCCGATTGCGCGTGGATCTGGAATACCGACCCGATCACCAGAAAGTCCGGCAGCCCAAGGGTATTGGGGGCACCGTCTTCCGGAATCGGGCTCAGCTGCCAGGATCCGCCGTCGGGCAGCGCGTTGAACACCGCGGTGGACAACGGGCTCGGCTTGGCGTTCACGGGTATGCCCACCGCCGAGGTGAGGGTGCGGTCGGCCAGATCGGTGGCGTGCCGCCCGGTCGACGTGATGATCCAGTCTTTGCCCTGGTAGTAGGCCAGCAGGGCCTCGTTGGGCTGCAGCGCATCCACCGAGGGGTCCAGGGAGAGCGGCATCGCGATCACCGACGTCTGCACGGTGGGATTAATGGTCTCGGCCTTGCTGACGGTGTCGCATAACGCCCAAACCGACGCCGGATCCGACGAGACCGGGGTGGCGTAAGGAGCGCCGGGGATGCCGACCGTCTGGCCCTTGGGGAACTTGCTCAGCTCAGCCGATTTCACGACCGTGGGCTCGGCCGGATTGCCCAACACCAGCCGCGCGGAGGTCAGGTTGTAGACGGGGTGCAACTGCCCGGACACCATCAGAAACAGCTGGTTGGTCGCGCGGTCGACGAACAAGTTCCCGCCACTGAGTTTGCCCTGTGGCTTGAAGTACGCCATCGCCAAGGCGCCCACCAGAATCACCACCGAGATGACAATGCCCAGCGCGGCCGCCCGCCCGTAGAAGGACAACGGATCGTCGAACATCCGGGTGTCTCGGCGAACGATGGCATGCTCTAACCGCCGGAGCAGAAAGCGCCAACCACTCACCTGGACCTTGGTGGTAAGCCGAATACCCGCCATGCGCTACTCGGTGATGGCGAGACGTGCGTGCACCGAGGCCACCGCCTCGGCCATGTCTTCGCCGTTGATCTCGCGTAAGAAGTCCGCGTCGAGGTCCTCGAAGTCGACGGCTTGGGTCAGGCGCATATCACGGTATTGTTCCGCGGCTTCCACCATTTGTCGTGCGTAGCGACCGTTACCGGCGATATCGATCCCGGCCTTACCGCGCACAGTCCGCTGGCTGAGCAGCTTCGCCGCCTCCAGCAGGTGCTCGGCGGCCTCCACGCTCAACGCCGAGTCGTTGTGCTTTGCAATGACTTTCGCGATTTCGAGAATCTCCTCGGGGGAGTAGGAGTCGAATTCGATACGGGTGGCGAACCGGGACCGCAGTCCTTCGTTGGTCTCCAGCAGTCTATCGATGTCATTGCTGTAACCCGCGATGATCACCACAAGGCGATCGCGGTCGTTTTCCATCCGTGCCAGCAGTGTGTCGAGCGCCTCTTGGCCGAACGGGTCGGACCGCCCCTCTCGTTCCTGCACCAGCGTGTAGGCCTCGTCGATGAACAGCACGCCGCCCAGGGCGCGATCGATCGTCTTCGCGGACTTGACCGCTGACTGCCCTTCGTATTCGGCGACGAAATCCTTACGGGCCGTCTCGATGAGTTTCGGTTCCTGGATGACGCCCAGCCCCGCGAGAATGTTGGCCACCACGCGCGCGATCGTCGTCTTGCCGGTACCCGGCGGTCCGGTGAAGATCATGTGCTTGCTCGCCTGCGCGACCTTCATGCCGCGGGCGGCACGAACCCTCGCCATCTGGGTCGCGGCGCGGTATCGCTCGACCTGATCCTTGACCCGGGTGAGCCCGATCTGCCGGCGTAGCTCGGTCTCCGCCTCGACGAGCAGCTTCTCCCGCCCCGAGGTGTCGGCCACGACACTGCCCGCATCCCAGGGGTCGGTGCGGGCGGCGATCTGCTCGGCGCTGGTTGTCGCGAGGCGGTAAGACGGATCTTTCAGTGCCGCCGTAACTTTGGGGCTCGGGTGGGTAGTCTGCAGCCACTCCAACAGGGCTACCGCAGCGTCTTCGTTGCCCTGGCCGCGGCGGGTCATGGCCAAATACCAGGCGATGGCCTGTGCACACGCCTCACCCGCGGGTGAGGAGTTCGCTTCCGTGAGGCGGCGCTCGGCTTCCGTGAACAAACCGAGATTGGCCGCCGCGACCCCATGCGCGACGCTGGCGGCGGCAGCCAGAAATGTGTCCGGCCACTTGCCGGCGGCCCGTACTTCGTCGATGACCTCGGTCCAGCGCTGCCCTTCCCCGTAGACCACCGCCTTGGTCCACGACAACAGGTGCTCGGCACCGGCGCTCGGACTGGCTTCGACGGCTTCCAAGGCATCCGCGTAGTTGCCCTGCGACGCTTCGTTCGCCGCGAAACCGATCGTGATCGCCAACGGCGAATTGACCGGATAGGTGATGTCGCCGTACAGGCCGCCGATCGGAACCCGCGCGCCCAGGGCGTTCATCGAGACTTGGGCCGAACCCGACAGCTGCCCGAAGTGCTTGCGCGAATACCAGGCTCGGAACAGGGTCACCCGGTCGTTGTCACCGCACCGGATGCGGCCGATCCATGCGTCGCACGCGGTTTCGTCGTAATTCGTGATCTCGGTGAAGATGTCGAGCGCCCGTGACTCCGAGACCGGCAGCATGCCGACCGCACTTTCGAACAGGCCGGCCAGATGATCGGTCATTTATCGGCGGTGTAGCGCGCGGCGAAGACTTCGGCCTGCGCCGTCTCGGCCTGTTCCTCGGTCGGCAGCCGCATGCCGGTGTCCACGAAGTCACGGAGCAGCTGGGTGCTGTCCAACCCCATGTCGTTCAGCTCTTGCAGCCCCGCGTTCTCGGCGGCGCTCTCCATCACGTAGGTGCGCTGGCCGGCCAGCCCTTTTTGCCGGGCCAGTTCGGCCAGGACGACGATCTCGTCCGCGAGTTCGGCTTCGGTCAGGTTGGTCGCGGTCGGCGACAGCGTGACCCGCTGCGTCCGGCCATCGATGAGCGCCGACACCGACACCGTCTCGGGAGGGTTGGTCACGGTGAACTGCGGGCCGGCCTCCTCTTCGTCGTCTTCGTCCTCGGTGGCCTCGGTGGTCGCGGCGATGGCGTCCAGCTCGGTGTCGACCTCTTCGGGCTCGGTCGGCGCGTAGGCGTCCAGAGCCTGGACGTCGGACTCCTCGGCGCTGTCGGCGGCGGCGGAGAAGTCGAGCGCGTCCGCGTGTTCGTGGCCGTTTTCGTCGGATCCGGACTGATAGGAGGAGAAGTCCAACGCGGAGAGATCGTCGTGCTCATCATGCTGGGACATGGGATCCATCTTTCTGAGATTGGTTACGGCAGAAATCAGCTTCGGTAGGAGGCGTGGGTGTGATCGGTGTGCGCGGACTCGTCATCAGAAGTCTGATCGAGCCAGGCGCGCGAGGGAAGGAATTCCAGCAGTCCGTCTAGTGTCCGCTGCAGATTTTCCTGGCTGCCGGAGAGAAAACTTCCGTACAGCTCGCCGTGGACACGGCGGGGCAGCGACACCAGTCTGCCCAGCGGTGAGTCGAGGACGCCCGCGGCGACGTCGGTCTGTGTGTAGGTGCCGCCGGGGTGGCGCTCGCCGGCGATGATCTCCACCCAGCTATCCGGGTTGCCGACGATCTCCGCGTAGACCCGGGCCGTGGCCGGCGCGACGCCGAGACCGGCCAGCTGGGCCGCCGTGGTGCATTCGGCCAGTTCCGTTGCCACACCGGTCAAAGGCTCGACGTTGGCCGGCGTCGCCGGGCCCAGCACGGCGGTCACCATGCCCGCCAGACCCACTTGCGCCGCTACCAGTTGTAGCGCGATCAGCTCGTCGTGCCGCGCGGCTATGACGTGACGATCGCCCTTGCGGCACACCGCAAAACGCACCATCACGCCACCGCCCACGTCGCTTCGCCACCACCGGCCTTCCAGCGTCCGGTCCGGCCGGCTGAGGGTGTCGACGATTGCCGCCACCGTCGGGTGGACCTGGCCCAGTTCGTTCAGCACCCCTTGCGCGGTGAGGTCGCGCTCCACCTGTTCCCAGACGAGTTTGCGCAAGTCATCCTGCGGGATGTTCTGCCGGATCCCCAGCGCCGCAGGGAATTCGATCAGGTGCAGCCGGTCGGCGATCACCAGCATGCCGTCGATAGTCACCTCGACGCCGACGACGTCGTCAACAAGACCGGCGCGGCCGGCGGCGAGGGGACCGGAATTCATTATTTGTCGAGCAGTTGCTTGTTGAGGTTGCCAGCCAGCTCGCTGTCGACGCCTTCGTACGCCGCCTTGGCGCTGCGCAGCTTCGCGGCCATCAGGAGGCTGGCGTCGCCCAGGGCCTTGCCCGCGGTCTTGCGGATGCCCTCGATCGTGTCGAAGGCACCATCGGAGCACCCGCTGATGACGCCGTGGGTAAGCCAGCAGTTGCTTCCGGTTCCGTTCAGTGCGTCGGCGGCAGCCTGGGCATCCTTCTGCGCCGCTTCCTGTTTGGTCGCCAGCGTCTCGAGGATCGCCGGTGAGACGAGTAGGTTATTTGCCATTGGTCGGTTCTCCTTAACGTTTAATTTCTGCGCTATGGTGTTGGCCCGCAATGTATTTCACGGGCGAGTGATATCAGAGGACGCGCTCGCGACCAGCTGCGGCCGGGGCGGCAGCGGGTGCCGCGGCGGGGGCCGCGGCGTCGACGGGTGCACGCTCGGTGCCACCGTCTTTACCGGCGGCGGCGCCGGCTTCCGCGTCCTTCTTCGCGTCCTCTTCCTTCTGCTTTTCCTCGTCCGTCTTGCCGTCGTCCTTGACGTCGCTGACGTCGTGCGCCGCGACCGGGGCAGCGGCGGGCGCCGAGCCCTTTGCGGATTGGGCGAGCGACTGTATCTGTTGCATGCCCTGGCCGAGGGTCTGCCCGACCTGGTTCATTCCCTGGGACGCCTGCCCAATCTGAGCCAGGCTGGGCGGCGTGAACGCCGCGGGGGTGGGCGTCTTGTCGCCTGTCTTGGTCGTGGTGTCCTTCTTGGTGTCGGTGGTCTTCGCGGCGGCGGCCTTGTCGCTCGAAGCGCCCAGCAGCGCCTTCTGCTCCGGCGAAACCTTGTCGCCCGCCGCGGCGGCCAATTTGTTGACACTCGGCGTAGCCGACGCGAAGGAGTAGTCCGTCAGGCCGTCGGAAACGGCGCGGAAGCCGGACAGCTTGGACGAGGTGTCCGAGGCAACCTTGCCCTGGATCCTCCCGAAACTCCCCGCCAGCTGCGACGTGACGTCCTTGCCCAGCTGGACGTATTGCTGGCCCAGGGTCGCGCACTGGTTGGAGATGCTCATCGAACTCGACAGCGTGAGCATCTCGACGACGAAGACTGCCGCGCAGCACGCGAAGGCAGCAATGATCTGCCACGCCTGCGAGATGCCCGGGCCCGCGATCGGGATCAGGTACAGGGCCAGGGCGATACCCGCGGCGGCGGTCAGCACGGCCACGTTGACGGTGCAGCACAGGTGTGCCTGCTTGACCTCGCCCGCCTGCTTGCTGAGGTAGCCCTTCAGGGTCTGGTCGTACGTCTTGAACTTGTCGACGAAACCCTTGAGCGTGTTGACCTGGGCGATATAGGCCGTCGCCGCGTCGCCGCTCCAGTCCCGCGGATCCGGAATGCTCGCGGGGTCCAAATCTTTGAGGAACAGGTTGAGTTTGTCCGCGGCGGTGGAAACGGCCGAACCCGAGTTGGGCGTTCCGAATCCGTTGAGCAAGTCCACGATGGTGACGGCCAGCGCGGCGGCATCGACAATGGCCGTCGGCGTCGGCAGACACTTTGTTCCGCTGTCTTTCAACGCCTTTGCTAGGACCGCGTTCTGCTTACCCGCGTAGATCATCCCTTTACCGAGGATCGTGGCGGCGCTCGCACCAAGGTTGGCCCAGTCTCCAGCCGAGGCAGCAGTAACGCCAGATCCAAAACTCTTCACACACGTCGCTAAATCTGTTGCACCGTTTAGCCAAGCCACGTCGGTGTTTCCCTTCAAGCTCGCAGATCCTGTGCACCGATCCTGTGCACGGTAGAACGAGCCTAACAGCGCTCAGAACTGGTCCAGTGCACGAATTTTTCGGCTAGGCAACAGCTTCCACCACCCGGCGCTCGGCCGCCACAGTAAACATTGCGGCAAGGTTGCCGAAAAGCGAACAATGAGAATTTCCGGCGGCCGCAGCCGCGCCGAAATTTAGTTGATGTGGCCTATCAGCGTTTCGATCGCAGCCGTTACGTGCGCGGGTAACGGCTCCTCGTCCTCCGCCCGCACGACCATTTCTTCGTCGACGCCGGCCGCTTGTGCAATTTCCAGCGTCGAAAGGTTAGCCCGGCGCCGGGCCGCGTACAACCGCTGCGCCAGTGGCGCATCCGGGGCATTGGCCCCGAGGGTCATTAATTCGTCGCGGTGCCGGCGAACCGCGCTCAGCGCCTTGATTAGTTCGGGAGTGATTTGGCTGATCCGGGTCGCCCGGACGGCGATCGTCTCGAGCTGGCGCAGATCGGCGAGGATGGGCGCCGAGCGCTCGGTGAACTCTGGGTCGTCGGCCGGCGGCAGCGCGGAGATGGCCAGGCTGCAACCGTCCACGGCGGCGACGACCGCCTGAGCGATCAGCGACGCGGCGCCGTCAGCCGGTGGGTGGTCGGGCGCGGCGGGACCGTCGACCGGCGCGGCTGGCGCGGCGGGGTCATCGGCGATGGGCTCCCCGTGCCGCATTCGATCGATGGTTCCGGCCGGCCACTGCAGGACTTCCTCGAGCTTCGCGCGGGTCCGTTCGCGCGGCCAACTGCGACCCTTTTCGAAAGCAATCAGTGCGCCGGCGTTGATGATCCCGTCTGCCGCGAGGCTGCGCTGGCTGATGTCGAGTTCACGGCGGCGGGCGGCTGCTGCGGCTCCGGCGCGAACCACGCCGGGATCCAGATCGATCGACGCGATGTTGTCCCCCTGCTCATCGGAATCGTCAACCTCTTGTAGGTCAACGGATTTCGGCGGCCTGACGACTTCAAACGTCAGGACTTTCCCCGCGGTCGGGTCCCCGAACCGGACGGTCGTCTTGTCGGTGACCGTCACGGAGGTTTTTCGTAGTCCGTCGACGAACATGCCGCTCGGGCTGCTGTCGACGATGCGCCACTCCCCATTGGTGGCCTCGGCCCGAAGGTGCTCCTGCGAGATCTGCGGATCATCGATCTGCACACCGGCCTGAGGTTCTCGGCCGATGGTCACCACACCGCGTCCCGGCTCGATCGCGTGCGACCTGTCGCCGCTGTGCACAACCAGCAGAGCCGGCAGGGCAGTTGACGCGGCGCTGGACATCGTCGGTGATTCCTCGCTCAACTTATTCATGTGGCGGCGGGCTGTCCGCCATCAGGATTCTAACTGCTGCACCCGTCAAATCCTATCGCGCCGCTACAGTTCTGCGTCAAGTTGTTACGGAATGGGCCCGCACGCGGCCCCCCGGGGTAACCGAGCCGTAACCGGTTCACCGCTACAGTTTGGCCCGCGGCTTGGCGGACGCCGATCGGGCCGGCCGCACTTGTGGGCGTATGGCCAGGTCGGCCCCACCATTGGGGCACCGTTTCGCCGCCGTTATCCACCAGTTAAACCAGGTGAAGCTTGCGGCGCGTGTGATATCCACCGAAGCGCCAGCGTACGGACCGATTGAAAAGTAGAGCATCAAACTGTTGCATCGCGACAGTTAGTGCTATACCCTTTCGAGTCATAGGACGCAGAACTGCAACGCTTTCTGGAGGAACGTAGCGATGACCGCAACTCTGTACAACATCCCGTTGGGCGCTTGCACCCAGGACCCCGACCGTTGGACGACGGCTCCCGACGCCGAGGCAAAGGCCCTGTGCCGGGCTTGCCCTCGCCGGTGGCTGTGCGCCCGCGATGCCGTTGAGTCAGCCGGCGCCGAAGGACTGTGGGCCGGTGTCGTGATTCCCGAGTCGGGCCGGCCGCGCGCGTTCGCGCTGAACCAATTGCGCTCGCTGGCCGAGCGCAACGGATACCCGGTGCGCGAGACGGCCAGATCGGCCTAACCCGGACCTCCCGAGGCGTCCGCAGTAGAGCAACGTCCGGGATCCGATGGAAGCAGTTGCGCGGCTCCGTCTTTGGAGCACCCCACTCGGACAGCCCGGACCGGCGAACAGACAGCGCGAGAACCACTCAAGGTCCTCGCGCTGTCTTGCGCTTGGGGGCGCTACGGCGAAGTGGCCGGATCGAACCGGAAAACGGCGAGCCGGCCCGCCAGCGCCTCGAATTCGTCAGAGGTTCCGTCGCGCACCATTCCCGAGCGCTTCGCGAACGACACCCCAACCGGCACCTTCTTCGGGAACTCCCGCAGCACCGGGCGGGCCTGATCGGCGGTCAGTTCGACGATTCTGACTTCCCGCGATCGTCGGCCCCGGGCCAGCGTGCCGGCACCCGCGGCACGGGCGTTCGCCGCCCAGTCCGCGCCCGGGTAACCCGCGACCACGTAGAGGCCGCCCTGGAATTCAAACGGCGTCATCGGGGTGCTGCGTGGTTGACCCGACTTGCGGCCGGGCACGGTGAGCACCATCGCGGGGCCGGTCGGTATCCCCAGTCTTTGCACCGCCATCATCATTTTGTTCATGGGCTTGAGATAGCGCGGCGGCTGTGGTTCGGACATTTCGGAATCTCCTGTCGGGATCTAGTTGGTGTACAGGTCGCGGTGCTCAGACACCCACTGCGCGAAGGACTGTGGCGCTCGGCCGAGGATCTTCTCGGCGTCGTGCGTGACAAGGGCGGGATGGTCCAGCGTTTCGGCGAGCATGGCCGTATACGCGCCGCCGAACTCGGCGCCGAAACCCAAGTCGATGAAGCGTTGCCGCACCGCCTCGGCAGGAATTTCGCGGTACTGCAGTGGGCGCCCCAGTTCGGCACCGATGACCTCCACCAGCTCCGAGTTGGTCAGCGCCTGGGGACCGGTCAACGGAACCCGCTGACCGACAAGCTCATCGGTGAGCAGGGCGCGCGCCGCGACCGCCGCGATGTCGCTCTCGACGATCGGTGCGGTCGATGCCGCTGCGTACGGCCCGGCCACCACGTCGCCGGCGCGGATCTGCGCGGCCCACATCCCCGCGAAGTTCGTCGCGAAGACCGTGGGCCGCAGGCTCACCCACGCCAGACCCGACTCGACGGCGAACTGCTCGACCTCGCGGTTGCGGTCGCCGCGAAAGCGCGATGGCTGTCGCGAGAAGTCGTCATCGGCGTTGATCGCCGACAGTGCAACCAATTTGGTGACTCCCGCGCGCCGGCATTCGGCCACCACCTCGGCCAGGCTTTCGCCGAGTGCGCGGGAGTTCAGGAATACCGCCGACGCTCCGGGCAGCGCCTCGGCCACCGCGTCGAGCGCCTCGACGTGCGAGGGAAACCGGGCGCTGTTCGGGGTGCGGGTGATGGCGCGTACTCGGGCGCCCGCGGCGACGAGTTCGGTAACAAGGGGGCGCCCGACATTGCCGGTCGCTCCGGTTACGACGATGGTCATGGTGTTTCCTCCTGAAAGTCGAAGATCTTCATCAACGACGGGGGCGGAGGAGGGAAAGTTACAGTCGGTAACACGTAACTTTTTCCGGCCCCAGATCGTCGATGTCTTATGAACCAGTCGCAGCCGCCATCCGACCTGCTCGCCGATGCCTGGCGTCGGCACCGGCCCTATCTGGTCAATCTCGGATATCAAATCCTCGGAGACGTCGGCGACGCCGAAGATGTTGCGCAAGAGGCATTTCTGAGGTTGTCGCGGACGGGTCCCGGCGAGGTCGACGACATTCGCGGCTGGCTCACCGTCGTCACCAGCCGGCTCTGCCTCGATCAGGTGCGCTCGGCGCGAACGCGTTACGAGCGGTTGAGCCATCCCGACCAGGGCGTGCCCGGCACCGAGGTCGCAGCATCGCGCAGCCTAGATCCGGCGGATCGGGTCACCCTCGACGACGAGGTCCGCACCGCGTTGATGGAAGTGTTGCGTCGGCTCAGCCCCGGCGAACGGGTCGCGTTCGTGCTGCACGACGTGTTCGGTGTCCCGTTCGACACGATCGCCGAAACCGTGGGGCGCCCGGTCGGCACCTGCCGTCAGCTGGCGCGGCGAGCGCGCTCGAAATTCACTGCGGCACAGCCGAAGCGTAGTGATGTGGCCCCCGCCGAGCATCAGCTGGTCACCGAGAAATTCATCACCGCCTGTGCCAACGGCGACATCGCCGCGCTGACCGCTGTGCTGGACCCGACGGTCTGGGGCGTGGGCACCGTCCTTGCCGACCCGGCGCTCCCGCCGCAGATCAACCACGGTCCGCATGCGGTGGCCACCAACCTGATGCGCTATCTGGGGCCGGGAGTCACGCTGGTCAGCGGTCCCGCCGGGCAGGCGGTGGTGCTCGCCTTCGCCGAGCGCCGGCTGTTCGCCGCCATTGTGCTGACCATCCGCGGCCCACTCGTCAGCAAGATCGAGGCGATCGCCGACCCGTCGGCCCGGATCGCGGCCACCTGAGGCGCGAAGCGTCAGCCCTGCTGGCCAGTCGGACGGGCGGGGCTCGCCCCGAAAAACCCGGCGATCATCGCGGTGGCCTGCAGCAACTTACGCCGCGTGGGGCCCGCCATCTCGTGCGTCACGTCGATGACGCCGCCCGGGCGCAGATGAGGGTCGTAGGGCACCTCGACCACCGGCTGTCCGTGATCGACGAACTCGCGGGCCAGCAGCGCCCGGGTGCGTTTGTCGGCGTGCCCGTCGGAGTCGTTGAGCACCACGATCGTGTTGTGCAACAACTCGGTCATGCCCTGATCCGAGAGCCATTCCATGGTCCGCGCCGCCGCGGACGCCCCATCGGCCCACGGCGAGGACACCACGATCAGCGCATCCAGGTCGCGCAGGACTTCCTGGGTGACGGGTGAATCCATCGTCGAGCCGCAGTCGATGACCGAGATCGTGAAATGGCGGTCCAGCCGCGACGCCGCTTCTCGGTAGATCGCGGGATCCAGCACCCGGCGCGGACCGGATGCCGGTTCGCCGGCCAGCACATGCAGGCCGACCGAATTGCGGCCCACCCGCCCGGCCACATCGGTGAAGGTCTCGAGGTTCTTGTCGGCGGTCAGTTCCCAGAACGAACTCGTCGAATGCGGGTCGATCCGGCTGCTCAACCGGCCGAACGCCGTGTCGGCGTCGATCGCCACCACGTGATCTTGCCCGCGACGGAGCTCGGCGAACAGCGATCCGACGCTGGCGGCGACGGAGGTTTTCCCCACCCCGCCCTTACCCACGACGCCGACCTTGTGGCTGCCGCGGAAACCGGTCCGGATGGCGGCTTCGAATTGGGCGTCTTGGCGTTGTGCGGGCGACGGGCCCAGGTTGACGAGGCCAAAGGTGAGCAGCCGCAGGATGCGTCGCCACCCGGTGTCGGGGAGTTCGGCCCCGGCGATCGGCACGAGGGCGGTGTCGGGCGCTGACGGCGGGATGACGGGCGTGGGGGGAGGAACCGGCGGCGCGGCGGGGCGCCGCGGGGGAGGGGGAGCGACGTGCTGGCGCTGGGGTGCGACCGGCGGCTGACGCGGCGCCGGCGGGGGTGCCGCGGGCGGCCGCGGTGGGGGTGGCTGGGGTGCCTGGCGTGGCGGATACGGCGGCGGGGCGGGTCGCTGCTGCGATGGCGGGGCAAAAGCGGCGGGCGGCGCGCTTCGGTGGTCCCTGGAACGCGGCTCCGCCGGGGCGGCGGGGGTGCCGGGCCGGTCGGGCTGCAGACGGTCCCGCAGGAATTCGTCGCGCTCGTTCATGGGCTCCTCGGTGCCGGGCGATCGATCGTCGCGCGTTGGCCGGCCGCAGGGGTGATACCCGACCAGTATCTCCGCACGTTCTCCTAATTAGTACCGCGCAAACTCGGGAGGCCCAAAGGGGGTGCCAGTGCGACGTCCAAGGCCCCCGCAGGGCATGTCGGCGGGGCGTACGGGCGCGGTGACTGCCACGCCTTATCGCGATCTGTGGCGCCGGTGCGCGGGGCGCACTGTGATCTCGGCCATCCTGGTGCCGCTGCAAGGCGGGGGCCACAGCTAACTCGAGTAGGCGCCGGCCCTATCGGCGCGCTGTCCGGGTCTGCGCTGTCGCAGGCGAAGTGTCGGCGGTTGAAGTACATTTCTCAGGGTTATCGAAGGCCGCCTGCAGCGAATTTACGTCGGCGCTACCTGCCGGGTTAGACTTGACGAAGTTGGCATGTCAGGCGGTTTTTGTCATATCGTTTTACGACTTGTCGAGACCGGGTACACGCCACCGTTCAGCGCCGCACGGACGATTCCCCCATCGGACCATTTTCCGCTTGGGAGACAGCCAATCGACAAGACCGAAGGGGCCAGCCCGCAACCTCCGGGTGCGGCCCCGTCGGAGCCACTGAATATGGCCGCGCAGCGGTTCTGGTGAAGAGGCAGGTGCATATGACGCCCACGCGCGTTGGGTTGTATAACCCCGCGTTCGAGCACGATTCGTGCGGGGTTGCCATGGTCGTCGACATGCACGGCCGACGCAGCCGCGACATCGTCGAAAAGGCGATCACCGCACTGGTCAACCTCGAGCATCGTGGCGCCCAGGGCGCCGAGCCGCGCAGCGGTGACGGCGCGGGCATCCTGATTCAGGTCCCGGACGCCTTCCTGCGCGAAGTCGTGGACTTCGAGCTCCCCGCGCCGGGCAGTTACGCCACCGGTATCGCGTTCTTGCCGCAGTCGTCCAAAGATGCCGCGGCGGCCTGCGCCGCGGTGGAGAAGATCGCCGAAGCCGAGGGCCTGACGGTGCTGGGCTGGCGCAATGTGCCCACCGACGACTCGTCGCTGGGCGCGCTGTCGCGTGATGCGATGCCCACCTTCCGGCAGGTATTCCTGACCGGGGCCTCCGACATGACGTTGGAACGCCGTTGCTACGTGGTCCGCAAGCGCGCCGAGCATGAACTCGGTACCAAAGGCCCGGGCCAAGACGGGCCCGGCCGCGAAACCGTGTATTTCCCAAGCCTGTCCGGCCGGACGATGGTCTACAAGGGCATGCTGACCACCCCGCAGCTCAAGGCGTTTTACCTTGACCTGCAAGACGATCGGATGACCAGCGCGCTGGGCATCGTGCACTCGCGGTTCTCGACCAACACCTTCCCGTCCTGGCCGCTGGCGCATCCGTTCCGGCGCATCGCCCACAACGGCGAGATCAACACCGTCACCGGCAACGAGAACTGGATGCGGGCCCGTGAGGCGCTGATCAAGACCGACGTCTTCGGGTCGGCCGACGACCTGGAGAAGTTGTTCCCGATCTGTACCCCGGGCGCCTCGGACACCGCACGTTTCGACGAGGCACTGGAATTGCTGCACCTGGGTGGGCGCAGCCTGCCGCACGCGGTGCTGATGATGATTCCCGAGGCCTGGGAGCGCAACGAGTCGATGGACCCGGCGCGCCGTGCGTTCTACGAGTACCACGCGTCGCTGATGGAGCCGTGGGACGGCCCCGCGTCGATGACGTTTACCGACGGCACCGTCGTGGGTGCCGTGCTCGACCGCAATGGCCTTCGCCCCTCCCGCATTTGGGTTACCGAGGACGGCTTGGTGGTGATGGCGTCCGAGGCGGGTGTCTTGGACCTGGACCCGTCGACGGTGGTGCGGCGGATGCGCCTGCAGCCGGGCCGGATGTTCTTGGTGGACACCACTTTGGGCCGCATCGTCGCCGATGAGGAGATCAAAGCCGAGCTGGCCGCCGAGCACCCGTACCAGGAGTGGCTCGACAAGAACCTGGTTCCGCTCGAATCACTGCCGCAGGGTGAGTACGTACGGATGGCGCATGAGCGACTCGTCATGCGGCAGTTGGCCTTTGGATACACCTATGAGGAACTCAACCTACTGGTGGCTCCGATGGTGCGCACCGGTGCCGAGCCGATCGGGTCGATGGGTACCGATACCCCGGTCGCGGTGCTATCGCAGCGTCCCCGGATGCTCTACGACTACTTCCATCAGCTGTTCGCTCAGGTGACCAATCCGCCGCTGGACGCCATCCGCGAAGAAGTGGTGACCAGCCTGCAGGGCACCACCGGCGGAGAGCGCGACCTGCTCAGCCCGGACGAGTACTCGTGCCATCAGATCGCGCTGCGTCAGCCGATTCTGCGTAACCACGAGCTGGCCAAGCTGATCAACCTGAATCCTGACGACGAGGTCAACGGGCGCCCGCATGGCATGCGCTCCAAGGTGATTCGCTGTCTGTACCCGGTCGCCGACGGTGGCGCCGGGCTGGCAGCCGCGCTGGAAGAGGTTCGCGAGCAGGCGTCGGCCGCGATTGCCGACGGCGCCCGGGTGATCATTCTTTCCGACCGCGATTCCAACGAGCAGCTGGCCCCGATCCCGTCGCTGCTCGCCGTCGCCGGGGTACACCACCACCTGGTGCGCGATCGGACCCGCACGCATGTGGGTCTGGTCGTCGAGTCCGGTGATGCCCGCGAGGTGCACCACATGGCGATGCTGATCGGCTGCGGCGCCGCCGCGGTCAACCCGTACCTGGCGTTCGAGTCGATCGAGGACATGCTCGACCGCGATGTCATCGACGGGATCGACCGCGACAAGGCGTTGAACAATTACGTCAAGGCCGCCGGCAAGGGCGTGCTGAAAGTCATGTCCAAGATGGGTATTTCGACGCTGGCCTCCTACACCGGTGCCCAGTTGTTCCAGGCCATCGGGATCTCCGAGGACGTGCTCGACGAGTACTTCACCGGGCTGGTCTGCCCGACCGGCGGCATCACGCTGGACGACGTCGCCACCGACGTCGCCGCGCGGCACGAGCTGGCCTATCTGGATCGGCCCGACGAGCGCGCGCACCGCGAACTCGAGGTGGGTGGGGACTACCAGTGGCGCCGTGAGGGCGAGTACCACCTGTTCAACCCGGAGACCGTGTTCAAGCTGCAGCACGCCACCCGCACCGGCCAGTACAAGATCTTCAAGGATTACACCCGTCTGATCGACGATCAGAGCGAGCGGATGGCGTCGCTGCGCGGACTGCTGAAGTTTCGCGGCGACGTGCGCCCCCCGGTTCCCCTGGACGAGGTCGAACCCGCCAGCGAGATCGTCAAGCGGTTCTCCACCGGAGCGATGAGCTACGGCTCGATCTCCGCCGAGGCGCACGAGACGCTCGCCATCGCGATGAACCGCCTGGGCGGCCGATCCAACAGCGGTGAGGGCGGCGAGGACGTCAAGCGTTTCGAGCCCGACCCCAACGGGGACTGGCGCCGCAGCGCGATCAAGCAGGTCGCGTCGGCACGGTTCGGCGTCACCTCGCACTATCTGACCAACTGCACCGACATCCAGATCAAGATGGCCCAGGGCGCCAAGCCCGGTGAGGGCGGCCAACTTCCGGGGCACAAGGTGTACCCGTGGGTGGCAGAGGTCCGGCATTCGACGCCCGGCGTCGGTCTGATCTCCCCGCCGCCGCACCACGACATCTACTCGATCGAGGATCTGGCGCAGCTGATCCACGACCTGAAGAACTCCAACCCGTCCGCACGGGTGCACGTCAAGCTGGTCTCCGAGAACGGCGTCGGCACTGTCGCGGCGGGCGTGTCCAAGGCGCACGCCGACGTGGTGCTGATCTCCGGCCATGACGGCGGCACCGGTGCCACGCCGCTCACCTCGCAGAAGCACGCGGGTGCCCCTTGGGAGCTGGGGCTGGCCGAGACGCAGCAGACGTTGCTGCTCAACGGATTACGCGACCGGATCGTCGTCCAGGTGGACGGACAGCTCAAGACCGGACGCGACGTGATGATCGGTGCGCTGCTGGGTGCCGAGGAGTTCGGTTTCGCCACCGCCCCGCTGGTCGTTGCGGGCTGCATCATGATGCGGGTATGTCACCTCGACACCTGCCCGGTCGGCGTGGCCACGCAGAACCCGTTGCTGCGGGAGCGCTTCACCGGCAAGCCGGAATTCGTCGAGAACTTCTTCATGTTCATCGCCGAAGAAGTCCGGGAGTACATGGCGCAGTTGGGCTTCCGCACCTTCAACGAGGCCGTCGGCCAAGTGGGCGCGCTGGACACCACGCTGGCGCGCGCGCACTGGAAGGCGCACAAGCTGGATCTGGCCCCGGTGCTGCACGAGCCGGAGTCCGCGTTCATGAACCAGGACCTGTACTGCAGCTCGCGTCAGGACCACGGCCTGGACAAGGCGCTGGATCAGCAGTTGATCGTGATGAGCCGCGAGGCGCTGGATTCCGGTAAACCGGTCCGGTTCTCCACCACGATCAGCAACGTCAACCGCACGGTAGGCACCATGCTCGGCCACGAGCTGACGAAAGCCTATGGCGGCCAAGGCTTGCCGGATGGAACGATCGATATCACCTTCGACGGATCCGCGGGCAACAGCTTCGGCGCCTTTGTGCCCAAGGGCATCACCTTGCGGGTGTACGGCGACGCCAACGACTACGTCGGCAAGGGCTTATCCGGCGGCCGTATCGTGGTGCGTCCGTCAGACAATGCGCCGCTGGAGTACGTCGCCGAGGAAAACATCATCGGCGGCAACGTGATCCTGTTCGGCGCCACCAGTGGGGAGGCCTTCTTGCGCGGCGTGGTCGGCGAACGGTTCGCGGTCCGCAACTCCGGCGCCCATGCCGTGGTTGAGGGCGTCGGCGATCACGGTTGCGAGTACATGACCGGTGGCCGAGTAGTGATTCTCGGCCACACCGGGCGTAACTTCGCGGCCGGTATGTCCGGCGGTGTGGCCTACGTCTACGACCCCGACGAGGAACTGCCGCAGAACCTGAACACCGAAATGGTGGATCTCGAGGCCCCCGACTCCGATGACGTGGAGTTCCTGCACGGCATTATCCAAGCGCATGTCGACGCGACGGATTCCGCTGTCGGCCAGCGAATCCTGGCCGATTGGCACGGGCAGCAGCGGCATTTCGCCAAGGTGATGCCCCGGGATTACAAGAAGGTGTTGCAGGCGATCGCCCAAGCGGAGCGCGACGGCGTCGATGTCGGCAAGGCGATTATGGCGGCGGCGCATGGCTGATCCGAGTGGCTTCCTCAAGTACACGCATCGGGAGCTGCCGCAACGCCGGCCTGTCCCGCTGCGGTTGAAGGACTGGAACGAGGTCTACCAGGAGTTCAACGACGACACCCTGCGCGAGCAGGCGACCCGTTGCATGGACTGCGGTATTCCCTTCTGTCACAACGGTTGTCCGTTGGGTAACTTGATCCCTGAGTGGAACGACTTGGTGCGCAGGGGCCGATGGCGCGATGCGATCGAGCGGCTGCACGCCACCAACAACTTCCCCGACTTCACCGGCCGGCTGTGTCCGGCGCCGTGCGAGCCGGCGTGCGTGCTGGGCATCAACCAGGATCCGGTGACGATCAAGCAGATCGAGCTGGAGATCATCGATCACGCCTTCGACGAGGGCTTCGTCGAGCCGAAGCCGCCTACGCTGCTGACCGGGAAGACGGTGGCCGTAATCGGTTCGGGCCCGGCCGGATTGGCCGCCGCCCAGCAGCTCACCCGGGCAGGACACAGCGTCACCGTCTTCGAGCGGGCCGATCGCATCGGTGGACTGCTGCGCTATGGCATTCCGGAATTCAAGATGGAAAAGCGCGTCCTCGACCGTCGACTCGACCAAATGCGGGCTGAGGGAACCGAATTCCGCGCGGGCGTGGACGTCGGAGTCGACATCACCGCCGAACAACTGCTCGCCGACTTCGACGCGGTGGTGCTGGCCGGCGGCGCCACCGATTGGCGTGACCTGCCGATTCCGGGGCGTGAATTGGACGGCATCCACCAGGCGATGGAGTACCTGCCGTGGGGCAACCGCGTGCAGGAGGGCGACGACGTGCTGGGTCCCGACGGGGAACCGCCGATCACCGCCAAGGGGAAGAAGGTCGTCATCATCGGCGGCGGCGACACCGGGGCCGACTGCCTGGGCACCGCGCACCGGCAAGGGGCGGCCAGCATCCACCAGTTCGAGATCATGCCGCGGCCACCGGAGGCGCGGGCCGAGTCCACGCCGTGGCCGACTTACCCGCTGATGTACCGGGTCTCATCGGCGCACGAAGAGGGCGGCGAGCGGGTGTTCTCGGTCAACACCGAGGAGTTCATCGGCAAGGACGGGCACCTGACCGCACTCAAGGTTCACGAAGTGGCGATGCAGGACGGCAAGTTCGTCAAGGTCGAGGGCTCCGATTTCGAGCTCGAGGCGGACGTGGTGTTCCTGGCGATGGGCTTCGTCGGCCCGGAGAAGGCAGGTCTGCTCACCGACCTCGACGTGAAGCTCACCGACCGCGGCAACGTCGCGCGCGGCGCCGATTACGAGACCTCGGTGCCCGGCGTTTACGTTGCCGGAGACATGGGCCGGGGCCAGTCGCTGATCGTCTGGGCGATAGCCGAGGGTAGGGCGGCCGCGGCGAGTGTGGACCGGTATTTGATGGGGTCAACCGCGCTTCCCGCGCCCATCAAGCCGACGGCCGCACCGCTTCAGTAGTCACACCAGTCACACTAGAAACACGCCGGCATTCGCTCGGCGAGTCTGCGGCAGTTTGCCAGAACGCGGGTGTCTAATAACGACTTGTGCGCTTCGTCACAACGGAGTCACGGTTAAGCAGATCGATCGCAGGAGTGGGTCACTGTGCATGTGAAACCAGTACCTCGTACGCGGGTGGGGCGAATGGCCTGGTCGTTCTTTCGGCACCCCGTGAAAAGTCGCGAGTTTCCCGCTAAGCAAGAGCGCCTGGTTACCGCCCAGGAGCTGTTGCTGTTCGGGACTTAGTAACCGAATCTCTCTACCCACGGTTCCACGACGAGTTTGCTCGGCGTCACGGAGTCGTCATTTCGCCGACAGCAACCCCGAATCCCGGATCGCCTCGGCCAGCGGTTCCAGCACGGCCGGGTCGTGCGGCGGGGGCAGGTAGACGATTCCCAAGTCCAGCCCCTCGGCCCCCAGCCCGGCCGCCGTCTCGATGACCTGTCCGTAGTCGAGGTCGTCGCCGAGGCGAACGTGGGCCGACATGGTGATTTCCTTCGGGTCGCGCCCGATGTCCGCGCAGCGCGCCGCCAGCACGTCGCGCTTGCGGGTGAACTCCTCGGGCGTCCCGCCGGCAAAATTCCAGTGCTGGGCATAGCGCGCGGTCAGCGGCAGCGTGCGCTTCTCCCCGCTGCCGCCGATGCAGATCGGCGGGTGTGGGCGCTGCGGTCCCTTGGGCTCGTTGCGGGCGTCCTTGAGCTGGTAATACTTGCCGTCGAAGTTGGTCGTCTCCTGGCTGAGCAGGCTGATCAGCACCTGACAGGCTTCCTCGAACCGGTCGAACCGTTCCCTGATGCTGCCGAGTTCGATGCCGTAGGCGCCGGACTCTTCCTCGTTCCAGCCGGCACCGATCCCGAGTTCGAGCCTTCCGTCGGAGATCACGTCGAGGGCGGCGGCCATATTCGCCAGCACCGCGGGGTGCCGGTAATGGACGCCGGTGACCAGGGTGCCCAGCCGCAGCCGCTTGGTGGCCTGCGCCAGCGCGGTCAGCGTGGTCCACCCCTCCAGGCACGGGCCGGTGCTGTCGGAAAAGATCGGGTAGAAGTGGTCGAACGTCCACCCTGACTCAAAGACGTCGATATCGTCGGCGGCCTGCCAGACGGCGAGCATGCCGGCCCAGGTGGTGTTTTGCGGTGAGGTTTTGAACGCGAATCGCATGACACCGACGCTAGCCGAAATTTATGAAGCGCAACTAAACTCATGCGGACGATGACTGTTGGCCTCGGGATCGACACCAAGATCACCCTGCTGTCCGCCGGTCTGATCTTTTTGCTCGCCCTGGTTCTCGGGGTCTGGAAGTACCGGCAGATCATGACGTCGGAGGACCACCGGGCGCATCCCTACGTCGACATCGCGCACCGGGCGGCGTTGCTCTACTCGTTCGCGACCCTGCTGCTCGCGGCGTTCGTCGAACTCAGCGCCTGGCCGACGTGGGTCAACCTGACGGCGGCGATGGTCGTCGTGCTCTTCTTCGTCGGGGCGATCGCCGCCTATATCGAACACGGTGCGCGGCGCGACACCGTCAACCAATTCGAGCAGCCGGTGCGGGGGACCGGGCTGCTGATGGCCATGCTGATCGTCGGCGAGATCGGCGGTTTCGGGGTGGTTTTCGCCGGGTTCATCGTCGCCCAGTTCTGCTGAACGTGGCGGTTTGGCGGTGACCTGCGGCGCCCGGCTCCGCCGCGCTTGCAGTCACCGCGCAGGCACACTAGAGCCATGGACCCGGTAGCCGCTCTTCGGCAGATCGCCTACTACAAGGACCGCAGCCGCCAGGACCCGAAGCGCGTCATGGCGTATCGCAACGCCGCCGATATCGTCGAGGGTCTCGACGACTCCGAGCGCGAGCGTCACGGGCAGGCCAACAGCTGGCAGACGTTGCCCGGCATCGGGCCCAAGACCGCGAAGGTCATCGCCCAGGCCTGGGCCGGCCGCGAGCCCGATGCGCTGGTTGAATTGCGGTCTGAGGCAACCGATCTTGGCGGCGGCGAGTTGCGTACCGCGCTACGTGGAGACCTGCACCTGCATTCGAACTGGTCGGACGGGTCGGCGCCGATCGAGGAGATGATGGCCACCGCGGCGGCCCTGGGCCACGAGTACTGCGCGTTGACCGATCATTCGCCCCGGTTGACGATTGCCAACGGCCTGTCGCCGGAGCGGTTGCGCAAACAGCTCGACGTGATCGACGGGTTGCGGGACAAGTTCGCGCCGATGCGCATCCTCACCGGTATCGAGGTCGACATCCTCGACGACGGCAGCCTGGATCAGGAGCCCGAACTGCTGGAACGCCTCGACGTCGTGGTGGCCAGTGTGCACTCCAAACTGTCGATGGATTCGGCGGCGATGACCCGCCGGATGGTGCGTGCCGTCTCCGACGGGCATGCCGATGTGCTGGGCCATTGCACGGGCCGGTTGGTTGCCGGCAACCGTGGCATCCGGCCGGAATCGAAATTCGACGCCGAGAAGGTCTTCACCGCCTGCCGCGACCACGGCACCGCGGTCGAGATCAACTCCCGTCCCGAACGCCGCGACCCGCCGACCCGGCTGCTCAACCTGGCGCTGGAAATCGGCTGCGTGTTCAGCATCGACACCGACGCGCACGCCCCCGGCCAATTGGACTTCCTGGGTTACGGTGCCCAGCGCGCGCTGAATGCCGGCGTCCCGGTCGAGCGGATCGTCAACACCTGGCCGGCCGACAAGCTACTTGCGTGGACCGGATCCAACTAGGCGGACGGCTCAGGCCCGCGCCGCTTCCGCCGCCTCGGGAACGGGTTCGTCGCTGCCGCCACGGCTGTGTAGCACGTTGGCTCCGGCCACGATCGCGCAGGTGGCGGCCGGTATGAGCAGCGAGTAGCCGCCCAAGTGAACGCCGAACATGATCCCGGCGATGCCGCCGCCCAAGAACAGCACCAGCGTCGTCACGAGGATCGCGGCCTTCCACTTCTGGATCCCGTCTTGCCGGCTGCGGCCGAGCATCAGACCCAGGTCGGTGACGGTGCCGGTGAAGTGGGTAGTGCGGATCGCCATGCCGCGAAAACTGGAAGTCATCGCATTTTGCAAGCCGAGTGCGGTGGCGGCGAACATGGCCTGCACGGCGGTTTGCTCAATCCCCAGCTCGTTGATCTCCGCCTTGACGAAGGTATCTTCGACGCCGGCCGCGGCCAGCACGAGCAGCGCCGCCTCGGTGAAGAGCACGACGGCGTGGCGCGGGCCCGCCAGGGCTTCGGTGGGGGCGAGAACCGCCCCGGCCATGGTCGCGCCCGCCAGGAAGCCGAACAAGATCGCGGCGAGCACGTGGCCTTCATAGAGCCAGGGATTGGCCGTGTTCATGCCCAGCTGGGTGGTGATCGCGGTGAGGTTGCCGACCGGCAACGCCAAAATCAGCAGGGCTACCGCGTTGACGAAGCCCGCGGATAGCGCGAGTACCGCGCTATAACCGAGCAGGAGACCTTCGCGAGGCAGGCCGCTTTCGCGGCCTTTGTCCGGCGGCGGCATCGTGTTCAGTTACTCACTTTCGGGGTCGGTTTTTTGCCAGCCTACAAGCGGGCACTCGGGCCCGCCGGGCTCGCGCGGCATCTCAAACAAAGCTCTTATCATCGAAATAGCATGGGTCAGAACGGAATTGGTTGGGCGATGGACATCTGTCAGTCTGGTAGTCGCGGCATCTCTATACCCGAATCGCGCCCGATTAACACCCCGCGGGTCAGGGCGGATTTTCCGAACCGCTGGCGGATCTGGTCGACCGCGGCGTCTACCGCAAGCGACTCCTCCTGAAACGGCAGCATCAGCTGCTGGGCACCGCTGCGATCGATGCCCGACACCGCAAAACCGACCAGGGTCAACCCGCGTTGGGCGATCGCGGGTGTGGCCGACGCGACCAGCTGCCGGGCGGCGGCCAGGATGGGCTGCGTCGACGACGTCGCCCACGGCAAGGTGTGCGACCGGGTTGCCCGGGTGAAGTCGTCGAACCGCAGGCGCAGCACCACGGTGCGACCCGTGCGCCCGGCGCCGCGCATCCGGGCCGTGATGCGGTCGATCAGGTTGACCACGACCGCGTCGATCTCGTTGGGCGACATGCGATTTCCGGCGCGCCCCAATGCCCGCTGGGCGCCCACCGACCGGCGATGCACCCCGGTGTTGACCCGGCGCCGGTCGATATTGCGCGACAGCGCATACAACTGGCGGCCCATCGCGCCGCCCAGCAACGAGGCCAGCGTCGATTCGCTGAGCTCGGCGACATCGGCCACCGTCGTGATGCCGTAGCCGTGCAGCTTGTCGGCGGTCACCGCGCCCACGCCCCACAATCGGCGCACCGGCAACGGTCGCAGGAACGCCAGCTCGCCATCGGGCGCCACCAGCAGCAGTCCGTCCGGCTTGGCCTCCTGACTGGCGACTTTGGCCAGGAATTTGGTGCGGGCGATGCCGACGGTGATCGGCAGTCCGACCCGATCCCGCACGTCGACTCGCAGTTGTTCGGCGATCTGGACCGGCGTGCCGGAGACCCGCCGCAAGCCGCCGACGTCGAGGAACGCCTCGTCCACCGACAGCGGCTCCACGATCGGGGTGACGTCGCGGAACACGTCGAAGACCGCGTCGCTGGCGCGCGAATAGGCCGACATGCGCGGTGGCACCACGACGGCATCGGGGCATAGGCGCCGGGCCTGCCTGCCGCCCATCGCGGTGCGTACGCCGTAGGCCTTGGCCTCGTAGCTGGCGGCCAGCACGACGCCGCCGCCCACGATCACCGGGCGACCGCGAAGCGTCGGATCGTCACGCTGTTCCACGGATGCGTAGAACGAGTCAAGGTCCGCGTGCAGGATGGACGCATCACACCGCACGAACATATGTTCGCACGCAGGTGTGACAACTAGCCGGATTCGCCGTAGATGCTGCTGAGCCAGATGTGGGTGAGGGTGTCGACGACTCGCTCCACCTCCACCGCCGGTGTCTCGGCGGACAGCGCGGCCATCATCGTGCGTTCGTTCATCTGGTTCAGCGATGTCGCCAGGTCCGCGGCCGGGATGGTGTCCGGGGCGGCGCCGCGTTCCCGCTCGGCGGTGATCATCGCGGCCGTTTGGTCGATCCATTTCTGCATGAACCCCGACCACACCGTCCGCAGCTCCGAGCTGGTGGCCATCGCCTCGGTCGCGGTCCGGGCCACGGCACGGTGCGTGCTGAATTCGGTGAAGAACGCTTTGATGCCGTTGCGCCATACCCGGCGCGGGTCGGTCGGAAGCCGCATCACCGCACCGTCGAACTCGGAGTCGGCGCGCGCGATCACCGGCTCGAGCAGCGACAGCAGCACGGCTTCTTTGGACTTGAAATAGAAGTAGAACGTCGGACGCGAGATGCCAGCGCCTTTGGCCAGGTCATCGACCGAAATGTCGGCCAGCGAACGGTCTTCGAGCAACCGCTCGGCGGTCGCCAGGATCGCCTGCTCACGGTCATCGCCCGACGGGCGCAGGGAGCGGCGGCCGCGCAGGGCGCGAGTCTGGCCGGCAGTCGTCACGCCCGTTACTTTACACACGGTTGAGGATTTCGACAGTGTGTTGACTAGATCAACACCGCGTTGATAACGTGGCCCTCATGACTGAGCACCTGGACGTCGTCATCGTGGGCGCTGGCATCTCCGGCGTGAGCGCGGCCTGGCACCTGCAGGACCGCTGCCCGACCAAGAGCTACGCCATCCTGGAGCGCCGCGACGATCTCGGCGGCACCTGGGACCTGTTCAAATATCCGGGCATCCGGTCCGACTCGGACATGTTCACGCTCGGGTTCCGGTTCAAGCCGTGGCGCTCGGCGAAGTCGATCGCCGAGGGTGCCGACATCAAGGCCTACATCAAGGAAGCCGCGGTCGAGAACGGCATCGATCGGCACATCCGCTACCGCCACCGCGTGGTGAGCGGGGATTGGTCCGACGCCGACAACCAGTGGACCCTGACCGTCGAGAGCGACGGCCAACAGCACGAGATCACCTGCTCCTTCTTGCTGGCCTGCACCGGCTACTACAACTACGACGAGGGATACTCACCGGCGTTCCCCGGCGCCGAAGATTTCGGGGGCACCATCGTCCATCCGCAGCATTGGCCGGAGGACCTCGACTACGCGGGCAAGAAGATCGTCGTGATCGGGTCCGGCGCGACCGCGATCACGCTGATCCCGGCCCTGGTGAATTCCGGCTCGGGCCATGTGACGATGCTGCAGCGCTCGCCGACCTACATCGGCTCACTGCCCGGGGTCGACCCCTTCGCCGAGCGGGCCAACCGGCTGCTGCCGGAGCGCTTGGCGCACATCGCAAATCGCTGGAAGGCCATCATCTTCAGCACCTTCCAGTATCAGCTGGCCCGTAAGCGCCCCGCCTACATGCGCAACCTGCTGATGACGATGGCGCAGCGACGCCTGCCCAAGGGCTACGACGTGGAGAAGCACTTCGGGCCGAGCTACAACGTGTGGGACCAGCGGCTCTGCCTGGCTCCGGACGGCGACTTCTTCCGGGCCATCCGGCACGGCAAGGCCGACGTCGTCACAGACACCATCGAGCGGTTCACCAAAAACGGAATCAAGCTCGCCTCGGGCGAGGAACTGCAAGCCGACATCATCGTCACCGCAACGGGTTTGAACATGCAGTTGCTCGGCGGGGTGCAGCCCACCCGCAACGGCGAGGCCTTCGATCTGACGTCGTTGATGACCTACAAGGGCCTGATGTTCTCCGGGGTGCCGAACTTCGCGATCACCTTCGGCTACACGAACGCGTCCTGGACATTGAAGGCCGACCTGGTCTCAGAATTCGTCTGCCGCTTGCTGAACTACATGGACGCCAACGGCTTTGACAATGTGGAGCCGCAGCGTCCCGGCAAGGACGTCGACGAACTGCCGTTCATGGACTTCAGCCCCGGCTACCTGCTGCGGTCGGTACATTTGCTGCCCAAGTCGGGATCGCGCGAGCCGTGGCGGCTCAAACAGAACTATCTGCTCGACATGCGCACGATCCGCCGCGGCAAGGTCGCCGACGAGGGCCTGCGATTCGCGAAAAAGCGTGCGCGAGTAACGGTTTAGGCGCTAACGACGACGATGCCGTCGTCGTCGCTGTAAGCGATCTCTCCGGGCGTGAACGCCACGCCGCCGAGGCTGACCTCCACGTCGCGCTCGCCGACGCCGCTCTTGCCGCTCTTGCGGGGATTGGTGCCCAGCGCCTTGATGCCGATGTCGATGCCGCGCAATGCGGCGGCGTCACGCACCGCGCCGTTGATGACGAGCCCGGCCCAGCCGTTGGAGCGGGCGAGTTCGGCGATCAGGTCGCCGACCAGCGCGCTGTGCAGCGAGCCGGCGCCGTCGATCACCAGCACTCCGCCCGCACCCGGTTGTGACAGTACGGATTTCAGCAGCGCGTTGTCCTGAAAACAACGCACGGTGCTGATCGGTCCGGCGAATTCGGTACGGCCGCCGAACTGGCGGAACTGAAGATCACAGCTGCGTACGTCGGGCCCGATGCGGTCGACGAGATCGGCGGTTGCCTCGAACGACACGCTCATCAGCGCCGCCGCAGCTGCCGGATCAGCAGGATCGCGAGCAGGCTTAGCGCGACGGCGATCACCAGCGGTAACGACGACTGGCCGGGTGCTGATTGCGGAATGTTCGTGGAGACTGGGTTGTTGGCGCCGTCCACTGTGGACTTCGCTTGTGCTGCAGCATCTTTAGCGGCGGCGGAAATTTCACCATTGGGCTCGAGCATGGGCTGTGGAGTCTGCTGCGCGTCCGGCGGCTTCGGCGGTGCGGGCGCAGTGCTTTTAGCGGGTGCCTTCTTTGCGGGTGCTTTCTTCGCGGGGGCCTTCTTTGCGACGGCCTTTTTCGCGGGTGCTTTCTTCGCCGGTGCTTTCTTTGCGGGTGCTTTTTTGGCGGCCTCGGCGGGGGGCGTGTGCTCCGGCGGCGTCGCTGCGCCGTTGGTTTCGCTGTTGGGTTGATCTTGAGGGTCTGCCATGCGGCCGCTCCTTCGCAGCTTTCTCCCGGCCATTTCTAGCGCCGCCAAAAGTTACTCGGACCCCATCATGCCAGCACGGCTGATCAAGCCTTGCCGGCCAGCCAGTCAGGGCTTGCGGCGCAGCGTCCACAACAGGCCCGCGCCGACGATCACGACGGCCACCGCGACGAACGGCCAGACGGGGATGCCGTGGCCGGCGTCGCTGGTAGCGGCCGCGGGTCCCGGTGTGCCGGTACCGGCCACTGTCAGCCGAAACGACCACGACCCGGACACCACATGGCCATCGGCGGACGTCACCCGGTAGTTCACCGTGTAGGTGCCCGTCGGTCCGAGCGGGCGCAGCGCGATGCCGACGACCGCGCCCTGCACCGTGGTGTCACCGGTGGACCAGACGTTGCCGTCCGGTCCGACGACGGTCATGGCGGCGAAGGTGGTCTGCAATCGCTCGTTGAAGGTGGCGCTGACTCGGTCCGGACCGGTCGCGAGAACCGCATTGTCGGCGGGCTCGGCGGACACCCGGGTGGCATGCGCCGACGCGACTTGTGCCGTCAGCGTCGCGGTCAACAGCATGGCGGCGAGCAGCAGGCCCGCCCAGGCGACGACGGCCAGCCGGGTCATGTCCTGGGACGGCGGACCAGCACCAGGGCGATGCCCAGCGCGGCCACGACCAAGGCGGCTCCGCCCAACACCCGCGCGATGTTGTCGCCGGACGTCGGTGCGCCGTGGTCGGAGGGCATGCCCGAATGGTGGTGCTCGTGCGGGGCGCCCGACCCGGCGCCGAGTGTCAGCATGGGTGCCGGATGCTCGGGCTCGCCGCCGTCGGGCAGTGGCTGCTGGTCCCATTTGACGACCGACCCGTCGGCATAGGTCTGGGTGGCCGGGAAGCTGACGGTATCGGTGTCGGGCAGTTTCACCGAGATCCGGAACAGCGCGAACTGGTCGGGACCGATGCCGCCCCCCGGCGCCGCGGTCCAGGTCACCGAATGCACGGTGCCGGCTGCCGCGTCGCGGTCGAGCTTGGCCGTCCACCCGGGCATGGCTTCGGTGCGCGCGGACGCGACATTGGGCAGCGTGACGGTCAGCGCCGTGGTTGCGGCGCCCTTGTCGGATTCGTTGGGCACCTGAAAGGTCACGATCGCCATGGCGCCGCGGGCAGGGTTGTCGCTGCTGGCATGGACGTGCGCCCAGGCCGGCGCGGTGGTGCTCGCCGCGCCGACGTAAAGCGTGGCGGCAGCCGCGACGACAATCAGGGCGCGCGGAATCAACTTGTCGCGGAATGGCATGTCAGAACACTACTTTCAGGTCAATCCGAGCCGAGCCATCAGATCTGCTTCGATGCCGTCGAGTTGCGATGAGATCGCCGAGTGCGCCGCGCGACGGCGCGCGGCCGGCATGTTCTCCGCGGCGGTGACGGCCGCCGACAAATCGGTGAGCCGCTCGGAGATGGCTGCCACGAACTGCTTGGTCTCGGCGTCCTTGGGCTTCTTGTCCAGCACCATTCGCAGGGACTTTTCCGAGCCGGCGATCCGCGCCGACAGCTGGGCGCCATGCCCGGAGAACTGGCCTATCTGCGCCAACGGGATCCCGAGTTGATCCGCGCGACGCTGGTCGATCAGCGCGCGAGCGGCCATCGCGGCCCGGTAGATCAGCGGCGTCAGGATCGGTGCCAGCAGTCGCGACACCGTCAACACCCGCCGGATCCGCGTCGGCGACAACACCTTGCCCTCGCGCGCCGCCTTGAGCTCGGTCTCGGCGACTTTCAACGCCGTGCGGTCGGTGTCGCGTTGCGATTTGAGCTGCGCCTTGAGGACCTTGTCGGCCGCGCGTCGATCGGCCCTGAACCGGCGCGCCTGGTTCTTGGCGGCGAGCTTGGCTTCCAGCTTGGCGCGGGCCTTGATCGCGCGGGCCTCGGCACGACGCGTAGCGCGGGTCTTTCGCTTGCGAAACAGGCCCATTCCCGGCCGCCTCCCGGTGTCTCGTGGACTATCGCTGTCGCGTGTACGCGATCCGTGGAGCCAACCCTAATCGGAACAGGCCGACGGCAGCCCAACAGGGCGGGCTGCGCTCGGGTAACCGGCTAGGCGTCGAGGTGTTCGGCGCGGCGCAGTTCGTTGACGCGCTCCACGATGTCCTGCTGGGCCTGGGCGGACAACCCTACGGCGCGCAAGGCGATGCGGCGGACACCGTCGTCGCGCAAGGAGGACATCCAGACCAGCTCCTTGTCGAGCTTCTCGTAGTACTCGTCGTCGGTGAAGTAGGCCGACTTGATACGGAAGAAGTTGGCCAGGGCGGCCATGGTCGCCGACGACGGGTTCGTGCGATTCCCGGAGCGTAGCTGCGACAGGTAGGGAGCCGACATCGTGATGCCCTCCGCCTTGAGTGCCGCGATCACCTCCGCGGAGGTGTGCGGCCCCCGCCCGGGTGGATACACCGTGTCGAACAAGCGGTTCAGGCGGGCGGAAAACGTCGTGCTCATCGATATGACCTCCACTGGGCTGTAGAAGTGAAACTATTACCTAAGTGTATTTGCTGACCATGGTAGCGAGTGTTTGAGTCCGCAACCAGGTGCAAAGGGGGGCGGGTTCGCTGGTGGCCTCCCCCGAGTTCGCTCAATCCACACTTGACGAGCGTCCAACTAAATGACGGCAGTGTCCATAAAGCGAACAAAACTCACAGGTTATCCGCAGAAAGCAAGTCTGGTGTCGGGGTGCGTCCGCGATCCGGGGAGGGGTGGCGCCGCGGCACGGCCGATGGTGTCGGGCGGATATCTCGCAACGGGCCGACAACGCAGACCCATTGAAAGCCTACTTTGCTGTCCGGTCTGATTTCGGCGACGCCAAGAGGGGAAGGGTGCAGTAAATGGCCCGCAGAGATACCTCTGGGGGCGACTGCCGGGCTCGGCCGGCCCGCGCGGAGGAGTGCCGCTGCACCTTAGACGGTTTCCGGTGACCTCCTGGCGATTGAAGCTTCGGTGTGACGGCGTCGCAGAGTTTGCGCCGTCGCCGCGGATAGGGCGGCCAATGCCATTGCCACGGAGGCCGCGATGGCCACCGGGCGCCAGCCCAGCGCGTTCTCAAACAGCATCCACAGGCCGAAAATTCCGAACAGCACGCCGGCCACCATGTGCAGCAGCTGCTGGGGCAGGCGGCGGTGCAACAGCATCCCGGCACCGAGCGCCAGCGCGTCAGCCAAGACCATGCCCAAGGTGCTACCGATCCAGACGCCGGCCCAGTCGTGATCGCTGGCCAACGTCACGGTCGCCAAGGTCGTCTTGTCGCTGATTTCGGCGAGCGCGAACGACGACACCACGGTCAGCAGCGCGAAGCGGGGTTCGGGCGCGTTCGAGACCTCGACGTCGGCGGAGCCCTCGCGCCACGCCAACCCGGCGAAAATCAGGAATGCGATCGCGGACGCGAAGGCCATCGGGCGCGCCGGCAGCGCGGCGCCGAGGAAGTGGCCGATCGTCACCGAAAGCCCGTGCACAGCGAAGGCGGCGATCGTCACTCCGGGTAGCACCACCCACCAGCGGAAGCGCAACGCGTAGGTCATCGTGATGAGCTGGGACCGGTCGCCGAGTTCGGCGAGGAAGACCACTCCAAGACTCAAGAGTGTCGCGGCAAGCACCTGGGTGACCTTTCGACGCGTCGTTGACAACCGCTGTGGTCATCGAACACCGGTCGAAGGTCTCGCCCACCGATCCGTTGGGACCGGTTCGCCGGCCGGGCTATTCGCCAGTATGTCGACGCGACGATTTGGGGCTACTCCCCTTCGCTAACGGTCCCAGGCTAGCGGGCAAATCGTGGGCACGCCAGGAAGGCAGCAAAGTTCGGATACCCGTATCTGTGGATTCGGGTATCGAATTAAATCGTTCGAATTCCCTTATGCCGCAAGCAGCATGGCCAGAATCGCGGTGTCGGGATGGCTGATGGGGTCGACGCCGACGCGGCTCACCATCGACGTGATGGTGCCGTCGGCTTCCGCTTCGACCCACGCCGCCCGGTGCTCTAGTCCGAGATACGGCAACCCCGGCAGCAGGACGCATCCCGACGCCGCTCCGGTGCATTCCGGCAACGACGGCGTGGTTTCCGAAGGGGGATGCAGCATGAGCAGCGCAGGAGGTTGATGATCCGCGAAATACCCTGGCTGGATTGCTGATTCACCGAATACGGTGCCCTCGGCCAGCACCAGGCCGACGGTGTTGGGCTCGGGCTCGTCGGGCAGTTCCTCGCGGGCGCCGAATACCGTTGTGGTGGAAAGCAATCCGGGCAATGAAGCGACCCGCACGGCAACCATCAACAGCTGCGCCCACTCCTTGGTCGAGTCAGGCCAACGGCCGGAGATCACGAACCCCTTCAGGGCACCACGAGCATGGAAGGGGGCAACCCCTATCGGCTGGCCTGACCCGGTTTCCATCTCGACCTCCCCGCGACGTCGTCGTCCGAAGTAACCACGCTGGTAGCTCGAATAGTTAAGAATGCCTGCGGTTTAGGCGCGGTGCAACTCGACACGGCCACTGGCGCTTGCCTTCCTGCAGCGACCCAACCGGGCCGGGGTAAAGGTAAGGGCGCCACGCGATCCGCGTGACGCCCCAGCCCTTCGAGATGGAATCAGCCGAAAATGAGGCCCTGGGTCTTCGAAGTTGCGGCCGCGTAACGCGACTGCACGTCTGCCCAATTGACGACGTTCCAGAACGCCTTGACGTAGTCGGCCTTGACGTTCTTGTACTGCAGGTAGAAGGCGTGCTCCCACATGTCGACCTGCAACAGCGGGATGATGCCCAGCGGGACGTTGGCCTGCTGGTCGTACAGCTGGAAGGTCAGCAGCCGGTCGCCGAGGGTGTCGTAGCCGAGCACCGCCCAGCCCGAGCCCTGCAAGCCGTTGGCAGCCGCGCTGAACTGAGCGCGGAATTTGTCGAACGACCCGAAGGCGTCGTCGATGGCGGCAGCAAGGTCGCCGGTCGGCTTGTCCCCGCCGTTCGGCGACAGGTTCTTCCACCAGATCGAGTGGTTGACGTGACCACCCAAGTGGAACGCCAGGTTCTTCTCGTTCAAGAAGATTGCGGCGTGGTCGTCGTTGGCGCGAGCGTCTTCCAGTTTGGCAATCGCGTCGTTCAAGCCCTTGACGTAGGTCGCATGGTGCTTGCTGTGGTGGATCTCGTTGATCTGACCTGAGATGTGTGGTTCCAGCGCTGCGTAGTCCCAGTCCAAGTCGGGCAGGGTGTATTCAGCCACGGCATTCCTTTCCTCGATGATCGTCTTAACGCGCATTCGCACGGAGTCCGCCACGCGACAGGCTCAGCGTAATCAACCCTGCTCCATGACTGCACGCGCCGCAAGGACGGCCACTATGGGCCGGTAAGCCGAATACCCATTCGGCATGGTTTCAAGAGGAAATAATCAAGACAAAACGATGAGGGCGAGAACCGCGAGCAACGCCAACGCGATCAAGCCGGCACGCAAGGCCGCGATGCTGTAACTGTGGTTCCAGGCAGGCGATCCGGAATACGAGTTCGACGCGGCCGGGGTACCCGGACCGAACGAATGCATCGCCATCAATCGCCTTTCACCGGTAGTTCACCTCGGTCGAGTGAGGTGAGTCACAACATTTTCGGTGATGGCGATCATAACCCTTTGTGATGGGGTTGAAAAATGCCCCGAGCAGCAAGACGCTGAGCTGCGGATATTCGCGACGAGCGGCAGGCGGGGATCCAGCCGAGCCAGGGCTCCGATCGAGCGGGTCCGATGACTGTGCAACGGGGCCGTCCATTCGCTCGGCTGCTCGTCTGGCCTGTCGATGGCGCACGAAAAATGCCCAGCGTTATCCACAGTTGGGGCCAGGGTTAACCGCTAGTTGCTGATTGATTGCGTCTATACCCCTACGGCCCATGTGGATAAACCTGTGGAAACTGTGGATAGTCATGAAGTAGCTGTGACCGGCGTAACAGGTGTCGATCCGCGACGCCGAACGCGGATTTCTACGCGCAAACGGTGCGCCTTTGCGAGGCACCCCGCGCTCCCGCAAACCCCGGGGCATCGCTGCTTTTCAGGAAGCCGGGCGCGGTGTTGCGATGGTCGCGTTGATGCGGCCCGCATCGTCGCCAGCGCTACTCTGGTCCGGTGATCCAGGTGTGCTCCCAGTGCGGCACTCGGTGGAACGTGCGCGAACGCCGGCGCGAGTGGTGCCCCCGCTGCCGCGGCGCCCTGCTCGCCCCGCTGGCCGATGTGCCGGCGGCCGATCCCCGCTGGAGTACGCACGGCGGCCCCACGGCGCCCGCTCGCCCGGTCGCGCCGCAACGCACCCCGCCGCGGTTGCCGCCGGGCTTCCGATGGATCGCGGTGCGTCCGGGGGCCGCACCCCCCGCGCGGCGGGGACGACGGGCCCTCGGCCCCACCCCCCGCTATGCGGTGATCCCGCGTTGGGGTTTGACCGACCGCGTCGAACACACCTCGTCCGGGGCGGAAGGTTCGGCACCGGACGGGCCGCCGGCCGCGGTGGTGCGCCTCGTGCTGTTCATCAGCGTGCTCTCGCTCGGCGGTGCGGCGCTGGTGTACGTCGCCCGGTACGCGTTGTTGGTCTACAACCGAAAGACCTTGCTGAACTCGCTGGTGGCGACCGCGGCGGACTGGTTGGGGGACTTGGCCAGTGTGGTGGCGCTAGTGGCGCTGATCACCTCCGGTGTGTTCCTGATCCGGTGGCTGATCGCACGGCGGGCGGCCGTGTTTGCGCATTACGGCCTGTCCGATCATCGGTCAGTCACGGCGTTGTGGGCCGGCTGCGTCGTGCCGCTGGCCAATCTGTTCTGGGCTCCGGTCTACGTCATCGAACTGGCCGCTCTCGAAGATCACTACAGCCGGGCGCGCCGGCCCATCCTGGAGTGGTGGATCGCCTGGATCTTCAGCTACCTGGTGTCGATCTGGGCCGTCGTCACCAGCTTCGCCACCGACCCCCAGGGCATCGCGAACAACACCGTCCTGATGGTGTTCGGGTATCTGTTCGCGGCGGCGACACTGGCCGCCGTCGCCCGGGTTTTCGAGGGATTCGAACGCAAGCCCGTCGCACGGCCCGCGCATCGCTGGGTCGTGGTAACCCCAGATCTCCCGGATCGGCCCGGCGAGTCCGCCGCTGCTCCGGTTGAGTTGAAGGGGGAGGAACCGGCAGCATAGGGGAATGACGTGGGCCGACGAAGTGGTCGCCGGGCATCCCTTTGTCGTTGCCCACCGCGGCGCATCGGCGGCTCGCCCCGAACACACGCTGGCCGCCTACGACCTCGCACTCAAAGAGGGCGCCGACGGCGTGGAATGCGATGTCCGGCTGACCCGCGACGGCCATCTGGTGTGTGTGCACGACCGCCGACTGGACCGGACCTCGACCGGCGCCGGGCTGGTCAGCACCATGACGCTGGCCCAGCTGCGCGAGCTCGAATTCGGTGCCTGGCACGACAGCTGGCGGTCCGACGGCACCCACGGTGATACCAGCCTGCTGACGCTGGATGCCCTGGTATCGCTGGTACTCGACTGGAACCGCCCGGTGAAGATCTTCATCGAGACCAAGCATCCGGTCCGGTACGGCTCGCTGGTCGAAAGCAAGCTGCTGGCGCTGCTGCACCGCTACGGCATCGCCTCGCCGGCGTCCGCCGCCCGGTCGCGCGCGGTGGTGATGTCCTTCTCGGCCGCGGCGGTCTGGCGAATCCGGCGAGCAGCACCGCTGCTGCCGACGGTGCTGCTCGGCCGGAATGCTCGGTACCTGACCAGCAGCGCGGCCACCGCCGTCGGGGCCACCGCGGTCGGGCCTTCGATCATTGCGCTGAAGGACTATCCACAGCTGGTGGATCGCGCCGCCGCCCAGGGCCGGGCCGTGTACTGCTGGACCGTCGACGGGTACGACGACATCGACTTCTGCCGGGACGTCGGGGTGGCCTGGATCGCCACCAATCACCCCGGCCGCACGAAAACCTGGCTGGAAAACTCGCGGACCCTCGACGGCAGGGGTTAGACCGGCGAGACGAGGTGGCCGCCCGCGGCCGGTGGAGCGCTCGCGCTGACTGCCTGAGTACCCACCTCGCGGGCGACGAAGTTTTCCAGATCGAACAGGTTGGCTCCGGCGCGATCGGACACCGTCACCAAGGTTTTCATCACCGCGACCTCTTCGACCTGCTCCTGCAGAAACCACTGCATGAACTGTTCGCCGAGGTAGTCACCCTCGTCGCGGGCCACCCGGGCGAGTTGGGTGATCTGGTCGGTGACCAGTCGTTCCTGCTCGAGGGCGAGGACCAGCGCGTCCCGTGGTTGCTCGAATTTATTGCGCACCGCGTCGATGCCCGCGATCTCGACGTCCACGTCACGGTCGAGCAGATGCTGCACCAGCATCATTGCGTGGTTGCGTTCCTCGAGCGCGCGTCCGTAGAAATGCCTCGCCAATTGCGGCAGCTCGGCGGCGCTAAAATAAACGGCAATCGCAACATATTGCTGAGAGCTGGTGAATTCGTGAGAAATCTGTTCCTGGAGTAATGAGTGGAACTTAGACTTCGGGGCTTCGGTTGCGGTCATGTCAGCAGCTTAGCGCAGGTAGAAGGGCAGTGCAAAGAGCGCGGGACCGACTCATGAAAAGCTCTTAGGCCGGTCTATGCGCCATTTGTTCAGACCCGGTTTACCTAACTCTAGAAAGGCATCATTTCACCGCGCGCATTCTGGAATTGGTGCCGCGCATTAGCGCCCAAAAATCGATATCACTGTCCGTCGAGTGCGGCGGCGGGCACCGGCGCGTCTGCGGCCAGCGCCTCGAAAAGCTTGGCTGCCACGTCGTGATTCCACACCACCACCGAGCCCGCGCTGTTGCTGGTGAAGTCGCCGATCGGAACGGTCAGCGTGGTGGTGGATTCGTGCAGCGCCCAGCCCAGCCGCGCCAGGTCCCACACGTGATCGCCGTCGTCGACCGTCAGCGCGTCGGCCGCGGCGTGCGGGACCGAGTACCAGCGCCACGGATTGAGCCACACCGACGGGCTGGCGGCGCGGTGCAACAGCGCCGAGATGAACTGCCGCTGGTTGACCATCCGGTCCAGATCCGCCCGGGGGGTGTCGCGGGTCCGGACGTATCCGAGCGCGCCGCGGCCGTTCAGCTGCTGGCAGCCGGCGGGCAGGTCGATGCCGGCCAACGGGTCGTTGATCGGCGCGGTCGGGCAGACGGTGACGCCGCCGAGGGCGTCCACCAGGACCGCGAACCCGCTGAACCCAATCTCGGCGTAGTGGTCCAGGCGCAGTCCGGTGGCCTGTTCCACCGTCTGGGTCAGCAGCGCTGCCCCACCCATCGCGAAGGCGGAGTTGATTTTGTCCTTGCCGTGCCCGGGGATCGGCACGAACGAGTCGCGCGGTATCGACACCATCGCCGTCGGGTTGCTCGACCCCAGCGCGGGGATGTGAATCAGCAGGATGGTGTCGGTGCGACTGCTACCGACATCGCCTCCGGTGGCCAGCTTCTCCTGCTGTTCGACCGATAGGCCTTCGCGACTGTCCGAGCCGACGAGCAGCCAGTTGGTGCCGCGGCTGGACGCAGGTCGATCGGCGTAGTTGGTCAGTACCGGCTTGCGATGCAGGGTGGTGTCCAGCCACATCCCGCCGCCCAGCACGCCGGCGCCGACCAGCAGCAAACCGATCAGCAACGTCGATGCGATGATGCGGCCCCACCGGCGTTTTTTGCGCTTGCGGTGCACTCCGGGCAGGTCCGACGGGGGCGCTGACCGGTCGCGTGGACGGGCGCGAGATCTCGGCTTGTCCCGCGCCGCCAGATGGCCGGGGACCGCCCTATCGGCGGGGGCCGGCGCGACGCGGGGGAGCGGCACGGTCTCGTCGGTGGGAGACGGCGCCGGATTGGTGGCGCGGTGAATCAGCGGAGGTGGTTCGGGACGCGAATCCCGCGGCGGCACCGGTCGCGGAGGCCGTCCACGGTGTGGTGGTCGGTCGCCGCTCACTCGGCTAACTTACGTGCCCCACTCACCGCAGCCGGCGCGCGGCACGCCCGGCTAGGGGCGAGCGCGCAGGCCGTTGATGAACGGGCAGCCCATCAGCACGCGAATGGCCTGGCTCAACCCGGTCATGTCGTCCACCGGCTTGTGGAAAGGCAGCCGGATGTCGTGGTCGTCGCCCTCGCTGCCCTCGACGCGGAACCGCACGCCGTAGCGGTCCAGCCCCAGCGGGCGGACGTGTCCGCGCCGCAGCGGCGCCGGGAGCCGGGACACCAGGCGGGCGACTACGTCGGCGTGGGCGTTGTCCAGATGCCACAACAGGCTCGACTCGATGTCGCAGAACGGGTCGGGCCGCGCCGCGAGCAGGTCCTCGATGCTGACGGGCTCGGCGCCGGTGGCGTCGGTAACCACGACGGATGCGACCTCGAGCCGCATCAGCGTGTACCTCTCCTCCCCGGGCGTGGGCGGCATGCATTTCGGCGTATCCACCTGCAGTAGTGCCGGGTGCGGGCACTCGCTCGCGATCACATCGAGGGTGGGATTGATCTCGGCCGGTGGGACCTGGCGCAGGCGGCCGCGGACCCACACCAGCGACCGGACCGGCTCCCGGAGCGGAAGCGGCGCGTAGTCGGTCAGCTCGAGCAGCGCTTGGGATCCACAAACCCGGCGATCCGCCGCGTTGTCGCTGGGCAGCGCTACCGCGAAGGATCCGTCGTGCAGCAGGTGGTGCACCGGCGTGGGCACCGGGTCCTCGCGCTCGACCGCAAGCAGGGCTCCGCCGGCCCGGGCACAGGCGCTGCGGATGCGTTCGGCAGTCGTCGGCGCGGCGCTGGTCAGCGGTAACATCGTTCTCCTTCGGTCCTTAGGTAAGCCTAAGTTAACTTAGATCAAAGGTCGAAGCAAGGCCTGTTTTCCGATCGACGCCATTAGGGTTGTGGTCGTGGTCGGCATCACTTACCTCGGTCCCGAAGGGACCTTCACCGAGGCGGCGCTCTTACAGATGACGTCCGCCGGTCTGATCCCGGACCAGAATCTAGGGCCGGTGCATCGGTTGCCGATCGATAGCACGCCCGCCGCGCTCGAGGCGGTCCGTAGCCGCGAGACCGACTACGCGTGCGTGCCGATCGAGAACTCGATCGACGGCACGGTGGTGCCGACATTGGACAGCTTGGCGAACGGATCGCCGCTGCAGATCTTCGCCGAGACCACGCTGGACGTGGCGTTCAGCATCGTCGTCAAACCCGGCCGCGACCCCGGCGAGATACGGACGGCGGCGGCCTTTCCGGTGGCCGCGGCCCAGGTCCGCCGCTGGCTGGCCGCCAATCTGCCCGGTGTCGAACTGCGGCCGGCGTACTCCAATGCCGACGCCGCCCGGCAGGTGGCGAAGGGGGAGGCCGACGCCGCGGTGACCTCGCCGCTGGCCGCCACACATTGGAAGCTTCAGGCGCTGGCCGAGGGCGTGGTCGACGAAGCCAACGCCCGCACCCGCTTCGTCCTCGTCGGCCTGCCGGGACCGCCGCCGGTGCGCACCGGCGCCGATCGCACGTCGGTGGTGTTACGGATCGAGAATGCGCCGGGCGCGCTGCTCGCCGCGCTGGGCGAATTCGGCATCCGCGACATCGACCTCACCCGCATCGAATCCCGGCCGACCCGAACCGAACTCGGCACCTACCAGTTCTTCGCCGACTGCGCGGGCCACATCGACGACGACGCCGTCGCCGAGGCACTCAAGGCGCTGCATCGTCGTTGTGTGGATGTGCGCTATTTAGGTTCCTGGCCCACGGGCCCGGCCGCGGGCATCGGGCCACCACCACCGGACGAGGCGTCGCGCTGGCTGGCGCGGCTGAGGGAGGGTAAACCTGAGCAGGCCGATGCTTCCGGCGGGGGGATTTAAACGATGAGTGGTCGGTTGGTGCTGCTTCGGCACGGCCAGTCCTTCGGCAATGTCGAGCGCCGGCTGGATACCCGGCCGCCCGGGGCGGATTTGACGCCGGAGGGGCGCGACCAGGCCCGGGCGTTCGCACTCGACGCGGGCCGGCCGGCGCTGCTTGCGCACTCGGTGGCCAACCGGGCGTCGCAGACGGCCGCGGTGATCGGCGACGCGGTGGACGTGGCTCGGCACGAACTGGCCGGGATACACGAGGTGCAGGTCGGCGCCCTGGAAAACCGCAATGACGACGAGGCGGTCGCGGAGTTCAACGCGATCTACGAGCGCTGGCAGCACGGCGAACTCGACGTGCCGCTGCCCGGCGGTGAAAACGCCAACGAGGTGCTGGACCGCTACGTCCCGGTGCTCACCGACTTGCGGATGCGCTATCTCGACGACCACGCCTTCAGCGGTGACATCGTCGTCGTCAGCCATGGTGCGGCGATCCGGCTGGTATCCGCGGTGCTGGCCGGAGTCGACGCAAACTTCGCGCTGGACAACCATCTGGGCAATGCCGAGTCGGTGGTGTTGGCCCCGATCACCGACGGGCGGTGGAGCTGCGTGCGGTGGGGAACCCTGACACCGCCGTTCTACCCCGAACTCGAAGCGACGCCCGTCGCCGAGGCGGTGCGGTCAGGCACCGATCCGATGGGCTGATCAGACCGCCAGCGCGACCAATTCCGGGCAGCTGCAGCCGACGGCGTCGCAGTCGACGACGAACGTGTGCGCCAGCAGCTCGGGGCTGACGCAGTCCGGTTCGGTGCATTCCGAACGGCGCAGCGAGTGGCGAATGATGGTGCCGTGGCAGTGTTCTAAGCCTGCCCGGCAGTCGCGGCATTCTGCGCTCATAGGCCGTTCCTAGCACCAGGTGGCGACAAATCCGCGCTGCCGCGCCCGAATGTCGGCGGTTTTGCCGGATCTTAGCCCCAGCCCAGTTCTTCCAGTCGGTCGTCATCGATGCCGAAATGGTGCGCGATTTCATGGATCACGGTGATCGCCACCTCCTCGACGACGGCGTCGTCGGACTCGCAGATGTCGAGCAGCGCCTCGCGGTAGATCGTGATCGCGTCCGGAAGCGATCCGCCGTAGTCGGAGTCGCGCTCGGTCAACGCCACCCCTTCGTAGAGCCCCAGCAATTCGGGCTCGTCGGGGTGACGGTCTGCAACGAGAATGACGACGTTGTCCATGGCGGCCGCCAGCTGGGCAGGGATCAGGTCGAGTGCGTCGGAGACCAGTTCGTCGAACCGCTGCGGATCCATCCGCACGGCCACGCGGCTAACCTGCCGGGGCCGGCTCGGCTGGCGCGGGCGGAGCGCCCGGTGGGGGTGCATCCGGCATGGGCGGCGGCGCCTGGTTGGCCGGCGGCTGGGGTGCCCCACCGTCGGCCGGCGGTGACGGAACATCCTGCGGCGCTTGGGAAGCCGGAGCCTGCGGCGCGGTCGCCCGCGGCGGCGTCACCACCGGCTGCTGCTGTGGCAGGTGCTGATTACCCTGCGGCATTTCCGGCGGAGTGTTGGATTGCTGGGGCGGACTCGCCGGGCTGGCCGGCAGCTGAACCGGCATCGACGGCATGGTGAGCCGCTCTTCGGGTATGTCGGGCGGGGGCACCGGTGCCAGACCGTTGATCAGCAACTGACCCTTGGCGCTGTTGATCAGGGTGGCCCAGCCCCCGTTGCCCAACGTGGCGCCGATGCTGCAGGCGACCTCGCGGCTACCCGCCGACCAACTGGGCAGCGACACGGTGGGGTAGATCAGCGTCAGCGTGGTGGTGCGCAATTTGATCGGCGCGAGGTAGGCGTCGGTCATCTTGGTGCAGGCGTCCTTGATATAGCCGTCCTGCTCGGGCTCGGCCGGCAGCGTACCGGGGAATTTCTCGGCCAGGTTGACCGTGCCGGTGACCTCCATCGCGTGCGGGGTCTTGCAGTCGACGGGGACGTCGATGGGCTGGTTCGCCGTCGAGTCAATGCCCAGGCAGGTTCCGGCGGGCCAGGCCTTGGACTGGTCGACGTCGGCGACCTTGCCCTTGAAGGCGGCCTGTTCGTTGTTAGAACCGGGCATCTGCAGGCCGCACAACATGCGGCGCTCGCCGGACTGGCGCCACGCCCGGTCGCCCGCCCACAGCAGGCTGACGCTGAATTTGCTGTTGGGGTCGTACTTGGGGCCGAGGTACCGGCGCACCGCCGCCTCGCATTGCTCCTGGCTGATCTGCTGGATGCGAGCCGGTGACGGCGGGGCGGCGTTGGGACCGTATTCCGAGCCGGGGAAGGTCCGCATATCGATCGACTCGGCGACCTCGAACTTGTGGTCGTCGGCGCACTTGACGATGCTCGCGGACTCCGGCGTGACGTCCGGCCACATCAAGCAGTCCCCGCTTTTGGCGCGGTTGAAGGCGGCGTCGGTCTTAGCTCCGGTGCTGGGCACGGGGTTGCTGTCGAGGTAGCCGGCAAGCCGACCCTGCCCCGGCCCGCTGACCGGCAGGGCGGTTACCAGGCCGGCGATCAGCAGCCCGCCGAGCGCGAAGAGCAGCAACGCCCGACGGGTCGCGGTCGCCTGCAATGTGCGCGGCAACTGGAGGCCGGCCAGCGGCTGCTCCGCCGCTGCGGCGGGCGGGCTGGGTGCGGCGACTTGCGTCTCGAGCGTGTCCGACATCGACTCCATTCTGACAGGACGCTCGGGCGAACGTGACAAACGTTACAGATGTGAGTCCTGGGATTAGCGCTAGCGGATGCTCCGCGCGGCGGGTGCCGACCCGAAAGTAGTCTTCAGGCCGTGATCGACCTCAAGTTGCTCCGGGAAAACCCCGACGCCGTCCGCCGTTCCCAACTCAGCCGTGGTGAGGACCCGGCGCTGGTCGACGCCCTGCTGACCGCCGACGCCGACCGCCGGGCCGCGATCTCGGCCGCCGACACGCTGCGCGCCGAGCAGAAGTCCGCCAGCAAGAGCGTGGGCGCCGCGTCGCCCGAGGAGCGCCCGGCGTTGTTGGCGCGCGCGAAGGAGCTCGCCGAGCAAGTGAAGGCCGCCGAAATCGCCCAGGCCGACGGGGAGAAGGCATTCACCGCGGCACACATGGCGATCTCGAACGTCGTCATCGACGGGGTTCCCGCGGGTGGGGAGGCCGACTTCGCGGTGCTCGACGTCGTCGGTGAGCCGCCGGCGATCGACAATCCGAAGGATCACCTGGAACTGGGTGAGTCGTTGGGCCTGATCGACATGCAGCGCGGCGCCAAGGTGTCCGGCTCGCGGTTCTACTTCCTGACCGGCCAGGGTGCACTGCTTCAGCTGGGCCTGCTGCAGCTGGCGCTGCGCCTGGCCGTCGAGAACGGATTCGTCCCGATGATCCCGCCGGTGCTGGTGCGGCCGGAGGTGATGGCCGGCACCGGATTCCTGGGCGCCCACGCCGACGAGATCTACCGGGTCGAAGCCGACGACCTGTATTTGGTGGGCACTTCGGAGGTGCCGCTGGCCGGCTATCACTCCGACGAGATCCTGGACCTGTCCGGCGGCCCGCTGCGCTACGCGGGCTGGTCGTCGTGCTTCCGCCGCGAGGCCGGCAGCTACGGCAAGGACACTCGCGGCATCATCCGGGTGCATCAGTTCGACAAGGTCGAGGGGTTCGTCTACTGCACGCCCGCCGAGGCCGAGGCCGAACACCAGCGGCTGCTGGGCTGGCAGCGCGAGATGCTGGCGCTCATCGAGGTGCCCTATCGGGTAATCGACGTGGCCGCGGGCGATCTCGGCTCGTCGGCCGCCCGCAAGTTCGACTGCGAGGCGTGGGTTCCCACTCAGCAGACCTACCGCGAGCTGACCTCGACGTCGAACTGCACCACGTTCCAGGCGCGCCGGCTGGCCACCCGCTACCGGGACGACAACGGCAAGCCGCAGATCGCGGCCACGCTCAACGGCACGCTGGGCACCACCCGCTGGCTGGTGTCGATCCTGGAAAACCACCAGCGGCCCGACGGCAGCGTGCGGGTGCCCGCGGCGCTGGTGCCGTTCGTCGGGACCGAGGTGCTCGAGCCTTAGGCGTTGACCGTCGCACGCTCTTGTTCGTGGCGGCGCTGGCGTTCCAGCGTCGCGAAGTAGAACGCGAAGGCGAACGCGAAGCTGGTGAACAGGCTGGCCACGAAGTACAGCCAGGGCCGTTTGTAACCCCGGCGGTACCCGTCGACGATCGAAAACAACGGCAGCAGAATGACATTGGCGATTGTGTAGTCCTGCCCCGCGGAACCGGCGGCGGGGTTGACGAACATCATCTGGATGTACTGCGTCCAACTGCCGGGGCCCCAGATCGGGTTGTGCGTCCCGGACAGCCCGTGCGGCGCGTATTCCTGCACGAAGCGGATGTTGAAGTAGTAACCCAGCGCGATCGAGGCGATCCCGACCACGTAGTACACAATTTCCAGCGGCGAGAACAAGGGGCCGCCCGCGGGCCGGGCGAAGACCGTCGAGTTGGACTTGACGATCCAGATGATGACCGCCAGTCCGAGTACCGCGTGGGCGATGAGGGAAACCATGGGCGCAGTCTCACCCCCGTCGCGAAGTTTTGTCAATATTGTCAAAAGAATTCTTGGTATCTTGCCTGAATGGTCCGGCCCGCACAGACGGCGCGCAGCGAGCGCACGCGCGAAGCCCTGCGCCAGGCCGCGGTGGTCCGATTCCTGGCCCAGGGCGTGGAAGACACGTCGGCAGAACAGATTGCGGCCGATGCCGGGGTATCGCTGCGGACGTTCTATCGGCACTTCAGCTCCAAGCACGACCTGCTGTTCGCGGACTACACCGGCCTGCACTGGTTTCGCGCGGCCCTGGACGCCAGGCCGGCAGAGGAACCGATCATCGATTCGGTGCAGTCGGCGATCTTCTCGTTCCCGTATGACGTCGACGCGGTGGCCAAAATCGCCGCCCTGCGCCAAGACGAACTGGACCCCGGTCGCATCGTCCGCCACATCCGCGAGGTCCAGGCCGACTTCGCCGATGCCATTGGCGCGCAGCTGGAACGGCGCAGCAGGGGGAGCGACGCCACGGTGGACCAGCAGGTGCGCACGGCGGTGACCGCACGGTGCATTGCCGCCGCGGTGTTCGGCGCGATGGAGGTCTGGATGGAGTCCGACGACCGCTCACTGGGCGAACTCGCGCGGCTGTGCCACGCGGCGCTCGAGTCGCTGCGCGCGGGGATCACCGACTCCTGGGTCACGGCGACGGCCGAGCAAGTTTCGTCATAATTGACAAAACTTTGCGACCGTGCGAGCCTCCTTTGCGGAGGGCAGGGACATGACTGGTTATGACGCGATCGTTATCGGTGCAGGGCATAACGGGCTGACCGCGGCCGTGCTGCTGCAGAAGGCGGGACTGCACACGCTGTGCCTGGACCCCAAGCTCTATGCGGGCGGCATGGCGTCCACCGTCGAGCTGTTCGACGGGTACCAGTTCGAGATCGCCGGGTCGGTGCTCTTCCCGACCTCACTCGAAGTGGTCAGCGAGTTGGGCCTGGACACCATGCCGACGATCGACTTGGACGTGATGTCGGTGGCGGTGCGCGGTGTCGGCGACGATCCGCTGATTCAGTACAGCGACCCGATCAAGCTGTTCACCCACCTCAATGAGGTACATGGGGCGGAGGCCGTCAACGGAATGGCGGGGCTGATGGGCTGGGCCCAGGCGCCGACCCGTGCCTTGGGCCGCTTCGAAGCCGGCCTGCCGCCCAAGAGCATCGACGAGATGTACGCCTGTGCCACAAACGAATTCGAGCGCTCGGCGATCGACGATATGTTGTTCGGATCGGTCACCGACGTGTTGGACCGCTACCTGCCCGACCGCGAGAAATTCGGCGCGATCCGCGGCTCGATGACCGTGCTGGCCGTCAACACGCTCTACCGCGGCCCGTCCACGCCGGGTAGCGCGGCGGCGCTGGCCTTCGGACTCGGTGTTCCCGACGGGAACACCATGCAGATGAAGAAGCTGCGCGGTGGCATCGGCGCGCTCACGGCGCATTTGCGCGAGGTGCTGGAGAGCAACGGCGGTGAAGTTCGGTTGCGTACCAAGGTGACCGAGATTCTGGTCTCCGACGGACAGGTGACCGGGGTGCGCACCGAGGCGGGCGAAACGTTCAACGCCCCGATCGTCGTTTCCGGCATCGCGCCGGACGTCACCCTCAACGAGATGATCGATCCCGCAGCGCTTCCCGCCGATATCCGGGAACGCTATGCGCGCATCGACCACCGCGGCAGTTATCTACAGATGCACTTCGCGCTGGACGAGGCCCCCGAATTCGCGGCGCCCTACGAGGCGCTCAATGAGCCGGCCATGCAGGCCTCGATCGGCCTGTTCTGCACGCCCGAGGAAGTCCAGCAGCAGTGGGAGGACGCCCGGCGCGGCATCGTTCCGGCCGATCCGACGGTCGTGTTGCAGATCCCGTCGCAGAACGACCCGGACCTGGCGCCCGAGGGTAAGCATGCCGCGTCGGCGTTCGCGCTGTTTTTCCCGATCGAGGGCGACGTGGATTACGGGCAGGCGAAGGTCGAGATGGGTCAGCGGGTGATCGACAAGATCACCCGGCTTGCACCGAATTTCGAGCGCAGCATCATCCGGCACACCACCTTCACGCCCCGGCACATGGGTGTGATGTTCGGCGCCCCCGGCGGGGACTACTGCCATGGCCTGTTGAATGCGAACCAGATCGGCCCCAACCGGCCCGGGCCGAAAGGCTTTCTCGGTCAACCGATCCCGATCAAGGGGTTGTACCTGGGCAGTGCGGGTTGTCACGGCGGACCGGGTATCACGTTCACCCCGGGCTACAACGCCGCGCGTGCGGCCTTGGACGACCGCTAGCCGATCCGGGCCAACAGCTCGTCGAACAGGGCGATGAATTCGTCCGGGCGCGCCGGGGTGAACGCGGGGCTCGGCCGGGTTCCCGGAACGTCCAGAGTGACCAACGTCGACCGCAAGGGCCGCTGCACGTCCAGCGGCAGCCAATGGCGCGGGTCCGTCCCGCCCCAGAAGGTGAACCGGGCCGTGAACCAGCCCAGCGGCTGAGCCTTGTAGCCGCGGATCGCGTTCAACGCGATGATCTTCGACGTGCCCGAGGGAAAGTGATACCGCTGCAACGTGATCGCTGCCCGATCCAGCTGCACCAGGCCATCGTCGTAGGTGTCGCTCATGCCCGGCGGCTCCGCAGCTCATGACCGCGGGTGGTCAGGCAGCGACCGTTTTCCAGGTTCCACTGCCAGCCGTGCAGGTTGCAGGTCAGCGTGTCGCCCTCGACCACACCGAACTTCGACAGGTCGGCCTTGAGATGGGGGCAGCGGCGCTGAATCTCCCAGCCGTTCAGGGTGATCGACGCGGAGTCGTCGTGGGTCTCGGCGAACCAGCCGTCGGCGTAGGCGATCCGTTCGTCGGTCAGGCATTTGAAGAATGTGTACAGGTATTCGTTGTAGCCGCCGACCCGCCATGCCTGAAAACGGGTGGACAAGAAGATGGTGTTGACCCAGTCCGGTTCCTGATCGCGCAACACGGTACGAACTAACTCTGGGGCGATCGCGAAGCCGTAGCGGAACTTCTCATCGGGAATACGTTCGCGCACAATCCGTTTCGGAAAGTCAAGAATCACGGTCTCGGGACCGATCACCAGCTCAACCGGGTAGCCGATGCCGTCGCATATCTCGTTGCTTTGCAGCATGATCGGCTCGAACAGCACGCGCAGCGGTTCCAGCAGCGGTTCGCCGGCCGCGGGCGCCCAGCTGGCCCGCTCGGCGGCCAGTACCGGGGCCATCCGGTCGGCATAGTCGGCGATGTAGGCCGCCTTGCCCGTGGTGAAGATGGCCTCCACGTCGTCGTCGGGCAGCGGATGTCGCAGCGAATTCAAGGACTTGCCAGTGAAATCGGCGACCGAGCCGGGAATCATCAGCAGGCCGCGGTCGTGCCCGTGGCGGCGCATCTGGTCGAGGAAGACCAGCTGGTCGGGGAAGATGTTGGCCGGATCGCCGTGGTCGTCGTTGAGGTGGCGCAGTTCGGGGTCCAAAAAACACGGCGGTCCCGCGGACGGCACCACCCAGGTCGCGTCCACCTGGGCGATGTACTGGCGGGCGCGATCCATTTGGCGCTGCCGCTTCTGGGTGCCGAACGACTCCTTGGCCCGGGCCGGCATGTCGTAGACCATCGGGTACCAGATGGCTCCGGAGTACTGCAGCAGGTGGACATCGATGTGCCCGAACTCGGTTGCCAGCATGTCCAGATCGACCGGCCGGGCGTCGTTCATGTTGAAAACCGTTGTCGCGCCGTCGGAGACGACGAGGGCCGAATCGCCGATCGGGCCGTCGGCGGGTGCCCGCAGCGCGATGACCATGACATCGAGGTCGCCCCTGGGTCCGCTGACTTGGTGCTTGACCGAGTCGCTGGTCTCAAAGAACCGGTGAAACCCTGACTTCTGCAGTTCATTTCGAAGATCCGGGACGGGGAAGTCGGGCAGCAGTACCACCGCGTCCTTGTTGACGTGATCGCGCAGATGGTTCGCGTCGAAGTGGTCTTTGTGTAGGTGTGAGACATACAGGTAGTCGCAGTCGCCCAGCGCGTCCCAGTCCAGGGCGGTGTTGTCCGGGAACGGGAACCACGACGCGAAGTAGGCCGGATTCACCCAGGGATCGCACAGAATGCTGCCCGCTTGGGTGTGGATCAGAAATCCGGCGTGGCCGACGCTCGTGACCTGCACAAATTCCTTTCGAATGGTTCGTGAAATCGTTTCGAGCTTAGCGTGAGGCGCCGTCGGAGGTGGTATCGAAGGCCTGCCACAGCCGGCGGTAGTAGGCGATGCGCGCCGGGTCCGGTTCGACGCCGTAGGCGGCGAAGAACTCGGTCTCCCAATTCCGGCCGGGATAGTTCCAGCCCAGCGAGAGCGTCGCCACCGCCAGATCGGCCCATCGGTCGGCGACCCCGAGTTCGCCGAGGTCGACGTGTCCGCAACAGTGGCCGTCGTCATCGATCAGCGTGTTGGGTGCGCATGCGTCGCCGTGACAGACCACCAGCCGATCGACCGGCGGCGGCTCGCCGACCCGTAGCCGGGCGGCCGGGGACAGCGCGGCCAGCCGGCTCGTCGCCGACCACTCGAAAGGGCATGCGGCCGTCGGCAATCCGTCGTGCAGGCCGCGCAGCCCCGCACCGATCGCGCGCACCGCCGTCTCGGGGGCCGCCAGCCACCGGGGGTGCACCGCGGACAGGCCCGGCAGCCCGCGGGTGTGCAGCCAGGCATGGCCGGAGTCGACCCCGAATCCCAGCACCCGCGGCACCGCCACGTGCCGTGCCGCCCAGCGCAGCCGCCGCACTTCGCCGCCGAAGTCGGTGCCGGCCGCGTTAGCTATCTTGACGAACTCCCGGCCCCAGGCGCCCGAGCCCAGCCGGAAAGTCACCCCGTCGTCCTCGTTGACCCAGACCGCGCGTACGGGCCGGCCGGCGGCCAAGCGGCCAACGATCGCGGGCACCGGGGGCTGTGACGGCGGGAAAGTCACGGGTCACCTCTTTTCACCACTTCAGGCGGCTCACGGCCGGGACCACTAGGCTCAGAAGCTGTGGAACCGGTATACGGCACTGCGATCCTGCTTGCGCGCACGATCTGGCGCATGCAGGGCCTGAAAATCACCGTCTCCGGTGTCGAGCATCTGCCGGCCAGCGGCGGCGCTGTCATCGCGATCAATCACACCGGCTACCTCGACTTCACGTTCGCCGGTCTGCCCGCCTACAAGCAGGGCCTGGGTCGCAAGGTGCGGTTCATGGCCAAGCAAGAGGTGTTCGACGACAAGATCACCGGTCCGATTATGCGCAGCCTGCGCCACATCCCGGTGGATCGGCAAGACGGTGCCGCATCGTATGAAGCGGCCGTCCGGAATCTCAAGGACGGCGAGCTGGTCGGCGTCTACCCCGAAGCGACCATCAGCCGCAGTTTCGAGATCAAGGAATGCAAGAGCGGTGCGGCGCGGATGGCCGTGGAGGCCGGGGTGCCCATCGTTCCGCACATCGTCTGGGGTGCGCAGCGGATCTGGACCAAGGGGCACCCGAAAAAGCTCGCGCGCCCGAAGGTGCCGATCATGGTGCTGGTCGGCGAGCCGATCGAACCGACCCTGGGCGTGCAGGAATTGCGCGGACTGCTGCACTCGCGAATGCAGCATTTGCTGGAACGGGCGCAGGAACAGTACGGACCGCACCCCGCCGGCGAGTTCTGGGTGCCGCACAGGTTGGGTGGCGGCGCCCCATCCCTGGCTGACGCCGCCCGCCTCGACGCCGAGGAGGCAGCCGCGCGGGCAGCACGGCGGGCTCAGGCCGCGGGGGCGCCGGAGTAGCTGCCGATGCCGGAGCCGACCTATCGCACGTTGGAGATCTTGTCCCAGTTGGGAGTCTTCGCCACGGGCACCAGGATCAGCTACGGCGGGGTCGAGAACATCCCCGACTGCGGGGGTGCGGTGGTCGCCATCAATCACACCAGCTACGTCGACTGGCTGCCGGCCGGGCTGGCCATGCGCCGGCGCGGCCGCCGGCTGCGGTTCATGATCAAGGCCGAGATGCAGCAGGTGAAGGTGGTCAACTTCCTGATCACGCGCACGCAGACCATCCCGGTGGACCGAAACGCCGGGGCGGGTGCCTATGCGGTGGCCGTGCGGCGGCTTCGCGAGGGGGAGCTGGTCGGCGTGTATCCGGAGGCCACCATCAGTCGCAGCTTCGAGCTCAAGGAGTTCAAGACGGGCGCTGCCCGGATGGCCCGCGAAGCCGACGTCCCGATCGTCCCCGTCATCGTTTGGGGTGCGCAGCGGATCTGGACGAAGGACCATCCCCGACGCATCGGCCGCCACAACGTGCCGATCACCGTGCAGGTCGGCCCGCCGTTGCACGCCGACGACGACATCGCGCAGACCGACGACGCGTTGCGCGACGCGATGACCAAGCTGCTTCACGAGGCGCAGCAGCAGTATCCCCATCCGGTCGGCGAGTACTGGGTGCCGAACCGGCTCGGCGGAGGGGCGCCGACGATGGCCGAAGCGGCCCGGATCGAGGCTGACGAGGCCGCGGCGCGAGCAGCCAATCGCACTCCGCGCCAGTAGCCTTAGAGCGAAGGAGAAGACATGGCAGAGGGGTTCTACCGGTTCGGGGAATTGATCGTTCCCTCGCTGGTCGCGATGAACGGCACCAAGTTCACGTTCCACGGGCTCGAGAACATTCCGCAGCGGGGCGGTGCGCTGATGGCGCAGAACCACACCAGCTACCTGGACTGGCTCCCGTCGCTGTTCGCCGCGCGGGAACGGGGCCGGCGCATGTACTTCATGATCAAGGCCGAGATGGCCGACGTGAAGGCCGTCGACTACGTGATCAAGCACGCCAGGCTCATTCCGGTGGACCGCCGCAATGGGCACGACGCTTTCGCGTTGGCGGTGCAGCGACTGCGCGCGGGCGAACTCATCGGAATGCATCCCGAGGCCACCATCAGCCGCAGTTTCGAACTCAGGGAATTCAAGTCCGGGGCCGCGCGGATGGCTTTGGATGCGCAGGTGCCGATCGTCCCGCTGGTTGTCTGGGGCGCGCACCGGATTTGGCCCAAGGATCATCCAAAGAAGGTGTTCCGCAACAAGATTCCGATCACGGTGTCGGCCGGACGGCCGATTCCCCCGCACGGCACCGTCGAGCAGCTCAACGCGACGCTGCGTGCGGCGATGAACGGGTTGCTCTACCGGGTGCAGGAGGAGTATCCGCATCCGGAGGGGGAGTTCTGGGTGCCGCAGCGCCTCGGCGGCAGCGCGCCGAACCGCGATGACTCCCAGCAGATCCGGCTGGTCGAACTGCAGCAGCGGGCCCAGAAGTACGGGACCGACGGGGTGACCCGCCCGGGTGACGCGCAAAGCGGACGGCATTGACGAGGGCGACCGGCTGGACGGGCGGATCGCCTGAGTGACGGCTCAATGACGGCGCCGACTTCGCGGCCGGCGCTCATCGCGTGCGATGTCGACGGCACGTTGTTCGACGACAACGAAACCATCACGCCACGTACTCGTGACGCGGTGTGCGCCGCCGTCGCCGCGGGCGCCAAATTCATTGTGGCAACCGGCCGCCCGCCGCGGTGGATACGTCCGATCGTGGAGGAGTTGGGGTTCGCGCCGATGGCCGTCTGCGCCAATGGCGCCGTCATCTACGACCCCGCCACCGACCGGGTGGTCTCGTCGCGCACGCTGCCCGTCGACACCCTGGCCGAATTGGCCGAGCTCGCGGCCCGCGTGATTCCGGGTGCCGGCCTGGCGGTGGAGCGGATCGGTCAAAGCGCCCACGACACCGCGACTCCGCAGTTCGTCAGCTCGCCGGGCTACGAGCACGCGTGGCTGAACCCGGACAACACCGAGGTGTCGATCGAAGACCTACTCAGTGCGCCGGCGATCAAACTGTTGATCCGCCAGGCCGGTGCCCGCAGCGCGGACATGGCCGCCGCGCTTGCCAAGCACGTCGGCATCGAGGGCGACATCACCTACTCCACCAACAACGGCCTGGTGGAGATCGTGCCGTTGGGAGTCAGCAAGGCCACCGGGATCGCGGAGATCGCCAAGCCGCTGGAGATCGTCAGCGGCGAAGTGGTGGCGTTCGGGGACATGCCCAATGACCTGCCGATGCTGCGGTGGGCCGGACACGGGGTGGCCATGGGCAATGCGCATCCCGAGGTGCTCGCCGTCGCCGACGAGGTCACCGCGCGCAACAGCGACGACGGGGTGGGACGCGTGCTGGAACGATGGTGGGGCTAGCCGGCCGCGCCGGTGCGTGATCTCTGCCGAAGCCGTAGCAAATGTGGCAGACTGCCCGCGTGCCCGCCTTTCGGCCCGTTGCCCCTCGTCAGGTGTTCGCTTGTGCGAAGGGTGAGGCCGCCGCCGCCGGCGAATTGTCCGGGTCGAAGGACCGGTAGTGGGGTCCGAAGTTGAGCCGCCGAAGGGCGGCGAGCCCGCGGACGACAAGGCGGAGCCGGATAAGCAAACCGGTGGTGATGCCGAGCAATCCGAGAACGAGTACGCGTCCGGCGGCAGTATCGAATTCCAGGATGCGGCGACCACGAAGCCGCGCCCGCCCACGCCCGCCGAACAGCGGGCCCGGGCGAAGTACGAAAAAAAGCAGAAGGAGCTCGAAGAGGCGCGCGTCGCGGCGGAGGAGAAGCGCCGCCGCCAGCGCCGGGTGCTGATGGGCTCCGCGGCCGCCGTCGGTGTGGTGGGCCTGGTGGCCGGCCTCGGATATTGGATGTTGTCGACGCCGAACGTCACCGCCCAATGCGTCCAGGAAGACCCCAACGGTCAGCCGGTCATCGTGCCGGACAACTACTGCACCGGTCACACCGAAGGCCTCAACGGCTTCTTCTTCTACGGCGGGCACCAGTATCACTACTACTACGGCAGCTCGGGGTCGGTGGGTTCCCGGCCGATCGGCGGGTCGACCACCGCGCCCAAGGGCGCCAATATCACCACCAAGTCGGGGTCCAGCATTTCGCGCGGCGGTCTGGGCGGCTCGTCGCCCGGGAAGAGCAGCGGCTCGTGAAGCGCGCCAAGCGCAAGCCGCGGCCGAACTGGCCGTCGATCGTGGAATCGCAAGGCCTGGTGTACGGGACGCCCGCGCGTGACGCCAGGGGCCGCGACCGGCCGTACTGGGACGAATCTGTCTACTACGAGTTCGAGATGGACGAGATCCTGGCGCTGGAAGCCGATGTCGAGCTGCTGCATTCGATGTGCCTGAACGCCGTCGAGCAGGTCGTCCTGATGGAACGCTACGCGGAATTCGGTCTGCCGGAATGGAGTTGGCAGCCCATCGCAGAATCGTGGCGGCGCAACGACCCACATGTGTATGGCCGCTTCGACTTACGCTACGACGGGCGACGGCCCGCGGTGCTGCTCGAGTACAACGCCGATACTCCGACGACGCTACTGGAAGCCGCGATCCTGCAATGGTATTGGCTCAAGGACTGCTTTCCCGACGACGACCAGTGGAACTCATTGCATGAGCAGCTCGTCGACCGCTGGAAGCAGCTGCGGGACCTGCTGCCCAGCGACGAGCTGCACCTGAGCTGGTCGGGTGTGGAAGCCACCGGCGAAGACCAGATCACGACGACGTATATGCAGGAAACCGCGGCGGAGGCCGGATTTCAGACCGTCGGCCTGACGATCGAGGACCTCGGCTGGGACTCCGCCCTGGAGCGTTTCGTCGATCTCGAAGAGTCGCAGATTCACGCGGTCTTCAAGCTCTACCCATGGGAATGGGTGCTCGACGACGAGTTCGGCAAGCACGTGGTCTCCAGCCTGCCGCAGACGGCGTGGATCGAACCGCTGTGGAAAACCTTGTTGTCCAACAAGGCAATTCTGGGCATCTTGTGGGAGATGTACCCGGGGCACCCGAACCTGTTGCCCGCCTACATCGACGATCCGCACGAGCTCACCGAGTACGTCCGCAAACCCAAGCTGGGGCGGGAAGGCTCGAACATCAGCGTCGTCGGCGCCGGCATGGAGACCGCCACCGGTGGCGTCTACGGCGAAGAGGGGTACGTCTATCAGCTGCTGGACCCGCTGCCGGAATTCGACGACATGCGTCCCGCCCTGGGTGCGTGGATCGTCGGCGATACCGCGGCCGGTCTCGGCATCCGCGAGACCGCGGGACTGATCACCGACGACGGCGCAGCCTTTGTCCCACACCGGATCCCCCAGAAGTGACTTCTGAGCAAGTGAACGGAGTTGATCATCGATGACACCTTCCATCGTGGCGCTGAATTCGGGCTATTGGGACGCCGGCTATTGGAATGTGCTCGCGCGTGGCGCGGGCGCGATCATCCTGTACGCGATCGTCGGGCTGGTGCTGATGTTGGTCGGGTTCTACGCCATCGACCTCACCACGCCGGGGCCGCTGCGCAAGATGGTCGACGTCGGAAAGCCGAACGCGATCATCGTGTCCGCCGCGGGCATGGTGAGCATGGCGCTCATTGTGGTGCTGGCGATCTATTCGTCGTCCGGAAAGCTGGCCGAAGGGCTGGTGGGGTCGGCGGTCTTCGGGTTGGTGGGCATCATCGCGCAGGTGGTGATGATGCGGATCGCGACCATGGTGATCGGCATCGACATGGACCGGTTGTTCAACGCCGACGAGTTCAAATACGAGGCGCTGATGGTGGCCGCGTCGCAGGTGGCGCTGGGCGTCGTGGTGGCGGTCGCGATTCTCTGACGCGACGGCCGAACTAGCGGGTGTCGTTGGTCCGCAGGCTTTTTGGCGGCACGGTGGATGCGGTCAGGGTGTCCGCGTCGATCGTCTGGGGGCGGTACGGCAGAGTCGGCAAGCGCGCCGACATCGTCGCGACGGGGTGGTCGCAGGTTTCGGTCAGCCCGGAAAGAAACGCCCATTCGTGTTCGTCGCTGCCGAAGTAGACGACGGTTGGGAAGGTGTCCCGAAATCGCTGCCATGACGCGTGCAGTGATTCGTTGCGCCACAGCGTAGGACAGCCGGCCTGGGCGACGACCACACGACCGATGTCTCGGCAGCGTTGCAGGAAGCCGGTCTCGTAGAGCCGATTGTGCTGAACGGGCTCGGTGCGCTCGTCGGGAAGATCGATCACCACGATGTCGTACGACGTGGTAGCGCGGTCCACGAATTCCCAGCCGTCGCAGTAGTGCATGGCAACCGGCCCGGATCCCGTTTCCGCCCTGCGGAGTTCGTCGTCGGTGTAGCCGTAGGGAAGGTACTGCGCGCACAGCCGGACGGCTTCGCGATCGATGTCGACGTGATCGACGTGCGTGGCGCCTGCCGATACCGCCTGCTGGCTGACCACGCCCTCGCCGGAGCCGATGACGAGTACCCGCTTGACCTCGCCGGCCAGTAGCAGCGCCGGCACCAGCAGCGCTTCGTGATAGACGAGCTGGCTGAATTCGGTGCTCTGCCGTTCGCCGTCGCTGAACAACGAGATGCCTTGGTGGGTGCGGCCGATCACCAGGTTCTGGAACTCGGTGTCGACATCGCAGATGACCTCGGAAAGTTCCCAGCTTCGGGTCAGCCCCGGCGCCAGCGGCTCGGCGATCTCCCATCGGTTGTCGGCAGGATCATCGAAATACGTTGGCAGCGCTGAGAATCCGTTGAAATTCACCGATGCGTAGCTCGCGGTGTAGGCGCCGGCATCGGCGATCTCGACCCGATCGCCTGGACTCAGGGTGACCGGAAGCGGATAGCTTTGGTAGAGCACGTCGTCGCCGTCGCACGTCGGTCCCGCGACGACCGCATCGCCGACGGGATCACCATCGCGGTCGGTCGCAAGCCGGTACCGGATGTACTCATTCTCCGTCTCGGCGAGACCGCCGTAGCGGCCGATGTCGAGGTACACCCAGCGCCGGGCATCGGTGCCGGTACGCACCGCCACCACCTCGCAGCTGATGATGCCGGCCGAACCCGCGATCACCCGCCCGGGTTCGATGGCCAGCTGCGGCGGGTTCGCGCCGAAATGGCGAGCCAGTGCCGACTGGATGGCCTCGGCGACGATGTCGAGGTCCGGTGCACCGACCGCATACGCCAGCGGGTACCCGCCACCGACATTGATCGTGCTGAGCTCGCCGACCTCAGCGAAAATTGATGCGGCGCAACGTATTCCCAGCTGCCACGCCGTCGGGTCGAGTTGTTGGGACCCGACGTGAAAGCACACGCCCTCGGTGTGCAGTCCCAGCCGCTGGGCGCGCCGCAACAGCCCGGCCGCGGCATCGGGCGCGCAGCCGAACTTGTGCCCGAACGGCGTCACCGACGATGGAAAGTCCGGTGCGATACGGCATTCCACCGCAGCGCCCGGGGCGTGCTCGGCGATGACGTTGATTCCTTGCCCGGTGTCGAACGCGAACCGCCGAACCCCGCGCGCATATGCCCGGGCGATGTCGGCGGGCTTCTTGACGGTATTCCCGAACGTCAGCAGGCCGCCGTCGATCCCGGCGGAGACGCAGGTGTCGATCTCGCCGACCGATGCGACGTCGAATGCGCAGCCCTCCGCCGCCAGCAGGCGCAGGATCGGTTCGGCGGGGTTCGCTTTGACCGCGTAGCGGATCTGCGCCTGGGGAAAAGCGGTGCGCAGTGCCCGGAAGTTCTTGCGCACCTGACCAAGATCGATGCTCAGATACGGCGTCTCGGGCACAGGTCGCAGACTAGTACGGCCGGCGGCGGTGTGCTCGGGGCCTACGGTCAGGCGTCCGGGTGCGTCGGCAGCGAGAAGTGTTCCGGCGGGACGCTGGGGGCGCTGGGCGTCTGCGACGACAGCGGTGTCGTGATCCCGTCGAGAACCTCGTTGACGTCGCCGGTGAGGCGGTTGTAGTTCAGCGTTCCGTGCTGGAAGTTCTGCGTGATCTGCAGCGGCTCTTGGATTTCGGCGCTGGTCGGCAAGCCGAGCGGACCGCGTTCGTAGCTCTGCGAGGCCCAGGCGTCATAGATCGCGCCGGTGACGGGCTGTGCTCCGGTCACGGGCGACCAGTACATGGCGCCCTTGGCAAAAGTGGAGTAGCGGGCGTCGCCGTCGGCGTTGTCTTCCGGCGAGGTGGGCGCGCCCAGCACGCTGTTCATGCCACCCAGCTCCTGCCAGTGCTGGTAGATCGCGCCGCCCTGCAGCGCCTTGATCAACTCCTCCGGAGGATCGTTGAAATGAGATGCGATATCCCGGATTTCGTCCATCAGCGCGTAGGCGGCGTTGCCCGGGCAGTCGGTGTTGCCGACGTCGCGGTGAGTGAAGATGGTCGGCAGCGTCGCGACGGCACCGGCCGGATACGTGGTGTAGTGGCTTCCGGCGGACTCCAGCGTCACCGTGCCCTTGGGGTCGACGCCGTCCAGGCCCAGCCGCCAGCCCAGCAGCCGCCCGACCGCACGAAGCTGAAGCGGGGTCGGCGGTACGTCGTCGAAGTTGCCGATCATCGCGACACCCCAGGTGTTGCGGTTGAATCCGCCGGTGTGGAAGCCCTCGACCGCCTTGGTGAGACCCCCGGCGCTGCCCTCGAACACCTGGCCGTACTTGTCGACCAGCGCGTTGTAGGCGATGTCGCACCAGCCCAGCGTCTTGCTGTGGTACGTGTAGATGGCCTTGACGATGCCCGCCGATTCGAGCGGTGAGTAGTCATTGCTGCCCGCGGTGTGATGGATGACGGCCGCCCGAATCCCGTTGTCGTACTGCGGACTACCGCATCGCAGTGCTTCGTCGGCTCCCCATTCCGCCCGGCTGATGATGGGCGGCGCCTGGCCGGGCATCAGGACTCCGGACGGCGGCGTCCACGTCGTCTTGGCCGGCGCCTGCGGTGGGGAGATGAGGATCGCGGAGATGTTCTGCCCGAACGGCTGTTCCCTGGAGGCGGGCCGGTAACCCAGATCGTCGGCCGGTGCCGCGGGCGGTGTTCCGAGGGTAGGCGCGGCATCGAGTGGGCGAGTCACCGCGATCTGCACGGTTGTCGTGGTGCCGACGAACACCGGATCGGTGCTACGGGGTCCCTCGGTCGGGCCGGCCGGCTGGGCTGATTCGCCGGCCGGCGGGCCGTTGTCCGGCGCCGCGGTCTCGTACTCGGTCTGATACCAGGGCCCCCACGAACCGTCGGGGCGTTTAGCCCGCACCCGGGTGGAGGTGCCGGCCAGGTCGCCGGTGAGCGCGACCAGAGAAAACGGCGTCTCCTGGGTGACTTCGCGAACCGTGACGCCGCCGGTAAGCCCGACCAGCGGCTGCTCGGTGAGCTGGGTGTCGTGCGCCGGCGGAGCGGCGGCGCGGGCGCCGTGGTCGCGGGTTAAGTCCGCGACCGCCGAGACGAGGACAACCGTGGCCGCGATGGCGGTGAAAAACATCGTTGGCGCGCGGCGACGAGACGACACCAGCTGATGTTACGTGTGTTTCTGATGTTATTAATGAGGCGACACGAGTTTCCACGTGCCCAAACTGTTCGACGGCACCGCAGAGGATTGGTGACTCTGCGGTGCCGTCGGGTAATCAGGACCCCCGAAGTTCTAGACGGGAGGCAGCGCCGGCGGGAGCGCTGCGGCCGCACCCGGCAGGGCACCAGCGGCACCCGGCAGGGCGCCGGCCGCGCCCGGCAGGGCACCCGCGGCACCCGGCAGCGCCGCGGCCGCATGCGGCAGGACACCAGCCGCACCCGGCAGGGCGCCGGCCGCACCAGGCAGGGCACCCGCGGCACCGGGCAGGGCGCCCGCGCCACCTTGAGCCTGCATGATGGCCGGCATCACGAGGCCCTTGAGCAGGTCGATGGCCTGACCAGCGCCGAGCTGGTTGGCGGCCTGCATCACGTCGTTGACGAGCCCGCCACTGCTGCCGGAGCCGCCGACCGGCGAACCGCCACCCAGCGTCGACGGGTCACCCAGGATCGGGTAGGTGCCGTCGACACCTGGGTCCAGCGGTGCGCTGATCGGCACTTCGCCCGGGGTACCCAGGCCGCCAGGAGTCAGTCCGGCCGGGCTGGTCAGCCCGGGGTTGGCCAGCGCCGGGTTCAGCCCCGCGCCTGGCATCGTCGGCATGCCGGGAGTGGTCGGCGTACCGGGCACGCCGGGCGTCAGTGCACCGGGCGCGGCGGCACCGGGCGTCAGACCCGGGCTAGTGAGACCCGGGGTCAGGCCGGGGCTGGTGAGACCCGGGGTCAGGCCCGGACTCGTCAGGCCCGTGGTGCCCAAGCCGGGAGTGCCCAGACCCGGGCTGGTCAGACCGGTGGTCCCGAGGCCCGTCGTGCCGGTACCGGTACCGCCCAGGGCGGGAATCGGCGGCAGGTTGACCCCGAACTGGGACAGACCCTGGGTCAGTGCACCCACGAGCTCGCCGGGCAGGTCGGTCATGACCGCTGCCTGCTTGAAATCGTGGTGCTCCACCGGCTTGCTGGTGGCGGTCGATTCGTAAACAAGGAAGTAAGCGCAAGGACTCGCCACTGCCAGGGCGGCGACCGCGCTCATGGCTGTCGAGAGCTTGCGACGGCGTCGGTTCGGCACGGAAGTCTCCTCAATTCATCGGTTGTGTCGGCGGATCCCGCCAGTCCGTACCCGGTGGGATCCACACAAAGTCGATGGTACGAGTGAGAAAGGTGTTACTAGAGTGGTGATATTGAATCGTGAGGTTTTTGCGACCCTGCGCGTTACGTGCGATTCGGGTCACTGCAAACCAGTCTTCACGTGCTCGAACTCCAACCCCACAGCCTCGTCAAATGGGGCGGCGGCCGTCGCGTCGGATACCCTAAGCAACCGATGACTGCACGCTTTGACCTCCTCGTCGTCGGCTCTGGATTCTTTGGCCTCACCATCGCCGAACGCGTGGCCAGCCAACTCGGCAAGCGGGTGCTTGTCCTCGACAGGCGCTCGCACATCGGCGGCAACGCGTATTCAGAAGCCGAGCCACAGACCGGGATTGAGGTCCACAAGTACGGCGCTCACCTGTTCCACACCTCGAACCAGAGGGTCTGGGACTACGTGCGCCAGTTCACCGATTTCACCAACTACCAGCACCGCGTGTTCGCCCTGTACAAGGGGCAGGCCTACCAGTTCCCGATGGGGCTGGGCCTGGTGTCGCAGTTCTTCGGCAGGTACTTCACCCCCGAGCAGGCCCGGCAGCTGATCGCCGAGCAGGCCGCCGAGATCGACACCGCCGATGCGCAGAACCTCGAGGAAAAGGCCATCTCGTTGATCGGCCGGCCGCTCTACGAGGCGTTCGTCAAGGGCTACACCGCCAAGCAGTGGCAGACCGACCCAAAGGAATTGCCCGCGGCCAATATCACCCGACTACCGGTGCGCTACACCTTCGACAACCGCTACTTCAACGACACCTACGAGGGCTTGCCCGTCGGCGGATACACCGCGTGGCTGGAGAAGATGGCCGACGACGACCGCATCGAGGTTCGGCTGGACACCGACTGGTTCGACGTCCGCGACCAACTGCGCGCCGAGAGCCCCGACGCCCCGGTCGTCTACACCGGACCGCTTGATCGCTACTTCGACTACGCCGAGGGCCGGCTTGGCTGGCGCACCCTGGATTTCGAGCTCGAGGTCTTACCCGTCGGCGACTTCCAGGGCACGCCGGTGATGAACTACAACGATCCCGACGTCCCCTACACCCGCATTCACGAGTTCCGGCACTTCCATGTCGAGCGCGACTACCCGACCGACAAGACGGTGATCATGCGGGAGTACTCCCGGTTCGCCGCGGACGACGACGAGCCCTACTATCCGATTAATACCGAGGCCGACCGCGCCCTGTTGGCCGCCTATCGAGCGAGGGCGAAGTCCGAGACCGCCGCTTCGAAGGTACTTTTCGGCGGGCGGCTGGGCACCTATCAGTATCTGGATATGCATATGGCGATTGCCAGCGCACTGAACATGTACGACAACACCCTCGCGCCACACCTGCGCGACGGCGTCGCCCTAGTCGAAGAGGAAGGCGCGCGCTGATGACCGCCGTGAGCTTGCTGTCCCGAATCATCCTGCCGCGTCCGGGCGAACCGCTCGACGTACGCAAGCTATACCTCGAGGAGTCGACCACCAACGCCCGGCGCGCGCACGCGACCAGCCGCACCTCGCTGGAGATCGGCAAAGAGTCCGAGGTCTCGTTCGCCACGTATTTCAACGCCTTCCCGGCCAGCTATTGGCGCCGCTGGTCGATCTGCGCCGCGGTGGTGCTGCGGGTCGAGCTGACCGGAACCGGACGCGTCGACCTGTACCGGACCAAGGCCACCGGGGTGCGGATCTCGGTGGAGGGCCGCCAATTCGTCGGCACCGACGATCAGCCGGCCGTCGTCGAGATCGAGGTGCCGCTCAAGTCGTTCGAGGACGGCGGCTGGATCTGGTTCGACATCACCACCGACACCGCGGTCAACTTGGTCAGCGGCGGCTGGTATGCGACCGAACCCGCTCCGGGCACGGCCAACATCGCCGTCGGTATCCCGACGTTCAACCGCCCCGCCGACTGCGTCAATGCGCTGGCCGATCTCACTGCAGACCCATTGGTGGACAAGGTAATTGGTGCGGTGATCGTCCCGGATCAGGGCACCCGTAAGGTGCGCGACCACCCGGACTTCGCGGCGGCGTCCGCGGGTCTGGGCAATCGGCTCTCCATCCACAACCAGCCCAACCTCGGCGGTTCCGGTGGTTACAGCCGGGTGATGTACGAGGCGCTGAAAAACACTGACTGCCAACAGATTCTGTTCATGGACGATGACATCCGCATCGAGCCGGACACGATCCTGCGGGTGCTGGCGATGAACCGCTTCGCCAAGACGCCGACGCTGATCGGCGGTCAGATGCTCAACCTGCAGGAGCCGTCGCACCTGCACATCATGGGCGAGGTGGTCAACCAGTCGAACTTCATGTGGACCGCCGCGCCGCACGCCGAGTACGACCACGACTTCGCCGAATTCCCGTTGGGCGACAAGAACGAGCGCAGCGCGCTGCTGCACCGTCGCATCGACGTCGACTTCAACGGTTGGTGGACGTGCATGATCCCGCGGCAGGTCGCCGAGGAGCTCGGCCAGCCGCTGCCGCTGTTCATCAAATGGGACGACGCCGAATACGGTCTGCGCGCCGGCGAGCACGGCTACCCGACGGTCACGCTGCCCGGCGCCGCGATCTGGCACATGGCGTGGAGCGACAAGGACGACGCGATCGACTGGCAGGCCTACTTCCACCTGCGCAACCGGCTGGTGGTCGCCGCGCTGCATTGGGATGGCGACATCACCGGCCTGGTCCGCAGCCACTGCAAGGCGACCCTGAAACACCTTGCGTGCCTTGAATATTCAACAGTTGCGATCCAGAACAGGGCCATCGACGACTTCCTCGCCGGCCCGGAGCACATCTTCTCGATTCTGGAATCGGGGCTACCGGAAGTGCATCGGCTGCGCAAGGAGTACCCGGACGCCGTCGTGCTGCCCGCGGCGAGCGAGCTGCCCCCGCCGTTGCACCAGAGCAAGGCGATGAAGCCACCGGTGAACCCGGTGTCCATCGGTTACCGGCTGGCGCGCGGGATATTGCACAACGCCACCAAGGCCGACCCGGAAAGCCATCAGCGCCCGGAGTTCAACGTGCCGACCCAGGATGCCCGCTGGTTCCGGCTGTGCACCGTCGACGGTGTCACGGTCACCACTGCCGACGGGTGCGGTGTGGTCTACCGGCAGCGCGATCGGCGCAAGATGTTCCGCCTGCTGTTCGAGTCGCTGCGCCGCCAGCGTCAGCTGTTGAGCCGGTTCGACGAGATGCGCCGGGTGTACCGGGGCGCGCTGCCGGTGCTGTCCAGCAAGCAGAAGTGGGAGACGGTGCTGCTCCCGGAAGCAAGCCAACATGGCTGAATCGGCGGTGCCACGCGGCGAAGTGGCCGCGATGGTGGCCGTTCAGTCGGCACTGGCTAACCGCCCCGGGGTGTTGGCCACCGCACGCGGAATGTCTCACTTCGGGGAGCACAGCGTCGGGTGGCTGATCGTCGAATTGCTGGGCGCCCTGTTGCGGGAGCGCCGCCGCCGGGAATGGCTGGTGGCCGCGGCCGGCACGTTCGCCGCGCATGCGGCCGCCGTGTTGATCAAGCGGGTGGTGCGACGCAAACGCCCACATGACCCCGCCGTCGCGGTCAATGTCGGCACACCCAGCCAGCTCAGCTTCCCGTCCGCGCACGCCACCTCCACGACGACCGCGGCCATCCTGATGGGCCGGGCCACCGGGCTGCCGCTGCCCGCCGTGCTGGTTCCGCCGATGGCCTTGTCGCGGATACTGCTGGGCGTGCACTATCCCAGCGACGTTGCTTTCGGCGTGGCGCTCGGCGCCGCGGTCGCGCGCCTTGCACTCTGGCTCGATAGAAAGTCGAGATAGGTGTGGCCGAAATGAGCGAAGACGTGGTGACCGGAAAACCTCCGGCGAACCTGATCACCGGCGTGATCAAGGCGATGCGCCCGCGCCAATGGGTGAAGAACGTGTTGGTGGTGGCCGCTCCGGTGGCCGCGGCCGGCCGCGGCGTCCGCTACGACTACGCCGAAGTGGCGACCAAGGTCGGCGTGGCGTTCGTGGTCTTCTGCCTGGCGGCCTCCGCGATCTACCTGATCAACGACGTCCGCGACGTCGAGGCGGACCGGGAGCACCCGACCAAGCGATTCCGGCCGATCGCGGCCGGCGTGGTGCCCGAATGGCTGGCCTACGCGCTGGCCGTGGTGCTGGGTGCGGCCTCCCTGGCGATTTCCTGGTGGCTCACGCCGAACCTCGCGGTGGTGATGGGCGTCTACCTCACGATGCAGCTGGCCTACTGCTTCGGCCTGAAACACCAAGCGGTGATGGACATCTGCATCGTGTCGTCGGCGTATCTGCTCCGGGCCATCGCCGGGGGCGCGGCCACCGACATTCCGCTGTCGCAATGGTTCTTGCTGACGGCGGCGTTCGCGTCGCTGTTCATGGTGGCCGGCAAGCGTTACGCGGAATTGCAGTTGGCCGAGCGCACCGGAGCGGCGATCCGCAAATCGCTGGAGAGTTACACCAGTACCTACCTGCGATTCGTCTGGACGATGTCGGCGACCGCGGTGGTGTTGTGCTACGGGATGTGGGCATTCGAGCGGGACCGCTATTCGGGTTCCTGGTTCGCGGTCTCGATGGTCCCGTTCACGATCGCGATCCTGCGCTATGCGGTCGACGTCGACGGCGGACTGGCCGGCGAGCCCGAAGACATTGCGCTGCGTGACCGGGTGTTGCAGCTGCTGTTCCTGGCGTGGATCGCAACAGTTGGTGCCGCCGTTGCCTTCGGCTAGCCCGGGTCTGGAGGCCATCAAGCGCGAGGTGATGCGCCGGCGGCCGAGGGTCGGGCGGGGTGGCCGGCGGCCGTTTCCGTACGACATCGTGGTTCGGGTCAGCCTGTGGGTGAGCGTGGCGGTGGTCGCCGTGCTGTTCGGTTGGGGAGCGTGGGAGCGGCGCTGGATCGCCGACGACGGACTGATCGTGCTGCGCACGGTGCGCAACCTGTTGGCCGGCAATGGGCCGGTTTTCAACCAGGGCGAGCGGGTCGAGGCGAACACCTCGACGGCGTGGACCTACCTGATGTACGTCGGCAGTTGGGTCGGTGGACCGGTGCGGATGGAGTACGTGGCGCTGGTGCTGGCGCTGGTTTTGTCCGTCTCGGGCGTGGCGCTGCTGATGCTGGGCGCCGGCCGGCTCTACGCCCCCAGCCTGCGGGGACGTCGGGCGATCATGCTGCCCGCCGGGGCGCTGGTCTACATCGCGCTGCCGCCGGCACGTGATTTCGCCACGTCGGGGCTCGAGAGCGGGCTGACGCTGGCCTATCTGGGGTTGCTGTGGTGGATGATGGTCCGCTGGTCACAGGCGCTGCGGAACCGGCCGGATAGCGACGTGTTCCTCGGGGTGCTGGCGTTTGTCGCGGGATTCAGTGTTCTGGTGCGGCCCGAGTTGGCGCTGATGGGCGGTCTGGCCCTGATCATGATGCTGATCGCGGCCCGGACCTGGCGCCGCCGGGTGCTGATCGTGGTGGCCGGCGGGTTCCTTCCGGTGGCCTACCAGATCTTCCGGATGGGCTATTACGGCCTGCTGGTGCCCGGGACGGCTCTGGCCAAGGACGCCGCCGGTGACAAGTGGTCCCAGGGCATGACCTACCTGTCGAACTTCATCTCGCCCTACGCGGTGTGGCTGCCGGTGCTGCTGCTGGTGCCGCTGGGGCTGCTGCTGATGGCGGCGCGGCGCCGGCCATCGTTCTTGCGCCCCATGCTCGCGCCCAATTACGGCCGGGTGGCGCGGGCGGTGCAAAGCCCGCCGGCGGCGGTCGCCTTCGTCCTGGTGAGCGGACTTCTGCAGGCCCTCTACTGGACCCGGCAGGGCGGCGATTTCATGCACGCGCGAGTGCTGCTGGCGCCCCTATTTTGTTTGCTGGCCCCGGTCGCCGTGATCCCGGTGCTGATCCCCGACGGGCAGGACTACTCGCGCGAAACGGGGTACTGGCTGGCCGGTGCCGCCAGCCTGCTGTGGCTCGGTGTCGCGGGCTGGTCGCTGTGGGCAGCAAACTCGCCGGGGATGGGTTACGACGCCACCCACGTCACCTACAGCGGCATCGTCGACGAGCGCCGCTTCTATGCCCAGGCGACCGGTCACGCGCACCCGCTGACCGCCGCCGATTACCTCGATTACCCGAGGATGGCGGCGGTGCTGGCGGCGCTGGACAACACCCCGGACGGGGCGTTGTTGCTGCCGTCCGGCAACTACATTCAGTGGGACATCGTGCCCCAACTGCAGCAGCCACCACCCGCTCCCGGCAGCCCTCCCGACAGCAAACCTCCGCAAAAGCCGCAACATGCAGTGTTTTTCACGAACTTGGGGATGCTGGGCATGAACGTCGGGCTCGATGTGCGGGTGATCGACCAAATCGGGCTGGCGAACCCGTTGGCTCAGCACACGCAGCGTCTGACGCACGGCCGGATCGGGCATGACAAGAACCTCTTCCCGGACTGGGTGATCGCCGACGGCCCCTGGGTGAAGATGTATCCGGGCATTCCGGGCTACCTGGACGCGAATTGGGTCGCCCAGGCGGTGGCGGCCCTGCAGTGTCCGGAGACCAAGGCGGTGCTGGCGTCGGTGCGCGCCCCGATGTCGCTGCACCGGTTCGTCTCAAACTTCTTGCACTCCTTCGCATTCACCGGGTACCGGATCGATCGGGTCCCGCTCTACGAGCTCGCCAGGTGCGGCCTACCGGTGCCGGAACCGATTCCGCCGCCGCTCCGCGAGTAAACATTGCGCGGATAAATCTCACAGATAGCGAACTCGTCACAATTTTTCGGGTCGCGCACTGACAGCAAATTCATATTTGCGCCTTCACCTGTGCGCGTGCACCGCCCGGCACATGCGGAAATGCCGTTTTCGGCCGTTGTTTCCGGCTTGAAAACCCCTCGAAATCCTCGTTGGAGGCGCGTTTGCGGAATCTGCTCGATGAGAGCGCGCGAGGGTTGGTGTGGTTCACTACAAGAGCACTGCTGCGCTTAGATCGCATGCAGTTCGACCCCAATCAACGACGCATCCCGATGACGGGCGCGCCGAGAGGATGAGGAAGCAAGAATGACGTTTGTTGACAGGTTTCGCGGCGCCGTGGCACGTATGCCACGCCGACTCGCAGTTGGAGCCGTGGGCGCGGCCCTGCTATCGGGTCTGATCGGCGTCGTGGGGGGCCCGGCGACCGCAGGGGCGTTCTCACGCCCGGGTCTGCCGGTGGAGTACCTGCAGGTTCCGTCCGCGGCCATGGGCCGCGACATCAAGATTCAGTTCCAGAGCGGTGGCGCCAACGCGCCCGCGCTGTACCTGCTTGACGGTATGCGCGCGCAGGACGACTTCAACGGCTGGGACATCAACACCCCCGCGTTCGAGTGGTACAACCAGTCGGGCATCGCGGTCGTGATGCCGGTCGGCGGTCAGTCCAGCTTCTACTCCGACTGGTACGCGCCCGCCTGCGGTAAGGCCGGCTGCACCACATACAAGTGGGAGACCTTCCTCACCAGTGAGCTGCCGCAATACCTGTCGGCCAACAAGCAGGTCAAGCCGACCGGCAGCGCGGCCGTCGGTCTGTCGATGGCCGGTTCGTCGGCGCTGATCCTCGCCGCCTACCACCCCGACCAGTTCCCATACGCCGGCTCGCTGTCGGCGCTGCTGGACCCGTCCCAGGGCATGGGGCCGACGCTGATCGGTCTGGCCATGGGCGACGCCGGTGGCTACAAGACGAAGGACATGTGGGGGCCGTCCAGCGACCCGGCGTGGCAGCGCAACGACCCGTCGCTGCAGGTCGCCAAGCTCGTCGCCAACAACACCCGGATCTGGGTGTACTGCGGTAACGGCAAGCCGTCCGACCTCGGTGGCGACAACCTGCCCGCCAAGTTCCTGGAAGGCTTCGTGCGGACCAGCAACCTGAAGTTCCAGGACGCGTACAACGCGGCCGGCGGCCACAACGCGGTGTGGAACTTCGACGCCAACGGCACCCACGACTGGCCCTACTGGGGCGCGCAGCTGCACGCCATGCTGCCCGACCTGCAGTCGTCGCTGGGCGCGACCCCGGGTGCCGGCCCGGCCACGGCCGCGGCTGCCCCGAGCCAGGGCACGTAACACCTTCAGAGCAATGCGATTAGCGGCGGGAACCCTTCGGGGTTTCCGCCGTTAGTCGTTTGCGGTGTGACTTGTTTCACTACCCTGCGGGTCGGCGGTACTTCGGCCGTGGTTACTGTGCAAACACAGCGACTACACGATGGAGGGTGGACATGGGTAGCGTGCGGGGTCTGTCAACGCTTCTGCGGGTGCTCTGCGTTGCCGCGCTGACACTCGGATTCGGCGGTGTGGCGGCAGGAATCACGGGTAAGGCTGCAGCGGCGAGTTACGAGACGCTGATGGTGCCGTCCGGCGCCATGGGCCGTGATATCCCGGTCGCCTTCCTGGGGGGTGGTCCGCACGCCGTCTATCTGCTGGACGCCTTCAACGCCGCCCCCGACGTCAGCAATTGGGTGACCGCGGGCAACGCGATGGGCACGCTGGGCGGCAAGGGGATCTCCGTGGTCGCACCCGCCGGTGGCGCCTGGAGCATGTACACCAACTGGGAGCAGGACGGCAGCAAGCAGTGGGACACCTTCCTGTCCAGCGAGCTACCCGACTGGCTGGCCGCCAATAAGGGCCTGGCACCCGGCGGCCACGCTGCCGTGGGCGCGTCTCAGGGCGGCTATGCCGCGATGGCGCTGGCCGCCTTCCATCCCGACCGCTTCGGCTTCGCCGGCTCGCTGTCGGGATTCCTCTACCCGTCGAACACCACCACGAACGGTTCGATCCTGGCCGGCCTGCAGCAGTTCGGCGGCGTGGACGGCAACGGCATGTGGGGAGCCCCGCAGCTGGGCCGGTGGAAGTGGCACGACCCCTACGTGCACTCCGCTCTGCTGGCGCAGAACAACACCCGGGTGTGGGTCTGGAGCCCGACGACCATGGCCGGAGATGCGGCCGCGATGATCGGGCAAGCCGGCGAGGCGATGGGCAACAGCCGCATGTTCTATCAGCAGTACCGCAGCAACGGCGGCCACAACGGGCACTTCGATTTCCCGGGCGGCGGCGACAACGGCTGGGGCTCGTGGTCGGGACAGCTGGGCGCCATGTCGGGCGACATCGTGGGAGCCATCCGCTAGTCACGCGGACCCGCTCGCAGGACGGACGGCGCCGCGCGCCGAGCCGGTACCGTGTATTGAGCAGCAGAGGGCGGGATGACCGCTTGCCTGGTGACAAGCTGCGACCTACCGACTCTGCTAGCGGGAGAACATGACCACGAACGCCCAGCGCAAGCGCCGCCGAATCCTGGCTTGGGTGGCCGCGCTGTCCATGGCCGGGGTCGTCTTGTTGGTCATCGTGGCCGTGGTGACGATGCTGCGCAGCGCCGAAGGTCCGCCCAGCGCGGTCCCGCCCGGCATCTTGCCGCCGTCCTCGACGACGACGCATCCGCACAAGCCCCGCCCGGCCTCGCAGGACGCTTCCTGTCCCGACGTGGAGTTGATGGTGATTCCCGGGACGTGGGAGTCGTCCCCGCAGGACGATCCGCTCAACCCGATGCAGTTCCCGAATGCGTTGCTGCACAACATGACCGGCGCGATCAGCCAGCAGTTTCCGCCTTCGCGGGTGCTGACCTACACCGTTCCCTACACCGCGCAGTTCAACAATCCGCTGGGCGGCATCAAGCAGATGTCCTACAACGACAGCCGGGCCGAAGGCACTCGCGCGGCGGTCCAGGCGCTGACCGACATGAATAACAAGTGCCCGCTCACCAGTTACGTGCTGGTGGGTTTCTCGCAGGGCGCGGTGATCGCCGGCGACATCGCCAGCGATGTCGGTAACGGTCGCGGGCCCGTCGACGACGACCTGGTGCTGGGCGTGACGTTGATCGCAGACGGCCGCCGCCAGCAGGGGGTGGGCAACGACGTCGGGCCCAACCCGCCGGGCGAGGGCGCCGAGGTCACCCTGCACGAGGTGCCGGTGCTGTCGGGGCTCGGTTTGACGATGACCGGCGCACGGCCCGGCGGCTTCGGCGACCTCAACAGCAAGACGAACGAGATCTGCGCGGCCGGCGATTTGATCTGCGCCGCCCCGAACGAGGCATTCAGCGTCGCGAACCTGCCGAATACACTCAACACGCTGGCCGGCGGTGCGGGCCAGCCGGTCCACGCCATGTACGCCACCCCCCAGTTCTGGAATCTGGATGGCGCCACGTCCACGGACTGGACATTGAACTGGGCGCGTAATCTCATCGAAAACGCGCCACACCCCAAGCACGGGTAACTGGCCGGGCACCGAGGACAACGCTGTCGGGCGCGCGAGGTGCTGGGCAACGGGACACAGCGGTTAGGTAGGCGGTACCGGGCGCAATCGGCGGTACCTTGAGATTTGGTCTGCCGCGCGCCGCCGCCTAACATTAAGAGAAAACTAAGAGCGATAAGAGTTTGGCGGTTCCCGACCGGGTCACAGCTCGGACGGACCGGCGCAAGTTTGCGCCGCGTACGAGGCCGGCCCACGCGCAGACGACATTGTCGGCAACGCCGACACCAGGACCGCCGGAGTAGCTGACCGGCGAGTGTGTAACAGGAGAGGGCGGCATGGCCTACCACAACCCGTTCATCGTGAATGGAAAGATCAAGTTCCCGGACAACACGAACTTGGTCAAGCACGTTGAGAAGTGGGCGAAGGTTCGCGGTGGCAAGTTGGCCTACCGGTTCATCGACTACTCCACCGAACGCGACGGCGTCTACCGCGACATCGTCTGGTCGGAATTCAGCACCCGCAACCGTGCCGTGGGCGCGCGTCTGCAGCAGGTCACCGAGCCCGGCGACCGGATCGCCATCTTGTGCCCGCAGAACCTCGACTACCTCGTCGCCTTCTTCGGCGCGCTGTATGCCGGCCGGATCGCGGTGCCGTTGTTCGATCCGGCCGAGCCGGGTCACGTCGGTCGCCTGCACGCCGTGCTCGACGATTGCGCGCCCTCGACGATCCTGACCACGACCGAGGCCGCCGAAGGCGTCCGCAAGTTCATCCGGGCCCGGGCGGCCAAGGAGCGGCCGCGTGTCGTCGCCGTCGACGCGGTGCCCGACGAGGTCGCCGCCACCTGGGTAGCGCCCGACGCCGACGAGGACACGATCGCCTACCTGCAGTACACCTCCGGGTCCACCCGGACCCCGACCGGCGTGCAGATCACCCATCTGAACCTGCCCACCAACGTGCTGCAGGTGCTCAACGGCCTGGAAGGCAAGGACGGCGACCGGGGGCTGTCCTGGCTGCCGTTCTTCCACGACATGGGGTTGATCACCGCGCTGCTGTCGCCGGTGCTCGGCCACAGCTTCACCTTCATGACGCCCGCCGCTTTCGTGCGCCGACCCGGCCGCTGGATCCGGGAGATGGCGCGCAAGCCGGAAGACGGCCCGGATTGCGAGGTCTTCACCGTCGCGCCCAACTTCGCCTTCGAGCACGCCGCGGTCCGCGGCCTGCCCAAGGACGACGAGCCGCCGCTGGACCTGAGCAACGTCAAGGGCATCCTGAACGGCAGCGAGCCGGTGTCCCCGGCGTCGATGCGCAAGTTCTACGAGGCGTTCGAGCCCTACGGTCTGCGCAAGACCGCGATCAAGCCGTCTTACGGGCTGGCCGAGGCGACGCTGTTCGTCTCCACCACGCCGATGGACGAGGCGCCCACCGTCATCCACGTCGACCGTGAAGAGCTGAACAAGCAGCGCTTCGTCGAGGTGGCAGCGGACTCGCCGAACGCCGTCGCGCAGGTGTCCGCCGGCGTCATCGGCGTCGACGAGTGGGCCGTCATCGTCGATCCCGATGCCGCCAGCGAGTTGCCGGACGGCCAGATCGGCGAGATCTGGTTGCACGGTAAGAACCTGGGCACCGGCTACTGGGGCAAGGAAGCCGAGACCTCCGAAATCTTCCGCAACATTCTCAAGTCGCGCATCAGCGCGTCGCACGCCGAGGGTGCCGAAGACGACGGGCTGTGGGTGCGCACCGGTGACTACGGCACCTACTTCAACGGCCACCTCTATATAGCGGGCCGCATCAAGGACCTGGTCATCATCGACGGCCGCAATCACTACCCGCAGGACCTCGAGTATTCGGCGCAGGAGGCCAGCAAGGCGTTGCGCACCGGATACGTCGCCGCCTTCTCGGTGCCGGCCAACGAGCTGCCGCAAGCGGTGTTCGACAATCCGCACGCCGGGCTCAAGTTCGACCCCGACGACACCTCCGAGCAGTTGGTGATCGTCGCCGAGCGTGCCGCCGGCACGCACAAGCTCGACTACCAGCCCATCGCCGACGACATTCGCGCGGCCATCGCCGTGCGTCACGGGGTTACCGTCCGTGACTTGCTGCTGGTGCAGTCGGGGACGATTCCCCGTACCTCCAGCGGCAAGATCGGACACCGTGCCTGCCGCGCCGCCTACCTCGACGGCAGCCTGCGCAGCGGCATTGGGTCCCCGACCGCTTTTGCCAATGAACAGACTGAATCCAGGAACCATGGCTGACACAGAATCTGACCTGCCGGACAACTCTGACCACGCGGCCGCTGCTGGTCCTGGCGGGGACGTGCCTGCCAAGAAGACCGACATGACGGTCCCCGAGATGCGGCAATGGCTGCGCAACTGGGTGGGCCGGGCCGTCGGCCAATCGCCCGACGCGATCGACGAGTCGGTCCCGATGGTCGAGCTGGGCCTCTCATCGCGGGATGCGGTGGCGATGGCCGCCGACATCGAAGACATGACCGGTGTCACGCTGTCGGTCGCGGTGGCCTTCCAGCACCCGACCATCGAATCGCTGGCCACCCGCATCATCGAGGGCGAGCCCGAACGCCCCGACGACGACTTCGAGGGTGTCGACTGGACGCGCCCCGGCCCGGCCGAGCGCGTCGACATCGCGATCGTCGGGTTGGCCACCCGGCTGCCCGGCGATATGAACAGCCCGGCCGAAACCTGGCAGGCCCTGATGGAGGGCCGCGACGCCATCACCGACCTGCCCGAGGGTCGTTGGTCGGAGTTCCTCGAAGAGCCCCGGCTGGCCGCGCGCATCGCGAAAGCCCGCACCAAGGGCGGCTACCTGAAGGACATCAAGGGCTTTGACTCGGAGTTCTTCGCGGTGGCCAAGACCGAGGCCGACAACATCGACCCGCAACAGCGGATGGCGCTGGAAATGACGTGGGAGGCGCTCGAGCACGCCCGCATCCCGGCGTCCAGCCTGCGCGGCGAGGCCGTCGGTGTCTATGTCGGCTTCACCAACGCCGACTATGGCTTCCTGGCCATCTCGGACCCGACCCTCGCGCACCCCTATGCGATCACCGGTAACTCCCACGCGATCATCGCCAACCGGGTGTCGTACTTCTACGACTTCCGCGGCCCCTCGGTCGCCGTCGACACGGCCTGCTCGAGTTCGTTGGTGGCGACGCACCAGGCGGTGCAGGCGCTGCGCAACCGTGAGTGCGACGTGGCGGTGGCCGGCGGTGTCAACGCACTGATCACCCCCGCGGTGACGCTCGGTTTCGACGAGATCGGCGCGGTGCTGGCACCCGACGGCCGGATCAAGTCCTTCTCGTCGGACGCCGACGGCTACACCCGCTCCGAGGGCGCCGGCATGGTGGTGCTCAAGCGAGTCGACGACGCTCGCCGCGACGGCGACCAGATCCTGGCCGTCATCGCCGGTAGCGCCATCAACCACGACGGCCGGTCCAACGGCCTGATCGCCCCCAACCAGGACGCGCAGGCCGAGGTGCTGCGCCGGGCGTACAAGGACGCCGGCATCGACCCGCGCAACGCCGACTACATCGAGGCGCACGGAACCGGCACCATTCTCGGTGACCCGATCGAGGCCGAGGCGCTGGGTCGGGTGGTCGGCCGCGGCCGCCCCGCCGATCGGCCGGCGCTGCTGGGCGCGATCAAGACCAACATCGGTCACCTGGAATCGGCGGCCGGCATCGCCAGCATAGCCAAGGTGGTGCTGGCGCTGCAGTACAACAAGCTGCCGCCGTCGATCAACTTCGCCGGGCCCAGCCCGTACATCGATTTCGATGGCATGCACTTGAAATTCGTTGATACCGCGACGGATTGGCCGCGATACGGCGGCTACGCCGTGGCCGGGGTGTCGAGCTTCGGCTTCGGTGGGGCCAACGCGCACCTGGTCCTGCGTGAGGTGTTGCCGCGCGACTATTACGAGCGCCCAACCGGGCCCGAGGTAACGCCGGCCGCCGAAGCCGACCTCGCGGAAGCGCCTGCGGCCGAAGGGCATTCGCTGCGGTTCGACGATTTCGGCAACATCATCACCGACGAGTTCGTGTTCGACGAGTCGGAGCCCGACCTGCCGGAAGTGACCGAAGAGGCGCTGCAGCTCAAGCAAGCGGCCTTGGAAGAGCTTGCGGCACAAGAGGAGTCAGAGCCGACCACGCCGCTGATTCCCCTTGCGGTGTCCGCGTTTTTGACGTCGCGCAAGAAGGCCGCCGCCGCCGAACTGGCCGACTGGATGGAAAGCCCGGAGGGCCAGGCGTCGTCGCTGGAGTCGATCGGCCGGTCGCTGTCGCGGCGTAACCACGGCCGCTCGCGCGCGGTGGTGCTGGCGCACAACCACGAGGAAGCCATCAAGGGCTTGCGCGCGGTGGCCGAGGGCAAGCAGCGGCCCAACATGTTCAGCGTCGACGGGCCGGTGACCAACGGCCCGGTGTGGGTGCTCGCCGGATTCGGTGCGCAGCACCGCAAGATGGGCAAGAGCCTGTATTTGCGCAACGAGGTCTTCGCCGAGTCGATCGAGCAGGTCGACGCCCTGGTGCAGGACGAGCTGGGTTACTCCGTGCTCGAGCTGATCCTCGACGATTCGCAGGACTACGGCATCGAGACCACTCAGGTCACCATCTTCGCGATCCAGATCGCGCTGGGTGAGCTGCTCAAGCATCACGGCGCCAAACCCGCCGCGGTGGTGGGCCAGTCGCTGGGTGAGGCCGCGTCGGCCTACTTCGCCGGCGGATTGTCGTTGCGCGACGCCACCCGGGCGATCTGCTCGCGCTCGCACCTGATGGGTGAGGGCGAGTCGATGCTGTTCGGTGAGTTCATCCGGCTGATGGCGCTGGTGGAGTACTCCGCCGACGAGATCAAGACGGTGTTCTCCGATTTCCCCGACCTGGAGGTGTGCGTCTACGCCGCGCCGACCCAGACCGTCATCGGCGGTCCGCCCGAGCAGGTGGACGCGATCATCGCCCGGGCGGAATCCGAGGGCAAGTTCGCCCGCAAGTTCCAGACCAAGGGCGCCAGCCACACCTCGCAGATGGACCCGCTGCTCGGCGAGCTCGCCGCGGAGCTGCAGGGCATCAAGCCGATGAGCCCGACGGCCGGGATCTACTCGACCGTGCACGAGGGCAGCTACGTCAAGCCGGGCAGCGAGCCGATCCACGACGTCGACTACTGGAAGAAGGGGCTGCGCCACAGCGTCTACTTCACCCACGGGATCCGCAACGCGGTCGACAGCGGGCACACCACATTCCTGGAGCTCGCCCCGAACCCGGTGGCGCTGATGCAGGTGGGTCTGACCACCGCGGACGCCGGTCTGCACGATGCCCAGCTGATCCCGACGCTGGCCCGCAAGCAGGACGAGGTCGAGTCGATCACGTCGACCCTGGCGCAGCTCTACGTGTTCGGCCACGACCTGGACATGCGCACGCTGTTCAGCCGTGCCCACGGGCCGCAGGACTACGCGAACATCCCGCCGACCCGCTTCAAGCGCAAAGAGCACTGGCTCGACGCGCACTTCTCCGGCGACAGCTCAATCCTGATGCCCGGCAACCATGTCGCGCTGCCGGACGGTCGCCACGTGTGGGAGTACGCACCCCGGGAGACGACCGACCTCGCCGCGCTGGTGCGCTCCGCCGCGACGACGGTGTTGCCGGACGCCCAGCTGACGGCCTCGGAGCAGCGGGCGGTGCCGGGCCTGGGTGCCCGTTTGGTGACGACGCTGACACGTCACCCCGGCGGCGCGGCGGTGCAGGTGCATGCCCGCATCGACGAGTCGTTCACGCTGGTCTACGACGCGCTGGTCGCCCGGGGTGGTTCGGCATCGGTGTTGCCGGCCGCGGTTGGCGTCGGCACGGCGATCACGGGTGAGACCTCGGTGGCCAGCCCGGTCGCGGCGCCGGTTGCCGACGAGTTCGTCGCGGATGACGGCGCCGAAACGCTGGGCGACAGCCTGACCACTCGCTACATGCCGGCCGGTTTCACCAAGTGGTCGCCGGAGTCCGGCGAGACCATCGCCGAGCGGCTGGGCGCGATCGTGGCCGCGGCCATGGGCTACGAGCCCGAGGACCTGCCGTGGGAGGTGCCGCTGATCGAGCTGGGCCTGGACTCGCTGATGGCGGTGCGGATCAAGAACCGCGTCGAGTACGACTTCGACCTGCCGCCAATCCAATTGACGGCGGTGCGCGACGCCAACCTCTACAACGTCGAGAAGCTGATCGAGTACGCGCTCGAGCACCGCGACGAGGTCGAGCAGCTGCACGAGCACCAACGGACGCAGACCGACGAGGAGATCGCCCGGGTGCAGGCCGGATTGCTCAGCGGCGCGCCGCCGGAATCCGTTGTCCCAGCGGTCGATCCGGAGCCTCAGGGCCCGCCGCCGTCGGATACACCGATTCCGCCGCCGCCGACGGATCCGTCCGGCCCGAACGGCAATGGCGCCAAGCCGAATCTGGCCGGCGCGGCCGAGGCGCTCAGCCAGGAGACCGTCGCCAAGGCGCTGAACTCCGACGTGCCGCCGCGCGATGCCGCCGAGCGGGTCACCTTCGCCACCTGGGCGATCGTCACGGGCAAATCGCCGGGCGGCATCTTCAACACGCTGCCCAAGCTGGACGACGCCAGTGCCGCCAAGATGGCGGAGCGGCTTTCCGAGCGCGCCGGGGGACCGATCAGCGCCGAGGACGTGCTTACCTCGGAGAACATCGAAGCGCTGGCCGAGAAGGTCCGCCAGTACCTGGAGGCCGGCGTGGTCGACGGGTTCGTCCGCACGCTGCGGGCGCGTCCCGACGACGACTCGAAGGTGCCGGTGTTCGTCTTCCACCCGGCCGGCGGGTCGACCGTGGTGTACGAACCGCTGCTCAACCGCTTGCCCGCGGACACGCCGATGTACGGCCTGGAGCGCGTCGAGGGCACGATCGAAGAGCGTGCGGCGCAATACGTTCCGAAGCTGATCGAGCTGCAGGGCGATGGGCCCTACATCCTGGCCGGCTGGTCGCTGGGCGGTGTGCTGGCCTACGCGTGCGCGATCGGACTCAAGAAGATGGGCAAGGACGTCGCCTGGGTGGGTCTGATCGACGCGGTGCGCGCCGGCGAAGAGGTGCCGCAGACCAAGGAGGAGGTCCGCAAGCGCTGGGACCGCTACGCCCGCTTCGCCGAGAAGACCTTCCAGGTCACCATCCCGGCGATCCCCTACGAGCAGCTCGAGGAGCTCGACGACGAGGGTCAGATCCGGTTCGTGCTGGAGGCCGTCAGCCAGAGCGGGGTGCAAATTCCGGCCGGAATCATCGAGCACCAGCGCACGTCGTACCTGGACAACCGCGCGATCGACACCGCCGAGATCCAGCCTTACGACGGGCATGTGACCCTGTATATGGCCGATCGCTACCATGACGACGCGATCATGTTCGAGCCGCGATACGCCGTCCGTAAGCCGGACGGCGGTTGGGGCGAGTATGTGGCCGACCTCGAGGTCGTGCCGATCGGTGGCGAGCACATCCAGGCCATCGACGAGCCGATCATCGCCAAGGTCGGTGCGCATATGAGCGAGGCGTTGGACACGGTCTCCGCAGAGCACCGCCGGACAAGTGAGGTAGGCAAGTAGTGACGGGTGAAGTTCCTTCTCGCGCACACACGACCGCCGAGAAGCTGGCCGAGCTCAATGCTCGCCTGGAACTGGCCAAGGAGCCCGGCGGCGAGAAGGCCGCCGCCAAGCGCGACGCGAAGGGCATCCCCAGTGCCCGCGCCCGCATCCACTCGCTGCTGGACCCGGGTACGTTCTTCGAAGTCGGGGCGCTGGCCAAGACCCCGAACGACCCGAACGCGCTCTACGGTGACGGCTGCGTCACCGGCCACGGCCTGATCGACGGCCGGCCGGTCGGGGTGTTCTCCCACGACCAGACCGTGTTCCAGGGCACCGTCGGCGAGATGTTCGGCCGCAAGGTGGCCCGGCTGATGGAGTGGTGCGCGATGGTCGGGTGCCCGATCGTCGGCATCCAGGATTCGGGTGGTGCCCGCATTCAGGACGCGGTCACCTCGCTGGCGTGGTACGCCGAGCTGGGCCGCCGGCACGAGGCGCTGTCCGGCATTGTGCCGCAGATCTCCCTCATCTTCGGCAAATGTGCTGGGGGAGCGGTGTATTCGCCGATCCAGGACGATCTGCTCGTCGCGGTGCGCGATCAGGGCTACTTCTTCGTCACCGGGCCGGACGTGATCCGGGAAGTCACCGGGGAGGAAGTCACCCTCGACGAGTTGGGTGGCGCGGATGCCCAGGCCCGCTACGGCAATATTCATCAGGTCGTCGACTCCGAGGCCGAGGCCTTCCAGTACGTGCGCGACTTCTTGTCATTCCTGCCGTCCAACATCTTCGACAAGCCGCCCATCGTGAACCCTGGGCTGGAACCGGAGATCACGCCGACCGACCTGGAACTGGACACGATAATTCCGGATTCGGACAACGCGGCCTACGACATGCACGAGATCCTGTTGCGGATCTTCGACGACGGCGACTTCCTCGACGTCGCCGCGCAGCACGGGCCGGCCATCATCACCGGGTTCGCCCGGGTCGACGGATATCCGGTGGGCGTGGTCGCCAACCAGCCCATGTACCTGGCCGGCTCGATCGACAACGAAGCCTCCGACAAGGCAACCCGTTTCATCCGGTTCTGCGATATTTTCGAGATCCCGCTGGTCTTCGTGGTGGACACGCCGGGATTCCTGCCCGGTGCCGAGCAGGAGAAGAACGGGATCATCAAGCGCGGTGGCCGGTTCCTGTCCGCCGTGGTGGAGGCCGACGTACCGAAGGTGACTATCACGATCCGCAAGTCCTACGGCGGCGCCTACGCCGTGATGGGCTCCCGGCAGCTGACCGCCGACTTCAACTACGCCTGGCCCACCGCGCGCATCGCGGTGATCGGCGCCGAGGGAGCCGCGCAGCTGCTGATGAAACGCTTCCCGGACCCCACCACGCCCGAAGCGCAGCAGATCAAGAAGGACTTCATCGAGGGCTACAACCTCAACATGGCGATCCCGTGGACGGCCGCCGAGCGCGGGTTCATCGACTCGGTCATCGACCCGCACGACACCCGGCTGCTGATCCGCCGTTCGCTGCACCTGTTGCGGGACAAGCAATTATGGTTCCGCGTCGGACGCAAGCACAGCCTGCTTCCGCTCTAGCCCTTCGATTCACACCTGATGTGATCGGCTATTGGGCGGGCTCGACCAGCGTGAGCCGCGGTCCCACCACGTCGTAGTCGAACCGCACCGGAGTGCCGTTCGTCAGGCTGCGTTGCAGGATCGCCAGCCACGCCGTGAAATTCGGGTCGTCGCGCGCCAATTGGTAGATGGCCGCGTGCCGGCCGAACGCCACCCCCACCGGGACATTGGGGTTGGTCGTGCTGAGGCTGGCAACGACGTCCTGTTCGACGACCGCGTTGGCGACGTTTCCGGACGTGAATACGAAGAGCGCCAACACAATTGCGAGGACTATGCGCAGCCGCCTCATCGCGCCAGCGCCCCGTCCGCCAACTCGTCGAAGCGCTCCAGCGCGGCCTCGGAGTCGGCATCGATGCCGCGTAGCGGTCCACGGTCGGCGAGGTAGCGTTGCGCGTACAGCGCGGCCACCAGCGCCTTGCGCTCACCGCCACGATTCTCCCGCTCCCAGGCCGCCTGCTCGATCAGCAACGCCCCCGCGTAGACGTCGCCCATGAATTGGGCCAACGGGAAGAGCCGTGCCTCGGCGACGGTGCTGTCGAGTTTGGTCCAGGCCGTCACCGCGGCGTCGAGGTCCTCGATGCGGCGGGCCACCAGGGCCGTGGTTTCGTCGTCGTCGGCGACCGACACCGCGTCGTGCAGCCGGGCCAGCAATGTCTCGTGCGCCTGCGTCTGCTCGATGCCGCGTCGCACGTCAAGGCACAGGATGTTGTCGGGGCCCTCCCAAATCGTGTTCACTTGCGCGTCGCGCAGCAGCCGCGCCACCGGCCACGTCTCGATATAGCCGTTGCCGCCGTGGATTTCGATCGCATCCGAGGCCGCGGTGATCCCCAGCCGGCACACCTTGAGTTTGGTGACGGGCACCGCGATGCGCTGCCGCACGCTGCGCGGCTGGCGATGGTTGGCCGCTCCGGTGCCGTCGAAAACCATTGCCTGCGCGGCTTCGACGTCGACGATCAGTTCGGCCAGCTTGCGCCGCATCAGCGGCTTGTCGATCAGCGCACCACCGAACGCCTGCCGCTGCCGCGCGTAGCACAGCGACTCGACCAAAGCGCGGCGCGCATTACCGAGCCCGAACAAGGCGATGCCGAGGCGCGCGGCGTTGGTCAGCTCCATCATCCGGCCCAGGCCCTTGCCGTCGGACGGGCCCGAGTCGCCGCTGGGTTCGCCGGACAGCAGGAACGCCTCGGCGTCGACGAACTCGACCTCGCCCGAGGCCACCGAGCGGGTGCCGAGCTTGTCCTTCAACCGCCGCACCCGCACCCCGTTGCGCGAACCGTCGCGGCGGGTGCGCAGCACCAGGAAGTTGGCGATGCCGCGGGTGGAGTCGGGTGCCCCCTCGGGCTTGGCCATCACCACGAAGGCCTCCCCGGCGCAATTGGACGCAAACCACTTGAAGCCGTTGAGCAGCCACGCGTCGCCGCTGCGGCGGGCCGTCGTCTCGAGCGCGCCGAGGTCGGAACCGCCGGTGCGTTCGGTCAACAGCTGCGCGGTCTCGCCGGCCCACTCGCCGGAAGCGAACTTGGCCTGCACGTGCTCGGCCACATCGGGCGGCGCGTATGCGGCCACCAGCGACTGGACCATGCCGCCGCCGGTGCCCAGCGCGCAGCCCATCCCGATGTCGGCCTGGTTGAGCAGATAGTTGGACGCGAACAGCGCCAGCCCGGAGCTCACTTTCGCGGCGCGCGCGTCGGTGCGCAGAGCCTGCTGGGCATCCAGGACCGCGCGCTTGGACTGCGTGAACGATGCCGGCATGACGACCTGGCTGACGTCGTGTCCCCACCGGTCGTAGCGCTCCAGCCGCGGTGGGTTGCGGTCCGTCTCGTCGGCCCAGCGGGCCACCGGCCCGCCCATCAATTCACCGATGCCGGTCAAATGTGGCTCTACGACTGCTAATTCGTCGGGCCGCAGGTAGTAGGCCATCGTGAACCGCAGCGTGGGGTCGCTCAGATACCAGTTCAGGCCGACCGCGCCGGTGTAGTTGTCCGTCTGGTAGCGCTGCGACTTCTCCGGGGTGGAGAAGGGCAGCCGGTCCACGGCCTCTACGTCGTAGTCGCTCATGCCGCGACGGTATTACAGCCGGGACGCCGGGTGAAGACGCGGCGCCGACGGGCTGGTCTTATACCGGCGCGACAAACTCCGACGTGTAGTACTCGGCCGGGTTTTGGGAATTCGGATTCGGGCGCTCGATAATTACCCACACGCCCGTCGTGCCCGGCCGGATATTGTCCGAAACGGTCACCGCTCCGCCGCCTGCCGCATCGGTGTCCAAACCGGAAAAGGCGGTGCCCGGATCTCCGGGGCCGCAATTGCCCGCCGCCGGCCGAGGTTCCTGAATCAGGCCCACGTCGAAATGGGTTCCCGGGGCGGGTCCGTCGGACAGCTGCACCTCCGCGATCGCTTTGCCCCCCGACGAACGAACGATGACCTGGCCGGTGCCCAGAGCGGACCGCGGCACCATCGGCACGGTGCTCACCAGGCTGAAATCGCACCGCCGAAGCTTGCTATCCAGAACGACAACTGTTCCGGATTCGGCCCCGGCCACCGCGGTTCCCGCGGTCGCTACCGTCGCACATGCCGCCCCCCATGCCGCTATACGCCTGCACGTGTGCATCGAGTCACTGTTCCTCCCCTGGGTTAGCTGCATCACAGCGGAGTAGATATTGACCTTTCTTCGCCCGAATTAAACCAATTGCATTGAATTACTCAAACGTCAATTGATGCCCGGTTATTCAACCGATGACTAATTAATTCAGTCGGTCGAATCGGGCGGCAAGTTTGTCCGCGTTACGAGCAGCGACGCACCGCACCCGCGGCCGCGCCCTACGCGAATGACCGACTTTTTGCCATCACGGAGCCGGACTCGGTTTATCGTTCCTGGTAACAGGGGGTCGCCGACAGGTCACCGGGAGGTGTCGTGCAGGACGCAACCTCGCGCTACCGATTGCTGGAATGCGTCGGCCGCAGTGACAAGGGCGAAACGTGGCAGGCCTTCGACAACCTCACCCAACGCGTTGTCGCGGTGACGGTCGTGGTCAGTGGCGGCGGCGCCGTGACGGTCGTCGAAGATGACGGCGGCGTCACCGTCGCCAAGGACATTCCCCCGGCGGCCGGGGGATCTGCCCCGGTGCTGGATTACCCAGCATATGGACCGCAATCCGACTCTCTCGTTGAATATCGCGCGTACTGGTCGGGCACACCTGTTCCCAGCAGTCCCACCGGCGAAGGGCAGCAGCAGGACGATCAGAAGTCTGCGGGCCCAAAGAAATCCCGCAAACGCCGGCTGATTGTCTTGTCGAGCGTCGCCGTCGTCGCGGTCATTGCGGTTGTCGCCGCGATCGTCCTGATCGACACCAGCCAGCACGGTGGCACGACGCAGGCGTCGTCGGCCATGGTCGTGCCCGCCCCGCCCGCCGACACCGGCCCGCTGACCGGAACGTTCACCGTGCACATGGATCAGGCATACCTGGGCGGCGGCGACCCGGACACGGAGGTCGAAGCGAAGCCATGGACGGAACCGTGGCAATTTCGTTCGGCATGTAGTGCCAATGGCTGCGTCGCCACGGCGACGGGCGGTGATCACGCCGACGTTTCCAGCATGGTTTTCGACAGCGTTGGTGGCCGCTGGCTCGAAGTCGGCCTATCGCATATCGATTGCGGAAACCCCAATGACGAAGCGTGGAATGTGATCTCGCTGGCCCCACAGCCGGACGGGACGCTGTCCGGCGAATCGACCCGGGCTTCGGCCGGCGGGTGCTTCATGAAACGGAACGTGACGTTCACCCGAAAAGGCGATGCCGATATCTCGCAGCTGCCTGACCCCACTCACCTCGACCCACGCGTGGTGTCACCGGCAGAAGCGCTGCACGGCAGATACGACTTTCAAACGACATACGCGGACGGTTACAAGACGGGTGTGAACAACTACGGTGTGCGAACCGACTGCCTGCGTACCGGTGATCGGTGCATGAGCTTCTTCCTCGCCCCGGGCGGCTCTTATGAGCCGTATGTCTTTGCAAACGGGACATGGACTCTCAACGAGGAGTCGCCGCACGTGCACTGCTCGTCGGGCGGCACTTTCTCGACCACCTACACCGCCACCATGGCCCTGCCGCAGCAGCCGCAGAACCCCATCACGTCGCTCATCGCGCACGGTTACGACAATGTGTCACCGGGGTCAGGCGTCAGATGCCCTCGTCAAGCGTACGACGAAACCTACACGCGCACGGGCGATTAGGGCTTGATCCGGATCTGACCGGGTGACCACCATCCGGTGCGGGTCGCCGTGCCCAAGTCGAGTTGGGCGGGCTGAGCGTCGGCGATGGTCTCGAACCGACGCAGTGAGCCCCAGTCGCGGCCCCAGTCATGGGACAGGTAGGTCGACATCACGTGCGCGCGCAGCAGCAAGTCGGTGATGCCCAGCAGGCCGCCGTTGACGCCGTCTTGCCAGGTGTCGGTGTCCTGCTTCTTCGCGTTGTAGTCCGGCGTGATGCGGAACCTCGGGATCTCGGTGACGCCGTTGACGTGCAGCATCGGCTGCTGGCACGGGAATGCCAGCCCGACCGCCCAGTCCATCAGCACCGGCTGCGTCGAGCCGACGTACTCCTGTAGGGAACGCAGTTCCGGTACCCGCGGCGGGGTCAGCGCGATCCAGTCGTCCGCCGTCAGGGACAGGTCCTCGGCGACCACTCGCACCGCGATCGAATCGGCAGGCATCTGCGAGCGCGCGAAGCGCAGATTGCGCCACACCTTCGGTTGCTCTCCGTAGAGGTCGTAGGGCACCAGGCGACCGCCCGGCAGCACGGAGCCGTCGGGTCCGGGCATGCCGAATTCCAATTCCACGGTCTGCCCGTTGGTGTGGTGGTGCAGGATGCTGTTGCCGGCGATCGTGCCGGCGGCGGTCACCACCACGAGCGGATGCCCGGAGTCGGGTTTCGGCAGCTGATACCACGCCGAGGTGAGCCTGCTCTGCTGTTGTGCGCCGCTGGTGTAGCTGCCGGCCACCGGAACCTTCTTGGGGTCGAGGCCGTAGGGCAGCGGGAGTAGTGACCCGTTGATACCCGGCGCGGACAGCTTGGTCGGCCCGTACCAGTCGTAGTCGGTACCGGGTTGCGGCACGGCCGTCTCCCGGACCGCTTCGGCCAGCGTGCGGTCCGGGACGCCGTTGGGGCTGAACCCCGTTGGGTCGATTCCGCCCAGCGCACCCAGCGGGCTGTAACTGCCGGGATAGGGCGTCATGAAGCCGGCGTTGCTGTCCGGCTCGACGAGTACGTCGTCGGCCAGTCCGCAGCCGCCGCTGAACTCGCGCAGGTTGTCCCAGGCATTGGAGTAGGTGGGGTACTGACGCACGATCCCGGCCACCATCGACGCCACGAACACCAGCGCCATGAAGCCGGCCGCGAGCGGGATCGGTGCTGCCGTCAGCGCCCGCGCCAGTCTGCCCTCGCCATGGCTCGGGTCCGCGAAGTGTAGCCAGGCCGCGTACACAGCGGTGATCGCGAAGAGTGCGAAAAAGATTGTGCTGATTGAGATTCCGCCGACCTTCGGCATCGAGCTGTTGAACGGGACGCCGTAGCTCGAGACGTACCACCAACCGTTGGTGGTGGCGAAGCACAGCGCCAGCACGAACATCACCGCCGCCAGGAATGCCATCCGGTTGCGCGACCAGCGCAGCACCTTCGGCGACACCAGCACTGTCGTCAGGGCGGCCATCGCCGCGCCCACCGCGGCGAACAGCCCGAAGTGGTGCACCCACTTGGTCGGGGTGAACATCAGGAAGAACATGGTGCCGAAGATGACGCCCATCAGCCGCCACGCCGGCCCACGCGCTACTCCGGGAACTCGCTTGCGCCGCAACATGATGAACAGCGACGTGAACAAGCACAGCGCGGTGATCAGGAAGCCGAACCGGCGGGACAGCGAGCCGTCGACGGTGGGCAGGATCAGATAGTAGTAGCGCAGGTTCTCGGTGTACCACGCCTGGCTCGGCCCGATATCGGTACGAATCCTGGTGGCTTCCAACACCGTTGACAACGTCTGGTCGGCGAACACCACGGTGAGGATGACGAATCCGGCGGCCAGTATCGGGGCCACCAGCGGCCAGGTCCCGACCAGCCGATGCCGTCGCACCAGAATCCGCAGGATCGGTCGGCCACCGGCGACCAGCGCGGCCACCGCGATCAGACCGGTGGGCTGCACGCCCAGCGTGAATGCCGCGGTGACCACCGCCAGTGCCGCCGGGGTCAGCCGGGACGCGCACATCGAGCGCTCGATCAGCACGTAGGTGATCAGCGAGCCGACCGCGATGATGGGCTCGGGCCGCAGCCCGTTGTCGAACGGCATCCACGCGGTGAGTAGCACCAGGCCCGCCGCCCAGTTCGCGGCCTTGCTCGACGTCACCGCGGGCCCCAACCGGGGCAGCACCTCACGCGACAGCAGCAGCCAGCAGACCAGCCCGGCGACCAGGTCCGGCAGCCGCATCCACAGGCTGGCGTCGCTGACGTGGGTCATCAGCGCCAGCAGGTTGTAGTACCAACCGAACGGGTCCTCCGGGCTGCCGAACCAGCGGAAGTAGTTCGACATGTAGCCGGCGCGGTCGGCGACCCGGGCCATGCCCAGGATGTAGCCGTCGTCAGACGAGTTCGCCCCGATCACATGCCACAGCACGAATCCGAAGATGACCGCGGCGTCGGCGAGGGTGAACTTTTTCCAGCGAGTCGGGATCAGCCGGTGCATCCGGCGCCCGTCGAGCTGGTCCAGTCGCCACAGCGCGACCAGCGAAACGATCGTGGCCAGGATGGCGCCGACCATCGCCAGCAGCTTCAATGTTGTTGGAGTGGTGGAGAACCGGGTGTCGATGGTCGCCGAGAACCGCAGCCCGGGCGGCGCGGGACCGGCCAGGTCGGTAAACACGCCGACGATCTGCGGGCGCAGGTTAGGGTCGGGGAAACCGCCGCCGAGCGGCTTGCCGGTGGGGTCGGTCAACCCGACGAAGGTGGCGAAAGTGCCGGCGCGCGTGGAGGTTATCTCGATGCGCTGACATTGCGCGGACTCGACCTGCTCGCGTGACGCGCTGGCGATCACCACATTGCGGTCGGTGACGTCGACGCGCTTGGCGTTGACGACGACGAACAACGCGTTGAGCGCCGCGTCCTTACCCTTCTTGGGCGCGGTGCTCAGCACCACGCCGCCCTCGGGCGGCAGGCCGTGCACCGCGTCGCACGGCACGGTGGCCGTCACGTCGACCGGGCTCAGTGAAATGAGCGGGGCCGTAACGCTATTCAGTTGGCCACTCTGCGGCCAGTTCAGCATTGCGGTGGTCTGCACGACGGGCAGTAGTGGTGTCGCGACCGACAACACGAAGCCGATCAGCCCGGCGATCGTGGCGACCCACCGGGTGACCCGGACGTCGTCGCGGGGGGCAGCTACGGCTGGTCTGTCGACGACGACGCTCATGGCAGCGCCCGAATCGGTCCCTGGCGGCTCCAGCCGTTCACGGTCATCACACCCTGTTCGATCACGGCATTCGGCGCCTGATCACTCGGCACCAGCGGGGAATACTGCTCGACCGATCCCCAGTCGCGATACCAGTCGCCGCGCAGGTAGGTCGAGATCGTCGTCGTCCGGAGCATCACTTGGGTGAACAGGAACGGCCCGCCGGTCTCGCTGGCCTCCCACCCGTTCGATGACGACGCCGTCTGCTTGTGGTCGGGCAGGATGCGGTAGCCGGGGAGTTCGGCAACGCCGAGGTGTTCGGAGAACGGCCGCTGGCACGGGAAGTTCGCGGCGGTGGCGATGTCCATCAGCACGGGCGTCTGCGAGCCCATCAATTGCTGCAGGGTCTGCAGCACCGGGACGCGCGGCGGCGTGAACGCGAACCACTGATCCTCACTCAGGTTCGGGTCGTAAGCCACGATGCGAGCCACGTTGGCCTCCGGCGGCGCCCACGTCAGCGGAAACCGCAGATTGCGCCACGCCGGCTCGGGCCCGATGTCGATGGGCTGCACCTCCGCGAGCGGCTGGGTGGTCCCATCGGGGCGGGTGACACCCCACTGCAGTTTCAGCGACTGCCCGTAGGTGAAGGTGCCGTCCTCCTTGTACGACCAGATGGCGCCCGCGGCGGAGACCACCACCACTGGCCGGTCGGGCCTTCGTGGCGGCAACTGGTACCAGGACGAGGTCGCGGTGGCCGCCAGCGAATTCTCGCCGTAGCTACCCATCACCGGCGTGCGGGCCGGGTCGAGACCGAAGGGCAGTGCCACGTTCGATCCGTTCACCCCGATCGGGCCCTTCCCGCCGGCCGTGCCCGCGGAGTCACTCATCGCGGCGTTGGGTTTGTTCGGTGAGGCGTCGGAATTCACCACCCCCGGCTTGGTCACCACCGGATACGACCTCAGGTCGTCGCCCACCCCGTCCGGTTTGAACCCGACCGGGTTACTCCCGCCGAGCGGGCCGTCCGGTCCGAACGTCTGTCCCGGAACCGGTTGCAGCAGACCAACATTGGGGTCTGGCTCGGTCAGCACGTCGTCGGCCATCGCGCAACTGGTCGGCGACAGCCCGGACTCCAGCGCGGCCAGGTTGGCTTTGGCGGTGGTGTAGAGCGGGTAGCGGAACACCGCACCCTTGGCCAGTGAGCCGACCTCGCCGAGGACCATGATCGTCGCGACGACCAGTAGGGGAGTGGCGGCCAGCACGCGGTTACGCCGGTTCTCCTTGATCTCGGTGTGCCCGGTGTAGTCCATCCGGAAGTGCTGCCAGGCGGCCAGCAGTCCGGCCGCGATCGAGAGCGCCAGGAACATCGACGTCACCGGGTGGCTGGCGACGACGGGCTGAATGTCGAACCACGGCACCCCGTAGTTGCCGACGTAGAACCAGCCGTTGATGCCCGACGTGGCCACCGCCAGCACGAACAGCAGCGCCGTCACATAGAGCGTCAGGTTGCGCCGGCTGTGCAGACCGATCCGGGCCAACGCGAAGGCGGTGACCGCGCCGAGCGCGCCGGCCAGACTGGCGAACGCGCCGAACTGCACCGCCCACTTCGTCGGCGTGAATGTCAGCAGCAGCAGGCCGAGCGCGGTGGTGCCGATCAGGCGCCAGGCCGGACCGCTGGCCAGCCCGGGCACCCGGCCGCGGCGCAGCAGCACCATCACCATGCCGAACAGGCACAGCAGCAGCACCAGGACCGCGAATCGCCGCGCCATCGATCCGTCCGGGTTGGATTCGACCGTCAGGAAGTAGTAGCGCAGCCAATCCTGGTACCAGGCGATCGTCGGCCCGACCTTGTATTTGATCCGGGCCGACTCGGCGATTGTCGCCAGCGTCTGGCTGCGGAACACCACCACCAGGATCAGCGATAGCGACGCCGCCAGCACGGCCAGTGGGGCCAGGAGTCCGTCGGTTGCCCGGCGGCGCCGGATGATCGTCGCGATGGCCCGGGCGCCGGTCAGCAGCGCGGCGACGGCGATCAAGCCCTGCGGAGCGAGCGTCACGGTGAGCATCGCGACCACGATGGCCACCGCGGCGGGAGCCAGCCGCTGCAGTCCGATCGCGCGCTCCACCAGCATCCAGGTGACGATCACGCCGAGGGCGATCAGCGGCTCGGGGCGCAGGCCGTTGTTGAACGGCAGCCACGCGGCCAGGAAAACCATGCCGCCGGTCAGCACCGCCACCGTGTTGGATCCCAGGCCACCCTTCCCGGGGCCCAGCCGGCGCAGTCCCCAGTGGCTGATGATCAGCCAGCAGGCGATCCCGGCCAGCGTGGCGGGTAGCCGCATCCACACGCCCGCGGTGCTGACCGACGCCAGTTTGGACAGCACCGAGAGATACCAGTCGAACGGCGCGTCGGTGGTGCCGAAGTAGCGGTAGTAGTTGGCCACGTAGCCGGCCTTCGGTGCCACCCGCGCGATGGTCAGGTTGTAGCCGTCGTCGGACGACGTGGCGCCGATGATGTGCCAGACCAGCAGCGTCGCGATCACGCCCACATCGGACAGCCAAGTGGCCCAGCCGATCCGCCACCATGAGGCCCGCTGCTCGCGGGGGCGGTAACGCGACAGCCAGGCGATCGGGGAGCGCCAGTTGACCAGCGTGCCGCCGCGGCTATGGCGGTCCAGCACGGCCAACGCGACGATCGCGACCAGCACCGCCAGCACGCCCGCGATCATCACCAGCTTCTTCAGCGCGGTCGGCGTCGTGATGAACCGGGTGTCGATGTCGACCCGCGCCGACAGCCCCGGCTGGGCGGCCACCTTCAGGTCGGTGAAGATGCCGCCGACCTGCGGTTTCTTCTCGGCCGGCAGGGTCCCGTCGGCGCCCGGTATCCCGACGAAGTCCGCGCCCGCCGCGCCGGCGTCGGCCCAGACGTGCAGCACGCTGCAGGCGCCCGCAGCGATCGCCGAGCGCTTCGCCACCGCGGCCACCGTGTCCCGGAACGCGACGACGACCACGTCCTTGTCGGCACGCACGAACAGGCCGTTCTTACCCGGGTCCACGCCGCCCGTCGGCAGCGTCGAGACCACCAATCCGCCGCTGGCCGGCAGGGTGGCGATCGCCGGGCAGGGGATGGAGATGTCGAGCGCGCGCGGCGCCCCGGATACCAGGGGTGCGGTGATCTGGGTGATCTGCCCGTCCGCGGTGCCCTGCGGCCACACGATGGTTGCCGTGGTCTGCCTGACCGGGAGCAACGGCACGACCAGGCACAGCAGCAGACCCGCGAGCCCGGCGACGATGGCGACTATTCGCAGGATCGGCTGCGATCGCTCGTCGGGGGGCACGGGGATCGATGGTAAGCGACGGCCCTTGGTCGGGTGAGGATGCGGGGCCGCGCGACGGGCGGGTTAGCGCGCGGAAGTCTCGCGGACCTGCTGGGCACCTTCAAAGATCCGCACATTTCGGTGCCAGGTCTGAAACCATTAATTGCGATGACGGACTCAAGTCTCGGGTTCGGTGTGTTGGGGCCCTTACAGGTGACCGCCCATGGCACCCGGATGAACTTGGGCGCACCGAAGCAGCGCGCGGTGTTGGCGATGCTGGTGATCAACCGCAACCGGCCGGTATCCGTCGATTCGTTGATCGACGCGGTGTGGGACGAGGATCCGGTGCCGGCGGCGCGCATCAGCATCCAGTCCCACGTGTCCAACCTGCGGCGGCTGCTGCGCACCGCCGAGGCCGACCCGAACCAGATGCTGGCCAGCGTCCCGCCCGGTTACCAGCTCAGCATCGCCGACGCGGACTGCGACCTCGGGCGCTTCGGCACCGCAAAGGCCGCCGGCTCCCAGGCCGCCGCCGCGGGCCGATTCGAGGAGGCCAGCAGCCACCTGTCCGCCGCGCTGAGCGAATGGCGCGGGCCGGTCCTCGACGACTTGCGCGAGTTTGGGTTTGTCGACGCGTTCGCCAAGGCCCTGGTGGAGGAAAAGGTGGCCGTCCACACCGCCCGCGCTGAGGCCGAGATCGCCTGCGGGCGCGCGGAATCCGTCATCAGTGAGCTCGAGGCGATCACCGCCGAGCATCCGTACCGGGAACGACTGTGGGCGCAGTTGATGACCGCCTATTACGTGACAGAGCGGCAATCCGATGCCCTCGGCGCGTATCGGCGATTGAAGACGGCGCTAGCCGAGGGGCTCGGCATCGATCCCGGGCCGACGGTCACCGAGTTGCACGAGCGGATCCTGCGCCAGGAACCCCCGGCCGCCACGCGGGCGGCACTGACCACCCTGAAGGTCAGCGTCGACGCGCCGGCCGTCGAGTCCGCGGCGATTCCCGTCGACGGGTCGGTCGTTGTGTTGTTGCGCGACAAGGCCGGACGCGAGTACCGGCTGAACAATGCCACCATCCGGATCGGCCGCTTCACCGACAACGACATCGTTCTCGACGACAACGATGTCAGCCGCTATCACGCCGTGATCACCGACAGCGGGCCCGGTTTCGTGATCACCGATCTGCGCTCCACCAACGGAGTCGAGGTACAAGGCAAGCGCATCCGGGGCAGCGTTGTTCTGGGCGACGGCGATCAAATCCGCATTGGCAGCCGCGAGTTCACCGTCGAGATCCGTTCGGGCTGACTACTATTCCCGTACTGCGGCCGTCAGGCCGACGTAGCGGTGCAGGTACCACGGCCATCCGGCCTCGCCGTCGACGCCGTCGGCAATCGTCTGCCAGCCGGGGCCGTGCCGGTCGAGGTGGCGGTGATCCAGGTCGACGCGCGTGCGCGATTCGGACTCCGCGGTGAAGCGCACCTCGACCTCACTGGTTCGCGATTGGTCGGGCTCCAGTTGCCAGGACGGACTGATGTCCCAGGTGAACAACAGCCGGTGCGGAGGCTCACAGGCCAGCACGCGCGCCCATCGGCACTCGCTGCCGTCCACGCCACGATCGTAAATGTGGCCGCCCGCGTGAGTTTCGAACACCGTCTCGGCGATCGGGACCGCCAGCAGGTTGTGCTCACGCGGTTTGAAGTCGCCGAACTGTTCGGTGAAGACGGCGAACGCGCGCTCGATCGGGGCGTTGACGATGACCTGGTGCTGAACTTCGGAGCTTCGCGGCGGGGTCATGACGCCTCTCCTTCGATCTCGGTGAACGTGGCTCACCACAACCCGTAATTTTGCGCTTACCAACGGCCGGGCGGCAATGCCGCCGAGCCCTAAAAGCCCCGGTCAGCGGCGCATGAATTTCGCAAGGATCTCGCAAAGACCCTGCAAGCGGCGCGCGTGAAACTACCGGCGTCGGCAACACAAACCGAGAGAGTGTCGCGAGCCGGCGGCGACGAAAGCGCAAAGGAATCGATCATGAACCTCACTCAGAACTGGATGCGGCTGATTGCCGCGGCGCTGGTGTCGGGTGGCATCGCGGCGGCCGGATGGGGCTTGGGTGCGTTCGCCACGTCCGGCGGACCCCACTACTGGTGCCCCGGGGACGCCTTGCCGGCCTCGAACCCCGCCATTTCCTGGGACATGACCCTCTGCCACCAGTACCACCAGCTATCCGGCGGCCAAATCGCCGAGGGGCCGGTGCCCGGGAATCGCTGAGATTTGGGATCGGTAGCAACCTTGACCGGATGCACTGGCGCCATGAACACCTTTCCCAACATGAAACGAGTGCTTGCCGGTGCGGTGCTGTCGGGCGGCTTCGCCGTCGTCGGCCTGGGCTTGGCCGTGGGAATCGGCCACGCTCAGCCCGCCCCGATGGTGTGCCAGGACCCAACCCGGGGGGCCAGCCCCACCAACAGCTGCACCTATCAGTGGTGCCCGGGCTCACCGGTCATGAAGCACATGCCGGACTGGGACAGGAATACTTGTCACCCTTGGTATTTCGACAAGAACAGTCCGCCGACCGACTCGACGATCATTGAGGGCTTCCCGCCGCCCTACCCGCCGTCGCCGCCGTGCATCCCGTTCATCAACTGCCTGCCGGGGCTGTAGCGACTAGCCGCGGCGCAGCGGGGCCGGATCCCACAGGCCGCTGCGGGTCGCCGTCCCCAACTGGAGACGGGCGGGCTGGGCGTTGGGGTAATACGGCGTCAGGCGCTGCAGCGAGCCCCAATCGCGGGACCAGTCGTCTTTCAGGTAGGTCGAGATCGTGGTCGCCTTGACCAGCAACTCGGTGACACCCAATGGGCCACCGCCGTTGTTGTCCATCACCGGCGAGTTGGCCTCGGCGCCGAATCGGTCCGGCAGGATGCGCCATTTGGGTGTTTCGTCGACGCCGTTTTGATGGCCGAACGGCCGCTGGCACGGGAACGCCAGGCCCACCAGCCAGTCCAGGAACACCGGGTCCGCCGAGCCCACCACCTGCTGCAGCGTGTGCAGTTCGGGAATCCGCGGCGGGGTGACCGCGATCCAGTGCTGCGGCGCCAGGTCTTCATCGTTGGCGACCAATCGGACCTGGGTCGCGTTATCGGGAATCCATGACAACGGCATCCGCAGGTTGCGCCACGCGGGGGATGCGCCGACGTCGAAGAGCTGGAACGACCCGCCCGGATGTCCTGCGGCCGCCTCGGCATCGGTGGCCCACTGCACCTGTACCTCGCGTGGATCGAACCGGCCGGCCGCCGACACCACCAGCAGGGGCTTCGCCTTGTCGCGCGGCGGCAATCGGTACCAACCCGAGCGCAGCATGGCGGGCACCTGGATGCCGGGCCGCCAGCTGCCCAGCACCGGAGTGTGCGCCGGATCAAGGTTGTAGGGCAGCTGGGCGCGCGAACCGTTGATTCCGGGTGCGGCGCTGGTGCCGCCCTCGGTGCCGGCCTCGCTGGTGGTCGTCTTGCCGTCTTCGTTGACGAAGCTACGGTCGCCCGGACGCTCCATCACCGGATCGGCCGAGACGTCGGCGGGAATACCGTTGGGCGTGAAGGCTTCCGAGAGTCCGGCGCCCAGCGCGTCGCCCACCGGCCCGGACATCGGCGACAGCATGCCGGGGTTGGGGTCCTGCTCCACCATGACGTCCTCGGCCAATCCGCAGGACTTGCCGGTCAGCGCCTCCAGGTTGGACCGGCCCACCGACCAGGCGGGGTATTGCCCGGTCATCGCCAGCGTCAGCGAAACGACTTCGAACGTCACTAGCGCCCATGCCGCAATTGCCAACGGGGACTGGATGATTCCCTCCATCCGTGCCCCGGCGCGGGTCTTGGGAGGCCCGTTGTCGGGCGCCATGAAGTGAAACCACGCCGCCAGCAGTAACACCAGCACGGTCAGCCCGAGCAGCATCGTAGTGAAGCCGAACTTCCATGCTGGGAATGAATTCGACCATGGCACACCGAAATTGGAGACATACCACCAGCCGTTGACGCTGGCGAACGACAATGCGACCAAGAACAGCACCGTCGCGGCGAACACGGTGCGGTTGCGACGTGACCGCATCGCCACGCTGGTCACCGCGACCGCGGCCAACGCTCCCAACGACCCGGCAAGCCCGGCGAACACCCCGAAGTGGTGTGTCCATTTGGTGGGGGTGAACATCATTGCGAGGAACGAGATGATCGTGATCCCGACGATGCGACGGCTTGGTCCGGCGGCCGTGCCCGGAATCCTGCCCTTGCGCAACGACATTGCCACCGTGATGCCGAGCGCGAGCAGCACCGCCAGCACCGCGAAGCGCCGGGCGATCGATCCGTCGGGGCTGGCCATGAACAGCCGCTCGTAGCGGATGTGCTCGTCGAACCAGCTCAGGCTGGGACCGAGCGCGCGCTTGAGTGTGGTCGCCTGCATTTCGCCGGCCAGGGTCTGGTCGCGGAAGATCAGGATCACGGTGACGGTGGCCGCGGCCAGGATGGGCGCCAGCAGCGGCAGCGCCCCGTACTGTCTGGATCTGCGGTGGATGATGGTGCGCAGCGGCCCGACGGCGACCAGCAGGGCGCCGATGGACGCAATGCCGGTCGGCCCGGAGAACAGGGTCAGCGCGCCGATGATGCAGGCGATCGCCACCGGCAGCAACCGGTTGGTGGCCACCGCCCGCTCCACCGAGCACCAGGTGAGCAGGATGCCGAGCGCGATGATCGGCTCGGGGCGCAGCCCGTTGTCCAGCGGCAACCAGGTTGCCAGGAACAGGCCCGCGGCCGTCCATGCCGCCGCCCGGGTGGTCTTCACGGCGTGGCCCAGCCGGGGGATGACCTCGCGGCTGATCGCCCACCAGCAGGTCAACGCCATCGCCAGGGTGGGCAGCCGCATCCAGACGCTGTTGGTGCTGACGTGTGCCCACACCGCCAACAGGTCGTAGTACCAGCCGAACGGCGCCTCGGGGGTGCCCAGCCAGCGGTAGTAGTTGGCCATGTAGCCGGCGTGTTCGGACACCCGGGCCATGGTCAGGATGTAGCCGTCGTCGGAGGTGTTGGCGCCGACGAAGTGCCACCACACCAGCACGGCGATGACGAGCGCGTCCAGCGCGCCGATCGACCACCATCGCGACGGCAGGAACCGGCGGTGCCGGGTGCCGTCGGCGGTGTCGAGGACGTGCAGCGCGATCAGTGCGAGGGCGGTCAGTACGACCCCGAGGATCATCGCGGCCATCTTCAGGGCCGTGGGGCTGCTGCTGTACCGGGTGTCGACGGTCGCCGAGAAGGTCAGACCCGGCGGCGTCGGGCCGGCCAGGTCGGTGAACACCCCGACGATCTGCGGCCGGAAGTCGTAGCCGCTCTTCTCACCGCGCAGGGGCGCGCCGGGGTGTTCGGCGTTGGGCCCGAAATTCAGCCCGACGAATTCGGCGGTGACCCGCTCCGCGTGCGCGGTGAAGGTCAGGCGTTGGCAGGCCGGGCTGAGGACCTGGCTCAGCGGCGCGGTGACCACCGGGACGTTGCGCACCACTACGACCAGTTCGTCGTTGGCGCGCAGGATCAGCAGCCCGCGGTCGATGGCTTTGGGGGCCTGCTTGGGCACCGTCGACAACAGCACCGTCTTGCCGGCGTTCTGCGGTCCGGCCAGTCCGGCGGCGGCCGCACACGGCACCGAAATGTTCAGCTCGGGAGCCACATAGCCGATCAGTGGCGCCTCGACGCTTTCGAAGGTGCCGTGCTGCGGCCAGTTGAGTTGGGCGGTGGTTTGGTTGACCGGCAGCAGGGGTGTGGCGATCGCCAGCAGGGCTCCGAGCAGTCCGGCGATGACGGCGACAACGCGAGCGGTCCGGTGGCTAGCTCCCGCGACCTTCACGGACCTAGATGGTAGTTCTTCGGCCAAGTCGGGTGAGGTGTCGGTGGCCATCAGCGGCTTGCCGCCGATTGGGCCGGCGGCCGGCGGATGGCCAGCACAAACGGGCCGACGCTTTGCACGGCGAACCGCGGGTCGTCGAAGAGCGCGGCCCGCAGCTCGACGGTGTAGCGACGAACGTTGGGCTGGTTGGGGTAAACGTCCTCGGCCAGCCGCAGTGTGTAGTTGTTGTTCGCGCCCCGGCGCATCAGGAACACCGTCGGCGGCGGCCACGGCGAGGTGTCCAGCGCCTGGATGAACTCGTCGGGACTCTTGAGGTTGGACCACTTCTTGATCTGCGCGGCCCGCAGGTCGAACTGGGCCAGCGGGTTGGCGTAGTGCGACGTCAACCCCTGGAAGCCCCAGTACGGGTAGTAGGACAAGAAGCTGTAGTCGGCGGTCATCACCACGGTTTCATCCCGCGGCTTCCCGGTGACCTGCGCGATCGCGGCGTCGATGGCGGAATAGAACTTCTCGGAGCCCGGCGGGCGCCGGTCGCCGCGCTGGCCGTGGCCGTCGGTGTCGGTGTAGGCGATCGTGAGGTCCGGTCGCAGCACGTCGGGAATGTCCTGGCTGAACGCGATCGCGGCGGTCAGCCCGATCGCCCCGGCCACCGGCACCACGGCGCGGCCGCGCTGCTGCAGCGCAAGCGTGGCCTCGATGAAGCCGAACACCCCGGCGGCGACCAGCAGCACGCTCAGCGTCGGCTGCAGCCGGAACGACAGCAGCGTGGTGCGTGCCAGCGTGGTCAGCATCGACAGCAGCGACCACAGGTAGATGGCCAGCACGCCGATCGTCAGGGCACCGGCGCGCACCGACGAACGCGTGCGCACGACCAGCCACAGCGTGCCCAGCATGCAGATCGCTCCCAGCAGCGAGAACTGCAGCATCGGGAAGGTCAGCTCGGCGCCGTCGGCCGGCAGGTAGTGGAATGCGCTGCCGCTGTTGCTGACCGGGTTGCTCGCCGCGCGCACCAGGAACGGCAGCCAGGTCACGGCCGCGATGGCCGCGGCGATCACGGCGATGACGGCCAGCCGGCGCAGCGGGTCGAGCGCGGCCTGCCACCCGGCCCGCCGCCAGCGTGACACCACCAGCACCAGCGCCATCAGCGCCACCGTGAATGCGGTGAAGACGAACAGCAGCGAGTACCAGGTGGCGGTGAAGCCGACGAACAGCCCGGCGCCGACCACCGCGGCCCAGCCTTGGGCCCCGGGCTCCTCCTCGCCGAGCACACCATCGCCGAGCACGCCATCGCCGAGCACACCATCGCCGAGCACACCATCGCCGAGTGCACCATCGCCGAGTGTGAAGTTAGCTTCACGTTGGGGATCGAGCGTGAAGTTAGCTTCACGTTCGGGCTCGAGAGGGGCCCCCAGCGCGCGCTCACCGGCCCGCAGGCCCGACCAGGTCAGCACCAGCACCGGCGGCAGCAGCACGGTGATCATCGCCGCGTAGGGCTCCGGCGAGCCGTAGGCCAGCGTCACCGCGGCGGTCGCGGTCGTCACGATCAGCGCGTACTCGAACCGGATCAGCCGCCACCACAGCACCAGCGCGACGGCGATCGCGACGGTGATCGAGGTGATCGCCCAGGGCTTGTACAGCTCCCACGCGGGCATCCCGGTCAGGGCCGCGGCGCGCCCGCCGATCCAGAACCAGCCCGGCGGGTAGAAGGACGGCAACCCGAGATAGGTCATGTCGTGCAGGGCGGGGCTGTCGGCGAGCCGCGTCAGGTACTCGGTGCGGAACTGCTGGTCGACGGAGATGCCGAACAGATACAGCTTGGTCGCCCCCAGCGGCATGCCCAGCGTCACGATGCTGAATGCCGACACGAACACCAGGCCGCCGAGCTGGGCGGCCAGCCGGGGGTACCGGCCGCCGCGCCGCCACAGCCAGCCGACGCCGAGCAGCCCGATCAGGCAACCGACCTGCCCGACCGTGGTCAGCGCGTGCAGCTGGTTCGACGACGGAAAGGCGGGCCACTGGACCCGAGCGATGGCGATCAGCGAGACCACCGAGACGCCGACGGCCACGACCACCGCCGCGAACATCTGGCCGAGGCTGGCCAGCGCGTTTCGCATGATCAGATGGGCAGCTTGCGGAAGATGGGTCGCGGGATGTGTCGCAACACCACCATCACGTACTTGAATGCTGCTGGCGCCCAAACCAATTCCTTACCTTTTGCGGCCGCGGTCACCGCGAGGTTGGCAACATACTCTTTGTCGACGGTCAGCGGCGCTTCCTTGACATGCGCGCTCATCCGGGTACGTACCTGGCCGGGGCGGATCACCAGGACGCGAACTCCGAACTCGCGCAACGCCTCTGAAAGCCCGAGGTAGAAGCCGTCCAGTCCGGCCTTGGTGGAGCCGTAGACGAAGTTGGACCGCCGCACTCGCTCGCCGGCCACCGTACTCATCGCGATGATCTGGCCGAAGCCCTGGGCGCGCATCTTCTCGCCCAACAGCACGCCCACCGAAACCGCTGCGGTGTAATTGATCTCGGCGGCGAGCACCGCCTTGTGCTGGTTTTGCCACAGCTCTTCCGCGTCGCCCAGGATGCCGAACGCGACGATGGCCACGTCGACGTCGCCGTTGGCGAAGGCCGCGTCGATCATCTTGGGATGGCTGTCGGGCTGGGTGGCCTCGAAGTCGATCAGCTCGACCGAGCGTGCGCCCGCTGCCTTCATCTGCGCGACCGCATCGTCGCGTCCCGGGTCGCCGGGCATGGCGGCCAACAGGATTCGCGCGTGTGCGTTCTGCAGGTAGCGCCCGCAGATCGCGAGCCCGATCTCGGAGGTGCCGCCCAGCAGCAGGATCGTCTGCGGGTTTCCTACGGCGTCGAGCACCATTTAGAGCAGCTCCAAACGTCGGGCCATGTCGGAGGCGAAGACCCGCAACGGGTCGACCTTGCGGCGCAAGGCGATCCACTCGTCGATGCGGGGGTACATGGCGTGAAAAGTCTCGGCGGTGGTGCGTGAGTCCTTGGCGGTGTAGACCCGCCCGCCGAATTCGAGTACCCGGTGGTCGAGTTCGTTGAGGAACTCGTTGATCCCGGGCTTGTTGGGGAAGTCCATCGCGACATTCCAGCCGGCCATCGGGAAACTGAGCGGTGCACGGTTGCCCGGGCCGAAAAGTTTGAACACGTTCAGCGCCGAATAGTGGCCCTGGGTTTGGATCCAGCGAATGATCGCCTTGAATTCGTCCATCGCGTCCGGTGGGACCAGGAACTGATGTTGTGCGAAACCCGTTGGGCCGTAAGCGTTATTCCAGCCGCTGACCAGGTCGAGCATGTGGTAGAACTGCGACAGATTCTCGATCTTGCCGGTGTAGGTTCCGCCCAGCCGGTAGTACACCTCTCCGATCGCCATGAACGACAGCTTGTTCATCGCGCTGAGCGGAAATACGTTCGGCACCGTCAACAGGTGTGGCGCATCGAATTTCAGCGGATTCTTGGCGAGCTTTTTCGGCAGCTGATCGATCTTCGCCAGGCTGCCCCGGCTGACGGCGGCGCGGCCGAGCTTCGGCGGCGGGCTGATCAGGTCGAACCACGCGCTGGAGTAGGTGTACCGACTTTCGCTGCCGTCGACGTGCAAGGCGACGGTTTCATCGAGGTCCTTGGTGGCCACGCCGTCGGCGATGAAGTACGCCGTCTCCGTCGGCGTCATCGCGATGGTCGCGCGCAGCACGATCCCGGTCAGGCCGTTGCCACCGACGGTGGCCCAGAACAGCTCGGCGTCCGAGGCTGTCGGGCCGTCGGGGGTGATCGTGCGCACCGAGCCGTCGGCCATCAGCAGATCCATCGACCGCACATGGCTGCCGAAGCTGCCCGCGCTGTGGTGGTTCTTGCCGTGGATGTCGGACGCGATTGCGCCGCCGATGGTCACTTGCCGGGTTCCCGGCAGCACCGGAACCCACAGCCCGAACGGCAGCGCCGCCTTCATCAGTTGGTCCAGGCTGACGCCGGCGTCGACATCGACCAATTGGGTGTCGGCGCTGATCGAGTGGATGCGGTTGAGCACCGTCATGTCGATCACCAGGCCGCCGCCGTTTTGCGCGTTGTCTCCGTAGGACCGGCCCAGCCCGCGCGCGATCACGCCCCGCCCGCCGGCGTCGGCGACCCGGGCCACTGCCTTGGCAATCACCTCGGGATCGGGCGTCGAGAGCACGTGCGCCACCGACGGCGCGGTGCGGCCAAAGCCCATCAGCCGGGTCGGGGTGGTCGGAAAGTCGGCGCTCAACATCGTCAAAGAGGGTACCGCTTGCACGGGTGGGGTCAGTGAATGCGGAAGATTACGACTCGCTGCACGATGAAGTTGATCACCGTGGCGGTGCCCTGGGCGATCACGAACGCGACGACGGCCGCCACGGCCGTGTAGTGCATCAACACCAGGCAGAGATGGTTCAGCCCGACCTGGACCGCGAAGGTGATGGCATAGAGAACCATGACCGCGACGAACCGCGCGGTGCTCGGCTCCGCCTGGAAGGTCCATCGGCGGTTGATCAGGTAGGCCGTGATGGTTCCCACCACGAAACTGATGGCCTTGGATAGGTCGACCTGTACGCCCAGCACCTTCCAGAGCAGCAGGTAGAGCCCGAAGTCGACGACGGCGGCCATCCCGCCGGTCACCACGAAACGCGTGATCTGGGTGGTCAGACTCAGGCGCGCCGGCGCGGTATCGGACTCGGGGGGAAGCATTGGGCGAGTTTATCGGGGGCGCGCGTGCCCCAGTGGCCGCTACTTGGGCAGCTTGACCGCGATCAACTCGACCTGGCTTTCGCCCTGCGGGGTCGAGTAGGTGACCGTGTCGCCGGCTTTGTGCCCGGCCAGCGCCTGCCCCAGCGGGCTGTGGGAGGTCAGCGTCTCGGCCTCACGACCGACAGGCGTCTCTTCGACTATGGAGATCACGTGCATGGTGACGACTTCACCGTCGGCGAACTTGAGGGTCACCTCGGTGCCGCCGGGCAGCGAATTGTCCTCGTCGGAGTGCGACGGCCCGGTCCGCAGCCGCCGGTCCAGCTCGTTGATCCGGTCGCCGAGGACGACCAGTTCCTCGGCCCGCTGGATGGCCTCCGCCGCGTCGCCGTGATCACCGGTCATCCCGCGGTCGTCCTTGACCTCGGCCTCGAGGAGTTCGCGCCGCTGCCGCAGCCGGTCCAGCTCCGCGGCCAGGCTCTCCCGCGCCGCGTCCGCCACTGATTGGACTTTTTTCGTCACGTCCGTCGACCTTTCGCAGCGGGTCCGCGACTGCCGTGTCGCGATGCGCCCGGTTGGTTTCGCCAATTATCCATTCGTACGCTGCAAACCGCGTCGCGGCGTGTCAGTCTGACACGCGCACCAGCCCACTGTGGGCTTGGTTGAGGAGACGCAGCATGACCGACGACCGGCCGGAGCCGTCGCGCCTGATGGATATTGGTATGGGCTTTTGGCCGGCTAAGACCCTGCTATCGGCGGTCGAGCTGGACGTTTTCACCCATCTCGGTGCCGACTCGATGTCCGGCGAAGAGATCGGCGATCGGGTGGGGCTGCACGCGCGCGCGATCTATGACTTTCTCGACGCGTTGGTCGCGCTGAGAATCCTGGAGCGCGACGGGGACGGCCCGGCCGGCCGCTACCGAAACGGCGTAGAAGCGGCAGCGTTCTTGGACAAGAAGAGCCCAAGCTATCTCGGTGGATTCTTCGAAATGGCTAACACGCGGTTGTACCGATTCTGGGCGGACTTGACCGAGGCGCTCAAGACTGGCCGACCGCAGAACGAAGTCAAGCTCACCGGTAAGCCGATGTTCGAGGAGCTCTACCGTGATCCCGCTCGGTTGGAGCAGTTCTTGAGTGCCATGTCGGGGGTGTCGGGGGCGCCCTTCCGGGAGCTGGCCGAACGCGTGGACTTCTCGCCTTATTCGACGCTGTGCGATATCGGCGGCGCCACCGGGCAACTCTGCATGATCCTGGCGCGAAGGTATCCGCAGCTGCGGTGCACGACTTTTGATCTGCCCGAAGTGGCGCCGATTGCCGAGAAGGCGATTGCCGCGGCCGGGATGAGCGACCGGGTAGCGGTTGCTGCGGGGGATTTCTTCGCCGGTCCCTTTCCGCGGGCCGATGTGATCACGATGGGCATGATTTTGCATGACTGGAATCTCGAGCGGAAAGGACGACTTATCGCCGCGGCCTATGACGCCCTGCCCAGCGGTGGTGCACTCGTCGTTGTCGAGCACCTGATCGATGATGCTCGCCGCGAAAACGTCTTCGCACTGATGATGTCGCTCAACATGCTGGTCGAGTTCGGTGACGCCTTCGACTTCACCGGCCGCGAGTTCGGTGGCTGGTGTAAGCAGGCGGGCTTTCGCGATGTCGAAATCCTGCCGCTCGCCGATCAGCGCAGCGTGGCGATCGCCCACAAGTAGCTCGGGTTCATCAGCGCACTGCGACCGGACGGCAGCACGTTTGCGGCGCCGGGGTGCGGATTCGTGCTGGGGGTCACGGCCGGGGGGCAAGCCGACTTCCAGGCCCGGTGCGGGCGAGTGTTCGTGGGCTGCGAGCCACTACATACGCGAAAAAGAATTGCCTTACGCGTCAATTATTTCCAGCAACCATACCCACGGGATTATTTCGGTGCGTTTTACATGAACTGGGTCGGATCGGCGTTAGCATTTCGACTGGGGGAAGCGGCTTGCCGCCTGTTTTGAGAGGGCAAGGCCGATGGACTTTGGGTTGCTGCCCCCAGAGGTCAACTCCGGGCTGATGTACACCGGCCCGGGCTCGGGACCCCTGCTTGCCGCGGCCGCAGCCTGGGAGGCGGCGGCCGCAGAGCTCGAATCCGCGGCCGCGGGCTATTCGTCGGAGTTGTCGGGCCTGACGGGCCTCGCGTGGTTTGGGCCCTCGTCGATGGCAATGAGCGCGGCGGCGGCCCCCTATGTGGCGTGGTTATTTGCCGCGGCTGCTCAGGCCGGGGTGACTGCCGAGCAGGCGTATACCGCGGCGGCGGCCTATGAGGCGGCGTATTTGATGACGGTGCCCCCGCCGATAATCGCGGCGAACCGGGCGCAGCTGATGGCGTTGATCGCCACCAATTTCTTTGGGCAGAACACCGCGGCGATCGCGGCCACTGAGGCCCAGTACATGGTGATGTGGGTTCAGGACGCGGTCGCGATGTACGGGTATGCCATCGATGCCGCGGCCGCCAGCGCATTGCAGTCGTATGCCGAGCCGCCGCACACCACCAACCCGGCGGGCCAGAGCGCTCAGAGTGGTGCGGTAGCGCAAAGCGCCGCCAATACCGTTGGCACGCAGACCCAGTCGGTGATCCAGCAGCAGCTGACCTCCATCGCGTCGCAGCAGTTGGGCTCGACGGCGCAGACTCAACAGCTGGGTTCGACGGTGGAGGCGGAGCAGCTGACCTCGAACGCCGCGACGCAGCAGCTGGGCATGCCCGTCAGCGCCCAGCAACTAAGCGCCACGGCCCAGACCGAGCAACTCGGCTCGAGTGCCGTGTCTCAGCAACTGGTAACACCCGCGACCTCCCCGCAGTCGGTCACGCCGGCGGCCAGTTCCCCGCAGTCGGTCACGCCGGCGGCCAGCTCGCCGCAGTCGGTCACGCCGGTGACCACTTCCTCGCAGTCGGCCGCGCCCGCGGCGTCCTCGCAGTCGGTTACGCCGGCGGCCAGCTCCTCGCAGTCGGTCACGCCGGCCGCCACCTCGCCGCAGTCGGCCGCACCGGCGGCATCTACGCAGTCGGTTACGCCGGTGACCACTTCCTCGCAGTCGGCTGCACCGGCGGCGTCCACGCAGTCGGTCGCACCCGCTGCCACAACTCCACAGTCGGTCGCGGCCGCCGAGCCCACCGTCACCATCAACGGCGTCACCTACATCGATCCGACGCTGCCGTCCACCATCACCAACGGTCAAACCATCACCATCGCGAACGGCTTTGCCTACGACGTCCCCGTCGGCGGAACCACAATTCAGAGCGGCGGCTCGCTTGTCATCCAGCCGGGCGGCATGCTCACCGTCGACAACGCCCTGACGATTAACGCGGGCGGCTCCCTGACCGACAACGGCGGCTTGATCGTCAATGCCGCAACCACCCTGTCCGACAGCGGCAGCCTGACGGTGAGTGGTGGCGGCATTTTGACCGATGGCGGGACGATCACGGTCAATAGCGGCGGCACGTTGACCGTGAGCACTACCACCACCGGTGATACCGGTTTCCTCACCGTGACCGGCGGTGGTGCTTTGTCCGATGCCGGCCACTTGACTGTCAACACTGGCGGCTTGCTGACTGTGAGCCAGGGTGGCACCGACACGGGCAGCCTCACCGTGAGCAACATTCTGAACGACGTGGGCACGATCACCGTCAACGCCGGCGGCACCCTCACCGATAACGGCAGCTTTTTCGTCAACGCCGGCGGCACCCTCAACGTCGGCGGCACCCTCACCGACCCCGGCACCCTCAACATCAACCATGTCCTGTCGACCTTCGGCGCGGTGAACGTGGACAGCGGCGGGGTTGTCAACGACGCCAACACAGTCTCGGTCGGTCTCAATGGCACCCTGACTGTCGACCCTGGCGGCATTTTCACGGTCGACAACAACGGCTTCCTGCTCAGCAGCCAGGGCACGATCACCGACTCCGGCACGCTGGTTGTCGACAATGGCGGCACCGCGGTCTTTAACGGCAGCTTTAACGTCACCGATGGCGGCGCGCTGACCATTGAGTCCGGCGGCGTGTTCAGCGACAACGGCACCATGCTGGTGAGTTCCGGCGGTACCGTGACCGACTCCGGCTCGTTCACGGTCTTGCAGAACGCCACGCTGACCGTGAGCCAGGGCGGCACCGATACCGGTGGTTTGACGGTGACCGGTGGCGGCACGTTGTCCGACGGCGGGACGGTCACGGTCAACAGCGGCGGGACGCTCGCGGTGAGTACCGGTGGCACCGATACGGGCGGTTTGACGGTGACCGGTGCTGGCACTTTGTCCGACGGCGGGACGCTGACGGTCGGCCACGGTGGAACGCTCACAGTCGGGACGGGTGGCACGAACACTGGCAGCCTGACGGTGACTGGTGGCGGCTCCTTGTCCGATGGCGGGACGGTGACCGTCAACAGCGGTGGCACCCTCACCGTCAGCCAGGGTGGCACCGACACGGGCAGCCTGACCGTGACCGGCGGTGGTGCTTTGTCCGATGCCGGCCACTTGACTGTCAACACTGGCGGCTTGCTGACTGTGAGCCAGGGTGGCACCGACACGGGCAGCCTCACCGTGAGCAACATTCTGAACGACGTGGGCACGATCACCGTCAACGCCGGCGGCACCCTCACCGATAACGGCAGCTTTTTCGTCAACGCCGGCGGCACCCTCAACGTCGGCGGCACCCTCACCGACCCCGGCACCCTCAACATCAACCATGTCCTGTCGACCTTCGGCGCGGTGAACGTGGACAGCGGCGGGGTTGTCAACGACGCCAACACAGTCTCGGTCGGTCTCAATGGCACCCTGACTGTCGACCCTGGCGGCATTTTCACGGTCGACAACAACGGCTTCCTGCTCAGCAGCCAGGGCACGATCACCGACTCCGGCACGCTGGTTGTCGACAATGGCGGCACCGTGGTCTTTAACGGCAGCTTTAACGTCACCGATGGCGGCGCGCTGACCATTGAGTCCGGCGGCGTGTTCAGCGACAACGGCACCATGCTGGTGAGTTCCGGCGGTACCGTGACCGACTCCGGCTCGTTCACGGTCTTGCAGAACGCCACGCTGACCGTGAGCCAGGGCGGCACCGATACCGGTGGTTTGACGGTGACCGGTGGCGGCACCTTGTCCGATGGCGGGACGGTCACGGTCAACAGCGGCGGGACGCTCGCGGTGAGTACGGGTGGCACCGATACGGGCGGTTTGACGGTGACCGGTGCTGGCACTTTGTCCGACGGCGGGACGCTGACGGTCGGCCACGGTGGAACGCTCACAGTCGGGACGGGTGGCACGAACACTGGCAGCCTGACGGTGACTGGTGGCGGCACTTTGTCGGATGGCGGGACGGTGACTGTCGGCCATGGCGGCACCCTCACCGTCAGCAACGCCAGCATCACTGGTGACACGGGCAGCCTGACCGTGACCGGTGGCGGCTCCCTGTCCGACGCCGGCCACTTAACCGTCAACACCGGCGGCACGCTCACCGTCAGCACGGGTGGCACCGACACGGGCAGCCTGACCGTGAGCAACGGCATCCTGACAGACGTGGGCACGGTCAATGTCAACGTCGGTGGCACCTTCACCGATGACGCCGGCGGCAGCGTTTTCGTCAACGCCGGCGGCACCCTCACCGACTCCGGCACCCTCAACGTGAATGGTGGCCTCCAGGTCTTTGGCGCCCTGGACGTGGACAGCGGCGGGGTTGTCAACGATGCCGGCTCATTCTCGGTGGGTCTCAACGGCAGCCTGACCGTCGAGAATGGCGGCATTTTCACGGTCGACAACAACGGCTTCCTGCTCAGCAACTCGGGCACCATCACCGATTCCGGCGCGATGTTTGTCGACAATGGCGGCAACGTGGGCTTTGCCAATACCGGCTTTAACGTTACCGATGGCGGCGCGCTAACCATTCAGTCCGGCGGCGCGTTCAGCGACAACGGCACCATGACAGTGAGCTCTGGCGGCACGGTGACGAACTCCGGCGCATTGACAGTCCAGCAGGGCGCCACGCTGACCGACGCCGGCAACCTGACCATCGCCGGCAGCGGCACTCTCACGGACGGGGGCACCGTCACCGTCGACTCCGCCGGCACCGTCACCCTCAACGGCACCAGCACTTTGACCGTCGGCAACGCCGGCACCCTGATGGTCAACGACGGTGCGCACGTGACCGTCAATATCGGCGCCACCCTGCCCATCCAGCAAGGGGGCATTTTGACCATCGGCCCCAACGAGGCCATCACCCTCGGCCCGGGTGGCTCGGCCGGGCCTCAGGGGCTTGTCGGCACTGCCTATATCGCACCGGCGGTACCGACGCCCCCCACGGATCCGGCCCTCAGCGCGCTGGCGTCACCGGGTCTGGCGGGAACCTCGGGAACCTCGGGACTCTCAGGAATCCATGTCGATACGGACGCGCTACGGAACCCAATCTGGGATGCCCTTTTGGACGACCTGTTATTTGCCGCTGACTAGCGTTGCGGCACAAGTTGATTCGACAAGGCTGCCTTACTGTGGCGTCGCGTTGTCGTCATACTCGACGATCTCGCCGCGCAGCGCGTCGAAGATCGCCTTGCCCTGCGACACGAGCCCACTGGCCACCTGGCTAAGGCCGTCAGCCCCGTTGAGCACGGTGAGGTTCGCACCGGCGAGCCCGGCCGCGGCCCGCTCCACGATGTCGGGCAGCTGGTCGATCAGTGCCTTGTCCAAGGCCACCCGGTTGTGCGACGCCGCCGCCTCGGCCAGGATCTTCATCCTCTCGGCGTCGGCGACGGCCAGGATCCGGACCCGCTCGGCCTCGGCCTCCGCGGGCTTGACCACCTCGGCGACCAGTTCTTGCTGGCGCAGTTCGGCGGCGCGTTGGGCCAGTTCGGTGCGCATCGCCAGCACCTCGCGCTGGGCCTCCGCCTCGGCCAGCGGGCCCGACTGGGCGGCCTCCGCCTGGGCCTTGTCGACCTCGGCCTTGTATTGCGCCTTGACAACCGCGGTCTGACGGGCGAATTCGGCCTGCTGGCGCTGGGACTCCTGCTCGGCTTCCGCGGCTTTCTGGTTCGCCTGGGCCTGCGCGATCTGCGCCATCTGCTGGATGGCCGCGTTGTGCGGCGCCGACATCGCGTTGATGTAGCCCAGGCCGTCGTCGTCGATGGACTGGATCTGCAGCGCGTCGACGGCCAGCCCGATCCGGGCCATCTCCTCCTTGGAGCCGTCGAGGACCTCGGTGGCCAGCTTCTGGCGTTCCCGGATGATCTGCTCGACGGTCATCGACCCGATGATCGACCGGAGGTGACCGGCGAAGATCCGGCCGGTCAGTACCGACATCTGATCCTGCTCGGACAAAAATCGCTGGGCGGCGCTGATGATGCTCTCGGTGTCGTTGCCGACCTTGAAGGCGATCACCGCCCGGACGTTGAGGGTGATTCCTTGTTGCGTGACGCACTTTTCGGCGACCTCGGACTCGCACATGGCCAGGGTCAAAAAGCGCGCCTTGCGGAAGAACGGGAGGACGAAGGCGCCGTGGCCGGTCACCACCCGGAACGGGGCGTCGCCCTTGGCTTTGGCACCGGAGATCAGCATCGCCTCGTCCGGCGCGGGCACCCTATAACCGAGCATTTCTTGGACTCCTTAGGTTTTGGTGTTGTGTAACAGGGGATTTCACTCGTTCCAAGGCTCGACCACCACCGTCCGCCCGCCCCGGGTCTCGACCACCAGGACCTTGCTGCCCTTCGGTAGTGGGTCGTCGGACCAGGCCAGGAAGGTCTCCTTGGACCCCCGCACGGTCACCAACACCTCGCCGGCGCCACGGTCGCCGCGGGTCGCCACGACCAGCTTCCCCACACAACCGATTGCCAAGGCGTCGCTCACGATCGCATATTCCTCCATCGACGGGTTCCAGCGTCGAGTTTCGGCACGTTTGCCGCAAGGATAGACGCCGGCGTCACACTGCCGGACAAGATGCATATGAAACCTTTCGCTGGGTGCCGACGCCTTGCCAAATCCCCTGTTATCCAGGCTTTTTCCGGCCAGCCCAGCCTCTGACCGCGGTCTTGGCGGATTCTCAAAGAATCCTTGGTGCCGCTTCCAAGGATTCTTAGAGGGCCATGGTCGAGCCTTTCCTCATGCACCTGAATCGCTAGGCGCAGATGAGCAAAGGAGCCCATCATGATCACGACCAAGCTTGGCGTCGTGGCCGGAAAGGCCGCCCGGACTATCGGTCTCGCAGTCTTCGCTGTCGGTCTCACACTCGGTTTCGCGACGGGGTTGGCGCACGCCGACGACACCACCACCGGTGGGATGTACGGCGACCCGACCGCGGCCGCCGCGTTCTGGCGGCCCCAGACCTATGACGACTGCGCGCTGATGGCTGCTGCCGACGTGATCGGCGAGGCCACCGGCCACCAGGTCTCGGAGCAGGAGATCATCGCGCTGGCCCAGAAGCTGCCGAGCCAGACCCACCCCGGGTCGATCTACACCGTGCCCAAGGACACCAACGACCCGAACAGCGGCCAAGGCACCAGCCCCAACGACCTTCCGCTGCTGCTGGCGCACTACGGCGTCGCCGCCACGTTGACCAACACGAGCGATGCGCCGACGACCGGTGTCGCAACCGGCATGGCCGCACTCAAGCGGTATCTGGCCGGCGGCCGGAAGGTGATCGTCGAGGTGAACGGGGAACTGATCTGGGGTCAGCCGGTGGACGCCAAGGACCGCAACGGCGAGCCGACCTCCGACCACGCGGTCGTCGTCACCGGCGTCGACGTGGTCAACGGCAAGGTGCACATGAACGACAGCGGCGCCTCCGACGGCGCGGACGAGACGGTTTCCCTCGAGGTCTTCGCCAAGGCCTGGGCCACCAGCGACGACGAGATGATCGTCACCGACGCAACCCGCTAGACCCAGTAGGGAACCCGGGCGCGGTACTGGCGCATCGCGAACGCCGCCAGGATCCAGCCGACGACGGTCAGCACCAGCACCACCGTCCAGTGCCGCATCTCCTGGTGGGCGCCCAGCAGCGGCGCCCGCACGATGTCGAGATAGTGCAGCAGCGGGTTGAGTTCCACGATGCTCGACCAGCGTCCGGCGCCCTGCTGCCGCAACGTGTCGTCGTTCCAGATGATCGGCGTCATGAAGAACAGCAGCTGCACGATCGAAAACAGCAGGGGACCGATGTCGCGGTAGCGCGTCGCCAGGATGCCGAAGCACAGCGACACCCAGATGCAATTGAGCACGATCAACGCCAGCGCCGGAATCACCGACAGATCGGCCCATGACCACGGTTTGGGATAGATGATCGCGACGACGAGATAGATGACGATGTTGTGGGCGAACAGGATGAATTGCCGCCACACCAGCCGGTAGACGTGCACGCTCAACGGCGTCGGCAATTGTTTGATCAGGCCCTCGTTGGCGACGAACACGTCGGCACCTTCCAGGATGGCCGCGTTGATCAGGTTCCAGATGATCAGGCCGAGCGTGACATACGGCAGATGCACCGACAGGTCGAGGTGAAACAGCTTCGAATACAGCCCGCCCATCGCGACGGCCGTGGTCCCGGTCGCGATGGTGATCCAGAACGGGCCCAGCACCGAGCGGCGGTACCGCTGCTTGATGTCCTGCCAGCCCAGGTGCAGCCACAGCTCCCGGCGGCGAAATCCGTCGACCAGGTCGCCGCGGGCCCGGGTGAAGGTCCGCGACTGTGCGGCGGCATCGATGAAAGTCATCCAGATCCTCCAGGCTTGCCGAACTGCTCACGACGTCCCAAGCGGCGCAACCGAATCCACTCCAGCAGGCCTCGGGGGTCGCGCTGGGATATCAAGAAGAACCAACCGAACCGAACCCACTCCTGGACCAGCAGCTTGCGCAGACCCGGCTGGGACAACAGATAGCCGCGGTTGCGGTAGGTGTAGAACCGCTTCGTCGGGCTGTCGGGATACTGCGTGTGCATCCGGCCGCCCAGGATCGGCTTGAACTCGTCGGATCCGCAGGGATGCAGGTAGATCGTGTCCAGGCAGGTCCCGAACGGCAGCCCGGAGCGCACCAGCCGGCGGTGCAATTCGACCTCGTCGCCGCGGATGAACAGCCGCATGTCCGGGACGCCGACCGCGTCCAGGGTGGACGCCCGGAACAACGCGCCGTTGAACAGCGACGCGATCCCGGGCAGCAGATCCTGCCCCGGTTCGGTGCGCAATTCGCTTGCGCGCCTACGCCATACCAGGCCACGCCGCAGCGGGAAGGCCAGCCGCTCCGGGTCGTCCAGGTCACATACCATCGGCGACACCTCGGCCAGGCCGTGCTTCTCGGCGCAGCCCAACAGCGTGGCCAGCACCCGCGAGTCCTGCGGGCGACCGTCGTCGTCGGCCAGCCACACCCAGTCGGCGCCGCCGGCCAGCGCGTGCAGCATGCCCAACGCGAAACCGCCTGCGCCGCCCAGGTTTCGGCTCGACGCCAGGTAGGTGGTCGAGATCGGCTGCGCGGCAACCAGGTCGCGGATCCGGCCATCCGCGCCGCCGTCGTTGTCGACGACGATCAGGTGATCGGGCAGTCGGGTCTGTGCGCTCAGCATGTCCAGCGACTTGGCGAGTTCGTCGGGTCGCCGGTGGGTGACCACGACGGCGAAGATGGACTCACTCATCCCCGGAAGCGCTTTGCGCCAGCGGTTTATCGGCCTGAATCTGCAGCCGGGTTTCTTCCAGCACCTCGCGGACATGACGCGCGGCGTCTTCGCCCTCGTACGCGCGCACCACGTCTTCGATGCCGCCGGTCTGGCGGATGACGCCGTGGTCGATCCACATCGCGGTCTTGCACAGCCGGGCCAGGAATTCGTTGGAATGGCTGGCGAACACCAGGATTCCGGACCGTTCCACCAGGCCCTGCAATCGCGACTGGGCCTTCTTCAGGAAGTCGGCGTCCACGGCGCCGATGCCCTCGTCGAGCAGCAGGATCTCGGGGTCGATGCTGGTGACCACGCCCATCGCCAGCCGCACCCGCATCCCGGTGGAATACGTCCGCAGCGGCATCGACAGGTAGTCCCCGAGCTCGGTGAACTCGGCGATCTCGTCGACCTTGGCCAGCATCTGCTTTCGGGTCTGACCGAGAAACAGGCCGCGGATGATGATGTTTTCGTAGCCGGAGATCTCGGGGTCCATCCCGACGCCGAGGTCGAACACCGGCGCGACCCGGCCGGTGACCTTCGCCCAGCCCCGGGTGGGTTCGTAGATGCCCGAAAGTAGGCGCAGCAGAGTCGATTTCCCGGCCCCGTTGTGGCCGACCAGGCCGACGCGGTCGCCCAACTCGAGTGACATCGTGATGTCCCGCAACGCCTCGACGACGACGACGTTGGAGTTGTTGCGGCCGATCGTGCCGCCCGCCTTGCCGAGGAAGGCCTTCTTCAACGATCGCGACTTGGCGTCGAAGATGGGAAATTCCACCCAAGCGTTGCTGGTCTCGATATGAGGACCGCGAGGACCGGACACTGACGCCTTCGCCTACAGGTATTGCCCGGTGCCCGAGCCCGGTCCGTGGCCCGGTCGTACGGTTCCGGGGGGCAGGGCTCCTTGGCGCATCTGTTCGAGCTGCGCGCGGGCGGCCATCTGCTGGGCGAACAGTGCGGTCTGGATGCCATGGAACAGCCCCTCGAGCCAGCCGACCAGCTGGGCCTGGGCGATACGCAACTCGGCGTCTGACGGCTCGGCGTCCTCGTTGAACGGCAGGGTGAGGCGGTCGAGCTCCTCGCGAAGTTCCGGCGCGAGACCCTCTTCCAGCTCGCGGATGCTTTTGGCGTGGATGTCGCGCAGCCGCTTGCGGCTGGCATCGTCGAGCGGTGCCGCACGCACCTCTTCGAGCAGTTGCTTGATCATGGTGCCGATGCGCATCACCTTGGCGGGCTGCTCGATGAGATCGGTCACGGAGCGCTCGTCGGAATCGTCGTCGTCGGCTGCCTCGCGAATGGCCATGATCCGCGGGTCGACACCGCCGATGATCTCGACGCCGTCGTCGTCGTTGCCGTTAGTCAATCCGGTCACCATCCTCTTGTACGTCTATGGGCGGGGCGGGGTGGCATTTCCGCGCCATTCGTAAATTCTGGCCCCGCCGTTGTCGTAGATCAGCGCCCACGACTTCGACTTTTCCAGCGACACTAGTCCGTCGGGCACGGCGAACCCGCGAACCGTGGGCGAGCTGGTGTAGATGTACCGGATATTGAGCGCCTTGATCGCCTCGACCACCCTCGGGTCGGAATCGCCGCGGCGAGCGAAGGCCCAGATGATGTAGCGCTCGGGTCCCGGCCCGGTCTGCTGCGGATAGTCGTAGTGGGTCCACAGCGGATGCAGGTCGGCCACCGCGTACATCCAGGCCGTGCCGTCGGTATTGGCATTGCCGATCAGGGTGTCGTGTGCGCCCGGCAGTTTCGCCAGATACGCCATGGCCATCAGATCGCGCTGGTCGATCATCACCGAGTCGTATTTATCGCCGAACAGCACGATGTGGCGATACAGATAGTGCCGGCCGATGAACACCGTCGAGAACACCAGCAGCACCGCGGTGGCCGACGCCCAGATCGGCGTGGGCAACCGTTTGAACCGGCCGGTGATTCGTTTGGCGATCGCTACCAACAGCACGACCGCGCCGAACAGCGCGATGGCCGCCATCGGCGTCACCAGCATCGTCACCACAGAGGTGAGCCGGCGCGGATCGTTGTAGAAGAACGTGCTCAGCCCTTCGATGGCGGCGCCGAGCGGGTTGTGAAACGGTGCGCCCGAATAGATGGTCGCCACGGTCAGCACCAGCCAGACCGCCACGGGCCACCAGATGCGCTTGTACAGCAGATACGCCATGCCGAGGTAGACCAGCGCGACCAGGCCGTATTGGGTCGGGAAATCGTTGAGGTGGCGGGTGTGCAGCAGCAACGCATCGATGACGCCCTGCTTGACGCTCTTGAAGCTGGGGAAGGCGTGCCCGGCGATGATGTCGGCCTGTCTGAGCACCCCGATGAATTGCGGCGCCAGGATCAGCGCCGTCGGCGCCGCGACGGCAGCCAGGATCCCGACATCGGGCAGCCGGCCCCGCACCGGATGCCACAACGCATCCAGCAGCCACCAGCCCAGCAGGAACAAGATGACGATGAAGCCGCCGGTCAGGTGCACCGACAACACGCCGACGAGCGCCAACGCGGCTAGCGGGATGCGGTCGCGGTGCCGCAACGTCGAGACAATCAGCAGAAACGTCGGGATCGCGACGCCGTAGGCCGCCAGGTTGGGCATCGCGGCCACCCCGAACTCCACGTAGGGCACCGAGGTGAACGACGCGGACAGCGCGGCCGCGGTACCCGCGATCGCGGCCGCGCGGCCCGGCGTCAGCACCGGGCGCAGCAGATGCCAGGTCAGCATCGCCGCGCTGGTCGGGAACAGCCAGATCGAGGCCGCCACCGAACTCAGGGTGTAGCCGGTGGTCGGCGCCGCACCCGTGAGCTGGCAGAACACCGCGGTCAGGGCGTGGAACACCGACGGGTAGTACAGCGCCTGGTGGGTCTCGACGTTGCGCAGCTCACCCATATGGGTGGAGGACGCCTGCCCGGTGTCGAGCATGAAGCGCACCTCGTTGGCGTGCCACACCGCATCCCAGGTGCTGGGGACGGTCTGCCAGTGGGCCGCCAGCCCGCGATAGGCCGCCCACATGATCAGCAGCGTGCCGAGCAGCACTCCGGCGGTGACCGCGAGCGCCGGCCAGCCCGCGATCCCACGCGCCTCGGCGTCGGTGTCGCGGTAGCGGGCGAGTAGTAGCTGCAAACCCGTCGCCACCACACACACGACGGCGAGCGCCGCCAGCGCAGTCCAACCGTTCCAAGGGATTCCGAGCGCACCGTAGGGAATGATCGCCAGCGCGACGACACCGTAGGTCAGTGCCGGGCCGACTGCGACCGCGATTGGCCACGTCAGCTGGGCGATACGCGCAACGATTGTCCCCGGGGCGATCAGTAAAAACAGTGCGATCAGCGTTCCGATCCAGAGCCCCACTCGACTAGTATGGCTGGCCGGGTGACCTGGCTCGGGAAGCCACCGGCTGGCTCTAGCGTCTGTGGCACCCGTTACCGTCACAATTTCGCTCTAGTGCGGAAGCTCTAAGGTGGCTGGCATGGCTTATGACGTCGCCCGGGTGCGCGGACTGCATCCGTCACTGGGTGACGGATGGGTGCACTTCGACGCGCCGTCCGGGATGTTGATTCCCGATTCCGTTGCGACGACGGTCTCGACGGCGTTCCGCCGCTCCAGCGCCACCACCGTGGGTGCGCACCCGTCGGCGCAGCGCAGTGCCGCCGTCCTCGACGCGGCGCGCTCGGCCGTGGCCGATCTGTTCAACGCCGACCCGGCCGGCATCGTGCTGGGCGCCGACCGCGCGATCCTGCTGTCCTCGCTCGCCGAGGCGTCGTCCTCGCGGGCCGGCCTGGGCTACGAGGTGGTCGTCAGCCGCCTGGACGACGAGGCAAACATCGCCCCGTGGCTACGGGCGGCGCACCGCTACGGCGCCAAGGTGAAGTGGGCCGAGGTCGACATCGAAAACGGTGAGCTGCCGACGTGGCAGTGGGAGAGCTTGATTGGGAAATCGACGCGACTGGTCGCGGTCACCTCGGCGTCGGGGACGCTGGGCACAGTCACCGATCTGCGGGCGATGACCAAGCTGGTCCACGACGTCGGCGGGCTGGTGATCGTCGATCATTCCGCGGCCGCGCCCTACCGACTGCTCGACATCAAGGAAACAGAGGTCGACGTGGTCGCGGTGAACGCGCTCGCCTGGGGCGGCCCGCCGATCGGGGCGATCGTGTTTCGCGATCCGGCTCTGATCAACTCGTTCAGCTCGGTCTCCACCGATCCCAACGCCACCGGCCCGGCACGCCTTGAGGTGGGCGCGCATCAGTTCGGGCTGCTGGCCGGCGTCGTTGCCAGCATCGAATACCTTGCGGCATTGGATGAATCGGCCCGCGGCAGCCGGCGTGAGCGACTCTCGGTCTCGATGCAATCGGCCGCCTCGTATCTCAACCGGATCTTCGACTACCTGATGGTCTCGTTGCGATCTCTGCCGTTGATGATGCTGATCGGTCGCCCGGAGGTGCGGATACCTCTCGTCAGCTTCGCGTTGCAGGGCGTGCCCGCCGAGCGGGTCGTGCAGCGCTTGGCGGACAACGGAATTCTGGCCGTCTCGAACGAGAGTTCACGCGTGCTGGATGCCTTGGGCGCCAATGATGTTGGCGGCGCGGTGACGGTCGGGCTGGCGCACTACTCGACGATGGCCGAGGTCGATCAGCTGGTGCGCGCGCTGGCGTCGTTGGGTTGACCCGCCCTCGCGTTACGCCGCCCGCCCTCGCGCCGCCCGCCCTCGGGCCGAGTGTGCATTCAGGTCGTCCTAGTTGCACACTGGCAGCCCTGACTGCACACTCAACGGCCCAGCTAGACGGTCAGCACGATCTTTCCGTGCACGTCGCCCGACACCAGCCGCTGATGCGCTTCGCCGGCTTGCTGAATCGGTATGCGCGCGCCGATGAACGGACGGACCCGGCCGTCGGCGATCATCGGCCACACCGACGCCGTCACCGCGGCCACGATCTCGCCCTTACTGTTCGGGCCGCTCACCGGTCGGCCACGCAGCGTGGTGCCGATCACGTGTAAACGCTTGGGCAGCAGCTTGCCGATGTTGAGCTCGGCCTTGAGCCCGCCCTGCATGCCGATGATCACCAACTGTCCGTCGGTGGCCAGGGCGTCGAGATTGCGATCCAGATAGGAGGCACCCATGATGTCGAAGATCACGTCGGCGCCGCCGGCCTCCTGCAGCCGCGCGACGAAGTCCTCGTCGCGGTAGTTGACGGTGATCTCGGCACCCAGGTCGCGGCAGGTCTGCAGCTTCTCCTCGGAACCAGCGGTGACCGCCACCCGGGCGCCCAAGGCGCGCGCGACCTGAATCGCGTGGGTTCCGATGCCGCTGGCCCCGCCGTGCATCAATAGCAGCTGGCCCTCGCTCAGGTGCGCGGTGAGCACCAGATTCGACCACACCGTGCAGGCCACCTCGGGTAGGCCCGCGGCGTCCTCCAGCGTGACGCCGTCCGGAATCGGCAGCACCTGAGGCGCCGGAACCGCGACGTATTCGGCGTAGCCGCCACCGGCCAGCAACGCGCAAACTTCTTGTCCGACAGACCATTCCGCGACACCGGAGCCCACTGAGGCGATGACGCCGGATACCTCCATGCCGATGATGTCGCTGGCTCCCGGCGGGGGCGGATACTTGCCGGCGGCCTGCAGCACGTCGGCACGGTTGACGCCGGCCGCGGTGACCTTGATCAGCACCTCGTCGGCCCCGGCGGAGACATCGGGGACCTCTTGCCAGACGAGTCGGTCGGCGGATTCGGCGACGATGGCGCGCATGCGGGCCACGGTACTAGCCCCGTTACCCTTGTCAGCGGTGGCGTGGCAGAGCGGCCTAATGCACTCGCCTTGAAAGCGAGAGACGGCTAAAACCGTCCGGGGGTTCAAATCCCTCCGCCACCGCGGTGTTCAGCGGCGAGCCGGATCGGGCGTCTTCGTGCAGCGAAGAATGGCGCCGATTCCGTCGGCCGGGGCGATTCGCTCGTCGGTATGCACCACCGACGCGCCCGCCGAAATCGCCAATAGCGGCAATGCCTCGTCGGCCCGCAGCGTCTTGGCCGCAGCGGCGCCCTGTTCCGAGAGCATGTCGGCGTTGGGCGCGACGGTCGTCATTTCCGCGTCGGCAACCACGGTGGCGCCATCGATCTCGCCGATGATCATCGTGTCGACCGCCCCCCGACGCAGCGCCGAACAGACGGCGCCGAGGCCCTCGGCGGCCAGCCCGGAATTCCGGCCCATTTCGGCGTTGAAGCGTGCCGTCGCGTTGTCGATCAGATTGAGGCGTCGACGCAGCAGTGTTGTGTCGATGGCCCGTTGAATCTCCTCAAAGTCGTATCCACCTCGACCGACGCCGATCGGTAGCGATGTGGCGCGATCCCTCAGCCGTTCCGGGAGCTTCGCCAGCAGCTTCGCGCGCAGCTCCCCGTCGCCGACCAGGAATATCGCTTGCAAAGACCAGTTGTCGACCAGTTCGCCAACTCGGTCGGCGATCGCGTTCCGCGGCGAGGCGTCGCCCGCCGGCGGTTGCGCTGCGGCAGCGTCGGGTGCGCAATCATTGCTCGCCTCGACCGTCTCCGAGCGCCGGATGACGTCGTGGATGGTGATCAGCGCGCCCCCGGCATCGGCCACCACCAGGAGATAACTCGAGTGCTCGAACCCGTGTTCAAGAATGGGGACGATGTAGGGCAACTCGGACACACGCACGATCGGTTCGGCTGCGGCCCGAACCAGGTACTCGTTGAGCACGATGCCGGTGGCGCCCGCGATCACCGCGCGCCCGCCGCGGTGTATCGGTGGATCGAGTTCTGTGACGGCGTATTCGATGTCGGCGATGACCGAGTCGTGCGCTCCCTGCCACTTCAGTTGTTCGCGCAATGCCGGCCATTGACGACGGGCCTGAGCAGCTGCGTCATCGGCATTCTCCGTGTCCGCGAAGAACACCGAGGCGAACGGCCCCGGTGTGGCCAGCAGTGGCCGGAAGCGGTCGGATTGCATCTGTGTGTTTGCCCGGTGTGCGGTGATGCAAAACACATGCACGATTGCCCAGGCAAGTTCGATGTCGTCCGCCGGGTTCCGCTGCGCGCGCTCAGACTGTCGGGATCTGCGCCGCGATGGTGTTCATCAGCGCCGCGTAACGGCGCAGTTCCGGATCGCGGCCGGGTTTGCCGCTGCTGATCAGGCCCGCGGCCAGGCTGCGCTCGGGGTCGGCCCAGATCGCGATATTGCTCAAGCCCAGACTGCCGAAAGCGGCCGGTGCATTGCGCCCGAACGGCCCCCATCGGTTCGTGCCGAGGATGAAGCCCGTCCCCCAACGAGCCGGCATCAGCCCCACCGCGAAATCCGGGCGCAACCGCCGGGATTCGGCCACCGCGCCGCGCAGCGTTTCCGCCTGCAGGACCCGCACCCCATCGAGTTCGCCATAGCGGCGCCAAATTTCGGCGAAGCGTGACATCTCGTTGGCGGTCGACACGGTGTTCGACGACGGGATCACGGTGGTCAAGTAGAACGGTGTGTTGGTCACCGGGATCATCTCGTGCACCGTTCCGCCGATCGCCTTGCGGAATATCTGCGCGATCACCGGGGGTAAGGGCCGGCCGGTGGCGTGGCTCGGCGCGACCAGGTCGAGGTCTTGCTTGGCGACGCCGAAGTTGGTCCACCGAAAGTCCAGCGGGTCGAGGATTTCGGTGGCCAGGATCTCCCGAATATCCTTGCCGGTGGCCGTGTAGACGATCTCGCGGATCAGCGGACCCCAGGTCAGCGCGTGGTACATGTGCACCAGCCCCGGCCGGTACAGCGGCCGCAAATTGCTCAGCATCTCCTGCACGTACTCGTGATCGTCGGTGCGCTTGAGGTCCGGCAGCGGCCCGGTGGGAAACGGGAGGCCGGCGCTGTGGGTCAGCACATGCCGGATCGTGATGCGGTGCTTGCCGTGGCTGGTGAAGGTGGGCATGTATTCGCAGACCCGGTCGTCGAGGGAAAAGACGCCCCGTTCGACGAGCATGTGCACCACGGTCGCGGCGATGCTCTTGGCCGCCGAGTACACGCAGAACGGTGTGTCCGTCGTGACGGGAATCTTCTCGGCATCGGGAGCATCGGTGGGCGCGTTGCCCCAGCCGTGACCGATCGCTCGGTTGAGCACGACGCGGCCACGGTGCCGGAGGCACAGCTGGATCGCCGGGTGCATGCCCGCCTGGTACCAGCCGCGGGCGGCCAGCCAGATGCGGTCGATGGCCGCGCTGTCGATTTCCGAGTGGTCCTCGTCGCCGATCGCGGTCACCGCATCCACGTCGGTCGGGACACGGATCCTGCCGTCCGGGGTCGTCATCGCGGTTGTGTTCGCGGTCGTGTTCGCCACCCCCGCGAGGGTACGTGGCGCCCGGCTACTCCCCGGTGAACTGCGGCGGACGCTTGGCGAACGTCGCCGAGATGCCCTCGGTCAGGTCCTTGGACGGCAGGAAGGCCGCATTCCAGGCTGCGACGTAGCGCAGGCTTTCCGAGACAGCGGCGACGCGCTGCTGGTCCAGGACGTCCTTGATGCCGTGCACCGTCAACGGCGGGTTGGCGGCGATCTCCGCGGCGGTGGCATGCGCGGCGGCCAGCGCGGCCTCGGCGCCGTCAAAGACGTCGTTGACCAGGCCGATCTTCTCGGCGCGGGCGGCGTCGATGTCCTTACCGGTCAGCGCCAGCTCGCGCAGGTGGCCGTCGTTCAGGATCAGCGGCAGCCGGGCCAGGCTGCCGACGTCGGCGACGATGGCCAATCTGACCTCACGCACCGAGAACTTGGCGTCGGCGCTGGCGTAGCGGATATCGACCGCCGAGATCAGGTCGACGCCCCCGCCGATGCACCAGCCGTGCACCGACGCGATCGTCGGGGTCCGGCAGTCGGCGACCGCGGTGATCGCGCCCTGCATGCGCTTGATCTCGGCGTGGAAATGCGCACGCGGACCGGCCAGCGCGTCACCGGCCAGCAGCGGGGTGAAGGTCCCGCCCATCGCGGGCACGTCCAGGCCGTAGCTGAAGTTCTTGCCGGAACCGGTGATGACGATGGCCCGCACCTCGGGGTCGGCGTCCAGGGCCGGAAACAACTCGGGCAATTCCGACCAGAAGGCGGGCCCCATCGCGTTGCCCTTACCGGGCCCGATCAGCGTCACCTGCGCAACGTGATCTTTGATCTCGACGGTGACGGATTCGTATGTATCGCCCATGTCGAGACCGTAGCGTGGCGAATATGTCCCGTGATTTGCGACCCCGACCGGATTCTCCGCCGGCCGACGAGCTGCAGGGCGCCGAAGACACCCTCGCTGTGCTGCAGCACGTTTTGCACACCATCGCCGGCGACGACATGTCCCGGCAGACCGGCTGCTCCGACTACGACGTGACCCAGTTGACCGAGCATCTGCTGAAATCGATCACCGGCATCGGCGGCATGGCGGGTGCGGAGTTCGCGGAGCGCGAACCCAGCGATTCGGTGGAACGGCAGATCATTTGCGCGGCCCGCCCGGCGTTGGACGCTTGGCACCACCGCGGCGTGGACGGCACCGTGCTGTTCGGCAAGACCGAGATGCCGGCCACAGCGGCCTGCAGTATTTTCTCGATCGAATTCCTGGTCCACGCTTGGGATTACGCCGTCGCAGTGGGGCACGACGTCGACGCCCCGGAGCCGCTGGCCGAGTACGTGCTGGACCTGGCGCACAAGACCATCAGGCCGGAATTCCGCGGCGCCGCCGGATTCGACGACCCGGTCGACGTGCCCGCGGATGCGAGCACATTGGATCAGCTCGTCGCGTTCACCGGCCGCGACCCGGCCCGATAATTCACACGGTCGATTCGGCCGCGCTGCGGACCACCTCTCGCAACCAGCTGTGTGACGGATCCTGATCGAAGCGCGGGTGCCACACCGCGTAGAACTCGAGCTCGGTCAATTCGCGAGGCGCTGCCAGGATGCGGGTCTGTGCGGGGTCGGCGTTGTTGTGGGCAACCCGAGCCGGAACGGTCAACACGAGGTCGGTGCCCGGCAAAATGCTTGGCGCCAAAGCGAAATAGGGCATGCTGACGGCGACCCGGCGTGTGACGCCGAGCGGCTCGAGCGCCCGGTCGATCCATTGCTGGCCGATGTCGATACTCAAGTGCGGCCACCTCAGATACGTCGACAGCGAGACGGACGTCTGGTTCGCGAGCGGGTGCTCGGCAGCGACAACGCAGACGAAGCCATCGCTGAAAAGATGTTGACTGCAATACCTTTCGGGTGCGACCCGGCCGTAGATCGCCAGGTCCAGCGTCCCCGCGTCGAGCTTGTCGAATGCTTGCTCGTCGAGAACTTCGCAACTCACCGTCGAATTGGGTGATTCGGCCAGGATCGTGCGCACCAGCGCCGGGCCGAACGTAGCGATGGTGTAGTCGCTGACAGCGAGGCGAAAGGACTGCGCGGCCGTGGCCGGGTCGAAGGTCTCGGTCGCAAACAGTTGCTCCAAATGCGTTACGGCGGTGCTCAGTTGGTCACGCAGACGCGCGGCGCGCGGGGTCAGCGAGTAGCCGTCGGGTCCGCGCACCAAGAGCTCGTCTTCGAAGTGTCGACGCAGCCGTTGCAGCGCCCGGCTCATCGCGGGCTGGCTCAACCGGACCCGGTCGGCCGCACGCGAGACATGTTGTTCCTCCAGTAGCGCCACCAGCGGCGGCAACAGATTGAGGTCCACCTGATCGATATGCGTAGTGCGCATTCATGTCATGCTAACGATTCGTTTCGCAAATAGCAGCAGTCCGCCTGCCGGGCGCACAGCCAAATTCCGCGGCCTACACCCGCTCGAGATAGAAGTAGTAGTAGCGGCCGTTGTCCAGCACGCCCTTGCCGTTCATGATGCCCATCACGGCGTCGTCGTCGATCTTCTTGAAGTGGTCGTGCACGGGCTGCCCGTCGTAAACCATTGTGGCGGTGACCTCGCCGCGGAAGTCTTCCAGCCAGAGGCTCGCCTCGCCCTTGCCCATCTCCTTGTTGGAGAACTTGTTTCCGTCGGCGTCGAGGCAGACCAACGGCTGCGCGTCGCCGGGCGACGTGAAGGTCTTGCCGAACCAGCCGACCTTCTCCAGCTGGCCGTTCATCCTGTGGCCGGTGAGGAACTCGCCCCCCTTCCACTCGCCGATCATCTCGTCGATGGTCGCGGGCGGCAGGCTCGCCCAGTAGTCGTCGAGTTCGGCATCGGTAATAGCGTCGCGTTCCTTGAACTCGGTGAAGTGCTTGCGGGCCAGGCTCATTCGTCAACCTCCGGGTGGGTGATCCAGTCGCGGGCAAACGCCAGCAGCGCATCGTTTTCTTTCGGCGCACCGATCGAGACGCGCACCCCGTCGTCGCCGTATGGCCGAACCACGATCCCCGCGTCGGCAGCCCGCGCGACGAAATTGCGGGTGCGCGGCCCCAGCGGCAACCAGACGAAGTTCGCCTGCGACGGCGGCAGGGTGTATCCGGCATCCCGCAACTGCGCGCTCACCCGAACACGGTCGGCGACCAGGGCGTCGGTGCGGGCCAACAATTCGTCGGCGGCGTCCAGCGACGCGATCGCGGCGGCCTGCGAGATGTTCGTCACCGAGAACGGCACGAACACCTGGTCCAAAGCGGTGATCAGGTCCGGGTGGCCGACCGCGTAGCCTACGCGCAGGCCCGCCAGACCGTATGCCTTCGAAAAGGTGCGCAGCACAACGATGTTGCGGCGGGCGCGGACCAGGCCCAGGCTGTCGGGCAGCATCTCGTCGCGGATGTATTCGACGTAGGCCTCGTCGATCGCGACCACGATGTGCGGCGGAACCGCCTCGACGAAGCGGGTCAGTGCGTCCGGGTCGACGACGGTCGAGGTCGGGTTGTTGGGATTGCAGACGAAGATCAGCCGGGTGCGTTCGGTGATCGCGGCGAGCATCGCGGAGAGGTCGAAGGTGTGGTCGGTCAGCGGCACCTGGATTGCCGCGGCGCCGGCCACCTGGACCAGCGGTGGATACAGCTCGAAGCTGCGCCAGCCGAAGATCACCTCGTCGCCGGCCGACGCGGTGATCTGGACCAGCTGCTGGCACAGGCTGACCGAGCCGGCGCCGACGGCGATGTGCTCGGGGTCGAAACCCGGGCCGACATGCTTGGCGAGTGCCGCTTTGAGTTGCACGCAGCCGTTGTCGGGATAGCGGTTGACGATGTCGGTCGCATGTTCGATGGCGGCACGGACACTGGGCAGCGGGCCGAACACGGTCTCGTTGCTGGCCAGTTTCATCGAACCCGGCACGGTCTTACCAGGAACATAAACTGGCAGCCCGGCCAGCTCCGGCCGTAGGCGGGCAGTCATTTCGACAGCATATGTCCCGGCTGTGTACGCTATGCCTCCGGCGGTTCAGGGACGCCCGCGCTGTGTCGGGTACCCTCAGGAAGTCCAAGGGAGGCGTGCCAGAGCGGCCGAATGGGACTCACTGCTAATGAGTTGTCCCCCTTAAAGGGGACCGGAGGTTCAAATCCTCTCGCCTCCGCTGAAGTCCTTTCGAGGACACAACTGAAGTACCGGCGCCCGTAGCTCAACGGATAGAGCATCTGACTACGGATCAGAAGGTTAGGGGTTCGAATCCCTTCGGGCGCGCTCAGCTGATATCGGTGTCGGTGCCTCGGGTGCGACGCAACGGCCAAGGTGTTCGATCTTGGTGACGAAGGGCGATGTCATCGCCCGCACGAGTGCGCCGTAAGCGACACCGAAGTCGATCTCGTCGCCCACTGCGACAACGTGATCGCCGAGGTCGATCACCAGGTGGTCGCTGCTCATCCCGAGGATCGTGATGCCCTCGGGTGGCTGCAGACCGTCCGGGTCCACGTCCTGGCGACCGAGGGCCAGAATTGCTTGGTGCACCGTCCCGCTGCCGTTGCGGGCTGGTGCCACCCCGAAGGCGGCCTGGGCCCGATCTCCCCAGGGTTGAGCCGGTTTCATGGCCACCTCGATGACCTCGGCGGTCAAGGTGAAGGCGTCCGTGTGCAGGCCAGGGATCGGTGTCCGGTAGAGCGGATCGACGCCGAGAAGGATGGCTTCGCCGAGTCGGAGTTCGTCGATCCGGCCGACGTCCTGGGTGTGCAGAGCCCAGCTCAAGTTCGCCGAGTTGCCGCCCGAGACGACGTCGAGCGAAATCCCGTGCAGCGCCTCGATGTCGTCCGCGAGCCTGGTGAGGATGCCCATGTTTCGGTCGTCGGGCACGACACCGCTCTGACAAGCGAGGTTGGCCCCCAGCCCGGCGAGCCGGAGCGAGGAGTGACCGAGGACGGCCCGCACGGCCGCGGGTGCGTCGTCGAGCGCGATGCCCTCGCGCAGGTCGCCCAGCTCGACCATGAGCACGACGGCGTGCATCCGCTTCTGCTCGAATGCGGCCTGATCGAGCGCCGCCAGCACGACGGCCTCGGTGTTCAGACTGACGTCGGCGACGTCGACGACCTGTGTCACTTGGCTGAGCATGGGGGAGCGGATCAACGTGCGCAGCGGTGGTCGGTCGAGTCCGGACAACCGGGCGAGGTTCGGCACCCGGGAATCGCCGAGGCCGCAGGCGCCGCCGCGCAGCATCGCCGCGCCGACCCCCGGCGAGCCGAGGGCGGCCTTGGTGATCCCGGTGACCCGTATCCCCGTTGCGGCAAGCCGGTCGACCAGGACGCGGGTGTTCTGTTCGACCTTGTCGAGATCGGTCTCGAGCCGAAGCGTCACACCGGGGTGGTCGCCTTGGCCACTGCCGCGAGCGCGGGGAAGGCCGTCAGCACCATGTCGACCAGCTCCGACGCGGGGCGGGTCAGGGGGTCGGTGACCGGCAGGCCGAGCTGGCAATGATGTTCGGAGATCGCGTTACTCAGCTCGTCGTCGGTCATCTCTTCGTGGTTGATCGTGATGCCGATGACGCGGGTGTCGGCGAACGCCTCGATCAGTGCGATCTCGCTGGCCGCGGTCGGCATCGCAACCATCGGGAAGTCGCCGAGCATCTTGCGTTTCGGCGCGTGCTGCACGATCACGCCGGCCGGGCGGCTGCCACGCAGGATGTGAGCCGACGTGATGTATGCGGGGTGACTGAGCGCGCCCTGGCCCTCGACCACGATCACGTCTGGGTCCTCACCCTCGAACGCGGCGACGACCTGATTCTCGACCTCGCCGGAGCAGAACTGGGGGACCAGGGCATCGAGCGCGACGCCGTACTTCCCGCCCTGGATCAAGGTGGTCTGACCGGTGCCGACCATGACTGCCTTGATGCCGTGCGCGTTCAGCGCCTGAACCAACAAGGTGGCGGTGGTGCGCTTCCCGATCGCCCCGTCCGTACCCAGGACCGCAATCCTGGGGCAGGTGACATCGAAGATCCGGCCAGAGAACAGGTGCAGGTCGCGCTTGGCCTTCGGTCGGCGTACATCGGTGATGGTGACGCCGGCGATCACGGCTGCCGCCGCGAATTCGGCGTCGTCGTTGAGGAATTCGTGCAGTCCGTTAATGATGTGCATCCCGCGGGCGATGCCGTCGAGCAGCACGACCCGCTGCTCGTCTGAGAGTAGGCCGTCGGCAGGTGCCAGCCCACAGATCAGGTAGTCAGGAACGCGGCCGGCCTCAGAGATGCAGTCGGCGAGCGAGGCCAGCACCGGGATGCCGTTCTCGGTGCCGTCGAGGAGTTTTCCGGCGTCGACACCGGCCCGGCTGCTGTCGATGACACTGAGGATCTCGTACTTCTCCGAGTGGCGGACCAGGCCGTTGGCGGTCTTACCGTCCTGCTCGCCGAATACGTCCTCGCAGTAGACGACGGCGGTGGAACCGGCAGGAAGTGCGAAGTGAGCTGACGGAAGGATCTGTTCGGACGCATCGAGAGACGGGGTACTGCTGGCGAGCGAAGGCATAAAATCCTCTGAGAAGTCTCAGAAGGCGACGGGATCGTGGCGGGGCGGTGCGCCCAACGTTCAACGAGTCATCCCTGAGCGCCGGCAAGATTACCGGCGTGTTAACTGTACCCGATCGGCACCGCCGGCCCAGCTGGGAATTGTCAGCCCGTCACTCCGGCGCCTTTTCGGTGAGGTTGACGACCTCGGATTCCGCCAGCTTGTCGCCGCTGTCAGCGCCGCGCGCTTCTACCTTCCATTCGCCGTAGGTGATGCCGTTGCCGTCCAACCACCCCCGGCACGCCTGAGTTAACTCTCGCCCGCTGTCCAGTTCGCGGCGGGTATAGGGGTCGTGGTCGTACTCCGTCCAGGTGCCGCCGTCGCGGCGCATCAGTGCGTGCGTCACCAGCAGGTGCGTCCGGCACAGCGCGGCGCGATCGTTGGCACTCCCTGGGTTCGTCGGGAAATATCCACCGCAGACTCCGCAGGTCCGCATCACGTGGTCAGGCTCTTCGTCGGCCGCTATCGGCGTGAACCCCAGCGCGTCGGACGAGAATTCGAGGTCGTCTTCCGTGCTCATCAGCAGCTCCTCGAGCCGGTGCTTCGGGATTTTGACCTTACCCCGGTCACGCGCCGCGGCCGCTGCGGTAATCCGTTGTTTCACAGCACGTTAACGGCCGGCTAGGAATCGCTTCCGGGGTGCTCGTCGGCGTCGCTGTCGGTCGACTTACCCGGCATGGGCCCAACCGTGGCGATCATCGGGATTTTCAGCGTCTTACCGCCGGCGATCGGCAGGTGGATCGCGACGAACACGATCTTGAGCTCCACGCTCACTTGCCGCAAGGGCTGCTCGTACAGGTCAAAGCGCATTTCTCGTAACCGCGCCAGGCCGCGCTCGAGCCGACTCATGTCTTTGACCCTACCGATCCACTATGGGCGTGGATCGAACGGCCGGCGCGTCGGCACTGTCACCGTCTGGGTGACCGTGCTGGTCTCCGTGCTCGGCGACAGCGTGACGGTGCTTGTACTCGGCGGGACCGTCGTCGTGGGAGTGTCTGTGGTCGACGGCGGGGCCGTCTCGGTCACGGTCTGGGTCGGTGCGGGGCCGCCGCCCGGTGGCCGGTGCCGAGTGGGCTCCGCGGCCGTGGTGCTCACCGTCGTAGTGGCGGACGGCGTGGGCGTCGTCGTGGTGGTCGGGCTCGGGGCCGGCGAACCGCTCACCAGCGTGACGATCGCGTAGATCGCCAGGCCGAGCACGATCACCCCGACGGCGCCGGCCGCGACCAGCGCGAGCGGGCGTCGGTACCACGGGGTCGGGGGCTCCGGCTCGGGTGCGGGGTCGTATCCGCCGTATCGCGCCGCCATCGTCGGCTCGGAGTAGTAGTCGGGTTCCTCGGGGTAGGGAGGCACGTCAGGAAATGCTAGCGGGTGCCGATCTGGGTCAGCGCCCGCTCGAACAGGTGAACCGTGGCCGCGTGCAGTTGATCGCCGACTTCTTTCTCGGCTTTGCCGGCACACGCCCGGGCCAGCGTGCCCTCGATGACGATGCCCAGCTTGAAACAGGCGAGCACGGTGTACCAGGTGATGTGCGACAAGTCGCGGGTGGTATTGGCGGCATAGCGCTCGAACAGTTCGTCGGTGCTGGCCAATCCGTCCTGACCGCCCAGCGCATGGCTGAACACACTGGCTCCGTCCGGCTGGCGCCAGGTGGCCAGCAGCCAACCCAGATCCAGCAGCGGATCACCGATCGTGCACATCTCCCAGTCGACGATCGCGACCACGTCGGGCCCGGTGCGGGAGAACATCACGTTGGCGGCGTGGTAGTCGCCGTGCATGATGCCGGGTGTCCAGGTCGGCGGCCGGTGACGTTCCAGCCAGGACGACACTTCCTCGATGCCGGGGATGTCGGGCCCGGGGTAGCCGTCGTACTCGCTGTAGGAGTCCAGCTCCGAAAGCCAGCGCGGCACCTGGCGTTCCAGGAAGCCCTCCGGCTTGCCGAAATCGGCGAGACCCACCGCGACGTGGTCGATGGCACCCAGCTTCGCCAGCGCGTCGGCCATCGACAGGCCCATGCCGTGTCGCACGCCGGCATCGCCGGCGTGCAGCGGCAGCAGTCCCTCGCCGGCGTTGAACCCGTCGACCGGGTCCATCAGGTAGAAGACGGCGTCGCCAAGCACGCTCGTGTCGTCGCAGGCCGCGATCAGGTGTGGGTGCGGCACATCGGAACCAGCCAGCGCCGCAAGCACTTTGGTTTCCCGCAGGATCACGCTGTTGCTACGCGGACGCAGGTGTCGTGGCCCGCGCCGCAACACATAGGCCCGACCGGACCTAGTGAACCGCAGCATCACGTTCTGCGTCCCACCCGTGACGGCTGAGACGTCTTCGAGTGGTCCGTCGCCCAGCCCCTGCTCAGACATCCACTCCGCGACCGCGTTCAAGTCCACGTGCTCCACGTGGTGTGAACCTACTCTGCGGGCACTCAGCCCTTGGGTTTCGGTGTGTAGCGGACGGTCTGCGCGCGGATCACGCCGTCGCGGAAGACGAAGGTGTCGACGCCGTCGTCGACCCGGTTGATCGCCGAGTCGGCGGCCCACTCGAGGAACAAGACGTCGCCGTCGAAGAACTGGGTCTTCAGGTCCCAGGCGGCGTCCGGCAGATCCGCGAGCAAGGTGGTGAACACCTTCCGGATGCCGTCCTTGCCGCGCGCGACGCCGGAGGGGCTGATCAGCACGGAATCCTCTGCGTAGTCGGCGACGATCGCGTCGAGGTCGCCCGCGCCAAGTGCCTGCCCGTGGTGAGCGAAGACTTCCTCTGGCGTACGTGTCATCGCGGCGCTCCTTACCTGTGGGCCCTCTGTGAAGACAGCGTAAGGCACCCTTCGCGCGTGCCAAGGGGCGTCAGCGGCTGGAAGAATAGTGAACGCAACCGACTATCTCCGGTGAAAGAGGATTGGCCATGCCGCGTACCGACAATGATTCCTGGGACATCACTCAGAGCGTGGGGTCCACCGCGCTCGGTGTTGCGGCGGCCCGCGCCGCGGAGACCGAGAGCGAGAATCCGCTCATCAACGACCCGTTCGCGCGCGTCTTCGTCGACGCCGCGGGGGAGGGGATGTGGAGCATCTACGCCGATCCTGCGCTGTTGGCCAAGGCGGTCGACCTCGAGCCCGACGTGCGCGCGCGGATACAGCTGATGGTCGACTTCATGGCGACCCGCACGGCGTTCTTCGACGAGTTCTTTCTCGGTGCGGCCGACGCCGGTGTCCGGCAGGTGGTGATTCTGGCGTCGGGTCTGGACGCTCGCTCGTGGCGGCTGCCGTGGCCGGACGGCACGGTGGTGTACGAACTCGACCAGCCCAAGGTGCTGGACTTCAAGACGGCCACGCTGCGCGATCACGGCGCGAATCCCACCGCAGAGCTGGTGACCATACCGATCGATCTGCGCCAGGACTGGCCAAAGGCATTGCAGGAAGCTGGTTTTGATGCATCGAAACCGAGCGTGTGGTCCGCGGAGGGGTTGGTGCGTTACCTGCCGTCACAAGCTCAGGACTTGTTGTTCGAGCGCATGCATTCGCTCAGTGCGCCGGGCAGTTGGCTGGCGTCCAACGTTCCGAGCCAAGGCTTTACCGACCCCGATCGGGTACGGCGGCAGCGTGAAGACATGCAGCGCATGCGCGCCGCGGTCGCCAAGTTGGTCGACACCGAGATCACCGATGTCGATGACCTCTGGTACGCCGAGGAGCGCACCCCGGTCGACGAATGGCTGCGCGAACGCGGCTGGGAGGTGGCGGCGGCAACCTTCCCCGAGTTGATGGCTCGCTACAACCGCAGCGTGCCGGACGGTGCCGATGACGCCATGCCGCCCACCCTGTACGTGTCCGCGCAGCGACGCCACTAGGGAGCGATGACGATTCGCTGATCGGCGTCGGTGTCGTTCCAAGCTGCTTCGACGTCGGCGAGCCGCACGACGCGGGCATCGAGTTCGAAACCGCCACTGCTGATTTCGGCCGCAATGGCGGGAAGCTCGGCCAGAATGTCGCGGGTCGGGACCGAACCCTGTCCGCTGCCCACGATCTGCAGGCGCACGGCACGCAATGCCGCGGAGAAGATCTCGGCCGAAGGGCCCGCGACCGAGCCGATTTCGATCCAGGTGAGTGGCTTTCCGCGATCGGTGCGGTGGGTGGCGATACCGGCCATCACCTGGGCCGTGATCGGACCCCACAGATAGTCGATCACCACATCGACGTCGCGTGCGGCCCGCGCGAGATCGTCTATCGCTGAGGCATTGTCGAGCCGAACGACGGTGTCGGCGCCGAGCTCGGGCAGGGCTGCGAGCCGGCGCGCGTCGCGACCGGCGCCGATGACATGACCGGCGCCAAAGTGTTTGGCGACCTGCACGGCCATCCGGCCCGAGCTGCCGGTCGCGCCCAGAATAAGCACCGTTTGCCCGGGCCCGAAGTCGATGCGGCGGCGCAGGGCAAGCCAGGAGGACATCACGGGGTTCATCGCCGCGGCCACCAGGATGGGATCGGTGCCATCCGGTAATACGATGCTGCGGCGCTGGTCGATGACGGTCTGTTCGGCCATCGCGCCCAGCGCGGTATCGGGCACCACGAAGTAGCGGATCGTGCCGTCGGGTGCGCGTCCCACTCCGTCGATGCCGGGGACCAGGGGTAACGCCCCGGTGCTGGTGTAATGCGAGCCGTCAGCCTGGGACCGAACGCGCGGATGTAGGCCGGACGCGATCACGTCGACCACGATCTCGTCGGCGGTTTGTGGAGTGGGACTCGGGAACTCGCGATAGGCGGGAGGTCTGTCGAATGCTGTGACGACGGCTGCATGCATGGTGGCTCTCCTCACGAGATGGCTACACATTTAGGTGGTAACACGAACTAGATTAGATGGTATTACGAACTATTTCAAGGTATCGTCCGTGGTATGGCGACGGACGACGAGCTCACAGACAACCTCGTGCAGGTGTCATTCGGAGTGATCGCGGTGCTGAACCGCGTTGCGGCCGAACATGATTTGTCCCTGACCCAGTTGAGGGTGCTGGGGATATTGCGGGATCGCGAACCCGCGATGGCCGAACTGGCGACGTATCTGGGACTGGAACGTTCGACAGTCAGCGGCCTCATCGACCGGGCGGTTCAGCGCGGACTGGTACGAAAGACCAGCGATGCCGACGACGGCCGTTCGGTACGGGTCAGCCTCACCGCGCAGGCGCGCCGACTCGAGGTGCGGATCATCGCCGAGATCGGTGAGCTGATGGAGCCCATCACCGGCAGGCTCAACGCCACCGACCAGAAGCGACTCACTGAGCTGTTGGCGAAAGTGCTTGAGCACTAAGGTCGCCGCTATGGCCGATCGACCCGCTCGGGTAAGCGATGTGCATCGGATCGCCGCGTCGATGCCGCACGTGAAACGGCTGGAGGGGCCGAAGGGTAACGCGATCTATCAGGTGGGCGGCAAGTCGTTCGTTTTCTTCCGCACTCCGCAGCCCGACGCGACCGATCCCGACACCGGCGAACGCTACGCCGATGTGGTCATGCTCTGGGTGGACTCGGAGAGCGACAAGCTGGCGCTGATCCAGGATCCCGGCTCGCCGTTTTTCACCACCGACCACTTCGACGGGCATCCGTCGGTGCTGGTACGGGCCGGCCGGCTGCCGGAAATCACGGCGACGGAACTGGCCGAGCTGGTTCAGGACGCGTGGCTGTCCCGGGCCTCCAAGAAGCGGGCCGCGGAATGGCTGGCGGCGCACTCGGGCGATGTTTAGACACGAGTCCAATGGGTATCGCTAGGCGACGAGAAAATTTTTCTCGGACACAACGGAGGTCACGATGCGTGGTCGCGGAATAATCGGCGCGATCGTCTTGATTTGGCTAATCGTTGGAGTCTTCGCGGCGTGGCAGCGCGACTACTTCAAAACTGGGCAAACGAACTGTGTCACAGCGGGAAACATCGCACTGACGGTGATTGCGGGGCCGCTGAACTACGGGGGTGTCAACCCCAAAGTCAAGGATTGCCATGTACCGCAACCCAGTTCAATGCCAACCGGCTTAGTGCCCCTCACGTAAAGGAAATGTCATGATCGTCTTGGGCGTCGTCTTGCTTATTCTCGGATATGTGTTCGCCATTCCCTTGCTGTGGACGATCGGCATCGTCCTGATCGTTATCGGCGCGGTGATGTGGATCCTCGGCTCGGTCGGCCGCCCGGTCGGCGGCAGGCGGTACTGGTACTAGGCACCGCTCGGCGGGCTCGCCTGCGGTTTCACAGGACACACAAAGGAATGTCATAGCGTCGGCCCAGCCGGACGCGGATACTGGAACCTGTGACGCAGCCACGAACCTCCGTAGAGCGCGTTGTCATGTGCCGCGCTGACGGCAATCCGATCAATGTGCTGGTCGTGGACGACGAATCCGTCTTGGCCGAAATGGTGTCGATGGCACTGCGGTACGAGGGCTGGAACATCGCGACCGCCGGTGACGGATCATCGGCGATCGCTTCAGCCCGTGCCCAGCGCCCCGACGTCGTCGTGCTCGACGTGATGCTGCCCGACATGAGCGGGCTCGACGTCTTACACAAACTGCGCGAAGAGAATCCGCAGTTGCCGGTGCTGTTGCTGACGGCCAAGGATGCGGTCGAAGATCGCATCGCCGGGTTGACCGCGGGCGGCGATGACTATGTCACCAAGCCGTTCAGCATCGAAGAGGTTGTGCTGCGGTTGCGAGCATTGTTGCGGCGCACCGGCGTTACGACGGTGGATAGCGGAGCACAACTCGTCGTTGGTGATTTGGTGTTGGACGAGGATAGCCACGAGGTCACCCGAGCCGGCGAGCCGGTTTCGTTGACTTCCACCGAGTTTGAGCTGCTGCGGTTCATGATGCGCAATTCCAAGCGGGTGCTCAGCAAGGCGCAGATTCTCGATCGGGTATGGAGTTACGACTTCGGTGGTCGGTCCAACATCGTCGAGCTTTATATCTCCTACTTGCGCAAGAAGATCGACAACGGCCGCGACCCGATGATCCACACGCTGCGCGGTGCGGGTTATGTCCTCAAGCCCGCCACCTAGGGCGCGGCGAGTCTGGTCGCTTCGGCTCCGGCTCCTGGTTGGGCAGGTCATTGTCCTCGCCCTGGTCTGCGTCGGGATCACGGCGGTGACCGAACTTTCGCTGAACCATCACCTGATGCGACAGCTCGACGGGCAGTTGGGCGGGACCTCGCACCGCTCGGCGCTGATGTACCCCGAACCGAACCGTCCCGGGTGGCATCACGACCACGGTTTCAACCAGCGTCCCGGCCCTGGCCCGCGGTTCCTCGACGCCCCCGGCCAGCCGGCGGGCATGGTCGCCGCGGTGGTCAGTGACGGCAAGACGGTCGACGCCGGCTACCTGACCAGTATTGGTTCGCGGGCCGCGCTGACCGACAAGGCCCAGAACCAACTGGCGGCGATCGCCGCCAGCCGCGCGCCGGTGACCCTGGATCTCGACGGCCTCGGGCGGTATCGCGTCGTGGCGGCTCCGAGCCGGCGCGGTGGCGACGTGATCGTCACCGGACTGTCGATGCAGGACGTCGACGCCACGTTGATTCAGATGTTGGTGATTTTCGGGATCGTCACCGTGATCGCGTTGGCCGCGGCCACGATCGCCGGGATGGTGATCATCAGGCGAGCACTAGCGCCGCTGCGCCGTGTCGCGCAAACCGCGCGCCGGGTTTCGAATCTGCCACTGGACCGCGGTGAGGTCGAACTGACGGTGCGGGTTCCCGAATCCGATGCCAACCCCTCGACCGAGGTGGGACAACTGGGGTCGGCGCTGAATCGGATGCTCGACCACATCGTGGCCGCACTGACGGCGCGGCAGGCCAGCGAGACCCGGGTCCGCCAGTTCGTCGCCGATGCGAGTCACGAGCTGCGCACTCCGCTGGCCGCGATCCGCGGCTATACCGAACTCACCCAGCGGATGGGCGACGATCGCGAGGCGGTGGCCCACGCGATGAGCCGCGTCGCCTCGGAGACCGAGCGGATAACGCGGCTCGTCGAGGACCTACTGTTATTGGCCCGTCTGGACTCCGGCCGGCCACTGGAACGCGAACCGGTAGATCTGTCGCGGGTGGCGGTCGACGCGGTCAGTGACGCGCACGTCGCCGGGCCGGATCACCAATGGGAACTCGACCTGCCCGAGGAACCGGTGGTCGTCGTCGGCGACGCGGCACGGCTACATCAGGTGTTGACCAATCTGCTTGCCAATGCGCGGATTCACACCGGTTCGGGGACCGTCGTCACGACGCGATTGAGCACCGAGCCGACGCATAGCGTGCTGCAGGTGATCGACAATGGCCCCGGTATACCGGCGGCTCTGCAGTCAGAGGTGTTCGAGCGGTTCGCCCGCGGCGACACCTCGCGCTCCCGCAAGGGGGGCAGCACCGGGCTGGGGCTGGCGATCGTCTCCGCCGTCGTCAAGGCGCACAACGGGACGATCACGGTCGACAGCGCACCCGGTCATACCGAGTTCACGGTGCGGTTGCCACTCAACGGGTGGCAACCGCCCGCGGCCTCGCCTAGCTAGTGCAGGTGACGTCGATCTCGAAGGGCTTGTTCACCGGTTGCGTGGGGTTGGCCATGTCGACGCCCGTGGCGGTTCCGGTGATCTTGTAGCTGTTGCCGTTCTTGGTTGCCGAGGCGTTGCCACCGCCGCCGGCCGACGCGTAGGCGAGCGTCACGCCGTTCACGTTGCCCAGACCAACAGAGGTCACGGTGGGCGGGTTGCCGTCGCTGAGCACGGCGGCGATGCCGGTCGCGGCCCCGCCGATCGCGATGTTGACGCTGCCGCCGACGGTTGTGCACACGACCGAGCCGGTTACGTTCTGGTCCTTGCCGTCAATGATCACCTTGGTGCCGCCACCCCCGCTGGAGCTGGCCGAAGTGCTTGCGCCCGACGAGGACCCACTCGAACTTTTCTTGTCGCTCGAACAGCCAGAAATGCCAGCGACCAGAATCGCTGCTCCGGCTATAGCGACCGTCAGTTCACGCTTCACCTGTTCTCCTTTGCCCGATCGTTGCGGACCTCAACATTGAGGGCCGTCAACGCAGTATGCCGGGTTTGCCATGCCGCATAAAAGAGGTTCCGGGAAATTGTTTCGTCTGGGTTAACCGGGCGGCTCGCCACACGTCCTTTCGGGCAAGGGCCGGTTAATGGCAAGGTATTGCCGGTGAACCACAAACCTCCCACCGCGGTCATCGAGTCGGCGCAGCGCGCACATGCTCTGCCCTGGGATGACACAACGGATTTCGACGACGCCGAACGTGGATTGATCGCGTCGTTGTCTCCCTGCGTCGTCAAGGCGGCCGACGGACGTGTGGTGTGGGACAACGATGTCTATGCCTTCCTTGACGGTCCCGCACCGGCTTCGGTGCACCCCAGCCTGTGGCGGCAATCGACGCTGGCGGCCAAACAAGGCCTGTACGAAGTGGTGCCGGGCGTCTATCAGGTCCGCGGCCTCGACCTCTCCAATATCAGTTTTATCGAGGGCGATACGGGAATCATCGTCATCGATCCGTTGGTGTCCACCGAGGTAGCCGCGGCGGCCCTGGATCTCTATCGCACCCATCGCGGCGGCGACCGCCCGGTGGTCGCGGTGATCTACACCCACAGCCACGTCGACCATTTCGGCGGCGTGCTGGGCGTCACCTCGCAGGCCGATGTCGATGCCGGCAAGGTCGCCGTGTTGGCTCCAGAAGGTTTCACCGCGCACGCCGTGCAGGAGAATGTCTACGCCGGACCCGCAATGACGCGGCGGGCGACCTACATGTACGGCACTCTGCTGGAACGCGGGCCCCAAGGGCAGGTCGGGTGCGGTCTTGGTCAGGCCCCGTCTACCGGCGAAGTCGCCATCATCGTGCCGACCATCGACATCCGGGAGACCGGTGAGACGCACACGATCGACGGCGTGGAGATCGAGTTCCAGATGGCGCCCGGCACCGAGGCACCCGCCGAAATGCATTTCTATTTCCCACGTTTCCGTGCACTGTGCATGGCGGAGAACGCCACCCACAACCTGCACAACCTGCTCACCTTGCGCGGCGCGCTGGTCCGCGACCCACACGCCTGGGCGGGCTATCTCACCGAGGCGATCGACACCTTCGCCGACCGCGCCGACGTGGTGTTCGCTTCGCATCACTGGCCGACCTGGGGACGCGAGAGCATCGTCGAGTTCTTGTCGCTGCAACGCGACCTGTATTCGTATCTGCACGACCAGACGCTTCGCCTGCTCAACCAGGGCTACACCGGTGTCGAAATCGCCGAAATGTTCCAGATGCCACCCGCTTTGGATCGGGCGTGGCATACTCACGGCTATTACGGATCCGTCAGCCACAATGTCAAGGCCGTCTACCAGCGTTACATGGGCTGGTTCGACGGCAACCCGGGCCGGCTCTGGCCGCATCCGCCCGAGGCCCTCGCGCCCCGTTACGTCGAGGCGATGGGCGGCATCGACCGAGTCGTCGAGCTTGCCCAAACGGCTTTCGACGCCGGCGATTTCCGTTGGGCCGCAACGCTGCTTGACCATGCGATCTTCACCGACAGTGATCACGGCCCGGCGGGCGCGCTGTACGCGGACACGCTGGAGCAGTTAGCCTACGGCGCCGAGAATGCGACGTGGCGCAACTTCTTCTTGAGCGGCGCAACAGAATTGCGTGACGGAAACTTCGGCACGGCTACGACGGCCACCTCGATGTCGATGCTCAGTCAACTGACTCCGGAGCAGATCTTCGACAGCCTTGCCATCAGCGTCAACGGGCCGCGCAGTTGGGATCTCGATATCACCGTCGATATCACCTTCGCCGACTTGGCCACCAACTATCGGCTCGCCCTGCGTAACGGCGTGCTCGTCTATCGCAACGTCGCCGCCGACCCGGCGACGGCGGACGTTACGGTCAAGCTGGACAGCAAGTCTCGGCTGTTGGCGGTGGCCATGGGCGACGTCACCTCGGCCGGGCTCGACATCGCTGGAGACAGGTCGGCACTGCAGGCGTTGCTGGATGTGCTGGATAAGCCGGACCCGAAGTTCAACATCGTCACGCCGTAGCCGTCACATCCGCCCCTCGCGCCTCTGGGTGGAGTGGACCACGTTGTGCCCGCCTCCGAGCGACTAACGCGTATGGGCCGACGCGCCCGCAGATTTGTCGCTCAGAGGCGGGCAAAAAGAGCTGTGCCCCCACGTGTCAACCAGTGTGGCGAATGTGACGTCACGCGACGTCGATGACCACCTTGCCCAAAACCTTGCGGTCGGCCACATGCCGCAACGCGGACGGCGTCTCGGCCAACGGGAACCGGGCGCCGATGTACGGACGGACCGTGCCCGCGGCGAACATCTGCGCTAGCTCCTGCTCGTCGCGGACCGCCTCGTCGGGATAGTCACTGGCGAAGGTGCGGATTTCCATGCCACGCACGTAGAGGTCTTTGAGCAGAACAAGATTGAGCGGAATGGCCGGGATCGTGCCCGCCGCGTAGCCGAGGGTGACGAAGGTACCGCCGCGCGCCAGACCGCGCAGCGCCGGCTCCGAATACTGTCCGCCGACCGGGTCCAACACAACCCGGGCCGCGTCGCCGGTGAGCTCGCGGATCCGCGTTTTCAGGTCCTCGTGGTCGTAGTCGACGACGGCCTCTGCCCCGCGCTGCCGGCACAGCTCGAGCTTCTCCGGGCTCGACGCCGCGGCCAGCACCCGGGCTTTCATCGCGACTGCCAGATCGACGGCGGCCAGTCCCACACCGCCCGCGGCGCCGAGTACTACGACCCAATCACCTTCTGTCACAGCGGCGGTCGACCGCAGGGCATAATACGCCGTGCGGTAGGTCACGCCGAAGGCCGCGGCCGACGCGAAGTCGGCGTCGTCGGGTATCAACGACGCCTGCGTCGTGTCGAGCAGTGCCTGCTCAGCGAACGCTCCGAAGGTGGTTCCGGCCACCCGCTGGCCCGGCTGAAACGGCGCACCCTCGCCGACGGAGATCACTTCCCCGGCAATCTCATTGCCCGGTATGAACGGCGGCGGAATCTTGACCTGGTACTTGCCGGCGATGAACAACACGTCGGGGAAGTTGACCGACGCGGCGTGCACCCGCACCAACATCTGGCCCGGCGCCGGGACGGGCTCGGGAACGTCGTCGAGCACCAAACTCTCCGGAGGACCGTACGAACGACAGACAACAGCACGCATCAACTGACTCCCAAGCCGTTCAAACAGAACCGCACCACATGTGCGATGTCGTCGGGCTCGGGCCGAACGGGAGAGCCCATGTAGCGCCGCATCGTTGCCGCCGTGCAGCAGAACACCGCTTCGACGTCGCGTTCGACATCGGTACTTCCCAGTGCCGCAACCGGTTCGACCAGCAGATCGCGCAGTGGGTACATCATTTCGTGATCGACCGTACGCCAGTTCGTCGCGGTCGCCATCTGACCGGCCGCTGCGCGGCTTTTCCTGATCAGGTCGGGTTCGGCGACCTGAGCCAGGGTGCCCTCGATCCAGCGGGCGATCTTGTCCCGCGGTCGGGCCTCCTTGGCCATCTGATGTTCCAGGTACGACACGACGATCCCGACACCACGCTCCATCACGGCCAGGATGAGATCGTCCTTGCCGGCGAAATACCGGTAGAACGCCTTGTTCGACGACCCGGCCTCGGTGACGATGTCACTGACCCGCGGCTCCTCGGGCGCGACGCGCTCCATCACCCGCACCGCGGCCGCCAGGATGCGTTCGACCTCCGCGGTCGCCCCCCGCTGCCGGTCGTCGAGGGCGCGCTCGACAGCCGCGGCGACTCTGTTGATCATGGCGAATGTGGGTGTGCCGGAACGCTACCGACCAGGGCGCCGTACTTTTCCCGGGCGGCGTCACGACGTACTTGCAGCATTTCGCTGGGCCAGTCACCTTCCTCGGCGTCGTAGCCTTTGAGCAGCATCCGGGCCAGGTTGACCTTGTGCGCCTCGGTCGGCCCGTCGGCAAGGCCGAGCGCGATGCCGCCTAGCAGCACATTGACCAGCGGCAACTGGTCGGTGAGCCCGAGCGCACCATGCACCTGAATGGCGCGCAGCGCAATCGATTTCAGAACCTGTGAGGCCAGGATCTTGCAGGCGGCGATCTCGGCGCGCGCACCATGCTCGTCGCCGTTGTCGATCAGCCACGCGGCGTGCAGCACCGTCAGCCGAAACGGGATCAGCTCGGTGTAGGAGTCGGCCACGAATTCTTGCACCAGCTGCTTGTCGGCCAGCGGGCTGCCTTGGGTGAAACGGCTTTTCGCGCGTCGTGACATCATGTCTACCGCGCGCTGCGCCATCCCGATGGAGCGCATCGCGTGATGCAGCCGCCCGCCCGCCAGCCGGGTCTGCAGGATCAGGAAGCCCTGCCCGGCTTCGCCGAGCAGCCCATCCGCCCCCACCCGTACCCCGTCGTAGTGCACCAGGGAATGCCCGGGCTCATGCGGGTCGGCGCCCACCAGGTGATGGTTGGCTTCCAGGTTCAGACCTTCGGTGTCGGCGGGGATCAGGAACGTCGAGGCGCCGCGATGGACGGGCACGTCCGGATTGGTGATCGCGACGACTATGAAGAACGACGCCACAGAAGCGTTGGAGGAAAAGTACTTTCGACCGGTGATCACCCAGTCGTCGCCGTCGCGGACGGCGCGGGTGGTGAACACGCGCGGATCGGCGCCGCCTTGCGGTTCCGTCATCGAGAAGCAGGAGAAGATCTCCCCGGACAGCAATCCGGACAGATAGCGATCCTTCTGGTCTTGGGTTCCGAAGCGCGCGATGATCTCCGCGTTACCGGTATCGGGCGCTTGGGTTCCGAACACGATCGGCGCCCACGGGCTGCGGCCCAGAATCTCGTTGATCAATGTCAGCTTGACCGCGCCGAAGCCTTGCCCACCCAGTTCCGGCCCCAGATGCGGTGCCCACAAGCCATTGTCGCGGACCTGCTGCTTGAGCGGATCGACAATGCGTCGGCGCTCGTCATTGAGCGGCAGGAACTCGCAGCCCGGGAACAGCACCTCGAGCGGCTCCACCTCCTCATGCACGAACTCGCGAACCCAGGCGAGCTTCTTCTCGAACTCGGGCTCGGTAGAGAAGTCCCATGACATTCGAATACTCCTCGCTTTAGGGAATTCCGCCGTCGGTCCGCAGAATCGAACCGGTCGTGAAACTGGACGCGTCGGACGCCAAGAACAATGCGGCACCGACGACTTCGCGCGGGTCACCGGCGCGTTTCAGGTGGAGGTGGCCAAAGTTGTTGCCCCCGCTGAGGTCCCACGCCTTGCTGACGTCGGTCAGGTAGGGCCCGGCCATCAGCGTGTTGACCCGTACCGCCGGCCCGAAGGCCTGCGCCAGCCCCTCGGTCATCGCGTTGAGCCCGGCCTTGGCGGCCGCATAGGGAATGATGCCGCCGTTCGGGCGCAGCGACCCGGTAGAGCTCACGTTGATGATCGACCCGCTGCCCGCGGCCACCATTCGCTCGCCCACCAACGCCGATAACCGAAACGGCCCTTTGAGATTCAGGTTTACCACCGCGTCGAACAGCTTCTCGGTGACGTTGCTGAGCTTGTCGTAAAGCGGCGACATGCCCGCGTTGTTGATCAGGGTGTCGACCTTGCCGAACCGCTGGTAGGTGGCGTCGACCAGGCCGTCGAGCTGGTCCCAGCGTCCGACGTGCACACCGTAGGGCAGCGCGGACCGCCCGGTCTGGGCTTCGACCTCCTTGGCCGCGGCGACGCAGTTGTCGAAGTTGCGGCTGGCGATCACCACGTCGGCGCCGCAGTGCGCGGCGGCGAACGCCATTTCCCGCCCGAGTCCACGGCTGCCGCCGGTAATCAGCACCACGCGATCGGTGAGGTCGAAAAGCTGGTCGGCATAACCCATTTCAGCGGCACCTCGTCGGCAGGCTGCGCGCCATCTCGGCCGCCGTCGCGATGAGCTGAAGGATCATCGGGCCGAATGCGCCGGTGATCTTGGGGTCGACCTTTCCGGTGCGCACGCCGGCGGCGTAGGTCTTTTCCAGCACGATGCCGAGCTTCCAGTTGGCCAGCACCAGGTAGTAGTCGATGTTCTCGGTGGAAAGCCCGCTGACTTTCTCGTAGTGCTGCAGCAATTCGCTGCGCGTCGGCATGCCACTCATGTCCAGATAAAACCCGTCGCCCTTGGGGTTTTCGCCGTCGTAGCCCAGCAGCGACCAGGCGAGGTCCAGCAGCGGATCGCCGACTGTCGTCATCTCCCAGTCCACGATCGCGGCGAGTTGAGCCTGGTCCCCGTGCGCGAACATCACGTTGGCGAACTGGTAGTCGCCGTGCATGATGCCCGGCTGGTATTCCGCGGGCCGGTTGCGGCGCAGCCAATCGGCGGCCTCGTTCAGGCCCGGCAGATCGCGCACCTTGTAGGCGTCGAGGAACGCCAGCCAACGGTCGACCTGCCGATCGTGGAATCCGTCCGGGCGGCCGAAGCCCTCGAGCCCTTGGCCGCGCCAGTCCACCCGGCCCAGCTTAGCGGCGCCTTCGACGAGTTCGAATGAAAGCCCGCGCCGCGCGTCGAGGTCGGTGTCGAACGGTGGCTGCCAGCCGCCGTCCATCGGGCTCCAGCCGTCGATCGCCCGCATCACGTAGAACGGCATGCCGAGCACGGTGCCGCTGTCGTCGGCGGCGATCAGCTCGGCGTGTGGCACATCGGTGCCGGACAGTGCCCGCACCAGCCGGATCTCGCGCAGCAGGCCGTCGATGCGGGCCGCGTCCGCGCGAGCGCCCGGCATTCGCAGCACCATGCGCTCGCTGCCACGCTGAATCAGATACAGCGTGTTCTGCGAACCGCCCTTGAGTTGCTCCAGGAGCGGCTCCTCGCCGCTTCCCGGCGCGTCGTTGGCGTCCAGCCATCGGCCTAGCACTCCAGGGTCCAGTTGGGTTCCACCAGCAGTCGTCATTGTCCGCACACCCCACTCTCTGTGTGGAGAATAGCATTCTCCACACAGACCGCTAGTGGCACCGGCCCAGACATGCTCGTTCGGCGAATGGGGCGCCGATATCCCGGCGCGACTGGCCAATAGGATTGCGGGAACCGGACTTGCCGGCCGGTATTACTGGTCTTTCGCCAGAGTATCGACCAGCTCGATGATCAAGTCGTATTTCGCGTCGCCAAATTTTGGCGAACACGTGTCAAAACGGCGAATTATATATCGTGCCGCTAACCGGCCACATACTGACAAATGGCATTCGCGTAGTCTGTGCCTAATTGCCCGTCGCTACGCATCTTTTCGATGCTATCGCTGATATTGAGAGTTCTTTCCCGGTCATACCCGAAGATATGGTAATCCTGTAAAGCTTGCTCGAATGAGAAGATTTTATGAGCACGCTTGTTGACCTTGCATCCGGCGTTCCAATAGCTCATCCAACTGTCGTATGTATCCTCAGAACGGACAGTGCTGGCAATGATATTCCGTGTCCGTGTGACGACCGATTCTGCCGCGACCGGACTAACTGGAATATGTCCGCCTTCCGATAAAATCGGAGCGACTAGCGGACGGTATTCCTGGATCACGCGTTCCAGAGCCTCCAGCGCGCCGTTCGCCGAAGCGGTGCCACAAGTAAATACAGCGCCGCCCGTCAGCACAGCAGAGACCGCGGCCGTCGCTGCCGCCCTTTGAATTAGCGCCTTGATGTCCATGAGAAATTCCTCCCGCCAAGTGCTGCGATTGCTGTGAATTAACCTTGGCACTCGACCCGTAGATAGGCGCGCGTAGTTGGCTACTCGATTAGCCCGTCGCGGAAGCCTCCCGCGCGCGGCGGCAGCGGGCGATGAGAAACTGCGAACCGGCCACCGAACACCCGACGACAGGGAGAGACATGCAAGTGCTTCTGGTCCGGCATGCGTTGCCGCTGCGCAGCGAACACGGCCAGGGTTCCGACCCGGACTTGTCGGAAGAGGGGGTGGCCCAGATCGCGCGCCTGCCCGAGGCGCTCGCCAGGTTCCCGATCTCCCGGGTGCTCAGCAGCCCGCAGCGCCGTGCCATTCAGACCGCCGAACCGGTCGCGGCGGCCCGGAAGCTGTCCGTCGAGATTGACGATCGCTTCGCCGAATACGATCGCGACCTTCCGGTGTACATCCCCGTCGAGCAGATCCGTCAGGAAAACCCGAAGGAGTGGGAGCGACTGGCGCAGGGCCACCTACCCAGTGCGGTCGACGAAGACGCGTTCCGGGCGCGGATCGGGGCGGCGATCGACGACCTCGTCGCGTCCGCCGATCCTGAAGACACCGTCGCGGTGTTCAGCCACGGTGGGGTGATCAACCTGCTCCTGCACGAAATCCTCGGGACGACACGGTTGTTGTCGTTTCCCGTCGACTACGCATCGGTGACCCGCCTGCTCTACTCGCGGACCGGTCAGGCGACCGTGGCGGGAGTCAACGGCATCGAACACGTGTGGGACCTGTTGCCCCGCAATCAGCGATGGTAAACAAGTTCGGTGACTTCGGCTGATCGACTCGACGGGCTGGACCTGCCCGCCTTGGACCGGTACCTGCGTTCTCTCGGTATCGAGCGCGACGGTGAATTGCGTGGGGAGTTCATCTCCGGCGGCCGCTCCAATCTGACATTCCGCGTCTATGACGACAAAACGAACTGGCTGGTGCGCCGTCCACCGCTACATGGGTTGACCCCGTCGGCGCACGATATGGCCCGCGAGTACAAAGTGGTGGCGGCACTGCAGGACACGCCCGTTCCAGTGGCGCGCGCGATCGCGCTGTGTGAGGACGACTCGGTGCTGGGCGCGCCGTTCCAGATCGTCGAGTTTGTCGCCGGGCAGGTGGTGCGACGGCGCGCCCAACTCGAAGCCTTCAACCACACCGTGATCGACAAATGCGTGGACGCCTTGGTCCGGGTACTCGTCGACTTGCACACCGTCGACCCGAATGCCGTGGGACTGGCCGATTTCGGCAAGCCCAGCGGCTACCTGGAACGCCAAGTGCGCCGCTGGGGCTCGCAATGGGAATTGGTGCGGCTGCCCGACGACCATCGCGACGCCGACGTCGAACGGCTGCATTCCGGTCTGCAGCAAGCCATTCCGCCGCAGAGCCGCACCTCGATCGTGCACGGCGACTACCGGATCGACAACACCATCCTGGACGCCGACGACCCGACGCGGGTGCGCGCCGTGGTGGATTGGGAGCTCTCGACGCTGGGGGACCCGCTGTCCGACGCGGCCCTGATGTGTGTATACCGGGACCCGGCGCTGGATCTGATCGTCAATGCGCAGGCCGCCTGGACTTCGCCGCTGCTGCCGACGGCCGACGAGCTGGCCGACCGGTACTCGCTTGTCTCCGGATTGCCGTTGGCGCATTGGGAGTTCTACATGGCGTTGGCGTACTTCAAGCTCGCCATCATCGCAGCGGGCATCGACTTCCGCAGGCGCATGGCGGATCAGGCCGGCGGTAGAGACTCCGATCACATGCCGGAGGTGGTCGCGCCGTTGATCTCTCGCGGACTGGCGGAACTGGCCAAACTGCCGGGCTAGTCGCGCGCGGTCGCCGCGTGATGCTTCTTGGCCGCGCGACGCAGCTGCAGGATCCGCCCGGTGCCGGCGGCCACGGTGAGCAGGCCGCCGGCCACTGCCGCCAGCAGGACGGCCACGCCCAGCGGCAGGCTCCAACGCCAGCCCAGGAACTGGAACGGCGTCGACGTCGTGTTCTGGGTGATGAAGATCAGCAACAGGATCAGGATCAGGAAGCCGGCGGTCAGCGCCGACCACAGCGCGCCGGCTCGGGTGAACCCGATGGCCGGCTCTTTGGGTGGTTTCGCGCCCGCATGGGGCGCCGGGGGAGGCGCTGGTACGGGCTTAGCGGTAGGCGCTGCGACGGGTTTGGCGGGAGGCGCCGGAGTGGGCTTAGGCGGCGGGTTACCGGGCAAGCCAGGGTCGGTGCTGCTCATGGATCTATCTTTGTCCGATCCTGCCCAGAATGAAACCAAACCGCGCAAACCGCCTGCTTCATGGCCACAGCGTCGGGCCGGATATGCCATTACTGTCAGCGTTATGAGGATGCTGCGGCGCTCGCACCGCGTGATCATCCCCGCGGCAGCGTGCTTCGCGGTCGCCTGCCTGGTTGCGGCCTGCAGCAATTCCGATCCGCTGGCGCCGGAGCTCCGCAGCATGAAATCCATCGTTGTCGGGTCCGCTGACTTCCCGGAATCTCAGATCATTGCCGAGATCTATGCACAGACGTTGCAGGCCAACGGTTTCGACGTAGGAAGGCGGATGGGCATCGGCAGCCGCGAGACGTATATCCCGGCGCTCAAAGACCATTCCATCGATTTGGTACCGGAATATGTCGGCAATCTGCTGCGCTACTTCGCCCCCGACTCGACCGCGACCATGCTCAACGCCGTGGAATTGGAGCTCTACCAGAAATTGCCGGGTGACCTGTCGGTTCTGACGCCGTCCCCGGCCTCCGACACTGACACGGTCAGCGTCACCGGCGGAACCGCCGCCGCGTGGAACCTCAAAACCATCGGTGACCTGGCCGCCCACTCGCCGGATGTGAAATTCGGGGCACCCTCGGCCTTCGAGAACCGCCCGTCCGGCCTGCCCGGGCTGCGACAGAAATACTCGCTCAACATCAGTCCCGGTAACTTCGTCGCGATCAACGACGGTGGCGGCGCGGTGACGGTACGCGCGCTGGTCGAGGGAAGGGTGAACGCTGCCAACATCTTCACGACTTCGCCGGCGATTCCGCAAGACCATCTGGTGGTGCTCGAAGATCCTGAGCACAACTTCGTGGCGGGCAACATTGTGCCGCTGGTGAATTCGCAGAAGAAGTCCGATCGGCTCAAGAATGTCCTGGATGCCGTCTCGGCGAAGCTGACCACCGCCGGTCTGGCCGGACTCAACGCGGCCGTGGCAGGCAACTCCGGCATCGATCCCGACCAGGCAGCACGAAACTGGGTGCGGGACAACGGCTTCAACCACCCGCTTACATAATGACGGTCGGCTGGGGGGTGGCACGGTGATCGTGTTCGACGATGTCTGCAAGACATTCGCCGACGGGACCACCGCTGTCCATCGGCTGAGCCTTGTGGTCCCCAACGGCAAGCTGACGGTCTTCGTCGGCTCCTCGGGAAGCGGCAAAACCACCGCGCTGCGGATGATCAATCGAATGATCGAGCCGACGTCGGGCACCATCACCGTCGACGGGGAGGACGTTTCGACCGTCGACCCGGTGAAGCTGCGGCTCGGAATCGGTTACGTCATCCAGCACGCCGGGCTCATGCCGCATCAACGGGTGATCGACAACGTCGCGACCGTGCCGGTGCTGCGGGGGCAGTCCCGCCGGGAGGCCCGCAAGGCGGCTTACCAGGTGCTCGAACGCGTCGGGCTGGACTCCAAACTCGCCAACCGTTACCCCGCGCAGCTCTCCGGTGGTGAACAACAACGCATCGGCGTGGCACGCGCGCTTGCCGCCGATCCGCCAATCCTGTTGATGGACGAGCCATTCTCGGCCGTCGACCCAGTGGTTCGTCTCGAACTGCAGAACGAAATACTCCGCCTGCAAAGCGAATTGCACAAAACCATCGTGTTCGTCACGCACGACATCGACGAGGCGCTCAAGCTCGCGGACCAAGTCGCGATCCTCGGCCGCGGTGGCGCGCTGCAGCAGTACGACGAACCCACCCAACTACTTTCGCGGCCCGCCAACGATTTCGTGTCGAAATTCATCGGTCTCGGCCGTGGCTACCGGTGGCTGCAGTTGATCGATGCGAATGGCCTGCCGCTGCACCCCGTCGACACCCTCCCGGTCAGCGGCCTCACCGAACGTCCGTTAGCCGGGTGGGCGGTGGTCATCGACGCCGACGGCCTTCCGCTGGGCTGGATCGACGGCGAGGGCCTGCGGCGGCACGGCGGTGGTGCGTCGCTGGCCGACAGCATGAGCACCGTCGGCGCGTTGTTCCGGCCCGGCGGCAATCTCAGCCACGCGCTGGACGCGGCGCTGTCGTCGCCGTCGACAGTGGGGATCGCCGTCGACGACGACGGCAAGGTCATCGGCGGGGTGCTGGCCGCCGACGTGCTGGCCGCGGTCGAATCCCAGCGGCGGAGCTGACCATGCACTACCTGCTCACCCACCTGGGCGACGCCTGGACGTTGACCGTAATCCATCTGCGGATGTCGTTGGTACCGGTGCTGATTGGGGTGGTGATCGCGGTGCCGCTGGGCGTGCTGGTGCAGCACGCACCGATTGCGCGGCGGCTGACGACGGCGACCGCGAGCGTCGTGTTCACCGTCCCGTCGCTGGCGTTGTTCGTGGCGTTGCCGGTGGTCATCGGAACCCGGATCCTGGACGCAGCCAACGTCCTGGTCGCGCTGACCGCCTACACGACCGCGCTGATGGTGCGCGCGGTGCTCGAAGCGCTGGACGCGGTACCGGCCCAGGTGCGTGACGCCGCCACCGCCGTCGGCTACTCGCCCGTCAAACGCATCCTGAAAGTCGAACTGCCGCTGTCGATCCCGGTGATGATCGCGGGGTTGCGGGTGGTCGTGGTGACCAATATCGCCATGGTGTCAGTGGGTTCGGTGATCGGGATCGGCGGCCTGGGCACCTGGTTCACCGAGGGGTATGCGACCGACAAGAGTGATCAGATCCTGGCCGGCATCATCGCGCTGTTCGTGTTGGCGGTCGTCATCGACATGCTGATCGTGCTGGCCGGCCGGCTCGCCACGCCCTGGTCTCGCGCGAGTGCCCCGCGCCGGCGATCCGTCCTCGCCCCGGTGGTGGGGGGCGCGCGATGAACTTCGTCCAGCAGGCGGTGTCTTATCTGCTGACCGTCGACAATTGGACCGGTCCGGTCGGCCTCGCGGCGCGGATCTTGGAGCACGTGGAATACACCGCCGTCGCGGTGGGCGCGTCGGCGCTGATCGCGATACCCATCGGGATGGTCATCGGCCACACCGGCCGCGGCACGCTGCTCGTGGTGGGTGCGGTCAACGGGCTGCGCTCACTGCCGACACTCGGGGTGCTGCTGCTGGGCGTGCTGCTGTTCGGGCTGGGCCTCGGCCCACCGCTGGTCGCCCTGATGCTGCTCGGCGTGCCGTCCCTGCTCGCCGGCACCTACGCGGGTATCGCCAACGTCGACCCGGTGGTGGTCGACGCCGCCCGGGCGATGGGCATGACGGAGGCCCAGGTGCTGCTGCGCGTCGAGATGCCCAACGCGATGCCGTTGATTCTCGGCGGGCTGCGCAACGCGACGCTGCAGGTGGTTGCCACCGCAACCGTGGCCGCCTATGCCAGCCTCGGCGGCCTGGGCCGCTACCTGATCGACGGGATCAAAGAACGCGAATTCCAGCTCGCTCTGGTCGGAGCGCTGATGGTGGCCGGGCTGGCGCTGATCCTCGATGGCCTGCTCGCGATGGCCGTCTGGGTTTCGGTGCCCGGCACCGGACGGTTGCGCAGGCCTCATCGGCGCGACGATGTGACGGTGACCCCAGTTGCCGACCAGCCTGCCGCGGCCGGCGGGCACGTCCTACGGTAGGGAGTGTGAACAGCCCCCCTGACCCGACCGAGCACGTCTGGCCCGCGATGCTGACCTGGCGCGCACCGGACATCTCCCGCATGGAATCGGTGCGAGTACAGGTGTCCGGCAAGCGAATTAAGGCCACCGGACGCATCGTGGCCGCGGCAACCGCGACGAACCCGGCTTTCGGTGCCTTCTACGAGGTGCAGACCGACGAGAGTGGAGCCACCAAGAGGTTCGGGCTGACGATCACCCTCGCCGAGCGGGAACGCCAGCTCGCCATCGCCCGTGACGAGGAAAACATGTGGATGGTGACCGACCACCAAGGCGACCGACGTGAGGGATACAACGGCGCACTCGACGTCGACGTGGTGTTCAGTCCGTTCTTCAACGCGCTGCCCATCCGCCGGCTGGGGCTACACGAGCGGGCGGAAATGATCACCTTGCCCGTGGTCTACGTCAACGTGCCCGACATGACCGTCACCGCGGCCACGGTGAGCTACACCGGGCAGGGCGGCCCCGACGGGATCAAGCTGCGGTCTCCGGTCGCCGACACCACCGTGACCGTCGACGCCGAAGGGTTCATCGAGGACTATCCCGGATTGGCAGAGCGGATCTGATCACCCCGCCCGCCCGGCCGGCGGCGGCCAGTTCTTCGCGCCAGTTGTCAGCGCCGATCGTGACGGTGAAGATGTCGGAGCGCGGGAAGCGGTCGTAGCGCGTTCGCGCGGCATGGCCCGCCTCGACGAGGTCGGCCACCGAGTTGTCCCAATCCAGCGAGTCGCGAGCTCGGCTGAGCAGATCCATGACGCGGTCGACCGCCGTGAGCAGATGGGCGGTGTTGCTTTCGCACATCGCGCGCACCAGGTCCGGGGCGCTGCCCGCCACCCGGGTGCCGTCCCGGAACGACCCGGCAGCCAAGGCAAAGGCCAACGGAACCTCCGCGGCCGTCACCGCCAACGCCTCGGCGAGCAGATGCGGCAGATGCGAGATGGCGGCCGCCGCGGCGTCGTGCTCGTCGGATTTGGCCGGCACCACCACCGAGCCGCAATCCAGCGCCAGCGTCATCACCATCCACCACACCACCGGGTCCACGTGGTCGTCGACGCTGACCACCCACGGCGCCGCCGTGAACAATCCGGCGTGGCCGGCCGCCCACCCCGAGCTCTCGGTGCCCGTCATCGGATGACCGCCGACAAAGCGGTCCTGCAGACCGGCCGCGACAACCTCGTCGAGCACCGCCGTTTTGACGCTGGTGACGTCGGTGAGCGGGCATTTGGGGGCCAATTCGCTGACATGGGCGAGCATCGCCGGCAGGGCGGGCATCGGCACGGCCAGCACGATCAGGGCGCCCGTATCGGCGGCCCGGGTCAACGTGTCTGTGAGCTCGGTCGTGGCCGCAAAGCCGTCGGCGAGTGCTCCGCGCGCACCCTCCACCGAGCGGTTGTAGCCGAACACTTCCCGGCCGGCGGCCGCGGCCGCCCGCATGACCGAACCGCCGATAAGTCCCAACCCGAGGACACACACCGGGGTCCTCGCCGCCGTCCGAGCCACAGACCAAGGTTGGCACAGTTGGATCGACAACGGCGGCCCGAGGTCCTCTCGCTGGTTTGCGCTGTCTGGTCAAGCCGCCTGGTCAACGACTAGCGTAGGCGCCCATGGGACGAGAGCGGGCCGCAACGCAAGGCCCGTCCGTGGATATACCGGACGGCTTTGGCGTCGCAGTCGTGCGCGAAGAGGGCCAGTGGCGGTGTTCTGTAATGGCCCCCAATTCGCTGACGAGTCTGGCTGCCGCCGAGACAGAGCTGCGTGAACTGCGCAGTGCGGGAGCGGTCTTTGGGCTTCTCGACATCGACGACGAATTCTTTGTCATCGTGCGCCCCGCACCGTCAGGAACCCGGTTGCTGTTGTCCGACGCCACGGCTGCATTGGACTACGACATCGCGGCCGAAGTTCTGGACAACCTGGACGCCGACATCGATCCCGAGGACCTCGAGGACGCGGAGCCGTTCGAAGAAGGCGACCTCGGGTTGCTGTCCGACATCGGGCTGCCCGAGGCGGTGCTGGGTGTCATCCTCGACGAGTCCGACCTTTACGCCGACGAGCAATTGGGCCGCATCGCCCGGGAGATGGGCTTTGCCGACCAGCTGTCGGCGGTGATCGACCGCCTCAATCGGTGATCGATGACGAGGATCTGATCCGTGCCGCGCTGGCGGCCGCCGCAACGGCGGGCCCCCGCGATGTGCCGATCGGCGCGGTGATCATCGGTCCCGACGGAGCCGAACTCGCCAGGGCGGTGAATGCCCGTGAGGCCCTTGGTGATCCGACCGCGCACGCGGAAGTCTTGGCGATGCGCGCGGCGGCCACGGCGCTGGGTGACGGGTGGCGGCTCGAGGGGGCCACGCTGGCCGTCACCGTCGAACCCTGCACGATGTGCGCGGGTGCCCTGGTCCTGGCGCGCGTTGCCCGGCTGGTGTTCGGCGCGTGGGAGCCCAAGACCGGAGCGGTCGGATCGCTGTGGGATGTGGTTCGCGATCGTCGGCTCAATCACCGCCCCGAGGTGCGCGGCGGTGTGCTCGCCGCGGAGTGCGCCGCGCCACTGGAGGAGTTCTTCGCCCGCCAGCGATTGGGGTGAGCGGGTGCTGGTTGGGTAAGCTGCTCGGCGGTGGCGTGTCCGAGCGGCCTAAGGAGCACGCCTCGAAAGCGTGTGACGGCTAAAACCGTCCGAGGGTTCAAATCCCTCCGCCACCGCCAAAGCTATCAGCGGGAAACCGCGGGTAGCTACAACGCAGGATCCGAACCGACCGAACTTTAGGGCCCGGCTAATGTCCAGGATCAGCCAGACATTGCTCGGCGATGCAGACGCACTCGGCGAGGCTTAAGTCAGCGTGTAGTGCTACTTGCTCGATGATGTCGCGGACCTCGTCTGCAGTGACGCCATTGGCTAGAGCTTTGTCGATCTCGATACGCAGATCATCGGTTCGCAGGAGAGCTGCAGCGCCGGCGATGTTCAATATGCTGCGATCTTTTGCCGACAAACCGAGGATGTGTTCCGGCAGTGGATCAACGCCTTGCACGTGACCTTCGCAATCTAAAGTATTCGAGCTCAACGGTTTTCATTGGCTTTGAAACTCGCTATTTGTCGGGCGTTGATCGGCGGCGTGCTGGTGTTGCGTTTCGTATCCACTCGTCAAGCGCCACACGGCGCGGTCGAGGGTCGGAAGGATATCGGTGACGGCGATCTCGCCGGCGGTGAAGCGGCCCAGGAGCCCGTATACCAGGGTGGAAATGATGCTGTCGAGGTCGGCAATGAAACTATCGTCGACGTCGCGGAGTACTTCGAAGAATTTGGGCACAGCCATGTCCAGGCCGTGGCGAACGATTTGTTGCCCACCCGGTGCTGCCCGGGCACGGAAGTAAGCCGTGAGCATGCCGGGGTGCTCCTCCCAAGGGAGGAAAATGGTGCGCAACACGCGCATTAGGCCGCCGTACAGCGATTCGTCGACCTCGTGGGACTGGCCCCAAAGCTTTGCGAATCGATGCTCGTCCATCCACATCTGCACGGCCGCGGCGATCAGCTCATCGCGGTTTGAGTACCGCTTGTAGATGGTGGTCAACGACGTCTGCGAGCGCCGGGCGACTTCGCGCAATTGGACGGCGTCATAGCCCTTCATCTCCAGAATCTGCACGACCGCGTCCAGAATTCGGGCGTCGCGCCGCCCCGTCTCACCATGCGCGCCATCGAAATCGGTCACTGTCCACAACACCCTTGCCGTCCAGGAGTAACGCGGTTACTCTACTCGGGATAACACGGTTACTGCTACCCACTGGTCGCCGTGCCGGCGCAATGAAGCGAGGTCTGATGGGTCGCCTGGACGGCAAGGTCGCATTTATCACTGGGGTGGCACGCGGTCAGGGCCGCAGTCACGCGATTCGCTTGGCGCGCGACGGGGCCAGCATTATCGGCGTGGACATCTGTGCAGACATCGCGGCCAACCACTACCCGATGGCCAGCCGAGCCGAACTCGACGAGACGGTCGACCTCGTCGAGGCCGAGGGCGGCAAAATGCTGGGGTCGGTCGCCGACGTGCGTGATTTCGATCAAATCAAAACCGCGGTGGACGCCGGTGTCGAGCACTTTGGGCGACTCGACATCGTGCTGGCGAACGCGGGAATTGCGCCAGTGGGCTTCCGCGAGCTGAGTATCGAAGAAGAGCTGGCTCAGTGGAAAGCTGTTGTGGGGGTAAACCTCGACGGGGCGTATCACTCCGCGCAGGCGGCGATCCCGCATCTGCTGGCCGGCAACCGCGGCGGAGTCATCATCTTCACCAGTTCCACGGCAGGGCTAAAGGGCTTTGGGGGCCTGCAAGGCGGAGGGTTGGGCTATTCGGCGTCCAAACACGGCATCGTTGGACTGATGCGCACGCTGGCGAACGCCTTGGCGCCGGCCAACATTCGTGTCAACACGGTGCACCCAACTGCGGTCAACACCATGATGGCCGTGAACCCTGCGATGACGGAGTTCTTGGAGAACTATCCCGGATCGGGTGCACATCTGCAGAACCCGCTGCCCGTCGAGATGCTCGAGCCGTCGGACATCAGTGCCGCAATCGCCTATCTGGCGTCTGACGAGGCCAAGTATGTGACCGGTGTGACCTTCCCGGTCGATGCCGGCTTCTGCAACAAGCTATGAGTAGCAACAAGATCGATGGTGAAGCACGCCCGATCGGACGGGTAGCGGGAAAGCGTGTATTGGTCACCGGGGCGGCGCGCGGAATGGGCCGCAGTCACGCGGTGCGACTGGCCGAGGAAGGTGCCGACCTCATCCTGGTCGACATCTGCGCTTCGCTGCCAGAGTTGGAGTACCCACTGGCCTCGCGGGAAGATCTTGACGAGACCGCTCGCCTGGTCGAAAAGCACGATCGCCACGCCATCACCCGGGTGGTCGATATCCGCGACGCTGACGCGTTGGCGGCGGCGGTCGCCGACTGTGTGGAAGAGCTGGGCGGGTTGGATGCGGCCGTGGCCAACGCCGGTGTTCTGACCGTCGGAACTTGGGATTCAACGACTTCCGAACAGTGGCGCACGGTGGTCGACGTTAATCTCATCGGCACCTGGAACACCTGCGCTGCAGCGTTGCCGCATCTGCTCGATGCGGGCGGCAGCTTGATTCTCATCAGCTCCTCGGCTGGCATTAAAGGCACGCCGTTGCACCTGCCCTACACCGCCTCCAAGCATGGGGTTGTCGGACTGAGCAAGGCGTTGGCCAATGAGCTGGCGGCGCAGAGCATTCGGGTCAATACCGTGCACCCCACCGGGGTAGACACCGGCATGCGGCCGGAGTCGATGCAGAAGATTCTGGCCGAAACTCGTTCGGACTTAATCCCGATCTTCTTGAATGCCTTGCCTGCCGTGATGGCGGAGCCGATCGACATCAGCAACGCAGTGTTGTTCCTCGTGTCCGATGAGTCAAGATTTGTGACCGGACTCGAGTTCAAGGTTGACGCCGGCGTCACCCTGCGGTGAATGCCTGCATCTCGAGCAGAAAGCCAGACGATGACAGCAATCGAGACCGAACGTTCCGAATGCGGCAGGCGTTGGTTCGCAGAGGTGATGACCTTCGATCCGCCCGCCGACCGCAGTCCCACGGCCGTCGCCGGTCTGCTCGATTTCGTCTTCGGCGAGATCTGGTCGCGCCCGATTCTCAGCCGGCGAGATCGACGTTTCGTCACGCTGGCTTGCGTGGCCGCTGCTGACGCCGAGCAGCCGCTGCGCGACCATGTTTATGCGTCCCTCAACAGCGGTGACCTGTCGATCATCGAAATACGAGAAGCCGTATTGCATTTCGCGGTGTACTGCGGGTGGCCGAAGGCGTCGCGGTTCAACATGATCGTCGACGAACAATGGGATCGCATCCACCGCGACCGCGGCGAGTCGGTACCGGAGCCAGAACCATTGCTGCCACTGGCCACTCCGAGTGACCCAGAGCAACGACTGTTGGACGGCGAGCAATCTTTTCGCGACGTCAACTGTATGCCGTATGTGCCGATCCGCGACAACCCGTATTCCGGCGCGGGCATCTTGAACTTCGTGTTCGGTGAGATGTGGCTGCGCCCGGGCCTGGGAATGAAAGAGCGACGGCTCGTGACCGTGGCATGCGTGGCGATTCAGGACGCACCCATACCGATCCTGAGTCACGTCTATGCCGCACTCAAAAGTCGTGATGTCTCATTCGACGAAATGGATGAATTAGCATTACATTTCGCCGCCTACTACGGGTGGGCCAAAGCCTCTCACCTTGGTGATGTGATCACCGAGCAGAAACAGCGCATCCTGAGTGAGTGGGCGGCCGAAGCCCAGGAAACCTCATGATTGCTATCGAGGCCGTGCCGCCTGCCGCACCCGCCGGGCCAGTCGGTCTCCTGGTGGGTGGTGATCGGATCACCACGTCATCCGGCGCAGCCCATGAGCACATCTATCCGGCCACCGGCCAGCCGAATGCGACCATCGTGCTCGCCGGGCCGGCAGAGATCGACGATGCCGTCTCGTCGGCGCGCGAGGCCCAACGGGAATGGGTCGCGCTGACCGTGGATCGCCGCCGCGATCTGCTCATCGACCTGGCCGATGCCGTGCAGGAGAAATTCACCGAGCTCAGCGCCCTCAACGTCCATGACTACGCCGTCCCAGTCTCTATGGCGGGGACCTCGGTGCTCTTGGAGCGGTTCCTGCGTTACTTCGCCGGATACGCTGACAAACCCCACGGGTCGAACACGCCGGTCACGGGATCGTTCGATGTCAATTTCGTCGAGCGTGAACCCTATGGTGTCGTCGGCGTCATCGCTCCCTGGAACGGTGCCCTGGTTGTCGCGGGCGCGTGCGTGGCGCCGGCGTTGGCCGCGGGAAATGCGGTCATCTTCAAGCCATCCGAGGTGGCGCCGCTGGCCTCGTTGCGCTTTGGCGAACTGTGCATCGAAGCTGGCCTGCCACCGGGGCTCGTCAACGTCTTACCCGCCCAGGCTGACGGCGGGCAGGCGCTGGCAGAGCATCCCGGCATCGGCAAGCTCCATTTCACCGGTGGGGGTGCTACTGCGCGCAAGGTCCTGCAATCGGCCGCGATCAACCTCACCCCCGTTGTTGCCGAGCTTGGGGGAAAGTCAGCCAACATCGTCTTCGCAGACGCTGACCTGGACACCGCCGCCGTGATCTCCGCCCACCAAGGCCCGCTGATGCAGTCGGGTCAAAGCTGTGCTTGCGCAAGCCGGCTGCTGGTGCACGAGTCGATCTACGACGCCTTCGTGGAGAAATTCCTGGCTAACGTCAACGCGGCGAAAATCGGCGACCCGTTCGATCCCTCGGTGATGTTCGGACCCGTCATCAGTCAGGCCGCCGTCGACCGGATACTGCAGGCAATCGACAACGCCGTCAGCGCCCGCGCCGGTGAGCTTCTCACTGGCTGGCATCGCATCGGGGGCGAACTTGCCTGCGGCTACTACATCGAACCAACCGTTCTCGGAGACGTGGACAACTCGTCGGAACTCGCGCAAACCGAAACATTCGGACCGGTGGTGTCTCTTATCAGGTTCAGCGATGACGCCGAAGCAGTGCGGATCGCCAACGACACTCCCTACGGTCTGAATGCCTTCATCCACACCCGCGACCTCAATCGCGCCCACCGCGTCGCCCGTCAACTAGAAGCCGGCTCGGTGTGGGTCAACAAGTTCAGCGACATCGAACCCCAAGGGCCCTATGGCGGCTACAAGCAAAGTGGGTTCGGTCGCACCGGCGGCATCGAAGGTCTGCGCGAGTTTCAGCAGACCAAGAACATCCGCATCGGCATGGGCTGAGCGTGACCAGGTGACCACCACGGACACGGCGCTGTGAAGGCCGGTTGATGCGCGTCGGATTCATCGGATTGGGCAGCCAGGGCGCGCCGATGGCGCGCCGGATCATCGAAGCCGACTACCCGACGACGCTGTGGGCGCGCCGGGCGGCAACGTTGGAGCCGTTTGCCGCCACCCCGGCGAAGGTCGCCGCCTCCCCAGCCGAACTCGCCGCCGAAAGCGATCTGGTCTGCTTGTGCGTCATTGGCGATGCCGACATCGAAGAACTCGCCGGTGGTGAGCACGGAGTGCTTGCGGGGCTTAAACCGGGCGGTGTGATCGCGGTGCATAGCACCGTGCATCCCGACACCTGCCGGGAGATCGCCAAGCATGCTGGCGCACAGAATGTTTCGGTTATCGATGCCCCGGTGAGCGGCGGCGGCGCAGCGGCATCCGAAGGGCGTCTGCTGGTGATGGTCGGTGGGGACACGGCGGTCGTCGAACGCTGCCGACCAGTCTTGCAGACCTATGCCGACCCAGTCGTGCACCTTGGCGAGCTGGGGTCCGGGCAGACCGCGAAGCTACTGAACAATCTGATCTTTACCGCCAACCTGGGAACGGCGGCTAATGGCCTATCGCTCGCGAAGACCCTCGGCGTATCCCCGGAGGGTCTCAGCGAAGTTGTCTCGCGCGGTAGCGGAAATAGCTTCGCGCTCAACGTAATCAACGGTACCGGCGGATTGGGCCAGCTTGCCGGATACGCGGGACCGCTACTGCAGAAGGATGCGCGACTGATCGTTGACCTCGCCGACTCGGCTTCGGCACACGCGGGTGCCGTTCTCGACGCCGCCGACGCGGCGCTGGCCCTGATGGGCCATCCTCGGTCTGGGTGATCGTCGGCCTGGGTATCCGGGTGCCTCAGAGCTGCGCGTATACGGTCTTGGTTTGCATGAAGCTTTCGATGCCGTCGCGGCCCCACTCATAGCCCCAGCCGGACTGCTTGTGTCCACCGAACGGCATCGAATGGTCGAACACCATCTGGCAGTTGAGGGTGATGGTGCCGGCCTGCAGGCACTTTGCCAATCGGTGTGCGCGGCTGATGTCTTTGGTCCACGCGGTAGCGGCCAGCCCGTAGTCGGAGTTGTTGGCCAGCGCTATCACTTCGTCGTCGTCATCGAACGGCAGGACCGCGACCACCGGACCGAAAATCTCCTGCTGATAGAGCCTCATGGCGGGGTCGACGTCGGTGAGCACGGTCGGCTGAACGAAGTAGCCGTTACGGTCGAGCCGGTCACCCCCTGTTACCACTTGCACCCCGTCGCGCTTGCCTTCGTCGATGAAGCCCATCACGCGGGTGAGCTGCTTTTCGCTGATAATTGGACCGATGAGTGCCTTGTCGTCAGTGGGGCCGCCCAGCTTGACCGAGTTCGCCAGGTTCGCAACGCCTTCGACGACCCGCTCATAGATGCCCTGCTGGGCGAAGATGCGTGATCCGCTGATGCAGCCCTGACCGGAGTGGATGAAGATGCCCATTGCGGCCATCATGATCGCGGTGTCGACGTCGGCGTCGTCGTAGATCAGCACCGGTGATTTCCCGCCGAGTTCGAGCATGACTCTTTTGAGGTTGCCACCCGCGGCCTGCACGATCTGCTTGCCGACCTCGGTTGAGCCGGTGAAGGCGACCTTCTCGATGCCCGGATGGGCGGTGATCGCCGCGCCAGCCGTGTGTCCGTATCCGATCACCAGATTGACCACGCCGTCAGGAATCCCGGCTTCGGTGAGGATCTTTTCCAGGAGCAGCGCCGAAAGAGGGGTTTCCTCGGCAGGCTTGACCACACAGCTGCAACCGGCAGCGAGTGCAGGCGCGAGCTTGGTGCACGCGTTGAATACCGGGCCGTTCCACGGGAAGATCAGTCCGACCACACCGTAGGGTTCCTTGAGGGTGTAGGCGTGCATGGTCGAGTACGCGCCGGTGATGCCGCCGGTCTGCTGGATGTCGTGAGCGATGCCGTTGACCTTCGTACACCAGCCCGCGTAATAGCGGAACGTCTCGGCGCTGGTGGACATGATCAACGACGCCTGCTTGTAGGGCATACCGGTATTCAGCGAATCGATTTGGGCGAGTTCGTCGGCGTACTGGTCAATCGAATCGGCCACGCGCCATAAGACTTTGGCCCGCTCGTTCCCGGGCAGTCCGCGCCAGGTCCCCGCACCGACGCTGGCGCGGGCCTGGGCGACGGCCTCGTCGACCGCTGCAGCACCACCGTCAGTGAATTCGGTGATCTGCTCTTCGGTCGCGGGGTTGATGATCGGAATCACTTCACCCGTCCCGGGTCGGTGGCGGATCTCGTCAAGGATGGACTGCACGGTCATGGCAAAATCCCTCGGTCAAGAGTGCGGCTCATCGGTGATGGTCAGTGTTCCGGGGTGAACTCGATGTGCAGCTCGGTAAGCCCACGCAGCAGGAACGTAGGTTCATAGCGATATTGGCGCTTGATGGGCGGACCGTGCTTGGCCTCAGTGATCCTCATCTCGCGCGTCCGGTCGAGTAGGCGGTTGATCGTGATCTGTCCTTCCACTCGCGCAAGCGGGGCACCCGCGCAAGTGTGGATACCGCGACCGAAGGCGATATGCTCACGCACGTTCTTGCGGTCGACCTGGAACTCGTTGGGATTGTCAAACTTTCGCGGATCGCGATTGGCCGCACCCAGGCACAGCATGATCACCGTGCCCGCCGGGATAGGTACCCCGCCCAACGTGGTGGTCTTACGCGCCAGCCGGAAGTCGATCTTGGTCGGGCTCTGCATGCGCAATGCCTCTTCGATGAACGCGCCGATCAGATCCCGGTCAGCACGCAGACGCTCTTGTAGCTCGGGTTGGTCACCAAGGATCTGCACTGCCGAGCTGAGAAGTTTGGTCACAGTCTCCTGGCCGGCCGCGAACAAAAAGGTGGCCGGCCTGACGACCTCCAGTAGCGGTGGCGTCGAGCCGTCGGGGTATGTGGCGGTGGCCAATCCGGTGAGCACGTCCTCGCGAGGTTGTTGGCGCCGCTCGGCGATGTAGCCGCTGAACAGTTCGTCGAGATACTGCAACGGGTTGCTGCCCACCGGCTCGTGATCCAGGGCGCCGACCCTGGCGCCGGGTGCATTACCCGCACCGAGATTGCGGCGGATCTCCGCGCGGTCCTCGTAGGGAACTCCGAGTAGGTCCGCGATCGCCAATGTCGCGAAGGGTTTGCCGTACTCGCCGAGGAATTCGCAGTGGCCGTTGGCGATGAACTCATCGAACTGCCGGTCCGCCAGCTGCCAAATGTAGTCTTTGTTTTCCTGCAGCCGACGAGGAGTCAGCAGCCGCCCCAACAGGGAACGCGCCTTCTCGTGTTCGGGGGGATCCATGACCACCATGTGCTCAAAGATCGGGAACTGGTGGCGATGGGCTTCGATCTGGTCGCTGATGTCATCACCATCGGGGGTAAAAGGCAGCGGCGGGAACGGGCCGCCGATCGCGTTGACCGCCGAGAACGACTCGACATCTTTGAACGCGGCCTGGACCTCCTGGTAGCCGGTGACTGCCACCACCCCATGGTGCGGCTCCCGGAACACCGGCCCCTGGCTGCGCAGATAATCCCAGTACTCATAGGGGTCTTGCGCGATGTCGGCGTCGGTGAAGTAGTCGACGTCAGCGAGATCGGTCATTTAGTCCAGATCCTTTCCGGGGCCGAAGAAATCAGGGCGACAAGCTGCATCATGGTGACGTCTCTTCGACGACCATGCTGATGGCTTGACGGGGACAGGCGGCGACGGCGGCTTCCACGTTGTGCTGTGAGGACTCTTTCGGCGTCTCATCGCAAGTCGCGATGTCATCGCCGAGGTCGAAGACCTCGGGGGCGATCTCGATACACAGGGCATGCGCCTCGCATAGGCCGGGATCCACCCGCACGCGAAGGTGTGCGGTCATCGTCGCCGACCTTTACCGTCGGCGGCGCTCTTCGGCGCGGTCGGCATGGACCCTCCATCCGTTACGCTCTACTTCGCGGCTTCATAACTGATCGATCGACCAAATTGCTAGGATGCGGTATGCCTACCACGTCCCGCGCGGCCCGGTCAAGCAACCGGGAGCTGGCCAACACAGTGCCGACTCCGCGCAGCAAAAGGAACGGTGATGCTGGGGCCCGCAGCAAGTTGATCGAGGCGACCGCCCGGATCATGCGCGATGAAGGCTATGCCGCGGCCACGTCACGGCGGGTGGCCGCCGAGGCAGGCGTCAAGCAGGCGCTGGTTTACTACTACTTTCCGACGATGGACGACCTGTTCCTGGACGTGCTGCGCGCCGGCGCGGAGGCTGCGCTGGTGCGGATGCGAGCCCTGCTCGCCGATGACGATCCCCTCCAGGCGCTGTGGCTGATGAACAGCGATCCCGCATTGACGACTCTCAACGCCGAGTTCATGGCATTAGCCAACCACCGCAAGTCAATTGGAGCCGAGCTCAAAGCGTACGCCGAACGTGTCCGCGACATCGAGACGGCGGCCGTCACGATGGTGCTGCGCGCCAACGACATCGATCTTGAGAAGTATCCACCAGCCGCGATCTCGATGCTGATCGCGCAAACCGCGCGCAGCCTGTGCAACGAGAACGCCGTCGGCGTCACCCAAGGCCACGATGAATTGCGCGCCTTCGTCCAACGTCAGATCAGCCTGCTAAAGGCAGCTGCGCCCGGGTCGATGCAGCGCAGCTAGCGCCTGTTGGCGCTCCGGGGAGAGCGGCAGTCGCGTTCGCTGTCTGCAGAGCTATCGGACGCCGTTCGTCGACGTCTGTTGACAACCGGACCGAAGCGGTGTCAGGATTCCTGATCGATCGACAAACTAATTTGTTGAGAACAATCAGCGCGCCGGGCCACTGACAGATCCGGCTTGGGAGCAGTGAGGTGCAGTCATGGGTGGACGCGTTGAGGGCAAGGTTGCGTTTATTACCGGCGCGGCCCGCGGCCAGGGACGCAGTCACGCGGTGCGTCTAGCCCAAGAAGGCGCCGACATTATCGCCGTCGACATTTGTAAGCCAATCAGCAGCAACAGCGAGATCCCGCCATCGGTACCGGATGACCTCGCTGAGACCGCCGACCTCATCAAAGGTTTCAACCGGCGAGTCGTGACCGCCGAAGTCGACGTGCGCGACTACGACGCTCTTAAGGCGGCAGTCGACAGCGGTGTCGAGCAGCTCGGCCGCTTGGACATCATTTGCGCCAATGCTGGAATCGGCAACGGCGGCCAGACCCTAGACAAGACCAGCGAAGGCGACTGGCAAGACATGATCGACGTCAACCTCTCGGGAGTCTGGAAAACCGTCAAAGCCGGTGTTCCACACCTGATTTCGCAAGGGCAAGGTGGATCCATCATCCTGACCAGCTCGGTTGGCGGCCTGAAGGCCTACCCGCACACCGGTCACTACATCGCCGCCAAACACGGCGTCGTGGGCCTGATGCGTACCTTCGCCGTCGAACTTGGCCAACACTTCATCCGCGTGAACTCCGTTCACCCCACCAACGTCAACACGCCGATGTTCATGAACGAGGGAACGATGAAACTGTTTCGGCCCGATCTGGAGAGTCCCGGCCCAGATGATCTCAAGGTCGCCGCGCAGTTCATGCACGTCCTCCCGATCGGATGGGTCGAGCCCCTGGACATCAGCAACGCGGTGCTGTTCCTGGCCTCCGATGAATCCCGTTACATCACAGGTCTTCCCGTCACCATCGATGCGGGGAGCATGCTGAAGTAGGCTCCTGCGTCAGCTCGGCTAGGACTTCTGAGGTGCCAAAGCTATCGGCGAGCAATCGCAGGTAGAAACTACCCGCCACTTCCCGTCTGTGCTGTTGCCGGCGGCGGCCCCGGCAGTGGAACACCAGGTGGAGGCCCGGGCAGGGGCAGCGCATTGGGATCGATCCACGGTGGCCGCACGGGATTATGCAGCGGATCGAGGGTGTAATTCATGCGATACGGGTCCCCAGGCACCGGTGGCTCCGGCATGCTCGGCTGCCCCCAGTGGGTCCCCAGGAACAGTCCCCGCCTGAGCCGTGGAATCGTCAGGTCGAAATCGAAACTAACATTGAAGTAGTCGCCTCGGACTGCTCGGTCGACGAAGTTCTGGGTGAACGGGAACACAAAGCCCGCCGCGATCGCCGCGCCGAACTCCGGTCCCACGTCGGCGAGTGCCTTGAGGGTCGGCTCCAAGTTCTTCAGATTCTTGACCAGGTCGTCCTGCGCGTCGTTGACCAACCGAGTCGCGGTGTTGCTGAACACGCGAAGGTGATCGAGAGCCGCCGTCAGCCGCGGGCGCTCCTTGATCAACACATCCAGCGCGGGCGGGATCTTGCGCAGCGCCTCGGTCAGCACGTCGCGCTGCTCGGCGAAGGTGCCGGACAGCCGGTTCAGCGCCCGGATGGACTCAACAAGGTTGTCCCGCTGATCGTCCAGGGTCCCCACGAACGTGTCGAGGCGAGTGATCAGATCACGCACCGCGCCCTCGTTCCCGGACAGGGCGGCAGAGAAATTGTGGACGACCTCCCCGATCTGTCCCAGTCCTCCGCCGTTGACGACCGCGCCCAGCGACGACAGGGTCTGCTCGGTCGACGGATAGGCGGTCGACCGACTCAGGGGGATCGTGGCGCCGGGCTGCAGCCGTCCGCTGCCCGACTGCCCGAGTGGGGTATTGAGCTCGACATGCATCGACCCCAACAGGCTGGTCTGACCGACGCTGGCCACCACATTGGCCGGCACGACCACATCGCGCTTCACTGAGATCTCAACATCGGCATGCCAGCCCTGCACCCGCATCTCGCCGACACTGCCGACGATGATGTCGTCGATCATCACCGGCGAATTCGACTCCATCGTCCCAACATTCGGCAACTCGACGTGATAGATGGTGGCCCCCGGCCCACGTCCGACCGCGCCCGGCAACGGCAGCGAATTCAGACCATGAAATGCGCATCCTGTCGCCGTCAACACCACACAACAGCCCACGACCAACACCCGCCGAACCACAACCCGGGCGATCATTGTTGTGGCAGAAGCCGCGACTGGCGTTGCCGCACTTGCGGTTTCAGACCGGTCAAAGGGGCGGGGCCCGGGGTGATCCGTCACTTTCCTTTTCCCAACCTCTCCTAACCTGATGGGTTGAAGGTGCCGTCGGAGCCGTAAATCGACAGCGAAACCAGCAGCTCCTCGCCAGTGCGATTACGGCGGGATTAGTGGACCTATCGGTGTGGTGGCCGTCGCGGCGACGAGCAGTCCGGCAAGCTCAGCCGGCCGACTCAGGAACGGTGAATGCGAGGAGTCGATGGTCAGCGGTTCGACGCCAAGGCGCTTGATCACAACATCGGAGAGCCACCGCGGCTTGGAGCGATCCTGCAGGCACAGGATGTAGCTGCGGGGCAGGTCGGCTGCCCAGAAATGGGGTACCGATACGGGCGTGGTCGTCGTGTCGCCGAACCGCTCCGGGCACAACCGCTGAAACGCCCATCGTGCGGTTTGCTCGTCGCAGTCGTGGTAGAAGTACTTCCACGCGCCTTCGAAGGTGGCGAAGCTCATGGCGCCGTCGTCGCCAAAATGCAAGTGGCCGAACATCTCTCCGACGTCGGCGTCAAACGAACCGTCCTCGGAGTTGCGCATCGCCATCGCCTCGGGATAGGTGCGACCCTCACGAGGCAGCGCGGCCGCCAAGTAAATGATGTGGGCGACGAGGTCACTGGCTGCATCTGCGGCCAAGGTGATGTCGAAACCACCTCCGGAGTGGCCGACCAGAACATCTCCTGGCTGTAGAACGCCAACGATGGCGTCGCGTCGGTTGGCAAGCGTGGATTCCTCGTGAAGGCGCGTGCCGTGGCCGGGAATGTCGACGGCCACCGCGTCGTGCCCGAGGCGGTTCAGTTCGGGGATGGTCCGCTCCCAGCACCATGCAGCGTGAAAGCCGCCATGCACGAGAACGAATCGCATGAGCCCAGACGGTAACACGATTTCTACAAATGTAGGAATAGATTACTACGATTGTAGAAAACTCCTGGCGTGCGGGTCGGACGCTATCGGTCGGGGCGGATCGGTCAGAACTGGCCGTTGTGCACGTGATGGGAGGCGGCGACTCCGGCGACCAGCGCGTGCAGCAGCTGGGTGAGCTCCTCGGCGCTGTCGACGCCCGGATGTCCAAATACCTGCCGGACGATCACGCCGTTGATGAAGGTCGTGATCGCGCGGGCCTGCTTCTCCACGAGAGCGCGATCGACAGGGCCGGGCTGCAGCTGTGTGACGGCCTCTTCGCTCAGCGCTACGAAACCCGCAATCGCGTCCTCAATGGCCCGCTGCAGCACTTCGTCTCGGTGCGCATGCAACGCCAGTTCGTAGCGCGCCCGCGACCGATCCAGGCCGGGCCCGGTCGCCGAACGGATCACCATGTCGGCGAGTAGTGACAAAGTGGTGGCGGTCGTTGTGGCCTCCGCCAGTGCGCGCCGTTGCATGACGGTTTCGAATTCGGCAGCGTCCAGTTCGGCCACACGCTCAGCAGTTGCACGGAGCAACGCCGAACGGGTGCGGAAATACGATGACGTCGTACCGTCGGGCAGCCCTGCCTGTTGCTCCACTTTGCGGTGCGTGAGCCCCTTGGCACCTTCGTCGGCAAGGAGTTGGATCGCGGCATCACACAGAATGCGGCGGCGCCCTTCGACATCAGCTTTCCGCTTCATAGCAACGCGGGCAGTGTATCTCAGCCAATCGTGACCCGGGAGGTCACGGCGACGGGGCTGGCCAACGCCTAACCCTTCCGCCACCGCCAAAGCTGCAACGGTTAGTTCTCGGGAGCCGGCTGAAAGTCCCAACCCGGATCGGCATTCCAACCCGGATCCGATTGCGAGCTCCAGCCCGGATTCGTCGGGAAAGTCCCCGGATCCGGTTGAGGGGCCCAGCCCGGATCCGATGGGTCGTCTGTGGCGAAGCCAACGCCAGCGAGAGGCGGCGCTGCGAGATCGGTGGCCGGGGCGCCGGGCTGCGCCATGTTGAGCAGCGCGAGCGCCGCGATGGTTGCGGCCCCGGCGAAGATCACTTGCACCGCACGTACTTGTCGACGCCGACGGGCGGCTGATTGTTTTTCCTGCGCGGGGTGGTCGATGGCTGTTTTCATGCTCTACTTTTATGCTCGGCTGCTAGTCGCGGGCTGGGCGACGGCTAGCAGTCGGGTGTGAGCCCGCAATGGCGAGAATCGCAGGTGGGACTGGCTTTCACGGGTGACTGAACCCTTACCCGCCGCCGCGCTCGGTTGCCGCATCGCCCCAGTGGTGTGCAGGCAAATGGCATCCACCCCGGCGTTCTGGTCAATTCCCTGCAATTGGAACTTACGATCCTATTTACTGTGACCCAGCTCACGCAGTGGTCGCCGGCAGTGGGCTTCGTGCGGCAGAGAAGGTGGGAGGGGCGAACCAATGGGGTGGCTAGCGGCGTGGTGGCGACAGGCCGACCACTTCGATTGGCTGACAGGCTATTTGCAAGCCCACGGGCTGGGTGTCAACACCCGCAGGCTGATGGCCGGGGTGGCCGCCTCGTTGGTGTTGGTCCCGGCCAACGAGTGGGTGGGCCCTGCCCCCGCCTACCGGCCTGCGGCGCTGGCGTATTCCGTGCTGGCGGCCGCGATCGGAATTAGTATGGCGGTGCTCTGGCTGCGCGGGTGGCCCACTCGGCGCCAGTCCCTTTTCTTCATTCTCACCGGCAGCGTGATCATCGCCATCGGCTGCGTGTGGCAACCCGAGCCGTTGGTCGCCCTGATGGCGTGCTCGGCGCTGGCCGTTCCCGGCGGCTATATCGCGTTCTTTCACACCGCCAAGTACATGGCCCTGAACTTTTGGCTGGCCATCGCAATTGCTGCCTGGCAAGCAGCGCTGGTGGCCGGTACCGGTCAAGTGGTCCTGGCGTTTTCCGGCTTCTTTCTGGTCATGGAACTCAACGTGATCGTCCCGTGTGCCATCCAGATCGTGGTGCGCGCACTTGGGTTGGATTTACTGCGAGCCAACTGCGACCCGCTGACCGGCCTGCTGAATCGGCGGGCCTGCGATCGGGCCGTCGTGGGGCGGATGCTGGTCAGCTCCGCCCACATGTCTTTGGTGGTGGCGATACTCGATCTGGACCGCTTCAAGATGCTCAACGACACGCACGGGCATGCCGCTGGCGATCAAGCGCTCGTCGCGGTAGCCGGCGCCTTGAACGCTGCCTGCGGCGACACCGCTGTCGTCGGTCGCGTCGGCGGCGAGGAATTCTTGGTCGCCGACATCGTGACCGCCGAACAGAAGCCCGACTGGGGTCGACACCTCTGCGATGCCGTCGCCGCGACCAGTGCGCCGGTGACCGCCAGCGTCGGAATCGCCACCCTGGCGTTGCGCAACATCGCCTCCCACCATGCCCACCAAGCGTTTCGCCAGCTGGTTGCCGACGCCGACAACGCGATGTATGAAGCCAAACGGTGCGGGGGCAACCAAACTCGCCGTCATGAGGTTGGCGTCTGAGTCAGCGGCGAAATCGTCGGGAGACGAGCTTGGCGAACTCGACCGTGGAGCGGCGGACGGATTCGAGTTCCAGTGACACCAACAGCGTGTCCACCATTGCGAACGGCAGCGTGGTGGCGACGGCCCCGCGGCCGTACTCGATGTGCCAAGAGCCGGGATGAATCGTGAGACCCCTCGCGCGGCCCCTCTCAAGGCAGGTGTGTTCACCGGGCATCAGCGTCATGGGTCTCGTGTCGTCGGTCTCGAGATCGTAGGAGTCAATTCGCCCGGCCATCAGGAACTTGTGGATGTCCACGTGCTTGTAGCGGCCCGAAAAGCCTTGTGTGCCAGTGGGTGAACCGAAAATAACGATGTACTCACGAGGGCCGAAGTAGAGAAAGCGGACCTTGCCGAGGATCCCGCCGGCCTTGCTGCCCACCCATCGGCCCGGGGTCGGATCGACGAGGTCTGGATATTCAGCGGCGATCAATTCGATTGCCCGCGTGATCAATTCGCCGTCCTCCAGCGGTAGGCCGACGACTTGTTCGGCGATCTTGTGCAGCGAATCCGGATCGATCTTGTAGGGCATCAGTCGTCCTGTCTCACTTGCGCACTAGCCCCTTGGGCCGGATCAGCCCGAGGTCGAAATGGGTGAGCCAACCGGATGACGCATCGCAGACATCGGGTATCGCGTTGATTGCGCCCATCGCGGTCCAGTTGTAGCCGGGATGAGCCATGGTGCCGTCCGGCCCGTCGACGCCTTCCAACGTCAATTCGCTTGGCGGATCACCGTGGATGACGATCCGGTACCGCGTCTTGCCCCAATCCCACGCGGGCTCGATCCGGTCGGGACCACTAGTCAGGTATATCCCGTGGAAGACGATGAGCGGTCTGCCGTCGACCCAGGCCGTGTACTCGTGATGCTGGGCTGCGACGGTGCCGCGAGGTATCGTGCCGAGGTCGTGCGGGATGTCCTCGGTCGCGGCGGCGGCTCTGACATCCGAGGTCACTTCGTCGATCCGCACCCCAAGGCCGTCGGCGATCATGTACATCGACTGCGCGAAGAACGGCGTGCCGAGGCCGAGAATGGTTGGCTCGGTGAGGAACTTGTCCATCTCCTTGCCGAAGCCCAGCCAGTCGATGTGGTCGAGCGGGGCGTCGGTGAGCACGTTCACCACTTCGTAGACTTCGAGCTTGTCGATCCTGCTGGTTACCCGGGCGAGTGTCAGGGGCAGGATGTCGCCTGCGTAGCCCGGATGGATGCCGCCGCCGTGAAACGATGTGCCGCCGTCCCGGCAGGCCTGCCGAATCTTGTCGCCGTCGGCCGCGAAATCTGGTGAGGGATAGAAGAATCCGCTGGTGGTGACGACGTTCTTACCCGAGCGCAGCAATCGGCAGACCGTGTCGGTGTCCATGATGATCGGCGTGTAGAACACGCAGTCGGCGTCCGTCGCGACGATCGCGTCGATGTCGTCCGTCGCGGTGATGCCGATCGGCGCGATCCCCGCGATCTCGCCGGCGTCCTTGCCGACTTTGTCCTGGCTGTGCACCAGCACCGCGACGAGATCGAATACGGGGTTCTCGGCGAAGTGCCGCACGCCTACCTGCCCGACATCGCCGGTCATCCACTGAATGACTCGATAGGTTCGGTCAGACATCAGGCTCCTTTGATTGACTTGAGTCAGAAGCATATCGGCACACTGTGCTCGCCGGGAACGGCATTCCAAAGAACCTGACCGCATGCAACGGGGTAGCGGCATTCGAACAGGCACCTGAATTCTGACTGAAGTCAGCTTCGGCGACGGAAACCCGTTCAAATCTCTCGGTCACCGCGGCCGCCTGAGTGGGTATGGTTCGACGATGACGCCGAGCGGCGCAGCGCGACAGCGGCGGGACGCGCCGGTCATCAGGGCCGACGAGTCCGACGCCACGCGTGGGCGCCCGCGCGACATGCAGCGCCGCGCGGCGGTCATCTCCGCCACCCGTGAACTGTTGATCGCCAACGGCTACGACGAAATCACGCTGGCCGGCGTCGCGCGTCATGCCGGGGTGTCTCGGCCCTTCGTCTACGAACACTGGGGCAGCAAGTTCGCGCTGGTTGAGGACGCCATCTTCTCCGTTCCCGGCGAATATCCCGCGGTCGACGAACTCCCCTTCGCCGACGCGCTGACCAGCCTGATCACCGGCATGGTCCGCGTCCAATCGGATCCCGCCTACCTGGCCGGCATGCCGGGCGTCGCGTCCGTGCTCTACAGCCGGCCCGACTTGGTCGAGCAGGTCGAGGCGCGGTACATGGCCCCGATCCGGGCACTGTGGGTCCGACTCATCGAACGCGGAAAAGCCGAGGGTCTGGTGCGGTCCGAGGTCGACGGGAGTGCGTTGATGGACACCATGCGCGGTGCCGTCACCCTGCACACGTCGGTGAACAAGGCGCTCGGAGAAGCCGAACTTATCGCGCATCTGAAGTCGTTGATCATCCATGGGATCAGCGTCAAGGAATGATCGTCGAATATTTTCCTTACGTTGTGTAAGGTAATGGCGCCATGGTTGATCGCTGCGATCGACGGTGGCCGTTGGCGGGTGCGGAGGAGGGCTCGGAGACCTTGACCAAGAACTCGCTGCACGCACTGTTCGACCTCACTGGCCGCACCGCCATCGTCACCGGTGGCACACGCGGCATCGGGCTGGCCATCGCCGAGGGGTTGGTCGAGTGCGGGGCCAATGTGGTTGTCGCCAGCCGAAAGGCCGATGCGTGCGCCGCGGCGGCCGACAAGCTGCAGGCGCTGGGCGGCGGCCGGGCCGTCGGTGTCCCCACGCATCTGGGGGACCTGGACGCCATCGATCGTCTCGTCGAAGCCACCGTCGCGGAGTTCGGCGGGCTCGACATGGTGGTCAACAACGCCGCCAATGCCCTGTCGTTGCCGCTGGGCGAGTTCACCGCGGAAGCGTGGTCGAAGTCGTTCTCGGTCAACCTGCAAGGTCCGGTTTTCCTGATCCAGTCGGCGTTGCCGCACCTGCGCAAAAGTGAGCACGCGTCGATCCTCAACGTCGTCTCCGCCGGCGCGTTCATTTATTCGCCGGCGGTGTCGATGTATTCGGCGGCCAAGGCCGCGATGGTGTCGTTCACGCGGTCCATGGCCGCGGAGTTTGCGTCGCAGGGGATTCGGGTCAACGCCTTGGCGCCCGGGTCGGTCGACACCGACATGGTGCGGGCCAATCCGCCGGAGTTCATCGAAGTGATGAAGTCGTCCGCACTGCTGAAACGGATTGCCGACGCCGCCGAAATGGTGCCTCCCGCGCTGCTATTGCTCTCCGACGCGGGAAGCTTCATCACCGGGCAGACCATCATCGCCGACGGCGGCATGGTGGCCCGGTAGAGCGGAAGGGACACTCATGACCGGCACGGACAGCGCGACACGTGAAGCCAACAAGCAAACGCTGCGGCGGGCGATGGACGGTATCAGCGCGCTCGACCTCAACGCGGTCGTCGGCGAACTCCACGACGACGTGCGCTTCGAATTACCTTACGAGAATGCGGTTCCGGACTCCGGCCAGGACGGCATCCGTGACCTGCTCGGGTCGATGTTCGTGATGTTCGAAAAGTTCACGATCACGCTCACCGACATCTACGACCTGCTCGACCCGAACATGTTGGTGGCGCGCTATCGCGGCGACGCCCTGGGGCGAGCCAAGCCCGTTGTCTACCAGAACGACTACATCGGCGTGTTCGAGTTTCGCGACGGCAAGATCACGCTGTGGCGCGAGTTCGACAACCCCATGGTGTCCGCCGCGATGGTCGCGGAGTTCGCCGACGACGCCGGGGCGACCTCGTGAAGACCGGCACGGCGATCACCGTCGAGCGCCGTGACGCCGGGGCGATCGCCATCCTGACGATCAACCGTCCGCAGCGCCGAAATGCCTTGGACTCACAGACTCTCGTCGACATGCATCGACTGTTGGACGGACTCAACGGCGATCCCGCGCTGCGCGCGATCGTGGTGACGGGCAGCGGCGTCTCGTTCTGCTCCGGCGCCGACCTGAAGTCGCAGCCGGACGATCTCTGCGACAGCGCGGGTGTGCCGTACGCCGAGCTGCGCGCCGCGGCGACCTCGACCGTCGCCGTCACGATGGCCGCACAGGAACTCATGGCCTCGGCTTTCGAGAAGATCCACCGGCTGCGGGTCCCGGTTATCGCGGCGGTCAACGGCTTCGCGCTGGGCGGTGGTTTCGCGCTGGCGTTGGCGTGCGACATCCGGTACGCCGCCGAATCGGCCACGTTCGGTGCAGTTTTCATCCGGCATGGGGTGTCGGCATGCGACATGGGCACCAGCTACTTCCTGCCCCGCCTGGTCGGAGCGTCGCGGGCCGCCGAACTGATGCTGACCGGACGGGTTTTCGACGCGGCGGAAGCGGTCACCATCGGATTGGTCCTCGAGGTAGTCGACGCGGCGAAGTTGCTCGACACCGCTATCGCCAAAGCCCGTGAGATAGCGCAGAACTCGCCGTTGGCGGTCTGGATGACCAAGGAAACGATGTGGCAGACCATCGACTCCCCAAGTCTGCGCCATGCGCTCGACATCGAAAACCGGACGCAGGTGATGTGCACGGGCACGGGGGATCTGGCCAACTCGTTCGCCGCCTTCCGCGACGAAGGGACTGCCCGGTGGAACCCATTGTGAGCAACGCAGAAGCGCATCAAGGAGACTGAGTATGGCGAATTCCCTATGTGAGCGACTCGGTATCGAGTTCCCGCTATTCGCGTTCTCGCACTGCCGCGACGTGGTCGCCGAAGTGAGCAAGGCTGGCGGCTATGGGGTGCTGGGGGCGTTGGCCTACAACGCCGAGCGCCTCGAGGTCGAGCTGTCCTGGATCGACGAGCACGTCGGTGGCCGGCCGTACGGGGTGGACTTCGCGATGCCGGAGAAGTTCGTCGGCAAGGGCGAGCCCTACAGCCTCGATGCGCTGCGTGAACTCATTCCGTCGACCCACACCGACCACATGGAAAAGGTGCTGAGTAATCATGGCGTGCCACCGCTACCGGAGGATGCCGAGCGGCGAGTGATCGCCGCGGGCCTCGGGGTCGAGGCGGAAGGGCCGGGCCAGGTAGAGGTCGCGCTTCGGCACCCGGTGTCGATGATCGTCAATGCGCTTGGTCCGCCGCCGGCATACGCCATCGAGGCCGCGCACGAAAAGGGCGTCCTGGTGGGCGCATTGAGTGGTTCGCCGCGCCACGCTCGGCGCAATGTCGATGCGGGAGTGGACGTGATCATCGCCCAGGGCGGCGAGGCCGGGGGACACACCGGCGAGATCGCCACGATGGTGCTGGTGCCCGCGGTCGTGGATGAGGTCGGGCCGGACATCCCGGTGCTGGCTGCCGGGGGCATCGGTAATGGCCGGCAAATGGCCGCCGCGATGGCCCTTGGCGCACAAGGAGCTTGGACGGGTTCGTTGTGGCTGACGGTCGCCGAGGCATCGACGGAACCGTGGGTCGTCGAGAACCTGTTGAAAGCCGGGTACTCCGACACGGTGCGCTCGCGCGCGATGACCGGCAAGCCGGCCCGGCAGATCCGCACCGAATGGACCGAGGCCTGGGATGGCCCCGACAATCCCGCGCCACTGCCAATGCCGTTGCAGGGCATTGTGTATGCCGATGCATCCGCGCGGTTCATGCGGGCGCGGTCGAGCGCGTTGTCGGGCTCCCCGGCGGGGCAGATCGTCGGGTCGATCAACAAGGTGCGGCGCTCGCGCGAGGTGGTTCTCGACATCGTCGAGGAATGGCTGGCCACCGTGCGGCGACTGGCGGAAGACGACTGAGGAGGAATCGCTGTGGTCACCATCAACAACGACATCCGGGACATCGACACCGGCATACCCATGACGCGGTTCGCCCGCGGCTGGCACTGCATCGGCCTGGCCGAAAACTTCCGTGACGGAAATCCGCACGCGATCAACGCATTCGGCACTCGCCTGGTGGTGTTCGCCGACTCCGACGGCGAGCTGCACGTCCTCGATGCGTATTGCCGCCACATGGGTGGCGACCTGTCTCAGGGGACTGTCAAGGGCGACTCGGTGGCATGCCCGTTCCACGACTGGCGCTGGCAGGGCTCGACCGGACGTTGCTCACTGGTGCCCTACGCCAAGCGCACACCCCGATTGGCGCGGACCCGGCGTTGGCCTACCGGAGAAGTCAACGGCCAACTGCTCGTCTGGCACGATCCCGAGGGATCGACGCCCGCCGCCGAGATCTTCCCGCCGACGATCGACGGGTACGCCGAAGGTCAATGGTCGCCGTGGTCGTGGAACTCGCTCCTCATCGAGGGGTCGCACTGTCGTGAGATCGTGGACAACAACGTCGATATGGCCCACTTCTTCTATATCCATCGCGCGTACCCGACGTTCTTCAAGAACATCATCGAAGGCCACACGGCGACCCAGATCATGGAGTCAAAGGCCCGCCCCGATACGACGGCGAACTACGACAAACTCTGGGAGGGCACCAAACTGCGCTCCGAGGCAACGTATTTCGGCCCCGCTTACATGATCAACTGGTTGCACAACGACGTGGCGCCGGACTTCACGATTGAAGTGGCGCTGATCAACTGCCACTATCCGGTCTCCCACGACTCGTTCGTGTTGCAGTGGGGCGTGGCGGTCCAGGAACTCCCCGGTCTGCCGGCGGCCAACGCGGCCAAGCTCGCCGGTGCCATGAGCCGATCCTTCGGCGAGGGCTTCCTCGACGACGTCGAAATCTGGAAGCACAAGACGCGTATCGAGAACCCGTTGCTCACCGAGGAAGACGGCGCGGTGTATCAGCACCGGCGCTGGTATGAGCAGTTCTACGTCGACGCCGCCGACGTCACCGCGGAGATGACCGACCGCTTCGAAATCGAAGTAGACACCAACCACGCCAATAAGTTCTGGCAGCGCGAGGTTGCCGAGAACCTCGCGGCGACCGCGCGGTAGTAGCCGCCTCCTCCGACAAGGGAGGAAATATCTTCTGGCCGTGCCCCGTCGTTCGCTCCATGCTGGATGGGGTGAATTCGACGAACGTCGCGCGGGTCGCGATCACCGGGGGTACTCGCGGCATCGGCCTCGCCATAGCCGAGGCCTGTGTGCGCGCCGGGATGACGGTAGCGATCGGCGCCCGCAATGGTGACCAAACTGCCGCATTGGCAGACCAATTGGGTGACCGCGCAGTAGGGTTCGCCCTCGATGTACGCGACGGCGGACAGTTCGACGCCTTCCTCACCCGCGCCGAAGAACACATCGGCCCACTGGATGCGCTCATCAACAACGCCGGCATTCTGCACACCGGCAGCTTCGTTCACGAAGACCCCGTCGACACCCAGCGGTCGCTGGATACCAATCTGTCCGGGGTGATGATCGGCACCCGGCTGGCCCTGCGGCGTTTCCTGCCCCGTGGGCATGGCCACATCGTGAACATGGCTTCCGCCGGCGGAGAAGTCGCCCTGGCGGGCGAGGCCACTTATGCCGCCAGCAAGCATGCGGTGGTGGGGTTCACCCGTGCGATCCGGGCCGAAACGCGCGGCACCGGTGTGCGAACGACCATCGTCTTGCCCGGATTCACCGACACCGACATGTGCGTCGGACTCGAAATGCGGCGCGGGATACGCTTAATCAGCCCCGATGCGGTTGCCGACGCGATCGTCGGCGCGCTTCGCACCGGAAAAGAAGAGCTTTACGTTCCACGGGAGCTCCGCGCAATCGCCAAACTCGTTGCCGGAACGCCGCCGTGGATCGCAGACCGTGTGAAACGCGCCTTCGGTCTCGACGAAATAGTCTTGCGTGCCGACCCGACAGCACGCAGCGGCTACCTCCGGAGCGTCGAGCAGCCGTCCTGAAACCCATGCGGATACTGTTCAGTTGCGTTCCCGGGCATGGACACCTGATACCGCTGTTGCCTCTTGCCCGGGCTTTCCGGACGCGGGGACGCATCAGAATCCGACCTATCGGGCAGCTGCGCGCAGCATTGCGAGGCAAATTGGCGACATGCCCTCAGCAGACGATGTGGCGGCGCTGCTGGTCAACTAAAGGCTAAAGCTGCCAACGAGATTGACCAACCGCCGAGGACCGCACATTGGACTAGCCCAGCCCGCCGGTCAGCCCCCGAACCGCCTGCACTTCGTTCGGCCGATATGGCCGTCCGTCGGGTAGGAGCAGGTCGTGGAACCACAGTTTCGGCGGCGCGGTGTACGGGTGATTCCATGAGTCCCAGGGAAAATAGGTCTGGGTCTTGCCGGCCACGAAACCCCAGTTGAACGCACCAACGTTGTGCCGCTTGGCAATCGGCAGGATTGTGTCAATGGTGCTGCCCTGGGACCGGGCCATGTACTCGGTGCACAGGATCGGTCGCCCCATCGGCGCCAGTTCATTGATCTTGGATTCGAAGTCGGCGGGTTTGCCGTAGTTGTGGAAGGTGATCACGTCGGCGTTGTCGAGCTGGATGGCGCTGATTGCGCTGCGGCTTCCCGGGTCTCCCCAGGAGCCTTGCCACACACCGCTGGTCAGCGGCTGACCGGGATCAACCGCCCGCGCCCATCGGAATACCTGGGGAAGCAGGTCGGCGACATGCTGCAGCTTGTCTGCGCGCTCGACCTTGCGGTACTCCTTCGCGGGATTGTCGGGTTCGTTCCACAGGTCCCAACCCAAAACCCGGTCGTCATTGCGGAACTGGTTCAACACTCCGGTGACGTAGTCCTGCATAACCGGGACGTAGCGTGGGTCGCCGAGGCGTTCGGCGCCCGGACTCTGCACCCAGCCGGAGTTGTGCACTCCCGGTACCGGCGCGTGTTGCGGGCCGGACTTGGGCAGCGGGTCCCAACAGGAGTCGAACAAGACGAAGAGCGGTTTGATGTTATGGCGCGACGCGATACCGACGAACTGGCCCAGGCGGCTTTGAAAGCCCTGGCGGTCGGTGGCCCACAACTGGTCGTGCAGGAAAACCCGCATCGTGTTGAAACCGAGTGTGCGGGCCACGCCCAACTCGGCGTCGATGCGTTGCGGGTCAAAGGTTCCCGGCTGAAACATCTCCAGCTGATTGATGGCGGTTGACGGGATGTAGTTCGCGCCGACAAGCCAGCCCTGCGCGCGATACCAGGTGTTGGCGCGCTCGGCCGACCACCGCGCCGCTTCAGCAGAGGCGCGCGGCACTTGGGTCAGCGCCGCGCCTGCTGCCAGCAATACTGGCAACTTCAGGGCCGTTCGGCGGTTCACGAAGTGACACTAGATTTCCCTTGTCGCGCAGGCGGTTCGACGCGCCGATCGCAATGATTTGAGGTTGGGAATCGTGACCTGATCGTGATCTGGTGCTAGCGGAGCTTGCGGCCGTAGTTGTCCTTCACGCTCCCGGTGAACATCATGATCGCGTCGACGACGGCCCACACGACGCTGCCGATAAGGACCGGCAATGCGACTAGGCAGAACAGGCTGAAGACGAGTCCAAGGAGGCCGAGTAGCAGCTGCGCGACCGCGATCTGGGTCGAGTCGATGTAGAAGCGGCCGATTCCGAACACACCAAAGAAAAGCTGCAACAGCCCCGCCGTGGCACCGGACTTGTCCGACAGCGGAACGCCCGTGGCGGGATCGCGCCCGAACGGCGCTTGGGGATCAACGGGCATCCCCGGATACCCGGCGTAGCCGGGATACGGCTGCGGAGGCGGATAGCCGGGCGGCGGGTAGCCGGGTGGCGGAGGCGGGTAGCCGGGCGGCTGCCAACCCTCGGGCGGCGGGCCGGCGGGGAATCCGGGCGGGTTCGGCGTCGACATTGCCCTGAGTTAACCCTGCCGCGGCGGGTGCGTCCATTCGCTGCGGCCGTAGTTGTCCTTATTGCGCGGCCGTTCGCGAGCAACAATCTCGCATAGCGCTACTTTTAGAGACACACATAATTGCCTATTGCTACTATTGCATCCGACATTGTTTTGCTGACCCAGGAGTGCGCGGATGCAGTCCATGTCCTTCGACCCGGCGGTGGCCGTCGTCGGCACTCAGATCATCGGCAGCGCGATGCAGGCACTGCAGACCAGTGTCGCGGCGGAGCCTGCGGTGGTCGCGGTGGTTCCCGCCGGTGCCGAAGAGGTCTCGGCCCGGGCGGCAGCGGCGTTCGCGGCGGAGGCCACCCAGATGCTCGCTTTCCTCAACGCGGCGCACACCGAACTGGCGCGGACGGGCAACGCGCTGGTCGACATTGCCCGGGTCTACGCCGAGACCGACACCGCCGCGGCCGGCCGGCTGAGCGAGATCCGCCCCCAGGTCGGCTACCGGATCGCCGGGTAGCCGCACAAATACGGCAAATTCGCTGGGCGCAGTCGGTGATGTCTCTTCTCACTTCCCCCCGGCGGCGCGATACTAACGAGATGTCCGAAAGCAATGTGCTCGGCGGCCCGCTACAACCGTGCGGCACCGAGCCCCTCACCGGTTACTACCGCGACGGCTGTTGCACAAGCGGACCCGAGGATGTCGGCCGCCACACCATCTGCGCGGTGATGACCGCCGAGTTTCTCGAGCATCAACGTTCCATCGGCAACGACCTGCTGACGCCGGTGCCCGAGTACCGGTTTCCGGGCCTGCTACCCGGCGACCGCTGGTGTGTGACCGCCCTGAATTGGCTTCGGGCCCATCGGGATGGCTGTGCCGCGCCGGTGGTGTTGGCCTGCACCCACGAACGCACGCTTGAGGTCGTGCCGCTCGAGGCGTTGCTGGAACACCAAGTCGACGTTCCCGACGACCTGGCTAACTTGTAGGGCTCGCGATCTCCACCGCGTCTACCGTCCGTATCATGTTTCGATACTCGGTCGAGGAGGCGGTTGCATGGGCTCTGCGGGCCCCGACATCGCTGACATCGATTTCAACGACCTGACATCGCCGCAGCTGACCGATGTCCAGCGTCAGATTCTGGAATTCACCGAGGCCAAACAGGTCACCTTCGATGTCGACGGGATGCTCGCGGAGGCCGTCGAGCACGCGGGCGCCGACGATCTGGAGGACACCGACGGGTTCGGTGACCGGCTGACCGCCCACGTCGCCGCGATCGAAGCCGACGACGGCCTGCGACAGCTCTCTCGCTCGACCTTGCGGCAGCGGGTGGTTCGCTTGCTGCGAAACCGGTTGTCGCTCAACGAGCTCATCAAGCGCTATCCCGAGATCGAGTCGATTCCGATCGAGAAGCCCTTCGTCGTCGTCGGAATGCCACGATCCGGCACCACCCATCTGGTGAATCTCATTGCCGCGGACCCGCGCCGGCGCGCATTGCCGTATTGGGAGAGTCAGGAGCCGATACCCGCGCGCGGCGAGGGCCCCGACATCTACGGGGTTGACCCGCGCTATGCGCGCGCGAAGGCCGAACACGACGCCCTGATGGTCAGCGCTCCGGTGGTGGCCGCCATGCACGACCGGTTCCCCGAAGCGATCGAGGAGGAAGTCGAACTCCTCGATCTCGACCTGGCGGGCTACGTCTTGGAATGGCATGCCCGCGTGCCGGATTGGCGTGACTATTACCTCGCGCTCGACCAAACGCGGCACTACGCGTATCTGAAGAAGGTCTTGCAGGCGCTGACGTTTCTGCGCGGTCCGCAGACCTGGATCCTCAAGAGTCCCCAGCATTGTGAGCAGCTCGGTCCGCTGATGGCGACCTTTCCCGATGCGACGGTGGCGTTCACGCATCGCGATCCCGTCGCGGTCGTGCAGTCGGCGATCACGATGATGGCCTACTCGGATCGGCTGCGCCGGACCAGTATCGATCCGGAGTGGCTCCTGGACTACTGGACCGATCGGGTGCATCGACTGCTCAGCGCATGTGTCCGCGATCGCGAGCTGGTGCCGTCCGAGCGCAGCATCGACGTCAACTTCCACCAGCTCAATGGCAACGAATTGCCGTTGCTCGACGAGCTCTACCGGCGCGGCGGCGTCGAACTGACACCGAAGGTGCGCAAGCGGTTCGAGCACTACCTCGACGGCAACCCGCGCGGCAAACACGGGCGTATCCGCTACGACCTGCAACGGCACTTCGGCGTCTCCGCCGATGAACTGCGTGGGCGGTTCGACTTCTACTTCGACCGGTTCGACGTCCGCCCCGAATGAGGAGCATCGATGAGTGCCCAAGACTTTGAGCCGGTATACCGCAGCAGGCCGGGCGCCGACGGTCTGCGGCCGGCGGCTGCCGAACGCGCCGAGGAGATCGCACCCGGACTGTGGTGCTCGCCGGGCCTTTCGAACGCATACCTGCTGACCACTGGCGACGGCCGGGTGATCGTCAACACCGGCATGGGCTTCGAGGGTCCGGTGCATCGGGCCAACTTCGACGCCGTCGACGCCTCGCCGGTGCGCTACATCATCTTCACCCAGGGCCATGTGGACCACGTCGGCGGCCTGGACAGCCTTCGTGATCCGGAAACAACCGTTGTCGCCCAGGCGAACTGGACGCATTGGCGAGACGACAATGAGCGCCTCATCCCGTACCGCGCCAGCCGCAGCGCCTTTGCGTTCAAGGACACCCTGGCGACGGGTATCCAGGCCATTCAACGTCGTCTGGGCACCAAGCGGCTGCCCGCCCAGAGTGTTCCCTCCGTCGACGTGGACTTCGCGGACACGCTCGCTCTCGAAGTCGGCGGCCGGCGACTGGAGCTGATCTCCGTCCCGGGCGGCGAAACCACAGACTCGTTGGTCATCTGGCTGCCCGATGAGCGAATATGTCTGTGCGGAAACACCTTTGGTCCGATATTCGGACATATCCCCAACCTTGTCACGATGCGTGGCGATCGCTACCGTGACGCCCTGAGCGCGATCGAATCCGTCGAGCGGGTGCGCGACCTGCGGCCCGACCTCCTGGTGACCGGCCACTTCGAACCGATCGCGGGCGCCGACCGCATCCACCACGAGCTCACCCGGCTGCGCGACGCCATCGAGTACATTCACGACCAGACCGTTGCCGGGATGAACGCCGGAAAAGACGTCCAAACCCTGATGCGCGAGATCACCTTGCCCGCGGAATACGAAGTGGGCCAAGGCTATGGAAAGGTCTCCTGGGATGTACGCGCAGTCTGGGAGAACTACTCGGGCTGGTTCCACCACCGGTCGACCACCGAGCTGTATCCCATCGGGTTCGACGCCGTCGGCACCGACGTGGTGCAACTGGCCGGAGCCGATGCGCTCGTTGGGCGAGCACGGGCACACCTGGCCCAGAGCCGTCCCGTGCACGCCATCCACCTTGCCGAGCTCGTCAGCACCGCACAGCCCGATCATCCGGGGGCGCGCGAAGTGCTGCGGGAAGCCCATGAAAGTCTGCTGACTAGTACCACCAACTTCTGGGAAAGAGCTTGGCTCTCGCGGCAAATAGCCGGTAACTCGTGACGGCACGAGAAGGGACATCACTATGACGTTTGTGTTGCAGCCCAAGGACTTCTATCACACCGGCATCGTGGTGCCCGATCTCGACGCAGCGATGGCCCGGCTCAGCGCACTGGCCGGCTACCGGTGGATCACCCCGCTCAGCTATACGCTGCCCTTCCGCACGACGGAAGGGGTTCGCGACCTGACCTCGACGATCGTCTACTCCGTGCAGAGCCCGCACCTCGAACTGGTCCAGGAGGTTCCGGGAACGCCGTGGACCGCCGCGCCGGGCAATTCCGTGCACCACGTCGGCTATTTCACCGACAACCTCGCCGAGTCCGCGCGCGCGTTGGAGAGCAACGGCTTCACCTTCGAAATGACCGGAGAAATTCCGGACTCGGAGTTTGGGATGTTCGCCTACTACATCGACGCGTTCGGCACCCGCATCGAGATCGTTGACCGCGCACTGTTCCCCGACTTCGCCGCGTTCGTGGAGTCCATCGCCGCCCCGGGCCCCGACGGAGCCTGACATGGTCCTGACGGTGCTGCGCTTCAACTTCGCCTCGCCGCACGGAGAACCGCGCACCCAGAGCAGGCTCTTGTCCGCCGCGCTCGAATTGGTGCAATGGGGCGAATCCCATGGCATCACGTCGGTCAGCGTCGACGAGCACCACGCCACCGGCCATGGCTGGAGCTGCAACCCGATCATGGCCGCGGCGATGTTCCTGGCGCGCACCTCGACGATGATCGCCAGCGTGGATTGCGCGCTGGGGCCGTTGTGGAACCCGGTCCGGCTCGCCGAAGACATCGCGCTCGTCGACAACATGAGCCGCGGCCGACTGCACACCACGGTGGGCCTGGGCTACCGCACCGTCGAATACGACGCACTCGGAATGGATTTCAGCCAACGTGGCGCGCTGATGGACGACCTCGTCGAGCAGATGCTGGCGGTCTGGTCCGGCGTCGGGGCGGGAATCTGTACCGGTACCTGGACCCGGCCGCATCCGCCGTTGTACGTCGGCGGCGGGGCTCGCGCCACGGCGCGCCGGGCGGCGCGATTCGGACTGCCCCTCAGTCTGGCCGACCATCTGCCCGACATCGCCGCCTACTACCGCGAACTGTGCGCCGGCGCGGGCATCAAGCCGTTCATCCTGATGCCCGGGCCGATCAATCGCGGAATGATCTACCTGCACGAGGATCCCGAGCGGGCGTGGGCCGAACTCGGCGAGCACATCCTTTGGGAGGCGGTTACTTACGGTGAATGGTCAACCGACCAACGATCCCTGATGCACCTGCCCGGGGTCCGGACGCTGGACGAGGTCAGGGCGTCGGGGCGATACCGGTTCCTGACGCCCGACGAGCTGATCGCCGAAATCCGGGACGCCGACGATTATGGGCCTCTGGTGCTGCATCCGCTGGTCGGTGGCATGCCCGTCGACGAAGCGTGGAAATCGGTCCAGCTGCTGACCGACACTGTGCTCCCCGCGCTGCGCTGACGGTTGGCGGTAAATCGCCGAGCCTCTACGATTCGTTAGCATCAGCGCAGGCTGGCGGCAGGAGTTCAGATGATCCCTTACTCCGATGGCATTCCGGCACGACGGTTCCCGATCGTCAACGTCACGCTGATCGTCCTAAACTTCGCGGCCTTCCTGTTCTACGAATTACCGAACGGCGACGCGGCGGTCGATCGGGCATCCTTCTATCCGTGTGATGTCACCAGCGCATGCCACCTGGGCATCCCGTGGGGCGTTGGGTGGATCACCGCCATGTTTATGCATGCCGGTTGGGACCACATCCTCGGCAACATGCTGTTCCTGGTGATCTTCGGCAAAAACGTAGAGGACGCTTTCGGCCGGCTTGGCTATCTTGTCTTCTACTTCGCCGGCGGACTCGCCGCGATGATCTTGCAAACCGCGATGACCTTGCTCTTCGGAACGGCGTCGGATGCGCGGATACCGACGTTGGGTGCCAGTGGCGCGATCGCGGCCGTGCTGGGCGCCTACATCGTGCTTTATCCCGACTCGCGCATCCTCACTTTCGTGGGGTGGTTCCCGATCGGCATCCCGGCGTGGATTTTCCTCGGCGGCTGGTTCCTGTACCAGTTCTTCGAGGGCAACGCGGCGCTGATCCACCCCGCCGACGCGGGTGGCAGTGGGGTCGCGTTCTTTGCCCACGTTGGCGGCTTCGTCTTTGGTGTGCTCGTGGCGGTAGCTCTCACGCGTACTGGACGAATCGCGGCCCGCAGTCCGGGATAGGCTGCCACCCAGCGCTTTTCAGGGCACCGTCGTCGCGTACAGCCACGCCTCCCATAACGGCCGTAGCGACTCGTCCGAGTAGTTGGCCGCCAGGCCGGTGAAGTCGTCGGTAATTGCGACGCCGTGACGATGCCGCGACGTCCAATCCTTGAGCAGCGCAAAGAATTTGTCGCTGCCCAGCCGTCCGCGCAGCGCGTGCAGGGTCAACGCGCCGCGTTTGTATACGCGGTCGTCGAACATATCGCGTGCTCCGGGATCGGTCAGTAACAGGTCTTGTGGCTTGGCCCGCAGCTGCGTGTGGTGCAGCCGCGCGAGGTCGTCGGCGCTGGGGCCGCCGCTGCGCTCGGACCACAACCACTCCGCGTAGCACGCGAACCCTTCGTGCAGCCAGATATCGCGCCACTGGCCCGCGGTCACCGAGTTGCCGAACCACTGATGTGCCAGTTCGTGGGCGATCAGCCGCTCGCTGGACCGGGTTCCGTCGCAATGGTTCGCCCCGAAGATCGAAATGCCTTGGGCTTCAAGGGGTATCTCCAGCGGGTCGTCGGTGACGACGACGGTGTACCCGGTGGCCAGCGGATACGGCCCGAACAGCTCGATGAACAACTTCATCATCTCGGGTTGGCGGGCGAAGTCGTGATCGAAGTCGCGGCGCAACCGGGAGGGCAGCGCGGCCTGTATCGGTACCGGGGCACGGACCAGCCGCCGCATCTCGTAGCTGCCGATCTGCAGGGTGATCAGGTAGGTCGACGTCGGCTCGCGCTGTTCATAGGTCCACACGGTCCGTGACGCGCGGGCCCGACGGGAGAGCAGCTGCCCGTTGGCGATCACCCGGTACCGGCTTTCGGTGCTGACCTGGATGTGAAACGCGGCTTTGGCGCTGGGATGGTCGTTGCAGGGAAACCACGACGCGGCGCCGTTGGGTTGTCCCGCAACCAGCACGCCGTCGGTCAGTTCCTCGAAACCGACATCGCCCCACAGCGAACGAAGCGGCCGCGGCGAACCGCCGTATCGCACCACGATCGACAACGCCGCCCCAGTCGGGAACTTCGAGGGCAGCCGGATGCGTAATTTACCGCCACGACAAGAGAATTGGTCCACGCGCTTGCCGTTCACCGAGACCTTCGACACCGTCAACGCGCTCGCCAGATCGAGGGTGAATTGCTGCAACTCGGTCAGCGTGACGGCGGTGATCGTGGCCGAACCGGACAGCCGGTTCAACGAGACCTTGTAGTCCAGATCCAACTCGTACCGGGATACCTGGTAACCGGCGTTGCCGTTTTTCGGCAGGTACTCGTCGATCACATCGGGTGGCGGCGCCTTCTTGGCGGAAGCCTTCACGCCGCCGTGTCCTCGGCGCCACGCCCGGATGCATCCTTGCGCGCCTTCTTGCGGCGGGGATTCCACGGCCTGATCGGATTGCCTTGCCAGCGTGTCGATCCCGGCACCTCATCGCCCCGCACCACCAGGGACGCGGGTCCCACTGTCGCGCCGGCGCCGAGTCGGGCGGCGGGCAGCGCAACGCAATGCGGGCCCAGCGTCGCGCCGGGCTCGAGCACTACGCTGTCCATGCGCATGATCCGGTCGTGAAACAGATGTGTCTGCACCACGCAGCCGCGGTTGACGGTGGCGCCGTCGCCCAGGGTGACAAGATCGGCCTCAGGGAGCCAATAGGATTCACACCAGACGCCGCGCCCGATCCGGGCGCCCAGCGCGCGCAGCCACAGATTCAGAACGGGTGTACCGCTGGCCGCCCGGGCGAACCAGGGCGCGGCGACGGTCTCGACGAACGTATCGGCGAGTTCGTTGCGCCAGACGAACGACGACCAGAGCGGAGATTCGCTGGCCCGGATCCGGCCGACCAGAAGCCATTTCGCGACGATCGTGATTGCGCCGGCGACGGCGCCCGCCGCCAGCAGCACCAGCCCGCCGCCCAACGCCGCCCACCAGATGCCGAATATCCGTGCCAGCGCTTGCAATCCACCGAGCACGGCGAGTCCGATCGCGACCGACACGATCACCGGCAGCAACCGGAACGTTTCCACCAACGCCCGCATTGCCTTCAGTCGTTGCGGCGGGTCGTATGTGGTCGCCGCGTCGGCCTCGGCGGGGCGACGGCGCAGCCGCATCGGCGGGCTACCCAGCCACGACGAGCCACGTTTGGCCTTGGGCGGCGTGGCCGACAACACCGCCACCAGTCCGTCGTCGGGGACGCGTCGGCCGGGCTGGGTAATGCCGGAATTGCCGAGGAACGCGCGCCTGCCGACGGTCGTCGTTGCCGCGTAGATCCAGCCGCCGCCCAGCTCGTAGGACGCCACCATCGTGTCGTCGGCCAGGAACGCGCCGTCCTCGATCACGGTGAACTTCGGTGTCAGCAACACCGTCGAAATCTCGGTGCCCTGGCCGACTTTGGCGCCCAGCAGCCGTAGCCACATCGGTGTCAGCAGGCTGGCATAGAGCGGGAACAGATAGTTGCGCGCGGCGTCCATCAGGCGCTCGGTAGCCCACAGCTGCCACCCGGCGCGGCTGCGCACCGGGTGATAGCCCTCGCGCAGCCCGAGCGACAACACCCGCACCGCGAGCACGGTCAGCAGTGCGTACACCGCGAGTGTGGCCAGCGTCGCAACCGGTGTCCACAGCAGCGCCGGGACCACGGCCTGCGACAGGCGATGGGTGTGCCGCACCCCAACCCCGATCACCGCGAGGCCGCTCGCCACCGCGACCAGCGGCAGCGCCCCCAGCAGTACCGACGTCAGCCCGTACATCGCCACCCAGTGCGTGCGGCGCGCAGGCCGTTCGTCCGGCCACGGGTGGTTGACCCGGCCGGACTTCACCGCCGGCGAGCCCTTCCAGTACTGGCCGTTTTTGATCTTGTCCAGCACGCCCGCGCCCGGTGCCACGTCGGCGTTCTTGCCGACAACGGCGCCGGGCAGCAACGTGCTGCGGGCGCCCACCGTCGCGTCGTTGCCGATCGTGATCTCGCCGACGTGGAACGCGTCCCCGTCGATCCAGTGACCGCTCAGGTCGACCTCGGGTTCGATCGCGCAGCGGTGACCGAGGGTGAGCAACCCGGTGATGGGTGGCAGCGAATGCAGGTCGACCCCCTTGCCGATGTCGGCGCCGAGGGCGCGGCCGTAGTACACCAGCCACGGCGCCCCGGACAGGTTGTGGGCGCCGCCGGCCTCGGCGAGCCGTTCGGTGAACCAGATCCGCAGGTGCACCGACCCGCCGCGGCGATAGGTGCCCGGGCGCACTTTCGACAGCAGTATCCGCGCGCACAGCACCGCGATGCCCATCCGGCCCAACGGCGTGACGAACAAGACGAACGCCACCGCGATCAGCCACCAGTTCACCGCGACGGTCCACGGCACCACATGCAGGGCGCGGGCGACATTGTTGCCGAGCGCCAGCCACGTCAACCACGGCAGCGCCGATAGCGTCGCCAATGGCACGGCCAGCACGGTCTGCGCGAACCGTGTCAGCCACGGCGTCGGCCGGACGGTACGTTCGGTGACCTCCGGCGGCGCCTCGAGTTCGTCGAGGAACCCGGCGAGCGAGCCCAGCCGGGGGTGGTCGTACAGATCGGCAACCGTGACCTGCGGGTACTGCTGGCGCAGCGCGGCGACAAGTTGCGCGGCGGCCAGCGAGCCGCCGCCCAGCGCGAAGAAGTCGACCTCGGTGGTGTCGATCGCGGCCCCGAGCAAGTCCCGCCACAACCCGGCCAGCCAGCCGGTCGTGCCGCCCAGATCCACCGCTTCGTCCGACTCGCCGCCCGGCGGTGGCCACGGCAGCGCGTCGCGGTCGACCTTGCCCGATGTGCGGGTGGGCAGCTCGTCGACCCGGACCAGCCGCGGGACTAGCGAGGCCGGCAGCTGCGCGGCGAGCCGGGCGCGCGCCTCGCCGAGGTCGAACTCCGGATCTGCGCTGACCAGATAGCCGACCAATACCGGTGTGCCGGTGGCGGTGTGGCGCACCGCGGCCGCCCCGCCGCTGACCCCGGGCAGGTGCACCAGCGCCGAGTCGACCTCGCCCAGCTCGATTCGCCGGCCGCCGACCTTGACCTGGTCGTCGCTGCGGCCGCAGAAATACAGCCCGTCGCGTTCCAGCCGGACCAGATCGCCGCTGCGATAGGCGCGCGCCCAGCCCAACGACGGCATCGCGGCGTACTTCTCGGCGTCCTTGTCCTTGTCCAGATAGCGGGCCAGCCCGACGCCGCCGATCACCAGTTCGCCCACGTCGCCGTAGACGACCGGTAGGCAGTCAGCATCGACGACGGCCAGGTCCCAGCCGGGCAGCGGCAGGCCGATGCTGATCGGCCCGGTGCCGCCGAGTCTCGCCGCGCACGCGACCACCGTGGCCTCGGTCGGGCCGTAGGTGTTCCACACTTCCCGGCCGTCGACGGCGAGCCGCTCGACCAGCTCCGGCGGACAGGCCTCACCGCCAAAGATCAACAGCCGCACCGCTTCCAGCGCCTCGCTGGGCCACAGCGCAGCCAGCGCCGGCACCGTCGAAACCACCGTCACGTCGCGGGTGACCAGCCAGGGACCGAGGTCCATCCCGCTGCGCACCAGCGAGCGCGGTGCGGGAACCAGGCAGGCACCGTGGCGCCAGGCCAGCCACATTTCCTCGCACGACGCATCGAAGGCCACCGACAGCCCGGCCAGCACCCGATCGCCGGGCCCAATCGGGTTGTCTTGCAAGAACATCTGCGCCTCGGCGTCGACGAACGCGGCGGCGCTGCGGTGAGTCACTGCGACACCCTTTGGCGTGCCGGTCGATCCGGAGGTGAAGATGATCCAGGCGTCGTCGCGGCCCAGCGGCGCGGTGGCCCGCCAGCCGCGCGATAAGCCGACACCCCGGAGCAGGCCCGCCTCGGTGATGACGCCCACGACGCCGGCCTCACCGAACACCAACTCGGCGCGTTCGTCGGGATCGTCGGCGTCGACCGGCACGTAGGCCGCGCCAGTGGCCAGTGTCGACAGGATCGCGACGTACAGCGCATAGCTGCCCGACGGCATCCGGATCCCGATCCGGTCGCCGCGCCCGATGCCCCGGGCGGCCAACCACTGCACGCTGGCCTCGATGTCGCCGATCAGTTCGTTGTAGGTGAGCTGGACGGTGCCGTCGTCGATGGCCGTCGCATCCGGGTAGCGCGCGGCGGTCTCATAGAGGATGTCGATCAGCGTGCGCGGGCTCGGTGCGGCAGGCGACAGCGTGTACTGCGCTGGGACTCGTGCTGGAACAGGGGCTATCGCCACCCCACGAAAATACTCAAATCCTGGCGCCGCGCCGGCAAGCGCTTGCGGCGTGTGGGGGCTGGTTGCGTCTCAGGCAGGGCGGCGCTGCTCGAGCCAGTCGGCCAGCGAGCGTCCGGCGTCAAGGACATGGCGTTCGGCGATCGTGCGGGACCGTTCCACGTCCTTGTCACCAAGCGCGTCGAGCAGCTCCTGATGGTCGTCCAGCGAAAGTTTCTCGTGGTCGGGAAACAGGGTGAGGAAGTTGCTCGGCACCACCCGGGCGGCCTGTTTGATCTGCGTCAGCAGCCGCGGCGAGTGTGCGGCGCGATGGATTTTCTGGTGGAAATGCCAGTTGGCCTCGCCGATGCTGTCGTCACCGGAGCGCGCCACCACATCCGCGGCGAGCTCGCGCAGCATGTCGAGCTCTCCCGGTTCGATGCGGTGGGCCGCCCAGGCGGCGGCCTGTCCGGTGAGGACGCCGAGGATGGTGAAGCTGTCCATCACATCGGTGGGGCTGATGCCGATCACGGTGACGCCGCTGCGGGGCGCGACCTGCACCAAACCTTCGTAGGAGAGTTCGAGCAGGGCCTCGCGGACCGGGGTCCGGCTGGTTGCGAACTCCTCGGTGATGGCGTCGAGGTCGATCCGCGCGCCGGCGGGCAAAGCGCCGGTCAGGATGCGGTCCCTGAGCTCGCGGGCGGCCCGCTCGCGCACCGTGCCGGAGATGTCGATCGCTGCCATCCGGGAATGCTACCAAATGCCGCATCTCACATTTGATATCTGAAATATCAGATGTTAGGTTTCGACTATGGCTGATCCACGACACGACAAGATGGCCCTCGTTGCTTTCATGCAGGCGGGCAGCACCTCGGTGTACGCGGGCTCGTGGCGGCACCCCGCGACCGAACACGGCTACCTCGACGCCTCTTACTACGCCAAGATCGGCCGCCAGCTCGAAGAAGGCTGCTTTGACCTGATGTTCTTCGACGATCGCCTGGCGATGCCGGGCGTCTATGGCGGATCGGTGGCTGAAGCGGTGCACTACGGCGCGCGGCCGGTCAAGCTGGACCTCAGCGTCGTGCTTGGCGTGCTGGCCGAGGCGACGTCGCGCATCGGACTGGGCGCGACCTACTCGACCACCTATTACCAGCCGTTCCACGTCGCCCGGACCTTTGCGACACTCGATCACCTGTCCGCCGGTCGGGCCGCCTGGAACGTGGTCACGTCGGTCAACGACAGCGAAGCACAGAACTTCGGGGTCAATGCCCATCTCGGTCATGACGAACGCTACGACCGGGCCGACGAGTTCATGGACGTGGTGGCCGGTCTCTGGGATACCTGGGAGGACGACGCGGTCCTGCACGACCGATCGTCCGGTCAGTATGGTGACCCCGCCAAGGTGCACGAGCTAGGCCACGTCGGACAGTACTTCTCCGCCCGTGGACCGCTGACCGTGCCCCGCACCCCCCAGGGCAGGCCGGTCATCATCCAGGCGGGCTCGTCGGGTCGCGGCCGTGAATTCGCTTCGCGCTGGGCCGAATTGATCTTCACCGGGGACCCGGGCATCGAGGTCGCGCGCAGCCACTACGCCGACCAGAAAGAACGCATTGCCGAGGCGGGGCGCGATCCTGCCTCGGTGCGGATCTGCCCGATGGCCTACGCTGTGGTGGGCGAGTCCGAGGCCCACGCCAAGGAGCGCGAAGCTCTGTTCCTCAACGATCTGGTTCACCCCATGGCATCACTGACACTGTTGTCGGAGTTGATGAATTACGACTTCGCGCAACACGATCTGGACGATCCCGTCACCGACGAGTTGATCGCATCCGTCTCCGGAATTCGGGGACTGGTCCAGAACCTGCGCACCCACATCGGTGGTGACACCGTGACCGTCCGCGATCTGGCCGGCCATCGCGCGACCCTGCTGCAGGGTCCCCGCTTCGTCGGTACCGGCGAGCAGGTCGCCGACCAGATGGCGGACTGGTTCGAAAGCCGCGCCTGCGACGGTTTCGTGCTGGCGGCAACGCATCTGCCCGGGGCATTCGAAGACGTCGTGCGGATGGTCGTTCCGGAGCTACAACGACGCGGGCTGTTCCGCACCGAGTACGAGTCCTCGACATTGCGGGGACACCTTGGGCTGCAACGGCCCTCGAACGCACACGTGGGTGCCGGTGCGAATGCTTGACGGTGTGCGAGTGCTCGACCTCGCGACTTTGGCGGCCGCGCCGCTGGTCGCGACCTACCTGGGCGAGTTCGGTGCCGACGTGATCAAGGTCGAAGACCCCCGCCATGGTGATCCGATCCGCGGCTGGGGCAACCAGCGCGAGGACGTCGGGCTGATGTGGAAATCCTTGTCGCGCAACAAGAGAGCGATCACACTGGATCTGCGCTGCGCCGAAGGTCAGGCGATGGTGCGCCGCCTGGTCGAGCATGCCGACGTCGTCATCTTCAACACCCGACCGCAGACGTTGCGCAAATGGGGCCTGGATTACGAGAACTTGCGCGCGGTCAACGACCGGATCGTGATGCTGCACATCACGGGATACGGGCTGACCGGGCCGAAGAGCGAACGCCCGGGTTTCGGCACGCTCGGCGAGGCGATGAGCGGGTTCGCGCACATCACCGGGCAGGCCGGCGGGCCACCCACGCTGCCGCCGTTCATGTTGGCCGACGGCGTCGCCTCGTTGAACGCCACCTACGCGGTCATGATGGCGCTGTACCACCGCGACGTGCACGGTGCGCCCGGCCAGCTGATCGACGTCAACCTGATCGACCCGCTGGCGCGGCTGCTGGAACAGACGCTGTTGGGCTATGACCAATTGGGCTTGGTGCCCGAACGTGCCGGCAATCGGTGGGATATCTCGGCGCCGCGCAACACCTACCGCACCTCCGACGGACGCTGGCTGGCCATGTCCGGCAGCTCACCTGCCCTGGCGTTGCGGGTGTTTCGCGCAATCGGCCGAGACGACCTGCTGTCCGACCCCGACTTCTCCGACCCGCAGCGGCGGCTGGCCCGGGCCCGGGAGGTCGACGCCGTGGTCGCGGATTGGGTTGCCACCAAGACTCTTTCGGAAGCGATGGAGACATTCGAAGCCCACGAGGTCGCCGCGGCCCCCGTCTACGACATCCGTGATCTGGTCGCCGACGAGCAGCTGAGGCATCGCGAGGTGTTCATCTCGGTCTCCGACGATCAGCTCGGGCAGATGACGGTGCAGGCCCCGGTCCCGCGTTTCTCGTCGGCCGCCGGAACGGTCGAGCGTCTAGGACCACGTCTCGGAGAACACAACGCCGAAGTTTATGGCGAGCTACTCGGCTTGACTCCCAACGAGATTGACGATCTGCGCGCCCGCGGCGTGCTGTGACAGAAGGAAACTCTCACCCGTGACTGGTCTGCTCCGCCGTTCCGAACTCGCGGTGCCCGCGAGCAACGACAACATGTTCGAGAAGGGCGCCAAGTGTGGCGCGGATTTGGTGTTCCTCGACCTCGAGGACGCGGTGCCCCCGGCGTTCAAGGAGGAATCGCGCGTCAAGGCGATCGGCGCGCTCAACGACATCGACTGGGGGCGCACGGCACGCGCCATCCGGATCAACGGTCTGGACACGCAGTGGTGCCACGACGATGTCATCGATGTCGTCACCAAGGCCGGCGAGAACCTCGACACCATCATCATCCCGAAAGCCCGCACGGCCCGTGACGTCTGGTGGGTGGACGTGCTGCTCACCCAGCTCGAGTCGAAACTTGGTCTGAGCAACCAGATTCGGCTTGAGGTACTGATCGAAGAAGTCGAGGGCCTCGCCAACGCCGAGGAGATCGCGGCGGCCAGCCCTCGCCTGGACGCCTTGATCTTCGGGGTCGGCGACTTCTCGCTGTCGCAGGGTGCGCGGGTGGACACCAACTTCGTCCCGCTCGGCGAATACCCCGGCGAATTCTGGGCTTACGCGCGGAACAAGGTGATCGTCGCGGCGCGGATCGCCGGCATTGACGCGATTGACGCGCCGTATCCCGACTACCGGGATCTATCGGGTTACGAGCGGGACGCGCGGCGCGCGTCTCTGCTCGGCTACACCGGCAAGTGGGCCATCCATCCCGACCAGGTGCCCGTCGCCAACGGGGTTTACGCGCCGACCGCCGATGAGATTGCCCGGGCCGAAGCCAATGTCGCCGCCTACCGGGAGGCCGAGGCCAAGGGGCGTGGCGCGGTCGGAGTCAACGGCGTGCTGGTCGACGCCGCGCACGTGAAGCAGGCCGAGCAGACGTTAGCTCGTGCCGCGCTGATCGACGGGAGTGGCTAGACGCGAAATCAGCGGTTGTCTGATTGAGGGCGTCCAGACCGGGGTAACCCGATGATTACCAATTCAACTGACGCCCAATAGAAGGGGGCTCGACGTGATTGTCTTAGGCATCATTCTCGTTGTTATCGGTTATTTTGCTGCCATCCCGATTCTGGAAACGCTCGGTGGCATCCTTGTGCTGGTCGGTGTGGTCTTGTGGATCCTCGGCGCGGTCGGGCGTCCGGTGGGCGGCCGTAAGGTGTGGTTTTAAGGGCTAGCGCGACGGCCATCGTGTCGAGTGTGCGTCCAGGGCGCTCGGGCTGCACAAACCCTGCCTTGGATGCACTCTCGGAGCCGTGCGGCACAGGCTTTTTCGATGCATTGCCGGCGGTGGGGTGGCGACGTAGGATTTTGCAGTCGTAGCTGGTTTACGTAACACCCTGTCGATCAAGGGACGTGAGCAACCGATGGCCAAGATCCTGTTCGTCGTCACCGCAACGAGTTACTGGACGCTCAACGACGGCACTCGGCACCCGACCGGTTACTGGGCCGAAGAATTCGCGGCTCCCTATGACGCGCTGAGCCGGGCAGGCCATCAAATCGTGGTGGCCACGCCCGGCGGCACGGTGCCGTACGTCGATGTGATGAGCCTGCGCCCGTCGATGGCCGGCAGCGTAGAGATCGCGGAAAAACTCGAAGGAATTCTGCGCTCGGCCGAACAGCTGCGCGCGCCAATCCAACTCGCCAACGCCCGCCTGGACGATTATGACGCCGTCTATTACCCCGGTGGCCACGGTCCGATGGAAGACCTATGGCGCGACGCCGACTCCGGCCGGCTACTCGTTGCCGCCCTTGCGTCGGGCAAGCCGCTGGCGATCGTCTGCCACGCACCGGCCGCGATCCTGGCCACCCGCCGCGACGGCGCCTCGCCCTTCGCGGGCTATCGGGTCACCGCCTTCACCAACGACGAAGAGGACGGCGTCGGACTCCGCGAGAAAGCGCCCTGGACGGTCGAGGACGAACTGGTCAAGTTAGGCATCGACTTCGTCCGCGGCGAGATGTGGAAGCCGTTCACGGTGGCGGACCGCAATCTCTACACCGGTCAGAACCCCGCCTCGGCCGGGCCGCTGGCGGAAAAGGTCCTCGAAGTATTGCGCTGATCGACGGCAACCCATAGGCGACTTTCGAATCTTGCGAACGAGTTGCCGAGTCGCGGACAGATAGAGAAGGATCATCCCGGCGTAGATCGTGGGCCCCATGATCTACCACGGCGTGGGCCCTCCGGCGCAATGCTTGGGAGGAGTGTGGCTTGTGAGTGGTTGGCTCGTGAGCAACGTCCCGTCGTGGCTGCTCTTGGTCGGACTCAACGTCCTCATCGCAGGCGGAGCGGTGCTGGCCCTGAAATATGTGAGGCAGCGGTTCCCCGGGGCCAGGGGGGACGAGCGCAGCGAGGTGACACAGTTCGCCTTCATGTTGGTCGGCTTCGTGTACGCGTTCTTCACCGGCTTCATCGTTACCGCGATGTGGGGGCAGGACAATACTGCCGATGACGACATGCGGGTCGAGGGCGCGACCGCCGTGCAGATGGCCAGCGACCTCACCGTGTTCGACAAACCCGACGGCGACCGAATCCGCGCGGCGCTGCTGGACTATGAACGCGCGGCGGTAACAGAGTGGCCGCTGGTCGCACACGGTGGTGCCTACCCTGCGGCCGGTCAAGCGCTGCTGCATCTCCGCTCCGCATACGACCAAGTTCAGCCGCGCACCGATACCCAAAAGACTTATCTCGCCACCTCTTTCGATTCCCTTCACAAGATCAGTCAGGCACGTACCGAACGAACGATCCGGGCCCGCACTGACAACGGCATGCCCTGGTCGATGTGGACAGTCTTCTTCCTGACCAGCGGGCTGGTACTCGGCGGCGCTTTGGTTTACGGCGTCGAGAAGCCTGCCATTCACTACGCGTTGGTCGCGACCGTGGGCGTGCTGCTAGCCACCGATGGGTTCCTCGTCGTGGAACTTGCCCACCCGTACCTCGGCGACACTGCGACGTCTTCGGAGTCACTGGGCGCGGCTATCCAATCCCTGTCGGCGCCCCCTGCGTAGAGTCAGCTGATCGGGGCCGGGCACGGGATGGAGATGCCGAGACGTCGGGCGGTCCGGGACAGCATCCGGGCCGAGGAATGAGGACGGATGTCAAACTGGCTGCGGGACTTCGCGACAGATGTCAACTCGCAACGTTCGCTGTCGGGGCGCGCTCGTGGCCGACGGTGGCAGCACTTGATCACCTGCTTTCCGTCCTTCTCGGAAATGCGGGTGTTGGATCTGGGCGGAACGCCGGAATCGTGGCAGCTGGCGCCGGTGCAGCCGCGGGCCGTGACCACGGTGAACTTGATGCCCGCCGAATCCGAGACCCCCGGCGTGACCGCGATCCAGGGCAATGCGTGCGACCTCCCAAGTTCGGTCGCGAATGACCGCTTCGACCTGGTGTTTTCCAATTCGCTGCTCGAACATGTCGGCGGCCATGTGCAGCGCCAGCGGTTGGCGGACTACGTCCACACGCTCGCCGACCGGCACTGGGTGCAGACCCCATACCGCTACTTCCCGGTCGAACCGCACTGGCTCTTTCCCGGCATGCAATGGCTGCCGTACGAAGCGCGTATCCAGGTGTCGCTGCGGTGGAACCGCGGCCACATCAGAACCCACACCCGCGCCGAGGCGCAGGAGCAGGTCGACGAGATCGACTTGGTCGGCATCTCGCAGATGCGAACCTACTTCCCGTCATCGGTCATCTGGTACGAGCGATTCGCCGGGTTGGTCAAGTCATTGGTCGCGATCCAAACCTGACGTTCAGCCGTTCACCCGGCTCTCCCGGGGCGGCAGTATCAACTACTTGTGATTAGCGGTTCAAGGATATAGCGTCGGCCCGACGGAGTCCTACGGACAGGAGCGATCATGCCTCGATTTCCCAAGCCGTCGGAGGGAAGCTGGACGCAGCATTACCCCGAACTGGGCACTGCGCCGGTGTCCTATGAGGACTCCATCAACCCGCAGATCCATGAGCTCGAGCGGGACGCGATCTTCAAGCGTGCCTGGCTGAATGTTGGCCGCGTAGACCAGGTTCCGCGTAAGGGCAGCTACTTCACCAAAGAGCTCAAGGTCGTCAACACCTCAATCATCTTGGTGCGCACGGGATCTGGCGAGGTGAAGGCGTATCACAACATCTGCCGGCATCGCGGCAACAAGCTGGTGTGGAACGACATGCCGCTCGAGGAGACCAGCGGTGTGTGCCGCCAGTTCACCTGCAAGTACCACGCCTGGCGGTACGACCTGGACGGCAATCTGACCTTCGTGCAGCAGGAGGAAGAGTTCTTCGATCTCGACAAGAGCCGCTACGGGCTGGTGTCGGTGCACTGCGAGGTCTGGGAGGGCTTCATCTTCGTCAACTTCGCCAAGAAGCCCGAGCAGTCGTTGCGAGAGTTTCTGGGGCCGATGGTGACCGATCTGGAGGGGTACCCGTTCGACAAGCTGAGTTCGCGGTTTTACTACCGATCCGAGGTGAAGGCGAACTGGAAGCTCTACATGGACGCGTTCCAGGAGTTCTATCACGCCCCGGTACTGCACGCGAACCAGTCGCCGACCGCGTATTCAAAGGCGGCCGCCGAGGCCGGCTTCGAGGCCCCGCACTATCGCCTGGACGGGCCGCACCGGTTGGTCAGCACATCGGGGGTGCGGGCGTGGGAGATGCCGGACGAGATGCGCAAGCCGATCGACGACATCTGCCAGAGCGGGCTGTTCGGGCCGTGGGCGAAGCCGGATCTGGGGCCGATGCCGGTGGGCCTGAACCCCGCGAAATGTGAGCCGTGGGGCCTGGATTCGTTCCAGCTGTTCCCCAACTTCGTCATCCTCTTCTGGGGCCAGGGCTGGTATCTGACCTACCACTATTGGCCGACGTCCTACAACAGCCACATCTTCGAGGGGACGTTGTACTTCCCGCAGCCCCGCACGCCGCGCGACCGGGTCGCCCAGGAACTGGCGGCGGTGACGTTCAAGGAATTCGGTCTGCAGGACGCCAATACGCTGGAAGCGACGCAAAGCATGATCGAGTCGCGGGTGATCGACAGGTTCCTGCTCAACGACCAGGAGATCCTGCTGCGTCACCTGCACAAGGAGACCGCGGCCTGGATCGACGAGTATCAGCGGACGACCTCGGCGGGAGTGTGAGGTCGATGTCTCCTTTGCTGCCAACCGAATTCGCCGATCTCGAGGCCTTTGCCCAGTGGTGTCTGCCCACCGAACCGCAGCGCTACGCCAAGAGGCTGGCCAGCTCGATGACCGAGATGAAGGCGTTCTACGACGCGATCACCCCCCGTGCCGAGGAAGCGCTCGCCTACTGCGACAAGTTCCCGCTCGACGACCTGCCGGAAGATGTTCTCAACCTGATGCACCTGCTGTATTCGATGATCATGGTGTCGTTTCCGGTGGAGTGCTGGAAGCAGCCGCGCGTGCCCGACTCCGGGGCCGCGGCGCTGGACTGCGTGTCTGAGCCCGTTCCATGACCGAGGCGACCGTCCTGCGGGCTGCCCGCTGGGCTGACGTCGACTCCGGTCAGATCCACTCGCCGGCCGTCGTGGTGATCGACGGCAACCGCATCACTGCGATCAATCCCGAAGGGCCACTGCCAGATTCGGCTACCCTAGTCGACCTCGGGGACGTCACGCTGTTGCCGGGCCTGATGGACATGGAACTCAACCTGCTCATCGGCGGCCCCGGTGGGCCCGAGGGCTTGCCCTCCCCGATGCACGGCGTTCAAGACGACCCCGCCTATCGGACATTGCGGGGCGCCGTGAATGCGCGCACCACTCTGGAGGCCGGGTTCACCACGGTGCGCAACCTGGGGCTGATGGTCAAGACCGGCGGCTATCTGCTCGACGTCGCGCTGCAGCGCGCCATCGATCAAGGCTGGCACACCGGTCCGCGCATCTATCCCGCCGGTCACGCCGTGACACCCTACGGCGGACATCTCGACCCCACGGTGTTCCAGCGGCTGGCACCGGGAGTCATGCCGTTGTCGGTCGCCGAGGGCATCGCCAACGGTGTGCCCGACGTAATCGCGTGTGTCCGCTACCAGATTCGCCACGGCGCCAAGCTGATCAAGGTGTCGGCGTCGGGCGGGGTCATGTCGCACAGCACCGCCCCGGGCGCCCAGCAGTATTCCGACGCGGAATTCGCCGCCATCGCCGACGAGGCCCACCGCGCCGGGGTGCGAGTGGCCGCCCACGCTGTCGGCGACTCGGCGATCCGAGCGTGCATTCGCGCCGGGATCGACTGCATCGAACATGGATTTTTGGCCACCGACGAGACGATTCAGATGATGGTCGATCACGGCACTTTCCTGGTCTCCACGACGTATCTGACCGAGGCGATGGCAATCGACCGGATCGCGCCGGAGCTGCGGAAAAAGGCGGAGGAGGTATTTCCGCGCGCAAAAGCGATGCTGCCCAAGGCGATTGCCGCCGGTGTCCGCATCGCGTGCGGCTCGGACGCACCGGCGATTCCGCACGGCCAGAACGCCAAGGAAATCCGTGCCCTGGTGGACCGCGGCATGACGCCCATGCAAGCGATCAGGGCCGCTACGGTCGTGGCCGCCGAACTCATCGAGGCCGACCATGAGCTGGGCCGCCTCGCCCCCGGCTACCTTGCCGACATCATCGCGGTGCCAGGAGATCCTTCGCGCGACATCGCCCGCACACTTGAGGTTTCCTTTGTGATGAAGGACGGCCAGATCTACAAGACGGCCGCGAGTTGAGGAGAGACAGAATGGAACTCACCGAAAACATTCTGTGGCTGCTCAAGCAGGCCTTCTACTTCTCACTGACCACCGTTAACGACGCAATCAGCGCGCACGGTGTGAGCACGGCGCAGATCGGTGTGCTGCGTCAGCTCTCCAACGAACCCGGACTGTCCGGTGCCGACCTGGCTCGGCGGCTGCTGATCAGCCCGCAAGGGGTGCAACTGGCTCTGACGGCACTCGAGCGACGCGGCCTGGTGCAGCGACAGCAAGACCCGCAGCACAAACGCATTTTGAAGGCGTACCTGACCGATCAGGGGCGAGAGGTGGTGGCCGAGGTGCTCGAAGACGCCGTGGCCGCTCACGACAAGGTGTTCGGCGTCCTCAGCACCGAGGAGCAGGAGACGCTGCGCGAATTGCTGGGCCGGGTCGTGGAAAAGGGCACCGGGCACGAGCTCACCGAGCGCAACATATCCAGTACTTGAGATGAATAGCAAGTACTTGATACTCTGCCTTCATGCAGGTCTCCCGGGCGCCGTCGTATGCCGGACCTGCCGACGCCGGTGTCCCCACCGAAAAGGTGACCATCGAGCTGGATCGGTCCACCACCACGGTGGCCTACTCGGCAGGCGACACCTTGCTGCAGACCGCGCGCATGGCGGGCCTGTCTCCGCCGTCCTCCTGCGAAGTCGGTTCCTGCGGAACATGTATGGCCCGGCTGACCGAGGGATGCGCCCGGATGCTCAATAACGATGCGCTCGAAGACGACGAGGTGGCGCAGGGCTGGGTGCTGACCTGTCAGGCCATCCCGACCAGTCCCACGGTGCGGGTGGTTTACGAGTGAACAGGGTTGCGGTGGTGACCGGTGGCGCCTCGGGCATGGGTGAGGCGACCTGTCACGAGCTGGGCCGGCGCGGCCTGAACGTCGCCGTCCTCGATATCAATGAGCAAGCGGCGCAACGTGTTACCGACGATCTGCGCGCGGCCGGGACAACGGCCATCGGTATCGGCGCCGACGTCACCGACCGGGCCGCTATCGAGCAGGCGTTCGCCAAAGTTCGCAGCGAGTTGGGGCCGGTGTCGGTGCTGGTGACCAGCGCGGGGATGTTCGGGTTTGCTCCGTTCGCCGAGATCACCCCGGAGTCCTGGTCGAAGATCGTCGACGTCAACCTGACCGGCACTTTTCATTGCTGCCAGGTCGCGCTGCCGGATATGGTCGCCGCCAAGTGGGGCCGGATCGTGATGATTTCGTCGTCCAGCGCCCAGCGGGGGTCACCGTTTGCCGCGCACTACGCGGCGTCCAAGGGTGCGGTCATCACCCTCACCAAGTCGCTGGCCCGCGAGTACGCCCCACACGGGATTACCGTGAACAACATTCCGCCCTCGGGCATCGAAACGCCGATGCAGCACCAGGCGCAGGCCGCGGGATACCTGAAATCCAACGAGGAGATCGCCAGCAATATCCCGTTGGGACATTTGGGTACCGGAGCCGACATCGCCGCGGCGGTCGGGTTTTTGGTCTCGGAGGAGGCCGGCTTCATCACCGGCCAGGTGTTGGGTGTCAACGGTGGAGCGGTGATGTGACGGTGGATCTTAAAAGCCCTAAGGCACAAGGAGGTTCAGATGACGCGAGAGGGTAGGCCCCCGGAGGGCTCCTGGACCGAGCACTATCCCGAACTGGGCACCGGCGACATCTCGTTCGCCGACTCCACCTCGAAAGAGTTCTTCGAAGCCGAGCGCGAAGCCGTCTTCAAACGGGCGTGGCTCAACGTGGCCCGCGTCGAGGAGCTGCCGCGTATCGGCAGCTACGTCACCAAGGAAATCGAGGTTGCCCGGGTTTCGGTCATCCTGGTCAAGGGGCGTGACGAACACATTCGGGCCTTCTACAACGTCTGCCGTCACCGCGGAAACAAGTTGGTGTGGAACGACTTCCCCAACGAGCCGACCCGGGGAACGTGTCGTCAGTTCACTTGCAAGTACCACGGCTGGCGCTACGATCTCGACGGCGCGCTGAAGTTCGTCCAGCAGGAATCGGAGTTCTTCGACCTCGACGTGGCCGACTATGGACTGAGTCCGGTGCACTGCGACATCTGGAATGGCTTCATTTTCATCAACTTTGATGCCGAGCCGCGGCAGAGTCTGCGCGAGTTCCTGGGCCCGATGGTGACCGGCCTGGACGGATACCCCTTCGACAAGTTGACCGAGCGCTACGAATGGGTCGCGCACAACAACAGCAACTGGAAGATTTTCGCCGACGCGTTCCAGGAGTATTACCACGTGCCGTCGCTGCACCCACAACAGGTGCCACCGGACGTGCGCGACCCCAAAGCCGGATTCACTTGCGGCCATTTTCAACTGGACGGGCCGCACCGCTTGGTGTCGACGGCGGGTCGGCGCCGCTGGCTACTGCCCCAGGAGTTCATGTATCCGATCGAGCGGGCCACCCAGAGTGGGCTCGTCGGCCCCTGGCGCACTCCGGACATCGGCGAACTACCCGCCGGGCTCAACCCGGGCGGCATCGAGCCGTGGGGAATCAGCAACTTCCAGATCTTCCCCAACACCGAGATATTGATCTACGGCGGCTGGTACCTGCTGTACCGGTACTGGCCCACCTCCCACAACACCCACCGGTTCGAGGCCTACACGTACTTCCACCCGGCCCGCAGCGTGCGGGAGCGCATCGAACACGAAGTCGCCGCAGTGGTTCTCAAGGAGTTCGCGCTGCAAGACGCGGGCATGCTCGGCGGCACGCAGGCCGCGCTGGAGTACGGCATCGTCGACGAGTTTCCGCTCAACGACCAGGAGATCCTGGTGCGCCATCTGCACAAGACCGTCGTGGACTGGGTCGAGGCCTACCGCCGGGAAAAAGCCCCGGCGCCGGTGGGAGTGTGACCATGCCGGATACCTTGCTGCCCACCGGATTCGCCGAGCTGGAAGGCTACGCGCAAATCTGGTGCCTGGCCACCGAAACCGAACGCTGGAACGCCCGGATGGCCAGCACCATGACCGAAATGCACAAGTTCTACGACGCATTCTTCCCGCGACTCGAAGAAGCCATCGACTACTGCGACAAGTTCACGCTCGACGACTTGCCCGACGATGCGCGGCACCTGCTGTACATGATCTATTCGCTGATCATGGTCGCGATGGCCGTGGAGGTCATGCACCAGCCCATCCCGACGGACGCGGCGGACGCGGTGATGATCCGCACCGGTGAGCCCATTCCTTAACCGCGGCAGCTAATCTCGCCCACCCTCGTCAGAAAGGACAGACCATGAGTCTGCTCACCATTACCAAACTCAGCGACTCCGTCGGCGCCGAAGTCACCGGCCTGGATCCCGCCCACCTGGCCGCCGACGACCCCGTCGGTGAGACCATCCTGGATGCGTTGGAGGACAACGGTGTTCTGGTCTTTCGTGGGCTGCATCTCGACCCCGAGGCCCAGGTCGCGTTCTGCCACCGCCTCGGCGCGATCGACTACTCCTCGGACGGTCACCACCCCGTCGCCGGCATCTACCCGGTCACACTGGACAAATCAAAGAACTCCTCGGCGGCCTACCTGAAGGCGACGTTCGACTGGCATATCGACGGCTGCACGCCCACCGGCGACGACTACCCGCAAAAAGCCACCGTCCTGTCCGCCAAGCAGGTGGCCGAGCGCGGCGGTGAAACCGAATTCGCCTCCTCCTACGCCGCCTACGATGCGCTGACCGACGACGAGAAAGAGCGGTACGGCGCGTTGCGCGTGGTGCATTCGTTGGAGGCCTCCCAGCGGCGCATCACCCCCGACCCCACCCCGAAGCAGTTGGCGCAGTGGCGGTCCCGGCGCACCCACGAACACCCGTTGGTGTGGACGCACCGCAGCGGCCGTAAGTCGTTGGTGCTGGGGGCTTCTGCCGACTACGTGGTGGGCATGGACCTCGAGGAAGGCCGCGCGCTGTTGACCGAACTGCTCGACCGGGCCACGGTGCCCGGCAAGGTGTACAGCCACAACTGGTCGATCGGCGACACCGTCATCTGGGACAACCGCGGTGTGCTGCACCGGGCCGCTCCGTATGACCCCGACTCGCAGCGCGAAATGCTGCGGACGACCGTGCTGGGTGATGAGCCGATCCAGTAGATGACCGACCAACACCCGCTGCGGCTGACCCCGCTGCCGGCCGACGAATGGGACGACCGCAGCCGCCGGGCGATCGCCTCCCTGATCCCCGCCGAGCGGGCCAACCCCGCGGGCGCCGGCAATATCTTGTCGACCTTGGTGCGCCATCCCGACCTGACGCGGGCATATCTGCCGTTCAACACCTACCTGCTCAACGGCTCCACGTTGACGCCGCGGGTACGCGAGGTGGCCCTGCTGCGGGTGGTGCACCGTAGGAACTGCGACTACCTGTGGTCGCATCACCTCCCGATCGCGCACCGGGCGGGATTGAGCGCCGCCGAGACCGACGCCATTCGTGACGGGCAACTCGCCGCCGACGCCGACCAGTCGGTGCTGGTCGCGGTCGACGATCTGGTGGATACCGGCACCGTTTCGACACCGGTGTGGGACGAGTTGGGCCGCCACTTCACCGATCCCGAACGCATGGATCTGGTGTTCACCATCGGGGGCTACTGCCTGCTGGCCATGGCGGTCAACGCTTTTGGCGTAGAAGATGAGGAACTGTGACACCGTCTTCGTCAGAGACCGAGCTGTTCCTTTCCACCGCCCGCGCGTTTCTGGACCAGCACGCGACGTTGACCCACCAACGCGCGCTGCGCGCCGCGGACCGTCCCGTCGACACCGCATGGTGGAAGCAGGCGTCCGAGCTGGGCTGGGCCGGCTTGTTGGTGCCCGAGGAACTCGGCGGCGGCAACGTTTCCGGCAGCGGGCTGCACGACCTGGCGGCAATCGCCGAACTGACCGGACACACGGTCGCACCGGGACCGCTGCATCCGGTGAGCACCGTGCTGGCCGGGCTCGTCGATGCCGAGAACCACGCCGATCACGGCGCAACCATCCAGGCACTCGCCGCGGGCGCGGCGGTGGCGACATGGGCGGTCGACGAACCCGGGCGCGGTTTCGACCCGGCCGCGCCCACGCTCACCGCGACCGCCACTGCAGCGGGCTATCGCCTCGACGGGGTCAAGGATCGGGTTGAGGCGGGTGCGGAAGCCGACCTGCTCCTGGTGACTGCCCGTGCCGAAGACGGCGTGCGCCAGTTCCTGATCCGCGCCGACGCCACCGGCGTGACGGTTCGGCCCCAACGCTGCGTCGATATGGTGAAGCGTTACGCCCGAATCGAATTCGACGGTGTTGTGGCCGACGGCGCGGCGCAGGTGGGCTCGCTCGCCGAGACCCAAGCCCTGATCGACCGGCAGAGTCAGGTGGCCATGGTGCTGCAGTGCGCCGAGACCGTCGGAATCCTCGAAACTGTGCTCGCGCTGACGATCGAGTGGACTCGCGACCGTTACAGCTTCGGCCGGCCGTTGGGGTCCTATCAGGCGATCAAACACCGACTCGCGGACATGACGATGTGGCTGCACGCCAGCCGCGGCATCACCGCCCGGGCGGTCGAGCGGGTGGCCACTCGTGCCGGCGATGCCGCGCTCTGGGTCAGCGCGGCCAAGTCCTACCTCGGCGAGCACGCCGGGCCGCTGGTGCAGGACTGCGTACAGCTGCATGGTGGTATCGGCGTCACCTGGGAACACGACCTGCACTTGTTCCTGCGTCGAATCACCCTGTACCGCAGCCTTTTCGGCACTCCGACCGAGCATCATCAAGCCATCTACCGATACGTCAGGAGCGGGGGGCCGGCCGCATGACCGAGACGGTAGCCGAATTCGCCACCCGGGCACGGGCGTGGCTCGCCGACAATATGCCGCGGGTGGATCCCGACAATCCGCCCCTCGGTGCCCGCGATGATGAACACGCGTGGCAGCGCGCCCGCGAATTGCAACAACTTCTCCACGCCGGTGGATTCGCCGGGATCTGCTTCCCCCGCGAATACGGGGGACTCGGCCTCGACGTTGCCTATCAGCAGGCCTTCGACGCCGAGACCGACGGCTATGAGATGCCGCTGATTCTCAACGTCCCCACCTTCACGATCTGTTGTGCGACTCTGCTGGACGTCGGCACCGAAGACCAGAAGCACCAACATATTTCGGCAGCCTTGCGCGGCGAGGAGGTGTTGGTCCAACTACTTTCCGAGCCGGGGGGCGGATCGGATCTGGCGGGACTGATCACCCGCGCCGAGCATGACGGCCAGGGCTGGATCGTCAACGGCGCCAAGACCTGGAGCACCAGCGCCTTCGCCGCGGACTACGGGCTGCTGCTGGCTCGGACCGACCCGACGGTGCCCAAGCACGATGGGCTCACCATGTTCCTGATGCCGATTCACGCACCGGGCGTGACGCTGCGGCGCATCGAGCAGGTGGACGGTTCCAACGAATTCTGCGAGGAATTCTTCGACGGGCTCCGCCTGGATGACTCCGCGGTCGTCGGTGAGGTCAACAAGGGCTGGGAAGCTGCGGGGCGACTGCTGTTTCACGAACGCCGAGCCGTCGGACAGGGTTCGGAGTTCGCCAGCGGCCGGGGCCGCGAGCGGTCGGAGGATTCCTACTCCGACTACTTCGCCCTCGCCGAGGCGGCAGGCAAGGCGGACGATCCGTTGACACAGGACAAGATTGGCCGGGTACTGGCCCGCAGGATGGTGCGCGACGGCCTCGTCGAACACGTTGCCGCCGCGATGCGCGACGGCACACTACCGCCCGCAGCCGGCTCGATCATCCGGCTCTTCCACTCCGATGTGACCTTCCTACAGGTCGACACCGCCCTCGATATCGTCGGTGCCCTCGGCGTCGTCGACGATGATCACGAATTGCTGAAGGTCGGGGAGCGCTACCTGGCCCGTCAAACCGTCGCGCTGGGCGGCGGCAGTGATGAGATGGCCCGCAACGTGATTGGGGACCGGGTGCTCGGCCTGCCCCGCGAATACGCCGCCGACCGCGGGGTCCCGTTCAACCAGGTGCGGCACAACAAGTCCCGGTAGCAGACGGGTGGCTCGCAGGCTGTTCTGAGTGGGACTTGCGGCCACCTGGAATACCGAGTGCATCCGCCTATGAGATCAAATTGTCTCGTTTGAGACAGTTTTGTCTTAAGCCGTGTAGGATCGTGGCATGGCAATGGACCGTGAAAGAGTGTTACGTGCCGCGGCGGACTTCCTTGGTCGCCGTCCGAACGCAACCCAGGATGAGATCGCGGCGGCCGTCGGCGTCAGCCGTGCGACTCTGCATCGCTACTTCTCGGGGCGCGCGGCACTCCTGGAGGCCCTCGACCAGTTTGCGATTGCACACTTGCGTGAGGCTCTGAAAACCGCCTGCTGGACAGAGGGCTCGGCGGCAGATGCGTTACGGCGCTTGGTGACCGCATGCGAACCGGTGTCTGGATACCTCACATTGCTCTATACGCAGAGTCAGGACTTTGAGGCCAATCAGCCCAAGCAAGCGTGGGCGGAAATCGACGCTGAGGTAAGGGAACTGTTCCTGCGCGGTCAGCGGGAAGGCGAATTTCGCCCCGATATGAATGCCTTCTGGCTGACCGAGGCGTTTTTCAGCCTGATGGCCGGCGCGGCGTGGGTGGTCCAGGTCGGCGGCGCCGGACGGCGCGAACTTGCCGATATGGTCACCGACTTGCTGCTACATGGTGTGAGCCGGTCATGAGGCGATCTTGGCTGGCGCTGGGTGTGCTCACCCTCGCGGTCGTGCTGATCGGTGTCGACGGCACGGTTCTGGCTCTCGCCCTTCCGTTCATCGGTAGGGATCTCGCGCCAGGGGCAACGCACGTGTTGTGGATCGGCGACATCTACTCGTTCGTACTGGCGGGTCTGCTCGTCACGATGGGCAGCCTGGGCGATCGCATTGGCCACAAGAAGCTATTGCTCACCGGGGCAACCGCTTTCGCCGTTATCTCGGTCGCGACGGCATACGCCCCGACTGCCGGGATGCTGATTGGTGCGCGGGCGTTGCTGGGTGTTGCCGGGGCGACGCTGGCGCCGTCGACCCTGGCATTGATCCGCGCCCTGTTTGCGCAGCCTCGGGAACGCAGTGTGGCCGTGGGCATCTGGGCCTCCGCATTCTCGGCGGGCGCTGCTTTGGGTCCGGTGGTGGGCGGGCTGCTGCTGGAGCATTTCTGGTGGGGTTCGGTGTTCTTGATCAATGTCCCGGTGAGTGTCGTGGTGTTGGTTGGTGGCGTGGTGCTATTGCCTGAACAGACCAACCCAAAGCCGGGGCCGTGGGACTTGCCCAGCGTTGGGCTATGGCTCATCGGCATGCTCGGCCTCGTCTATGCGGTCAAGGAAGTGGTCGCTCATGGGTTCCGTGTCGAGGTCGTGGCGGTAGGTGGCGTCGGGGCCGCGGCGCTGGTGCTATTCGTCCGGGGGCAGTTCAGGGTGCCCACCCCGCTGATCGAATTGCGGCTGTTCCGCAATCGCACATTCGCGGCGGTGATCGTCGCCAATCTGCTTGCGGTGCTGGGCCTTTCAGGCGTCGTGTACTTCTTGTCGCAGTTCTTCCAGCTTGTTATGGGATATCACCCGCTGAAAGCCGGGCTGGCCGAGCTCCCGGCAGCAGTGAGCGCGACGTTGTTCGGCGTGCTGGCCGGGGTAGCAATCTGCTATTGGTCGCAGCGCGTAGTTCTTTCGATCGGCCTGACTCTTGTTGGGTTCGCGATGGCGTCGCTGACGCTGATCACCGCGGCCACCTCCTACCCGCGACTCGGTATCGCCCTTCTTGTCCTCGGTGTTGGCCTCGGCCTGACCTTCACCGCGGCCAGCGACGCCATCCTCACCAGCGTTCCGCCAGAGCGAGCGGGCGCCGCGGCGGCGATGTCCGAGACCGGCTACGAGCTGGGCATGGCGTTGGGTATCGCGACGCTCGGCTCCGTCGTGACGGGCGTGTACCACGCTCTGACGATTCCGCCCGGCGCATCCGATGCGGTCGCCTCGAATGCCGGGGATTCGCTTCCCTATGCTGTCGAAGCGGCAAAGCACCTTCCCGCCGACCAGGCACTAGCTACGCTGACGGCCGCAAAGAATGCCTTTAGTAGCGGCCTGGCCATCGCCGCGGGTATCGGTGCCGTATTGCTGCTGGTGTCGGCAGCCGCGACTTGGCTGCTGCTGAAGCCGCCGACGGCGCAAACACCCGCAGCCCGAGGGAGTGCTGGTACTTGCGGACGTCGCCCCCGAAACCCACCTGTTCCGCCAATTGCTCCTGCTGCTCATCGCGTAACCGACGTCCGACGCCAAGGTTTCCCCCGTAAAGACGGTGTGGGAAGAATTGGGGGCGCCGAATCGACGGATATGCCTCATGCCAGGAGTTCCTGCGATGGAAGTTCTTGCAGTCGTGGGCAGTTCGCTGCAGGGAGTTCGTGCCGTCTGATCTTTTCCCGGCAGCATCTGGTCTCGGAACGAGACTCCATGGTCTCGCCCATTCGCCCATTCGCGAATTTCGCGACCCAGAAATCCATTCGGGGCTACTGTTCGCGGCATAACCTGCCGCGGCAGGTCGGATGTTTCATGAAGGCGACAGCCACCAAGCCCGGTGACGTCGATTCGCTCGCGACTATGTCCGAGGTGATTGAATGAACTCTACTGCTGCAGGACCGGCCGCGCTGACTGGACGTGTCGTTCGTCCTGGTGATGCCGAATACTCCGTTGCCAGTGCCGGTTTCAACCTGCTCTTCACTCATGGGCCCGCGGTGATCGTCTTTGCCCAGACGACGCAGGACGTCGTCAACGCGCTGGCGTGGGCCCGGCACAACGACGTCGTGCCCCGGGTGCGCTCCGGTCGGCACGCTCTGGAGGGCTGGTCCAACGTCAACGATGGCATCGTGATCGACGTCAGCGACATGAAGTCGGCAACCATCGATACGGCGTCGAACACAGCGACCGTCGGTGCCGGGCTCAATCAGCTGGAAGCCGTGACCGAACTCGGCAAGGCCGGGGTTGCGACGCCGACCGGCACCGAAGGAAGCGTCGGCTTGGTCGGCGCGACACTCGGCGGCGGCTTCGGACTACTCACGCGCACCTTGGGCATGTCATCCGACAACCTGTTGGCGGCCGAGATCGTTATCGCTTCCAAGAGCGGCGGGGCCGAGGCCGTCATCGCCGACGAGACCAACAATCCAGATCTGCTCTGGGCGCTGCGCGGCGCGGGCAACGGCAACTTTGGAATCGTCACCTCACTGACCTACCGGATACACCCCTTGTCACACGTCACCTACGTCACCGCCAAGTGGCCCGGGATGGACGACCTGCCGGCGGTGTTCGACGCCTGGCAGCGCTCGGCTCCTTACGCCGACGACCGGCTGACCAGTCAGCTCGAGATAGGCCGCGAAGAGATCGCGCTGCTGGGTGTCCTCGCAGCCGGTTCCGAGGCGGAGGCGACGCAGCTGCTGGCACCCGTCCTGTCGGTCGGCATTCCCGATGTGTCGATGACGAACGCGAGCTGGTCCGACACCTACGCGGCATTCCAGATCCCGATGACCGAGGAGCCGGCGAACCATAAGTTCTCCTCGCAGTTCGTCTCGGAGCCGTTCCCCGCGGAAGCCATCAACACGATCGGCTCGTTCCTGGCGAAAGCGCCTGCCGGCTGCAATTACTTCACCAATGCGTTCGGCGGAATGGTCACCGGAAGTGAGCCTCCCGGCGGGTCGGCTTTCGCTCACCGCGACGCGTTGTTCTACGCCGAGCCGGGCGCGGGCTGGGGTACCCGCGGTGACGGGATGTCTCCCGAGGCCAACCCGCTGACGGAGCCGTCCCTGGCATGGGTTGCCGAGTTCGCCGAGGCAATGGAGCCGTATGGGACAGGCGCCTACGTCAACGTGCCGAACGCCGGCATGGCGGACTGGGAGACCGCGTATTGGGGTGCCAACGTCGAGCGACTGCGCACGATCAAGGCGAAATACGACCCGGACAATGTCTTTCGCTTCGAGCAGAGCATTCCGCCGGCGACGTAGCCACCCACTCACTGCGAAACCCTGAACGAGAGGTTGGGCGAAACTGATGACCCAAATGAAGACGGGTAACGAGGTCGCCGACGAATTCTGCGAAGACTGCGGGTACCAGCCGGAGCTGAAGCGGGCGCTGAACGGTTTCCAGATGTTCGCCATCGCGTTCGCGTCGATGTCGGTGGTGATGGGCGTCTTCTCCACCTACGACGACATGCTGCGGACCTCCGGGCCGGTGGGCATCTGGTTGTTCCCTGCTGTAGGGGTCGGACAACTGTTGGTGGCATTGGTCTACGCGCAGTTCTCCGCGCGGATACCGCTCAGCGGCGGTCCCTATGCGTGGGCATCACGGCTGGCTAACCCGAGGATCGGCTGGGCATTCGGTTGGATGGCCTTCCTCGGTGCCGTGACCGGCCCGGTGGCGATCGACATTGCGTTGGCAGAGCAGGTTTTGATGCCGCTGTTCAACATGGACGCCGACGAGACGACCGGGCGGGTGATCGCCGTGGGGCTCCTGGTGACCCAAGCCGCGCTGGCGATCGCGGCAACCCGCATCGTCGGCTGGGTCAACTCGCTGTCAGTGGGCGTCGAAATCGGCATCCTCGTCGTGCTGGGAATCGCGTTGGCGGTGGCGGTGGTGCTGTCGGGCGATGGCAAGACCGAGAACCTGTTTTCCCGCGGTGTCGCCGACGGCAACCCCGACTACTTCGCCATCGGCGGCGGTCTCATGGCGGCCACGCTGATGGGTCTGGCCACCCTCGTTGGCTTCGAGACCGCCCCGAACATGGCAGAAGAGGCCGCGGATCCCGTCCGAACCGTGCCGCGCGCGATGATCGGATCGGTGCTGGCCTCTGCCGTTTTGGGGTTCTTGTTCCTCGTTGTGTTGACGGTGTCGATCAAAGACCTCCCGGCGGCTTCCGCGAGCCATTCGTCGGTCGAGGAGATCATGCGTCAACAGTTCGGATCCGCGTTGGACAGGTTCTTCCTCGTCGCCATCGCTGTAGCGTTCTTCGGCGCCGCTCTGGTCTCGGTCGCTTCGACGTCGCGCTACATCTTCGCGATGTCACGCGACGGACGCTTTCCGGGGCATCAGGTGATGCAGCGCGTCGATGCGCGTACCCGGACCCCCATCCCAGCGACGCTTCTGGTGTTGGCTATCGGGGTTGTGCTGATGGTCGTGCTGCCGGGTGCGGCACTTATACAACTGGTCTCGACGGGTGCCATCGTAGGTATCTTGCTCTACATCATGACCATCAGTCTCTATCTGGCGGTGGGCCGGAAGATGGTGCGCGGCAAGGGCGGCTTCGACCTCGGGCGCTTCGATCGGCTCATCGCGGTCGCGGCGCTGGCCTGGGTGCTCCTTGCGCTGTTCATGGTGTTGGCCGCCAACACGACATTGGCGTCGCTATTGATCGTCGGGGGCCTGCTCGCTGTGGGTTTCGCCTACTTCCTCTACATGTGGAAGTTCGATCGCGAAGTGCTCGAGCGCGAACCGGGGGTACCTGATCTGATCTCTGATCCAGCCAAGTGACCGAAAAGCATTAGTCAGGTGTCACTGCGGTTGGCCAGTGCAGCAGGGGTTTTGACAGCAGCGGCTCTCCCAAGTTGACCCGGGGCAGAACCCACTTGCACATATTCGATGGCGATCGCGGTGAGCTGATGTTAACGATCGATCCCCCGCCGGTGCGAGCCATCACTGTTGCAGCTAGCGCCGTCAGCCGCGTCGGCCCTCTGGGGTACACGCCAATCACTTTGTCGAACAACGTCTCTGAGGTCTCCAGCAGCGACGGAGCCACGGGACTCATCCCGGCATTGTTCATCAGAGCGTCGAGCCGACCCCACCGCAGGACGGCGGCATCAATGACGGCGTCCACATATCGGCCAGGGCGCGGATTTGCAACAATTTCGCCAACGCCCGGATCGGCCACGAAGACCCCGGTTGTGAACTGCCTAGAGTCCGTTAACTGTGAGCATAAGTAAGGTCCGCGCATGTGCAGTCGCCTTGGCGGCCTTAACTCTGGGTATGTCGACCGGGGTAGCGCCGGCGCACGCCGAACTGGTCGCGATCCCGATGCCTCCTAAAGCCGTTACCAAGGTCACCCGCGAGGGGTATCAGGTTGAAATGCGCCTAGAGCGCGAGGCAGTGACGCCCACGCCCAACCTGGCTGGCGCCCCCAATTCCCACGAAGCATTCATAACCGTAACTGGAACCGTGACGGCTACCGGCGGCTCAAGCCCCATCACCGACAGCCTCCTTATCATCGGCTACCAGCTGGGGTGTCAGAACGATGTTTCGGCGGGCCTGCAGATCGGCGGAACCGGGGGCACCATCCCGAACGGAACGGTTAGTCTGACGCCGGGCAGCCCGAGCACCACGGACCTGGGTAACGCCGGCGGGGGGGCCGGGTTCGGCCAAACGGTGCTCCAGCCGGGCGTGATCGTGGATTTGCCATTGTCGAACATGACGCTCAACGACAAGGGGCAGGCAGCCCTTGATATTGAGGACCTCCACATCAAAGCCGACGCGTGCGGTGGTGATGTCACCATCCGGTCCCTCCTATATCTACGGATCTCCACCAAAGTCGCGCACACGCAATACGCCATCTTCGGCGACCCCATCAAGATTTGACGTTGCACCCACCCGGAGGAAAGTAGAAGATGACAGTCATAAAGCGGCAGATGACGGTGATGGCGTTGCGGCTGATTCCGGCAGCGGTTATCGGCGCGCTGTTGGCGCTCGCGCAGGCACCCGCCGCCGGCGCCGACCCGCCGCCGCCGGTCCCGCCGGCGCCCTTCCTCCCTAACACGGGGTTCATCCCCGGTGCCTACGGCTACTTGTACGGCGTCTATGTCACCCCGCCACCGGCGACCGTCGACGCCCGCGGGGTAAAGGCCAGCGCCTTTGGCGACCCAGACGCACAGGAGTTTGGCATGCCGGGCAGCAAACTCGGCAACAGCCCTCCGGTTGCCGGGTTCTTCACCGGTGCGAGCGCGCAGTACTACATCACCGCCGGCCAGACTGTGCTGCCCCCAGTCGTCAAGGGGCCCTATGCGATGGCCCTCAGCCCCGGCACCCCACCGGAGAATCCTGACGGCATTCCACCCGAAAAGCGTCCCGGGCCCGAATCGATCCAGCCCGGCCCTCAGTCCGTGGTCGTGCCCCCCGTCCTCGAAACCCCGGGCGGCAGGCCGTTTGGCGCAGGGGGTGGTGGCGGGGCTGGTGCTGGCTGATGGCCACCCGATCGACGGCTAGCCTGACCTTCTTCACGCACACGTGGTGCTGGCCCCGGATTAGCTTGGGAGAGGAAAGCTTTGTTCGAAGTTGAACCGAATGGCGGGCGTTTCCGGATCGCGATGGCCCCGATTAGGGGGCGATCACGTTGATCACTCGAATGGTGTTGTTAGCGGGAATGTAGCTCGGAGGTTGGCCTGTGCCCGAGCGGCCGGCAATCCTTGAGCTGAAACGGAGTTGGTGCGAAAATCATTGGCGCGGCACGGTTTTCATCCGATACTCCAGCGCTTTCAAGTTGTATCCGATTCCTCTCGGAGACGTCAACGAGAAAGCGCGGCGCATGTTTGCCCGCATAACGCTCATCGCGACAGCCGCAATCGCTACCACCACGATTGTTTCGCCATCCCCAGCGAACGCCGAACCGTTACGACCTGGGCCGCACTCCGCGATCGCTGACGTCGATTTGCCGGCCGGAACTGTCCAATGCATCGCATTTGGTTGCATTGATAGTCCAGCGAACATCGATCCTAGCTACGAGTGGTGGCGTTACACCGCACCCTACGACGAGGTCGTGGCCTTTCTGCAGGACCGTTTCACCACCGGGCGGCAGTACGACGCCCAAGGGGCGACGTGGTGGCATGGCTTGCCGCCGTGCTACGACATCAACCACCAAAGTCCGCCGTCGGGATGGACTACTGACTACGGCACCAGGTGGATCTGGTCTGATAACGCCAAGGCGCTCGTTGTCGCCATCGACAAGCCAGGACTCAAGACTGGTGCCGGCGATATCGTGCCTTTTGGCAGGATCTACGTGATATCGGTGGATTCTTCGGTGGGGGCCGTGTGTAATCGCGCGTGAACGCGCAGTCACGCTTTTATTGATCAGACCTGCTATTTTGTTGTTTAGCTGCCGGGAATCGAAACCGACTCTGTACCAAGGGTTTTAGCTTCTGAACTGCAGCTTCGCCACTTCTCTTTACGATTCAGTGGTTCTCAGTACCTGCGATTTCCGGCTTACTGCACCGCGCGGGTGATGCAGGCCCAAACCGATGCTGGTCGTCGTTGGCTGCGCGATTATTTACGGCGTACTGGTGGCCGCCAACCTGTTCCTCATATTGGAACTCGCGCATCCCTACGTCAGGGAAATCGCGACGTCACCGCAGCCGCTGCGAGACGTCGTGGTGGTGTTGTCGACACCGACGACCTAGGACGCCGATCGGGCCGTGCAGCAGGCTTGGTCGGGTTCGCGGCTGCCCGGTCCGAACGTGTCGGAGTCGGCCAGCACGGTGTAGACCTCCCAGCGTTCGCCAGCGGGTCCGGTGACCCAAACCTTGTCCTGGGCAGAGAAACAGCAGGTGGTGTTGATCTCTTCCTCGGTGAACAGCCCTTCGTCAGCGAGCCGGGCGATCTCGGTGTGCACCGTGTCGCTGTCGCCAACTTCGACGCCGAGATGGTTGAGCGTACCGCCGCGGCCGCGGTTCTCGATCAGGACCAGCTTGAGCGGGGGCTGGGCGATGGCGAAGTTCGCGTAGCCGGGTTTGACCTTGGCGGGTTCGGTGTGGAAAAGCTTGGAGTAGAAGGCGATTGCCTCGTCCAGATCATCGACGTTGAGGGCTAGCTGCACACGTGACATGGTGGTTCCTTTCTCCGGATCCGGTTATGGGGCCGAGGTGGCCGACAGGAGTTCGGCGATGAGGGCCGCGACGCGGTGGACGATGTCGTCGCGGATCGCGCGCACGGTTTCCAGCGGCTGGCCCGCAGGATCAGGCAGCTTCCAGTCGCGGTAGGACACCCCGGGAAAATACGGGCAGGTGTCTCCGCAGCCCATGGTGATCACGACGTCGCTGGACTGCACTGCCTCGCCGGTCAGGAGCTTGGGAAGCTGGGCGGTGATGTCGATGCCAAGTTCGGACATCGCCGCGATCACCGCGGGGTTGAGTTCATCGGCGGGTTCGGTTCCCGCGGAACGGACTTCGATACGTTCCCCGGCCAGATGCGTGACGAGTGCCGCGGCCATCTGAGAGCGACCGGCATTGTGGACACACACGAACAAGACACTGGGGTTGTCAGCCATCGCGGTTGCTCGAATCTGCGGTAGCCGGAAAGCTGAAGAGCCGGTGCCGAAGTGCCAGGGACAGGTAGACGAGACCAACGAGGACGGGGACTTCGATCAAGGGACCGACCACGCCGGCTAGAGCTTGCCCGGACGCGACGCCGTAGGTGCCGATCGCCACCGCGATGGCTAGTTCGAAGTTGTTACCGGCAGCGGTGAACGCCAATGTGGTGGTGCGGGCATAGCCGAGCCGCAGTGCCAATCCAAGGGCGTATCCGCCGGCCCACATGACCGCGAAGTAGCCCAATAGTGGGATCGCGATGCGGGCGACATCCCATGGGCGCGAGGTGATCTGGTGGCCCTGCAGGGCGAACAGGATGACGATCGTGAACAACAACCCGTACAGGGCCCACGGTCCGATGCGCGGAAGGAATCGAGTCTCGTACCACGAGCGGCCTTTGGCCCGTTCGCCCAGTCGGCGGGACAGGTACCCGGCGAGCAACGGAATGCCGAGAAAGATCAGCACGGATTTGGCAATGTGCCACGGGGAGATGGCGATGCCGGTTTGCGGCAGGCCCAGCCAGCCGGGCAGCACTGACAGATAGAACCAGCCCAGCACGGCGAACATCACGACTTGGAAGATCGAGTTGAGGGCGACCAGGACGGCGGCGGCTTCGCGGTCCCCGCACGCCAAGTCGTTCCAGATGATGACCATGGCGATGCAGCGGGCCAGCCCGACGATGATCAGACCGGTGCGGTATTCGGGAAGATCGGCGAGTAGCAGCCATGCCAAGGTGAACATCACTGCCGGGCCGACCAGCCAATTGAGTCCCAGCGAGGCGGCCAGGAGTTTGCGGTCGCTGGTGACCTCGCCGAGCCGGTCATAGCGGACCTTGGCCAGTACCGGGTACATCATCACCAACAGGCCCAACGCGATTGGCAGTGAAATGCCATCGACTTCAACGGTGCTCAGCGCAGATCCCAAACCGGGCACCAGCCGGCCGAGTAGTAGACCGGCGGCCATGGCCACCCCGATCCACAGGGGAAGCAGCCGGTCCAGGGTCGAAAGCCGGGCGACCGTCTGCGTGGTTGCAGGGCCTGACCTGGTCTCAATCACGGGCAGCGCCCCGGCGTCGTCGCGACCGAGTCTCCGACGTTCAAGGCCGACGAAAGTTGCTGCAATGCTGAGGGAATCACCCAGTAGTACACCCAGGTGCCCCGCCGCTCGCAGTCGATCAGACCGGCTGAGCGCAACAGTTTGAGGTGGTGGGAGATGGTTGGTTGGGAGACATCGAACGTCGATGAGATTTCACAAACGCAAGCCTCGCCGCCGGGATGGCTGGCGATCAGGCTCAACAACCGCAGGCGTACCGGGTCGCTGAGCGCTTTGAACATACCGGCCAAGGTTGCGGCCTGCGAATCTACTAGCGCGGCGACGCCCAGACTCGGGCAATACGTGACCGTCGCTTGATTCGACATTCTTCTATATAAACACATATCGAATCAGGTCGCCAGTATGAGCTGCCGCCGGAACCGGCTGGCTAGTCCGTCGAGCGCTTCTTTCGCCAATAGGGGCTCTTGACCGCTTCGAGAGCTTCGATCACATAGCGGTCCAGCGGCTGTCGGTTGGTCGACCGCAGTACCCACTGTTGGAAGGCGAAATCTGCTGCGGCAAAGGCAAGTTGGATCAGCAGCCCGGGCCGCATATCGGTTTCCGGATTGGTGCCCATGCGTTGCGCGACGAGCTTCATCGCCCGGTCCTTGTCGGCGGGAGTGTGGATCGTCGCCTTGTCGAGCAGGCCCGGTGCAACCAGCAGGGCCGCACGCCACTCCTCGCAGTCGGCGCGGTCGAACGACTGGGTCCGCGTGATGATGGCGTTGATCAGTGCGACATCGGGCGCCTCGGCGGCTGGTCGCTGCTCCAGGTGATTGACGATCGCGGCACCGCCATGGCGCACCGGCGCCAGCAGCAGCTCCTCCTTGGTCGGCACATGCCGGAAGAAGGTGCGCGGTGAAACGCCTGCGGCAGTGGCGATCTCCTCTGTGGTTACGGCGTCGTATCCGCGATCGACAAACAGCCGAAAAGCCGCTCGCCGGATATCGGCGCGGATCTGGGCGCGCTGACGATCACGTAGCGACTCGCCTTCGGCGTTCACCGGAAGCAGCCGATTCCACCGTCGACGTGGATGGTCTGACCGGTGATGAAAGTGGCGTCGCTGCCGAGCAGGAACGCCACCAGCGCGCCCACGTCGGTGCGGACGTCTCCGATGCGCTTCATCGGAACCCGCCCCACCGCCTTGTCGTACTCCTTGGGCGCGAACGACTTCCAGAACTTGACGCCGTCGGATTCGGCGAACGGGCAGATGACGTTGACGCGGATGTTGTCGCGGCCCCATTCCAGCGCCGCGACCTTGGACAGGCCGCGGATGCCTTCCTTGGCGGTGGCATAACCGCCCCACTTGGGTTCGCCACCGGTTCCCGTCCCCGAGCCGAGGTTGACGATCGAGCCGCCGCCGGCCTCGACCAGCAACGGATACACGGCCTGCATGAGCAGGAACGTAGCGCGAGGGCCGACGTCATGGCCGAGCGCGAAGTCCTCGAGGGTGATGTCGACGAACTTCTTGGGCTCGTTGGTGGCAATGGCATTGTTCACCAGCCCGTTCACGGAGCCGAAGGCATCCACCGCGGTCGCGGCGATGCGCGCCGCGCTGTCGGGATCACGCAGATCGGCGACCAGGCTTTCGACCGGGCCCAGTTCCTTGAGCTCGGTGCGTGTCGCTTCCAGGACATCGGCCTGTATGTCGACCAGCAATACCGAAGCGCCGCGTTCAAGCAGCGCCGTCGCGGTCCCCTTGCCTACCCCCTGAGCGGCGCCGGTGATGATCGCGACGTGGCCGCGCATCGAATCGGGATGGGTGTAACTCATCTGACGGGTCCCATCTGCAGCCGCACGCCGCGGTGCATCTCGTAGGTGCTGCGCACCCCGTCCGGCAATTCGATGAACTCCACCGGCGTCCCGTCCGGATCCTTCACGAAAAACATTCGGACCCCGCCGATCTCGAATGGCTCCTGGTCGGGGGTGCAACCGGCGTCGACGACGCGACGGTGGGTGTCATCGAGATCGGTCACCGACAACGACAGGTTGTGGATTCCGGTGATGCCCCGGCGCGCGGGCTTGTCTTCGGCAGGCTTGGTTCCCAGTGACAGCAGCTCGATCATCAGCCCGCCCAGTAAGCCGCCGACCACCCGGCCCTCCTGGTTACGGGTCGCGTGCAGGACCGCGTCGAAAGGTTCTCCGGAGATCAGGGATTCGAAAATGACCTCCATGCCGAGCACGTCCCGATAGAACGCGAGCGCGCGGTCCATGTCGGTAACGCCGACGACGAGGTGACAGAACGACACATCGGTGAGGACGCTTTCTCGGGTCACGATGTCCGCGCGAGATTGGGAGCCGGGCGCCCGGCGAACAGCGGCAGATCAAGGTAGGTCTTGATACCCGGCTCCGCGGCGCAGACATCGGGAATGGCGTTGATGCAATGGTTGGCGGTGACCACGACGCCCGGATTTTTGATCAGGCCTTCCGCGATCGTCTCCGGTTGCAGCCCCTTGAAGGTGAGCTTCACCGGCGGGTCGCCGGTGATCTCCACCTCGAACCGTTCGCCGATCCCACCGAAATTCCAAGCGGGATCCAGGTTTTCCTCACCCATCAGCCAGTTGACCGCCGCCTCGATCACCGGCTCGCCGTCGACAAGGGCCTGCCAGCGGAACCGGCGCGCGGCCACCTGTCCGGCCGTGATCGGGAAGGGGTCGTAGTCGATCGTGGCGGTCGCGACCGCGATCTCCTGAATGGTCCTGATGTTCGGCTCGATGCGAAATCCCATGTGGTCGGCGATCATTCGCACCGACTGTTTGAAGCCCGCCTCGAGCAGGCTGGCCATGGGTCCGTTCACGGCTTCCTCGGGGGTACCACCGAAGCCCATGATGTGGCGCACCACGTCCGGGGCGTTGTAGGTGCGGATGTCGGAGAACTCCTCGGAGCGCACGTGGGTGATAGCCGCCGACAGTCCGGAGATCGTCAGCGGGAAGCGCTCGGTGATGCCCCCGGGGTGGATCCCCGAACCATGCAGCGTCACACCGCTTTCCGCCGCCGCATCGGCGACGGCTTGGTGACGCTTGTTGCCCGGATCGGGGTAGACCCAGCCGACCGGAGTGACCACGTTCTTGCCGGACCGCAGGATCGCGATGACCTCGTCGTCGTTGGGCACCAGCGGGCTGTACATCACGCAGTCGGCGTCGAGCGCGAGGATCTCGTCGATGCTCGACGTGGCGGTGATGCCCAGGTCCTCAGTCCCGATGATTCGGCCGACGTCGACACCGTTCTTGTCGGCGCTGTGCACCCAGCAGCCGGCCAGCTCGAGCTGCGGGTGGTTGAGCACGCAGGAGATGGCGGCCTTGCCGACGCCCCCGGTCGCCCATTGAATGACACGAAGCTTGGCCGAACTACTCATCGGTGACCTTTCGATTGCGCGTCTTTACATGCCAACGATCGAACTGGCACAGTATGACCTGCTGACAGTCACTGTCAACAACGTCGCCGGTAGGAAGGCCTGTTCATGAGCGTCCTCGAGGGCAAGATCGCGATCGTCACCGGAACCAGCCGCGGCGTGGGAGTGGGCATCGCCCATGAACTGCTGCGCGCGGGCGCCACCGTCATCGGTTGTTCGCGCGGGCCGCTGGACACCATCCCGGGTGTCGACGCCGAATCGGAATGGGCACCACGTGCCTCGCAGCGCGTCTGCGATCAGGGTGACTGCGCATCGATCGACGCCTTCGTCGCCGACGTGGTCGCCACGCACGGCCGGGTCGACATCCTGGTCAACAACGCCGGCGGCACCGTCCCGGCGCCGCACGTGGAGAGCATTCCCGAACTCGTGCAACGCATTCAGGGCGCACCGCCCAGCGACGACGACTACGAACGCACCGCGCTGTTCCACGCGTTCGCGGTGCAGATGAACCTGATCAGCCCGCTCTGGTTCGCCATCCGCGCCTATCGGCAGATGTCGACCCAGGACGGCGTCGGCTGCATCATCAATATCTCGAGCGGCGCCGGGCACCCGGCCGGTTCGCCGACCCTGGTCTCCTACGGCGCGGCCAAGAGCGGCCTCAACCACCTCACCCGATCACTGGCCGAGGAGTGGGGACCGAAGGTGCGGGTCAACTGTGTGGCGCTGGGCCCCACGATGACCGAGAACTTCCGCTCGTTCGTGCTGCCCAAGGACGATCCCACCGGGGAGAAGTATTTCGCCGCCGTTCCAATGCGCCGTGCCGGCGAGCCCGCGGAGGTCGGACGCGTCTGCGTTTTCCTGGCCGGCGGGCAGGCCGACTTCGTCAACGGCACCACCATCGAAAGCGATGGCGGCATGATGCCCGGCGTGCTCTACGACGCGGGCCTCAAGACGATCACCGACCTGCTGTAGTCCTCAGCGGCGGCGTTTGGCTGGTTTTGAGTCGTCGCGCGCCCGGGCTTGGATACCGGTGAGCAGCATGTCGAGGGCCGTGTCGAAGTCGTCGCCCATCGTCGAACGCTGACTGGTCTCGGCCAGCGCGGCCAGGTGCGGATGCTCGGCGCCGGCGAGGTCGCCGATGCGCTGGGCGATCGCCGCATTGGATTGTTCGCGGTCGGCTGCGGCCAGCGGACCGGCCAATTCGACTTGGGCAGCGCCCATTACGAGACTCAGCACCCCGCGAAAGGCTGCGAGCGCATCGAGGTCGCTCAGTCCCGCGCGTCGGAGCGCCTCGACGAGGCGTTCGGCGGGAAGGTAGCCGACCGCCGAGACCGTGCGGCGCGTCAACACCAACGGCGCGGCATTGGGGTGTTGGCGCACTGTGCGCCAGATGGCCGTCGCGATCGCCTTGACGTCGGCACGCCAATCGTCGGACCGGCGTGGCAGCCGGACATCGGCGAGCACCGCTTCGGCGACGAGGCCTTCGAGCTGCTCGCGGTCTTTGACGTAGTTGTACAGCGTCATTGGCCCGGTACCCAATGCGGCCGCCAGCGATCGCATGCTCAGGCCCGCGAGCCCATCGTTGTCGACGATCTGGATCGCCTGCGCCCGTACTTCGGCGAGAGTAAATCGTGCTCGCATGAACGGCCGGCCTCCTCATCGTGTGCACGCATTGATACGTACGGTGTACGTAGGCTAAAACGTACGGTGTACGTATCTATGGAAGGATCTCACATGAGCGCTGTCCACGACACCACCAGGGTGTCCTTCATGTCGCGCGGCACCCGATGCGCGGGCTGGCTCACTCTTCCCGACGGCCCCGGTCCGCATCCGGGCCTGGTGCTGGCCCACGGCCTGGGCGCTACGCACGGCATGTCGCTGTCCCAATACGAGCAGCATTTCGCCAAATCCGGCGTCGCGACGCTGGCGTTCGACTATCGCTACACCGGCGAGTCCGACGGTGAACCCCGCCAGCAGTTCGGAATGCGCGCGCACCGACAGGACGTCGAGGCGGCGTGTGACTATCTGCGCGAGCACGGCAGTATCGACGCTTCCAGGCTGGGTTTGTGGGGGACCAGTCTGGGTGCGCTGCACGCACTGCAAGCGGCGGCGCACGGGGTCGAGGTCGCGGCGGTGGTGGTGCAATGCCCGATCGTGCACGGGCCGGGAACGCTTCAGCGCGGCGGCGTCCTGCCCGCCTTGCGGCTCACGCCCGCGATCGTCGCCGATGCCGTCAACCGGCTGCGGAAGGCGGGACGGACGTATGTGCCCATCGTCGGGCGGCCCCGGGACCGGGCCGCGGTTACGGTCGCGGGCGCGTTGGAGGGCTGGTACTCCACCGTCGAACCCGGATGCACGTTCGACAACCGCATGGCGGCGCTGGCCGTGCTCGGCATCGCGGCGGGCAGCGCCAAGCGTGGGGCAGCGAAAATCGAAGCGCCGCTGCTCGTTTGCATATCGGACCGGGAAACCTTGATGGACCCTCAGCACGCTGAAGACGTCGCCGCCGCGGCGCCGCGCGGCCTGGCGAGGCACTACGACGGCGACCACTTCCAGATCTATCACCCGCCGCTGCTGGCTGCGCTGCTCGACGATCAGACCACCTTCTTGCAGGAGCATCTCGGTGTCCCCGTCGGTTAAGGCGTTGCAAGACAACGACACCAGGCTCGTCGAATGGGCTCGGGGCATCACCACGGCGCAATGGGAGAAGCCGAGCCTGTGCACCGAGTGGACCAATCACGAGGTACTGGCCCACCTCGTCATCGGGTACGGGGTCGCGTTCTCCGCGGTTGCCACCAGCATGCTGCGTCATCGCGGCTCGTTCGATGCCGCCAACACCGAACTGGCCCGCGTCCTCGCGGACCAGCGCGGTCCGGACCAGTTGCTCGGCGACCTGGTGGCGCTGGGCGAACGCCCCCGGGGCATCGGGCGCCTCTTCCCGAAGCGGCTGCTGCTCGGCGACCACGTCGTCCACGAACTCGACATCACGTATGCGTTGGGTAAGGAGTCGGCGGTGCCGGTCTCGGCCGTCGTCGCGGTGCTCAACACTCAGGTGCGGGTGCCTAACCCGTTCGTGCCGGCGGCCGCGCGAGCCCGTGGCCTCAATCTTGTTGCCACCGATGCCGACTGGGCTCATCGCACCGACGGACCCACGGTCACCGGACAGGCCGCTCACCTGGCATCCGTGCTCGCGGGAAGACCCTGGGGGCTCTCGCATCTGCGTGGCGACGGCGTCGCGGTACTTTCTACTCGGATGTGAATCGCACAACGGCACGATCACACAACGGCACGATGGCAGGGAGACTCACATGAGCGGACTCGAACCCACTGCCGAGCAATTCGCGGCGCTGGCCGCGCGCCCGGCGGATGCACCGGTGTTCATGGTCAACCTGTTGAAGTTCCAGCCCGAGGGCGGCCTGGAGCGTTACCTGCAATACGGCGAAGGAGTCGTTCCGCATCTAGAACGCGTGGGCGCAGCCCTGCGCTACGCCGGGGGAGCACCGTCGATGGTGATCGGCGATGGTGAAAAGCCTTGGTGGGACGCAATTCTCATTGTCGAATACCCGTCGCCCCAGGCCTTCATCGACATGGTGACGGATCCGGAGTACATCAAGGTGCACGAGCACCGCGCCGCCGCCCTGGAGCGGGGCGACCTGATCGCGACATCGACGTGGTCGGTGGTGGCGGACTGACTCAGGTCAAGTCGAGCTGATTGGCTCGGGGATGTCCCTGACGTGCCACGGCCCGTCGCCGAGCAACGCCAATTCCTGATGGTGATGCTGTTCGATGGTGCTGCGGTGGCTCACACTCACCACGATGCAGTCCGGCAACTCGCTCCGTAAAAGGTTGTACAGCAAGAACTCCAGAGCTTCGTCCACCGCGGAAGTGGCCTCGTCAAGGAAGACGGCCTTTGGTTTGATCGCCAGTAGCCGGGCGAACGCAACGCGTTGCTGCTCTCCGGGCGAGAGGACCTTGGCCCAGTCCTGCTCCTCGTCGAGTCGGGTGGTCAGGTTGGGCAGTGCCGCCTTGATCAGGGCCTGCTGCAATGTGGTGTCGTCGATCTCGCCGGACAGGGCCGGGTACGACACCACGGCACGCAGGTTGCCGAGCGGGACGTAGGGCAACTGGGACAGGAACATGACCTCGTTGCGACCGTCCGGGCGGTGCAACGTGCCCGAGGCATACGGCCACAATTGCGCCAGGGTGCGCAACAGCGTGGTCTTTCCACTGCCCGACCTCCCGGTGACGACCAGCGCGTCGCCGGGCCTCAGCCGCAAATCGAGCGGCTCGATCAGTCGCGTCCCGGATGGGGTACGGACCTCGACATCGGCAAGCTCGACCGAGCCATCGGAGCTCGCCACCGTGGACAACTCCGGAAGAATCCGTGCCTCGGCGTTGGCCTGGACCAGCCCATTGAGGCGCAGTATCGCAGCCCGGTAGCTGGCGAAGCGGTCGTACGCGTTACGGAAGAACGACAGTGAATCCTCGATATGACTGAAAGCGCTGGCCGACTGCGTTACCCCGCCGAATTTGATGCTGCCGGCGAACAGTCGCGGCGCCTGCACGATAAAGGGCAGCGGGGTGATCGCCTGACTCACCGTGAGGTTCCAGCCGATGAAGCCAATCGTGCGTCGCACGTAGTTTCGGTAGTTGGTGATCGTCGTATCGAACCGGTTCATCAACTGTGCGCGTTCGGCGCGCTCGCCGCGATAGAAGCCGACCGCCTCCGCGGCATCGCGCAGCCGCACCAGCGCATATCTGAATGCGGCGTTGAACTGTTCGTTGCGGAAACTGAGGTGGACCAGTGGGCGGCCTATCCAGAACGCGACCACCGTCGCAATCAGAACATGCACGAATACCACCCAGAACAACGCTCTCGGGATCGTGACCCCGAAGATGTGCAGCGTGCCGGAAAGCCGCCACAGAATCACGCTGAAAGACACGACCGAGACAACCGAATGAACCGCGCCGAAAAGCAAATTGCTCGATGTGCCGCCATTTGGGTGGTTGGCTGAACCGCCCATCCCCGCGGTGAAAATGTCGATGTCGTGCTGGATGCGTTGGTCGGGGTTGTCGATCGTGTCATCGATGAAACGAGCGCGGTAGTACGCGCGGCGATCGAGCCAGTCCATTGTCAGGCGATCGGTGAGCCACACCCGCCAGCGGATGAGGAACCGCTGCGTCAAATACAAATCCGCCATCGCCCGCAACACGTGCAGGGTCGCGATCACGCAGAACGTGCGGATGGCTACCCAAAAGCCGTGGATGCCGGAGTCGCGTACGGCGTCGTTGCCGGCGCCGGCACCCTGAAATGCGGTCTGCAGAGACGAGTACAGGTCGTTGCTGTAGTAGCTGAGCAAGATGTTGATCCGCACCGCGAGCATTACCGACAGCAGCAGCACGGCAAACAGGCCCCACACCGGTAGGCTCTGCCGCCCGGTGAAGTAACCGCTTGTGATGCGCCAGAACTCGCCGCCCCATCTGGTGAACCGGACCGCCGCGAGCCCGAGGACAAGCAAACAGATCGCGCTGATCGTCCAGGCCTCGAGAATCCAGCGCGACGAGGAAACCAGTTCGTGGTTCCAGTCGATCGATGGTGTGAATTTCTCCATCGCGGGCCCGTCTCTTTCGTGGCTTGTCGGTCAATCCGGTATGGGAAGTGATGCTGTGGCCCATCCGGTCAAGGGCAGTCTGCAGTATTTGCCGGGGACGGGGGTTGACATCACGAAAATCACGGTCTTGCCCTCGGTATGCCTGTTGGCGATCTGAGGAGGGCCGATCTCATTGCCGCACAAGCCTTCTTAGAAGTTGCTAGCGGGTTGGTTCCCGGTGGGAGTCTAATTGGGTGATGGAACTGATGAGCCCCACCGACTCGGTCTTTCTGCTGGGTGAATCCCGTGAGCATCCCATGCACGTCGGTGGGCTGTCGTTGTACGAGCCACCCGAGGGCGCCGGCCTGGAGTTCGTGCGGGAGTTCTACGACAGCTTGGTCGTCCAGCAGGATTTTCAGCCCACCTTTCTCAAGCGTCCGGCAACCTTCTTGGGCGGGATTGCCAACCTCGGCTGGTCCTATGACAAGGACCTCGACATCGACTATCACGTCCGGCGTTCCGGGTTGCCCTCGCCGGGACGGGTCCGCGATCTGCTGGAGTTGACGTCGCTGTTACACAGCAGCCTGCTCGATCGGCACCGCCCGCTGTGGGAGGCGTACGTGATAGAGGGACTCAAGGACGGCCGCTTCGCGATCTACACCAAGATGCACCACTCGCTGATCGACGGCGTTTCGGCGCTCAAGCTGATGCAACGCGCACTGTCGAACGACCCCGACGACACCGAGATTCGGGCACCCTGGAGCCTGCGTAAACCGAAGCGCAAGTCTGCTCCGTCGTCACGGCTGAGTTCGCTGATGCACACGGCGGGATCCCTTGCGGCACTTGCGCCGTCGACGGTGTCGCTGGCGCGCGCGGCGCTGTTCGAACAGCAACTCACGTTGCCGTTCGGAGCCCCGCGCACGATGCTCAACGTCAAGATCGGCGGTGCCCGGCGCTGCGCCGCGCAGTCGTGGTCGGTGGACCGCATCAAGAACGTCAAGAACGCGGCGGGGGCGACCCTCAACGATGTCGTCCTGGCAATGTGTTCGGGTGCCTTGCGTTACTACCTGCTGGAGCAGGACGCCCTGCCGGAGGCGCCGCTGTTGGCGATGGTCCCGGTCAGCCTGCGCCGGGAGGACGAGGCCGACGCCGGCGGAAACCTGGTCGGAGCCATCCTGTGCAACCTGGCCACCGACATCGAGGATCCCGCCAAGCGGCTGGAAACCGTCAGCGAGTCGATGTACAAGAACAAGACGGTGTTCTCCCAGTTGCCGCGAGTTCAGGCGTTGGCGCTGTCCGCGGTCAATATGAGTGCGCTGGCGATGGCCACGGTTCCGGGATGGGTGACGTCGACGGCGCCGCCCTTCAACATCATCATCTCGAACGTTCCGGGACCCCGTGAGCAGATGTACTACGGCGGTGCCCGCCTGGACGGCAGCTATCCGCTGTCCGCGATTCTCGACGGCCAGGCGCTGAACATCACCCTGGTCAGCAATGCCGACAAGCTCGATGTCGGTCTGGTCGGGTGCCGGCGCAGTGTTCCACACCTGCAGCGCCTGCTCACGCATCTCGAGTCGTCGCTGAAAGATCTGGAACGCGCCGTCGGGGTCTGAGTTCGGTGCCCAAACTCAGTGCCGGTGTGCTGTTGTACCGCATCCGCGACGATGTCGTCGAAGCCTTGCTCGCGCATCCGGGCGGCCCGTTTTGGGCCCGCAAGGACGACGGCGTGTGGTCGATTCCGAAAGGCGAGTACACCGACGGGGAGGACCCGTGGGCCGCGGCGCAGCGCGAGTTTTCCGAGGAGCTGGGCCTGCCGGTCCCGGCCGGACCGCGCCTGGACCTCGGTGCGCTGAAACAACCGAGCGGCAAGGTGGTTACCGCGTTCGCCGTCCGGGGTGACCTCGACGTCGGTAACGCGCGCAGCAACACCTTCGAATTGGAATGGCCGAAGGGCTCGGGCAACGTGCGCGAGTTCCCCGAAGTCGATCGGGTCGGGTGGTTCTCAGTGGCACAGGCACGCGCCAAATTACTTAAGGGACAACGGCCTTACCTCGATCTGTTGATGAAGCACCCGGAGCTGGCGGCCTTCACCGAAGGGTGCTAGCGCGCTGCCGGCGCCTGCGGACCGCGAAGATGGCGACCGGCACGGCCACCGCGATCACCACGAAGAGGAATCCGACGAACACGATCAGCTCGATCGGGATGACGGCGTTGCGGTCGACATAAATCACCTGCCGGTATGCGTCATCGTTGGCCGCGTTGCCGAAGGCGAAATCCGAGGAGATCTGTGCCGGCTTGGGGATATTCACCTGAAACTTGGTCAGATAGCCGCCGTGATTTACCGACAATTCGCGCAGCAGCGGGTCCCGTACCTCGGCGGAGACGTTGCCCGCGAACTGGACTTGGACGGACTGGCCAGCCGCAGCGTCGGCGTCGGTGCGCTGCTGTCGATGATCGGACAGCGTGAAGATCGTGACTTGCTGTGGGCTCGCGGCCGCGACCGAAAGCCGCATCGGATAGACCAGTTGCGTCGACGGGAAGGTCATCCGCACCGGGTTGAGCCCGCCCACGATGGGGTCGGAGCTGGTCAGCCGGATCGCGACGAACGACCACCCGTCACGCACATAGGGGCCCAGCGCGTCCGACACCGCCGGGCGGATGGCATAACCGTTGTCGTCCAACCACTTTTGCAATCCGCTCAGGTCACCGCCGGCCAGTGTGGTGGCCTCCAGCGGACCGAGGTGGACCTGGTTGACCACCGTGGGGCCCCGGGGAGCCGCGGCCTCGAGGGGCGCGGGCGCGCCGGAACCCGGCTGTCCCAGCACCCAGTGCCGGCGCTGCTGGACCCGGGGGGCGGTGAGCGTGTCCAACTCGGCGAAGGTCGCCTTGTCGCCCTCCGTGACGGTCGCCGGCGTCGGGGTGGGCACCACCAGCGCCACGTTGTTCGTGTCGGCATTGAGGGCGAGCTGCATGACGATGGTTTCGCTCGATCCATTCCAATGCAGCAGCGCCACTTCGTGGTTCATGGCGGCCTGGCCGCCGACGGGAGGGACGATCGCACCGCACGCGCATGCGTGGCCGGGCGCAGCCATGGCCACATTGGCCAGGGTAGCCAGAACGACAGCGACCAGACCCAACCCGCATGTGCGGGGCATCTTCATGGCGCAATGTTAGTTGCTGAAGGGTGCGCGGTCACCCATATCTCCGGGCGACTTAGGTTGCGATATGCACAATGGGTCCATGACGACTGCGTCGATTCAGCCGCCCGCCGAGCCCGCCGACCCAGCCGAATCGCAAAAGTTGCTGTTCGGATTCCTCGACCCGGCCAATCGGGCCGATCCCTATCGGCTGTGCGCAGAGATTCGCGACGGTGGACCGATCCTGCTGCCCGAGGCGCATCTCGCCGTCTTCTCGTCCTACCGGGACTGCGACGACGCCCTGCGGCACCCGGCGTCGAGCAGCGACCGGATGAAATCGGCGCGCGCTCAGGAGCAGGTTGAGGCACAGATCCGGGAACTCATCGAATCCGGTGCGCCGCCACCCGCGCAACCCCCGCCGGGATTTCTGTTCCTCGATCCCCCCGATCACACTCGGCTGCGCAAGCTGGTCAGCAAGGCGTTCGCGCCGAAAATGGTGAATGCGCTGCGGCCCGGCATCAGCGTCCTGGTGGGCGTATTGCTCGACGCGATCGCCGAGAAGGGCCGCTTTGACGTCATCGACGATTTCGCCTATCCGCTACCGGTGGCGGTCATCTGCCGGCTGCTCGGTGTGCCGCTGGAAGACGAGCCGCAATTCAGCCATGCCTCGGGATTGCTTGCGCAAGCACTGGATCCATTCGTCACGTTCACCGGCTCGGCCTCGGACGGTCTGCAGGAGCGCCTCGACGCCGGGACGTGGTTGCGGGAGTATCTGCACGGTTTGATCGACCGGCGTCGCTGCGACCCCGGCGAGGATTTGATGTCGGGACTGATCGCGGTGGAGGAGTCCGGTGATCAGCTGACCGAAGAGGAGATCGTCTCGACCTGCCTGTTGTTGCTGGTTGCCGGCCACGAGACCACGGTCAACCTGATCGGCAACGCGATCCTGGCGATGCTGCGCGAGCCGTCGCAGTGGGCGGCGTTGCGCGCGGACGCGACCCGGGTCTCGGCGGTCATCGAGGAGACGCTCCGGTACGACCCGCCGGTGCAGATGGTGGGCCGAATTGCTCTCGAAGACATGAAGATTGGCCAAATCGAGGTGCCCGAGGGCGACGTGATGATGTTGTTGCTGGCCGCGGCGCACCGGGACCCGGCCGAATTCGATCGGCCCGACACGTTCGACCCCGATCGGGGAACCTTGCGGCACTTGGGTTTTGGGCGCGGCCTGCATTATTGCCTGGGCGCGCCGCTGGCGCGGATGGAAGCCAGCATTGCCCTGTCGGAAGCCGCGGCGCGTTTTCCGGACGCGCGACTGGACAGCGAACCGTTGTACAAGCCGAACGTCACGCTGCGCGGACTATCGGAGCTGACCGTCGCGGTCTAGCTCCGTCCCATAAACGAAGTTTTCAGCTGCTCGGCAAGCCCATCCTGGGGGCGTACTGCGGGCAGAAGTTTGTGACTGAAGCCGTGATGAACAGCGCGGACTGATTCCGGTCCAGACCGGAGTGCTGATTGAGGTATTGGTAGGCCGCCTCTTGGTAATCGAGCATGGCGCACACCTCCTTGGCATCCTCGATCAGGGCGCCATCCGGTGCGCCTACCCCGATCCCGGCAGCCCGCACTTGGTTGAGGAAGTCGGCCGTGGTTGCATGGGCGAGCGGCGTCGCGCCCCCGAAAAGCGCGATGGTCGCCATGATTCCTATGGCCATGGGCTTCTTCACGGCCGCCGCAGCGTTCATTCGTTGCCTTCCTATGCGTTTTCTATGCGTTTTGCACACTAAGGATCCGCTTCCGGCGCCCGTCTCGCAACGGAACTTTCTACTAACGCGCACGGAACGCGACCTCGTTTCGCGGGATCAACCAGCCGCTGCGCTTTTAGCCGAGACCGGGCACGATTTCGCTCAGGCTGAAAGTGACTGGCTGTTCGAGTTGTTCGTAGGTGCATGAGCGCGGATCGCGATCGGTACGCCACCGGCTGAACTGGGCCGTGTGGCGGAACCGTCGACCTTCCATGTGGTCGTAGCGGACCTCGACCACCCGCTCGGGTCGCAGCGGGACGAACGAGAGGTCCTTGCCGGCGTTCCACCGGGACGTTTCGTTCTTGCGCGGTGTGCGTTCGCCGGCTTCGTGGGCGGCCCAGTTCCACGGATGGTCGTCGAAAGTGGTTACCAGTGACTGCAATTCGGTAAATAGCCGCCGCCGCTCGGCCATCGGAAATGCGCCGATCACGCCGACCGATGCCAGCTGGCCATCGTCGGAATAGAGCCCGAGCAGTAGCGACCCGATCGCGTCGCCGCCCGACTTGTGCACTCGATACCCGGCGACCACGCAGTCGGCCGTCCGCTCGTGCTTGATCTTGAACATGACGCGCTTGTCCGGCTGGTAGGTGACGGTCAGTGGCTTCGCGATGACGCCGTCGAGACCGGCTCCCTCGAACTCGTCGAACCAGCGCTGCGCCGTCTGGCTATCGGTGGTGGCCGGCGTGACATGAAACGACGGCCCGGATTCGGACAGCGCGTCGAGGAGGGCGGCACGCCGCTCACGGAACGGACGCGGGGTGAAGTCCTCGTCGCCGAGGGCCAGCAGATCGAATGCGATGAATGACGCCGGGGTGTGCTCTGCGAGCATCCGCACCCGCGAATCGGCCGGATGAATGCGCTGTTGCAGTGCCTCGAAGTCCAAACCGTGGTCGGTGGCGATCACGATCTCGCCGTCGATCACGCAGCGCTGCGGCAGCTCGGCCTGGGCCGCGGCAATCAGCTCGGGGAAATAGCGGGTCATCGGCCGCTCGTTGCGGCTACCCAGTTCGACCTGACCGCCGTCCCGGAAGCAGATGGACCGGAAGCCATCCCATTTGGGCTCATAGGAGGCGTCCGGGGGGATCGCTTTGACCGACTTGGCCAGCATCGGCGAAACCGGCGGCATAACGGGCAAGTCCATGGGTTCATTCTGACCCGCGGCGTGCTGGAATCGAGACATGGCTGCGGCATCTGAAGAGCTCGACGTCGACGGCGTCGCGGTGCGACTCTCCAACCCGGACAAGGTGTACTTCCCGAAGCTCGGGTCGAATGGCACCAAGCGGCGGCTCGTCGAGTACTACCTCGCCGTGGCGGGCGGCCCGATGCTGGACGCCCTGCGCAACCGGCCCACCCACCTGCAGCGTTTTCCGGACGGCATCGACGGCGAGGAGATCTACCAGAAGCGGATACCGCAGCACCATCCCGATTATCTGGAGACCTGCCGGGTCACGTTCCCGTCGGGACGGACCGCCGACGCGCTGATGGTGACGCATCCGGCGGCGATCGTATGGGCGGCGCAGATGGGCACCGTCACGCTGCATCCGTGGCAGGTGCGCTGCCCCGACACCGAGCACCCCGACGAGCTGCGCATCGACCTTGATCCCCAGCCCGGCGTCGGTTTCGAGCAGGCGCGTTCGGTCGCGGTGGACGTGCTGCGGCCGTTGCTCGACGAGCTCGGCCTCGTCGGCTATCCCAAGACGTCCGGGGGGCGCGGGATCCACGTGTTTCTCCGGATCGCCACCGACTGGGACTTCATCGCGGTGCGCCGGGCGGGCATCGCGCTGGCGCGTGAGGTCGAACGCCGCGCGCCGGACGCGGTGACCACGTCGTGGTGGAAGGAGGAACGCGGCGAGCGCATTTTCATCGACTTCAACCAAAACGCCCGGGACCGCACCATGGCCTCGCCCTACTCGGTGCGACGGACGCCGATCGCGACCGTGTCGATGCCGTTGACCTGGGACGAGTTAGCCGGCGCCGAGCCGGACGATTACACGATGGCGACCGTGCCGGACCTGGTGCAAGGCCGCGACGACCCGTGGGCCGGCATGGACGAAAAGGCCCAATCGCTGACTCCATTGCTGGAGATGGTCGAGGCGGACGAAGAGCGCGGCCTGGGCGATATGCCCTACCCGCCGAATTACCCCAAAATGCCCGGCGAGCCGAAACGCGTGCAGCCGAGTCGGGATACCGATCTGACCAGGAAAAACAAGTCGAATTGAATGAACGCGTTCGTCGGGCGCACACCAGGACCGTGATTTATTTCTGTAATTGCCGACGACGTATGTGGCCTATTCTGGCAGTCTGATATCAAATTATCGCAGCATTGCGACGGGGAGTTAGTGCGGTCGAACCGGGGGGCGGCCAGGAAGGAATGAAGTAGTCATGTCCGGTCTGAAGAGCAAGCTCCTCATCGCGGCGATCCTCACCGCCACCGCCGCCGCGACCGCGGGGTGTACCGTGCCGCTCACGATCGACTGTTCACCCGGCGTCTGCGTCGGCGGCTAATCCTTATCGGCCAGGATCCCGTCGACCGAATCAAACTGAATTGACGCTGTCACAGCAATTCTCGCGCTGACTGACTACGACTGCGCCGGCTGCGGCACAAATCCCGACTGATTCGTCAACGTTCCGGGTGCGTTGTCGCGTGACCGCAATATCCAGGCGGCGACGAACGCGATCAGCGCACCTGCCGCGCCGGCTGTCGGTGCCGGCCCTGCCGGTCCGCACAGCACCATGTACCCGAAGGCGGAGCCGATCACCAGCAAAGCCGAGTGCAGCAGCGTCCAGCGCAATATCGAGCGCAGCCGGAAGGACAACGCGACACCCAGCAGCAGCGCCACCACGTGCCCAATCGCGGTGAAGTCCGCGCTCAACGCTGCGGCGATGGCGTTGCCAAACCACCAACCGATCCAGATCGGCCGCCATCGCGACGGTATCGACGCCGTGAGCGCCCCCAGAACACACACCGCGCCGTAGCTCATCCCCACGTCGGTGGCGCGCGCCAGGGACATCGGGAGCCACCCTGCCTTGAGTGCAGCGGTCAGCCAGACGGCGACGACCAACGTGGCACCTATATGGCCGAGTGCGAATGCGACGACCAAACCCCTGCTGCGCCAGATCAGTTCGCCTAGAGCCAGCAAGCACACCAGGCCCGGTAGCCAAAGCAGCACGTGGCCGCCGTCGCTGAGGAACGCGCTGCCGACCAGCGTGACGATGTGGCCGTGGGCCAGGTTGTGCAAGTTGGTGCTCATCTCTCGCACCGCGACATCGTGGGTATGCGGCCCGAGCGCCGCCATTAGGAAAGACACCCCGAGCAGCATGGCGGCGTAGACGATGGTGGCGGGGAACCACGCCGCTACGGACAGCACCCGCGAGCTCACCGTTGTGCGGCGGTTCTCACTGCGAAGCATTGCGGTTGCACCTTCGTGGGCGGTCCGGGTGGCGACCGGCGGCCAATGGTCGCCGTGCGGGTCAACAGCCATGTCGGCCATGCCTATTCCCCCCTCGCCCTGTTGATAACCATTGTGACGGAACTGGGGCGGTGAGTCTGGTGAGACCAATCACAGTCACGGGCCAGCAGGTCAGCGACGGTTTCTCGGCGCACCAGCGCGCGAGTGCGGCCGCCGGCGACGGCGATCAGTGGCGGACGACCCACCAGGTTGCAGGCCGATCCCATCGAATAGTGGTAAGCGCCAGTGCAAGCCAACGCCAGCAGATCGCCGGGCTGGACGTCGGTGGGCAGCTCGACGTCGCGTGCGATCTCTTCCCCGGCTTCGCATTGCCGGCCCACAATCGTGACGGGTGCGGTTTCGGTTGGTATGTGCCGGTTGGCCAGCGCCGCTGTGTATTTCACGCCGCGGAGCCCCTCATGCGGGTTGTCGACCATTCCGCCGTCCACGACGACGAAGGTGCGCCCGTCGGGCTGATGTTTGACGGCGATCACCCGGTACAGCGTTATTCCCGCGCGCGCGGCGATCGCTCGGCCCGGCTCGATCACGATCTGCGGGGGCGGATAGCCGTAGTCGGCGCAAGAGGATTGAAGTGTGGACTCGATGACTTGAGCGAGCGTGTCCGGGCTGAGCTCGGGATCGCCGCTCACATAGGGGACCGCGTGCCCGCCGCCCAGGTCGAGCTGGTTCAGCACGACTCCATGGCGGTCGCGCACCTCGGCCATCAGGGCCACCAATTGCCGGATCGCCGCGCCGTACCGCTGCGGGTCGGCAATCCGCGACCCAAGGTGGCAATGCAGACCGACCAGGTTCAGCCAGGGCTGATCCAAGAGGCGCCGGACGGCGCCGGCCGCCCGGCCGTCCGCCAGGGTAAAGCCGACGCCGGCCCCGCCCGGGCTTTGGCCTTCGATGTCGGGAATCACCCGGATCAGCACGTTCTGGTGGCGCCGCACCTGCGCGGCCAGCAGCGCGATCGCGTTCGGGGAATCGATGACGATGCGGCCCACCCCGGCGTCGACCGCGTCGTGCAACTCGCCGGCGGTCCGGGCATAGCCGTGCAGGACGATCTGCGACGGCGGTACCCCGGCGGCCAACGCGGTGGCCAGTTCGCCCGCCGAGCAGACGTTCAGGCCGGCACCTTCGGCGGCTGCCCACTCGGCCACCGCGGTGCTCAGTAGCGCCTTGCCGGCGTAGACCAGCTCGACCCCGGGAAGTGCGGCACGATAACGCCGGATCCGGGCCCGAAAATCCAGCTCATCCACTACATAGGCAGGCGTGCCGTACTCGGCGGCGATCTCGGTGGCGGGCACCCCGGCTACGCACAGCCGACCCAGATCGTCGACGGAGGCGCTCGACGGCCAGATGGCGCGATCGAGCTGCGAGCCCAATCCGTGCTGCGACGGAAGCAGCTCGAACAGCGTCATGCTTCCAAATTGAGGTCTGCGGCGCCGTCGTGCCACGTTCTTAACGGATTTTTCACAACCGTGCGGTCAATCTTCACGGATTTTCGGGCCGGGGGCGCCCGGCACTCTTAGCTTTTGAAGTAATTCGCCGGGATGAATGGGACGTCGTCGGGCGCCGCTTTACGGCCGGCCAACAGTGTCCGCGCGGCCTCACCAATCGGAATGCGCAGTGGCAGCTCCGGCTTTTCGGCCGCATCGGCCACCTCGGCGGCCACCTCTTCAGGGGTGATCATCCCGGCTCGCGGCCCGCCGCCTTTCAGGATGGCGGCATAAGGATCGTCGGGCAGCGTGTAGGTGGTCACGTTGTCGAGGGCGCCGGAGCTGACGGCGCCGGGTTCGAGCAGCGCCGCCTGAACGCCGAATGGTGCCACCTCGATGGCCAGGGCCTCGACGAGCGCCTCCAGGGCCCATTTGGTCGCCGCATAGGCCGCACCCGGCGGGAGCACGACCCGCCCGACGACGCTGGACAGGAACATCAGCTTCCCGTTGCCGCGGGCCCGCATCTGCGGCAGCACCGCCTGAGCCACCCGGATGGCGCCAATGGTGTTGAGGTTCAACAGGCGCTCTAGTTCGGGTAACGGGATGGCTTCGACTGCGGCGTAAAAGATATTCCCGGCGTTGGCGATCACGATGTCGATGTCGCCGGCGGCCGCGACGGCAGCCGTGACGCTGGCGTCGTCGGTGGCATCGAGGGCCAGCCGTTCGCTGACGTCGAGGTCGTCCAATGTGCGCGGATCGCGTGCGGTGGCTAGCACGCGATGCCCGCGACGCGCGAACTCGGTGGCGATGGCGCGGCCGATGCCGCGGCTGGCCCCGGTGATCAGGACAGCAGACATAGCGTTGTGCTCCTTAGAATTTCGACGGGAATTACACCCGAGTGGTCGCGGGCGCAAAGTGCTGCAGATTGCGGCGGACGAAGTCAACGAGGCGGGTGGGAGGGCGGTCGAGTATCGCGGCCAGCGCATCAGGGTCCGGCGGGATCATGGGCTCGGTTCGCTGCGCCAGGGCGCCGCCAATCGCCGAGATATGTTGTGCCATAGCCGCATTGATGGGGGAGGCGGGCTCCGCCTCGGCAGCGGACTCCAATTCGCTGCGCCAGGCGGCCGCGGAGATGGGCTCGAAGCGAACGGCACGACCGATCTCGGCCGAGATGATGCGCGCCACCTCGGCGTGATTGATCACCTCGGCCGGAGGCGGACAACTGACCCGGGCAGACTCCGGCGCCGGCGCCAATAGGTGCGCGACAGCGATCTCCGCCGCGTCGTCACCGCCGATCCACGGCGCCGGGCCTTCGCCGAAGCTGTTGGTAATCAAGTCATTCTCGCGAATCGTGGCACCATGCAGCAATAAGACGTTCTCGTGGAAAAGGCCGCCGAACCGCAGCACGGTCGGATTCAGGCCCGCCCGCGTGAGGACTTCCTCGGCGACCGCCTGGCCCTGACCCAGCCTGCTGGGACTGTCGACCGAGGACACGGCCATCGACATCACCACCAGGTGTGGCTGCGGGTGGGCGTCAACCAGAACCGACGCGAGATTCGCTGCCGCCGAACTAACTCCTGCCGCAACGGGATAGGTGAAGTACACGGCGCTGACATCCTGCGCCGCCGCAACCAGCGACGCCCGGTCGTGCAGGTCGCCGACCACGGTCGTGGCCCCGCGGCGCCGCAGTTCTGCGGCTCGTTCGTCGTCGCTGTGGACCAGTGCGCGTACCGGGCGCCCACGGCTCAGCAGGCGTTCTGCGACGATCCGTCCGGTGCCGCCGTGCCGGCCGGTCGCCCCGATGACCAGGACGGGGCCGCTCATCGGCGCAACTCGAAAATCAGCAGGGTGGTGCTCGCGGTCGCGACCACGCTTCCCGACGCGTCGGTGACCTCGCCTTCGGCGAAGCCGATCCGCGACCCCGCTTTGACGACGGAGCCCACCGCGGTCAGCGGCCCGCTGTCCAGCGTCACCGCTTTGAGGTAGTTGACCTTGATCTCGACCGAGGTGTACCCGACTCCTTGCGGCAACGTGGTGTGCAGCGCACACGCGGCAACGGTGTCGAGCAGCGTGCACAGTGCGCCGCCGTGCACCAGTCCCAGCGGGTTGTACATCGACGCGTCCGGTGTGCAGGAGAAGGTGATGGCGCCGTTTTCCACCGCGACGACGCGCATCTGCACCAGCTCGCCGATCGGCGGCGGAGGCAGGCGCCCATCGGCGACCGCCTGCCAGTAGGAAAGCCCACTCATCGACGCGACCGTGGCCTGCGTCGTCATGGGGTCGCGCCAGGTGATCGTTCGCGACTGCTCGGCGCCCCACGGCGGCGAACTTGCGACGTCAGTGCGGGAAGCCTCTTGTGAAGCCGTCATGCCGTCCTCTCGGAAACTGATCGGTTTACTTGATAGGGCGAAACTAGTAGGAATTTCGGATTTTGTAAACCGATCGGTGTATCTTTGAGGAATGGCCGAAGTGACGACGCGTCCGGCCGGCGGACGCGGAGCGCGTGAGCGCATCGAGCGTGCGGCAGCCCAGCTCTTCTATCGCCAGGGAATCCACGCGACCGGTGTCGAGCGCATCGCGCAACAGGCCAACGTTTCCAAGCGCACCCTCTACCAACACTTCCCCAGCAAGAACGACCTGGTGGACGACTATCTGCGCGGCATGGACGCGCGCGGCGGCTCGCCCAATGAGCAGCGCCTGGACGACCCAACCCTGCCCGCGCGGGAGCGGCTGTTGGGGATCTTCGAGATCTCGCGCCGAGAGGTGATGCGGGGCTGCCCCTTCCACAATGCGGCCGTGGAATCCGCCGGAACGCTGCGCAGCGCCGACGCGATCGTGCGGACGCACAAACAGGAATTCACCCGGCGTCTGGTTGCCGTCGCACAGGAAGCCGGTGCCGGCGATCCCCACCTGCTGGGCCAGCAGTTGGCGGTGTTGTTCGAAGGTGCGACCGCGATGGCGACGTCACTCAACGACACCGCGCCCGTCGTGCACGCGCGGGCGGCCGCGGCCACGCTGATCGATGCCTCGCTGAACTCTTGACGACCTCGTCCCGGGGCTGTTAGACATGGCCTGCGTCACTAATTTGGGCGATCGCTCAAAAAGGACTCGGTGGAGGTTGCCATGGGCCGGATGGACGGCAAAGTCGCATTCGTGACCGGTGCCGCGCGCGGGCAGGGCAGAAGCCATGCCGTTCGGCTCGCCCAAGAGGGTGCCGACATCATTGCCGTCGACATCTGCCGAGACTTCGAGAATTCCCCCGCTGATGGTGCGACGTCGGAAGACCTGGATGTGACCGCGGGAATGGTCAAAGACGCCGGCGGTCGCGTCGTGACCGCCGAGGTCGACGTGCGTGATTTCGACGCGTTGAAGGCCGCCGTGGACAGCGGCGTCGAACAGCTCGGGCGCCTTGACGTCATCGTCGCGAACGCGGGCATCGGCACCACCGCGGGCAAGCTGCACAAGACCAAAGAAGCGCTGTGGCAAGAGATGATCGACGTCAACCTCAGCGGGGTGTGGAAGTCGGTGAAAGCCGGGGTTCCGCATGTATTGGCCGGGGACCGCGGCGGCGCGATCATCCTGACGTCGTCGGTCGCCGGCAACAAGGCCTATCCGCATGTGGGCCACTACGTGGCTGCCAAGCACGGTGTCATCGGCCTGATGCGGGCGTTCGCCGTCGAATTGGGGCAGCAGATGATCAGGGTCAACGCCGTCCTGCCGACGCACGTTGGATCGCCGCTGCTGTTGAACGACGCCACCTACCGGGCCTTTCGGCCCGAGTTGGAAAACCCTGGGCCCGAAGACCTCAAGCCGGTGTGCCAGAGCTTTCACTATCTGCCGATCCCTTGGGTGGAACCCGAAGACATCAGTAACGCCGTGTTGTTCTTGGCCTCCGACGAAGCGCGCTACATCACCGGGGTTGCGCTGCCGGTGGACGCCGGCAGCTGTCTGAAGTAAGGGAATGCATCGATGACTGTCACCAACGACACCGAGGTCTACTACGACCCCTATGACGTCGGCATCAACTCCGACCCCTATCCGACGTACGCGCGGCTGCGCGAAGAGGCCCCGCTGTATTACAACGAGCAGTACGACTTCTGGGCGATATCAAGACATTCCGACGTCGAGCGCGGGCTGGCCAACTGGGAGACCTTCTCGAACCGCCGCAGCGACATCCTCGAGCTGGTCCAGTCGAAATTCGAGATGCCCCGTGGCGTCATGATGTTCCAGGATCCGCCCGAACACACGATGCTGCGCGGGCTGATGTCGCGGGTGTTCACGCCGCGCCGGATGGCCGAAATCGAAGACCAGATCCGGCGGTACTGCGTGCGCTGCCTGGATCCACACGTCGGCTCGTCGGGGTTCGACATCATTGCCGAACTCGCATCGATGATGCCAATGCGGGTGATCGGCATGCTGTTGGGAATCCCTGAGTCCGAGCAGATCTCGGTGCGCGACGCCAACGACGCCAACCTGCGCACCAAGCCGGGAGCGCCGCTCAAGGTTTCCAGTGCCGATTCCATCGCCGACGGCCGCATCTATGCCGACTATGTCGAATGGCGATCGAAGAACCCGTCCGATGACCTGATGACCACGCTGCTCAACGTCGAGTTCGACGACGAGGAGGGTGTGCACCGCAAGCTGACCCGTAAAGAGGTTTTGCACTACACCCAGGTGGTCGCCGGTGCCGGCAACGAGACCACCGGGCGGCTGATCGGCTGGCTGGCCAAGGTGCTTGCCGAACACCCCGACCAGCGCCGGGAAATCCACCAGGACCGCTCACTGCTCAACCGCACCGTCGACGAGACGCTGCGGTTCGAGCCCACGGGACCGCATGTAGCACGTTGGATGGCAAAGGATTTCGAGTGCTACGGCAAGACCATTCCGGCCGGCAGTGCGATGCTGTTGTTGTTCGGCGCCGCCAACCGCGACCCGCGGCGATACACCGATCCGGACACCTTCGACATCCGTCGCGACAACATATCGCACATCACCTTCGGAAAGGGCGTGCACTACTGCCTCGGAGCAAACCTGGCCAGGCTGGAGGGACGCGTCGCGCTGGACGAGATCCTCAACCGCTGGCCGGAGTGGGATATCGACTATGACACAGCACAACTCAGCCCGACTTCGACCGTGCGCGGCTGGGAGCGACTGCGGGTCGTGCTGCCCTAAGCGGTCGAGTGTGCGCTGCGCGCACCCTAAGGGCCAGCGATCAGCCCAGCGCGCCGCGGTCTCGGCGAACTTTGGGCTCCGGCATCTCGAACCGGTCCAGGAGTCGGTTGACCAGAGCGATCGCCGCGTCGTGGCCCCCGGAGGAACCCAACCCCTCTTCCAGGATCAGGGTGCGGCCTATCGAGGCGATGAAGACCGCGATCGCCGCGGGCGGGAACTCGTCGGTGTCGATGTCATGTTCGCGGATGATGAAGTTCAGCGCGGTGATCTGCTGCTCGCGCCACCGGTCCGACCACGCGGCGATCTCCGCTCGGATCTCCTTGCGGTGGTTGGCAAGTCCCATGAACTCGAGCAGCAACCGGGTGTCCTTGGGCGCGATCAGGGTGTCCCAGAAGGCGTGCAGCGGGCGGTCGGACGACAGTGCCGTCTGCTGACGCTCCAGGTAGACGGCAGCGCCGCTGCGGAAGACAGCCAGATACAGCTCGTCCATCGTGGGGAAGTAGTAATGCACCAACGCCGGCTTGACACCGGCTTTGGCGGCGACGCGGCGTGACGTCGCCGCGGCGTAACCCTCCTCGACCATGATCTGGCTCGTCGCGGCCACCAGCATGTCCCGCGTTGTGGAATCGCGGGCCTTCGGGCGCTCGGATGCGGTCACAGTGTGGTCATATCACACGGCAGGTTCGGCGACCATGTCGAAGAACGCGGCACCGGAGTCGGGGATGCGGTTCTGCTTGAACACGTTGACCGCGTAGGAGACCAGGATCATCGAATACAGCAGGTGCAGCAGCCGTTCGGCATCCTCGGGTAACTCGTTGATGTCGAGGCCATTCAGGTAGGCGATCGCTTCCTCGGCTCTCGGGGCGATGGCGTCGTAGAACGTGACGAGTTCGTCGTAGGGCTTCGACAGCCGCGCCTCGTAGCGTTGTGCACGAGTGGGCAATGCCCAGTCGGCGACAAACGGTTCGAGATCGGCGAACCCTTCGGGCAGATTGCTCATGACGACTCACCGGACCGGTAGGCGTCAACCGTGTCGCGGATGACGGTGTGGAACTGACGGATCAGCAGCTCCTGGTCGCTGAGGTGAAAGGTGTTCTGCGCCCGCGTCTTCAGCGCGGAATGCGTCGCCTCGATGGTGTTCACGTCCTGCATCGCGAACTCAATCGTGCTGTCCACCACCAATTCCTGTGCCAGGCGTTCTGTCGCGTTTGCCGGGGGCACGAAGTACATGTCGATCTCGTAGATGTGCGTATCGACGGTCTCGGGCCAGTACGTGTAGGTGATGTAGTAATTGCGCGCCCAGAGCTGGATCGAAATGTTCGGGAAGACCCAGAACTGGTCATTGCCCCACGAGGCGATGTCGCCGCGGTTGAGGAAGTCGGCCGAGGCCTCGTCGATACCGATATCCGGAACGTCGTCGGGCCCGAAAAGCCCGGCGCGGAACAGCTTGTAGACCCAACGCTGGTCTTGGCGGGCCGGTCCCGCGGTGCCCGGGTCGCGCGGCGGCAGCGGTGGCGGTCCGGGGACGGAGGTGAGCATGTGCGGCCGGAACAGGTCGTAGTGGTAGGAGTCGACGGGCGGCACCATCTTCTCGGCCTTGGAGACGTCGGGATCGATGAAGCGACCGTGCACGTATGGCGGGTGGTACCACTCGCAGACCGAGTCGACGGCCAGCTTCCAGTTGCCTTTGATCTGGGTGGAGAAGCCGTAATGCTGCGTCATCTTGTCGAACGGGTAGGCCTCGATGCCCAGCAGTCCGTCACCCAGGAAGCTGCGCAACGGCACCGGATCCTCGGCGAGGTTGACGAAGATGAAGCCCGCCCAGACCTCGCAGTGCACCGGCGGCATCCGCAATGCGTTCTTGTCCAGATCGAAAAACTCGCCCTCGTTGGTGATGTGGTTGACCTTGCCGTCCAGCCCGTACCGCCAGCCGTGGTACTTGCAGGAGAACGCGCGGCAGGTGCCGGACGACTCCTCGCCCGGGTGTTCTTGCCAGACAACCTTGTTGCCACGATGGGCGCACACGTTGTGGAACGCGTGCACCGTGTCGCCCCGGTCGCGGGCGATCACGATCGAGGCGAGTCGTCCGGGCAGGTCGCGGGTGAAGTAGGATCCCGTGCGCGGCAACCGCTCAATACGCCCTACGCACAACCAGTTTCGCTCGAAGACCGCCTTGCGCTCGTCGGCGAAGAACCCCTCGGAGATCGAGTCTTCATAGTTGACCGGACCGGTACCCAGTTCCGGGTAGTCGGTGGTGAACTTGCCCCGCCCGGTCGACAGTCGTTGCTGGATGCTGGTCACGAGGGGACTCCTTCGCTGTGCTGACCGCCGTTCGATGTCGTCGACCAGGGCTCTTGGTCCCATGGTCTGTCCAGCGGTGCCATCTCGCCGCCGAACGGGAAGAACACGCGCTGGGCATAGGTCTCGCGGCCGAGGCCGTGGCCGAGCTCGTTGACGAACGCGCGCTTGAGCGGGTTGGTGAAGAGCTGGCGCGTGTACCGCAGCGTCAGCGGTGGCCGCTTGATCAGTTCGCGGGCATGCTCCCAGGCCCGGTCGAGCAGTTGATCTTTGGGCAGCACCTCGTTGACCACGCCCCAGTCCTTGGCTTCTTGGGCGCTGAGCTTCTGGCCGGTGAGCAGGAAGTAGCGCGCGCGGTTGTGTCCGGCCAGCACGCTCCAGATCACGTGCTGTCCGTCGCCGGGTACCTGGCCGCGCGGAAAGTGCGACGCGTCCTGGAAATAGGCGTCCTCGGAGGCCAGCACGATGTCACCCATGATCGGCACTTCGGAGTGCATGTTGCATGGGCCGTTGACCGCGCTGATCATCGGTACGTCGACGTCGAGCACATTGAAGATGAGATGGCGTGCGTACCAGGCCTTTTCGTCGAGCTTGTGTGTCCCGCGGTCGTTGGGCATGGCCTGGTAGATGGGGTGTTCGGGTGGTTCGCCGTTGGGTAGGCGACCCCAGTTGGCGTTGTAGTTCTCGCCGGTGCCGGTGTGGATGAGCACCTTGATCTCGCGATCGCCCGCGATGTCGGCGAACGCGTCCGACATCTCGTCGTGTGCCTTCCAGCTCCACACCAGGCTGTCACCGTCGGTGTGGCACTGCATGAACAGGATTCCGTCGTCGGTGAGTTCGAACCGGTAGTTGGCATAGCTGTTCTGGTACTCGGCAAATCGCGTCCGCTTGGCCATCGAGTCGTCTCATCTCCGCGGTGGTGAAAGTGGCGTCTACCTCATTTGAGCGATCGCCCAAATAAGGTAGCTGCCATGTTTGCACCTCAGCCAGCACTGGTCAAGGCTCAGCGACCGTGCAGCAGGGCTACCACGGGTGCGAAGGATTCGATCTGTGACTGCTGCACGGTGACGTAGTTGACGCCGAGGGTTTCGCGGCGTGAACGCAGCAATTCCCCAACGCTTTCCGGCGTACCGATCAACACGTTGGGATGGTCGCGCAGCAATTCGGCCGAGATGCCCGTCGTTTTCGCGATGCCGGCCAACGCCGTTTCGGGGTCGTTGGTGATGTCGGTGAAGTACGGGGAGCTCTCGACGTCGAGCCGGCGATAGCGGTCGCCGGCGGCCGCACGCACGAAGCCGATTCGACGCTCGGCAACCGACTGTGGATCCAGGCCGTCGGCATCGCGCGCCACGAACGGCACGCTCGAGATGCTGACGATGTCGGCCTCGCGGCCGGCGAGCGAGAGCACGCGCTGGCCACCGCCGCCGATCATGATCGGTGGATGCGGCTGTTGCACCGGCCGCGGTGTTCCCGCATACCCGCGCACGTGAACGAACTCGCCCGAGTAATCCAATTCTTCACCCTGCCAATGGGCCTTGATCAGCGCGACGACCTCGGCCAGCTTGGTGATTCGGCGCCCCGGGCGGTCGAATTCGAGCCCCATCGCGGCGTATTCGACGTCGCTCCAGCCCGCCCCGATGCCCAACTCCAGGCGGCCGTCGGAGAGCAGGTCGAGTGTCGCCGCCTCCTTGGCCAACACCGCCGGCACGTGATAGTCGATGCAGAACACCCGGCAACCGATCCGCAACGTCTCGGTGTGGGCGGCGGCTGCCGCCATCGCCGCGATCGGAGCCAGGTCTTGGCGAGGCGTGCGGGCGGCCCGCTGCGCGGGGCCCGGACCGAGATAATGATCGGCGAGGAAAAGCGTTGAATAGCCGAGATCTTCGACTTTTCGCACGGTGTCGCGCCACTGGTGTCCGCCGGAGGCGTTGGTCGCTTGTACCCCGAAGCGAAACGGAGGCCGGTCCATGGGTTGACCGTAATCGATGCCGGGTGATAGGCATGTGAAGCCACCGTTTGAGCGATCGCTCAGGAAAGGTAGATGACGGCTTGAGCGCGAAGACAGCGGTTGTGACCGGCGGTGCCTCGGGGATTGGCCGTGCGGTGGCCGAAAGGTTGCGCAAGGACGGATTTCAGGTGGCCGTCCTCGATCTCACCCCCACCGACGACGGGTTCGGTCACGTTGCCGACGTCACCGATCGCGCGCAGGTCGACGCGGCGATGTCGGCCATCCGCGACGCGCTCGGCCCGATCCTGGTGCTGGTCAACGCCGCCGGCGTGGAGGGTTTCAAGAAGTTCCTGAGCATGTCGTTTGAGGAGTGGTCGAAGGTGATCGACGTGAACCTCAACGGAGTGTTCAACACCATTCAGGCCGTGCTGCCCGACATGGTCGAGGCGGGCTGGGGACGCATCGTCAACATCTCGTCGTCCAGCACACATTCCGGTCAACCATTCATGGCCCACTACGTCGCGGCGAAATCGGCGGTCAACGGACTGACCAAATCGCTGGCCCTCGAATACGGCCCGAGTGGGATCACCGTCAACGCGGTGCCGCCGGGATTCGTCGACACCCCGATGCTGCGCAGCGCCGAGAGCCGGCAGCTGCTCGGCGGAACCGTTGAGGACCACATCGCTCGCACGCCGGTTCGGCGGGTGGGCAAGCCCGAAGACATCGCCGCCGCATGTGCCTTCTTCGCCTCCGAGGAAGCCGGCTACATCACCGGACAGATTCTCGGCGTGAACGGCGGCCGCAACACCTGACGCTGACAACGGGCCAGATCCCAAGAGATCCAAGGAGTTTGATGTACGACAGGGACCAACTCTTCATCGACGGGAAGTGGGCAGCCCCGGCTTCGGGCCAGGATTCCATCTCGGTGGTGTCCCCGCATAGCGAGGCTGTCATCGGCCGCGCGGTCTGCGCGGGACCTGCCGACGTCGACCGCGCGGTCGACGCTGCGCGCGCGGCTTTCGACACCGGACCGTGGCCACGCCTGCAACCGGCGGAACGCATCGAGGCCATCACCCGGCTGGCCGGCATCTACAACGAGCGGCGAGCCGATATGGCCGCACTGATCTCGGCCGAGATCGGCGCCCCGATCAGCTTCGCCAAAAGGGCACAGGTCCGGCTACCCCTGACCATGATGTCGGCGTTCTGCACCATCGCTGCCGACTACGCATGGCAGCAGGAACGGCCGGGGCTCTACGGCAAGAACATTCGGATCCGGAAGGTTCCGGTCGGCGTCGTCGCCGCGGTGGTGCCGTGGAACATGCCGCAGTTTCTGACCGTCACCAAGGTGGTGCCCGCGCTGCTGGCCGGCTGCACGGTGGTGCTCAAGCCCGCACCCGAGTCGGTCCTTGACGCGCAGCTGCTCGCGGATCTGGTTGCGGCAGCTGAGCTTCCGCCCGGTGTGCTCAATGTGGTGCCGGGCGGTCGAGAAGTCGGCGAGCTGCTGGTGCGCCATCCCGGCGTCGACAAGGTTTCGTTCACCGGCTCCACGGTGGCCGGCCGGCAAGTGGCCCTCGCGTGTGCCGAAGGCCTGAAGCAGGTGAGCCTCGAACTGGGCGGCAAGTCGGCGGCGATCGTGCTCGACGACGCCGACCCCGCCGCCGCCGCGACCGGCATTCAGATGGCCAGCCTGGCCAACAGCGGGCAGGTCTGCAACGCGCTGAGCCGGATTCTGGTGCCCGAGCAGCGCAAGGACGAATTCGTCGACGCGCTGGCCGCCGGGATGGCGGCGATGGCCGTCGGCGACCCGGCCGATCCCAACAGCCAGATCGGTCCGTTGGTCGCCCAGCGCCAGCAGGAGCGGGTCCGCGGTTACATCGAATCGGGCAAAAGCGAAGGGGCGCGGCTGGTTACCGGCGGCAGCGAGATGCCCGACGGCCTCGACGCCGGTTGGTATGTGCGCCCGACACTGTTCAGCGACGCGACCAACGACATGCGAATCGCGCGCGAGGAGATCTTCGGTCCGGTGCTGACGGTCATTTCCTACCGTGACGAGGACGAGGCGATCCGGATCGCCAACGACTCCGAGTACGGGCTGGCCGGATCGGTGTTCACCGCCGACGTCGAACGCGGTTACGGCGTCGCGGCCCGGGTCCGGTCCGGGACCTTCGGCGTCAACGAGGGCTACATCATGGATCCGGCAGCCCCGTTCGGCGGGGTCAAGAACAGCGGCTACGGTCGCGAGCTCGGAACCGAGGGAATCGACAGTTACACCGTGAGCCAATCGATTTCGACGGCCGGCACAAGCAATTAGCGATCGTCGAGCGTGAAGCTAGCCGCACGCTCGACGCCCAACGTGAAGCTGGCTTCACGCTCGGCCGGATCCGGCCCAGCCGCACGCAGGCCGTAACCCGCGACCCTATCTAGGTGCGACGTGTACTTGTACCTAGCGAAAGAAGCGGTCATGACCTTGCGCGAAGCCGCAAAACCGCCCCCAACGCCGCTGCTCTCTCGGCGCGATCACCCCGTGGGGAGACTGTGGAAGTGGTTCGGCAAACCGCCGACCGGTGGGCCCGCGGCGATCATCCTGATCCGCCTGATGGCCGGTGGTGTGTTCTTGTGGGAGGGCATCCTGAAGTTCGTGTACCACAATCAGGGTGGCGGACGGTTCGCCCTGATCGGCATTCCGCTCCCGGAGACGATGGCAACCTTTGTCGCGCTGCTCGAGATCGTGGGCGGGATCCTGCTGATCTCCGGCCTTTTCACCCGGCTGATCACGGTGCCGTTCATCGTCGAGATGTTGGTGGCGATGCTGTCGACGAAGATCGCGATGTACCTCGGAACCTCGCCCTTGCCTTTACCGCCGGCTCCCCCTAAGACTGGCCTGTGGGCGGTGTTGCATGAGATCCGCTCGGAGTATGCACAGCTGATGAGTGTCGCCTTCCTGCTGATCGCCGGGCCGGGCCCATGGTCGATCGATGGACTGCTGGCGCGAAAGCGACGCGGGGTCGCCAGCGCGCGTTTCTAGATCGGAGATCGGGTGAGCGAGCAGACCGGCATCGACACCACCGTCACGCCCAGCGGGGCAGGCTGTGTGGAGTGCGAGCAACACCAGGGCTGGTGGTTCCACCTGCGCCGGTGCGCCCAATGTGGTCATATCGGGTGCTGTGACCAATCGCCGGGCCAGCACGCCACTGCCCACGCCGGAGCCGCCAAGCATCCGCTGATCACCAGTTTCGAACCCGGAGAGGACTGGTTCTACGACTACCGGGACGAACAGTTCTACGACGGTCCGGCGCTGGCCCCGCCGGACCATCATCCGGTTGACCAATCGGTGCCCGGACCCGCCGAGCGTGTCCCCGCCGACTGGCAACGGCGGCTGCACTGACGCCAGGGGATCAAGAACACGATTAAGAGCCCCATAACCGGGGAATTGTTCTGAGAACCATCCACAGATAAGGAAAACGCGTGGCTCCGAGTTTTCAGGACGTCATCCAGTCCAAGTACCTGCTGCTGACCACCTTCACCAAGGACGGCCGCCCGAAGCCCACGCCAATCTGGGGAGTGCCCGACGGGGACATGCTGCTCGTCATCACCGACGACGGCTCGTGGAAAACCAAACGGATCAACAACACGCCGCGCGTGACGATCGGCAAAAGCGGCGTATTGGGCAAGCCCCTGAGCGAAGAGGTTGAGGGCGTCGCCCGGGTGCTGCCGAAGTCCGAGACACGGCGGGTCTACAACGCCGTGCTCAAGCGGTACTGGTATCACGCCCCGTGGTTCTACGTTCACTCGATCGTGCGTGGCGGTATCGACAAGGTGCACGTCGGCCTCGAGATCAAACCCGGCGCTTAGCAACGCTTCCCGGGGTGCGACGCCGCGGTTAGGGTTGACCCGTGGCCCAGGAATCGCCCAGGACGGCGTCGCCGATTTTGGCATTGGTCGCAGCGGCCCGCGTCGGCGTCGGCGCCGCGATGCTGCTGGCGCCCGACCGATTCTTCAAGCCCGACTCGGGGACCGAGACGCTGCTGATGCAAACGATCGGTATTCGGGACCTGGTCATCGGGTCGGGCGCTTGCGCCGCGTTATTGCGCGGCGGCGACAGCGAATTCCGGCGCTGGGCCGCCATGGGCTTGGTCAGCGATAGCGCCGATCTCCTGCTCGGGCTGCGCAGCAGGCCCCTCGTCGGGACCAAGAGCGCGTTGATCGCCATACTGGCGCCGGTGCCGTTCGTCGGCGCGGGCGTGCGCGGCTTTGGCCGCGGTTTCGGCAAGGGCGGGCAGCCCTAGCTGCCGGCTCTCCGCAGGCCGTCGATCGTGTCGGCCACGGTTTCCCGCGGATCCCGATAGGTGATGCCGAGATCTTTCTCGCTGGGCGAATCATCCGACGCCGGTATCCGGGTGTAGTACTGCATGCCCGCCGAGGTGAAAGGCGTATCGACGAAGGGAAGAAGCCGCTTAGCCCGATCCAGCACCGCCCCCGCGACGCGCAACGCGGTGTCGGGAATCGGAAAGGCGACCATCGGGGTGTCGGCGGCCTGGCCGAGTATCTCCGCGAGCGCCGCGGCCGGAACCCGGTGACCGCCGGCGGTATAGCGGCGCGGCCCTTTGCCGGGCTCGAGCAATGCGGCATGCAGCGCGGCCAGATCGCGGACGTCAACGATCAGCCACCCGCCGCCGCGCCCGGGGATCACGTGCATCTGCAACGCCGCTTTGAGACCCTCGCCGACCTCGCCGTACTGGTTGCCGACGGGCGGGCCCAGCACCATGCCGGGGTAGGTGATGTTCACCGGCGCAGCGGCGTCTTGCAGGCCGCGGGCGTAGAGGTCGACCTGGGCCTTGGACGTTCCGTAGCCGTCGGCCCCGCCGACGACCGGCAGGTCGGCCGTCATCGTCTCCAGGTTGGGATGGAACAGCGCGGTGAAGCTCGACACGTGCACGATCGGGTCGAGGCCGAGTTCGACCGCTTGACCGAGCACGTTTTGCGCGCCCTGCATATTCGTGGTCAGCATCTCGTTGGTCTGCCGCGGATCGGTGGCCACCAGGGCGGCGGCGTGCACAACGGCGTCGCATCCCTGCAAGGCTGCGCGCACCGAGACGCGATCGACGATGTCCCCGACGGCGAAGTCCGACACATCGACACCGAGTTGCGCGACCGAGGTGTGCAGCCGATCGGGATTGCGCACCAGGAACCGAACCGAGTGCCCCGCGTCGGCGATGGCCTTAGCGGTCCACCCACCGACGAATCCAGTACCGCCCGTTATCAGAATTCGCACGCAGCGATTCTCCAAGGCCTGGCGTCGCTGCGGCAACCGGGGTTGCGTTAACTACAGGTGGCTGGCCACGTAGCTCGCGGCTTGGCCCGTCATCCCGTTCACGACATACGAACCGTGTGCGGCGCCGTCGCTGCCGCCACCGCAGATCGGATCGCCGGGAGCGCACAGCTGCAGCGTCTTGGGCTGGTACAGCGGGCCGATCGCGATGTCCGGCGCACCGTAATGCTCCAGGAATTGATTCGACGGTGTGCCGAAGAGGGTAACCGCGGCGATGTGGTTGGCGACGTCGGGCGGCATCGGTGCCGGCACCGAAGCGGTGGGGACGCCCTTGGGGACGGCCGACGAGGTAACGAAACCGGCAACGGCCGCGCCCTGCGAAAAACCGCCCAGCACTTCCCGGGTCTTGGGGCAGCTGGCCGCCATCGACTCGATGTGCGAGCTGGCGTCACGGATCCCGTCGATGAACGTCGCCGGGAAGTCGGGGTTGGCGAAGTCGCTGCTGGCCGGGTAGTTCACCGGGTACACCGTCAGGCTCCGCCCGCCGAGCTGACCGCGCAGCGCGTCGACGAAGCCGGAACCGATGCCGCCGACACCGGGCGGCTCGCTGGTGCCGCGGGCAAAGACCAAGTCGACGTCAGGACAGTCGGCGCTTGCCGCCGGGGCGTGGCCGCTGACCAGCACGGCTGTCGCCATCAGTGCGGCCGTTCCGCCGGCCGCCGCGAGCCTGCGCATCGGGCTGTCGATCAACTTCAAGAAATTCATTTCCAGTCCCACCGTGTTATGCCAATTTCCCATTACCTGTATTCGATGCAGGTGGCGTCAAGGATTGCCCAAAGCGTGATTTCTCAATCGTTACCGGGGAGCCAGGCGCAATACCGGGATGTGCCGCCCGACCGCCGTCGTCGCTGCCCGATAGTCGCTGTAGCCAGGGTAGGAGCGTTCGGCGAGGCCGTAGAGCCGCTCGTACTCGACGGGATCGGTGATCTCGGTGGCCACGAAGCTGTCCCCACCCAATTCACACTCGGGATGGGCTTTGAGGTTGTAGTACCAATTCGGGTGTGTGTTGCCGCCGAAGTTGGAGGCGACCGCGATGACGTCGCGACCGTCGTGAAAATAGGAGATCTGCGCCTGCCGTGGCTGGCCGCTTTTGGCACCCGTCATGTGCAGCGTCGCCGACGGCACAGCAAACATTCCCCAGGACACTTTGTCGTGGGAAACCCGCATCAGCCATGGATCGGTCTTGGCCGCGATGTGTTGTGCGAGAAACTTTCCCGGCCCGCTGCGTGCAAACTTTGTCATCGTGCGCGTGAACGCCGTGCTGGGGCGCTGCGGGTCGACAATCGGTAGCGGCATGAATCGACGATAATCCGATCAGAAAGTGCGCGGGCATGTTTGGCGCAACCTTGGTGCCGATCGGCTTCAGTGCCAAGCGCCGTCTGCTGCGTTGAAAAAACGACCAGCAGGTTTACCGGCGTCTTGAGTAAACCTGCTGGTCGAAGCCGTTCGCTACTTCTTGAAGGCGTCCTTCACCTTCTCGCCGGCGTCCTTCAGGCTGGACTTGGCCTGATCCGCCCGACCTTCGTTCTTGGTGTCGTCGTCGCCGGTGACCTTGCCGATGGCTTCCTTGGCCTGGCCGCCGAGGTCCTCGATTTTGTTCTTGATCTTGTCTTCGGTGCTCATGCGTTTCGCTCCCTGTTGACTCGATGTTGTTCTCCGTCCGGCTACCCCGGTGAGGGATTCCGAAACCCCCGGACCGGGATCCGCCGCGGCTCGAAGCGTGCGATTACCCGGCCTAACTGGCAAACAACTAGATCTTTTGGTCGGCATGGGATGGATCACAATGGACCTATGGGGATCCGATGAGCACCGCAACCGTGGTGGCGATCGTCGTCGTGCTGATGCTGCTGGGCCTGGGCATCGTGATCAATCAGCTGCTTCGGCTGCGGAAGTTTCTGGGAGACTCGCCACCCGAGGATTTGCCCGGTGCGGATGGCGGAGAGACACCGGGGCACGATCCGCCCAACTGACTTTCAGGTCTCTGCTCGACTGATAGCTTCGATCTGGTAATCGCACCTCATCGGGGAGGGGCCGCCGCGGCGGTAGCTGTCCGATGCGCACAACGCCCGGGGGCACCATGACACCGTCGACTCTGCTGGTAACCGACGATGGCCTGCCGCGTGGCGTGTCGGGGGCCGCCGATCCGCATTTCGCGAACGTGGTCCAGAAATTTGCGCAGCAGTTCCCGGGGCGACGGCTCGGCGGGGGCGCCCTGTCCGTGTACGTCGATGGTGTTCCGGTCGTCGACGTCTGGACCGGGTGGTCGGACCGGGCCGGGACACAGCCCTGGACCGCCGACACCGGCGCGATGGTGTTCTCGGCGACCAAGGGTGTCGCCTCGACGGTGATTCATCGGTTGGCCGATCGGGGCCTGTTGTCCTACGACGACCCCGTCGCGGAGTACTGGCCCGACTTCGCGGCCAATGGCAAGGAAGAGATCACCGTGCGCGATGTGCTGCGGCATCGAGCCGGGCTGTCGCATCTGCGCGGTGTCACCAAGACGGAGCTGATGGACCACCTGGCGATGGAAGCGCGGCTGGCCGCCGCGCCCGTCGACCATCTGCGGGGCGTGCAGGCCTATCACGCGCTGACGTATGGCTGGCTGCTGTCCGGGTTGGCCCGGGCGGTCACGGGCAAAGGCATGCGCGAGCTGATTCGTCAGGAGGTCGCGCGTCCGCTCAACACCGACGGCCTGCATCTGGGCCGCCCGCCCGTGGGCTCGCCGACCACACCCGCGCAGATCCTGATGCCGCAGAAAGGAATTGTGCGGACCCCGCTGCTCAACTTCGTCGCACCGAGGGTGGCCAACATGCGGTACTCGGGGGCGCTGGGCGCGATGTACTTCCCGGGGATCATGTCTCTGATGCAGGGCGACACCCCGTTCCTGGACGGCGAGATCCCCGCGGCCAACGGAGTGGTGACCGGCCGCGCGCTGGCCAAGATGTATGCCGTGCTGGCCAACGACGGCCGCATCGACGGCAAGAAGTACTTGTCCAAGGAGCTGGCACGCGGGCTGACCGGGCAGGCGCGAATCAAGTGGCCGGACGCAAACATGGTGGTGCCCATGCCCTTTCACCTCGGCTACCACGAATCGCCGGTGCCCGGTCTGTTGCGCGGGTTCGGGCACGTGGGCCTGGGCGGGACGCTCGGCTGGGCCGACCCCGAGGTGGGCGGCTCGTTCGGATACGTGCACAACCGGCTGCTGACGTCGCGGGTGTTCGACATGGGATCGTTCGCCGGGCTCGCCGGTCCGTTGCGCTCCGCGATGGAGGCCGCCCGGCACCGGGGTCCGGTCGAGGTGCCCCAACTCGGTGCGACCTATCCCAAGCCCGGCCGGCGACGGACGGCCGCGCCGGCGCGGGCTGCGTCGGGCGAGGGCTAGATCTTCGCGAAGCCGCGCGGCAGCGTCAGCGGAAGGTCGGCGTAGGTAGCGATGCCGGGTGCCGCGGCGACCACGGCCGGAATCGCGTTGATGGCGGGCACGGCCGTCATGATGTGGCCGAGGTCCATGAATTCCTCGAGCGTCGTCGCCTCGAAGTACGGCGGCGGCAGGAATCCGACCTTGGTCGTCACCGTCGGCTGACCGTCGATCTGGATGACCCAGCCGTCCTGCTCGATCTGCCAGTCGGGTTCCAGGGTCTGCCCCTTTTTCCACCGGACGTTGAGGTCGATCAGGGTCTTGCCGTTCACGATGCCCTGCCAGCTGATGTAGGTGCCCGCGACGTGTCCGGCGGGGATGGTCCAGGACGCCATTTCGAGGTCGGCGGTGGTTTGGGCGAACTCGGCGACGCATTTGACCTCGTCGAGCTCGACGCCGAGCGCGTCGGCCACCAGCCGGACGGCCTCGCCGAAGATCGCGGTGCCCTTGGCGGCCATCGCCGGCAGCTCCGGATGGTCGATCGGCTGGCCGAAACCGACCGGCTTCTCGGTCTCCGGGGAGTCGTAGAACGTGGTGTCGGCGGCTTCGTTGACGGTGACCTTGTCGACGCGGTTGCACACCATCGCCGAGACGATGGCCAGTAGCTCGGCGAAGCCCGGGCTGACGCCGGACCCGAAGATCGTCGAGCCGCCCTTCTCGCAGGCCTCGAGGAGCCGGTCGCGGCCGTCGCCCAGGTTGTGGCCGGTGATGAACGACGCCGTGGTCACCACGTTGACGCCCGCGGACAAGATCTGGACCAGCTCGTCGACGTTGATCCACATCGGGTTGTAGACCACGCAATCCGGTTTCAGCGCGAGCAGCGCGTCGATGTCATTGGTCGCGGCGACCCCCAGCGGGGCGATGCCGACCAATTCGCCGGCATCACGTCCGACCTTGTCCGGAGACCAGGCGAAGCATCCGACCAGTTCCAGGATGGGGTTGTCGGCGATCGACTTGAGCGAGCTTTTGCCCACGTTTCCGGTGTTCCACTGAACGACTCGATAGTTGTTTGGCACTCGCTCAGCATAGGGAATTGTTCGCACGCTTAATAGGCGGCCTCGGAAGCCAAAATCTCGGCCAGAAACGCGTCGGCCGGCGGCCGGCCCAGCCTGGCGTGTGCCCAACGGCGGATCCGTTCCCGGGTCTCGCGGGTCTCGGTCGTGTCGGCTCCGACGATCACCGCGGTCGCCGTCCAATCGTGATCCCAGGCGGCGGATTCGGTCAGCGGCTGCTGCGCGGCGTCGACCAGCGGGAGGAGCGCACGGCCCTCGCCGTCCAGAACGCCGGCACCGCTGATCGCGCCCGACTGCAATCGCACCGCGATGCCGGAGGGCAGGTCGGGCCCGATGATCGCCGCACGCACCACAGCCCCCGACGCCTCGACGTTCCAGTCGACGGTGTTCTCGCCCGCATCGAAGATGGCCGCGGGCACCGCGGTCCAGTTGATGGAGGCGACGCCCCGGGCGATCGACGCCGCGCTCCGGGGGCCCGTGTCGGCGCCCGCGGCCAGCGCGTAGTCGTCGCGGCGCCCGCTCGGTATCGCCAACGCCACACTCGAATCGTCAAGAGCGGCAATCAGTTCCGCCCACGCATCGTCGTCCACACCGACCTCGTCGGCCAGTTCGGCGCCCGCGCGTACCAGGTTCGCGATCCGCCCATCGTCGCTGCGGACATAGCTGAACAGCGCCGTGGCGTGCGGCGCCAGCAGCCCGGTCACGTCCGAATCCAGCGTGTCGTCGGCGAAGAAGTCCTGTGCGCCGGCAGTCAGCAGCGCGACCTCGACGTCGAGCAGCGCGTGGTCCAGGCCGGCAATGCCGTCCCGCTGACTCGCCGGCCACCAGCGCCGCAGCCAATGCCCGACGGCCAGCCGGCGCAGCGGGCCCACCGAACCCGGCACGATCTCGACGCCGGTCAGCTCGACACTGGCCGCGCCGTCCGCCGTGTCCGCGGCCGCAGCCAGCGCAACGTGCCCGGCTTCACCGAACACCCGCCACAGCCAGTCCGCGCGCGACAGATCGGTGAAGGTGATCTGGGCGCGCTCTTCGCCGGGCGGATCGTCGATCGTCCAGGACAGTACGGCGCCACTGACTTCCAGCACGGCGGCCAGCGGCGTGTGGGCGCTGGCCGGCCCGACCGTCCAAAGGCCGGAATCGGCAACCAATTTCATCCGGCCACCTGCAATTCCAGCATCGACTTGATGCGCTGGCGGTGATCGAGGCTGACCGATCGCGCGACCCCCTCCAGCAGCGACCGCACCTCGTCGACGTCGTCGCAGGGCTCCTGCCAGACGTCGCGCCCGTGCAGGCGGGCCCACAGGCGGCTGAGGTAGGGCGGTGCATACGCCGCCAGGTCGTCGACCACTTGGCGTTGCCGTGGATGCATCGGGCCGCCCTCGGCGAGATAACGCCGGGCGTGCAGGACATACGCCTCCTTGCGCAGCCGCGCCTGGATCTGCGCCGCCAGCGCGTAGCGGCTCGCGACGGTTCGGTCCAGCGGCGCCAGCTCGACCGCGACCTCGATTCCGGCCACCAGGGTGGCCTGCTTGTCCTCGGACAGCAGGCCCCAGGGTGCACAGGCGCGGTCGACTTCTTCTTCGCAGAGCAACGGGATGTCGGGCAGGGCGTCGCGGTCCAGGGCGCGGCGCAGCGTCGCGCGCACCCGGTCCACCACGCTGCGATCCAGCGGGCGGTCGCCGTCGGCGCCGCCGGAAACACGCGGGAGCCGTTGCGGTGCAACCGAACTCAATCCCAGCTTGACGATCGACCAGGGCAGCTCGGCCGATTCGATGCGGACCAAAGCGCCCAGATTGTACGGGGTGGTGTCGCTGATCATCGCCGACCAGACCCGCTGGCGGGCGGTTGCGGCGCGGTGGCCGTGTGCGGGCCCGAGCACGGTGCCGAGCTCGGCCAGAAACGGAGCCGTCACGGTCTGGCCCGGCCGCACGTCACGCCAACTGCGCTCAAGCTGATCGGTCAGCGTGGCCACGACATCGGGGCCTGCCACGTACTGGTGCAAGACTTCGATCGCGGTGCGGTCGCGGCCCTGGTGAATCTCGCCGAGCACGGTGGCCGCGGTCTCGCGATCTTCCGGTGCCGGTGAGCCTTTGGTGACCGCGAGCTCGTAGCACACCGGGAAGTAGAGCTCCTGGGCATTTCCGGAACGGATCCGCTGCCTGCGGCGCTCGAGCTTGAGGACCTCGAACCATGCTGCGGTAGCGCGTAATTCGGATGCGTTGCCCACGATCACTTCGTGCATTGCCGCGGCGGTGTCGGGGGTGACCACCGGGGCCGAATACTGCGGGTTGGACCGGAGCCGGAGCACCAACGGGTCGAGGATGCGTTTGACGGTCCGGGTCAACGGCCCGCCGTCGTCGCTACTGAGCACTTCGACGCCGAGCCCGATTGCCCGCCACGCCTGGTCGATCACCGACCGGCGTGGGTGGCCTGCGGCCACGGTGGTGGCCAGCTGCGGGTCCGCGCTCATCAGCACAGGATAGGGGCATTCGGAAAATACCGGCAGCCAAAAAGTTGGGTTCGGTAGCCGCGCGGCACACCGATCCTGGATGCATGAAGAAGCTGATGACAGTGCTGGCCCGGTTCGCGTTCTGGCGGCGTGGCGACGCCGTAGGTCGTACCGTCGGCGTCGGTACGGTCCGCAAGGTCGCCGGCGAGCGGCAGGTTTTCATCGAAGTGGTCGCGGTGTCCGGTGAGACGTTCATCGGCAGACTGGCGCGCTGCGAGGACGATCCGGACGTGTCGGTGCTGCGGCCCGGCCTGGTTGTGCTGGTTGCGTTCGATCCGGCTGCCCGCGAGAAACTTTCGCTGCCCGACGATGTATTGGCCGTCCATGCGTCGTGGCTGGCCGCGGTCTGAGCGCTAGCGTGCGCCGTCGACCGCGAAGGTGACCAGCGCGGCCCAATACAGCGGGTTTGCGGTGCGGTCGCCGTCGCGCCAACGCCGCATCTGTTCGCGCTGCCATCGATTCACCGCGGACCCGGCGTCGTCGGCTTCGTGCGCGTGGTCGACGGCGGCGACCACATCGGCCATCGGATCGGCCGCGTCGCCGTCCCTGGCCGCGAATTGGCGGTAGGCAGCCGTGGTGGGCAGCGACCACAGCGTGGCGGTCACCAACTGCGCGCCACCCAGAATCATCGCCGCGACCAGACCGGTAGCCTCGTCGAATCGATAGTCCCCGCCCGATCCGCAGGCCAGCAGGGCTACCCGCGGAGGCATCGGCATTCGCAACGACATCAGGTCCGACGCCGTGAGCGGGCGGTGATCGCCGATGGTGTCGGCGTCGCCCGGGGCCGCCGCCGTACAGGCCAAGTGCAGCGCGGCGCGGTCGGCCTGGGCGGCGTGATCGTGCTGTGCGTCTGCAGAACTCGCGTGGCCGACGTAGAGCAGTCTGCTGGGTGTCCGCTCCAGCATGCCGGCCAGCCAGCCGCGGTCGGCGTCCTGACGGCGGAACAGGTCGACCGCCGCGTCGACGCCGGGCAGCACCGCACGGTGGGCCATCAGTTCGGAAAAGTGGTGTGCCAATTGCGTTTCCGCTGACGGCCTGCCGAGCACCGACCCGAGTGCGGAGTCGGGGCGTTGTCCGGGCACGCGCGGGTCGAGGACCAGGACCGGCGGGCGATCGTGGCGGGCATCCCAGCGCGCCGGTGTGCGCGGTGCGTGCACGATGTTCGCCGGCACCGCCATCAGCACGTCCACCAACTCCATCAGCCGATGGCCGTCGGTGTGATCGCTGATATTCGTGAGCTGCCAAGGGATCCGGGCGGCCACCCGCCCGCTACGGGTGATGGCGTCCTGGCGGGCACGTACCAATTCCTCTTTGCTCGGGCCCGATTTCGGCACCGCCAGCAGGTTCCATGGGACGCGGGCCAGGCGCGCGCTGGGGGCCACGAACAGCGTGGCGCGCGGCGAGGCCACGCACTCCGTCAACAGCTGCCAGCCCTGTGTCGATATCAGCAGCACACCCAGAATGTAGGCGACGGTGAGCTCGGTGCCCGGATTCGCGAAAGGGCCAGTGGCCAAGGCCCGCTCGATGGCGTCGCGGCGGCTCTCGCTGCCGTGTGGCTCGGGGATGGCGTCGGTCAGCTCCTCGATGGCGGCCAACAGCAGGGGCTCCTCCACCACCCAGGTGACGGTCCGCGACGGCTGCCCGACGATCCGCAGGCTGCCGTAGGTGGCGATGCCGACGTCGGCGTACCGCAGGACAAGAGTGAGCCGGTCCGCCTCGCTCATGGCCAGGTCGACCAGGCGGGTTCGGCGGCGGTGACGTCGCGGCCGTAGCGCTGCAGCGCCAGCGCGCGATAGTGACTCATGATCGGCGGGCTGTCGGGTTGCATCTGTAGCGGTGGCAACGGGCCGAGCCGGGTGAGCGAGCGGCCGGCGCCCACGGACGGGCCGGCGGCAGCCAGCGCCGGTTCCAGGTCGGTGTCCACGAGCACCGTGGCGGTGGCCGTCGATGCCCATTCGCCGATTGCCGCCCGCTGTGGATCGGTGTCGAAAGTGCCTCGTGCGCTGTGATATTCGACCAACTCACTGATCAGCTGGGTGTTCTCCCACTCGTACGCGACGGCGAAGGCCCCGGCCAGGATGGGTGCCGAAATGCTAGTTGCCCAGCGCGCTCTTGCGTCGGCGTCCGCGATCGAAAAACGCACCGAATCGACTGCCAACGCGGCCGGGACCTTGAGCTCCGCCGCCTGTTCGAGTTTGGTCATGCCGCGCCAGTATTCGGGCGTGCCGACCTCGCCCTGCAGGATGCCGAGCCCCGCGGCCTGCCGCGCCTCGGTTTCCTCCAGCGGTTCGTCGGGATCGCCCGAGCTGTCGAAACCGAGGTCCGCCAACGCATCCGCACGCCACACCGTGCCGAGGTGATTGTCGAGTTGGGCGTACTGCAGCCAACTGCTGCGTGGTGACGAGTCGAGTAGTTCCCGAGCCTGGGCGATCAGCTCGACCGCCTCGGCGAACCGGCTCCAAAATATCGCGATCCAGCTGCGCTGCAACAAGATACGGTGTAAGTACAACGGCTTGCCCAGCTCACGCCAGTGTCGTTCGGCATGCTCCCAGGACTCGTCGGCGGCTTGGAGTTCGCCGGTCGCCAGCCGGGTGAGTCCCATATACAGCCAGCACCGGGCGACGTCGTGGGCCCGCTCGTATCGCGCGATAACCGGGTATGCCTCGGAGACCAGCTGCTCGGTCCCCGCGTGGTCGCTGACCAACCAGCGCGCGGCCGCGCGCTCTAATTGCGTTCTGGCATCGGCTAATTCCCATCCCCGGGCCCGAGCCCTGGCCCCGGCGCGACGCAGCCAGGGCTCGGCTTCGGCCAGTCGCCCCGTCTCGACGCAGAACCTGCCATAGTCGGTGGCCGCGGCCACCCGCAGCTGGTCGTCGAATTCGGTGTCGTCGAGACGGTCGATCGCATCGAGCACCTGCTCCCACAACGGCACCGACCGCATATGCAGGTCGTCGTCGCACAGCGCGGCCGCGCACAAGACCTGTGCATGGACGATCAGATGCGTGTGTTCGTGGGCCAGGTCGGGAAACGCGTCGTCGGCCCGGCTCAACTCGGCCAGCGCCGCCTCGGCGCCTTCGTGATCGCCCTGGGCGGCGGCCAGGCCGGTCTGCAGGAACTGAGCTCGTCGCGAATAGCGGCGGATCATCCGGGCTATGTCGGCCGCGGGCAGCGACACCTGACTGGCGGCTTCCGGCGTGGTGCCGGCGATGATTCCCGAGTAGATCGCCAGACAGTCGCGGATGCGCCGGATGCATTCGTGCACTCCGTCATTCGCGCCCCGCGCCAGGTAGATGTCGCCCAGCTGCGCGAAGACCTCCAGGATCAGGTCGTCGCGGTCTTCGGCCTCGATCGCGGGGACCAGGGACAGCAAGAGGTCCCGGGCGCCGGTCTCGTCGGCGACCAGTGCCAGGCGGCGGGCTCGCTCTAATTCGCCGGAGATCGACACGGCTGCATCATAAGTCTCGAATGTGCCCTGGACAGCCCGGTGCGGCGGACGGGTGAGTGAGGCCGTCCGCCGCCCGGAGTGAAACCGATTAACCGCACGTCACCTTGATGCTGAAGTCCTTGGTGATCATGCCGGCCATCGGGTTTTTCAGGTCGGCGCCCTGCGCCTGACCGGTGATGGTGTAGGTCTTGCCGTCGACCGCCACGTCGGCCGATCCGACCTTCCCGCCCATGCTGTTGGCGACCGACAGGGCGTTGCCGTCAACAACCAGGGCCAACGACTCGACCTTCGGGGTCGCTTCGTCGGTCATCACGACGGCGAGCGCCTGCTGCGCACCGCCGGTGGAGCCGCTACCGATGTCGATCTTGCCGCCCTGCTTCACACAGGTCACCGAGGCGGGGTTGACGCCGGCCAAGTCGGAGCCGCCGACCTTGACCTGAGCACCGCTGCTCCCGGAGGCGACACTGGGGGCTGTGCTCGACGCCGGGCTGGCTGTGTGGCCGCCGCTCGAGCAGCCCACCACGGCCGCAGCCACGCCAAGGGTTCCGATTGCGCCCACGAGAAGACGTTTCACTGCAGTTCCTTCCTTCATGCGTCGCCCCGTTGGCGTCGTCATGGGAGCAAGTACAGAACGCCGGTGTTGCTACCGATCCCAATATTTGGGTGCAGCCGGTAGGCTCCGTCGGCGGGGACCCGATGAAGGGAGAGAGCCGATGGCCAGCGTGAAGTGGCTGGAAACGCCTGAGGCACATGACTTTCCGGCAGCAGCCGATTACCTTGACCTGCTCGCCGACCCGCCCACGGTCAAGAAGCTCGCAAAACGGCTGCAGACCGGAACCGTGAGCCACAAGAAAGCCAAGGACATCCTGCGGGCCGCGCAGCTGAGCCTGTTACCCGTTGATAACCCACACGTCGCCGCCGATCTCACCAAGATTGAGCAAGGCGTTGCGCTGTCGCCCATCCTGCTGGTGCGTGGTGACATCGTGACGGGTGTTCCGTTGCAGATCGCCGATGGCTACCACCGCGTCTGCGCGAGCTATCACACCGACGAGAACACCGACATTCCGGTGATCCTCGCCAGGCTGACCCACCAGCAGTAGCGCGGCCGGCGAGTGCTTGAGTGTCCTTGTGATTGAGATCCAGACTGTTGGTTCGGTGCGGGTGCTGACCCTTTCGGCGGGACGCGTCAACGCACTCGACGTGGAAGTGCTCGACGAGTTGACCCGAACGTTTCGGGAACTGCAGGAGTCGGGCAACGGTCCGTTGGTCATCACCGGCGCGGGCCGGGTGTTTTCCGCCGGGGTCGACCTCAACCGCGTGGTCGAGGGCGGCAGCGACTACACAGATCGGCTGGTTCCGGCGCTGTCCCACATGTTCGACGCGTTGTTCGGCTTTCCGTGGCCGACGGTGGCCGCCATCAACGGCGCCGCGATCGCCGGTGGGTGTGTGCTGGCGTGTGCCTGCGATCGCCGCCTGATCGGTCCCGAGGCGGGGATCGGCGCGGCCGAGGTTCGCGTCGGCGTCTCGTTCCCGGTCGCCGCGCTGGAAGTGATGCGCTATGCCTGCGGGGATCACGCCGAAGAAGTGCTGCTCGGCGCCCGCACCTACAAGGGACCCGACGCCATCGCCCGCGGGCTTGCCCATCGCGTCGTCGCCGACGATCTGGTCGAGGCGGCGGTCGCCGAGGCCGCAGAGCTTGGTGAACTCCCGGTTGAGGCCTATCGCGACACGAAAGCTCAGCTACGTGCCCCAGCGGTGGCGCGGATCCGGCAGGGTGGCGCTACCGATGCCGACGTCCGCCAGCTGTGGGGTTCAGACGAGACGCAGCAGCGCCTGGCCACCTACGTGGAGAGTCTTCGACGCCGCGACTGATCACTCGTCGAGCGCGACGCCGCCGCGGGTGCGCCTGCGCCGCATGCGGTGCGTGCCCTTGCCCTCCGGGCGGCGGTTGCGCAGTCCGCTCCGGGGCTCCTCGGCGTCGTCGGTGGCCTCGTCGTCGGTGGCCTCGTCGGTGTCGTCGGTTGACGGCTTCTCGGCTTTGACGGCTTCGACAGCTTTGGCGGTGGGATCAACGGACTCTTCGGCGGGCTCGGGTTCTTCGGTGGGCTCGGCCGCCTGTTCCGGCGCTGCCTCTTCGGCCGTGACGGTCTCGGCTTCTTCGGTCTCTTCGGCGTCGCCGGCCTCGGTCTCCTCGGCTTCGCCGGCTTCCGCGTCGTCGGTGTCGATGGCTTCCTCGGCGTCCGCCTCGTCGCCCTTCTTACGGCGCAGACGACCCCGTTTGGGCTTCTTCGCCTTGATCGGCTTCGGCGGCGGAGGCGGCAGCTCGGCCACAAACGACAGGTAGAACGCGAAAAATCCGAGCAGACCGATCGCGGCGGCGGCACCGTAAATCCCGAAAAGATACTGTCCGGCAGCGTCCAGGCTGAGCCAGATCTCGCTGATCGCGGTGCCGATGATCAGCGCCCCGGCCAGCACGTGGCCCACGATCGACCAGACCCTGATCGTCAGGGCCATTTGCGGCGTGCCCAGCTCCGGCTTGCGGGTCCGCAGATGAGTGAACACCACGGGTAGTGCGGCCAGGGCGATCAGTGCGCCCGCGGCGATCCGGCCCGCCATCCCCAGTCCGCGCGATGTGTCGCCCATCAACTCGGACCAGCGGGGCAACACGCAGAGGAAATAGAGGACGCCGGCACCGATCGAAAACACCAAGTGCCACGGTATGGCGACCTTGCGCCCCATACGCCTCCCTCATACTGGTGAGCCCACGTCAGCCTAAAGGCAGCCAAACAGATTCCAAACAACCGTCTGGCCGCGTCCGGCAACCGAGTGAACCCGATTTGCGGAGGATGCGGGATTTGAACCCGCGAGGGCGTTAACCCAACCCGCGTTCCAGGCGAGCGCCATAGGCCACTAGGCGAATCCTCCGTGGCAATGGTAGCGGCTGGGTCAACGTGGAATGTCCCGCGGCCGTCATCGGCCGACCCGAGCCAGGTACTACACTCGCCATGGACCCCGCGCGGCGTCTATCCTGTGAACTCCCCCAGGGCCGGAAGGCAGCAAGGGTCAATGGGCTCTGTCGGGTGCGCGGGGTCCCCTATGTGCGGGGCCGTGCAACCAGCGCTTACGCCGCGAGCCGGCCCGGTCACCCTCCGGCGTTCGACAGCGAAAGGGCCCTCCAAAAAAGCATGGTGGCGTTCGATTCCCTCAGCCCCGAAGAGCTCAGCGCACTGCACTCCCGCAACCAGCAGGACTACGCGGAGCTGCAGGCTAAGAAGCTGCATTTGGATCTCACCCGCGGCAAACCCGCCCCGGAACAGCTCGATCTGTCCAACCAGCTGCTGAGCCTGCCCGGCGACGACTTCCGCGACGCTGAGGGCACCGACACCCGCAACTACGGCGGCCTGCACGGCCTGCCCGGACTGCGGGCCATCTTCGGGGAGTTGCTGGGCATCCCGGTGCCCAACCTGATCGCCGGGAACAACTCCAGCCTGGAGCTGATGCATGATCTCGTCGCCTTCTCGATGCTGTACGGCGGCGTGGACTCGCAACGCCCCTGGAAGGACGAGCCGGGCATCAAGTTCCTGTGCCCGGCGCCCGGCTATGACCGCCACTTCGCGATCACCGAGACCATGGGCATCGAGATGATCCTGGTCCCGATGCGCGACGACGGCCCGGACGTCGACATGATCGAGGAGTTGGTGGCCGTCGACCCCGCGATCAAGGGGATGTGGACGGTGCCGGTGTTCGGCAACCCGACCGGTGTGACGTACTCCTGGGAGACCGTGCGCCGGCTGGTGCAGATGCGCACCGCCGCGCCCGACTTCCGGCTGTTCTGGGACAACGCTTACGCCGTGCACACCCTGACGCACGACTTCCTGCGTCAGGTCGACATCCTCGGGCTGGCCGCGACGGCCGGTAACCCGAACCGGCCGTACGTCTTCGCGTCCACCTCGAAGATCACCTTTGCCGGCGCGGGCGTCAGCTTCCTGGGCGGATCGCTGGGCAACATCGCCTGGTACCTGCAGTACGCGGGGAAGAAGTCGATCGGCCCGGACAAGATCAACCAGCTGCGGCACCTGCGCTTCTTCGGCGACGCCGACGGGGTCCGGCTGCAGATGCAGCGCCACCAGCAGATCCTGGCGCCGAAGTTCGCCCTGACGCTGGAAATCCTCGAGCAGCGGCTCGGCGACTCCAAGATCGCCTCCTGGACCGAGCCCAAGGGCGGCTATTTCATCAGCCTCGACGTGTGGCCCGGCACCGCGCGCCGGACCGTCGCGCTGGCCAAGGACGCCGGTATCGCGGTCACCGAGGCGGGTGCGACGTTCCCGTACCGCAAGGATCCGGAGGACAAGAACATCCGCATCGCGCCCACCTTCCCGTCGCTGCCGGATCTGCGCGACGCGGTCGACGGGCTGGCCACCTGCGCGCTGCTGGCGGCTTCCGAGGCCCGGCTGGGCGGCCCCGGCTCCGAGCGTGACCTGACGGCGCTGTGTGTGCGCTGACGGCGCCGTGCTTGCACACTCGACGGCGTTGAACGCCCGGCGCGGGCCGTAGTCAGCTCGCGCCGGTAGCCTGCTGACCGTGGCTCTCTACCGCAAGTACCGACCGGCAACCTTCGCCGAAGTGGTGGGGCAGGAGCACGTCACCGAGCCGCTGTCCATTGCCTTGGAAGCCGGCCGGATCAACCATGCGTACCTGTTCTCCGGGCCGCGCGGCTGCGGAAAGACCTCGTCCGCCCGCATCCTGGCCCGGTCGCTGAACTGTGCGCAGGGACCGACGGCCACCCCGTGCGGGGTGTGCGACTCGTGTCAGGCGTTGGCACCCAACGCGCCCGGCAGCATCGACGTGGTGGAACTAGACGCCGCCAGCCACGGCGGCGTCGACGACACCCGCGAGCTGCGCGACCGCGCCTTCTATGCGCCGGCGCAGTCGCGCTACCGGGTGTTCATCGTCGACGAGGCGCACATGGTGACCACGGCGGGGTTCAACGCGCTGCTCAAGATCGTCGAGGAACCGCCCGAGCACCTCATCTTCATCTTCGCCACCACCGAACCGGAGAAGGTGCTGCCGACGATTCGGTCGCGCACTCATCACTATCCGTTCCGGTTGTTGCCGCCCAAGACCATGCGTTCGCTGATCGGGCGGATCTGCGAACAAGAAAGTGTGGTCGTCGACGACGCGGTGTACCCGCTGGTGATCCGCGCCGGCGGTGGTTCGCCCCGCGACACGTTGTCGGTGCTCGACCAGCTGGTCGCCGGCGCCGACGACAACCACGTCACCTACCCGCGCGCGTTGGGGCTGCTGGGTGCCACCGACGTCGCACTGATCGACGACGCCGTCGACGCGCTGGCCGCCGGGGATGCCGCGGCGCTGTTCGGCGCGGTCGAATCGGTGATCGACGCCGGCCACGACCCACGCCGCTTCGCGATCGACCTGCTGGAACGATTCCGCGATCTCATTGTGCTGCAAGCGGTTCCGGATGCGATAAGCCGCGGTGTGGTGGACGCACCGGAAGACGTGCTGGACCGCATGCGCGAGCAAGCGGCCCGGATCGGCGCGGCGACGCTGACCCGCTACGCCGAAGTGGTGCAGGCCGGGTTGGGCGAGATGCGCGGAGCGACGGCGCCCCGGCTGCTGCTCGAGGTGGTCTGCGCTCGCCTGCTACTGCCCTCGGCAAGCGACACCGAATCGGCTCTGCTGCAACGCATCGAGCGCATCGAGACCCGGCTGACCATGTCCATTCCTGCCGCCGACGCCGCACCGGCGCCTGCGCGCCCAGTGGCAACCCCACCGCCGTCCGCTGCGCCGCGCCCGGCCGCCCGGCAGCCGGCACCGGCCGAGCCCCCGGATGAACCGGAGCGTGAGCCGGTTCCCGAACCGGTTGTGGCGCCTCCTCCCGATCCGGTGCCCAATCCGGAACACGCTTCAACCCCGGAGCCCGAACCCGCTTCTGCCCCAAGCGAACTCAATGCGGCCGCGGTGCGAACGATGTGGCCGACGGTGCGCGACAAGGTACGCGAGCGCAGCCGCACCACCGAGGTGATGCTGGCCGGCGCCACCGTGCGCGCCGTGGAGGGCGACACCCTGGTGCTCACGCACGAGTCGGCGCCACTGGCCAAGCGACTATCCGAACAGCGCAACGCCGACGTCATCGCCGAGGCACTCAAGGACGCGCTGGGGGTGAACTGGCGGGTCCGTTGCGAGACCGGCTCCCCGGCCGGGGCAGCGGCGGCTGCCCCGCCCCCCCGCAAGGCGGCCGCCGCGCCGTCGCCCCCCAGCAGGAGAGCGGTGCCGCCGCCTGCCGAGCAGGAACCTCCCGTAAACGATTCCGCCGCTACGGAATCCGCTCAGCGCGACGAAGAGGAACACATGCTCGCCGAAGCCGGTCGTACCGATCCGTCGGCGCCGCGCCGCGACCCCGAAGAGGTCGCACTCGAGCTGCTGCAGAGCGAGCTGGGCGCGCGCCGGATCGACGGCGACTAAGCCTGCTGACGATGCGCGCCGCGTAGCGCGGGCTGAGCAGTCAGGCAATCCAGCTATGGCCGCCACCAAGGGCGCAGCGGCAAACTGTCGGCGCCTCGCCGCTCGACATTGGCGGCCAGCACGTGATGGAGCTGAAGGTTGTTCTCGTCGAACGCAACTCGCGAAGCTGCCATGTAAAGTCCCCAGACCTTGGCGACGGGCAGACCCACTTCGGCAACCGCCTCGTCCCAGTGGTCGACGAGGTTGCGGCACCAATCGCGCAATGTCATCGCGTAGTGGTGGCGGAAGTTCTCCGTGTGCAGCACCTCGAAACCCGTGTCCTGGATGTCCATCATGATGTGTCCAGATCCGGTGAGCTCCCCGTCGGGGAAGACGTACCGGTCGGTGAAGCCGCCGGCGAACGTGTGCTGCTCGTTGTCGTGGCGGGTGATGCAGTGGTTGAGCAGCAGACCGCCGGTGCGCAGCTTCGACTTGAGGAAACCGAAGTAGGCGGGGTAATTCTTCACGCCGATGTGCTCGGTCAGCCCGATCGACGAGACGGCGTCAAAGCCCGCCTCGGGCACGTCGCGGTAGTCGCAGTGGCGCACCTCGGCAAGCTCGGAGAGGCCTTGGTCCTCGATCGCTTTTTGCGACCACTTGGCCTGTTCGGCCGACAGGGTGGCGCCGACGGCCCGGACCCCGTGGCGGGCGGCGTAGCGCACCATGCCGCCCCAGCCGCACCCCACGTCGAGCAGCCGGTCGCCCGGTTGCAGCTTGAGCTTCTCGAAAATTACCCGGTACTTATTGTCTTGCGCCTCTTCCAGAGTCGCGTCGGCATCCGGATACACCGCGCAGGTATAGGTCATCGACGGCCCCAGCACCCATTCGTAGAACGTGTTGGACACGTCGTAGTGGTGGTGGATGGCTTCCGCGTCGCGGGTCTTGCTGTGCAGCAAGCCTTCTGCGACCCGGCGCCACCGGGGCGGCGTTTCCAGCGCGGGAGGCGCAATCGGCACCAGATGTTCGATGCCGATCGAGCGAACCACCTGAGCCAGTGTCCACGCCGACGGCCGCTTGAAATCCACCCGGTCGGCCAGCATCTTGAGCAGCTCGTAGGGATCGCCCGGATGTACGCCGAGTGGCTGCAGGTCGCCCGAGATGTACGCGCGGGCAATACCGAGCTCGCCGGGCGCCGTGGCCAGGTAGGTGGCGCCGCGTGGCGAGCAAAGGTCCAGACCCAGCGGGGCGTCTTCGCTTCCGGCGGTGCTGCCGTCGTACGCGGTGAACTTGAGCGGGTGCCCGCCGGATGCGGTGAAGATGGCGAGCACCTCGGCCATGGTGAGCTTGCCCGTAATGGAGTGGTCGGGCTGTCTGGTTGTCGTCATCGCCGTTGCACCGCCTTTGCATAGAGATCGAGCAGACGAGAGTCGGGGTCGTAGGATTTTTTGACCGTCTTGTAGGCCTCGCCGCCGTAGAGCTGGTCGAACTGTTCACGGGTGTAGAAGGAGTCGGAGTACAACGACTTGTGCCCGTCGAGCTCACTGACCTTCGCCTCGATTGCCCGATTGGTGATGCCCACGCCGTCGGCGGCGGGCACCGAGGACCAGAACCCGATGTTGACGTAGCTGTGGTCGGGCGGTATCGGATACAGGGGCCAGCCCTTGTGATCGCGAAGTCGTAACGGGCACAACCAGATCGGTGTGATCGGGACGCTGTCCAGAAACCACTCCAGGAATTCGCAGGACCGTCCGATCGGCACCTCGACATCCTGAACCACCCGCTCGCGGGCCGGGCGGCCATGGCGAGTCTCGATCCGGTCGGATACCCCGAAGCGGCGATCGGCGGCCACCAGCTTGGAGTAGACGCTGCTGCGCCGGTAGCGGCGTGGCCAAAAGCGGCGCAGCCGAGGGTTCTGCACGCCGAATGCGCGTGAGCACCAAAACCAATCGGTGTCCCAGCGCCAGAAGTAGTCGTGCGTCGTCAGCCGGTCGTCTTTGGTGCCTTCCACGCCGGCGGCGTCGTGCCGCATCGACTGGTAGTAGATCCTTTTGCCGGTGTAGTCGCTGACCGGTCCCGGGGTGGTGGTGCGTCTGCCCACGCACAGATAGCTCTCGTCGGGACTGAAGACCACGCCGTCGAGATAGTCGACCGGGGTGCCGCCCTGCCCACCGGTGTCGATGATGCGTTCCATGGCCGCGACGAGCCCCGGTAGCGACCGGAATCGGATGTGCCGCAACGCCACAAACGGTGCGATGGGCTCCAGCTCGATCTGCAGTCTGGTTGAATAGCCCAGTGTTCCATAGGAATTGGGAAAAGCCCGGAACAGGTCGCAGTGCTGATCGCGCGACGCGGTGAGCAATTCGCCAGCGCCGGTGAGGATATCCATTTCCAGCACCGATTCATGTGGCAAACCGTTGCGGAACGACGCCGACTCGATGCCCAGCCCACTGACCGCGCCGCCCAGCGTAATGGTCTTGAGCTGCGGGACTACCAGCGGCGACAGGCCGTAGGGAAGGGTCGCCGCGACCAAATCCTGATACGTGCACATGCCGGCCACATCGGCGGTGTGAGCTTCGGGATCGACGCTCAGCACGCCGGTCAGTCCCGAGGTGTCCAGACCGCGCGCGTCGCGTTTAGTGCGGGCGCGGAACAGATTTGACGTGGGCTTGGCGAGCCGGACCGCGGACGTTACGGGGATGGAACGATAGCTCGCCATCAACCGATCGACGCCCGACGTGTGAGCCGAGAGTGCAGATCCTGAACCTGGCACCACATATACCCTAGTCTTCGACCACACCTCGTGCACCCGCACGAGGGCGGCATCACAACGGAGGAGTCGCGCCTGATGGCACAGGTCAGCGCAGCCAGCACCATCTTGATCACCGTCGAGCCCGGGGCCACGCTCGCCGCGGTGGCGGACTACCAGAACGTGCGCCCGAAGATCCTGTCCCCGCACTACAGCGAATACCAGGTCCTGCAGGGCGGACAGGGGCAGGGCACCGTCGTCAAGTGGAAGCTGCAGGCCACCAAATCACGCAGCCGCGACGTGCAAGCCAACGTTGACGTCGCCGGTCACAGCGTCATCGAGAAGGACGCGAACTCGTCGATGATCACCAACTGGACCGTGGCTCCGGCGGGCCCCGGATCTAGCGTGACCGTCAAAACCAGCTGGACGGGCGCGGGCGGTGTGAAGGGCTTTTTCGAGAAGACGTTTGCGCCGTTGGGGCTCAAGAAAATTCAGGGTGAGGTACTGGCCAACCTCAAGAAGGAACTCGAAGGCTAGGCCTCAGCGCAGCGTCACCCTGGTGTGCAGGTACAGGCTGAGTTGTTCGCCGTACGCGCTCAGCGAATCGGGGGTCAGCATCTCCAGGTGCGTGCTGTCGACCGAGTACGTAGCGATCTCTCCGGCGACATACGGCCGCCAAAGCCGCTGCTGGGACCGGGCTGCCCGGCCGGTTCGCAGTCCTCGCCAGCGTGACTTTCCTCGCCCGTTGTCGTTTCTGCCGCGGGCCGCGGAGAAGATGACCATGTCGCCGTCGAACACACCTGGCACGTGGTCCAGCAGACGTCGCTGGTTTGTCTTGACGCTGTGCACCATGAACTCCAGTAGCTGCTGTGGTGGCAGCGGGAAATCGGCCCCGTGCTGATGCACTAGTTCCTCGGCCCGCCGGTAGCTCAGGGGCTCGGACTGCACGGGAACGTCGATCCGATTGGTCCGCAAGAGGTGTTCCAGGATGTGGCTTTCGTCCAGCGTCTGATTCTTTGCTGCAGCCCGGTTCGCGCTCAGTTTCGCGATGAACTTGCTGGCGCTGAACACCGGGTCGACCAGTACCAGACTCTGCACCACCCGACCGCGTCGCTGCAGTTCGATCGCGATTTCATGGGCGACGACGCCGCCGAAAGACCAGCCGAGGAGCCGGTAGGGCCCGTCGGGATAGCGGGCTTGGATGCGATCTGCGTAGTTTGCCGCCATATCGCGAATCGAGACAGGCTCGGCTTCGCCCTCGTCCGGGATCTGGTTGATCCCGATGATCGGGCAATCCACGTATTCGCCCAGCGCCCGATACGACCAGCTCAGTCCGAGGCCGTCGTGAATGCAGCACAGCGGAGCGCCGGTGCCCTCCTGGAAGACCTCAACGGGGACCACTTCCGAGGCACTGTCCTGCGTGCCCAGCTGCTCGCTCAGATTTCTGACCGACGGGGCATAGAACATGGTGCGCACCGGAAGATGAACATTGAGGGCCGCGTTGAGCGCGGCGATCACCCGCATCGCCGAAAGCGAATCGCCACCGAGGTCGAAGAACGAGTCGTCGACCCCGACCCGCTCGATCCCCAGCACCTGCGCGTAGATACCGGCGATGACCTGCTCGGTCTCGGTCTGCGGGGCCTGGAATGGCGTGGCGGCGAACACCGGTGCCGGCAGCGCCTTGCTGTCGATCTTGCCCGACGAGGTCAGGGGGAACTCCTCGAGCACCACAATCTGCGCCGGCACCATGTACTCCGGCAACCGCGCGCTCAACCGCTGGCGCACCGCGCTGATCTCCATGTTGGTGTTGGGGTTGTTGGCGTGGGCGCTGCGTGGGTGAGTCTCGGCGCGGGGCACATAGAGGTCGGTCAGCGGGGCGCCGCCGGAGATGAGGAAAACGGCGTCGAGGGTGCCGGGCTCGGTGCCCCAGGTGACCGCGACCTGGTACCCGGCGTTTTCGCCGAGGCGGTGCAGCTGTTCGGGAGTGACGTTGTCGGGGGCGGTCGCGGGCGGGATCAGCGCGTCGGCCAGCGCTAGCCCGTCAGCGAGGGCGTGTTCGATGCGGACGTCGCCGACCAGCCCGGCGCGCGGGATCTCGGCGACGCGCACCGCCGCGGGACGTTGCGAGGCCAGGCGGGCGTGCAGGCCGAGCAGGCCCGCGCATTCGGTCCACGTCCAGATGGGTGCGGTGGCCACCGAACGCACCGGGACGGGGGTCTTGCGGATGACGACGTCATAGCGGTACCGGTTGAGTTCGTTGTCGGCCAGCCCGCGTTTGACTTGGATGTCGAGTCCGGCCGCGGACGCGCTGCCAGCCGCCCAGGTGGTGAAAAAGTCTGGTGCCAGGAGCAATTCGGGTTCACTGACCACGGCGCGGTGCACCCGCTGGCGGATCTCTGCGGCGTCGGCGGTAGTGGTACGCGCGAGCGCGACCCCGGTTTGGAAGGCGTCCTGCAGGGTGTGGTTACGGATGTCGCCGAGGAACAGTGCGCCGCCCGGGGCGAGGAGGTCGATGGCGCTGTCGATCAGGTCGGCCAGGTATCCCGCGTTCGGGAAGTACTGGACGACCGAGTTGACGATGATGGTGTCGAAGTAGCCCTGCGGCAATCCCTCGGTGACGTGGGCGGGCCGGGCCAGCAGCTGCACCCGATCACGCCACGGGATCTGCAACCGCTCCAGCGAACGCGCGAGGTTGTCGATGGCCACCGCCGACATGTCCGTGGCGACGTAGCGCTCACACTGCGGGGCGATCTGCGACAGCAGCAGCCCGGAACCGGCACCGATCTCCAAAACTCGCCTGGGCCGCAGGCCCATGATCCGATGCACCGTGGCCGCACGCCACTCGAACATCTCCTCGAGCGGAATCGGTTCTCCGGTGTAGCTGCTGTTCCAACCCCGGAAATCCATGCCGAATTGCGGCACCGCGTCCGGCCCGTCGTACAGGTCGTCGTACACGTCTTGCCACTGCCCGACGATTTCGGCGTCATGGTCGGCGGTGCTGGTGCGCCGCAGGGTGATGTATGCGACGAGGTTTTCGCCGGCATTGCCGTGGTGCACGGTGGTGACGGCCTGGGTGACTTGCGGGCAGGCCAGCAGGGCGCTTTCGATTTCGCCGAGTTCGATGCGATAGCCGCGGATCTTGACCTGCTCGTCGGCGCGCCCGACATAGCGCAGCTGCCCGTCGGCACCCCAGGACACCAGATCCCCGGTGCGGTACATCCGTGTTCCCGGCGCACCGAATGGGCACGCCAGGAACCGCGACGCGGTCAAGTCCGGCCGGCGCACGTATCCGTCCGCCAGCCCGGCGCCGGCCACGTACAGCTCACCGACCACCCCGGGCGGCACCCGGCGCAACCACTTGTCCAGCACGAAGAACGCCAGATGCGCCAGCGGGCCGCCAATGGGGCTGACAGTGCTCTCGAAGTCGCCGTCGCCCAGCTCCCGGAACGAGGCGTGCACCGTCGTCTCGGTGATGCCGTACATGTTGATCAGCCGTGGCGACCCCGGATGACGTTGCAGCCAAGTCCGAAGACGTTGTGGCTCAAGGGCTTCGCCACCGAAGACCACGGTCTGTAGCTGCAGTTGTTGGGCGAGCTCGGGTGAGAGCGTATCGGCAGTTTGCAGCGCATAAAACGCCGTCGGGGTTCGGCTCAGCACGCCAACGTGTTCGGCAACCAGTAGCGCGTGGAAGTCTTCGGGCGATCGGGCCACCGATTCGGGCACCACCACCAACCGCCCGCCGTGCAGCAGCGCGCCCCAGATCTCCCACACCGAGAAGTCGAACGCCAGCGAATGGCATTGTGTCCACACCTGTTTCAGCTCCACCTCGCTCTGCAGCGAGTGCAGCAGTCCCGTGACGTTGCGGTGCGCGACGGCCACACCCTTGGGAGTTCCGGTGGTGCCCGACGTGTAGATGATGTAGGCGGTGTCATCGGGGGCCGGCACCGGTAGCGGGCTGCACGGGTGGCCGGAGATGCGGGGGTCGTCGACGGATACGACCGCCAGGTTGTACCCATCGAGCCGGTCGGCCAGCGTGGCGGTGGTGATCGCCGCGACCGGCTTGGCGTCGGCAACCATGAATCCGATCCGGGCGTCGGGGTGGGCCGGGTCGATCGCCAGGTAGGCCGCGCCGGTTTTCAGCACCGCCAGTATCGCGATGATCGCCTCGGCGGAACGGGTAAACAGCAGGGCCACGGCCTGTCCCGGCCCCGCCCCGTGCGCGGTCAACAGATGCGCCAGCCGGTTCGCGTCCTCGTCGAGTTCCCGATAGGTCATCGACAGCCCCGCGAAGGTCACGGCCAGCGCCCCCGGCGTCCGTGCGACCTGTTCGGCCCACCGCACCGGAATCGACGCGGCTGGCAATGCGGGCAGGTTCAACACCGCCCGGTTGCCCCAATTGTCCAGGCGCGCATACTCGTCGGCCTCGAGGAGATCCGCCGAGGACAGTCGCCGGGTGGGGTCGGTGGTGATGGCCACCAATACCCGTTGCAGCCGCTCGATCAACGCGCTGATGGTGGACGCGTCGAACACGTCGGTGCGATATTCGACCGTCCCGCCGATCCCGGTGGGCTCACCGGCGTCGTCCCAGTGTTCGGCGAGGTGGAACACCAAATCCATTCGGGCGGTTTGGGTGTCCATCGGCAGTTGGGTAACGTGCAGATCATCCAACGCCAATCCGGTGTCGGGATTGACCCGGTGTCCCGGGGCGCTCTGCCAGGCCAGCATCACCTGGATCAGCGGGTGATGGGTTAGGGAGCGGGTGGGATTGATCCGCTCCACCAGGACTTCGAACGGCACGTCTTGGTGTTCGTAGGCGGCCAGGCTGCGGCGACGGACCTGGGCCAGCAGCTCGGTGAAGGTGGGATCCCCGGCCACCTCGACACGCAGCACCAACGTGTTGACGAAGAAGCCGACCAGCTCGTCGAGTGCGGGATCACGCCGCCCGGCGATCGGGAAGCCCACCGCGACATCGGAACTCGCGCCGACCGCCGAGAGCAGCGTCGCCAGGGCGGCCTGGATCACCATGAAGCTGGTCGCGTTGTGCTCGCGGGCGATCGCACGGATTCGCTGTTGCAACTCGGCCGGCCACTGCAGCGCCACGTTGGCGCCGCGGTAGTCGGCGACCAGCGGGTAGGGTCGATCCGTGGGCAGCTGCAACTGCTCGGGCATTCCAGCCAGCGCGTGCTCCCAGTAGGCCAGCTGAGCGGCAATCGGGCTGTCGGCATCGGCGAGATCGCCGAATTGTTTGCGCTGCCAAAGCGTGTAGTCGACGTACTGCACCGCCAACGGCGCCTGTTGCGGGTCCCGGCGCTGCCGCCGAGTCCGGTAGGCCTCGCTGATATCCCTGGCCATCGGGGCCAGCGACCAACCGTCAAAAGCAATGTGGTGCACCACAATCCCGATGTAATGCTCCTCCGGTGTCACCGAGTAGATCTGCGCACGAATCGGGATCTCGGCCGACAGGTCAAACCGGTACTTCGCCAATGCCACCATTTCGGAGACCATGTGGTGTCGCGCCAGCGGTACCACCGCGTCGCGGCCGCGCCGCCACAGTCCGGGCGCGGCAGGTAGCACCTCCTGGTATGGCACGCCGTCGATCTCGACGAAGATGGTGCGCAGCGATTCATGGCGGGCGATGACGTCGTCGAGGGCCGCGTCCAGTGCCTCGATGTCCAGTGCCCCGTTGATCCGGAACGCGGTCGGCATGTTGTAGGTTGCGACCCCGCCCTCGAACCGGTAGAGGAACCACAACCGGGATTGGGCGAACGACAGCGGAACCAGCGCCGGCCGCGGGCCGGCGATCAGCGGCTTACGCCGGCCGGATCGGTCGGTGCCGATGCGGGGCGCCAGCGCGGCGATGGTGGGTGCGTCGAACAAGGTGTGTACTTCGAGGTCGGCGTCGAGGGCGGCGTTGATCGCGGTGATCAGGCGCATCGCCGAGAGCGAGTCGCCGCCGAGGTCGAAGAAGGAGTCGTCGGTGCCGACGTGCTCGAGTCCCAGGACCTGGGTGTAGATGCCGGCCAGTATTTCTTCTTTCGCGTTGGCGGGGGCGCGGTAGCTGCTGGCGGCGTGGTAGTCCGGCGTGGGTAAGGCGCGGATGTCGAGTTTGCCGTTTGTCGTCAGCGGCAAGGTTTCGAGTACAACGATGGCGGCGGGGATCATGTAGGTGGGGAGTTTGTCGGCCAACGCATTTCGTAGCGCCGCCGGGTCGACGGCTCCGGTGACATACCCGATCACCCGGGTGGTGCCGGGCGCGTCCTCGCGGGTGATGGCGACGGCTTGTTCGACGCCGTCGAAACTGGCCAGAGCCGTTTGGATTTCACCGAGTTCGATGCGGTAGCCCCGGATCTTGACCTGCTCGTCGGCGCGTCCGACGTAGTCCAGCTGCCCATCGGGATGCCAGCGCACCAGGTCACCGGTGCGATACATCTGAGCGCCGCGTTCGCCGAACGGACAGGCCACAAATCGCGATGCCGTCAACTCCGGCCGGCGCAGGTATCCGCATGCCACGCCGTCTCCGGCGACATACAACTCGCCGACCACCCCGATGGGGACCGGGCGTAGCCAGTCGTCGAGCACGAAAAGTGCCGCGGTCGAAACCGGACCGCCGATGGGCGCCGCACCCGACCCCGCGCTGAGCGGCGCGCTCATCGAGGCATAGACCGTGACTTCGGTGGGGCCGTAGGCGTTGATCACCACGCGGCCGTCCGCCCACTGATCCACGACATCGGCGGGGCAGGCCTCCCCGCCCAGCAGCACCGCGACAGAATCCAATTGGCTCGGTGTCAATGCCGCTGCAGCCGAGGGTGTTTGGGTCAGGACGGTGACGCCTTCGCTGATCAGCAGTCGGTGGAAGTCGTCGGGTGAGGCGGTCACCGACTCCGGTACCACGACGAGTCGCCCACCACCGAGCAGGGCGGCCCAGATCTCCCACACCGAGAAGTCGAAGCCGTAGGAGTGACATTGCGTCCACACCTGTGCCAGCGGCAGGTGTGCGGGTGTCGAGCTGGCCAGGTGGGCCAGGTTGCGATGGGTGACCGCAACACCTTTGGGGACACCGGTGGTGCCCGAGGTGTAAATAAGGTACGCGATATCGCCGGGCGACGGGGGCGACGGAGGGGTGGCGGGCTGGGTGCCGACGACGGGGTCATTGACGTCGACAATCCGTAGGTCGTATCCGTCCAGTCGCGGGCGCAGCTCGTCGACGGTCAGTGCGGCGATCGGTGCCGCGTCGGCGAGCATGAACCCGATCCGCGCGTCGGGCAGCGCCGGGTCGATCGCCAGATAGGCCGCCCCCGTCTTCAGCACCGCCAGCATTGCGATGATGGCCTGGGGTGAGCGCGAAAACAGCAGCGCCACAGTCTGTCCCGGACCTGCCCCGTGGCCGGCGAGCAGGTGCGCTAACCGGTTGGCGGCCTCATCCAGCTCGCGATAGGTGTGCGGGCTGCCCTGGAAGCTCAGCGCCACCGCGTCCGGGTCGCGTTGCACATGCTCGGCGAACAACTCCGGGATCGACACCGGCGCGGGCGCGCGCCGGGCCAACGTCGCCCGGTTGCCCACCTCATCCATCAGAGTCTGCTCGTCGGCATCCAGAAGTTGAATCGACGACAACCTGCGGGTGGGCTCGGTGGTCATGGCCCGCAGCACGTCGTGCAGCTGCAGGATGAGTGTGTCGATGCTGTCTGCGGCGAAGATGTCGGTGTTGTATTCGACCCGCAGGCCGAGTTCGTTGCCGGGCATGGCTTGCAGCGTCAGGGGGTAGTGGTTGTATTCACGAGCCGTCATCTCGGTGATCGCCAGCCCGTCGATGCCGGCCAGGTTGGCGGCATCGACGGGGTAGTTCTCGAACACGAATAGCGTGTCGAAGAGTTGGTCGTGGCCCGTGACGCGGTGGATCTCGGATAGCGCCAGGTGCTGATGCTCGAGGGTGTGGTTGTTGGCGCGGTGCAATTGGTCGAGCAGGTCGGCGGTCGTGGTCAGCGGCGTGCAGTTGGCCCGTACCGGGACGGTGTTGATCAGCAGGCCCACCATCGAGTCGGCGCCAGGGAGCTCGATGGGACGGCCGGAGACCGCGGTGCCGAAGGCGACGTCGTGCTGTCCGGTCAGCCACATCAGTAACTGCGCCCAGCCGACCTGCAACACCGTATTGAGGGTGGTGTGATGTGCGCGAGCCAGCTCGCTCAGCGACTGGGTCATCTTTTCGCTGACTCGAGACGTCTGTACGCCGCGACGCCCCAACCCGATTCGCGCCGGTGGGCCGACCAGGGTGGGAATCTCGAAGTCCGCGAACGCCTCTCGCCATGCCGCCTGCGCGGCATCGACGTCCCGTTCGGCCAGCCAGGACACGAACCGGCGGTAGGGCGTCGGTGCGGGGAGTCGGTGACCGAAATAGCTGGCGAAGATCTCTTGCGCCAGGATCGGCAGCGACCAGCCATCGAGCACGATGTGGTGATTGGTGAGCACCAGGCGATGGCGGTCTTTGCCGGTGTGGATCAAGGCGACCCGGAATGCCGGTGGTTCAGCCAGATCGCAGACCGCGGCACGTTCGGCGGCGGACACCCGCTCGACCGACGCCGCGTCCTCACCGAGCTCGAGGTATTGCCACGCCGGGACCGGATCGGCCGGGATGACCTGGATCGGTTCGTCGAATTGGCGGCAGAACCGGGCGGCCAGGTTGGGGTGCCTGCCGACCACGGCGTGTACGGCCCGGTGCAGCCGGTCGGCGTCCAGCGGGCCAGTGATGGTGATGCCCAGCTGCATCGCGTAGACATCGTCGGTGTTGCCGTGGCTTGTGTTGGCGTGGAACAGCAGTCCCTGCTGCAGCGGGGTGAGCGGCAATATGTCGGCGGTGCGGTCTCGTTGGCACAGCTCGTCGATCTGCTGCTGGCTAAGGCGCGCCGGGGCGATATCGGACGGGGTCAGTCCACCTCCGCCGCGTTGGACGTGAGCGCAGATGCCGGCCAGGGCGTCGAACCACAGTTGACTGAGCCGGCTGATCTGCGGTCCATCGATTGTCGAGGGCGCCCAGGTCCAAGTGGCGTTCAGGCGTGGGCCGGCGTCGGTGTCGAGCGTGCTGGCATTGAGTTCGACGGTGTGCCCCAACGGCATTGGAATGGCGGAGGATGCCGCGGCCATCGACAGACCGTCCTGGCTGATCTGCCACAGGTCGTCGGAGAGCTCGGCCGCGCCGCCGAGCCGTCCGAGATAGTTAAACCCGATCGCCGGGTCGGCCCCGGTCAGGTCCGGCTCGGGGTTGAGGTAGCGCAGCAGTCCGTAGGTGAGGCCGTCGGGCAGGGCGCGCAGTTGTTCCTTGGCCTTCTTGACCAGCGCACCCAGCGCCGACTCGCCGGCCAGCACCTGTGCCCAGTTCAGCCCGCCAACACCCAGTGCCACAGGGTATTTCGTGGTGAACCAGCCCACCGTGCGCGACAGGTCCACATCGCCGGCCAGCTCCTCGTGGCGGCCGTGGCCTTCGACGTCGATGCAGATCGGCTCACCGCCGGTGTTCAAAAACTCCGCCCAGGCCAATCCGAACGCGATCAACAGAATGTCCTGCACGCCAGCGTGAAACGCCGCGGGTACCTCTCCGAGCAGCATTCGGGTGGTCTCGGCGTCCAGCTCCACCGACATCTGACCGGCGCTGGCATAGGTGTCGAGTTCGGGGTGGGGCGCGGGCAGTGCGGCCGGAACCGCCATCACTCGTGTCCAGGTGGCAGCGTGCTCGACGACGTCGGCGGCGCGGGCGTGTTCGGCCAGCAACGACGACCACCGGGCGAACGATGTTCCGCCCGCGGGTAGCGCGACCGGCTGCCCGTTGTGCAGCTGACCCCAGGCGATATTGATGTCCTCCAACAGGATTCGCCATGACACCGCATCGACGGCCAGGTGGTGGATGATCAGCATTAGCTGACCGGTGGAGGTAGCCCACACCGCGCTCAGCATCGTCCCGGTAGCCGGGTTCAACCGCGCTCGTGCCTCGGCCAGCGCCTCTTCGGACAGTTCGTCCACGGTGTTCAGGCACGCGCGGCCGTCCACCGTGCCGACCTCGGGTACCTCTAGCGACCCGTCGTTGTCGACGCGCAGCCGCAACATGGCGTGCCGGTCCAGCAACGCCTGGAGAATCACCAGCACCGCGTCCTCGGTCACCGCGGCGGGTGCCTGCAGCACCATTGCCTGGTTGAAATCCTCGACCGGACCGTCGATGTCGAGCAGCCAGCGCATGATCGGGGTGGCCACCGCGGGTCCGATGCCTTCATCGGCTATCGCGCCTTCGCTCGCCACATTGGCGACCTGTGCCAGCCGGGCCACGGTCTGCTCGACGAAAATGTCACGCGGACGGCACAACACACCGGCCGCCCGGGCCCGCGCGACCACTTGCATCGACAAAATGCTGTCTCCGCCCAGATCGAAGAAGGAGTCGTCGACTCCGACCCGCTCGACGCCGAGGACTTGTGCGTAGATGGTGGCCAGGATTTCCTCGGTCGCCGAGCCCGGGGCGCGGTAGCGATCGACATCGCGGAATTCCGGTGCGGGCAAAGCACGGGTGTCGAGTTTCCCGTTGACCGTCAGCGGCAGCGCGTCGATCAGCACCACCGCCGACGGCACCATGTAAGGAGGAAGCCGGTCGGCCAGCGCCGCGCGCACCCGAGCGGGGTCGGCGGTGCCGGTGATGTAACCGACCAAGCGGACAGTGCCCGGGCGGTCCTCGCGGGTGACCACCACCGCCTGATCGACGCCGTCCAAACCGGCTAGGGCGGTGCGGATTTCGCCGAGCTCGATACGGTAACCGCGAATTTTGACCTGCTCGTCGGCGCGCCCGACGTAGTCCAGCTGTCCGTCAGCCCGCCAGCGCACCAGGTCTCCAGTGCGATACATCCGCGATCCGGGCCCGCCGAAGGGACAGGCGATGAATCGTGACGCCGTCAGCTCGGCTCGCCCGAGGTATCCGCACGCCACCCCGTCACCGGCGATATACAACTCGCCGACCACGCCGATGGGCACCGGGCGCAACCAACCGTCGAGGACAAACAGTGCCGCCGTCGACACCGGCGCACCGATCGGCACCACGGCCGTGCGCGGCGTCAACGGCGCGCTCATCGACGCATACACGGTGGCCTCGCTGGGGCCGTAGGCGTTGATCACCACACGACCGTGCGCCCATTGCTCGACAACCTCGGCCGGGCAGGGCTCGCCGCCGAGCAGCAACGCCGTCGACCCCAACTGCTGTGGTGCCAATGCCACTACCGCAGAAGGGGTTTGGGTCAGCACGTTAACCCGTTCGCTAACCAGCAGGGCGTGGAAGTCGTCCGGTGAGGTCGTCACCGCCTCGGGCACCACCACCAGCCGAGCACCGCCGAGCAGGGCGGCCCAGATCTCCCACACCGAGAAGTCGAACGCATACGAGTGGCACTGCGTCCACACCTGTGCGGCCGGCAGCTCTCGGGGCGTCGACTCCGCCAAGTGCGCCAGGTTGCGGTGCGTGACCGCTACCCCCTTCGGAGTGCCGGTGGTGCCCGAGGTGTACACGAGATAGGCGATCTCGTCGGCCGACGGCGCCGGCAGTGCGGTGCCGGGCTGGAGTTCGACGGCGGGGTCGTCGCTGGTGATCACTGCAAGGTCGTGCCCGTCCAGCCGGGGGAGCAGCTGCCGGGAGGCGATCGCCGCGGTCGGCGCCGCGTCGGTGAGCACGAAACCGATCCGTGCGTCGGGCAGCGCGGGGTCGATCGCCAGGTAAGCCGCGCCCGTCTTGAGCACCCCCAGCATCGCGACGATCGCCTCGGCCGACCGCTCCATCACGAGTGCCACACACTGTCCCGCCCGCACACCGTTCGCAGTCAGCAAGTGCGCCAACCGGTTCGAGGCCTCATCGAGGCCGCGGTACGTCACTGAGCGGCCTTCGAAGGTGATCGCCACTGCCTCGGGCGCCCGGGTCACATGTTCGGCGAACAGCGCCGGGACCGACTTCGCCGCCGCTGCGGGCCGGGTCAATGCCGCACGATTCCCGATCTCGTCGAGGCGGGCGCGCTCGCCCGCGTCCAACAATCGGATCGAGGAGAACCGCCGCGCGGGGTTGGCGGTGATTGCTTCCAGCACCCGCTGGAACCGCTGGACCAGGGTGTGGATGGCGGCGGCGTCGAACACGTCGGTCCGATATTCCACCGTCCCGGAGATCCCGGCGGGCTCACCGGCGCGAGTCCAACGTTCGACCAGAGAAAACGCTAAATCTGTTCGAGCGGTGTGAGTTTCAATCGGCAGGGGGGTGGCCTGCACATCGCCCAATGCCAGCGCGGAGGCGGGGTCGTCACCGTACACGTTCTGCCAGCCCAGCATCACTTGGACCAGCGGGTGATGGGTGAGGCTCCGGGTGGGGTTGAGGCGTTCGACGAGGACTTCGAAGGGTACGTCCTGGTGTTCGTAGGCGGCGAGACTGCGCTGCCGGACCTGGGCCAGCAGCTCGCTGACGGTCGGATCGCCGTCGACCTCCACGCGCAGCACCAGGGTGTTGACGAAGAACCCCACCAGCTCATCGAGGGCCGCGTCGCGGCGCCCGGCGATCGGGAAGCCCACGGCCACATCGGAACTCGCGCTCACCGCCGAGAGTAGTACGGCCAGGGCGGCTTGGACCACCATGAAACTGGTCGCGTTGTGGTCGCGGGCCAGCCCGCGCACCCGCTGCTGCAATTCGGCCGGCCACTCGATGTCTACCGTGGCGCCACGCTGATCGGCCACCGGCGGATAGGGCCGATCGGTGGGAAGTGTCAGGCGCTCGGGCATTCCGGCCAGGGCGCCCTCCCAGTAGGACAACTGGGCGGCGATCGGGCTGTCGGCATCGTCAAGGCGACCGAATTGTGTGTGCTGCCAGAGCGTGTAATCGGGGTATTGCACCGGCAATTGCGTCCAGCGCGGTGCTTCTTCCGCACACCGCGCGGCATACGCCGCGCCCAGATCACGTACCAGCGGAGCGACCGAGGAGCCGTCCGCAACGATGTGGTGTACCACGCCCACCAGGACATGCTCATCCTTGGTGAGTCGGAAAAGAGTGGCCCGTAGGGGAATTTCGCTCGTCAGATCGAATGTGTAGCGCGTCGCGGCCGCGATCGCCGCGTCCAGTTTCGCCTCAGCCCAGTGCCTGGAATCGACTACCTGCCAATCGAACTCGGCTTGCTCGGCGGCCACCACCACTTGCTGCGGGACACCGTCCGGCGCCACGAACAGTGTCCGCAAACTCTCATGGCGGGTGACGACGTCGGTGAGCGCGGCGCCCAGTGCGTCGACGTCAAGGCGGCCGGACAACCGCAACGCGACCGCCATGTTGTAGACCGGGGACGGCCCCTGTAACTGATCCAGGAACCACAACCGGGATTGGGCAAAGGACAGCGGCAGCACCGCGGGCCGCTTCCCGGCCGCCAACGGCTCCAGCCACCCCCGGCCGGTGCCGATGCGCGGAGCCAACCGGGCGATCGTGGGAGCGTCGAACAGGGTGTGCACTTGCAGGCCCGCGTCGAGGCCGGAGTTGATCGTGGCGATCAAGCGCATCGCCAACAGGGAGTCGCCGCCGAGGTCGAAGAAGGAGTCGTCTACGCCGACCTGTTCGACGCCGAGGACTTGCGCGTAGATGCCGGCGAGGATTTCCTCGATGGCGGTGGCCGGGGCGCGGTAATCCCCGCCGATGCCTTGGTATTCGGGTGCGGGTAGGGCGCGAGTGTCGAGTTTGCCGTTGGGTGTCAGCGGGAGTGCCTCGAGAGAGACCAACGCGGCCGGCACCATATAGGACGGCAGGCGCTCGACCAACGCGCTGCGCAGTGCGGCCGTGTCGGCGGATCCGGTGATGTAGCCGACGAGCCGTTTGGCGCCGGGGCGGTCTTCGCGCGCGATGACGACCGCTTGCTCGACGCCATCGAGATCGGCGAGGGTCGTTTGGATTTCGCCGAGTTCGATGCGATAGCCGCGGATCTTGACCTGGTCGTCGGCCCGGCCCAGGTAGTCGAGTTGCCCGTCGTCGCGCCAGCGCACCAGGTCGCCGGTGCGATACATCCGGGCACCGGGCTCACCGTAGGGGCAGGCGATGAATCGGGATGCGGTCAGCTCGCAGCGGCCGAGATACCCGCACGCGACTCCCGCGCCGGCCACATACAACTCGCCGAGCACACCGGGTGGTACCGGGCGTAGCCAGCCGTCGAGCACGAAGATGGCCGCGGTCGATACCGGCGCGCCGATCGGCACGACGGCGGTGCCCGGTGTCAGCGGCGCGCTCATCGAGGCGTACACGGTGGCTTCGGTCGGTCCGTAGGCGTTGATCACCACCCGGCCGGGTGCCCACTGGTCCACCACCTCGCCGGGGCAAGCCTCCCCACCCAGCAGCACCGCGACCGACTCCAGTCCCTGTGTCGCCAATGCGGCTGCGGCCGAGGGGGTCTGGGTCAGTACGTTGACGTGTTCGCGCACCAGCAGATCGTGGAAGTCCTGTGGTGCGCTGGTGACCGCCTCGGGTACCACCACCAGGCGTGCGCCTCCGAGCAGCGCGGCCCAAATCTCCCATACCGAGAAGTCGAAACCATAGGAGTGACACTGGGTCCACACCTGGGTCACCGGGAGCGCAGCGGGCGTCGATTCGGCTAGGTGAGCCAGGTTGCGATGAGTGACCGCAACGCCTTTGGGGACACCGGTGGTGCCGGAGGTGTAGATCAGGTATGCGATATCGTGCGGCGACGGTGTCGCTTCCGGTGGACCGGCGGGTTGGAGAGCCACGGCGGGGTCATTGATGTCGATGATGCTTAGGTCGTGCCCGCGCAGCTGCGGTCGCAGCTCCGCGGTGGTCAGTGCGGCGATCGGCTCGGCATCGGCGAGCATGAACGCGATGCGGGCGCCGGGGTGGGCCGGGTCGATCGCCAGATAGGCGGCTCCGGTTTTGAGCACCGCCAGCATTGCGACGATGGCCTCGGCCGAGCGCGAAAACAGCAGCGCCACCGACTGTCCCGGGCCGACGCCCTCACCGGCCAACAGATGAGCCACCCGGTTGGCGGCCTCGTCGAGCTCGCGGTAGGTGATCGAGCGACCGTCGGAGCTGATCGCCACCGCTTCGGGGGTGCGGGCGGCCCGCGCGGCGAACAGCTCCGGAACCGATTCGGCCCCCGCGGCGGGTCGCGTCAGCACCTCCCGGTTGCCGATCTCGTCGAGGTGGGTGTACTCGTCGTCGTCCAGCAGCCGGATCGAGGAAAGCCGTTGTGCGGCATCGGTAGTCATGGCCACCAGCACCCGTTGCAGCCGCCTGATCAGCGCCTCAACGGACTCTGCGTCGAAGATTTCGGTGTCGTATTCGACGCGTAAGCCGAGTTCGTCGCCGGGCATCGCCTGCAGCGTCAGTGGGTAGTGGTTGAATTCGCGGGCGCTCATCGCGGTGATGGCCAACCCGTCGGTGAGTACGGTGGACGTGTCGATCGGGTAGTTCTCGTAGACGAACAGGGTGTCGAACAGTTGGTCGTGGCCTGCGGCACGGTGGATTTCGGTGAGCGCCAGGTGCTGATGATCGAAGGTGCGGTTGTTGGCGCGGTGCAATTGGTCGAGCAAGTCGGTCGTCGTGGTGGACGCGGTGCTGGTGGCCCGGACCGGAACGGTATTGATCAGCAGGCCCACCATCGAATCGGACCCGGCCAGTTCGGCCGGGCGGCCCGAGACCGCGGTCCCGAAAGCGACATCGTGCTGGCCGGTCAACCACATCAGCACCTGCGCCCAGCCGGCCTGCAACACCGTGTTGACGGTGGTGTGGTGTGCACGGGCCAGCTCGCCCAGGGCGCGGGTCGTCTCTTCCGACATCGCCGAGCCGGCGACGCCGCGGCGCCCGAGTGTGACGCGGCCCGGCGGGCCCACCAGGGTGGGGGAGTCGAAGCCGGCCAACGCTTCACGCCAGGCCGCCTCCGCGGCATCGACGTCTCGGTCGGCGAGCCAGGCGACGAACCTCCGGTACGATCCGGCCGCGGGTAGGCGTTGCCCGTAGTAGCTGGCGAAGATCTCTTGCGCCAGGATCGGTAGTGACCAGCCGTCGAGCACGATGTGGTGATTCGTCAGCACGCATCGGTGCACGTCGTTGGCGGTGCGGATCAACGCCACCCGGAATGCCGGCGGTTCGGTCAGATCGCAGACCGCAACGCGTTCGGCGGCACAGACCTGCTGAATTCGCTCCTCGGAGTCCAGGTCGTAATACCGCCAGGGCACACCGGGATTGGCGAGCATGACCTGAACCGGCTCGTCGAATTGCCGGCAGAATCGGGCGGTCAGGTTGGGATGACGGTTGACAACGGTGCGCACCGCCCCGCGTAACCGGTCGGGGTCCAGCGGGCCGGTGATGGTGATGTCCAGCTGCATCGCGTACAGGTCGTCGGCGTTGCCGGTGGCGGTGCTGGCATGGAAGAGCAACCCTTGCTGCAGGGGGGTGAGCGGCAGGATGTCGGCCACCCGGTCGTCGCGGCACAGCTCGTCAATCTGCTGCTGGCTCAGGCGGGCCGGGACGATATCCGACGGCGTCAGTCCGCCTCCGCCACGGCGCACGTGGGCGCAGATCCCGGTCAATGCCTCGAACCACAACCCGCTCAGCAGGCTGACCTGTTCGCCATCGAGCACCGATGATGCCCATGTCCAGGTCGCTTGCAGGTGCGGGCCGGTGTCGGTGTCGATGGTGCCGGCGTTGAGTTCTATGGTGTGGCCCAACGGCATTGGGATCGCTGAGGCCCTGGCTGCCACCGATATGTCGTCCGGACTGACCCACCACAAGTCGTCGGACAGCTCGGCGGTACCGGCGCCGAGTCGTCCAAGGTAGTTGAACCCGATCGACGGGTCGGGTCCGGTCAGCTCCACTTCGGGGTTGAGGTAGCGCAGCAGTCCGTAGGTCAATCCGTCGGGCAGTGCGCACAGCTGCTCCTTGGCGTCCTTGACCGCCGCGCCCAGTGCGGACTCGCCGGCAACCACCTGCGCCCAGCTCAGATCGCCGATGCTCAGCGCCACCGGGTATTTCGTGGTGAACCATCCCACCGTGCGTGACAGGTCGACGTGGGCAGCCACTTCGTCGTGGCGGCCGTGACCCTCGACGTCGATAGCGACGGCCGAATCGGTGTCCAGGAACTCCGTCCAGGCCAACCCGAACGCGATCAGCAGAATGTCTTGTACACCAGCGTGAAACGCCGCGGGCACCTCGCCCAGCAGCATGCGGGTGGTCTCGGTGTCGAGCTCGGCCGTAAACCGCCCCGCACTGGCGTAGGTATCCAGCTCGGGCTGGGGTGCGGGCAGTGCGCTCGGTGTCGCCGCCACTCGCCGCCACGCGTCAGCGTACGGCAGCACGGCCGCCGAGCGGGCGTGCTCATCGAGCACCGACGCCCACCGGGCGAACGAGGTCCCCGACGGCGGCAGTGCTACCGGCTGCCCGCCCTGATACTGGGCCCACGCGATGTTGAGATCCTCCAACAGGATTCGCCACGACACCCCGTCCACGGCCAGATGGTGAACGATTAATACCAACTGGGACGTCGAGGTAACCCACAGCGCACTCACCATCGTCCCGCTGCCGGGGTTCAACCGCTGCCGCGCTCCGATCAGCGCCTCATCGGAGAACACTTCGACGGATTGAAGACAGCTTCGCGCGTCAACCGACCCGGCCTCGGGCACCTGCGGCGTCCATTCGGCATCGACACGCAGCCGCAGCATCGCGTGCCGATCCAGCAAGGCCTGCAATACGATTGCCACGCCGGCCTCGGTCACGCCGACGGGCGCCCGCACGACGACCGTTTGGTTGAACAGCTCGACCGCGCCGTCCACGTTCTGTAGCCACCGCATGATCGGGGTGGCCACCACCGCTCCGATGCCCTCGTCCTCGTCGACGGTTTCTCCGCTGACCACGCCGGCGACTCGGGCCAGCCGGGCTACGGTCTGCTCGACGAAAATGTCACGCGGACGGCACAACACACCGGCTGCCCGTGCTCGGGCAACCACTTGCATGGACAGGATGCTGTCGCCGCCCAGGTCGAAGAAGGAGTCGTCGATGCCGACGTGGCCGAGGCCAAGGACTTGGGCGTAGATGCCGGCCAGGATCTCTTCGATGGCGTCGGTGGGGGCGCGATAGTGATCGGCGTCGTGATAGTCGGGTGCGGGCAGTGCGCGAGTGTCGAGTTTTCCGTTGACGGTCAGCGGCAGCGCATCGAGGACGACGATCGACGACGGCACCATATAGCTGGGAAGCAGTTCGGCCAGTGCGGCGCGCAGCTCGGCCGGATCGGGCGTGCCGGTGACATAGGCGACAAGCCGGGTGGTGGCATGCTCGTCGCGGGTGATCACGACGGCTTGATCGACGCCGCCGAGGCCGGCGAGCGCCGTTTGAATTTCGCCGAGTTCGATTCGGTAGCCACGGATCTTGACTTGTTCGTCGGCCCGGCCGAGGTAATCGAGTTGTCCGTCGGCGCGCCAGCGCACCAGGTCGCCGGTGCGATACATCCGGGTGCCTGGTTCCCCATAGGGGCAGGCGATGAATCGCGACGCGGTCAAATCGGCCCGGCCGAGGTATCCGCAGGCCACCCCTGCGCCGGCGACGTATAACTCGCCGACCACCCCGGCAGGTACCGGGCGCAGCCAGGGGTCCAGGACGAACAGGGCCGCGGTGGCCACGGGCGTGCCGATGGGTGCGGCGCCCGATCCTGCTGCCAGCGGGCTGCTCATGGAGGCGTATACGGTGGCTTCGGTGGGGCCGTAGGCGTTGATGATCGTTCGGCCGGGCGCCCACTGGTCCACCACCTCGGCGGGGCAGGCCTCGCCGCCGAGGAGCAGCGATACCGACTCCAGGCCGTCTGTCGTCAATGCCGCTGCCGCCGAAGGGGTTTGAGTGAGCACATTGACTTGCTCGGCGACCAGCAGGGCGTGGAAGTCTTGCGGCGAGCTGGCCGTCTCCTCGGGGACGACGACCAGGCGGCCGCCGCCGAGCAGGGCGGCCCAGATCTCCCACACCGAGAAGTCAAAGCCGTAGGAGTGGCATTGCGTCCATACCTGCGTCACCGGCAGCTGGCTGGGTGTCGACACGGCCAGGTGGGCCAGGTTGCGGTGGGTAACGGCTACGCCTTTGGGGACGCCGGTGGTGCCCGAGGTGTAGATCAGGTACGCGATGCCGTCCGGCGACGGTGCCGGAAGTGGGCTCGCGGGTTGAAGATTGACGGCAGGGTCACCGACATCGATGACGGCAAGATCGTGCTCGCCCAGCCGCGGCCGCAGCTCCGCGGTGGTGATCGCGGCGATCGGGGCGGCATCGGTGAGCATGAACGCGATCCGCGCGTCGGGTTGGACCGGGTCGATCGGCAGATACGCCGCACCCGTCTTGAGCACCGCCAGCATCGCGATGATGGCCTCGGCCGACCGCGAAAATAGCAGTGCCACAACCTGTCCCGGGCGGGCACCCCGACCGGCCAGCAGATGGGCTAGCCGGTTGGCGGACTCATCGAGCTGGCGATAGGTCAGTGAACTCGCCTCGAACGTAATGGCTACCGCGTCCGGGGTGCGCCGCGCGTGCTCACCGAAGAACTCCGGCACCGACACAGCGACCGGCGCGGGCAGCGCCAACATCGCACGGTTGCTCAGGATGTCGAGCCGGGCGCGTTCGTCGACGTCCATCAGCTGTATCGAGGAAAGACGCCGCGTCGGATCGGATGTCAGGGCCGTCAGCACCCGCTGGAGCCGACCGATCAGGGACGCTATGTTGCCTTCGTCGAACACGTCGGTCCGATATTCCACTGTCCCGTAGATTCCGGCGGCCTCTCCGGACGCGGTGAAGCGTTCGGTCAGCGAGAACGACAGATCCATCCGCGCGGTATGGGTGTCGATCGGCAGCGCGGTGGCCTGCACGTCGCCCAGTGCCAGTGCGGCGGGCTGCGAGTTTTGCCAGCCCAACATCACCTGGATCAGCGGGTGATGGGACAAGCTTCGGGTGGGGTTGAGGCGTTCGACGAGAACCTCGAAGGGCACATCTTGGTGTTCGTAGGCGGCCAGGCTGCGCTGACGCACCTGGGTCAGCAGCTCGGCGACGGTGGGGTCGCCGGTCATGTCGACGCGCAGCACCAGGGTGTTGACAAAGAAACCCACCAGCTCGTCGAGCGCGGGATCGCGACGTCCGGCGATCGGGAATCCCACGGACACATCGGAACTCGCGCTGACCGCCGAAAGCAGCACCGCGAGGGCGGCCTGGGCCACCATGAAGCTGGTCGCATTGTGCTCGCGGGCTACCGCACGCACCCGCTGCTGCAACTCCGCCGGCCATTCCACGGGCACGGTGGCCCCGCGCTGATCGGCGACCGCCGGGTAAGGCCGATCGGTCGGAAGCGCGATACGCTCGGGCATCCCGGCCAGGGCATCGCGCCAGAACGCCAGTTGGGAACCGATCGGGCTGTCGGGATCGGCCAGGTCGCCGAACCGTGCGCGCTGCCAGATTGCGTAATCGGCGTACTGCACCGGCAATTCGGCCCATCTCGGCTCTTGCCCTCGGCTCCGGGCGGCATACGCCTCGCCGAGATCGCGGACCAGGGGGGCGATCGACCAGCCGTCGGCCGCGATGTGGTGCACCACACCCACCAGCACGTGTTCGTCGTTGCCGCGCCGGAAAAGTGTTGCCCGGAGCGGGAGTTCGGCAGCCAAGTCGAAGCGGTGACCCACTACGGCGTCGATGGCGTCATCGAAAAGAGCCGCGGACCATCCGCTGGAATCAACGATCCGCCAACCGAACTCGGCTCGATCGGCACCCACCACCACTTGCCGGGGTATGCCGTCGGGCGCCGCAAACCGGGTTCGCAGACTTTCGTGGCGCGCCACGACGTCGCCCAGCGCGGCGGCCAGCGCGTCGACATCGAGCCGGCCGGACAGCCGCAACGCGATCGCCATGTTGTAGACGGGCGATGGGCCCTGCAACTGATCTAGGAACCACAACCGAGATTGCGCAAACGACAACGGCACCAGCGCGGGCCGTTCGACCGCCACCAGCGGCTCACGATGGCTCGCCTCGGTACCGAGATGCGGTGCCAACTGGGCGACGGTGGGCGCGTCGAAGAGCGTGGCTACCTTCAGATCGGCGTTGAGATGCGTGTTGAGCGCGGCGATCACTCGCATCGCCGACAGCGAATCTCCGCCCAAGTCGAAGAAGGAGTCGTCGACTCCGACGCGCGCTACGTTCAGCACCTGGGCATAGATCCCGGCCAGGATCTCCTCGACGACGGTGGCCGGCGCGCGGTAGTGATCGTCATCGCGGTACTCCGGTGCCGGCAAAGCACGGGTGTCGAGCTTGCCGTTGACCGTCATCGGCAACGCGTCGACTGTCAGGACCGCGGACGGCACCATGTACAGCGGAAGCTGCTCGGCGAGCTGGGCACGGACCAGGGCCGGATCGGCGGTTCCGGTGATGTAGCCGACGAGGCGCCGGGCGCCCTGACGGTCTTCGCGGGCGATAACCGCGGCCTGCTCGACGCCCGCCAAACTGGCTAGGGCCGCCCGGATTTCGCCGAGTTCGATTCGGTAGCCGCGGATTTTCACTTGCTCATCGGCGCGCCCGACGTACTGCAGCTGCCCGTCGGCGCCCCATCGCACCAGGTCGCCGGTGCGGTACATTCTTTGTCCGGGGGAGCCGTCCCCCGCGAACGGACACGCCATGAAGCGCGACGCGGTCAGCCCGGCGCGACGCCAATACCCACATCCCACACCGCGGCCGGCCAGATACAGCTCGCCAACCACCCCGACGGGCACCGGGCGCAACCAGCCGTCGAGAACGAAGAACGCCGCGCCGGCGATCGGCGAACCGATAGGTACCACATCGGTTTTCGCGGTCAGAGGTGCACTCTTGGATAGCCACATCGTCGTCTCGGTGGGGCCGTAGACGTTGACCATCGTGCGCCCGGGCGCCCATCGATCCACCACCTCGGGTGGGCAGGCCTCGGCGCCGATAACCAATGCCGCCGATTCCAAACCCTCGACAGAGAGCGCCGCCACCGCGGACGGTGTTTGGGTGAGAACCGTGACGCGTTCGTTGACGAGTAGGTCGTGGAAGTCTGCCGGTGATCGGGTCACCGGCTCGGGCACCACCACCAGCCGGCCACCGTGTAGCAGCGCACCCCAAATCTCCCACACCGAGAAGTCGAACGCATACGAGTGGAACTGCGTCCACACTTGCTCCGCGGTCAGCTCCAGCCCGACTTCCAGCGAGTCGAAGAGCTGGGTGACGTTGGAGTGGGTAACCGCAACGCCTTTGGGAACACCGGTAGTGCCCGAGGTATAGATGATGTGGGCGACATCGTCGGGTGCCGGTGTCGGTAGCGAGGTGGCGGGCTGAGCACCGACGGCGGGGTCGCGGATATCGATGGTCGCCACGTCGTAGCCGTCGAGTCGCGCGCGCAGCTCGGCGGTGGTGAGAACGGCGATCGGCGCGGCATCGGTCAACATGAATTCGATGCGTGCCGCGGGGTGGGCCGGGTCGATCGGTAGATATGCCGACCCGGTCTTCAACACCGCTAGGATCGCGACGATGGCCTCGGCCGAGCGCGAAAAGAGCAGGGCCACAAATTGTCCCGGACCTGCTCCTCGGTCAGCCAGCAGGTGCGCCACCCGGTTGGCCGCCTCGTCGAGCTCCCGGTAGGTGATCGAGCGGCCATCGAACGTGATCGCTACCGCGTCGGGCCTGCGCGCGGCTTGCATGGCGAACAAAGCGGGCACCGATACCCCGGTCGCGGGCCGGGTCAGCACCGCTCGGTTCCCGATCTCGTCCAGGCGGGTGTGTTCGTCGGCGTCGAGTAGGTCCAGCAACGACAACCTGCGCGTGGGGTCGGTGGTGGCGGCCGTCAGCACTCGCTGGAACTGCCGGATGAGCGTGTGAATGCCGTCGGCGGTGAAGCTTTCGGTGTCGTATTCGAGGCGCAGGCCGAGCTCGTCGCCGGGCATCGCCTGCAGGGTCAGCGGATAGTGGTTGTTTTCGCGCGCGGTGTACCCGGTGACTGCCAAGCCGTCGACGCCGAACAAGGCGGGATCGACGGGGTAGTTCTCGTAGACGAACAGGGTGTCGAAGAGTTGGTCGTGGCCGGCGGCGCGGTGGATCTCGGGCAGCGCCAGGTGCTGGTGTTCGAGGGTGTGGTTGTTGGCTTGGTGTAGTTGGTCGAGCAGATCGGCGGTCGTGGTGGCCGTGGTGATGCTGGCCCGCACCGGAACGGTGTTGATCAGCAGGCCCACCATCGAATCGGACCCGGGCAGCTCGGCGGGGCGGCCCGAGACCGCCGTGCCGAAAGCGACGTCGCGCTGGCCGGTCAGCCACATCAACAGCTGCGCCCAACCGGCCTGCAGCACGGTGTTGACGGTGGTGTGACGCAGCCGCGCCAGCTCACCCACGGCCCGTGTCGTGTCGGCGGGTACCAGCGACGTCACCACCGCTCGCCGCCCGAGCCCGACCCGACCCGGCGGACCCACCAGGGTGGGAACCTCGAAGCCGGCGAACACTTCCCGCCAGGCCGCCTCGGCGCTGGCGTGGTCTTGGTCGGTCAGCCAGGACACGAACCTGCGGTAGGGCGGGGGTGCGGGGAGTCGCTGGCCGCAGTAGGTGGTGAAGATCTCTTGCAACAGGATTGGCAGTGACCAGCCATCCAGCACGATGTGGTGATTGGTCAGCACCAACCGGTGCAGGTCGCTGCCGGTACGGGTCAGCGCAACTCGGAACGCGGGTGGGTCGGTCAAGTCGACGACCGCCGCGCGTTCAGCAGCACACAGCCGTTCGATCTGTTCCTCGGTATCGACGCTGTCGTCGAATTCGGCGTATTTCCAAGCTAGTTCGGGGTCGGCCGGGATGACCTGGACCGGGTCGTCGAACTCTGGGCGGAATCGGGCGGCCAGGTTGGGATGGCGGCCGAGCACTGTGCCGACCGCTGCGCGCAGCCGGTCGGGCTCCAGCGGGCCGCTGATGGTGATGTCCAGCTGTACCGCATACAGCTCGCCCAATTCGCTTCGGCCGTGCGTATTCGCGTGGAACAGCAATCCCTGCTGCAGCGGGGTGAGGGGCAAGATGTCGGCGATGCGATCCTGCCGGCACAGCTCATCGATCTGCTGCTGACTAAGCCGGGCCGGAGTGATATCCGACGGTGTCAAACCGCCTCCGCCGTCGCGGACGTGAGCGCATATCCCGGACAGGGCGGCAAACCACAGCTGGCTCAGCCGGCCGACTTGCTCGTTGTCGAGTGCCGAGGTGGCCCAGGTCCAGATGGCGTGCAAGCGCGGGCCGATGTCCGTGTCGAGAGTACCGGCATTGAGTTCCACGCTGTGCCCCAACGGCATTGCGATCGCCGAGGCTACGGCGGCCACCGACACACCGTCCTCGCCGATCAGCCACAGATCGTCGGAGAACTCGACGGCACCGGCACCCAGGCGCCCGAAGTAGTTGAACCCGATCGCCGGGTCGGGTCCGGCCAGATCCACGTCCGGATTGAGGTAGCGCAGCAGCCCGTAGGTTAGACCGTCGGGCAGCGCGCGCAGCTGTTCCTTGGCGTCCTTGATCAGCGCGCCGAGCGCGGGCGCACCGGAGAGCACCTGTGCCCACGACAAGCCGCCACCACTCAGGGCCACTGGGTATTTGGTGGTGAACCAGCCCACGGTGCGTGATAGATCCATCTCGGTGGCCAGTTCGTCCTGGCGCCCATGGCCTTCCACGTCGATGCCGACCGGCGCACCGCCACTGCCCAGAAATTCCCCGCAGGCCAACGCGAACGCGATCAACAGAATGTCTTGCACGCCAGCGTGAAACGCCGCGGGCACTTCACCCAACAACATTTTGGTGGTCTCGACGTCCAGATCCACCGACAACCGTCCCGCATTCGCGTAGGTATCCAGTTCGGGCCGGGGTGCGGGTAGGGTGGCCGGGGTCGCGGCCACCTGCCGCCACACCTGCGCCTGGGCGATCACGCCGGGAGAACGGGCGTGCTGATCGAGCCACGACGCCCACCGGGCGAACGAGGTCCCCGGTGCCGGCAGGGTCACCTCTTGCTCGCCGCAATGCTGGGCCCAGGCAAGATTGATGTCTTCCAACAGGATTCGCCACGACACCCCGTCGACGGCCAGATGGTGAATGATCAGCACCAGCTCGCCGATCGGCGCCACCCACAACGCACGCAGCATCGTTCCGGTGACGGGATCCAACTGGGCCCGCGCCTGGATCAGTACCTCTTCGGAGAGTTGCTCGACGACTTGCAGGCAACCGCGCGCATCCACCGAACCGGGCTCGGGCACCCACAGTGACCAGCCGCCGCCGAAGTCGTCGTCGACGCGCAGTCGCAGCATCGCGTGCCGATCGAGCAACGCCTGCAGCACCACCACCACGTCGGCTTCGGTCACCGCGACGGGGGCCTGAATGGCTATCGTCTGGTTGAACTGCTCGACGCGACCCGCTACTCCCTCCAGCCAGCGGATGATCGGGGTGGCCAGCACCTCGCCCACGCCCTCGTCGACGACGCCGGCGTCATCGGTTGCGACACTGGCTACTCGGGCCAGCCGGGCCACGGTCTGCTCGACGAAGATGTCCCGCGGACGGCACACCACCCCGGCCGCGCGCGCCCGGGACACCACCTGCATCGACAAGATACTGTCGCCACCCAGGTCGAAGAACGACTCGTCGACCCCGACTCGCTTCAACCCCAGCACTTGCGCGTAGATCCCGGCCAGGATCTCCTCGACGGCGTCGGTGGGCGCGCGATAGTGATCGGCGTCGTGGTATTCGGGCGTGGGCAGGGCGCGGGTGTCGAGTTTGCCGTTGACCGTCATCGGCAACGCGTCGATCGACACCACCGCCGACGGCACCATATACGGCGGGAGGCCGTCGGCCAGGGCGGCGCGTGCCTGGCTGGGGTCGGCGGTTCCGGTGATGTAGCCGACGAGGCGTTTGACGCCGGGCCGGTCTTCGCGGGCGATCACCGCGGCCTGCTCCACGCCTGCCAAACCGGCCAGGGCTGCCCGGATTTCGCCGAGTTCGATGCGGTAGCCGCGAATCTTGACCTGTTCATCCGCGCGGCCCAGGTAGTCGAGTTGTCCATCGGGGCGCCACCGCACCAGGTCTCCGGTGCGATACATCCGGGCGCCGGGGGCGCCGAATGGGCAGGCCATGAAGCGCGACGCGGTCAATCCGCCCCGGTGCCAATACCCGGACCCCACGCCGCGGCCGGCCAGGTACAACTCGCCGATGACGCCGATGGGTACCGGGCGCAACCACTCGTCGAGGACGAAGAACGCCGCCCCCGACACCGGCGAACCGATCGGCGGAACGCCCGAACCCGTTGTGAGCGGCGCACTCTTGGCTGCCCACATCGTCGTCTCGGTCGGGCCGTAGACGTTGATCATCACCCGTCCGCGCGCCCACCGATCCACCAGTTCGGCCGGGCACGGTTCGGCGCCGATGACCAGCGCCGTCGATTCCAAGCCTCGCGGGGAAAGCATCCCGGCCGCCGACGGGGTCTGGGTGAGAACGGTGACCTGTTCGGCGACCAGCAGGGCGTGGAAGTCTTCGGGTGAACCGGCCACGGCCTCGTGCACCACCACCAACCGGCCGCCGTGCAGCAGCGCGCCCCAGATCTCCCAGACCGAGAAGTCGAAGGCGTACGAGTGACACTGCGTCCACACCTGCTCCGGCGACAGTTCCAATCCGGCATCGAGGGAGTCGAAGAGCTGGACGACGTTGTGGTGATTGACCGCAACACCTTTGGGATTGCCCGTGGTACCCGAGGTATAGATGATGTGGGCGATGTCGTCGTGCGACGGCCCGGGCGGCGAGGTCGCGGGCTGGGCGTCGATGCGTGGGTCGTCCACATCGATGACCCGCAGGTCGCGTCCCCGCAACCGCGGCCGTAGCGCCGCGGTGGTGATCGCGGCGACCGGGGCCGCATCGGTCACCATGAAATCGATCCGCGCCGACGGGTGCGCCGGATCAATCGGCAGATACGCCGCCCCGGATTTGAGCACCGCCAGGATTGCGATGATCGCTTCGGCGGATCGCGAAAACAGCAGCGCCACAGACTGTCCCGGGCTGGCACCGGCGGAAACGAGTAGGTGCGCCAACCGGTTGGCGGCCGCGTCGACCTCGAGGTAGGTCATCGAGCGGCCCTCGAACGTGATCGCCACCGCCTCCGGGGCGCGGGTCACCTGCGCGGCCCACAGCGCCGGAACTGTTGCGCGGGTGGCCGGCTGGGTCAGGACGTCGCGGTTGCCGAACTCGTCGAGGCGGGCGTGTTCGGCGGAATCCAACAGCTGAATCGCCGATAGTCGTTGCGTTGCGTCCGCGGTCATGGCGAGCAGCACGCGCTGCAGCCGCCCGACCAGCGCCTCGATGCTGCCCGGGTCGAACACGTCGGTCCGGTACTCCACCGCCCCGGAGATTCCGGCCGGCTCACCGGCGGCGGTGCAGCCTTCGGTCAGGGAGAACGCCAAATCCATTCGCGCGGTGCTGGTGTCGATCGGCAGCGGGGTGGCCCGCACCTCGCCCAATGCCAGTTCGGCCGGCTCCGCGTTCTGCCAGCCCAACATCACCTGAACCAGCGGGTGATGCGCCAGACTACGGGTGGGGTTGAGCCGCTCGACGAGAACCTCGAAGGGCACATCTTGGTGCTCGTAGGCGGCCAGGCTGCGTTGCCGCACCTGAGCCAACAACTCCGCGACGGTGGGATCGCCCGTCACGTCGACGCGCAGCACCAGGGTGTTGACGAAGAAGCCGATCAGCTCATCGAGGGCGGGGTCACTACGTCCGGCGATCGGAAAGCCGACGGCCACATCCGAACTCGTAGTGACCGCCGACAGCAGCACCGCCAACGCGGCCTGGACCACCATGAAGCTGGTCGCATTGTGCTCGCGGGCCACTTCACGCACTCGTTGTTGCAACTCGGCCGGCCACTCGATGGCCACACTGGCCCCGTGCTGATCGGCCACCGGTGGATAAGGGCGATCGGTGGGAAGCGGCAACACCTCGGGCAATCCGGCCAGCGCGGCTTCCCAATAGGCGACTTGGGACGCGATCGGGCTGTCGGGATCGTCCAGATCGCCGAACTGCGCGTGCTGCCACAGCGTGTAATCCGGGTACTGCACCGGCAATTCGGTCCAGTCCGGAACCTGCCCGACACACCTGGCTGCATACGCCTCGCCGAGATCGCGCATCAGCGGACCGATCGACCAGCCGTCGGCGGCAATGTGGTGCAGCACGCCGACCAGCAGGTGCTCGTCTGCGCTAAGGCGGAAAAGCGTTGCTCGCAGGGGGATTTCGGCAGTCAGGTCGAAGGTGTAGCGCGCCGCTGTACCGACGGCATCGTCCAGGCGGTGCTGCGGCCAACCGTTGGAATCGATGACCTGCCAACCGAAATCGGCCCCATCGGCGGCCAACACCAGTTGCCGCGGCGTGTCGCCGGCCGCGGGGAACACCGTACGCAGACTCTCATGACGGGCGATCACATCGGCCATCGCGGCGGCCAGTGCGTCGACGTCGAGGCTGCCCGCCAGCCGCAACGCGACCGCGATGTTGTACACCGGGGAGGGTCCTTGCAACTGGCCCAGGAACCACAACCGCGATTGGGCGAACGACAGCGGAACCACCGCCGGCCGCTCCCCGGCCGCCAGCGGTTCCAGCCGGCCCTGCCCGGTGCCGATGCGGGGTGCCAGTTGCGCGATGGTCGGATCCTCGAACAACGCCCGCACCGAAAGTCCGGTATCCAGAGCGGTGTTGATCGCGGCGACCGCCCGCATTGCCGAGAGTGAGTCGCCGCCGAGATCGAAGAAGGACTCCTCGATTCCGATCCGTTCCAGACCGAGAACCTGGGCATAGATTCCGGCCATGATCTCCTCGACCGCGGTGGCCGGCGCAAGGTAGTGCGCGTCATCGCGGTAGTCGGGTGCCGGCAGCGCACGGGTGTCGAGCTTGCCGTTGACCGTGAGCGGTAGCGCATCGATCGCGATCACCGCGACCGGCACCATGTACGCCGGCAACCGCTCGGCCAGTGCGCTGCGCAGCATGGTCGGGTCGGCGGTTCCGGTCACGTAGCCCACCAGACGCAAGTCACCGGTGCGGTCCTCGCGGGCGATCACGGCCGCCTGCTCCACTCCGTCCAAACCTGCTAGAGCAGTGCGTATTTCGCCGAGCTCGATGCGGTATCCGCGAATCTTGACCTGTTCGTCGGCGCGCCCGACATACTCGAGCTGCCCGTCGGCGCCCCAGCGCACCAGGTCCCCGGTGCGATACATTCGCGCGCCGGGCGCGCCCGGCGCGACGAAGGGGCAGGCGACAAACCGCGCTGCCGTCAACGGAGCTCGGCGCACATACCCGTATCCGACGCCGCGGCCGGCCACGTACAGCTCACCGACCACGCCGGTGGGCACCGGGCGTAACCAGTCGTCGAGCACGAACAGCGCCGACGTCGATACCGGCGCACCGATCGGCACCGCATTCCCTGCGATCAGGGGCGCGCTCATCGCCGCGTAGATCGTGGTTTCGGTGGGACCGTAGGCGTTGATCATCACGCGTCCGGGCGCCCACCGATCGACCACCTCGGCCGGGCACGCCTCGCCGCCGATCAACAGCGCCGTCGACCCCAAGCCTTCGGGAGACAACGCCGCCACGGACGAAGGGGTCTGCGTCAGCACGGTGACGTGTTCGCCGGCCAGCAGGGCGTGGAAATCATCCGGTGAGCCGGTCACCGACTCGGGCACCACCACCAGCCGCCCGCCGTGCAGTAGCGCACCCCAGATCTCCCACACCGAGAAGTCGAACGCATAGGAGTGGCACTGTGTCCACACCCGTCCGGGTGGCAGGCCGGCGTCCAGCGAGTCGAGCTGCGCAGTGAGGTTGTGGTGGGTGATGGCCACGCCTTTGGGCACGCCGGTGGTGCCGGAGGTGTAGATGATGTGGGCGATGTCGTCGGGCGACGGCCCGTCCGGCGCGGTGACGGGTTGGGCGCCAACATCCGGGTCGTGGATATCGATGGTCTCCAGGTCGTAGCCGTCCAGCCGGTCGGCGAGCGCGGCGTTGGTCAGCGCGGCCATCGGCGCCGCATCGGCGAGCATGAACTCGATTCGTGCCGCGGGGTGGGCCGGGTCGATCGGCAGATACGCCGCTCCGGTCTTCAACACCGCTAAAATCGCGACGATGGCGTCGACCGAACGCGAAAAGAGCAGCGCCACAGTTTTTCCCGGGCCGGCACCCCGGCCGGCGAGCAGGTGTGCGACCCGGTTGGCGGCCTCGTCGAGTTCGCGGTAGCTCAGCGAGCGGCCCTCGAAGCTGACCGCTGCCGCATCGGGGGTGCGCGCGACTTGTTCGGTGAACAATGACGGAATCGACACCCCGGTCGCGGGGCGCGTCAACACCGCCCGGTTGCCCATGCGATCCACGCTGACGTGTTCGTCCTCGTGCAGCAGATCCAGCGAGGAAAGCTCGCGTTCGGGCGCGGCGGTCATAGCTGCTAACACCCGCTGCAACCGCTCCGTCAGTTCCGAGACGTCGAAATTCGAATACGGTTGCCCGGCACCGGCAGTGGTGAGGAACTGCTCATCACCGGCACCGACGAAGAACAGCCCGAAGTGAGCTATCGGTCCAAAACTGGTGTATGTGGCGGTTCCCGTAGCACCGGCAAAGTTCAGGGAGAGTCTGGATGGGATGAAATTGACGACTACCCGATTCGCCGCCTGCCCGGCACCGCGAAGGCCGCTTTCGTCCCCACGGGTCTGAACCGGAAATCGCTGATGCCGCAAAGCATCTCGTGTTTGCTTGTCGACGTGCTTGCAGAAGTCGGCAACCGTCGACGCCGGTGATGCTTTCAGGACCAGGGGCACTACCCCGGCGACCATCCCGGGTAGCGTCTTCGATTCCGGATGCACCCGCCTACTGACCGGGAAGTCGAGCACCACCTCCGAACCGCCGGTGCAACCTCGCACCAACAGGGCACTCGCCGCCGTGATGATCGAGGTGCGACGGACACCCAACGCCTTGGACAGCTGTTTGATGCGGCTCACGACTGACGGGGCCAATTGAACCGGCGCGGTCGGCTGATTCGGATCCCGCCGCGAGGTGGCTTGCGGCAATCGATAATCCGGTCCGCTTTCCGACGGCAGGTGCGCGTTCCAGTAGGCCTGATCTTCCAGATACTCCGTTGACGCCTCGTACTCCAGCTCGCCGCGGACGAAGTCTTGCAGCGAGCCGAAGAAGGGGGGAGAGCTGGGCGTGCCGGAAACAATTGCGGTGTAGATGGCCGCAATCCGGCGGCCCACCAGTCCCATGCCCAATCCGTCGAGGACTATGTGGTGGCAGCAGGCAGACCAGTAGTATTCGTCGGTTTTTGTGCGGAATAACGCAAATTTGAGTAACCGGCCGTCCAGCGGCATCGGCGTGCGCTGGATCGATGACGCGATGTCGCGAGCTTCCTGCACGGGATCGCGCGAGCCCCTGAGATCATGGAAGTCCAGCTCGAAATCCGGGTAATCGATTGCCGTTTGGAAGACCTGACCATCCGCTTCGAAGAATGCGGCGCGGCATGGTTCGGCCTCGTGCAGTGCTTTGCTGATTGCCTGTTTAAGCAAATCAGGTTCGACCGAGCCCTCGATCCTGATGAACAGGCCGAGCTGCCAGTCAGTGCCGGAGCGTCCCGTTTCTTGTGAGAGCCAGATATCTAATTGCCGGCGCGTCAGCGGAAGGGCACGGGCGTCAAGTTCCATCCGACCGTCCCTACCCAAAAGGCTTACGCAATAAAGGCCCTGTCCGGTTCCGGCTTCCGCAGATTCGATGGCCGTATGTCAGTGCAGGAGCGTGCGATGCAGGCGAAAAGCACCGCGTCGACCGTCTCGTGGTGAACCGCTTACCCCCAGGCAGCGACATCCACGAAAGCCCACCCTGGGCGGTGCTGCTGGTCGTCGTTGACCTGGACGAAGTTGTCGCCGAAGGTTTGTTGCTCACCGATTCTCCCCGCACGTCTAATCGACATGAGTGGAACAAACCCTAGTGGACCAAAACGGGCTCCAACAGGGTTTCGGCAAAGTTCTTGATGTTAGCCACGCGTTCGCCGCGATTTTTCGCGCAGCCAGACTAGCTTTGCGAAACTGCTAGGGCCGCAAGCGATCTCGCCTCCTGGCAGCCCAAGCCGGGGGTCCCGCACAACTGACGTTCACGCTACCGGCTGTGCGGCATCGCCGCTACCCGAAATCTCGGTGCAGCCGCCCTCAGCGCGCCTGACCCTGGGTGGCCAGGAAGCCTGCCACGCCGCGGACAAGTGCGTCGGCATACTTCTGCCGGCCATCCGGGGACTCCATCAGCGCCGAATCGACGGGGTTCTTCATGTTGCCGCACTCGACCAGGATCGCGGGGTATTGCGCCAGGTTGAGGCCGGTCAGATCCGAGCGCCCGTACAGGCCGCCCTGGCCGATGTAGGTGGCCGGCGGGATACCGGCGGCCTGCATCTGGTCACGCATGATCCGCGCATACTGCACCGACGGTCCGGCCTGCACCTGGTTGAGCGGCGGGGCCGAATAGTTGACGTGGAATCCCCGCCCGGACGGTGGTCCGCCGTCGGCGTGGATGCTCAGGATCGCGTTGGGCCGCAACGAGTTGGCCACGTTGGCGCGCTCATCGATACACGGTCCCAGTGCGGTGTCGTTGCCGCGGGACAGGGCGGTCCTGACACCGAGTGCTGTGAGCGCGGCGCGAACCCGCAGCGCGGTGTCCCAGGTGAACGTGTGCTCCATATAGCCGCTGTTGGTCGCGGTTCCGCTGGTCTGGCAGTCCTTGGTGCCGCCGCGGCCGGTGGTGACCTGCCGGCCGATGGAGGCGTCGTTGGCACCGTTGTGGCCGGGGTCGATGAAAACGACCATGCCGGCGATGCTGGACGGGACTGCGGTCGCGGTCGGAATGATGATCGTCGAAGCAGCAACAATCATTCCGACGATCGTTTTGATCCCGACACGCCTGCTCACTGGTAGGTCCACGGCGCAAAGGTAACGTTGTGCGGTCTACGCTGGGTGTTTCGAATCGCCGGACGTCCACAGGCGAAACCAACTCGAGACCAAGATGCGAGGGGATTGTCATGCAACCCGGAGGCGATATGTCGGCGCTGCTCGCCCAGGCGCAGCAGATGCAGCAAAAGCTCATGGCAGCGCAGCAACAACTCGCCAACGCCGAGATCCGCGGTCAGGCCGGTGGCGGCTTGGTCGAGGCGGTCGTCAAAGGCAGCGGTGAGGTCGTCGCGGTGAAGATCGATCCATCGGTCGTCGACCCTTCCGACATCGAGACGCTGCAGGACTTGATCGTCGGAGCCATGGTGGACGCCTCCAAGCAGGTCACCAAAATGGCACAGGAGCAGTTGGGGTCGTTGACCGCCGGGTTGACCGCGCCACCGGCGCCACCGGGCCCACCGACTCAGATACCGGGGCTTTGACCTCCTACCGACATGTTTGAGGGACCGGTCCAGGATCTGATCGACGAGCTCGGCAAGTTGCCGGGCATCGGGCCAAAGAGCGCGCAGCGCATCGCTTTTCACTTGTTGTCGGTCGAGCCGCCGGACATCGACCGACTCACCGCCGTGCTGGCGAAGGTCCGCGACGGCGTCCGCTTCTGCGCGGTGTGCGGCAATGTTTCCGACGACGAGCGTTGCCGGATCTGCGCCGATCCGCGCCGGGACGGCTCGCAGGTTTGTGTCGTCGAGGAACCCAAGGACGTCCAGGCCGTCGAGCGGACACGCGAATTCCGGGGCCGCTACCACGTCCTGGGCGGCGCGCTCGATCCACTGTCCGGGGTGGGCCCCGATCAGTTGCGGATCCGCGAGCTGCTCGGCCGCATCGGCGAGCGGGTCGATGGTGTGGACATCACCGAGGTGATCATCGCGACCGACCCCAACACCGAGGGGGAGGCGACGGCTACCTACCTGGTCCGGGTGCTGCGCGACATTCCCGGCCTGACCGTCACGCGTATCGCCTCCGGGCTGCCGATGGGCGGTGACTTGGAGTTCGCCGACGAGCTGACCCTGGGCCGCGCCCTCACCGGCCGCCGGTCCATGGTCTGACGCGTTACTTGGTCACGACGGCGAAGTTGTCGCCGGCGGCCCACGCCTCTTCGAACGTCGCGATCGACACCTGCTCGTCACGGCCCGTGGGCACGCCGCTGTCGTTGAGGTGCACCACCCCGGCGTCGGTGTCGATACCGATGACGACGACGAAGTGGTTTTGCTTGGCGCGGTCCCCGGCGTCGTTCCAGATGACGTGGTCGTTCACCCCGACGATCACCTTGCGTCCGTTATCGAGGTCGCGCGCCAGCCCTTTGGTATCGGGGTGGACGGCGTCGGCGTGGACGCCGTAATGCGCTAAGAGCGGCACCAGGTCTTTGTTGCTTGTCCTGCTGCCGGGGCGGTAGATCGGCCCGGGGTGCGCGGCGCTCGGAATGTTTCCCGCCGCGGCGTTGATCTCGTCCTCGGCGGGCTCGTGGCCGCTGATCTGGCCGATCACGTCGGCCACCGCCATCTCCCCGCAGTCGAGATGCTGTTGCTGATAGCGCCAGTAGGGCGCGGCGGCGTCCGGGTCGCCATGCATCCCGGGGTCGGTATGCGGGGCGGGAGCGCCCGGGGCGGCGTGGACACCGGCGATTCCACCCGCCCAGCCCGCGGCTGCTGCGGTCAACAACGCCGCGAACACGCCGACGCGTGCCGTCCTGGTCATGGTGCTGCCGGTCATGGGGCCCTCTTTTCTCGAGCCGCCGCAGGTCGCGTCGGTGTCGAGAACAGGGTTGGGTACGGCCCTAGAAGGAATCTTGTTGCGCAGCTAGGCGAGCCGCATCGGCGTCCTCAGGCTTTGCTCAATTGGAATTGCCTGGTAAAGGTCTTGCCCGGCGCTCCACTACACGCGTCTGACGTCGTCGTCTGGCCTTCTCCGGCAAGCGATACGGCATCGAAGCTGTAGTTGACGGTCGCCGGGGCCGATGCGCCGTTCGGGCACGGCACCTGCGCCGTCCCGCTGTGCGTCCATCGTCCATTGGCGAGTTGGAATTCCCAGCTGATGACGAAAGTCCCGCCGTCTTGCGAGGTCGCCCGGGTGCAGTCGGATCCGCACGGGACGAAGAACCAGGCGGTCGGTTTGTCGCTGTTCGCGTACAGCACGTTGTACCGGCCGTTCAGGACCTCTGGGTCGGCGTTCGCCGCCGCCGACGACGCGATGAGCGCAGCCGCGCCGAGCAGTGCGGCTGCCAGTCTCGGGCTGATTTTCGCCCTCTCGGCCCGCACGGTTAGCGCGCCGCCAGTCGTTCGCGGCGCAGCAGGTCCACCTCGGGCAGGTCCAGCGGCGCCAGCTCGCCCACCACCTTGCTCAGCAGCAGGTCGGCCAGCTCCGGGTTGCGGGCCAGACACGGCCCGTGCAGGTAGGTCGCGACGACGCTGCCCTGGATCACGCCGTCGAAACCGTCGCCGAGACGGTTGCCCGCGCCCTTGACCACCGCGCCCAACGGCGACGCCTCGGGGCCCAGCACGGTGCCGCCGCGGTGGTTCTCAAACCCGGTGAGCCGCTGGGTCAACCCCGCCAGCAACGGCGTGCTCACCAGCTCGCCGATCGTGCGCGCCTGCTGCGGAGAGGTCGTCACATCCAGCATCCCCACGCCGTCGACCCGTTCCCCGGATGACGTCTCGTACCAGTGCCCGAGCACCTGGACCGCGGCGCAGATCGATAGCACGGGTGCGCCGCGCTGCGCGGCGAGCTGCAGGCCCGGGTAGCGCAGCAGGTGCCGGGTGGCCAGCCGCTGCGCGTAGTCCTCGGCGCCGCCCAGGGTGTACAGGTCCAGGGACTCCGGCACCGGGTCGTCCAGCGTGATCTCGACGATCTCGGCGGCGATACCCCGCAGCAGTAGCCGTTGCCGCAGCACGACCGCGTTGCCGCCGTCGCCGTAGGTGCCCATCACGTCGGGCAACACCAGCCCGATCCGCAGCGTCGAGTCAGCCATGCCGTGCCAATGCTCGGTGCAGCTGCAGGAAGGCGGTGTAGTTGGCGACGACCTCCACCCGTCCGGGCGGGCAGGACGCGATCGCCGCCAGGGTGTCGTGCAGCAGGGTGTGCTCGACACCCGCGTACCCCAGGCGCACGGCCAGATCGGTGCCGCGTTCGCCGGCGGCCACCACCGCCGTCTCCTCGAAGTGCTCGAAGCGCACATCCCACAGCCAGGACAGGTCCTCGCCGTCGGGCACCTGCCCGTTGACCGAGATGACCACCCCGGCCGCGTGCTTGTCGACCATCGACAGCGCCTCCTGCCAGCCGGCCGGGTTCTTGGCCAGCAGAATGCGGGCGTCGTGCTGGCCGAGGCGCACGGTCCGGTAGCGGCCCGCGACCTCGTCCACGCCCGACACGGCCGCCACCGCCTTAGCGGGATCGGCGCCCAGCGCGACGGCGGCCGCGACGGCCTGGGCGGCATTGCCCCGGTTCACCGCGCCGGGCAGTGCCAGCCGCATCGGCAAGGCCAGCCCGTCGGGCCCGTACAACGTGTCGTCGTCGAACCACCACTGCGGGCTGGGCCGCTTGAAGTCGGCGCCGGTGGAATACCAGTGGCCCTGGTCGCGGACGATCACCTCGCCGCTGCGCGGGCAGCTGACCGAGTCGTTCGCCCACGCGCCGCCGGCGGCCACCCACACCACGTTGGGGCTGTCGTAGGCGGCCGAGGTCATCAGCACGTCGTCGCAGTTGGCGACGACGACGGCGTTGGGGTGGCGGGCCAGGCCGGCGCGCAGCGTGCGTTCGATCACGTTGATCTCGCCGACCCGGTCCAGCTGATCGCGGGACAGGTTGAGCAGCACGATGACGCTGGGCTCGACGGCGTCGGATACGTGCGGCACGTGCATCTCGTCGACTTCCAGGGCCGCGAGCCCCGCGCCGCGGTCGGCGGCCAGCGCGGCCACCAGGCCGGCGTCCATGTTGGCGCCCTCGGCGTTGGTGGCGACCGAGCCCAGCGTGCCGAGCGCGGCCGCGGTCATCCGGGTGGTCGTGGACTTGCCGTTGGTGCCGGTGACGACGACCGTGCGCCGTCCCGCACCGAGCTGGCGCAGGATCGAGCGGTCCAGCGTCATCGCGACCAGGCCGCCGATCATCGCGCCGGCGCCGCGTCCGGTCAGCCGCGACGCCCAGCGCGCGCTCGCTCCCGCGGAGAGGGCCAGGCGGGCGCGGGCGGTCAGCATGCGCGCAGTTTATGTGGCGCCAACTGGCGACACGACCGCGCAGCGACCGAGCGATGTCGGTCCGGCGTGCGATTCTCAGTTCATGAACCCGATCTCCTGGGGTCTTCCGGCAGGCGAGCCGCCCACGGGCTGGGCCGTCATCGACGTCGAGACCTCGGGTTTCCGGCCCGGTCAGGCCCGGATCATCAGCCTTGCGGTGCTCGGCCTCGACGCGGCGGGCCGCGTCGAGCAATCCGTCGTCAGCCTGCTCAACCCCGGGGTGGACCCCGGTCCCACTCACGTGCACGGGCTGACCGCCGCCATGCTCGAGGACCAGCCGCAGTTCGGCGACATCATCGGTGACGTGATCGAGGTGCTGCGCGGCCGCACGCTGGTGGCACACAACGTCGCGTTCGACTACGCCTTCTTGGCCGCCGAGTCCGAGCTCACCCGCACCGAACTTCCCGTCGACAGCGTCATGTGCACGGTCGAGCTGGCCCGGCGACTCAATCTCGGTGTCGAGAACCTGCGGCTGGAGACCCTCGCCGCGCACTGGGGCGTGACCCAGGAGCGGCCGCACGACGCCTTCGACGATGCGATGGTGTTGACCGGCGTTCTGGCGTCCGCGCTCGATCGGGCGCGCGAACACGACATCTGGCTGCCGGTGCGTCCGGTCACCCGCCGCCGCTGGCCCAACGGCCGGGTGACCCACGACGAGCTGCGCCCGCTGAAAGCGCTTGCCTCCCGGATGCCCTGCCCCTATCTCAACCCCGGGCCATTTGTCCGCGGCAGGCCGCTGGTCCAGGGCATGCGGGTGGCGCTGGCCGCCGAGGTGCGCCGCACCCACGAGGAGCTCGTCGAGCGTATCCTGCACGCGGGGCTGGCCTACACCGATGTCGTCGACCGCGAGACCTCACTGGTGGTCTGCAACGCCGCCGAGCCCGAGCAGGGCAAGGGCTACCAGGCCCAGCAGCTGGGCGTGCCGGTGGTGTCCGACGCACAGTTCATGGACGGCGTGGGCACCGTGATCGGCGGCACCAGCATGGAGGAGTTCGTCGACGCTACGAGCGCCGACGACCAGCTCGCGCTGTTCTGACCTACCCGCGCGACGCCCGGTTGACCGCCGACACCACGGCACGCAGCGATGCGGTGGTGATCGACGGAGCGATGCCCACACCCCATACCGTGCGGCCGCCGACCGAAGCCTCTACGTACGCCGCGGCCTGAGCCTCTTCACCGGAACTCATCGCATGCTCGGAGTAGTCCAGCACCGAGACGTCGAATCCGACGTCTCCCAGTGCGTCGACGAACGCGGCGAGCGGGCCGTTGCCGGCGCCGGTGATCTCGGTCTCGACCCCGTTGATCTTGACGGTCGCAACGATGCGGGTCGTCCCGCTGTCTTCCTCGTCGGCATCGACACGCTGCTTCATCCGCTCGAGCGGCAGGATCGGGGCGATGTACTCCTCGGAGAACGCGTCCCACATCTCCTTCGGCGACACCTCGCCGCCCTCGCCGTCGGCGATCTTCTGGATCACCTGGGAGAACTCGATTTGCAGCCGTCGCGGCAGGGCCAGCCCGTGGTCGGCTTTCATGATGTAGGCCACCCCGCCCTTGCCGGACTGGGAGTTGACCCGGATCACCGCCTCGTAGGTGCGCCCGACATCGCGCGGGTCGATCGGCAGATACGGCACCTGCCAGAGCATGTCCTCGACATCGGTGTCCGCGGCGTCGGCGTCGGCCTTCATCTGGTCCAGGCCCTTGTTGATGGCGTCCTGGTGGCTGCCCGAGAACGCGGTGTAGACCAGATCGCCGCCGTACGGGTGACGCTCGTGCACCGGCAGCTGATTGCAGTACTCCACCGTGCGGCGGATCTCGTCGATGTTGGAGAAGTCGATCTGCGGGTCCACGCCGCGGGAGAACAGGTTCAGCCCCAGCGTCACCAGGCACACGTTTCCGGTGCGCTCCCCGTTGCCGAACAGGCAGCCCTCGATCCGGTCCGCTCCCGCCTGGTAGCCCAATTCGGCTGCGGCGACAGCGGTTCCGCGGTCGTTGTGCGGATGCAGGCTCAGGATCACCGACTCCCGGTTGGCCAGGTTGCGGCTCATCCACTCGATCGAGTCGGCGTAGATGTTGGGGGTCGCCATCTCCACGGTGGCGGGCAGATTGAAGATGATCGGGTTGTCCGGCGTCGGCGCGATGATTTCGCCGACGGCGTCGCACACCTGCTTGGCGTACTCCAATTCCGTTCCCGTGTAGGACTCCGGCGAATACTCGAATCGCCATTGCGTGTCCGGGTATTTGGCGGCCTCTTCGACGCACTTGCGGGCGCCCTCGGTCGCGATGGCTTGCACCGCAGCCCGGTCGGCGCGAAATACCACGCGGCGCTGCAGGATTGACGTCGAGTTGTAGAAGTGCACGATCGCCCGGTGCACGCCCTGGCACGCCTCGAAGGTGCGCTCGATCAGTTCCGGGCGGCACTGCGTCAGCACCTGGATGGTGACGTCGTCGGGAATGGCGCCGTCGGTGATGATCTCGCGCACGAAGTCGAAGTCGGTCTGGCTGGCCGACGGGAATCCGACTTCAATCTCCTTGTAGCCCATGCCAACCAGCAGGTCGAACATGCGGCGCTTGCGGGCCGGGCTCATCGGGTCGATCAGTGCCTGGTTGCCGTCGCGCAGATCGACCGCACACCACAACGGGGCGGTACTGGTGACGCGGTCGGGCCAGGTGCGGTCGGCGACCCGGATGGGCTCGACTTCGTCGGCGAAGGGCCGGTACCGGTTGACGGGCATCGACGAGCCGCGCTGCGGATTCCATGCGGGCTGGTCAGGTCGGGGCGGGCCCGCGGGCTTTTGGACGGTGCGGGCCGAAGTGTATGAGTCCGGGCTGGCGGGCTGAGAAAAGTTGGTCACGGTATTGCTCCGGGGATGTCAGAAGGGACTTCAGACCGGCGCATCGCAAACACCCGCGACGGGAGGCCGGTCTGGATCAGACCCCGTCGCGGCGTCCGAGAAGGAGCACCCGCTGCACGGTCTGAACTCTACCGCTATCAGCGCCTAGGCGAAAACTACGCCTGATCGGGACCAAAACCGCAGGCTGTGATGCCCGCCATCAGGTCAAAAAACAAGATGCGCCGCCACGTATCCTGTTGTGAACTTGATCCACGTCTGTGGGTGCGGAAGGGCAGAGAGAAACAGTGGCGCTGGTCGTACAAAAGTACGGCGGATCCTCGGTGGCCGACGCCGACCGGATCCGTCGTGTCGCCGAACGCATCGTCGAGACCAAAAAGCAGGGCAACGACGTCGTCGTCGTGGTCTCCGCGATGGGCGATACCACCGATGACCTGCTGGATCTGGCGCAGCAGGTGTGCCCGGTGCCGCCGGCCCGCGAACTGGACATGCTGCTGACGGCCGGTGAGCGCATCTCCAACGCGTTGGTCGCGATGGCGGTCGAATCGCTCGGTGCCCGCGCCCGGTCGTTCACCGGCTCCCAGGCCGGCGTGATCACCACGGGTACCCACGGCAACGCGAAGATCATCGACGTCACGCCGACGCGGCTGCAGTCCGCGCTCGCCGAAGGCGACGTCGTGCTGGTCGCCGGCTTCCAGGGCGTCAGCCAGGACAGCCGCGACGTCACCACGCTGGGCCGCGGCGGCTCGGACACCACGGCGGTCGCGCTGGCCGCCGCGTTGAACGCCGACGTGTGCGAGATCTACACCGACGTGGACGGCATCTTCAGTGCGGACCCGCGAATCGTGCCCAATGCCCGCAAGCTCGACGCCGTGACCTTCGAGGAGATGCTCGAAATGGCCGCGTGCGGCGCCAAGGTGCTGATGTTGCGCTGCGTCGAATACGCCCGTCGCTACAACCTTCCGGTGCACGTCCGGTCCTCTTATTCGGACAAGCTAGGCACTGTCGTTGTCGGATCGATCAAGGACATATCCATGGAAAGCCCTCTTCTGACCGGAGTCGCGCACGACCGTAGCGAGGCCAAGGTGACCGTCGTCGGGATCCCGGACATCCCGGGGTATGCGGCCCGGGTCTTCCGGGCCGTCGCCGAGGCCGACGTGAACATCGACATGGTGTTGCAGAACGTGTCCAAGGTCGAGGACGGCAAGACCGACATCACGTTCACCTGCTCGCGCGACAGCGGACCCACCGCGGTGGCCAAGCTGGACTCCCTCAAGGACGAGATCGGCTTCACGCAGCTGCTCTACGACGACCACATCGGCAAGGTGTCGCTGATCGGCGCGGGCATGCGCAGCCATCCCGGGGTTACCGCGACCTTCTGTGAGGCGCTGGCCGAGGTGGGCGTCAACATCGAGCTGATCTCCACCTCCGAGATCCGGATTTCGGTGTTGTGCCGCGACACCGAACTAGACAAGGCGGTCGTGGCGTTGCATGAGGCATTCGGCCTCGGCGGCGAAGAGGAGGCCACGGTGTATGCGGGGACGGGTCGATAGATATGGGCGCCGATAGGCTCGCAATAGGGGTAGTGGGCGCCACCGGCCAAGTGGGCCAGGTGATGCGCAAGCTGCTCGACGAGCGCGACTTTCCGGCGACGACGGTGCGGTTCTTCGCATCGGCCCGCTCGCAGGGCCGCAAATTGCCCTTCCGCGGGCAGGAGATCGAGGTCGAGGACGCCGCGACGGCGGATCCGACCGGCTTGGACATCGCGCTGTTCTCGGCCGGCAAGACGATGTCGCTGGTGCAGGCCCCGCGGTTCGCGGCGGCCGGGGTGACCGTGATCGACAACTCCTCGGCCTGGCGCAAGGACCCGGACGTGCCATTGGTGGTGTCCGAGGTGAACTTCGCTCGCGACGCCGCCACCCGGCCCAAGGGCATCATCGCGAACCCGAACTGCACCACGATGGCCGCGATGCCGGTGCTGATGCCGCTGCACCAGGAAGCTGGACTGCAGCGCCTGGTGGTGTCGAGCTATCAGGCGGTGTCCGGTAGCGGGTTGGCCGGTGTCGAGGAGCTGGCGACGCAGGCGCGCGCGGTGATCGACGACGCCGAGCAGCTGGTGCACGACGGAAGTGCGCTGCAATTCCCGGCGCCCAAGACCTACGTCGCGCCCATCGCCTTCAACGTGCTGCCGCTGGCCGGATCGTTGGTGGACGACGGCTCCGGGGAGACGGACGAGGACCAGAAGCTGCGCTACGAGAGCCGCAAGATTCTCGGCATCCCCGATCTGCTGGTCAGTGGGACCTGCGTGCGGGTTCCGGTGTTCACCGGGCACTCGCTGTCGATCAACGCCGAGTTCGCCCGCCCTCTTTCGCCGCAGCGGGCTGCCGAATTGCTCGGCGCCGCCCCCGGTGTGAAAGTGGTCGACGTGCCAACCCCTTTGGCCGCCGCCGGAGTTGACGACTCGTTGGTCGGCCGGATTCGCCACGACCCGGGCGTACCGGATGGGCGTGGCCTGGCGCTGTTCGTCTCGGGGGACAATCTGCGCAAAGGGGCGGCGCTCAACACTATTCAGATCGCCGAGTTGCTGGCCTCGGAACTCTGAGTAGCCGGGGGTGAGATTCGCTCACACTCGCCTGGGTACGCTGATGTGTTTGGTTGTCTCACAATCATTTTGGATTGTGCACGCCGATCCGCCCGCGCCCGTGCCGCAGCCCATCGTGGCGCCGCTGGCGCCGGGGCAGGTATTGCGAATCGGTCCGACGGCCGGAACCGGCACTCCCACAGGGGATTACGGCATCGGTGCCACCGATCTCTGCGAATTCCTGGAGTTTCCAACCGAATTGCTGCAGGTCTGCGGCGATAGCTTCGCCGGGCAAGGCGTGGGTTTCGGCGGTTGGTACTCGCCGGTCGCGCTGCACGTCGACACCGCGTCGGTCGATGATCCCGCCGGGGTGCGCTACACCGGCGTCACCGGGATCGGCAAGCCGCTGCTGGCCGATCCCACGCCCTCGGGCGACTCGCAGTTGCCGGCCGGCGTGGTGCAGATCAACCGGCGCAACTACCTGATGGTGACCACGACGAAGGATCTCAAGCCGCAGAGCTCGCGATTGGTGACGGCCGAAGCGGCGCGCGGGGGATGGCAGACCGTTGTCGGCTCGAAGCGCGACGGCTCGTATCAGGGCGGCTCGCAGACGCAGATCAGCGGCTACTACGACCCGATTCCGACCGCCGATTCGCCAAGCGGGTGGGTGTACGTCGTGGCCAACAGCTTCACCCGCAGTCAGCCAGCGGTGCTGTATCGGGTTACGCCGCAGAACTTTACGGACCGGTCACGGTGGCAGGGCTGGGCGGCCGGGCCCGGTGGTGGCTGGAATAAGCCGCCGACGCCGCTGTGGCCCGACCAAGTGGGGGAGCTGTGCGTCCGGCAGGTCGAGGGCAAGGCGGTGCTGTCCTACTTCAACGCGAGCAACGGCAACATGGAGGTCCGGGTGGCCAACGACCCGACGTCGCTGGGCGAGGCTCCGGTGACCACGGTTGTGCAGCACGACGAGTGGCCCGAGCCGCCGGAAAGCCTTCCGCCACCGACTGACAACCGGCTCGCACAACCGTATGGGGGCTACATTTCGCCCGGCTCCACGCTCGACGAGCTACGAATCTTCGTCAGCCAGTGGGACACTCGCGCACGGGTGTCGGCGCCGTATCGGGTAATTCAGTTCGCGGTCAACCCATTCAAGCCGGAGTAGCCACCAAATCGTCGTCTCGTCGAGGTCAGCGGCGGTAATCTGATTGTCAGCGCGAAGGGGGTGGCGATGCAGCTGCGCTACATAAGCGTTCCGGCGCTGATCGCCGAGGCCGGCGGGGATCCGTGGGCGATCAACCAAAGCCTGCAGGCTGGTCGTCCGGCCCAGATTTCCGATTTGGCCGAGGCGTTTCACGTCGCGGGTGTGTGTACGGCCGAGTCCAGCAAGGCCTTTGAGGAGGCTCGTCGTCGCTTTGAGGCGGCTTGGAATAGGGAGAATGGCGAGCACCCGATCAATGATTCGGCCGAGGTGCAGCGAGTGACGAAACTGCTTGGTGCGCAATCGTTGCAGATACCCAAGATCGGGGTCGACCTGGAAAACATCGCCGCCGCGCTGGCCGAGGCGCAAAAGACCGGGGCCGCCCAAATCGCCGCTCTGGAGAATCAGTTGCAGACGCTCGACAACATGATCGGCCAAGCAATCGAGATGGAAAAAGATCCCCACCTCAGCGCGGCGGATCGACAAACGCTGGATGCATTTATCACCGGGCGTGAAGACGACGCCATCCGCGACACCAAGACCGCCGTCGATCAGCTGCATGCAACGCGCGACACCTATGCGAACTCACTGCATCAAGTGCAGGCGAACGGAAACCTGACCCCGCAGGACGCTGTCCTGGCCACCGACTTCAAGCCCGCCGACCTGGGTGAGGGCGACGGTCTTCCGACTAACGACCCCAGGATCACCGGTCCGGCCGGCCCGCCTCAACACGAGCAGAACACCTACGACCTACAGGACCAGTTCCAAGACGGCCAGGGCCCTACCTTCGGCGGCGATCCGCGCGATGGTCTGCCGCGCAGTCCGGCTTCCCAGCTGGCGCAAGGCCCCCCGGGCACCCGGCCGCTGCCGACGGGGACCGCGCTTGGGCCCAATGGCCGCCGGTACGCGTTTTTCAGCAACCCCGACGGCACCCACACCCCCGGGCTCAACGAATACGCGACCAACGGATCGGTTTGGGACTACAGCGATCCCAACCATCCCGTGAAAGTCGGTGAGCTGCCGGGGATTTTCCAGGCCAGCGGCGTCTACGACCCCGCCACCAACCAGATGGTCATCATCGGCAACACCAGCAACCGAACGGGCGACCTCAACCGCGGTTTGTGGGTGTCCGGACCTATCGACCCGGCCAACCCCAATGGCTGGATGAATTCCTTGCAGCGCGTCGGCGACGTCAGCCTTCCGGGTGATCGCGAAAGCCAGCTGGTTGGCCTCAAAGGCGGCGGATACATGCTCGTCGGCGCGACGAACGGCGGGCCGGTCCAGGCCATCACCGCCGCCACCCCACAGGGACTGACGGCCGCCGCCCCGCAAACGCTGATAGGCGCGGACCAGCTTCCGACTGTCTACGGACCCACCGTCACGGGCACGACGGTCGATCCCGCGACCGGCCTCGAGACGGTTCAGCTGCGGGTAAGCACCTGGCCGCCCGGGCCGGCCTACGACCCCAACACCTGGACGACCACCTTCGGCGTCCAACACTAGAAAGGCGACATCGCATGCTGAGCAGGATGGCCGTAGCGGCGATGACCGTGACCGTGGCGTTTTTGGGGCTGGGTTGTTCCCATGCGACCCCCGGCGTCGCAAAGGCGACGCCGCCGAACTTTCCCGATCTCAATGCCTTTCAGCCGGTGGATCCCGCGCCGTACACCGCGGCGGCCCGGGCCGGTGGCGCAGCCTATTTCGCTACCCCGGACGGACTCCAATGCAGCGTGCCCAATCCGACCAAGCCCGGCGATCACGTCAGCGCCAGCTGCGACGGGAAGCTACCCGGTCTTCCCGACAACGCTCCCGTCGGAAGCGACGGCTGCTCGGTGGTGGGAACGCCGACCTCGTCGCCAACGGACTTGGGCCCGTACGGATTTCAGAAGGGCACCGGGTGCCCGGTCATCACCTCGCCGCTGCTCAACGTGGGCCAAAAAATCACCAAAGCCGACATCACCTGCGTTGTCGGCGCGGACCGGCTGACCGCCTGCATCGACCCAATCCTCAACCGCGGGTTCGTACTTCAGACCCCCGGCTCGTGGACGTTCTAATCGCAGTCACAGGCGCCAGGCCCACCGGACGACGTACGATGTTTCGGTGAGCTGGATCTGGGGGGGACGGCTGGTGGCGGCCATTGGTGCTGCCGCCGTTGTCCTGTGCCCGGCCGCGGCGGCCGATCCCGGATCTCCGTCTTACCTGCAGGGCAAACAAGCCATCGATGATCAGGTTCAACAGCACCACGTGCAGTTTCCTGCCGGCACCAACTGGTTGGACTACTGCCAGGAAGAGCTGCGCAACGTCCTCAAGAGCGGGAAGGTAGCCCGCGTGGACTCCCCGCCGGACTTCATTGCCGGCTGCCAGGACGAGGGTCGCGCCCTAGCGTCTCAGTGAACTACTCAACCCACCTCGGCTAGGCCGGCGGCCAGGTCGGCTCCGTTGATGCCCTGACTCCACTCCATGAGTGCGCCGACGTCGAACTGAGGTTGAATCCCAGCGGCTCCCGCCAGACCCGGCGAGCCGCTTACTCCGCTCGCGGATGCCGCCCCCAGCCCAGACGCGCTCGCGGCCGGGGCGGCGGGAACTGGGGTGACGACGGGGCCGGTCACGATGGTGCCGCTATTGACGGCGGTGACAAGGCCGCTGGCGTCGACGGTGACCATGGCGCCGCCGGTCCCGCCGGCGATGGGAGAACCGGCCGGGAGGGTGAGGATTCCGGGGCCCTGGACACTGGCGAATTGGAAGGTACCACTCACGAAGTTGCCCGGGCCGGGTGTGGCATAGATAGCTCCCGCGGCGATGACGTGGCTCTGGCCGGTGTTCAACACGTAGGTCGTCTCTGTCACCGCGTGAACGACAATGGTGCCCATGGATTGCCCAACGGGATAGCCGTCGGTGGCGGTGACCGTTACCCCCACGCCGACGTTGGCGCCGCCGGGCGCGACAGTGCCGGAGCTGCCGACGGGCAGGGGCGGGTCGACGGCACCGACGGCCTGCCCAGTGGCGTTGTTCGAGGCGAGCTGCATCGCGGACTGGCTGCGGGCACTGGTGGCGTCGGTGGTCGCCCGGGCGACGGCGTTGGCCTGGTCAACTTGCCCGTTTTGGTTCGTGGCCTGTTGCGGTTCGTCGAACGGTGCCAGGGTGCTGGCGGTTTCGGCCGTGGCGGCGTAGCCGTACATGGCGGTGGCGTCCTGGACCCACATCTCCATGTACTGGGCTTCGGTGGCCGCGATCGCCGGGGTGTTCTGTCCGAAGAAGTTGGTCGCGACCAGGACCATGAGCTGCATCCGGTTGGCTGCGATGACCGGCGGGGGCACGGTCATGCCGAACGCCGCGTCGTAGGCGGCGGCCGCGGTGTAGGCCTGGGCGGCGGTCTGGGTCGCCTGTGCGGCGCTGATCTGCAGCCAGGCCACATGCCGAGTGGCCGCGGTGGCCATCCTCATCGACGAGGGGCCAATCCATCGCCCGGTCAGCCCCGCGATCTCCGATGAGCAGCCAGTCGCGGCGGACTCCAGTTGGGCGGCCACCGCGTCCCAGCTCGCCGCTGCAGCGAGCATGGGCCCCGACCCCGGGCCGGTGTACATCAGCCCTGAGTTGACTTCCGGCGGCAGCAAACCAAAGTCCATGTCTTATCCCTTTTCTTGAGCTAAGCGCGATGATTTGCTCGGCACATTAACGCGCGTCCAATAAGGTCCGCGTAAACGCTCAATGACCGGACGCTGAAGCTCCTCCGAAACCGTGGGGTGCTCGAAAGCGCTGCTGCCGTTGGACTTCTCAAGATCAAGCTGCTGCTCGGTCGCGCCCGAGGTCGTGTGCGCGTCGTTGCCGAACGTTTAGCCAACAGCGCTGAACAGATGTTCTTGCGATGCACGACCGGGTAATTCAGTTAACGCGCGTCATGTCTGGCCGGAGAATCTCCGCGAGATCTGCACGTTTCTGCCTCATATGCAGTAATACAGCGGTGGGGCCGCCGAGGCCACCAAGGTGATCGCCATCCGCTAGGAGGTTGTGCAGCAATGGATTTCGCAATATTTCCACCGGAATTCAACTCCGGACGGTTGTACTCCGGCCCCGGGTCTGCATCGATGCTGGCTGCCGCGGCGGCCTGGGACGGGCTGGCCGCCGAGTTGCACATGGCGGCGGCGGGCTATCGATCGGTGATTGCCGGGCTAACCGCTGGGCCCTGGCTGGGTCTGGCATCGGTATCGATGGCGACCGCGGCTGCTCCCTATGTGACGTGGATGAGCACCACCGCCGCACAGGCCGAGCAGGCGGCCGCCCAAGCCAAAGCGGCGGCCGCCGCCTACGAGGTGGCGTTCGCGGCGGTGGTGCCCCCGCCGGTGATCGCGGCAAATCGCGCCACATTGAGGGCCCTGGTGGTGACCAATCTTTTCGGTCAAAACACCCCGGCGATCGCGGCCGCCGAGACCCACTACGCCGAGATGTGGGCCCAGGACGCCGCGGCGATGTACGGCTATGCCGGGCTGTCGGCGTCCGCGACAGCGCTGACCCCGTTCACCCCGTCACCGCAGAGCACCCGTCCCGGCGGGTCGGGTGACCAGGCCGCCGCGCTCGCACGGGCCACCGGCACATCGGCCGCATCCGATACCCAGACGGCGTTGGCGCAGTTGAGCTCGAACGTGCCGACGACGTTGCAGGCACTCGCCTCGCCCCCGACCTCCACGGCCGCGGCCCCCACGTCGGGCATCATCGATGCCCTGCTATCGCCCTCGACCTTCTTCGAGCCCACAAGTCTGGGTGTCGCGACGAGTGAATTGGGCACCGCGTCAGGGGCGTGGGCAGACGCGGCGAAAGCCGACACCGAGATCGAGGCCGCCGGCCGAGAAATCGCCGACGACCAGGACGTCCTCACCCGCCAGATTTCGGGCGCCGAGACTGAGATCATGCGCCGGTTCGACCAGTTGGGCGCCGTAGGAGAGGCGGGCTCGGCAGGCCTGGGCCAGGCGACCACGATCGGGGCGTTGTCGGTGCCGCCCGGTTGGGCCACCGCGGCACCGCAGATCAGGCTGGCCACGTTGGCGCTGCCGGCCACCGGCCTGGGTGCCATCCCGCAAGCCTTCGCCGGTAGCCCCGGGATCTTGTTCGGTGAGATGACCCTGGCAAGCATGGCCGGCCAGGCGATCAACGGCACCGTGAGCCCGGCTCACCGGGAACGCATCAGGGCGACTGCTGGCGCATACCCCGCGCCCTCGCCCACCGCGGGCGGCCAGATGACCGGTATCGCAGCAGACATGCGCGAATTCGCTGAGCTGCTAGGCAAACTCGGCGACCTGCGCGACGCGGGCCTGCTGACCGACGCGGAGTTCAACGAGCAGAAGCAACGCCTTCTCGGCCGACTCTGCTGAGCAGATCCGCCGGCGCGATCTCCGGTTTTGGCTGGTGAGCAGGGTTTTTTGGCTCACAGCTGCTACATAAGTAGCGCATAGCCAGAACTACTGTTTACCCCCGCATCATTTGTCTCATGAGTGAAACATCTGAAACCCCCACCGTGCGGTCCTCGACCGCAACTGCACCGGCGCCGGCAGAGCCGGTCGTCGTCCACCGGGCCCCCAGGGTCTTCCAGGCGGCGGCCTACGTCGCCATCGCCGCCGGGACCGTGTTCGTCATCGCGGTCATCTTCTTTACCGGCTTCTTGCTCGGTAAGTCCACCGGGCACCACGGCCACCACGGCCACCACCACAAGCACCACGCGATGGTGCATCCCCACCGGTTCGGTGGTCCCGGTGGCCCGGGCGGTCCGGGTTGGCCCGGCGCGAACCAGCAGCCGGGTGGGCCCGCGGCCGTGACCCCCGGCGCTCCGGGGCCCAGCCAGGTTCCGTCGTCGGTCGCTCCGTCTCGCACGCCGTAGCCGAAAGATTTCAACTGTTCGGATGCTCACGGGGTAAAAGGAGGACTCCGGGGGGCCACTAATCTCACACGCAGTAGCCCGGCGCTCACCAGAGCGCCGGGCTACCAGTGGTTTCGGCGATACCGGCACCTGGGTCGCATTCGGGTGAATTCACAGCAACTTTGTCGCCGGAATCTGTTGCAGCAGTTGCATTCAAGGGCAGTATTCAAGGCATGAGTGAAACACCCCAACCCGCAGCACAGCCGGCGCCCGTCGCGACGGCCCCGCCACCGCAGGTGGTCAAGCCGCCCAAGGTCTACACGGCCGCGGCGTGGGTGGTGATCGTTGCCGGGATCGTCTTCATCTTGTCGGTCGTCTTCTTCTCCGGCGCGATGATCTTCGGATATCACCACCAGTACTGCCACCATCGCCACGGCATGATGTGGAAACCCGGCGGCCCGGGCGGCCCCGGTGGCCCCGGTGGCCCGGGACCGTGGCAGTACGGCGGACCGGGCGGCCCCGGCATGATGCCGCCGCCCTACCAGTACGGGCCGCCGCCGGGATACGGTCCGGGTGGTCCCGGTGGCCCGAACACCGGCCCGAGTGGTCCGGCTGGGCCCGCTCCGGCGAGCAGCGCCCCCGCTCCGCGCCCCTAGCACCGACACCTGCAACGGCCCGGTACCCCACCAGGGGTGCCGGGCTGTTTCATGCATTGAAAGTGCTTGTCACCGATTCGGGTTCACACTGGGTGGGTACACGGCGCACTGCCCTCGAATTCAGCCCAGTTAGCGAGGAGATGGCGAGATGACGAAGCGTTACACCACGACCGATGCCGGTATTGCCGCACCCAGCGACGAACAATCGCTGACGATCGGTCCCGACGGCCCGATCCTGCTGCAGGATCACTACCTGATCGAACAGATGGCGCAGTTCAACCGGGAACGCATCCCGGAACGCCAGCCGCACGCCAAAGGTGGCGGCGCCTTCGGTCATTTCGAAGTGACCAACGACGTCAGTAAGTACACCCGGGCCGCGGTGTTCGCGCCCGGAACCAAAACCGAGATGCTGGCCAGGTTTTCGACCGTAGCCGGTGAGCGCGGCAGCCCGGACACCTGGCGGGACCCACGCGGATTCGCGTTGAAGTTCTACACGTCGGAGGGGAACTTCGACATGGTCGGCAACAACACGCCGGTCTTCTTCATGCGTGATCCGATGAAGTTCCAGCACTTTATCCGCTCCCAAAAGCGCATGGCCGCAACGAATTTGCGCGACCACAACATGCAGTGGGACTTCTGGAGCCTGGTTCCCGAATCCGCGCATCAGGTGACCTGGCTGATGGGTGATCGGGGCATCCCCAAGAGCTGGCGGCAGATGAACGGCTACAGCAGCCACACCTACAGCTGGATCAACGCCGCCGGCGAGATCTTCTGGGTGAAGTACCACTTCATCACCGATCAGGGCGTCGACTTCCTGACTCAGGAGGACGCCGACCAATTGGCCGGCGAGGACGGCGATTATCACCAGCGCGACCTCTACGAGTCGATCGAGGGCGGCGACCACCCGAGCTGGACGCTCAAGATGCAGATCATGCCGTTCGAGGAGGCCAAGACCTACCGGTTCAACCCGTTCGATCTGACGAAGGTGTGGCCGCACAGCGACTATCCGTTGATCGACGTCGGCACGATGACGTTGGACCGCAACGTCACCGATTACCACACCGAGATCGAGCAGGCCGCCTTCGAGCCGAACAACACCGTGCCCGGCACCGGGTTGAGCCCGGACAAGATGTTGCTCGCGCGCGGCTTCTCCTACTCGGATGCGCACCGGGCACGGCTGGGCGCCAACTACCGGCAGATTCCGGTCAACACGCCCCATGTGGAGGTCAACAGTTACTCCAAGGACGGCGCAATGCGGATGACGAACGCCTCGGATCCGGTGTATGCGCCCAACTCCTACGGTGGCCCGCAGGCCGACCCGGCGCGCGCGGCCGAGGTGCGCTGGCAGGCCGACGGGCAGATGATCCGCGCCGCCTACACACTGCACCCCGAGGACGACGATTGGGGCCAGGCGGGCACCATGGTTCGTGAGGTGCTCGATGACGCTGCTCGAGACCGATTGGCCCACAACATCATTGGGCACGTCTCCAAGGGTGTCAAGGAGCCGGTGCTGTCCCGGGTGTTCGAGTACTGGCGCAACGTCGATCCCGATCTCGGTAAGAAGGTCGAGGAGGGCGTCCGGGGTCAATAGTTCGGCGTTCGCCGCCAGACGGCCACCTGGCATGATCGAGATTCATGATGCGGATCTCCGCTGTGGCGGTAAGCGTCGGTCTGGGCTTGGGGGTGGCTTCCGGCGTCCCCGTCGCGGCTGCTCATCCATCCGAACCCGGGGTGGTGTCCTACGCAGTCCTCGGCAAAGGCTCGGTCGGCAACATCGTCGGTGGACCCATGGGTTGGGAGGCGGTGTTCACCGCACCGGTCCAGGGTTTCTTCGTCGACCTGGCCGACTGCAACAACTGGGCGGACATCGGCCTACCCGATGTGTACAACGACTCCGACTTGGCGTCCTTCAACGCGGCCACGTCGCAGACGTCGGCCAACGATCAGACGCATCTCGTCAAGCAGGCGGTCGGTGTATTCGCCACCAACGACGCCGCGGGCCGGGCCTTCCACCGGCTGGTGGATCGCACGGTGGGCTGCTCGGGTCAGACCACCGCAATGCACCTGGACAACGGGCAGACCCAGGTGTGGTCGTTTGCTGGAGCGCCGGCGACCGGGACCGACGCTAACTGGACCAAGCAGGAAGCGGGCACCGATCGCCGCTGCTTCAATCAAACCCGGCTGCGCGAAAACGTATTGCTTCAGGCGAAGGTTTGTCAGTCTGGCAACGCGGGACCCGCGGTCAATGTGCTGGCCGGGGCGATGCAAAACGCGCTGGGGCAATAATCCGGTGAATTTGGGTATTTATATAAGCCGTGCGGCGAGAACCTGCGGGAACGGGAATATGTCGGGGCGATCTGGAAGATGAAGAGACGGCGGCTATCGTTCGGATAGCTGCCCAACTTGGCGCTCGGCGACGCGTGGTCGGGCCCGAAGGGATCGTGATATGACGCTCGCCGCTATCACCGCCGCGGCCTCGCAGCTGGATGCCGCCCGCCCGGCCGAAACCGAGTTGACCAGTTCCGAGGAAGCCGCCCAGTACATCGCCGATGGTTGTTTGATCGATGGCCCGCTGGGGCGCGTCGGCCTGGAGATGGAAGCGCACTGCGTCGACCCGGCCGATCCCTACCGCCGGCCGAGCTGGGACGAAGTCACCGCGGTCATTGATCAGCTACCCGCACTGCCCGGCCGCAGTGTCATCACCGTCGAACCGGGTGGCGCGGTCGAACTCTCCGGGCCACCCGAGAACGGCGTGGTCGCCGCCATCGACGCGATGAACAACGATCAGGGCGTGCTGCGCAAGGCCTTCGCCGCCGCCGGCCTGGGTCTGGTCTTCCTGGGTGCGGACCCGCTGCGGGCGCCGAAGCGCATCAACCCGGGCGCGCGCTACCGTGCGATGGAAGAGTTCTTTGCCGCCAGCAACTCCGCCGAGGCGGGTGCCGCGATGATGACGTCGACGGCTTCGGTTCAGGTCAACCTGGACGCCGGACCGCGGGCCGGATGGGCGGACCGGGTTCGTCTGGCGCACGCGCTGGGCCCCACGATGATCGCGATCGCGGCCAACTCCCCGATGCTGGGCGGCGAATTCTCGGGTTGGGTGTCCACCCGACAGTGGGTGTGGGGCCAGATGGACTCGGCGCGCTGCGGGCCCATCCTGGGCGCCAGCGGCGACGACCCGGGCACCGACTGGGCGCGCTACGCGCTCAAGGCGCCGGTGATGATGGTGCACAACCCGGAGGCGGTCGCGCTCACCCACTATGTGTCCTTCGCCGACTGGGCGGACGGCTCGGCGCTGCTCTGCGACCGCCGGCCCACCCTCGCCGATCTCGACTATCACCTGACCACGCTGTTCCCGCCGGTTCGCCCCAGACAATGGCTGGAGATCCGCTACCTGGACAGCGCGCCGGATGCCTACTGGCCCGCGATCGTGTTCACGATGGTTGCCCTGCTCGATGATCCGGTCGCGGCCGACGCCGCCGCCGCGGTCGTCGAACCGGTGGCCACCGCCTGGGACTACGCCGCCCGGCTCGGGTTGAGCGACCGGCGTTTGCACGACGCTGCCACCTCCTGTGTGGCCATCGCCGCCGCGAAGGCGCCGCCCGAGCTCACCGACGCGATGGAGCGGCTGATCCGCACGGTCGAACGGGGCCGATGTCCGGGCGACGACTTCTCCGACCAGGTAATCGACCACGGCATCGCGGCCACCGTGTCGCAGTTGGCGCAAGGGGGCTTGTGACTTTCCCCGATGATTCCGACCCGTCCCCCGCAAGCGGGAGGTACCCCCAGCGCCCGGCTACGCCGCGCTTGCGATCGTCATGCCGGGAACGGATCGCCGACGATCTGGAGCGGGCGCGCACGCGCACGCTACGGCTGGTCAATTTCGACGATGCCGAACTGCGTCGTCAGTACGACCCGTTGATGAGCCCGCTGGTGTGGGACCTCGCGCACATCGGTCAGCAGGAGGAGCTGTGGCTGCTGCGCGGCGGAGACCCGAATCGCCCGGGGATGCTCGATCCGTCGGTCGAAGGTCTCTACGACGCGTTCGAACACTCCCGCGCCAGTCGCGTCGATCTGCCGCTGCTGTCCCCGGAACAAGCCCGATCTTATTGCCGCACAGTGCGTTCCGCTGCACTTGATGCGCTCGACGCACTGCCCGACGACCCTGCCGGAGACCGCGCGGCCTTCGTCTACGGGATGGTGGTCAGCCACGAAAACCAGCACGACGAAACCATGCTGCAGGCATTGAACCTGCGCACCGGTGCTGCGCTGCTGCAGGACCCCGCCAACCTGCCCGCGGGCCGAGCCGGCGTGGCCGGAACGTCGGTGCTGGTGCCCGGCGGCCCGTTCGTGCTGGGTGTCGACGCCACCACCGAACCGTTCTCATTGGACAACGAGCGCCCCGCCCACGTCGTCGACCTGCCGGCGTTCCGCATTGGGCGGGTCCCGGTCACCAACGGTGAATGGCAACAGTTCATCGGCGACGGCGGCTACAACGAGCCGCGCTGGTGGTCCGACCGCGGCTGGGAGCACCGCCGCGGCGCGAGCCTTACCGCGCCCCAATTCTGGGGCGCCGACGGGCGCACCCGGACCCGCTTCGGCTACATCGAAGACATTCCGCCCGACGAGCCGGTGCAACATGTCACCTACTTCGAGGCCGAGGCATACGCGGCCTGGGCCGGCGCACGGCTACCCACCGAAATGGAATGGGAGAAGGCCTGCGCCTGGGACCCGATCACCGAGACCCGGCGGCGCTACCCCTGGGGAACGCAGGGGCCCTCCGGCGAATTCGCCAACCTAGGTGGCAGCGCACTGCGGCCGGCCCCCGTCGGCGCCTATCCGGGCGGCGCGTCGGCCTACGGCGTCGAGCAGATGCTGGGCGACGTGTGGGAGTGGACCAGCTCGCCGCTGCGACCGTGGCCCGGATTCGTCCCGATGATCTACGACCGTTACTCGCAGCCGTTCTTCGACGGCGACTACCGGATTCTGCGCGGTGGATCGTGGGCGGTCGAATCCGCCATCTTGCGGCCCAGTTTCCGTAACTGGGACCACCCCGTCCGTCGTCAGATCTTCTCCGGAGTACGGCTGGCCTGGGATGTCCCCGACGCGGGGGACTCCGCCTGATGTGCCGTCACCTCGGCTGGCTTGGCGCCGACGTCAGCGTCTCGTCGTTGATACTGGATCCGCCCTTCGGCCTTCGCGTGCAGTCCTACTCCCCGCGCCGCCAGAAGCACGGCCTGTTGAACGCCGACGGTTGGGGCGTTGGGTTTTTCGACGACGACGTGCCCCGGCGCTGGCGCAGCACCGCGCCGCTGTGGGGCGACACGTCGTTGGAATCGGTAGCGCCCGCGCTGCGCAGCCGCTGCGTGGTGGCCGCGGTGCGCTCGGCGACCGTCGGCATGCCTCTTGACGTCAGCGCGACCGCGCCCTTCACCGACGGCCAATGGTTGCTGTCGCATAATGGTGTGGTCGATCGGGGCGTGCTGCCCTTGACGGCTACTGCCGAATCCGTTTGCGACAGTGCGATGTTGGCGGCCACCATCTTCTCGCTGGGGCTCGAGGTCCTGGGTGAGACCATCGCGCAGATTGGGTCGCTGGACCCGAATGCTCGTCTTAATGTATTGGCTGCCAATGGTTCTCGCCTGCTGGCCACCGCCTGGGGTGACAGCTTGTCCGTCCTGCGCCGCGACGACGGCGTGGTGCTGGCCAGTGAGCCCTACGACGACGATTCCGAGTGGGAAGACGTGCCCGATCGCCACCTTGTCGAAGTGACCGGCAAAGGCGTAACGATGACCCCGCTGGACGAGCCGAAAGGATCTTGATGACACTGACGTTGTCTAACCATCTCGCCGCCGACTCGGCGTACCACGCACTGCGTCGCGATGCATTCGACGGTCTGCAGAGTACGCCGAAGTCGTTGCCGCCCAAATGGTTTTACGATTCAGTAGGCAGCGAGCTCTTCGACCAGATCACCCGGTTGCCGGAGTACTACCCGACGCGGGCCGAGGCGGAGATCCTGCGCGCCCGGGCCGCCGAAATCGCGTCGGCCAGCGGGGCCGACACCCTGGTCGAATTGGGCAGCGGCACCTCGGAGAAGACCAGGCTGCTGCTGAACGCGCTGCATGGCCGCGGATCGCTGCGCCGTTTTGTGCCGTTCGACGTCGATGCGAGCATCCTGTCCACCGCCGCGGCCGCTATTCAGCAGGAATACGCGGGCGTCGAAATCAAGGCTGTCTGCGGCGATTTCGAGGAACACCTCGGCGAGATCCCCAGCGGTGGCCGACGCCTGTTCGTGTTCCTCGGTTCGACGATCGGCAACCTCACGCCCGGACCGCGCGCCGAATTCCTCAAGTCCCTCGCGGACGTGCTGCGCCCCGACGACACCCTGCTGCTCGGCACCGACCTGGTCAAGGACACCGGTCGGCTGCTGCGCGCCTACGACGACTCCGCCGGAGTGACGGCGCGGTTCAATCGCAATGTGCTCGCGGTGGTCAACCGGGAACTCGACGCCGATTTCGACGTCGACGCGTTCCAGCACGTGGCGCGCTGGAACGCCGACGAGGAACGCATCGAGATGTGGCTGCGGACCGACCGGCCGCAACGGGTCCGGGTCGGTGCGCTCGACCTGACCGTCGAGTTCGCCGCCGGCGAGGAAATGCTGACCGAGGTGTCGAGCAAGTTTCACCCGGGTGGGGTGAGCGCCGAATTGGCCGGCGCGGGACTGCGTCGGGTTCAGTGGTGGACCGACGCCGCAGGCGATTTCGGGTTGTCGTTAGCAGTCAAGTGACCGATAGCGGGTCGCTGGCCGACCGATGGCGGGAGGCCCGCCCACCCGTAGCCGGTTTGCACCTGGACAGTGCGGCCTGTTCGCGCCAGAGTTACGCGGCCATCGACGCTGCCGCGCAGTATGCCCGCCACGAGGCCGAGGTCGGCGGATATGTGGCGGCGCTGGCCGCGGCTCCCACGCTCGACGCCGGGCGTGCCGCGTTCGCCGCGCTGACCGGGATGGCCGACGCCGACGTCGTGTACACCACGGGTTCCCTGAACGCGCTGGATCTGCTGCTGGGCAGCTGGCCCACCGAGCGTCGGACGCTGGCCTGCCTGCCGGGCGAATACGGCCCCAACCTCGCCGTGATGTCTGCCCACGGATTCGACCGTCAGCTGCTGCCGGTCCTCGAGGATGGCCGCCTGGCACTCGACGACGCCGCATTCGCGTTGCAGGCCGACCCGCCCGATTTCGTCCATCTGACCCCGGTTGCCAGCCATAGCGGTGTCGTGCAACCGATTTCGATGATCGCGAAACTGTGCCGTGAGTTGGGCTTACCCCTGGTCGTCGACGCCGCCCAGGCGCTGGGCCAGGTCGACTGTGCGGTCGGGGCGGACGTCACCTACTCCTCGTCGCGCAAGTGGATCGCCGGCCCACGCGGGGTCGGCTTCCTGGCGGTTCGACCGGAGCTGACGCAACGGCTCCATCCCCGGCTGGCCGCACCGGAGTGGTCGGGGTCGTTCTCGGTGGCCCAGCAGCTCGAATTCGGCGAAGCCAATATTGCTGCGCGAGTGGGGGTTTCGGTGGCGCTTGGTGAGTATCTGGCGTTCGGGCCCGAGGCGATGCGCGCGCGCCTGGCCGAGCTCGGCAGCATCGGCCGCAAGACGCTGGCCGATGTGCCGGGGTGGGCGGTAGTCGAAGAGGCCGAAGAGCCAAGCGCCATCACCACTTTGGCGCCGGTCGATGGCGCCGACCCGCAGGCGGTGCGGGAATGGCTGCTCGCCGAACGGCGGATCCTGACCACCTTCGCCGGGGTGCAGCGGGCGCCGCTGGAAATGACCGCGCCGAGGCTGCGGATCTCGCCGCACGCCGATACCACCGCCGACGATCTGGAAACCTTCGCCGAGGCGCTGATCGCCGCGACCGCGGCCACCGCGACGTAATCGCAATCGGCATGGCCACCCTGACCTGGCTCGGCGTACCCGGTGACGAACGCGCCTGGACCGCACTGGGATTCGTGGTCGACGACCGCACGATCCACATCGGGCGGGTTCGCTGTGCGCTGAGCGAACAGCCCGGCTGGGGATTCGACGAAATCCACGCGCAAACCGATCTGCTCGGGGTACCGACGGCGGTCCACCCGCCGGTCACCGCCGCGGTGCACCCCTGCGGTGTCACCCATGTCGACCACGTGGTCTACACGGTGGGCGAATTGGACACGGCCGTCAGCGCGCTCAGTGCAGTGCTGGGCACCCCGCCGCGCCGGCGCTTTCATCCGCGGGGTCCCGAAGGACCCGAGATGGCGTTCTACCGCGCCGGCGAAGGCTTCATCGAAGTGGTCGCAGCCGGCACCCAGCCGACGCTGATCGGGCTTGCGTTGTGGTCTCCCGACCTGGACGGCACCGTCGCGGCGATCCGGGCAGCCGGCGGTCCGATCGGCGACCCCAAACCCGCGGTGCAGGGCGGGCGCATTGCGAGCGTATGGCAGGGCCACCTGAATTGGGGCCTGGCCATTATGGGGCCGTGACTTCCCTCAGGCCTTGTGCGCCGTCAATAGGTAAGCGGGAAGCTTCAACCGGCCCTTTTCGTCGCGGTCGTGCGGCGGGAAGGGGAACGGCGCGTCGGGGATCTCCGGGAAATTCGCGTGGATGAAGGCGGGCCGAATCTCGTCGATCTCCCAGTACTTGCTCACCGCGGCGCGCAACTCGTCCTCGTCGACTTCGTTGGGCTTCGGTTCCATCTCGGCGGGGAAGGCTCCCTTGGCGAACACCAGCACGTAGTAGTCGGCGCCCGGGGCGGCCGCGCGGTGCACCGAACGCAGGTAGTCGTCGCGGGCCTCGACCGGCAGCGAATGAAACAGCGTGCTGTCGGCGATGGTCGCGAACCGTCCGTCGTAGCCGGTGAACGAGGTGATGTCGGCCTGGACGAAGCTGGCGGTGCTCAGGCCGCGTTCTTCGGCGGCCTTGGTAGCCGCCGCGACGGCAGTGGGCGTGAGGTCGATGCCCACCACCGTGTAGTCCTGGGCGGCCAGCGTCAGCGACAGTTCGGCGACCCCGCAGCCGGCGTCGAGCACATCGCTGCGGAACTTCCCGGCCGCGACCAGTGCGGCCAATTCAGGCTGTGGCTCACCGATATTCCACGGCGGCGGCCCTTCGAACTCACCCTGCTCGCGATAGGCGCTGTCCCAGTCCATTAACTCGTTGGGTGTCATGGATCCCAACGTACCCGCGGCTAGCAGGGCCAGGTGTGGACCGGCTCGTTGGCGTGCATGTGGTCGCAATACCGGCGCAGCATTTCGGCGAGCGCCGCGCGCCGCGTCATGCCGGAGTCCTGCAGCGCGCGGACCGTTGCCACCTGCCAGCTGGCGCCGTTGCGGCCGGCCTTGGCGCGGCCCTCGATGACGCCGAGGAAGCGATCGCGCACCTCGGCGTCCACACCCCAGCGGCGCAGTCCTTCATGAGCTATCGGCAGCAACGTGTCGAGCACCAACTTGGTCGCGCTCACCTCACCACGATCGGGCCAGCGCAGCACGGTGTCCATTCCATGGCGGGCCGCTTCGAGGAAATTGTGATGCGCCGCAGCGAAACTCATCTTCGTCCACAGCGGATGCTCGTCCTCGGACAGGGTGCGCAGCGTGCCGTAGTAGAACGCGGAGTTGGCCAGCATGTCGATGACGGTGGGCCCGGCCGGCAACACCCGATTCTCCAGCCGCAGATGCGGGCGCCCGTCGACGACGTCGTACACCGGCCGGTTCCACCGGTACACGGTGCCGTTGTGCAGGCGCAGTTCGGGCAGCGCCGGGATGCGCCCGGCTGACAGCTCGGCGGCCGGATCCTCGTCGGACAACTCGTTCAGCAGGGACGGAAAGTAGCGGATGTTCTCTTTGAACAGATCGAGTATCGAAGTGATCCAGCGTTCGCCGAACCACACCCGGGGCCGCACCCCTTGGGTTTTGAGCTCCTCGGGCCGGGTGTCGGTGGACTGCGAGAACACCTCGATGCGGGTTTCCGACCACAGCTGATGGCCGAAGAAGTAGGGCGAGTTGGCGCCCAGCGCCAACTGCGGTCCGGCCATCACCTGCGCCGCATTCCAGTTGGGAGCGAAGTCGTCCGGAGCCACTTGCAAGTGCAATTGCGTACTGGTGCAGGCGGATTCGGGAGCGATGGTCACGGCCTCCCAGCTCAGCGGCTCCGGGCCGGAGATATGAATCGGGATGTCCTCGCCGCGCGCGTTGAAGATGGACTCGTTGAGCGCGGCGTACCTTGGCGATTCACTCATCCAGCCGTCGCGTGACAGATGCTCGGGCATCAACGTGGGCAGAATCCCGATCATCACGATGCGGGTGCCGTCCGAGCCGGCCTTGGTCTGCGCATCGTTGAGGCTGCTCCGCACCTCTGCCTCCAGATCCAATCCGGTATGTCCGAGCAGCGGCCGGGGCGGCACATTGAATTCGATGTTGTAGGCGCCTAATTCCTTCTGGTACGCCGGATCTGCGATGGCATCCAGCACGGGCCGGTTCGACATGGCTGGCTGATAGTCGGCATCGACAAGGTTGCATTCGATCTCCATGCCGGTCAGCGGCCGGTCGGAGTCGAAGCGTGACTGGGCAAGCATCGTCTCGAAGACGTCCAGACACAGCTGCACCTTGCGCCGGTACTCCCGCCGGTGTGCGCGGTCATACGTGGTGCGCTTGACCTCTTCGCCCACATCGCCGATGCAACAGGGTTCCCGCCGGTAACGCAAGGGCGACGCGACGGATTGCGCCGCCGCGTGCGCACCCGGGCGCAGCGAATCGGGTCGGTCAGCTGCAGATCTGGTGGGTCGGTCCACCATCATGGACGATGGCATGAACGTGTCGCAGTTCACGACGAAGGAGACAGGTGGCCGAGTTCGTCGCAGCTATCGATCAGGGCACCACCAGCACCCGCTGCATGATTTTTGATCACGACGGCGCCGAGGTCGCACGTCACCAGCTCGAGCACGAGCAGATCCTGCCCCAGGCCGGCTGGGTCGAACACAATCCGATCGAGATTTGGGAGCGCACCTCGTCGGTGTTGCTGTCGGTGCTCAACACCTCGAAGTTCTCGACGAAAGACATTGCTGCGCTGGGAATTACGAACCAGCGCGAGACGACGCTGGTGTGGAATCGGCACACCGGCCGGCCGTATTACAACGCGATCGTCTGGCAGGACACCCGCACCGACCGGATTGCGTCGGCGCTGGACCGCGACGGGCGTGGCGACGTGATCCGGCGCAAGGCAGGCTTGCCCCCGGCCACCTATTTTTCCGGCGGGAAGCTGCAATGGATCCTGGAGAACGTCGACGGGGTGCGTGCGGCGGCCGAAAGCGGTGACGCCCTGTTCGGCACCCCGGACACCTGGGTGTTGTGGAACCTGACCGGCGGCCCGCGCGGTGGCGTGCACGTCACCGACGTGACCAATGCCAGCCGGACCATGCTGATGGACCTGGAGACGCTGGACTGGGATGACGAGCTGTTGTCGTTCTTTTCGATTCCGCGCGCGATGCTGCCGGCGATCGCGTCGTCGTCGCCGACGCAGCCCTACGGCGTCACCTCGAGCGACGGGCCCTTCGGCGCCGAGGTGCCGATCACCGGAGTCCTGGGTGACCAGCACGCCGCGATGGTTGGGCAGGTCTGCCTCAACGCGGGCGAGGCGAAAAACACCTACGGCACCGGCAATTTCCTGCTGCTCAATACCGGCGAGACCATCGTGCGGTCCGACAACGGTCTGCTGACCACGGTCTGTTATCAGTTCGGAGACGCCAAACCCGTGTACGCGCTGGAGGGCTCGATCGCGGTCACCGGCTCGGCGGTGCAATGGCTGCGCGATCAGCTGGGCATCATCAGCGGTGCCGCGCAAAGCGAATGGCTGGCCCGCGAGGTTCCCGACAACGGCGGGGTGTATTTCGTCCCCGCGTTTTCCGGCCTGTTCGCCCCGTACTGGCGTTCCGATGCCCGCGGCGCGATCGTCGGACTCTCGCGGTACAACACCAACGCGCATCTGGCCCGCGCGACGCTGGAGGCGATCTGCTACCAGAGCCGCGATGTGGTGGACGCGATGGAAGCGGATTCCGGTGTGCGCCTTGAGGTTCTCAAAGTCGACGGCGGTATCACCCAAAACGAGCTGTGCATGCAGATCCAGGCCGACGTGCTGGGGGTGGACGTGGTGCGGCCGGTGGTCGCCGAAACCACCGCGCTGGGCGCCGCGTATGCGGCCGGATTGGCGGTCGGGTTCTGGGCCGATCCGTCCGACCTACGGGCCAACTGGCAGGAAGACAAGCGCTGGACGGCGAAATGGGACGACGCCAAGCGCGCCGAGGGATATGCGGGATGGCGTAAGGCGGTGCAGCGCACGCTGGATTGGGTCGACGTGTCATAGCGAAATGCCCGCCGGCGCATGGCCGACGGGCACTCCTTCGCAGAAAGGTCAGTCCTCGCCGAGGATGCCGTAGACCTCGCGGCGCGCATTGTTGAGAATCTCGATGATGCGCTGCTGCTGGTCGTCGGTGGCGGTGTGTGCGGATTGCGCGACCGCCCCGAACAGCTGGCCGATGCTCGACCGCAGGTTCATCTGACCGGGGTCGGCGCCTTCGGCGATCTCGTCCCACGGTGGGGTCTCGACCTTCTCGGCTGCCGCCCGGCCTTCCTCGGTCAGCTCGAAAAGCTTCTTGCTGCCGTGGCTTTCGCTCGCGGTGATCAGGCCCTCGTCGTCCAGCAGCTGCAGCGTCGGGTAGACCGAGCCGGGGCTGGGCTTCCAGATTCCGTTGCTGCGTTCGGCGATCTGCTGGATCATCTCGTAGCCGTGCATGGGCCGCTCGGCCAGCAGGGCCAGGATGGCCGCCCGCACGTCACCGCGCTTGCCGCGGTTGGGGCCGCCGCGCCGCCTTCCGCCGCGTCGCCCGCCGGGGCCGAAGCCGAACCCGGGGCCGAACCCTGGCCCGAAGCCGGGGCCAAAGCCCGGGCCGAAACCGGGGCCAAAGCCCTGATCGCCGGCTTGGTCGCGGAGGTTTTCCAGGAATTCTCGTCGGGCCTGCCGCCGGGCGCCGTGTAGGGCGCGCCGTTGTCCGGGGCCGTGTCCGGGGCCGAAGCCGAATCCGAGGCCGGGGTGACCGGTGAATGGTCCGTCTGGGGGAGTGAATGGGTTGCTCATGGTTGTAGTCCTCAATGTTCTCGGGGTAGCGCACTGTCTGTGCGCTTCGGAATATCACGATATATCGTAAACGATCGCGATGCAACGAAAAATTTCACGAATCCGCCTACGATCGGCCTGACCTGGGCGAAGTTCCCCGGACCGGGGTCTCGTTTGTCCCGGGCTGGCGACGGGTACGAAGTTCGTGATGAACGCAAAAAACCCCAACGTGACGTTCGACAGCGACACACACGGCACGGAGCCGGCGCGGCACGACGGCGGCCGCGACCGGCACGTGTGGCCGTGGGTGAACTGGGGTTTGGCGCTGTCGACGGTGCCTGCCGCGGCGATCGTCATGCTCTTCGCGCTCGGCGCGGTGATGAGTACCGACGGATGTACTGACGCCAGTTGCCCCAACGAGGGCCGCATCGGCATCGATTTCGGCGTCGCCTTTTACGGGGCGCCGCTGGTGGCCTTCGTCGTCATCCTCATCACATTTTTCACGGCCAAGCGCCGCGGCGGCATCGCGGTGCCGTTGTTCGGGTGGGTGCTGTTGGTCGCCGATGTCGCGCTGATGGCGGCCACTGTCGCGAAGTAGCCGGGCCTTTGCGGACCGTTAACTAGCGGGGTGGCGAGAAGCCGCCCGTTTGCTGTCCCTGCGGCGGCGGTGTCGCCTCTGGAGCTGTCGGCGGCGGCCAGGCGACCGGCGCGGGCTGTTGCGGCATGGCCACCGGCGGTGCGCCGGGCCACCCGGGCGGTGCTTGAAACTGCGGTCCGACCGCCCAGGGGCCGGGCGGTGTCCCCGTCGGCATTGCCGGGCGCAGCCGCGCCAGCTCGCGGCGGTGGCGTTCGGCCAGGACGGCGGCAAGTACCAGCTCCGGCGGAGCGCCGGGCGGAGGCGGCGGCGCGATCCGGGAGACCACATCACCGGTGATTCGGTATGCCATCTGCAACCGCAGCTGGGGATCGAGTTGATGTGCGCGGGAAAGGAATTGGCGTGCGACCTCGGCCTGACCGGCATCGAGGTTCGACAATTGCAGCGACGCCGCCCACCACGCCAGCGACGGTGGCATCATCGGCGGCGGTCCCAATCGCGGCCCGCGTTCACTGACGACGACGGTGCCGGCGAAGATATCGCCGACGCGTTTGGCCTTTGCCGAGAAAATACTGCAGATCACGGCCGGGCTGCCCGCGAGCATCCAGATCTCCACCACCGATGCCAGCGCGCGAAAAAGGGCCTGCCGGAACCGTTCTGGGCCACCGTCGTCGGACACCACGCGCAGGCCCATGATGATCTTGCCTACCGACCGTCCCCGGGTGGCCGTCTCGAACGCCATCGGATAGCCGACCATCACCAGCACCGTGAAGATGATCAGGATGGCCCCGCTCAGCGCGTCGTCGAACTGCGTCAGCGTGGCCGCCCACAGCAGCAGCCCGACTATGTATAAGAGGAAGATCACCGTGATGTCGATCAGCGCGCTCAGGGCTCGCACCGGCAGCTGGGCGACCTGCACGTCCAGCACCACGGCGTCCCCGGTCACCACCTCCGACATAACACCGAACGGTACAGGTTCGCTGGGTGTGTCCGGCTGCAGTCGGTGGCCCCGAAACAGCGATTAGGCTGCCCAAGGTGGACGTCGACGCATTCGTGCTGACCCATCGCCCAACCTGGGACCGGCTTGACCAGTTGATCAAGAAGCGCAGGTCGCTGACGGGTGCGGAAGTCGACGAGCTCGTCGAGCTTTACCAGCGGGTGTCCACCCATCTGTCGATGCTGCGCTCGGCGTCGTCGGATTCGCTGATGATCGGTCGGCTGTCGAGCCTGATCGCGCGGGCCCGCTCGGCAGTCACCGGTGCGCATGCGCCACTGAGCAGGACGTTCACCAGGTTCTGGACGGTGTCCTTCCCGGTGACCGCCTACCGTGCTGGGCGGTGGTGGTTGGGCACCGCGGTGGCCTTCCTCGGCGTCGCAGCGATCATCGCGGTCTGGGTGGCGAACAATCCCGAGGTACAGGCCGCGATCGGAACACCCAGCGACATCGACCAATTGGTCAACCACGACATCGCCTCGTATTACAGCGAGCACCCCGCCGCGGCGTTCGCCTTGCAGGTCTGGGTGAACAACTCCTGGGTCTCGGCGCAGTGCATCGCGTTTTCGGTGCTGCTCGGATTGCCGATCCCGATCGTGCTGTTCCAAAACGCCGCCAACCTGGGTTTGATCGCGGGTCTGATGTTTCAGGCCGGCAAGGGCGACATCCTGCTGGGTTTGCTGCTTCCGCACGGGCTGCTCGAGTTGACGGCGGTATTCCTCTCCGGCGCGGTAGGGATGCGCCTGGGGTGGTCGGTGATATCGCCCGGAGATCGGCCCCGTGGACAGGTGCTGGCCGAACAGGGCCGGGCCGTCGTGTCGGTGGCGGTGGGACTCGTCGCTGTGCTGCTGGTGTCCGGGTTGATCGAAGCGATGGTGACGCCGTCGCCGTTGCCGACGTTTGTTCGCGTCGGTATCGGGGTCGTGGCCGAAGCGGCGTTCCTGACGTATGTCATCTACTTCGGGCGTCGCGCCGTGAAAGCCGGGGAGACCGGCGATATCGACGATGCGCCCGACGTGATTCCCACTCGCTGAGCCGGGAGCTACAGGCGCCCAGTCGCTTTCATCGCCAGGTAGCGGTCGGCCAGGGCGGGCGCCAATTCGTCGGGCGGCGCGTCGACGACTTCGACCCCGCTTTGACGCAGCCGCGCCGCGATCGCGCGGCGGTCGTTGCGGGATCGTTCGGCGGCCGCCGCGTCGTAGACCGCCGCCGCATCCGAACGCCCGGTGGCCATTTGGTCCACCCGCGGGTCGGCGACCGCGGCGACCAGCAGATGGTGCTTGGACGACAGCTGCGGCAATACCGGCAGCAGACCCTCGTCGAGAGCGGTGGCATTGAGGTCGGTCAGTAGCACCACCAAGGACCGTCGCCGGTTTCGCCGCGCAATGGCGGCAACCATTGCACGCCAATCGGACTCGACAAGCGTCGGTTGCAGCGGCGCCATCGCGTCCACCAGCTGGGAGAGCAGCTCGGTGCGCGACGCGCCGAACACGCCGGCCCGGCTCACCCGGTCGTGAGCGAGGAAGTCGACGTGGTCGCCGGCTCGCGACGCGAGTGCGGCCAGCAGCAGCGCGGCGTCCATCGACCAGTCGAGCCGGGGCCAGCCCGCGGGGTCGGCTGCGGTCGGGTCGACGCCGACGCGGCCCGCCGCCATGCGCCCGGTGTCGAGCACAATCACCACCCGCCGATCGCGTTCGGGTCGCCAGGTGCGGACCATGACGTCGGCGCGCCGCGCCGAAGCACGCCAGTCGATCGAACGCACATCGTCGCCGTCGACATACTCGCGCAGCGAGTCGAATTCGGTCCCCTGTCCGCGTATCAGGGTCGGCAGCAGCCCGTCGATCTCGCGAAGTTTGGCCAGCCGCGACGGCAGGTGCTTGCGCGACAAGAACGGTGGCAGCACCCGGACCTGACCGGGCACCGATTGCGAACCCTGCCGCCCCGCCAACCCCAGCGGCCCGATCGATCGCGCGGTGACCACCGCCGCACGCTGGTCGCCGCGGCGGACCGGTCGCAGGTGAGTCTGGACCTGTAGATGTTGTCCCGCGGCAATTTTGACCGGGTGAATGCGTGGTTCGGCGCGCGCGCTGGGCGGCCAGGCATCGCGGATCTGGCCGCGGAAGCGACGGGGGCCGTCGTTGTGGATCTCGAGGTTCACGTCCACCGGTTGGCCCAGCCGCGCCGAGCTGTCCGGAGAGCGGACGTAACGCAGTCTGCGAGTGCTGGCCGCCAACGCGATATCGACGGCCACCACTACCGCCAGCGCCGCCAGTAGCACCTCGAAAACCTTTGCCGGCCAGGGAGAAAGCGCAATCGGCACGATGCAGATCAGCGCCACCAGGCCGGTGCGCCCGGTCAGAATCACTAGCGCGGCACCGGAACCGATGCCAGGATGCCGTCGAGCACTCCGTCGGGCGTCGCGCCCTCGAGTTCGGCTTCGGGACGAAGCATCACCCGGTGCCGCAGGGTCGGACGGGCCATCGCCTTCACGTCGTCGGGGGTGACGTAGTTGCGGCCGGACAGCCACGCCCAGGAGCGCGCGGTGCCCAGCAGAGCGGTCGCGCCGCGCGGTGACACGCCCAGTTGTAACGCGGGGGACGAGCGGGTGGCTCCGACGATGTCGACGATGTACCCCAGTACCTCGTCGGCGATCAGAACCTGTTGCACCGCTTGGCGACCGGCCGCCAACTCGGCGGGCCCGGCCACCGGTTTGATCGCGGACAGATCGCGGGGATCGAAACCGTGCGCGTGCCGGCCGAGGATGGCGATCTCGGAATCACGGGACGGCAGTGTCACATTCAGCTTGAGCAGGAAGCGGTCGAGCTGGGCTTCCGGCAATTGGTAGGTGCCCTCGTATTCGATGGGGTTCTGGGTGGCGGCGACGATGAAGGGGTCGGGTAGCGGCCGGGATTCGCCGTCCACGCTGACCTGACGCTCCTCCATGGCCTCGAGCAGCGCGGCCTGCGTTTTGGGCGGGGTGCGGTTGATCTCGTCTGCCAGTAGAAGATTGGTGAATACCGGGCCGGGCCGAAACGCGAACGCGGCGGTGCGCGCGTCGTACACCAGTGATCCGGTGACGTCACCCGGCATCAGGTCGGGCGTGAACTGCACTCGCTTGAACTCCAGTTGCAATGCCGCGGACAGTGCCCGAACCAGCAGCGTCTTAGCCACTCCCGGAACACCTTCCAGCAGCACATGCCCGCGACACAGCAGCGCGATCACCAGCCCGCTGATCACCCCTTCCTGTCCGACGACGGCCTTGGCGAGTTCGCCGCGCAACGCCAGCAGCGCATCTCGCGCCGAGTCCGCGGGCAGGGGCTGTGCGGTGGTGGCTTGCGGGGCGGAAGGGGACTGTGTCACGAGTTGGTGACCTGCCTTTCGATTTCGTCGAGCGCACGGGCGAGCTGGAGCAAGTCGTTGTCGGTGCTTGGCGGTGGGCCGAACAGTTGGTGGGAAACAAATCCCGCGTCGATGCCGGTGCGTTGGGCGACGGTCATCACCACCGCCTGCGGTTGCGCGCCGGTGCCCAAGCCGAGCCGGGGTAGCAGCCGCTGCAGTGTCGCGGTGCGCAGGGCCGCGGCGGCTCGATCGCGTGCCCGGCGGGATCGGTACAGCCGGCCGCGGCCCTCCACGGTCTCCGAGGCGCGCACCACGACGGGTAAGTCCTCGGCCACCAGCGGACCGGGACGGCGGCCCTTCCACAGGGCAACCAGCAGCACGACGACCCACAGTTGCCAGACGATCCAGTTCACGTTGTCGGGTATCAGGTCGAAAATCGATGTCGCGGAGGTTGTCTCACCTTCGATGTGGTGCGGCGCGTACCAGATCAGGCGGGGACGGTCGCCCGCGAGATTCATTGCCAGCGCGGCATTGCCCGCCTGCGCCAGGGCTTCGTTGGTCATGAAGTCGCTGCTGCCGACCGCCGTGATGGTTCGCCCATTGTCGCGGAAACGGATCAGCACGCCGTCGTAACAGCGGGTGATTACCCGAGTGTCTTTGACGTCGAAGGTGTCGCTTGGCCCGAATCGAACCGACCCGGCCCGGGTGGCTTCGCGCAGCGTGCAATTCGGCTCGCTGTCAAACGAGCTGGCGCCCGAGATGCGCACCCCGGGCAGCAGCGCCTCACGGGTTCGCGCCGTCGGCTCGACCAGGAGGAAATCGCCGGGCGCCTTGGCCAGCCGCTCCACCATGTCCTCGCTCAGATACTGGCTCTGTGCCACCAGTATCAGCGTGTCGGGGCGGGCCGCATTTTCGACGTCGGCCAGGCTATTGGCCACGACGACTTCGACACCGCCGTCGCGCAGCAGGGTCACCAACGCGTGGGCGCCGTCGGTTCCGGTGGACTCGGCGTCCATCCGAGCACCCGGTCGCGGTGCCGTCAGGTAGGCGCCTATCCACGCGACGAGCGCGAGCGCGATCAGCGTGAGCACGACTCCGCGCCACGACCGCCATCGGCCGGTAGTCGCGACTGCGGGGTGGGATGCCGTCGTGGCCATCACCGCACCTGTGCCCATGATTCGACCGGTGTGTAATGCCCGGTCGCGGCTGCGGTGGCCGGCGCGCGCATCCGCAAGTGGTCGTCGAGGTCAGCGATCATCTGGTAGGCGGACTGGGTACCCGGCACCTCGCCGTACGTGACGTCGTTGAACGCCGTTGCCGCCTGAGATAATTCGTCGGTCAGATGAGGCAATACCTCGCCGGCGTCTCGTGCCAGCTCGTTGGCGGTGCGGCCCGGCGCCGGGTTCAACACCCCGGTCTCCTCCAGCTGGCGCGCGATGGCCCGCAGCCTATGGCGAATGGCCGCAGTCCAATTTCCTTCCGCTGCAAAGCGTTCCGCGGTCTCGCGATGTTGCGCCGCAGTGAGCAGCGCGGCTTCGAACAACTGGTAGTCGCCGCGGCCCCTGGTGCGCATGGTGCGCCGGGCGATGTGGATGGCAACCACGAGTGCGATAGCCAGCAGGGTCAGCAGCACTGCGGTGGTCAACCAACCACCGGGTAGTGAGGAGGTCTTCTGCAACAGCCGGTACAGCAGTTCGTTGATCCAATCGACAAGCTGTTGCATCGCGGACGCCTTGGTATAGATCGGCTTGCTGAGCTCGTCGGCTGCGGCCTGATGTGCGGCATCGCGGTCGATGTCGATGGAAGGCACCGTCGTCCTCGCTCAGCCCGCCAATGGCCGGGTCAGCCAAAGGTTGTCGGTCGATGCGGCCGCATATGGTCCGCTCGCCGCACCGGATTGCAGCACCAGATCGAATGCCTCGGCACGGATCCGTCGGTCGGTGTAGAGCAGCACGATGACGCCGGCGTTGAACGGCGCGGTGAGGATCTGGCCGATCGCCGATCCGATGGACGTGATCACGGTGCCCAGCAGCAGGATTCCGGTGGACGGCATTCCGGCCAGCATCACCTGGCCGACGATGCTGAACGGTGCGCTGATCGCGCCGGAGACCACGCCCGCGACGATGAATGTCAGCACCCGGATGCCAAGAACTCGCCAGAAGCCATTACGAAGCAGCGCAAAGGATCTGGTGATCGCGTCGAAGACCGGCAGCCGCTCCAGCACGATCAAGACGGGCGCGAACAGCACGACCATGTACAGGTACACCATCAACGCGATCAGGGCGAAGAAGAGTGGGACACCGATCAGCACCGCCGCGGCCCCGTTGCCGATCGCCGCAATCAACGCGATAACCACCGCGGCGAGCCCGAACAACACGCCCACGACGGCGGCTTCCAGCAGCGCCAGGCCGAGCAACGGGAGCAGCCGCCCGCGGATCTTGGCCCACGTTTCGCCGATCGTGATCGACGACCCGAACACCGCCCGCCCGACGATGACGGTGAGCATTCCGGACAGCAGCATGCTGCCCAGCCAGGTGACCAGCGCGCCGACACCGACCGAGCCGAACCACGCGCCGACCACTCCCCAGTTCATTGTTTCCGGTCGGTCGCTGTTGAGCCCGCCCAACGCGGCGATCGGCCCGACGGTGGCGACCAACGAAATGATCTGCATGACCACAACGACGATTGCCGTCAGGCCCAGCGTTGCCTTCGGGTTGGTGCGGATGTAGCCGACCGCGCCGTTGAAGATGTCGCTGAGGCTTAGCGGTCGCAGCGGGATGATTCCGGGCTTGATCGCTCCCGGGGCCAGCTGGGGCGAGCCGTACTGCTGCCCGTAACCAGGTGGCGGGCCATACCCAGGTGGTGGGCCGTAACCGGGGGGTGGTCCGTAACTCGGTGGCGGGCCATAGCCAGGAGGGGGGCCATAGCCAGGCGGGGGCCCGTAGCCAGGCGGTGGTCCGTAACCCGGTGGGGGAACGTATCCCGGTGGTGGGCCGTAACCCGCTGGGGGTCCGTAGCCGGGCGGCACCCCGTAGCCGGGCGGTGAACCTGCGTAGGCGGGCGGCATGCCGTACGCCGGTGGAAAGCCGTCGGGTGCGGGCCCCCCCGGTGGGGGGCCACCCGGATAGTCAGGCGGTAGCGCGCTCACCGGGTCCAACAGCCGTCGTCGTTCGTCATGGGCTCCATCCTGTCGGCGGTCGGGGCTTTTCTCAATCTTCCCCGGTTCCGCGTCCCGCCCCGCTGGCCTGCACAGTCTCCGTACCGGCCGGGCGCGTAGCGTCTCCAGCATGGCGGAACTCAAAGCCCGGCTTCGGGCGGACCTCACCGGGGCGATGAAGACCCAGGATAAGTTGCGGACCGCGACCCTGCGCATGTTGCTGGCCGCTGTCCAGACCGAGGAAGTTTCCGGCAAGGAAGCCAGGGAGCTCTCCGATGACGAAATCCTCAAGGTATTCGCCCGGGAATCCCGCAAGCGCGGTGAGGCCGCCGAGATTTACACCCAAAACGGCCGCGGCGAGCTTGCCGCCAACGAGCATGCCGAGGCGCGGATCATTGACGAGTATCTGCCCACGCCGCTCACCGAGGCCGAGTTAGCCGACGTGGCCGATACCGCCATCGCCCAGGTTGCTGAGGCGATCGGCGAGCGCCCGAGCATGAAACAGATGGGACAGGTCATGAAGGCGGCGACCGCGATCGCGGCCGGAAAGGCCGACGGCTCGCGGCTGTCCGCCGCGGTCAAAGACCGGCTCTAGGCGCGCGGCGCGGGTCGTTTGCATCCGTGGGCCTGGGGTACCCGATCTGGTATGACCAAGTTCGGCTACACCTTGATGACCGAGCAAAATGGCCCGAAAGATCTTGTGCAGTATGCGGTTTCGGCTGAGCAGCGCGGGTTCGATTTCGAGGTATGCAGCGACCATTTCTCCCCGTGGCTGACCTCGCAGGGGCATGCGCCGAACGCGTGGGCGGTGCTGGGCGCGGTGGCACACGCGACCGAACGGGTGGACCTGTACACCTACGTCACCTGCCCGACGATGCGCTACCACCCCGCGGTCGTCGCCCAGCAGGCCGCCACCGTGCAGATTCTCGCCGACGGCCGGTTCACGCTCGGGTTGGGCAGCGGGGAGAACCTCAACGAACACGTTGTCGGCAAGGGCTGGCCGAGCGTCGAACAGCGCCAAGACATGCTCTGCGAAGCCATCAAAATCATCCGCGAGCTGTTCGGCGGACGGTTGGTGACCTGGCGCGGCGACTACTTCCAAGTTGACTCCGCGCGACTGTGGGACGTTCCCGACGTTCCGGTCGGCATCGGTGTCGCGATGAGCGGCCCGAAGAGCGTCGAGAAATTCGCAAAACTCGCCGACCATCTGATCGCGGTACAGCCCGACAAGGACCTGGTGGACTCCTGGCATGTGGCCCGGCAGGCCGCCAATGGGGCCGTGGGCGGGCGATTGATCGGGCAGATACCGGTGTGTTGGGACCCCGATCGTGACGTCGCGATCGAACGTGCGCACGACCAGTTCCGCTGGTTCGGCGGTGGTTGGGCGGTCAACGCCGACCTGCCGACGCCGGCCGGTTTCGCCGGTGCGACCCAGTTCGTGCGTCCCGAAGACGTCGCCGGAAGCATTCCGTGCGGCCCGGACCTGGACGCGATCGTGGACGCCGTCCGGCCGTACTGGGAAGCCGGCTTCACCGATATCGCGCTGATCCAGGTCGGTGGGCAGACACAAGATCTGTTTCTCAAAGAAGCGGCGGAACCCTTGCTTGCGGCGCTGCGGGCGAAATCGCCGTAGCCGGCTGCGGCCAATATCGGTGAAGGAGAATTTGATGGCAAATGAACTGCAAGGCAAGAGAATCGCCATTCTGGCGGCTGACGGTGTGGAAAAGGTGGAACTGGAGCAGCCGCGTACGGCTATGAGACAGGCCGGCGCCCGGGTCGAAGTTCTGTCGTTGAGGGGCGGCGAAATCCAGGCGCGCGAACACGATCTCGAACCTGCGGGCCGATTCGCGGTCGATCGCGCGGTCAAGGACGCCTCGGTGGACGAGTTCGACGGCCTGGTACTGCCGGGCGGCACGGTAAACCCCGACAAGTTACGGATGGACGCGACCGCCGTGGCGTTCGTTCGCGACTTCGTCGAGTCCGGAAAGCCGGTCGCGGCCATCTGTCACGGGCCGTTGACCCTGGTCGAGGCCGGGGTGGTGGCCGGGCGGACACTCACCTCCTACCCGAGCATTCGCACCGACCTGCGCAATGCGGGTGCGAGCGTCGTCGATGAGGAGGTCGTTGTCGACGGCAACTTGATCACCAGTCGATCTCCACGAGACCTGCCGGCATTTTGTTCGACGCTTATCAAGCAATTCGCACACGCTCCAACGGGTTAGGCACTCGGCAGCCGGATTCGGCGTTTCAACGCATGGTTTGTGGGCATTAATTCAAAATGCCGTGAGCGCCGCGGCGGTCACCCGAAAGGCCCACCGTTGACCAGCACGTACCCCGTCACCGCTGATGTTTCGGCTGTGCCCGCGGTGTATCAGCCACAAGACGACTCCCGATTGCTTGTTCGCGCCATGCAGGACAGCGGACTGATCCCCGGTCGTCGAGTCCTGGACCTGTGCACCGGAAGTGGGTTCGTCGCGATAGCGGCCGCCGAAATGGGTTGTGCCAGTGTGACAGCATTCGATATCTGCCCGCACGCAGTGCACTCGACGCGGGGCAACGCGACAGTCGCCGGCGTACAGATCGATGTGCGGGAAGGCTCGTGGATTGCCGCTCTGCGGTGCACGCCGTTCGAGGTGGTGGTGGCCAACCCACCTTACGTGCCGACTCCACCGGGGGGCGAAATCGACGTGCTTTCAACAGGCCTGGGCCCATCGTGGGCTTGGAACGCTGGTCCCGACGGGCGGCTGGTGCTGGACCCGCTCTGCGAGTCGACGGCAGACCTGCTGTGCGACGGCGGATCTCTGGTGCTCGTTCAGTCGGGACTGGCCGGTGTGCAGCGTTCGCTGGACAGCCTGCGGTCGACCGGCTTGGATGCTGAAGTGGTTGCCTCCGAATGGATTCCATTCGGACCCGTGCTCTCCGGACGGGCGGGCTGGCTCGAGGAGATCGGCCTGGTGCGGCGCGGCTGCCGGGAGGAGGAGCTGGTGGTTATCCGGGCGGACAAGCCATGAGTGGCACGCGGGTGCGGGTGGTCCCGAAAGGCCCGATTTTGGTGTCGGGCCCGGTGCGAATCGAAGTCGACGACGGCGGTGTTGTGGAATCCGATCGGTTCATGGTGGCCATCTGCACCTGCGGGCGGAGCAAGGAATACCCGTTGTGCGACACCAGCCACCGGCGCTGCCGGCACGTCGAAGGCGTTGGCCCAGAGCCTAATTGAGCGGTCGCCGCAACGACGACTGGTCGTGCTTCCAGGACGTCATCATCTTGTCCGCCAGGCGATCCTCGACCGCCGTCAATGCGCGCATCCCGAAAACTACGTCGCTGTCGAGCTGGGGCTCGTGTGCGACGAGATCGCTGACCACGTCGAGGCGTACCACCTGTTCGTGCACGGCGTCGGCCTCGACATGTTCGCGGTAGAACGCGACGCAGGCCCACGGTGCGTTCATCCGTTCCAGGGCGTCGGCAATGCGTCGGGAGCCAGGCGATGACGTGATCTCCGTCGCGGCGAAATGTCCGATGGCCGCGCCACGCAGCCGGCGGTGCAAACCGAACAGCGACATCAAGTTCACGACGGCAAGGGCCTCGGCGGGGACGGCGTCGAGGTAGCCCAGATAGGTCTCGTCCAGATCGGCCGCCGTCAACAGATCCGCGAAGAGTTGTTGATGTGCTCGATGGCCCTGCCCGGCGCCGTACTCGTCGAATTCGATGGCCACGAACGCCGCCTTGGCGCCGCCCGATAGTCGGGGAATCACCCAGGCATGCGGATCGCCCTCTTTGAGGTGATACATCGATCGATGCACGAAGTATTCGCGCATCTGCTCCCAGGTCCCGATGTCGCGCAAGTGGTAGGACGGCCCGGTGCCGTCAACGGGTTCGACGGAAATCGCTTCCATCTCCGCTGCCGAGGTGCGGTCGGGATCGATGGGACCGACGTCGCGGCGCACACCGGCGAGAAAGGCACGCTCGAGTTCGGCGCGCAGGTGCAGCAGGTCGGGGTTCCACTCCCAGGTCGGGTCGACGCCCGCGAAACCCCGGTAGTGCAGCTCGTAACACATGCACAAGGCCAGTTGCAGGTCGAGGCCATAGGGGTCCGAATCGCGCACGGATGCGCCGGTCCGCGCCAGGTGATCCCCGGACGGAGGCCCCGCCAACGCGCACTGCACCGCCGTCGACAGCGGTCCGTGTGCCGCCGGTAAGGCGGGTTCAACGCTGATCGACGAGCGGGTCACGTCGTTGGTGATACCACAAACGGGGTGGCCGCAAACGGTGCGCTCGCTTTCTGCTACCGCCCGCCGGACCAGTGATCGACGCTTGCGGGCGCCGCCGGTACCCGGAAGGTGATGTTGACGATGGTTCCGGTTGAGTTGCTGTCGATTTCCATCGTGTCGCTGATGGCCCTCATCAGGATCAGGCCCCGTCCGCTGTTGCCCGGGTTGAGCGCCGGCGGCTTCCACGAACCGTGATCGGTGATGCGGGCGTGAACTTCGCCGTCAACCGTTTTGACTTCGAGCAGGGTTGTCCCGAGGCCGTGCCCGCGGTAGGCGTGTTCGACGCAATTGGTGCACCCCTCGTTGACCACCAGCACGATGTCGTCGATCAGTTCGTCCGGGACGTCAGAGGCCCTGAGCCAGTCGGCCAACCGATGCCGAATGCTAGCCAATTCGTCCGCGATCGAATGAGTTTCGATCCGTAGCGGCGCCTGCTGGTGCCGGTAGATCACCATCGCCACATCGTCGTCGTATCCCGTGGCCGGAGCCAGCTCGCTAAGCACCGCGTCCGCGACGGTGTCCAGCGGCAACGTCCTCGTCTCCACCAAAACCTCTGCGGCGCGGGTTATTCCGTCGTCAAGCGACTCGTGCTTGCGTTCCACCAATCCGTCGGTGAACACCATCAGCGTCGAGCCGGACGGCAGCCGCCAGGAGACTTGCGGGCGAGGTTCCTCGCGCAGGACCGCGAGCGGCACCGACCGGGCGTCGGTGAGCACCGTGATGCCCGACGGTCCGGCGAGCACCGCGGGCATATGACCGGCGTTGCTGTATTCCAAGACGCCGGACTCGGTATCGAGGATTGCCAGAAAAACGGTGGTGCAGTAAGCATTCGGAATGAGCGACGCCGCGAGGTCGAGTTGCTCGAGCACCAATGCGGGGCGGGCCCCGTTGATCAACAGGGCGCGCGCCGAGCTGCGCAACTGGCCCATGATGGCGGCGGCCGGCAGACCCCGACCCACACAGTCGCCGACGACGATGCCGATGCGGTGGTCGCCGATCGGCAGCACGTCGTACCAGTCGCCGCCGATCTCCAGCGGTAGGACGGCCGGCTCGTAACGCATGGCGAACCCCGGCGGCGGCTCCACGGGTGGCAGCATCGCGCGTTGCAACGTCAGCGATGTCTCGCGGGCACTCTCGAATTGACGCACATGCTGCATGGCCAGGCTGAGGTGACCGATCAGCACCGTGACCAGGAGCCGGTCCTCCGCGCTGACCCAGCGCGTCGCGCCGAGCTCTAGCCATAAGGCGAGGTCTCCGGTGCCCGAGAGCACCGCGACCAATCCCTGCGTCTTGCCTGGCTTGTTCGGCTGCTCGATGGTTTTCGCCGTCAGGGGCAGCTGCTGGCGTGCGGCCTGAAACGTGTCGCGCAACCAGGGATCCAGTCCGCGCCAGGTCGTTTCGGCAGGTTCGCCCGCCATCTGAACGGTCGGCTCGCCGCCGTCGCCCGGCCAGGTCACGGCGATCACGCGCTGTACGCCAATCGCCGTCCGGCATTCGTCGAGGGTGATCGCCAGCAGCTCGGCGACGCTTTTGGCTACCGCCACGGCGGTGGCCAGGCGCAGGACGGCGCTCTCCCGTGCGGCGAACGCCCGTTCGGCGGTGACGTCGCGAATCGTCCCCACGTATGCCGCTTCGTTGCTGTCGGTTTCTTTGACGGCGTTGATGCTCACCATCACCCAGGCGAGATGCCCATCTCGATGCCGAATCGGTGTCTCGTACTGGGTGCCGCCGTCGCTGCGGACCCGCGATTGGTGTTCTCGCGCCGTCTTCTTGTCGACCAGCCATGGATGCGGCCACCGGTAGGGCAGGCCCTCCGTCGGGTAGCCAAGGATCTCGATGAAGGCGTTGTTCATCTCGACGATCGAGCCTTCATGATCGGCGACGAAGAAGCCTTCCTGCAACGAATTGACCAGGGCCGTGCGGAATTTGTCTCGGTCGGCGAGCCCGTCGGCGCGGGCACGCTGTTCGGCGTAGCGCTTGGTGCCGTCGAGGAACCCCCGAGTCGCGACGTCGAGCGGGGCCAGCGTTTGTAACAGGAATTCCAGTGCGACCGGTGCGTCGATTTGAATGTCCCGGGACAGTTCGAGCACCAGCCGGACGTGGTGCTCGATGATGTCGAGCATGCTGATTTGTTCCTGCAGCGCCCGGCGCCCCAGTTCGTGGGCGACGACCAAGATGTTGTCGTCGCGCGCGTCCAAGTAGGTCCGCAGCGCGGCGAGGTATTCGGCGTGAAATTCGTCGGCGTTGGTCATGTCGTGGTTCCCCGGTGGCGGGCGGCGAGCACCATTGCGTCGTCGGTTTCCTTCGCGTGTTTACCCAGAATGTGGTCGGCGATCACCACCGCCGAAGCAGCGAAGTCTAGGTGGTCCAGGTGATCTTCGGCGATGCCGTCGCTGGTGAGGACGATCAGGTCGCCGATCCGAAGTGAAACCACCTGGGCGGGCCTGATTTCCGGGATGCGATAGCCGACGATGCCGGCGGCAAGGCGCGCACTGGATCGGATGTGGACACCGGTCGCGTCCTTGGAGACGAGGTTGGCGCTGACGTTTCCCACCCCGGTCCAGGTGAGCGTTTTGTCCGCGAAATCCACCCGCGCCAAGGTCATGGCGACTCCTCTGGTCCCACCCAACACACGGTGGCAGAGCTGGATCAAGACTTCCAGCCGCTCGCCGGCGGCTCGCTGCACCGCATCGACGGCGCGCATCGCGGCGCTCGCCGCCGCGGGGCCGTGGCCGAGGCCGTCGATCACACCGAACAGCGCGGCGTCATCGTCGATGGCGACCGCGATCTTTCGATCGCCGCTGGTGTTCTCGCCGGGTAGTGGGCGCCCCGCGTTCGCCCACTCGATTGGCCCTAGTCGACCGTTTTCACGCACGGCCGGGCACCCATTTCCACATTTCGATGACCGTCCCCTTGCCGAGCGCGGATTCCACGATCAGCCGGTCCATCAAACGGCGTGAACCGGGCAGGCCCATGCCGAGGCCGCGACCGGTGGAGTACCCGTCCTCCATCGCCCGCTCGATATCGGCGATGCCCGGACCGTCGTCCTCGGCGCGAACCACCAGCGCCTGGCGGCCGTCGCGCTCGGCCACCGTGACCCGCACGGTGCCCCGCCCCGCATAGCTGGTGATATTTCGAGCGATTTCCGAGATCGCCGTGGCGATCATCGTGACGTCGGTCAGCGAGAACCCGAGGTCGAGTGCGAGCTGATGTCCGGCTGTGCGGGCTGCGACGATGTCGTCGGGATTGTTGATAGCGACGACAATGTCACACGCCACCGTCGCGCCCGATCGTCGGTTTCCCTACTCCCCGTTGGCGATTCAGTAGGGCAAGGCCCTCCTCAAGATCCAGGGCAGTGTTCATGTCGTCGAACGCGAGACCCAGTTGAACCATCGCAAAGGCGACTTCTGGTTGCAGACCTACGATCACGGTGTCCGCGCCGCGCAGCCGGGTCATGTGCGCGATCGTCCGCAGCGACCGGGCCGCGAATGAATCCATCACGTCGATCGCGGTGACATCGACGATGATGCCCTGTGCGCGGAATTGACTGACCCGCTCCATGAGGTCGTAGCGCAGCCGTTCGGCGTCGGAGTCGGACAGGGCGGCCTGCACCGAGGCGATCAGGATCGCGCCCTGTTTCAGGATGGGTACTGGCATACGGTGCCCGTGGTTGTGTTCACCCGGTCTGCTCGCCGGTGCGCGTGACTTCGTAGCCGAGCAAGCGCTCGGCTTCTTCGATACCACCCTGCAGGTCACCGACCGCGTTCATCTTGGACAGATCCAGGCCGATCGTCACCAGCGTCAGGGCGATCTCCGAGGACAGGCCGGTGATGATCACGCTGGCGCCCATCAACCCCGACGCGTCGACCGTCTGCACCAGGTGGTTCGCCACGGTGGAGTCGATGGTCGGCACACCGGTGATGTCGATGACGACGACTTTGGCGCGGTTGGCGCGGATGGCCCGCAGCAGCTGTTCGGTGACCTGGCGGGCGCGCTGACTGTCCAGCACACCGATGATCGGCAGAATCAGCAGCTGCTCCCGCACCTGCAGCACTGGGGTGGACAGCTCGCGGATCGCCTCCTGCTGCTGGCGGATGATGCGCTCGCGTTCCTGCACGAAGGACACGCCCACGGTGTTGGCGATGCGGTTGGCCGCGGGTTCGTAGGCGTCCAGGACTCGGTTGAGCATCTCGAACTCGGTTTGATACTTCTCGAACAGCGACCGGGCCAGCACGTCGCGCAGCAGCAGCACGATGCCGAGCACCTCGTCCGTTTCCACGCCTCGCGGGATGATGCGCTCGGACAGGTCGCGCGCGTAGGCTTGCAGCGCCTCGACGCTACCGGTCTCGAGCACCTCGACGTAGTTGTCGTACACGGCGGTCGCCTCGGAGAAGAGCTCTTCGGGAGTCATCGCCGTGAGCAGTTCGGCCTCGGTGATACGTCGCGCCCACTCCTCACGCAGAACGGTGCGATTCTGCCGCAAATGCTGTACTAGCTGCGGAAGCAGACCTTCGCTGGAGATACTGGCGGTGCTGGTGCTGCTGGAATCTGACATCTGGCCTCCCGGGTGCCGCGTCGCGCTCCGCAGTGCGCAGGTTCTATGGGGAGACTAGCCTGATTGGACGCGGGGCAGGTGTTGAGGTCTTCTTCTTCTCGCAGTTCGCAAGGCAGGTTAGGCTTGCACCACACTGAAGGCCCGGACGAAGGATCGCCATTGTCAGCTCCTGATTCGATTACCACGTTGGTTGCGGACCACGATGGGGTGTCCGTGGTCAGTGTCGGCGGTGAAATCGATTTGGTCACCGCTCCGGCGCTGGAGCAAGCCATCGGTGCGGTAGTAGCGGAAGGGCCGACAGCGCTGGTCATCGACCTGTCCGGCGTAGAGTTTCTCGGTTCGGTCGGGCTGAAGATCCTGGCGGCGACCTACGAGAAACTCGGCAAGACGGCGGAGTTCGGAGTGGTCGCGCGGGGTCCGGCGACCAGACGGCCGATCCACCTGACTGGTCTGGACAAGACGTTCCCGCTCTACCCGACGCTGGACGACGCGTTGACCGGCGTGCGAGACGGCAAACTCAACCGCTGACCTCACCGTCATAGCCTCGGCGATGGCGCCCGCGCGCCCGCCGGTACGGGGCCGCGCTCGGTGCGATGATCGCGAACATGGATGTCGACCGTCCGGAAGACGACCAGCGATGGGATCGCGATAAGCGCGGCGAGACCGAAACCGAGCGGCTGGATCGCAACTGGAACAGCCTGCTGCAGGAATTGCGCGTGGTGCAGACCGGCGTGCAACTGCTCACCGGGTTCCTCTTGACGCTCCCGTTCCAACAGCGGTTCGACGTTCTCGATCAACAGATGCGTATCGCCTATCTGGTGACGGTGGGATGTTCGGTGGGCGCGACTGTGCTGCTGATCGCCCCGGTGGGCATTCATCGGCTGCTGTTCCGGCGGCATCGCCTGCAAGTGCTGGTGTCGGCCGCGCACCGGTGTGCCTACGCCGGGCTGGCTCTGCTCGGACTGGCGCTGACCGGGGCGACGATCATCATTTTCTCCGCGGTGGCCGGAAACACCGCTGGACTGATAGCGGGAGCGTGTGCGCTGGTGCTGTTCACCTGCTTTTGGTGGTTGTTACCGCTGTCGCTGCGCACCCACGGCGAGTAGTCAACCGCCGGCATTTCAGACTTTGAACCATCCGCACCCGCTCAACGTGAATCGTGTTAATCCGCAACGCGATTCGTGAGGAGTTGGGATGGATTACCCGGTTGGCCAGACACGGACCAGCCGTGCGCATGCTGGCAGCGCGAATATCCCCGGCTTGGTCGCGGTTGCGATCGCCGTGCTTGCCCTGAGCGCCGGGTTGTATGAGTTGGCGTCGGACGCGCGCATCGCATTGGCAGCAGTGATTCTGGCTGCCGCCTCCGGCGTTGCGGGCCTGGTCTGGCTGAACTATGCCCCCCGCCGTGTTCGCGGGGCGGAACCGCAGCTCGTGGCCATGGGCTCGAACGCCACGGCGCCTCGGCCGGGCCGCTAATCGTGTTCGCTCGGCCGTCTGAAGCACAGAATTATCGTTCGTGCAATTTTCTTATGTTTGACACAGTGTGGGGCGCCGCAGAACGGGGTACCGCCTGTGCCACGGGGGAGTACATCGGACGTGCGTCATCCCGCCACCCTGCAGGAAAGGTATGCCCATGAAGACCGCAAGCGATTACGACGCACGTCGCGTGAGCGATACCGAGAACCAGGAACCGGCCGAGCTGCGTCAGCTGGATCCGAATTTGTCGGGGCCGTCCACGGCGGTTGTCGATGAGGACCCTAACGATGTGCACTTCTTCGAGCTGCCCGGTGCGGACTTGTCCGGTGAGGAACTGGCCGTGACGGTGATTCCGCAGCAGTCCGACGAGTTCACCTGCTCGAGTTGCTTCCTGGTTCAGCACCGACACCGGATGCTGCTGTCCAGCTCGGGACTTCCGATTTGCACCGATTGTGCGTAGTGCGCCGGGAAATACAATCGAAGGATGCACGGCGTATTAGTTTTTGACGGTCGGTGCGGGGTGTGCACTCGGGCGGTCAACGCACTGGTTCGCTGGGATCGCACCGGCCTGCTGCGCATCGAACCGATGCAGACACCCGGGATGGCCGACCGGCTCGGCGTCACCGACGAACGAATGCTCGAGTCCGCGTGGTGGGTGGACTCTTCCGGCGCGATCTTCGGCGGGGCGCACGCAATGAATGCGGCCCTGTCGGTGGCGCTGGGCACGCGCGTCCCGCTGTGGATCTATCGGATCCCCGGCGTTGGCGCGATGCAGAACGCCTTCTATCACTGGGTGTCGGCGCACCGCTACCGTTTCCGCGGCGCGACACCGCTGTGCGAGGCCGAGCCTGAGCGTTGTGCTTAGTCGCCGGGAGGATCCGGCGAACGGCTTGAGCCCACCCGGGTTTGCCCGCACCGCGACCCTTCCGCGCGGTTTTCGCCGCGGCGTACGCGGTTGCCTATCTGGTCGGCGGTGAGCGCCGGATGCTGCGATTGATTCGCCGCTACGGACCGATCATGACGATGCCGATCCTCAGTCTGGGCAACGTCGCGATTGTGTCCGACCCAGAGTTGGTCAAGCAAGTGTTCACCGCGCCGCCCGATGTCCTGCTCGGCGGGGAAGGCGTGGGACCCGCAGCTGCGATCTACGGGTCCGGATCGATGTTTGTCCAGGAGGAGCCCGAACACCTGCGGCGGCGCAAGCTTCTGACGCCGCCACTGCACGGCGCGTCGTTGAGCAGTTACGTGCCGATCATGGCGGACTCGGCCCGCGCGGCGCTGCGCGACTGGCCCGTGGACCGTCCGTTCCCGATGCTGGAGGCGGCGCGGTCGCTGATGCTGGACGTGATCGTCAAGGTCATCTTCGGCGTGGAGGATCCTGACGAGGTGCGGCGATTGGGCCGCCCATTCGAACGATTACTGAATCTCGGTGTCTCCGAGCAGTTGACGGTCCGCTACGCGCTACGGAGGTTGGGCACCTTAAGGGTGTGGCCGGCACGGGCCCGCGCCAACAGGGCGATCGGTGACGTCGTAATGCCGTTGATCGCCCAGCGGCGAAATGAGCCCCGTCGCGGCGACAAGCTCGACATTCTGACGTTGCTCATGTCTGCGCGGGGCGATGGCGGAGAACAGTTGTCGGACAACGAGATCCGTGACGATCTGATCACCTTGATGCTGGCCGGTCACGAGACCACCGCAACGACGTTGGCGTGGGCATTCGACCTTCTGCTGCACCACCCCGATGCGCTACAACGTGTGCAGGCCGAAGCCATCAGTGGTGGGGAAGACTTCACCACCGCGGTGATCAACGAGACGTTGCGGATGCGCCCGCCCTCGCCGTTCACGGCACGCGTTGCCGCGCAACCATTTCCGATCGGCGGCTACCACGTCGACGCGGGAACGCGAATCGTCGTGCACATCATCGCGATTAACCGTGACCCGCGGACCTACGCCCATCCGAACGAGTTCCGCCCCGAACGCTTTCTCGGCGACCGGCCGCAAACTTACGCCTGGGTTCCCTTCGGCGGCGGCGTAAAACGCTGTCTGGGCGCAAGCTTTTCGATGCGAGAGCTGATTACCGTGCTGCACACGCTGTTGCGTGAAGGCGAGTTCAGTGCCGTCGACGACGAGTCGGAACGGATAGTGCGGCGCTCGATAATGCTTGCGCCCCAGCATGGAACCCGAGTGCGGTACCGCCCTCGCACATCACGCGCCGTCTAGTCTTGCGCCCATTCCCGCCCGCATACCCGGCACTGCCGGGTGACGTTCGACCATTCCGGTTCGCCGACGTCGGGCTGGCGAACCAGATGAGTGGACAGATCGCCGCAGCCGGGGCACGTGCAGGTCGCGACGTACGGCTCGGTGGGTTGCGTGTTCATAAGGTGCAGGTTTTCTGCCCGCGAGAACGGCACGATCGACAGCCGCTCCGGGCGGGATCCGGCTTTCGGCTTGTCGAACCATAGAAGGCCACAAACCACCGTCGCCACGGCGGCGAAAATGGCCACAATGAGCAGCGGGATGTTCCATGGCCAGTTCGGTGGCACCGGGGTGAACGCGAGAAACAGCATCACGGCGGAGGTCAGGAAACTGATAATGGTGCCGGGTTTGGCGAATCGATAGCCGCCGACCTGCATCGCCTCCCATACGTCGAGTTCCTGCTGCCGTTGTGCGACCTCCAAAAGGGTTGGATGGTACGGAAATCTGTTGTCTGCCTCAGGATGGGGGAGGTCGGTGCGGCGCTGACACGTCTGCTGTTGCTCGGAGATCGCCCTGACCAACGCCATGCGGGCCAAGTTTAGTGCGGTGAGCCGGCATCGGCGAGGTGGCGATTGCTGGCTGCGGAACTCGTAGCAAATGCTGGCAATACCTGAGAACGAGTGACGTGCATCGGTCTGGCCAGGGATAGAAATTGTTACAGGCCGTATTCCAATGATTTCTCAGCGGTGACTCAGCGATGAATCTGTAGCTTCGGGCGCTGTGAGCAACGCCGGGTCAAGCGGTTGTCAGCACCTCTCGGTGATGACCAGCACGATTACTGAGGTCGCGGTGCGGATGTGCGCATACGGCGGCAAGGTTGGCGCCACATCTGGGGGAGTTGAATAGTGACTGCAGCGTTCGATTTTGCGTCGCTTCCGCCGGAAGTCAATTCGACAAGAATGTATTCGGGCCCGGGGTCGGGGCCGTTGCTGGCCGCTGCGGTCGCCTGGAATACGTTGGCTGCCGAGATACGTTCGGCAGCAACTGATTACGAGTTTGTTATTAGAGAGCTGATCGGCGCGGGCTGGTATGGTCCGTCGTCGGCGTCGATGCTGGCCGCGGCCGCACCTTTCCTGACTTGGCTGAACACCACGGCCGCACAGGCCGAGCAGACCGGCATGCAAGCCGACGCGGCCGCGACGGCTTTTGAGGCCGCTTTCGCGATGACGGTGCCCCCGCCGGTCGTTGCGGACAACCGCATTCTGCTGGCAAATCTGGTGGCTACCAACATCTTCGGGCAGAACACCCCGGCGATCGCGGCCACCGAAGCGCAGTACATGGAGATGTGGGCTCAGGATGCCGGGGCGATGAACGGCTACGCCGTCGCTTCGAACTCCGCGGCGCGGATCACGCCGTTCACCTCGCCGCAGACCAACACCGCCCCCGACGCGGTAGCAGGACAAAACGAGGCTGTCAGCCAGGCTGCCAACTCGGCGGCGGGGAATGCGCAGTCGTTGTTGTCCGCTGACACCTTGTCGGCGAATGACGTCAATGCTCTTGCCGCTCCGCAAGGACCGATCAGTGACTACCTGACCGGCTTGCTGGACGGGTCGAACAACACGGCCCTGGGCAGCTTCCTGGGAAGTACCTTCTTCAGCAACTCGGTCGTCACCGGGTCGATTGGCGGCGGCCCGTTCAACCCGCAGACCATTCTGGCGTCGGCGGTGGGCGCGATGGGCACGCGCGCCACAGTCATGCACGGTCTCGAGGACTTCGGCTTCGGCGCCGAAGGGGCCGGGACGGCCGCGCTGGCTTCCAGCACGGTGCCCTCGGCGGGCCTTACCGGCGCATCGGCGGGGATAGGCAACGCGCATCTGGTGGGTTCGATGTCGGTGCCGCCGAGCTGGAGCAACGCGGCCACGATCAGCTCTGTTCAAACGGCGGCGCCGGTCAGTGGACTCAGTGACATCAGGTCCTCCGGGGCGCCGGCGGCGGGCGGGCCCGGAGGAGTGGCCGGGCCGCTGGGCGGTACCGGTCGCAGGATGCGCCGCGCCATTCCCCGGTACGGGTTTCGCCCCGCCATCATGCCGCGACCACCGGCCGCCGGATAAGAGACTGCAGGAGAAGATGTCATGCTGAACTTTGGGGCATTACCGCCGGAAGTCAACTCGGCCAAAATGTATGCCGGCGCGGGATCGGGATCGATGCTGGCGGCCTCGGCGGCATGGAACGCGCTGGCTGCTGAAATGCGTGCTGCGGCAACCAATTACGACGCGGTGATCAAGTCGCTCGTCAGTGAGGGCTGGCTGGGCCCGGCTTCGGCGAAGATGGTGGCGTCGATCGAACCGTATCTCGCGTGGATGGAAACCGCCGCCGCCCAGGCCGAGCAGGCCGGCGCGCAAGCCAACGCGGCCGCCGCAGCGTATGAGGCCGCGTTTGCCGCGACGGTGCCGCCGCCCCTGGTCGCGGCCAACCGCGTTCAGCTGGCAAACCTGATGGCCACCAACATCTTCGGCCAGAACACCGGGGCGATCGCGGCCACCGAGGCCCAATACGGCGAGATGTGGGCGCAGGACGCCTCCGCGATGACCAGTTACACCACCGCTTCGCGCGCGGCCAGCGACATGACAGTGTTTAGCGCACCGCAGGCCGACACCACTACGGCCGGAACGGCCTTGCAGGCCGACGCGGTCAACAATGCGCTGGCCGCCCCGGCCGCGACTCAGGCGACCAGCATCTGGGACTGGCTGGGTTTGTCGCCCGACTCGAATACGTCCACCACCGGACTTGCCGGGGTGATGAACTTTTTCAGCAATTCCAACCCGAATCTGATCGGGGCCTTTCTCAACAATGCCTCTGTCTCCGGCGTCTCCAACGGGTTCACGACCAACGGGATGCTGAACCCGACGACATTCGTCGATTCGATGGTGACAATCAATGGTCAGAGCGCAATAGGGGCAACCACGGATGGGCTGGAGGATCTGGCTGCCGGCCTGGCTAGTGCCCCCGCGCTGGCATCCGCGACCACAGCCCTGCCCAGTGCCGCAGCGACCGCAAGCCTGGGACAGGCGAGCCTGGTTGGGGCACTATCGGTTCCGCCGACCTGGGCCGCCACCGGAGCAACGGTGAGCACGGTTGCCGCGACGACTCAGGTCGGGGCCGGGGCCTATCACGGCTTTGGCGCGGCCACCCCGATGGTGATGGAAGAGGCCGGGGCAGTGGGCATGCCCGGGGTGCCCCTGGCCGGCATTCCGGGTGCGCACGAGGACGAGTTCGCCGACCCGATCTATGGATTCCGCCCCCGCGTCATCGCGCGCCCGCCGGCGGCAGGGTAGCGAGATATGAAGGTTTCACGGTTTCTCCCCGGCGCCGCCGCCCTGATCGGGCCGGCCGCACCGGCGCACGCCGACCCCGGTGACGATGCCTTCCTGGCCGCGCTCAACAACGCGGGCATCAGTTATCAGAGCCCGGACCGTGCGATCAAGGGGTGATCGCCGATGCGCCCAACCGGGTGTGGGCGGTGGACTTCCAGTTCACGTCACCACCGATGGGCGACCGGTCAAGATCGTCTCGATCGTCGATGAGCACACTCGTCTCCGGGATCGAAATCGGCCCAGTAAGAAGTCGACGTGGATGCCGGTCAATTCACCGGTGGTGGCGCGGGTGGCCAGGATCGGGAAAGCTCGTCCATCCGCTTCGGACCGTTAGCACCGCGACTGCGGCAGGAAAACCCCTCGGCCTGAGGCCAAACCGCAAGCAGCGGCTTGGGACGTTCCCTTCGCCCGCCTCGGCTGGGATTCGGCCGTGTGGATTCAAGGGTGGTTCTCGCAGTACCTGTATCGCCAGGATCTCCCAGGGGTCCAACGCGCCTGCCAAACTGGTTAAGATGGCAAACGACCAATTCACATCGCACACAGGCCTTTTCGATCTGAGTGGAAAGTGCGCGCTGGTCACTGGTGGCACCAGGGGCATCGGGCTGATGATAGCGCGCGGCCTTCTGCAGGCAGGCGCCCGCGTCGTCATCAGCTCACGCAGTACGGACGCGTGCGCGGAGGCGCAGCAGCAGCTGTCGAAATTCGGTGAGGTCCAGGCGATCCCCGCCGACCTGTCCAGGCACGACGAGTGTCAGCGCCTCGCCAACCTCGTGACGTTGAACTCGGAATGCTTGAACATTCTGGTTAACAATGCGGGAGCGATGTGGCGCGAGCCGCTGGCGACGTTCCCAGAGGAGGCCTGGGACACCGTGATCGACCTCAACCTCAAGTCGCCGTTTTGGCTGGTGCAGGCGCTGCTGCCCGCACTCCGCAGAGCGGGTACAGCCGATGATCCCGCGCGGATCATTAACATCGGCAGCATCGCCGCTATCCACGTCGCCCAGTCGCCCAACTACTCGTACGCCAGCAGCAAAGCGGCACTCCATCAACTCACCAGAGTGCTTGCCAGAGAATTGGGCCCGCAGCACGTCACGGTGAACGCGGTAGCGCCGGGAGTGTTCCCGTCGCAGATGATGGCATCCACGCTCGATGCGATGCGCGACGCGATCACGGAGTCGGCCCCTCTGCGCCGGCTCGGCCGCGACGACGACATGGCGGGTATCGCTGTGTTCCTGGCCAGCCGGGCTGGTTCCTACCTCACGGGCGCCATCGTCCCCGTCGACGGCGGCATCGCCACGACCGCATCGGGTACTTAGCATCGGCGCGGGGCTTTACCATTCACCAGCCGGTGACCCAGGCTTCTGATGGGGGACACCGGCGAGGTCAGGCAACGCTGGTCGTCGGGGTACCAGCAGTACCTCCCCTTTGCCAGCGCGACGCGCCTACGGTGAGGGGATGGCAACGATGGATCTACGCACCGAGATCCGGGACTTTCTCAGCTCGCGTCGCGCCCGCATCGCCCCCGAGCAGGCGGGCCTGACCGCCTACGGCCGCAACCGTCGGGTCAAAGGTCTGCGTCGTGAAGAGGTAGCGCTACTGGCAGGGGTATCGGTCGACTACTACGTGCGCATGGAGCGCGGCAGCCTCGCTGGCGCCTCCGACGGCGTGCTCGAGGCGTTGGCCTCTGCGCTACAACTCGACGAAGCGGAGCGCGATCACCTGTTTCACCTCGCACGCCAATCCGGGGCGCCCAGCAATCCACGCCGGCACAAGCCGGCGGCCGTAACGGTGCGCTCGACACTGCTGCAGGTGCTCGACGCCATCTCCGATGCGCCGGCCTGGATCTGTAACGGACGTTATGACGTGCTCGCCATGAATCAACTCGCCCGCGCGCTGTTCTCACCGGTGCTGGCCGACCCGCGACGGCCCGCGAACACAGCGCGGTTCGTCTATCTAGCTCCCGAGGCGGCCAAAGATTTCTTTGTCGACTACGACCGAATCGCCAGTGACGTGGCCGCAAAGCTACGCATGGAAGCGGGCCGCAATCCGCACGACGAAAAGCTCATCGCCCTGGTCGGCGAATTGTCAACGTGCAGTGAGCTATTCCGGCAACGGTGGGCATCTCAGGACGTGCGGCTGCACCGGTCCGGCCGCAAGCTGGTGCACCATCCGGTCGTGGGCCAACTCGAACTGGACGTCGAGTCCCTGGAACTGCCCGACGAACCCAATCTGCTCCTCAACGTCTACACCGCTGCCGCGGGCACGCCGACCGCCGACGGTTTAGCGCTACTAGCGTCGTGGGCGGCCACCCAACAGACGCCGGCGACCGAACTCCAAACACCCAACGGGTAGTCCAGGCTGGATCAACCGAGACACCACGACTTGCGGGCTGTAGGCGGTCACGAAAAGTCAACCGCTAAGCACCGCGGTCGCGAGGCGAATGGTCAGCTGCCACCCGGACGGTGACGGGGACCCGTTTCGGGCGCGGCCTCGTCGACCGCCTCTGACTCCGCTTCCGTCGCCTCGGCATCGTGCTCCGCACTGGGGTGGCGTCCCGCGCGCTGCGGCAAGGCGATGAGCAGCACGATGATGACGGCGGCGAGCACCGCCGAAGCCAGCGGGCGGCTCAGGTTCAGGCCGCCGTGGTCGATTGGCTTGTCGAGAAAATCGCCGACGGTCGCGCCGAGCGGGCGGGTCAGGATGAAAGCCAGCCAGAACAGGGTGACGCGCGAGATGCTTGTCCAGTAATACAGGGCCGCAACCACGAGCAACGCGACGCCGAAGACCACCGCACCGCCCTCGTAACCGAGCCCCCCGTCGTCGGCGAGCCAATCACCGAGGGCGGTGCCCAGCGTCTGCGAAAAGGTGATGGTGGCCCAGTAGAACGCTTCGACTTTCGGCGTCGAGACGGTGTTGACCGAAACCGTACCCTCGGACCAATGCCAAAGCCCGAGGGTGGCCAACAGGAAGAACAGCAGCAGCAGCGATCCGCCCGCGTAACCGATCCCCAGTGATCGATCGGCAAAGTCGGCCAGCACGGTGCCGAACGTCGTCGAGGCGACGATCGTGAGCCAGTACAGGGTGGCGTGGAAGCGCTTGGCGAAGATCTGCGCGGCGACCAGTGCGATCAGAGCGCCGCCGAATAGCACCACACCCGCCAGATATCCCCAGTCCAGCGTCATCGTGACGGTGTCGCCACCAGTCTCGCCGAGTGTCGTTGCCAACACCTTGATGACCCAGAAACCAAGGGTGACCGCCGGCACCTTGCTCAACGCACGCTTCGTCATCTCGCTCATGAGTGATCACCTGTCGATGTGCGGACCGCGTCTTACCTCACGCGCCGACGTGTGCCGGTGCTTTCTCCATCCTTCCCGAGCCGAGTTGAGAAGACGCTGAGAGCCGAGGCTGTGCACAGGGGATCCGGCCGTCCTCAGCGCTTTCTCAGCGTCGTCATGCCACCGTGTTGCGATGGGCCAATCGCCGTCACATTGGGCGGACGGCCTTGACGAATAGGCGCAGAATGATCGCCAGGGGTCTACCGGACTCGCGCCGATGAAAAAGGAGTCGAGCGAGTGAAGGTGCTGGTCGTCGAGGACGAGGCGCGGCTGGCGGCGACGCTGACGATGGGCTTGCGCGCTGAGGGTTGTGTGGTGACGACTGCCGACAACGGTCACGACGGGTTGTGGGAGGCCACCGAGAACCGTTTCGACGCAATCATTTTGGACATCATGCTGCCGGGTTTGAGTGGCTACGAGGTGCTGCGCCGGATGCGCGCAGCCCAGGTGTGGACGCCGGTATTGATGCTCACCGCCAAAGATGGCGACTACGAGCAGGCGGACGCGTTCGACTTGGGCGCCGATGACTATCTGACCAAGCCGTTTTCGTTTATCGTGCTGGTCGCGCGGCTGCGGGCGTTGGTTCGTCGCGGCGCCCCCGAGCGGCCGGTGGTGTTGACCGCGGGGAGCTTGTCGTTAGATCCGGCGCGGCGCATCGTGCGCCGCAACGACGAAACGATCACTTTGACACCGCGGGAGTACGGGCTGCTGCATTATCTGATGCGCAACAAGGGCAACGTGGTGAGCAAGACCGACATCTTGCACAACGTCTGGGATCCACACTTCTCCGGAGACGACAACCTGGTCGAGGTCTACGTCTTCTATGTACGGCGCAAGATCGATTTCCCATACCGTACCAACACAATTGAGACCGTACGTGGGGTCGGCTACCGCCTGTGCGCCGAGGACGACGCCGAGGTCGGCGCGACCAGCGGGAGCTGAACGACCACCGCGGTACCGCCGCCGGGACGGTCGTCGATACGCACGCTACCGCCGTGTGCGCCCACGATTTCGAACACGATGGCGAGTCCCAGTCCGGCACCGCCGCCGCTGCGGGCACGGTTGGTGTCCAGTCGCACGAACCGCTCGAACACTCGTAGCCGGTCGGCGGGCGCGATTCCGGGACCGTCATCGGCCACGGTCAGGCAGGCTTGACCGTCCTCGGACCGCACCGCGACCTCCACCCGCGACGCCGCGTGGCGCGCTGCGTTATCGACAAGGTTGCGCAGCACGCGCGCCAGCGCGCTGGAGTCACCCACTAGCCGCGTCGGAGCAAGGTCGGCGTGCACATCCAGCGACGTCTCGCGCCGCAGCCGGGCCACCTCGGTGACGGCCAGATCGTCGATGTCGGTGTCCGTGCCGCGCAACGCCAATCCTTGTTCGTCCGCGCGGGCCAACAGCAACAGGTCGTCCACCAACGTTTGCATCCGGTGCGCTTCCGGCAACAGCGTGTCGGCGGCGAGCCGGTCGTCGAGCAGCTCGGGGTGGGCGATACTGACTTCGAGCGCCGAGATCACCGTGGACAGCGGGCTGCGCAGTTCATGGGAGGCATCGGCGACGAACCGGCGTTGGGCGGCTTGGCTGGATTCGAGGCGGGACAGCATCTGGTTCATTGTCGTTGCGAGCGTGAAGATTTCGTCGCGTTGCGGTGGCACCGGCACCCGCTCGGCGAGATCGGAGGCACTGATGTCGGCAACCCGGGAACGAATCGCTTCCACCGAACGCAGTGACCGTCGCACCAGAACGTAGGTGGCCAGTCCGGCCACCGCGATCACCAACGGCGCGGCCGCGGCCAGGCCGATCGCCACGGTGGACACGGTGGTTTCCACGCCCTCGGTGCCGGCCGCGACGAGTACGACGTAACGTCCGGTCGGCGTGTCAACCGCCTGCGCGGATACCCGGACGTCGTGCATCCGCACTGCGGCGCCCGTGATCCCGATCCGCGGGGTACTTCCGATCGCGTTAAGCGCCACCATCGGGGGCTCGGGGGTGGAACTTGACGAGGCCACCCAATGCCCGGCTCCGTCGAGAATCTGAACGGCGACGATGCGCTGGTCGGTCGCCAGTAGGGGCGGATCGAGATCGGGGGCGCCCGCCGACTGCAGCGTCTTGGCGATGTCGCGCAGGCGACTAGCCGCCGCGTCGTCAGCGGCTGAAGTCAACGCGAAGTGCAAGACCAACAGCAGGATCGCTCCTGCCATGGTCAGCGCCACCAGAATGACGGTTGCCGAAACCAATGCCGAGCGCGCCGAGATGCTCCACGCCCGTGGGTGCAGCAACGTTGGCATCCGGTCTGAATGTGCCATCAGCACGGACGGTACTACCGCAGCGCCGTCGACAATGCGGTCAGCTGCTGCGTCTCGGTGGCCGGGTCAGGCGTGCGGGCCCGCACGGCCGCCAGTACGCCATCGATCTGCTTGTCGAGGGTGTGCCACGCGGTTTGGTTCATCGGCTTCAGCTTCGATTCGTCGTCATCCCATGCGGTTTCCAGGTCTGTGATCCGGGTCTTGGCGCCGGCCTGGTCGCCGGCCCGGACCTTGGAAAGCGTGTCCTGGGTGATGGTTCGGAATTTGGCGACCTCGGCCGGCGGAAAGGCCGACGTGAGTTGTCCGGGCGCAGCGGGCGCGGCGCTCACGGGCGCGGTTATCGACTCCGCTTCCTCATCGGTTTCCGCGGCACCGGAATGACCGTGGCCACCCCAGATCAGCACCGCACCGGCAATGGCTGCCACGACCGCGTAGTACCCCAGCATCAGCCGCTCGCGCGTCGGAGTCGTGGTGACAGTCGCAGCGCGGGTGGGGCGTTCGTCGCCGATGACATCGCTGCGGCTAACCATCAGATACCCGACCGTGGCGAGGATCGCGGCCAAGAAGAGTGCGCTGGTGACGGTGGTTCCCCAACCCAGACCGTGGTTTTCCGGCGCGGAGGCCAGCCAGTCGCCAAGGTTGGCGCCCAGCGGGCGGGTCAGAATGTAGCCCAGCCAGAAGGACAGCACCGGGTTGGCGCCGGCCCGCCAGCCGATCGCAATGGATGCGATCAGACCCGCCGGCAGCAGCACCGACGTGCCCGGCCCCCAGCCGGTGAGCTGCAACGTCCAGTCACCCACGGCGGTACCCAGGGCAAAGGTGACCAGCACCGCCAGCCAGTAGAACAACTCGCGCGGGGTCGTGACGACGCTGTGGATGGACAGGGTGCGTTCCCGCAGGTACCAAACCGTGAAGACGACGGCCAACGTCGCCGCGAACACGGCGGTGCTGACCGCCAGGGGTACCTGCAGCTTGTCGGTCAGGATGTCGGTGTAGAGCGTGCCCGCGATGCTGAGCACGACAACCGCTGCCCAGTAGACGATCGGCACGTAGCGGTCGAGGACCAACTGGAAGCCCAAAACCACGCCCAGGGCGACGGTGAAGATCAGCGCCGTCACGATAAGGCCAAGGCCGACAGTGGTACTCATCCAGTCGGCGAAGCTCTCCCCGACAGTCGTGCAGAGGATCTTGATGATCCAGAACCACACGGTGACCTCAGGAACCTTGCTGAGCATCACCCGGGGATTGCCGAGGGCTATGGAACGGAATGTCTGGCTCATGGCGCCCGAAGGTACAGAAAGGTCGCTGAGTCAACGCTTAGGAATTGCCAGCCGCAAAACTGGTCGGGGTGGCGGGATTTGAACCCACGGCCTCTTCGTCCCGAACGAAGCGCGCTACCAAGCTGCGCCACACCCCGCGTGAAGCCTCGACAGCCTATCGCACCCGCCCGCCGACTGCCCAAACCGCTGGCTGAGGGCTAGGTCCAGCTGCTCTTGCGCTCGAATTCGACCAGCGACTCGGCAGGACCGATCAGATCGAGGCCCTGCGCAGCGACCCATTCGTCGCTGAAATACGTGTCGGCGTAGCGGTCGCCGCTGTCGGCGATCAGCGTGACCACCGAACCGCTGCGGCCGGCGGCGACCATCTCGGCCAGCAGGCCGAAGGCGCCCCACAGATTGGTTCCGGTCGACGGCCCCACCCGCCGTCCCAGCACCGCGCTGACGTGACGCGAGGCAGCGATCGACGCCGCGTCGGGCACCGCGACCATGCGGTCGACCACGTCCGGCAGAAACGACGGCTCCACCCGTGGGCGCCCGATTCCTTCAATACGGGACGACGCCGGCATCACCAGGTCGTAGCGCTGCTCGGCGTAGGCGGGAAAGAACGCGGAGTTCTCCGGGTCGACGACACAGAGCCGGGTCGCGTGCCGCCGGTAGCGGATGTAGCGACCGATCGTCGCGCTGGTTCCGCCGGTGCCCGCGCCGACGACGATCCACTCCGGGATCGGGTGCTTCTCTTCGCGCATCTGCGCGAAGATCGACTCGGCGATGTTGTTGTTGCCGCGCCAGTCGGTGGCCCGCTCGGCGTTGGTGAACTGGTCCATGTAGTGGCCGCCGGTCTCCTGGGCAACGCGCTGCGCCTCGGCGTACACCTCGCTGGAGTTCTGCACGAAATGGCAACGGCCGCCTTGTGATTCGATCAGCGCGACCTTCGACTGGCTAGTGCCCTCCGTCATCACGGCGACGAACGGCAGACCCAGCAGGGAGGCGAAGTACGCCTCGGATATTGCCGTCGAACCCGACGACGCCTCTACGACCGTCGTGCCCTCGTCGATCCAGCCGTTGCACAGCGCATACAGAAACAGCGAGCGCGCCAGCCGGTGCTTGAGGCTGCCGGTGATGTGCGTCGACTCGTCCTTGAGGTACAGCGCAATGTCGACATCGGTGGACCAGGCCGATGGCAGCGGGTAGCGCAACAAGTGAGTGTCGGCGCTGCGACGGGCGTCGGCCTCGATCAGCCGGACCGCATTGTCCGTCCAGCTTCGCGACAGGCTGCGGACCGCGATCTGGGTCCGATCGTTCAACGCAGCGATGCCGCAGGCTGCGAGCGGCCCAGGTTGCTGCTGGAGTCCCGCCCACCCATCGGGGCGGCGATCAACGTCAGCATGGTTGCTTCGGGCCGGCAGCAGAACCGCACCGGCGCAAACGGGGAGGTGCCCAGGCCCGCCGAGACATGTAGCTGCATATTGGCGCCCCAGCGCGACGGCCCCTTCGCCCGGGTGCGGTCCAGGCCGCAGTTCGTCACCAGCGCGCCGTAGAAAGGCAGGCACAGTTGCCCGCCGTGCGTGTGTCCGGCCATCACCAACTGGTAGCCGTCGGCGGCGAAGCGATCCAGCACCCGCGGCTCGGGGGAGTGCACCAGTCCCAGCCGCAGATTCGCCGCCGGGCTGGCCGGGCCCGCGATCGTCTCGTAGCGGTCGCGGTCGATGTGCGGGTCGTCCACGCCCGAAGCGGCCAGGTGCAGGCCGGCCACCTCGAACTCGCGCCGAGTGTGGGTGAGGTCAAGCCAGCCACGCTCGGTGAACGCCGCCCGCAGATCCTGCCAGGGCAGCGGTTCTCCCTTTATCCGGTGGGACGGGTTGGTCAGGTAGTTCAGCGGATTCTTCAGCCGCGGGCCGAAATAGTCGTTGCTGCCGAAGACGAAGACACCCGGCCGCGACAGCAGATCGCCCAGGGCCTGGATGACCGCGGGGACCGCTTTGGGGTGGGCCAGGTTATCGCCGGTGTTAACGACCAGGTCGGGCTCCCAGCCGGACAGCTCACGCAGCCAGGCCTGCTTGCGGCGCTGGTTGGGCATCATGTGCAGATCGCTGATATGTAGTACGCGCAGCGGTGTGGAACCCGGCGACAAGACGGGCATCGTTATCTCGCGCAGGACGAAGGCGTTGCGCTCGACGACCGCGGCGTAACCGATGCCGGCGACGGTCGAACCGATCGCGACAGCGCCGGTGCGGATCAGGGCGGGCAAGACATCAGCCATGCGCGCAGTTTACTGCGGGGCGCTGAATCAGGAGCCGTGTGTCGCGCCGTTGCGCGCCTAGGGAGGCGGCTGTCCGGGCGGTGGCGGCGGTGCCAGCAGCGGAATGGTGATCGGCGGCAGCCCGGGGATTTCTATCACCTGCGAGCCGACCGGCAGCGGCACACCGTCCGGCGGCATGGGCGGTGGCGGCGGGATCCCGTTACTGACCTGAATGGTGACGACGGAACCCGGAATCGTATTGCCGGACGGCGCCGTTCCGACTACCTCGCCCAATTTCGCGGTGCTGTTGACCGAATTGGTCTGGTCGGCGACCTGGAAGCCGGCCTCCTTGAGGCGCGAGCGTGCGGCGTCCACATCCATGCCCGCGACGCTGGGCACCCGTGAGCCGGGTGAACCCTCGACGTACCGGGGATCCGTCGGTGGCAACTTGATGTCGCCGAAGCTCAGGGCGATCGGTTTCATGGCGGTGAACCAGGTCCGTGCGGGCTCGTTACCGCCGTACAAGTCGCCCTCGCCGCAGTGGCGCAGCGGGGACGAGCACAGGTCCGTCGGCGAGGTGGAGTCGTCGTAGATGTAGTTGGCCGCCGCGTAGCGGCTGGTGAAGCCGACGAACCCGGAGGAGCGGTGGGCCTCGGTGGTGCCGGTCTTACCGGACACCGGCAGGTCCCATCCCGCCGCACCGGCCGAACCGGCCGCGGTCCCGCCGCCCGTCGCGTCCTTGCTCATCGCGTTGGCCAGGGTGTTGGCCAACCCTTCGGGCACCACCTGGTCGCAGGTCTGGGTGGTCACGGCGACTTCGTTGCCGTTGCGGTCGATCAGCTTGTCAATCGGGTTGGGCGGGCACCACACGCCCCCGGAGGCCAGCGTGGCCGCGACATTGGACAGCTCCAGCGCGTTCACCTCGATCGGACCAAGAGTGAACGAGCCGATGTTCTGGCGTTTGACGAAGTCGGCGAGGCTCTCGTTGCTGTCGGGGTTGTAGTCACGGGCGGTGCCGGGATCGGCGTAGGACCGCAGCCCGAGCTTGACCGCCATGTCGACCGTGCGCGTCACCCCGACCTGCGAGATCAGCTTGGCGAACGCGGTGTTGGGTGAGGTGGCCAACGCATCGGTCACGTTCATCGACCCGCGGTAGTTACCGGCGTTGACCACGCACCAGGTGTCCTTGGGGCAGCCCTTGGCGCCACCGCTACCCAGGCCCTTGGACTGGAACCGCGGCGGCACCTCGAGGTTGGCGTTGATGCCCATACCCATGTCCAGTGCGGCGGCGGTGGTGAAGATCTTGAACACCGACCCCGCGCCGTCGCCGACGAGGGAGAACGGCTGCGGCCTCATGGTCTGGCCGGCGTCGACGTCGAGTCCGTAGGTGCGGTTGCTGGCCATGGCCATCACCTTGTGCGAATCCTTGCCGGGCCGGATCACGCTCATCACGCTCGAGATTCCCGGCAGGGTCGGACTCGCAAATCTGTCGATCGCGGTCTTGACCGGGATCTGCACGTCCGGGTCCAGCGTGGTGCGGATCAGGTAGCCGCCCCTGGCCACCTGTTCCTTACTTATACCGGCGCGGGAGAGGTACTCCTGCACGTAGTCACAGAAGAAGGCACGGTCGCCGGCCGCGATGCACCCGCGGGGCAGCTCGTTGGGCTGCGGCAAGATTCCCAGCGGCGTCGCCTTGGCGGCACGCAGCGCGTCGGCCTCCTGCGGCAGGTTGTCGATCATCGTGTCGAGGACCAGGTTCCGCCGGGCCAGCGCACCGTCGGGGTTGGTGTACGGGTTGAGCGTGCTGGTCGACTGCACCATGCCGGCCAGCAGCGCCGCCTGCTGCCAGTTCAGATCCGACGCGTTGATACCGAAGTAGGTCTGCGCCGCGTCCTGCACCCCGAACGAGCCGTTACCAAAGGAGACAAGGTTCAGGTAGCGGGTCAGGATCTCCGGCTTGGTGAAGGTCTTGTCGAGCGTGAGCGCCATCCGGATCTCGCGCAGCTTGCGTGCCGGCGTTGTTTCGACGGCCGCGCGCTTTTCGGCATCGGTCTTCGCGGTCACCAATAGTTGGTAGTTCTTGATGTACTGCTGCTCGATCGTCGAGCCCCCTCGGGTCCCGACGTCGCCGGACGCGTAACCCGCCAGCCCGGTCAGCGTGCCCTTCCAGTCCACCCCGTTGTGTTCGGCGAACCGCTTGTCCTCGATCGAGACGATCGCCAGCTTCATAGTGTTGGCGATCTTGTCCGTGGGCACCTCGAACCGGCGCTGCTCGTACAGCCACGCGATGGTGTTGCCCTTCGCGTCGACCATCGTCGAGACGGCGGGCACCTGTCCCTCGAGAAGCTGGGCCGAGCCGTTGGCGACCACCTCGGACGCCCGGTTGGATATCAGCCCCAGGCCGCCGGCCATCGGGAACATCAGCGCCGTGACTACCACACTCGCCAGCAGACAGCAGCCAGCCAGCTTAAGAATTGTGAGAGCTGCCGGGGGGCGGTCTGACATGCGTACTACAGTAACCGGCCCTTGTCGCGCGACGCGCCGTCGATCCGCACAGCGGACCCAGAACACGTGACCTGCGGCTTTGCTGACTATCGGGATGGGATGTTTTCGCTCGCGTTACATATCAGCCACCCAAAAGGGGTACTCAATCTCATGATCCGGCTTACGCTCAACGATAAGACGGCACGCCCGTCCCAAAAAAAGCGTTATCAGACTGTTGCGCAATTGACCCCTGACCACCTAACTTATACAGACGGTGAGATTCAGGTAACACCGATCCGCACAGTGTGGCGTGGATCGCATCAACGATCTGCCACCCAAGGAGGGCGGTCGTAAATTGCGACCGGGAGGAAGGGAACAGCTCGTGTCAGGAACACGACCGGCGGCACGCCGAACCAACATTGCCGCGGCACAGGGGGTGCTGCACAGTGTGGATGCTGAAGAACGAATTGCCTGGGTGTCCCAAGCGCTATGCCGGACCACTGACCCCGACGAACTGTTTGTTCGGGGCGCTGCCCAGCGCAAGGCGGCGGTGATCTGCCGTCACTGCCCGGTGATGCAGGAATGCGGAGCCGACGCGCTGGACAACAAGGTCGAGTTCGGTGTCTGGGGCGGTATGACCGAGCGGCAGCGCCGGGCGCTGCTCAAGCAGCACCCCGAGGTAATTTCGTGGTCCGATTTCTTCGACAAGCGCCGGAACCGCGGCGTCAGCTGACGCTTTGAAAGCGGGTGCGCCGCGTCGTGGCGGCGCACTGGTAGGCCGAAACTTATTATTACAGAATTGTTACAGCGCTGGTTGGATTCAGCGCATGTTCAATAGTCATTCTAACGCGAACTTCCTTGTGCGAGATGGCATTTCGCTGTCATAGCTGCGCGTGTGTGCAATGGTCACCAACCGGCTCAATTTTTGGCGGCCGCTCAGCGGCCTGTTGAACAAGCCCTGTCGCCCCCTCTGAGCAGGGCACATCGCTCCCCGGCAGGCGTTTCTTTTGGCGGGTGCTCAGCGATCCGCAGCGCGGGCCGGGTCGTCGCCGGTTGCGGTGATCTGATCGGCGAGCGCCCGCAGGGCTTCCAGGTCCGATACGTCGAACGGGAGCGACGGAACGCCCACCACCGGCACGTGCGGGTTGGCGCCGGTGAACCGGGACAGCAACCGGATCTCTCGCTTGGCGGTCTGGCCCCGCTCGGCGTGAATCGTGAGCACGGCCGTGGTCAGCGAAGCGGCATCGGTGTCCGCATCGGACTTCAGCGACTCGATACCGTCGATTGCCCGTTCCACCGGCAGTGAGCACAACAGGGGATGGGTGCGGTTCAGGATGAGCCCCGCCAGCGGCATGCTCTCTTGGGACAGCCGGTCGACGAAGAAGGATGCCTCGCGCAGCGCATCGGGTTCGGCCGCCGACACCACCACGAACTGGGTGCCGCGCCTTTTCAGCAGCGCGTAGGTGCGATCCGCCTTCTCGCGGAAGCCGCCGAAGGTGGCGTCCAGTGATTGCACGAACGCCGCGGCGTCACCCAGCATCTGCGAGCCCAGCACCGTCGAGAGCGCCTTCATCGCCAAACCCATTGCGCCGGTGACTAATCGCCCGATGCCCCGGCCGGGCGCGAGCAGCAACCGCCACAATCGGCTATCCATAAAGCTGCCCAGTCGTTTCGGTGCGTCCAGGAAGTCCAGCGCATTGCGCGACGGGGGAGTGTCCACCACCACCAGGTCCCAGCGGTCCTCGGCCAGCAGCTGGCCAAGCTTCTCCATCGCCATGTACTCCTGAGTGCCGGCGAGGGATGTGGCGACCGTTTGATAGAACTGGTTATCCAAAATCGCCTGTGCCCGAGCGTCTCCGGAGTATTGGATCACCATCTCGTCGAAAGTGCGGCGCATGTCCAGCATCATCGCGTGCAGCTCGCCGGTGACCTCGGGCGCCAGCGGTACCCGTTGCGGCGTATTGCCAAGGTCGTTGACGCCCAGCGCCTGTGCTAGCCGTTTGGCCGGGTCGATCGTCAAAACGCATACGGTGCGGCCATACTCGGCCGCGCGTAATGCCATCGCCGCCGCGGTGGTCGTCTTGCCCACCCCGCCGGCCCCGCAGCACACCACGACGCGGTTGGAACGATCGGTCAGGATCGCGGCCATGTCAAGGGTTTTCGGTGTAGTACTCATCGAACTCCCTGCTGTGCAAGCGATTCCGAAAGCTCATATAGGCTGCCGAGGTCGACTCCGTCGGAGATCGCGGGCAACTCCAGCCGTGGGACTCGCAGCGCGTCGAGCTGCTGCGCGGTCTCGGACCGTGCGGCAATCCGGGTCGCGTGCTGAATGGTTTCGGTCAACAAGCCGGCAAAGTCGTTGTCGCTCAGCTCAATTCCGGCCGTCTTCAAACCGGCGCGCACCGAGTCTGCGTCGACATCGCCCTCCGCGGCCTTGGCCAGGTCGCGGGGCTCCAGGTATGCCGGAATGTTGCGGTTCACGATCACACTGCCGATCGGCAGTTGCATCTCGGCAAGCTCCTCGATGGCTTCCATCGTCTCCTGCACCGGCAGTGCTTCGAGCAGCGTGACCAAGTGGATCGCGGTCACCTCGGAATGCAGCAGCTTGACCACGCCCTGGCTCTGCGAGTGCACCGGCCCGCCCTTGGCGAGATCGGACACCGCCGTGGTGACATCCAGGAAACGTGCGATGCGGCCGGTCGGTGGTGCGTCGACGACTATCGCGTCGTATACGGGCAGCTTGTTCTTGTCCTTGCGGACCACGGTCTCCTTGATCTTGCCGGTGAGCAGCACGTCGCGCAGGCCGGGTGCGATCGTCGTCGCGAACTCGACGGCGCCGATGCGGCGCATGGCCCGTCCGGCGATCCCGAGGTTGTAAAACATGTCGAGGTATTCCAGAAACGCGGCTTCGATGTCGATCGCCAGGGCGTTGACCTGGCCGCCCCGCTCGGCGGTGGCGATCTTGAGTTCTTGGTAGGGCAGCGGCGGAACGTCGAAGAGTTGCGCAATCCCTTGGCGACCCTCCACTTCCACCAGGAGGACTTTGCGGCCGCCCGCCGCCAGGGTCAGCGCCAGCGCGGCCGCGATCGTCGATTTGCCCGTCCCGCCTTTGCCGGTGACGAAGTGCAAGCGGGCCTTCGACAATCGTGCCGGCCAGCCGACGGCAGCGTTGCCGCTAGAAGTGGTTGCCACCATCGCATGCTAGCCCGAGCCCTTCGGGGCCCCCGCAAATCGGGTAGCTACGTCGGATCGCGGTCTACCGGGCTGGCCCGTGTGGTTCACGCACGACCGATAAGCTCGCGTCATGAGCCAACCGACCCCATGGGAATACGCCACGGTTCCGCTGCTGACGCACGCGACCAAACAGATCCTCGACCAGTGGGGAGCCGACGGTTGGGAGCTGGTGTCCGTGCTGCAAGGGCCCACCGGCGAGCAACACGTGGCCTACCTGAAGCGCCCTAAGTAAGAGGTCTCGGGGACATGACTGCATCGGCTCGCCTCGGGCAACTCGGTGTCGTGCTTCCGGAGTTGGTTGCGCCGCTGGCGTCTTACGTTCCCGCGGTGCGGACCGGCAACCTGATCTATACCTCGGGCCAGCTGCCGATCGTGGACGGAAAGTTGGTGGGCACCGGCAAGGTCGGTGCCGACGTGACTCCCGACGACGGCAAGGCGATGGCACGGCTGTGCGCGCTCAACGCGCTGGCGGCGGTGAACTCGCTGGTGGGTATCGACGCGGTGACCCGGGTGGTCAAGGTCGTCGGATTCGTCGCCTCGGCTCCCGGCTTCAACGGCCAGCCCGGCGTCGTCAACGGGGCCTCCGACCTGCTGGGTGAGGTGTTCGGCGACCAAGGCGCGCATGCGCGTTCGGCGGTCGGCGTATCCGAGCTGCCGCTGGATGCGCCCGTCGAAGTCGAGTTGATCGTGGAGGTCGGCTGACGGCCGTGACCGAGACCGCAGAGCCGCTGTCCCATCCCGCATACGGCAGTTTGCGGGCGGTCACCGACACTGCCTCGGTCCTGCTGGCCGACAACCCCGGCTTGCTGACCCTGGGAGGCACCAACACCTGGGTGTTGCGCGGTCCACGCAGCGACGAGCTGGTCATCGTGGATCCGGGGCCCGACGACAACGAGCACATCGCCCGGATCGCTTCGTTGGGCCGTATCGCGTTGGTCCTTATCAGTCACCGGCACGGTGACCACACCGACGGCATCGACAAATTGGTCGAGCTCACCGGCGCGACCGTACGCTCGGCCGGCAGCGGATTCCTGCGCGGCCTCGGCGGCGAGCTGGTCGACGGCGAGGTCATCGATGCCGCCGGGCTGAAGATCAAGGTGATGGCGACGCCGGGACACACCGCCGACTCGCTGTCGTTCCTGCTCGACGACGCGGTATTGACCGCGGATAGCGTGCTCGGCCGCGGCACCACCGTCATCGACAACGAAGACGGCAGCCTGGCCGATTACCTGGAGTCGCTGCGGCGGCTGCGCGGTCTGGGCCGTCGCACGGTGTTGCCCGGGCACGGGCCCGACCTGGCCGACCTGGAATCTGTCACGACCGGTTACCTGACGCACCGCCACGAGCGGCTCGAGCAGGTGCGCGCGGCGCTGTGGGACCTCGGTGGCGACGCCACCGCCCGTCAGATCGTCGAATACGTCTATGTCGACGTCGACGAGAAGCTGTGGGACGCGGCCGAATGGTCCGTGCAGGCGCAGCTGGACTATCTGCAGCGAGAATGAACGTCTCGCAGTAGAACCCGGCGCTTACCTCGCTCGGGGTTGGATGCTCGCTCGGTTGCGCCCGCGCAATGCGCGGGCTTACCTCGCTCGGGGTTGGATGCTCGCTCGGTTGCGCCCGCGCAATGCGCGGGCTTACCTCGCTCGGCGGGCCAGTCGCTCGGAGTCCGAGATCAGCACGCTCTTACCCTCCAGCCGGATCCACCCGCGGTGGGCGAAATCGGCGAGCGCCTTGTTGACCGTCTCCCGGGAAGCGCCAACCAACTGGGCTATCTCCTCTTGGGTCAGGTCGTGGGTGACCCGCATCGCGCCACCCTCCTGGGTGCCGAAACGCTGGGCGAGCTGGAGCAGCTGCTTGGCCACCCGGCCGGGCACGTCGGTGAAGATGAGGTCGGCCAGGTTGTTGTTGGTGCGACGCAGCCGTCGGGCGAGGACCCGCAGCAACTGTTCGGCGATTTCGGGCCGATCGGCGATCCATGCCCGCAACGCGTCGCGGTCCATCGATACCGCGCGCACCTCGGTGATCGTGGTGGCGCTCGATGTCCGGGGTCCTGGGTCGAAGATCGACAATTCGCCGAACATGTCCGACGGGCCCATGATCGTCAGCAGATTCTCCCGGCCATCGGGCGATCGGCGACCGATCTTGACCTTCCCCGAGACGATGATGTACAGCCGATCGCCTGGTTCCCCTTCCGCGAAAACGGTGTGTCCACGCGGGAAGTCGACGGGTTGTAATTGCTTGGTCAGTGCGGTGACTGCGCCGGGTTCAACCCCTTGGAAGATTCCTGCCCTTGCCAGGATCTCGTCCACTTTGCCTCTTCAGCTTTCCAACGAAGTGATATGGATACCTACCTAGCCCGTGTGACGAGTCTAGAGGTAGGCCAACGTGCCAACGCTACACACGATTGACGTGTCTAGTCCCCTCAAATTGCGTATTTGCGCCTGAATGGGCGTGTATTCGCATCGGTACAGCGCGCGCGGGGGGATCGGTGAAGGCGGTCGCGAGCAGCGATTCGGCGCGATGGCGACCGCTGGGCGGCGGGGACAGTGCAAGTTGCTGGGCCTGGCGACGATGCAGGTATTCCAGCGCCTCGGGCATCCCTTCCCGGGCCAGCGTGTGCATATCCATGGCCTGCGCCTGTTCGAGAAATTGCTCGACGTCCGTGCGCGTGATCGACTCGCGCGCGAGCTCCTTTTCGAGCCGCCCCAAGCCGAGCGCAGCGAGCATTACCAGCCCCGGCACGCACGCCACCAGCAACCACGACACAAGGAGAGTAAACATGGCCAAGGTCTCAGTGAGATTACGAAATCAGTACTCTGTCGTAGGTGACAGTGGCAAGGCCGTCTGGGCGTTCGAAAACCAAGGCGGCTACGCCTGATTCCAAGCCCGGTTCCGCACTTGCCCGGCGTTGGGCCTCCGAAACTCGAGCCGGGTTGGTGCGTCGGGCACGGCGGATGAATCGCACACTGGCACAAGCGTTTCCGGACGCGCATTGCGAGCTGGATTTCAGATCGCCGCTGGAACTGACGGTGGCCACCATTCTTTCGGCGCAGAGCACCGACAAACGGGTCAACCTGACGACGCCGGCATTATTCGCGCGATATAAGTCGGCATTGGATTATGCGAAAGCCGATCGCGACGAGCTGGAAAACCTCATCCGCCCCACTGGCTTCTTCCGCAACAAGGCGAGCTCGCTGATCGGCCTGGGGCAGGCGCTGGTTGAGCGGTTCGACGGCGAGGTGCCGTCCACCATGGACGAGTTGGTGACGCTGCCCGGGGTCGGGCGCAAAACCGCCAACGTCGTCCTGGGCAACGCCTTCGACATCCCCGGGATCACCGTCGACACCCATTTCCAGCGGCTGGTGGCCAGATGGCATTGGACCGCCGAAACGGACCCGGTCAAGATCGAGCACGCCGTCGGCGAACTGGTGGAACGCAAGGAATGGACCCTGCTGAGCCACCGCGTGATCTTCCATGGCCGCCGGGTCTGCCACGCACGCAAACCGGCCTGCGGGGTCTGCGTGCTGGCCAAAGACTGCCCGTCGTTCGGGCTCGGCCCCACCGAACCGGCGCTGGCCGCGGCCCTGGTGCAGGGTCCCGAAGCCGAACACCTGCTCTCCCTGGTCGGGCTGTAACACGGCCAGGACGTTGACCCCGAAAACCCGCTGGACCATCGCGATCTTGGCGGTGGTGGTCGCGCTGGCCGCCGCGCTCGTCGCGCAACTGCGCGACGAGTCCGCGCCAACCGCGACATTCCGGCCGCCGCCCGCTCGCGAGCACCGCGACGCCGATACACCGGCCGCGCTGGCCGGGCCCCGGGCGCGAGCCAACCTGCCGCCCTGCCCCGCGCCGGGCAACGGTCCCGGCCCCGCGGCCTTGCGTGGTGTGCTGGTCGAATGCGCGGCCGACGGATCGACCGTCGACGTCGCTCGCGCGCTGGCCGGACGCCGGGTGGTCATCAATCTGTGGGCGTACTGGTGTGCGCCGTGTGCGGCCGAACTGCCCGCGATGGCCGAATATCAGCGACGGGTCGGATCCGACGTCATGGTGGTGACCGTGCATCAAGACGAGAATGAGACCGCCGCGCTGCTGCGGTTGGCGGAACTGGGGGTTCGGCTCCCGACCTTGCAGGATGGGCGGCGGCTGATTGCCGCCGCACTCAAGGTGGCAAATGTGGTGCCCGCGACGGTGGTGCTGCGACCGGACGGTAGCGTTGCGCAGACGCTGCTGCGCGATTTCGCGAGTGCCGACGAGATCGCGGCCGCGGTAGGAAACGACAGATGACCGAGTTCGGCGGTCCGAAACAGGCTGGGCAGGTGGACCCAACAAGGAGGCGCCGGTGAGTGCTGGGGGTGCCGCCCGCGCACAGGGGACGGTTCCCCTGACGCCCGACGTCTGCCCGTCCTGGTTGCGTCCGTTGGTCGACAACGTAGGTCAGATCCCGGACGCTTACCGGCGCCGCTTGCCACCCGATGTGTTGGCGATGGTGACCGCGGCCAGGGCAGCGTCCGAGCACGACGATCGCGAGGCCGCTGTGCTGGTTCTGTTTTCGGGTCCCGAGTCCGGGCCCGAGGACGGCGGTGTGCCCGACGACGCCGACCTGTTGCTCACGGTGCGGGCGTCGTCGCTGCGGCACCACGCGGGCCAGGCGGCCTTTCCCGGCGGCGCATCCGACCCCGGCGATCGCGGGCCGGTTGCCACCGCGCTGCGAGAAGCACACGAAGAGACCGGGATCGACGTCGCCCGGCTGCATCCCCTGATCACGATGGAAAAGGCATTCATCGCGCCGTCGCAGTTCCATGTCGTCCCGGTGCTGGCGTACTCGCCGGACCCCGGACCGGTCGCCGTGGTCAACGAAGCCGAAACGGCGATCGTGTCGCGGGTTCCGGTGCGCGCGTTCATCAATCCGGACAATCGGCTGATGGTCTACCGCGGCGACCTCGGCAATCGTTGGGCCGGTCCGGCGTTTCTGCTGAATCAGATGCTGGTTTGGGGATTCACTGGCCAGGTGATTTCTGCCGTACTCGACGTCGCCGGTTGGGCAAAGCCATGGGACACCAACAACGTCCGTGAGCTCGACGACGCGATGGTGCTGGTCGGCCAGCAGGGCGGCGCGCGATGAACTCGATGACCCCATCGCAGTGGCTGGATATTGCCGTTCTCGCAGTCGCCTTCATCGCGGCCATCTCGGGCTGGCGATCGGGCGCGGTGGGTTCGCTGTTTTCGTTTGTCGGCGTGCTGCTGGGCGCGATCGCCGGAGTGCTGCTGGCGCCACACATCGTCAGCCACATCGCCGCGCCGCGCGCCAAGCTGTTCGGCGCGCTGTTCCTGATTCTCGCGCTGGTCGTCGTCGGTGAAGTGGCCGGTGTGGTGCTGGGACGGGCGGTGCGCGGCGCAATCCACAGCCGCGCAATCCGAACCGCCGACTCGGTCATCGGGGTGGGAGTGCAGCTCGTCGTGGTGCTCACCGCCGCGTGGCTGCTGGCGACGCCGCTGACCCAGTCGAAAGACCAGCCCGAGCTGGCGGCCGCGGTCCGCGGTTCGCGGGTGCTCGCCGAGGTCAACAACTTCGCACCCCCGTGGTTGAAGACTGTCCCCAAACGCCTTTCGGCGCTGCTGAATACCTCGGGGCTGCCCGCGGTGCTGGAGCCGTTCAGCCGCACGCCGGTGATCCCGGTCGAATCACCGGATCCCGCGCTGGCCACCAATCCGGTGGTAACGGCCGCTGCGCCCAGCGTCGTGAAGGTACGCAGCCTGGCGCCCAGCTGCCAGAAAGTGTTGGAGGGCACGGGATTTGTGATCGCTCCCGATCGGGTGATGACGAACGCACACGTGGTGGCCGGGTCCAGCAGCGTCCAGATCTACGCCAGCGGGAATCCGTTGGACGCCACCGTCGTTTCCTACGACCCGTCGGTCGACATTGCGATTCTTGCGATTCCGAACTTGCCGCCGCCGCCGCTGGCTTTCAGCGAAACCGAGGCGAAAACCGGCACCAACGTGGTGGTGTTGGGCTACCCGGGTGGGGGCAACTTCACCGCGACCCCGGCCAGGATTCGCGAAGCCATCAAACTCAGCGGCCCCGATATCTACCGGGATCCGACGCCGGTTACCCGCGACGTCTACACCATCAGAGCCAATGTGGAGCAAGGTAATTCGGGCGGCCCGTTGATCGACCTCAGCGGTCACGTGCTCGGTGTGGTGTTCGGCGCGGCCGTCGACGATCCCGATACCGGGTTCGTGTTGACCGCCGGCGAGGTGGCCGGCCAGCTGGCCAAGATCGGTGCCACCCAACAGGTGGGCACCGGGACCTGCGTCAGCTGATCCGCCGTCAGTGCACCTGCTCGAAAAACCTCATCAGGTTTTTGTTGACTTCCTCGGGCATCTCTTCGTGACTGTAATGCCCTGCGCCGGTGATGGATACATAGCGGCCCTGCGTCGCATAGCGCTGGCTGTGGTCGACCGGGTCGGCCAGCACATAGGGATCGGCGTCGCCGCGCAGGTGTAGCAGCGGCACCCCCAGCTGCCGCGACATCGATTTCATGAATCGTCTGCCTTCGTCGCGCAGCTGGCTGCGCACCGCCCAGCGCTGGTATTCCAGTGCGCAGTGCGCCGCCCCGGGAATCTGGATCGCCGTGCGCAGATAGCCGATGGTCTGTGAAAAGTCCTCGGAGGCAACCCATTTAGCGGAGCTACGGCTTTTGACGAGACGTTCGATCTCGGCGCCGTTATCGCGGGTCAGCAGGCGCTCGGGCCACGCCGGCACCTGATAACGCAGCAAGGTCGGCAGTAATGCCGAACTCTGATCGCGGCGCGTCAACGCTGATCGTCGCAACGCTGCCGGGTGTGGCGAGCTGATCAGCGCGATGGCGCGCACCAGCCGCGAGTGCAGCAGCGCGGTGGTCCAGCAGCACAGCCCGCCGTCGGCGTGGCCGACCAGCGTCGCCGACGAATGTCCAAGCGCGCGAATGAGTCCGGCCGTATCGCCGGCGAGCGTCCAGCCGTCGTAGCCGCGGGGCGGTTTGTCACTGCCGCCGTAGCCGCGCAGGTCGACCGCGACCACGCGGGCATCGGTCAGCCCGCGCAGCTGGTGACGCCACGACCACCAAAACGAACCAAAACCGTGCAGCAGCATTACCAGCGGTCGTGCGGTCGCGGCCGCGGGTGCGCCGGGGCCGGACGGTAGCGCCTCGACGACGTGGAAGCGAATGCCGTTGGCGTGCACGTCTAAATGGCGCCACGGCCCGTCGATGCGGACCACCGACGGATCTGGTACTGCCATCTACCAACCTGAGGGATCGCTGGGGTTGCCGTTTTCGGGCTTGGCGTGCTTACCGGGGGCCTCGCTGAGCTGCTTGGTCGCGGCGGGGGTCTTGTCGTGGCCGGGGGTAAGCGCGGTACGCGTCTCCTTGACCGATTCGATGGTCTCGCGCGGTCCGCGGATCCGGCGCACCTTCAAATAGCCCAGCAGCGCCAGTACGGCTCCGACGACGACCATGATCGCGAACACGATCAGGAAGGCCACCCAGCGCCACAGCCAGTTGTCGAGCAACTCGGCGAGGAAGAAGAAGAAAAAGAAGGTGGAGTAGAACAGCACCACCAGCGCGGCGATGAAGAAGACGCTGCCGGTGAGGCCCTTCTTGATGTCGCGGACGATTTCGGCGCGGGCCAGCTCGACCTCGGCCCGCACCAGGGTGGACGCCTGAGTCGTCGCGTCTTTGATCAGGTCACCGATCGACGGCTCGCCTTGGCTGGCGTGCGGGTCGGCCAACGGAATCGTGGTCAGCGTGTTCGGCACCCCATTTTTGCGATCGACTTTGCTCACAGACGGTCCTCTCCGTTCAATTGCCCGGCTCGTCATCGAGCCGTTGCACGGCTCGCATCGTCACCGAGCCCGTTCGCTGTCGTCGCGGTTCATGTTGCCATGTGCTGCGATGCCAGACGAGGCCAGCCGAAGACCGCGACGCCCGGCAACCAAAGGGGGCCGGGCCGATTGCCCGCTCACCGCTATTCGCACAGCAAGAGGGGTACCGGGGTGATCATCTAGACTGGCGCAGCTGTTCTCCGACATCCGGCCCGCTGATGGGAGCTACGCATTGCAGACCGCACATCGGTGCATTGTGGCGGTGCTGGTGACCGTGCTCCTCGTCCAGCCTGGTTTGCCCGCAAACGTCGCGGCCGCGGACGACCGGGTGCCGATGGGTGGCGGTGCGGGCATCGTCATCAACGGGGACACGATGTGCACCCTGACGACCATCGGCGGCGATGCCGCCGGTGAGCTGATCGGCTTCACTTCCGCGCACTGCGGTGGCCCGGGCGCGCAGGTCGCCGCCGAGGCCGCCGAAGGCCGAGGCACGCTGGGAACGATGGTTGCGGGCAACGACGCCCTCGACTACGCGGTGATCAAATTCGATCAGGCCAAGGTCGCGCCGGTGGCCAACTACGGCGGCTTCGTCATCAACGGCATCGGTCCGGAACCGGTGTTCGGTCAGATCGCCTGCAAGCAGGGCCGTACGACCGGCAATTCGTGCGGCGTCACCTGGGGGCCGGGCCAGGATCCGGGGACCATCGTCATGCAGGTGTGCGGCCGGCCGGGTGACTCGGGCGGGCCGGTGACCGTCGACAACCTGTTGGTCGGGATGATCCACGGCGCGTTCAGCGACAACCTGCCGACCTGCGTCATCAAGTACATCCCGCTGCACACTCCGGCGGTGGTGATGTCGTTCAACGCGGTGCTGGCCGACATCAACGCCAAACACCGGCCCGGCGCGGGCTTCGTCCCGATACCCGCCTGAGTCCGCGCGTTACTTCGCCGCTCGGATCGCGTCGAACACACCCGGATCGAGCAACGTCGAAGTATCGCCGAGGTCGCGTTTTTCGGCGACGTCGCGCAGCAGCCGGCGCATGATCTTGCCGCTGCGGGTCTTCGGCAGCTCGGGCACCACGTGGACCTCGCGCGGCTTCGCGATCGGTGAGATCTCGGTGGCCACCTGGATGCGCAGCTCGTCGACGATCCCGTCATGAACCTGGAAGTCGGCGCACAGGACGACGAACGCGCAAATCGCCTGGCCGGTGGTTTCGTCGGTCATGCCCACCACCGCCGCCTCGGCCACCCCGACGTGGCCTACCAGCGCCGACTCCACCTCGGCGGTCGAAAGTCGATGCCCCGACACGTTCATCACGTCGTCGATGCGGCCCACCACCCAGATCGCGCCGTCGCGGTCGTAATAGGCGCTGTCGCCGGCGAAGTACCAGCCCTGCTCGGCGAACCTGGACCAGTAGGTCTCGACATAGCGATCCGGATCGCCCCAGATGCCGCGCAGCATGGACGGCCACGGTTGATCCAGCACCAGGTACCCGGTCACGTGTTCGCCCTGATGGACGGCCGGCACCAGCTCGTCGCCGTGGTCGTCGACGATCTTCGCGGAGACACCCGGGAGCGGCCTCATCGCCGAACCCGGTTTAGCCGCAGCGACTCCGGGCAGCGGTGAGATCATCGCGGCGCCCGTTTCGGTCTGCCACCAGGTGTCGACGATCGGGAGCTTGTCGGCGCCGATCACCTTGCGGTACCAGCGCCACGCCTCGGGGTTGATCGGCTCACCGACCGAGCCCAGTAGCCGCAGACTGGTCAGGTCGTGCGCGTCCGGAATCTCGCGGCCCCACTTCATGAACGTACGGATGAGCGTGGGTGCGGTGTAATAGATTGTCACGCCGTACTTTTCGATGATTTCGAAATGCCGGTGCTGGGTGGGTGAGTCGGGGGTGCCCTCATAGAGCACCTCGGTGACACCGTTGGACAGCGGCCCGTAGACACCGTAGGTGTGTCCGGTGACCCAACCGATGTCGGCGGTGCACCAGAACACGTCCTTGTCGGCCTTGATGTCGAAGACGTAGTAGTGCGTATAGGAAGCGTGAGTCAGATAGCCGCCGCTGGTGTGCACGATGCCCTTGGGCTTGCCGGTGGTGCCCGAGGTGTACAGCAGGAACAACGGCTGCTCGGCGTCGAACGGCTCCGGGGTGTGCTCGGGGGACGCGGCGTCGACGACATCGTGCCACCACACATCACGGTCGTCATTCCAAGACACGTCAATTCCGGTGCGCCGCACCACCAGAACGTTTTCGACCGGGCTGTCCGAATCCGAAACGGCTTCGTCGGCCGCGTCCTTCAGCGGCGCGGGCTTGCCGCGGCGGAACTGCCCGTCGGTGGTGATCAACAGCTTGGCCTGGGCGTCGGCGATCCGGGCGCCTAGTGCCTTCGCGGTGAAACCGGCGAACACGACGCTGTGCATGACGCCGAGGCGGGCGCAGGCGAGCATCGCAACCACGGCTTCGGGGATCAGCGGCATGTAGATCGCGACCCGGTCGCCGGCGACCAGTCCGAGGTCGGTCAACGCGTTGGCCGCCTTGCACACCTCGGTCTGCAACTCGGAATAGGTCAGGCTGCGGCTGTCGCCGACGGGTTCGCCCTCCCAGTGGATGGCGACCCGATCGCCGAGGCCCGCCTCGACGTGGCGGTCGACGCAGTTGTACGCCACGTTGAGCTTCCCGTCGGCGAACCACTTGGCGAACGGAGCGTTCGACCAGTCCAGCACCTCGGTGAAGGGCGTCTCCCACGACAGCCGGTTGGCCTGCTTGGCCCAGAACGCCAGCCGGTCTTTCTCGGCTTCGCGGTAGAGGTCCTCACCGGCGTTGGCCTGCTCGGCGAATTGCGCCGGCGGCGGGTACGAGGCCGGATGCGAGGACGGGCCTTCGGTGTGTGTGGCGGTCACTGGCTTCTCTCCTATATCGAGGCCGGGGTTCGAGCTCGTCAACCGTTTGTGAGCCTAGACCCGCCAGCTGAACCCGTGGGCTTCAATCCAGGGGTAAACCGGGTTGTCATCCCGCATAATCAGCGTTGTGCCGGAATTTCGCGGGCGGCGTGCCCGTTATCTGCTTCTCAGCTTCGCCGCGGCCGCAACGAATTACGCGGTGGCCGCCGTGCTGGGACCGCACGCGTCGGCGGTGCCGGTCGGCGAGCAGGCGGAGCCGTGCCGCTCGGAGCAAGTCGCCGTGACCGCTTCCCCGACGCAGGGCGCCGTGGGCCACCGCTCGCTGACCCTGGCGTTCAGCCTCGCCGGCGGGGCGGAGCCCTGCACGCTCACCGGCTACCCCGCGATCGAAACGGGTACCGGCGGGCCGGACATTCATGCCAAACCCACGCCGCGCGGTTACATGGGCGGCTTGCCGAGCAGTGTCGACGTGCCGCCGACCGTCACCTTGTCATTGGCCGGACAAGGACAGGCCATCGTGGAGGGGTTGGCCGTCGACGGCCAGGGCAACCCGTGCCCGAACTACACCGCGCTGCGGGTCAACCCGCCCAACACGATCATCGTGCTCACCGTGCCGGCCACCATCGACGCCTGCGAATTACAGGTGCATCCCGTCACCGCATTGGAGCAGTAGCGCCTCGCTAGCCGCCCGCCCGCTCCAGCTGTGTAGCCAGTCCTTCCGTGGCCGGCGCGGTCACAGGCCCTAGGGTCGCTGTCATGCGGTGGATGCGGAGCAGGCCGGCCTGGCCGGCTTTCGCTGGCGTCGTCATGCTGACGGTCGCGTCGCTGGCCGGCTGCGGTGGCGGCGCGCTGAGCCCTGAACTTGTCGTGGTGAATGGCGGCGAACCGCCCAACCCGCTGATTCCGACCGGCACCAACGACAGTCTGGGCGGGCGGATCCTGGATCGGCTGTTCGCCGGCTTGGTGTCCTACGACGCCGACGGCAAACCGGCACCGGAGGTGGCACAGTCGATCGAGACCACCGACAACGTCAACTACCGGATCACTCTCAAACCGGGCTGGAAGTTCACCGACGGTTCGGCGGTGACGGCGCGTTCGTTTGTCGACGCGTGGAATTATGGCGCCCTGAGCGCCAATGCTCAACTGCAGCAGGAATTTTTCAGCCCGATCGCCGGATTCGACGACGTCGCCGGTCCGCCGGGTGATGGCAAGCCGACCACGATGTCCGGCTTGCGGGTGGTCAACGATCTCGAGTTCACCGTGCGGCTCAAGGCGCCGACCGTCGATTTCACCTTGCGGCTGGGCCACAACGCGTTCTACCCCTTGCCGGACATGGCATTTCGCGACATGGCGGCGTTCGGGCGCAACCCGGTGGGCGACGGGCCCTATCGGCTGGCCGACAGTCCCGACGGGCCGGCCTGGGAGCACAACGTCAAGATCGACTTGAAACCCAATCCCGAGTACCACGGCAACCGCAAGGCGCGAAACAAGGGCCTGAGGTTCGAGTTCTACGGCAACCTGGATACCGCCTATGCCGACCTGCTGTCCGGCAATCTCGATGTCCTGGACACCATTCCGTCCAGCGCGTTGACGATCTATCAGCGCGACCTGGGCGGCAACGCCGCCAGCGGACCGGTCGCGGTCAGCCAATCGCTCGACACGCCGTTGCGGCTACCGCATTTCGGTGGTGAGGAGGGACGGCTGCGGCGGTTGGCCCTGTCGGCGGCCATCAACCGCCCGCAGATTTGTCAGCAGATCTTCAACGGCACCCGCAGCCCGGCCCGCGATTTCACCGCACGCTCCCTGCCGGGGTTCGATCCGAACATCCCGGGCAACGACGCCCTGGACTTCAACCCCGAACGGGCACGGCAACTCTGGGCGCAGGCCAACGCGATCTCGCCGTGGAGCGGGCGGTACGCCATCGCCTACAACGCCGACAGCGGCCATCAGGAGTGGGTGGACGCGGTGGCCAACAGCATCAAGAACGTGCTCGGCATCGACGTCGTCGGCGCGCCGCACCCCACCTTCGCGGGGTTCCGTACCCAGATCACCAACCGCACCATCGACACCGCCTTCCGCGCCGGCTGGATCGGCGACTATCCGTCGATGATCGAGTTCGTCGCGCCGCTGTACGCGACCGGCGCGGGATCCAATGACGTCGGATACTCCAGCCGGGAGTTCGACGCCGGCCTGGCGGCCGCCGAGGCCGCGCCCAGCCTGCAGCAGGCCGACGTTCTGGTCAACGTTGCCCAACGAATCCTGTTGCACGACATGCCCGCTGTGCCGCTCTGGTACTACATCGCCGTGGTCGGGTGGTCGCCGGAAGTCAGCAACGTCAGGGTCACGTGGAACGGGCTGCCCGACTACGAGAACATGGTCAAGGCCTAAGACATGGGTTGGTATATCGCGCGAAGGATCGCCGTCATGCTGCCCGTCTTCCTGGGCGCCACCTTGCTGATCTACGGCATGGTCTTCCTGTTGCCCGGTGACCCTCTGGCCGCGATCGCCGGGGACCGGCCGCTGACCCCGGCGGTGGCCGCGCAGCTGCGGGCGCGCTACCACCTCGACGACCCCTTCCTTCTGCAATATCTGCGCTACCTCGGCGGCGTTCTGCACGGCGACCTGGGCCGCGCCTATTCCGGGTTGCCGGTCAGTGCCGTTCTGGCACATGCATTTCCGGTCACGATCCGGCTGGCGTTGATCGCGCTGGTGGTGGAGGCGGTGCTGGGCATCGGGTTCGGCGTGATCTCCGGGCTGCGCCAGGGCGGGCTGTTCGATTCGACGGTGCTGATCGCCGGGCTGATCATCATCGCGATCCCGATCTTCGTGCTGGGCTTTCTGGCTCAATTCCTGTTCGGCGTCCAGCTGGGTATCGCGCCGGTCACGGTCGGCGAACGGGCGACGTTCGCACGCTTGCTGCTACCCGGAATAGTTCTGGGCTCAGTGTCATTCGCGTACATCGTGCGGTTGACCCGCTCGGCGGTCGCCGCCAATGCCCACGCCGACTATGTCCGCACCGCCACCGCCAAGGGGCTGTCGCGGCCGCGCGTGGTGACCGTGCACATCCTGCGCAACTCGCTGATCCCGGTGGTGACGTTCCTGGGAGCCGATGTGGGTGCGCTGATGGGCGGAGCCATCGTGACCGAGGGGATCTTCAATATTCACGGCGTCGGCGGTGTGCTGTATCAGGCCGTCACGCGGCAGGAGGCGCCGACCGTGGTCTCGATCGTGACGGTCTTGGTGCTGATCTATCTGATCACCAACCTGCTGGTCGATCTGCTCTACGCGGCGCTGGACCCGAGGATCCGCTATGGCTGAGCACTCCGGTTTTTGGGGTGAGACCTGGCGCAAGTTGCACCGGCGCCCGAAGTTCGTCGTCGCCGCGGTGCTGATCCTGCTCATCCTTCTGGTCGCACTGTTTCCTGCGCTGTTCACCGACGTCGATCCCAGCTACGCCGATCCCAGCCAAAGCCTGCTCGATCCGTCCGCCGCGCACTGGTTCGGCACGGATCTGCAGGGCCACGACATCTACGCGCGCACCGTCTATGGGGCGCGGGCGTCGGTGACGGTCGGGTTGGGCGCCACGCTGCTGGTGTTTGTCGTTGGCGGAGCGGTGGGTGCGCTGGCCGGCTTCTATGGCGGCTGGATCGACGCGGTGGTCTCGCGCATCACCGACGTCTTCTTCGGGCTGCCGCTGCTGCTGGCCGCGATCGTGCTCATGCAGGTCTTGCACCACCGCACGGTGTGGACGGTGATCGCCATCCTGGCCTTGTTCGGCTGGCCGCAGGTGGCCAGGATCGCCCGTGGTGCGGTGCTGGAGGTACGGGCCAGCGACTACGTGCTCGCGGCTAAAGCATTGGGGTTGAGCAGGTTTCAAACCCTGCTGCGGCACGCACTGCCCAACGCCGCCGGCCCGGTGATCGCGATGTCCACGATCGCGCAGGGCGCCTTCATCGTCACCGAGGCCACGCTGTCCTACCTCGGCGTCGGACTGCCGACCTCGGTGGTGTCGTGGGGCGGCGACATAAACCTGGCGCAGACGCGGCTGCGGGCCGGCTCGCCGATCTTGTTCTATCCCGCCGGCGCACTGGCGATTACGGTGCTGGCCTTCATGATGATGGGCGACGCCTTGCGCGACGCCCTGGATCCGGCCTCGCGAGCGGAGCGCGCATGAACCCCGCGGAATCGCCGCTGTTGTCGGTCGAGGGCTTGGAAGTCAGGTTTGGTGATCACCCTCCCGCGGTGAGCGGAGTCGATCTGAGCGTGATGCGCGGGCAGACCGTCGCCGTGGTCGGCGAATCGGGATCGGGAAAGTCCACCACGGCCGCCGCCGTTCTCGGGCTGCTGCCGCCCGGCGGGCGAATCACGGCCGGCCGCATCATTTTTGACGGGCTGGACATCACCGCTGCTGACCGCCGGTTGCTCCGCTCGATCAGGGGTCGACGCATCGGCTACGTGCCCCAAGACCCGATGACCAACCTCAACCCCGTCTGGAAGGTCGGCTTTCAGATATCAGAAGCGTTGCGGGCCAACACCGATGGCCGGGACGCCCGCCGACGGGCGGTAGAGCTGCTCGCCCAGGCCGGCATGCCGGATCCGGCGAAGCAAGTGGGCAAGTACCCGCACCAACTGTCCGGCGGCATGTGCCAGCGTGCGCTGATCGCCATCGGGCTGGCGGGTCACCCGCAGCTGCTGATCGCCGACGAGCCGACGTCCGCGCTGGATGTCACGGTGCAACGGCAGGTGCTCGACCATTTGCAGCACCTCACCGACGAACTGGGCACCGCGCTGTTGCTGATCACGCACGATCTGGCGCTGGCGGCCGAGCGGGCCGAGCGAGTGGTCGTCGTACACCGTGGCGTGGTGGTGGAATCCGGTGCCGCGCGGTCAATCCTGCGCGATCCCCAACACGAGTACACCCGCCGGCTGGTGGCCGCGGCTCCCTCCCTGACGGCCCGGAGTGCGGCACGGGCGCGGCCGACGGCGGACACCCGGGCCGACGACGTCCTCGTCGCCTCGGAGCTGACCAAGGTCTACCGCGAGTCGCACGGCGCACCGTGGCGCCGGACCCAGTTCTGCGCCGTCGACGCGGTGTCGTTCCGGCTCCGCAGATCCAGCACCCTGGCGATTGTCGGCGAATCGGGTTCGGGCAAATCGACGGTGGCCAGGATGGCGTTGGGCTTGCTCCAACCCACCTCGGGCACAGTCGTTTTCGACGGTACCGAGATCTCCGACGCGTTGGACCGGGGCGCGATGATGGCCTTTCGCCGGCGCGTGCAGCCGGTGTTCCAGAACCCCTACAGCAGTCTTGATCCCATGTACTCGGTGTTTCGCGCCATCGAGGAGCCGTTGCGGATCCACCGCGTCGGCAACCGCCGTCAGCGCGAGAAAGCGGTACGTGAGCTCGTCGAGCAGGTGGCCTTGCCGCCGTCGGTGCTCGGCAGGTTGCCGCGCGAGCTTTCGGGCGGTCAGCGTCAACGCGTCGCGATCGCGCGGGCGTTGGCACTGCGGCCCGAGGTGCTGGTGTGCGATGAGGCGGTGTCGGCGCTCGACGTGCTGGTGCAGGCGCAGATATTGGACCTGCTGGCCACGTTGCAGGCCGAACTGGGCCTGGCCTACCTATTCATCAGCCACGACCTGGCGGTGATCCGGCAGATCGCCGACGACGTGCTGGTGATGCGCGCCGGGCGGATCGTGGAGCACGCGGCCACCGAAGAGCTGTTCACCAGGCCCGGCCACGAATACACCCGTCAATTGCTGGAGGCCATTCCCGGGGCGTCCATGCCGCCCCGATAGGTTGGCAACCTGTGACGGCAGACCCGCTGGCTCCGCTGATGGAGCTCCCCGGCGTCGCCGAGGCCAGTGACCGGGCCCGCGACGCGTTGGGCCGCGCGCACCGGCATCGGGCCAATCTGCGCGGCTGGCCGGTAACCGCCGCCGAGGCCGCGTTGCGGGCGGCCCGCGCTTCCTCGGTGCTCGACGGCGGCCCGGTGCGGTTCGAGGACTTGGCGGACAGCTCGGGGGTGAGCGATCCGGTGTTCGGCGGAGCGCTGCGGGTGGCCCAGGCGCTGGAAGGCGGCGGGGGCGCGTTGGTCGGGGTGTGGCGGCGATCGCCGTTGCAGGCGTTGGCGCGGCTGCACATGCTGGCGGCGGCCGACCAGGTAGATGACGAACAATTGGGTCGCCCGCGGTCCGCCCCCGAGATCGGGCCGCGTCTCGAGCTGCTCGGCGAATTGGTCACCGGTCGCACGCAGGTGCCGGCGCCGGTGGTCGCCGCGGTTGCGCATGGAGAACTGCTGACGCTCAAGCCATTTGGCAGCGCCGACGGAGTGGTCGCGCGGGCGGTGTCTCGCCTGGTGACGATCGCGAGCGGGCTGGACCCGCACGGACTGGGGGTTCCCGAGGTGAGCTGGATGCGCAAACCCGGGGACTATCGCGCTGCCGCAAGCGGATTCGCCGAGGGAACACCGGCCGGCGTCGAAGCGTGGTTGGTGCTGTGTTGCCGGGCAATGCAGGCCGGCGCGCAAGAGGCGTTGACGATCGCCGAGTCGTTGCCGGGCAAGAGTTGAGCGGGGCGGAGCGAAAAGGGTTCAGACATGTAGAGCGGGCGGCGTTCCGAAATATTCGGTCCGCCGCCCGCTAGCACGGAACTCGGTTACCAAGCGTGCATCTCTGGGGTGCGTGGGTGGCCTCGGCGATCTTGCGACGCTTCGAGTTACAACCCCACCCAAGGGGCTGTTCATACTTTCTGCTTTTTCGCAATTACGCAGGCCCGCAACACTTCTGCCATTATCGCGGCTATGACTCCGCGTGGGTGCCGAGTACCGTGCTGGGCGCCCGGGTTGGGAGAACGAACCTTCTCTTCCGGCTCGACCTTGGCCTTACCGGGCTTCCGTGGTTCCTTTGTACTCCTAGACCCTTAGCACAGCAAGGTCCAATTCTGCGAACGTTGCGAATTCACAGGAAATCGGACGCTCGGCGGGTTTGCTAGAACCCGCGGTTAGAACGCGAAGCGGCGCAACAGCGAATAGGTGACGGCACCGGCGGCCAGCGCGGTGATACTCACCGCCGCCGTGGTGGCCATCGCGGCTCCCGACGGCGCCGGAATCCGGTCTCGCAGCGAGATCGGCCGCGAGAAACTCAGCACGGGCCAACCGCGTTCGGTCGCTTGCTTGCGCAGCCCGCGGTCGGGGTTGACCACGCTCGGATGCCCGACCGACTCGAGCATCGGCAGGTCGGTGATCGAGTCCGAATAGGCGTAGCAGTGTTCCAGCGGATAGCCCTCGCGGGCGGCCAGCTCGCGGATCGCTTGGACCTTCCCCTCGCCGAAGCAGTAGAAGGCGACATCGCCGGTGTACTTGCCGTCCTCGACGACCATCCGCGTCGCCATCGCATGGGTGGCACCCAGCGCGCGGGCGATCGGCGCGACGATTTCCTCGCCGGATGCGGACACCACGACGACGTCGCGGCCGCACAATTTGTGCGCGGCGATCAGGTCCGCGGCCTCGGCGAACACCAGGGGAGTCACGATGTCGTGCAGGGTTTCGTTGACGATCGACTTGACCTGAGCGACGTCCCAACCGGTGCACATGTTGGTCATGTGAGTGCGCATTCGGTCCATCTGGTCATGATCGGCACCGGAGAGCAGAAAAATGAATTGGGCGTAGCTGGACTTCAGCACGGCGCGCCGATTGAGCAGTCCCTGGTTGAAGAACGGTTTGCTGAACGCCAGGGTGCTGGACTTGGCGATGATCGTCTTATCGAGGTCGAAGAAGGCCGCGGTGCGGGCGTGCGGAGTGCCCGTTGCGGCGGTCGGCGCCGAGGTTCGCTGCTGCGCGTCCGGGTCGGAGACGGTCACCGACACAGCATAGGTCGGTCAGTCGGCGCGTCCGGGGGGTTGCCGGCAAAATCACGGCTGAGCAGGGTGTAACAGACGAGGCCAACGGTGTTTTTGCGGCTCAAACAGTTTCTTTGAAAAAAATAGCTACTTGCGGCACCGCCCACTGTCGTGTGTATAGTAAGCATTACTCGGCCTGAGCCGAGGGTGTATCAGCCCGACCCCCCGGGGCTGATGCACGACGACCTCCGCCTCCTCCCCCCCTGGCGGGGGTCGTCCCTTTTCTGGGGTAATTTTCCCGGCATTCAGACCATCCGTCGCAGCCCTCCGGCGCGTTGCGGGCACGGTGTTATCCATAGGCTCGGCAACCATTGGCCCGAAGCCTTTGTGCACACTCTCGTATCTCTCCACAAATCCAGGTTTGGCACTGGTGTCCCATCCTGAGCTGCCCGCACGGTGGTGGGGTGACCGTCGCCACCGCCGCCGAAGCCAGGGGTTCCACGGGTGTACTGGCGGTGCTGACCGACCCGATCTTGCGCGACGAACTAGACCGGGTGGCCGCCGCGGTCGGTGTTCGAGTGGTGCACGCCGGTGGTTCGGCGGTGGGTCGGAAAACGTGGTCGGCGGCCGCGGCGGTGGTGCTCGACGCGGTGGCTGCGGATCGTTGTGGGCGCGCTGCGCTACCGCGCCGCGCGCACCTCATTGTGCTGACCGCCGCCGAACCCGCGACGGCCACCTGGGCGGCCGCGATTGCGGTCGGCGCCCAACACGTGCTGAGCCTGCCCGGCCAGGAACACGAATTGATCCGCGAGCTCGCCGACTCCGCCGAATCGATCCGGGACGACGGGTTGCGCGGCGATGCCGTCGCGGTGATCGGGGGTTGCGGCGGGGCCGGCGCGTCGTTGTTCGCGGCCGCACTGGCGCGGGCCGCGACCGATGCACTGCTGGTGGATCTCGATCCCTGGGGCGGCGGCGTCGATTTGTTGCTCGGCGGTGAGGCCACACCCGGTTTGCGCTGGCCCGACTTGGCTTTGCAGGGCGGCCGCCTCAACTGGTCGGCCGTGCGCGACGCGCTGCCACGCCTGCACGGAATCAGCTTGCTGTCCGGCACGCGGCGCGGCTACGAGCTGGACGCGGGGCCGGTGGACGCGGTCATCGATGCGGGCCGCCGCGGGGGAGTCACGGTCGTCTGCGATCTGCCCCGTCGTCTGACCGACGCCACCCAGGCCGCGCTGGATGCCGCCGACCTGGTCGTCGTGCTCAGCCCCTGTGATGTGCGGTCCTGCGCGGCGACGGCGGCGATGACGCCGGTGCTGGCCGCGATCAATCCCAACCTCGGGTTGGTGGTCCGAGGTCCGTCGCCGGGTGGGTTGCGCGCGGCCGAAGTCGCCGACATCACCGGCCTGCCGCTGCTGGCGTCGATGAAAGCTCAGCCGCAACTGGCCGAGCAGCTAGAACACGGTGGCCTGCGGCTGGGACGGCGATCGGCGCTGACGGCGGCGGCTCGCCGGGTGCTGGCGGTACTGCCCCGCGCGGGATCGGGACCGAAAGCCAGGGCGGCGTGAGCGGATCGCTTATCGAGCGGGTGCGCGAGCGGCTGGCGACGGAGTCGGCCCCGTTGCGGCCCAACGTGGTGGCCGCCGCGATCCGGGCCGAATCCGGCGGGATGCTCGGCGATACCGAGGTCCTGGCCAATCTTCGGCTGTTAGAGACCGAACTGACCGGTGCCGGGATCCTCGAGCCATTGCTGTGCGCGAACGGCGTCACCGACGTCCTGGTCACCGCGCCGGACGCGGTGTGGGTCGACGATGGAAACGGTTTGCGACGCAGCCACATCCGGTTTGCCGACGAGGCCGCGGTGCGGCGGCTGGCCCAGCGGTTGGCGTTGGCCGCCGGCCGTCGTCTCGACGACGCGCAGCCCTGGGTCGACGGCCAGCTGACCGGTATCGGCGCCGGCGGGTTCGCGGTCCGGTTGCACGCGGTGTTGCCGCCCGTGGCCGCCGGCGGCACGTGTTTGTCGTTGCGGGTCCTGCGTCCGGCCACGCAGGATCTGGCGGCGCTGACCGCGGCGGGCGCGATCGAGCCCGGGGGTGCCGCACTCGTGGCCGACATCATCGCGGCCCGGTTGGCTTTCCTGGTATGCGGCGGCACCGGCGCCGGCAAGACAACTTTGCTGGCGGCCATGCTGGGCGCGGTATCGCCGACTGAGCGGATCGTGTGCGTCGAGGATGCCGCGGAATTGGCGCCCCGGCATCCGCATCTGGTCAAGCTGGTCGCGAGGTGCGCCAATGTCGAAGGCGTGGGCGAGGTCCCGGTGCGTCAACTCGTGCGGCAGGCGCTGCGGATGCGGCCAGACCGCATCGTGGTCGGCGAGGTCCGGGGCGCGGAAGTGGTCGACCTGCTCGCGGCGCTGAACACCGGCCACGACGGCGGCGCGGGCACGGTACATGCCAACAATCCGGGTGAGGTCCCGGCCCGGCTGGAGGCGTTGGGCGCGCTCGGCGGTTTGGACCGGGCCGCGCTGCACAGTCAGCTCGCCGCGGCGGTTCAGGTGCTGCTGCACGTCGCCCGGGACCGCAGCGGTCGGCGCCGGCTCGCTGAGATCGCGCTGTTGCGCGACGTCGACGGGAGGGTCCGGGCAATGCCGGTGTGGCACGCCGAGCGGGGGATGACCGACGACGCCGACGAGCTGCATCGCTTGCTGCGAAGCCGGTTGCCGGCATGAAACGCGTACCGGCTGCTGCGTTACTGATGGCGTTGGCGCTCTTGATCATTCCCTCATCACCGCGGCGACGACTCGTGCCGGCTCGATCACACCGGCGGGTCGTGATCGGCACCCGCGGGGTGGTCTGTCTCGCGACGTGCGCCGCTGCCGCGGCCGCGATGGTGCTGCCGCCGACGACGGTGCTGGCCGCCGCGGTGGTGGCCGCAACGGTGAGCCTGCGCTACCGTCGGCGCCGTCAACTCCGGCGTGCGACCGAGGAGAGCCGGACATTGGAAGCCGCGCTCGATGTGTTGGTCGGCGAGCTGCGCGTGGGTTCGCATCCGGTGCGGGCGTTTGGGGTGGCCGCCGACGAAACCGTTGGCGCGGTTGCGATGTCGTTGCGGGCGGTCGCGGCGCGGGCGCGATTGGGTGCCGACGCCACGGCGGGTCTGCGCGCCGCGGCACGTTCATCAGCCCGGCCCACGCATTGGCATCGACTGGCCGTTTGCTGGCAGCTGGCCAGCGATCACGGCCTTGCGATCGCCACCCTGATGCGTACCGCGCAACGCGATATCGTTGAGCATCAACGATTCTCATCGCGGGTTGACTCGGGCATGGCGGGTGCGCGCGCCACCGCGGCGATATTGGCGGGGCTGCCGATGCTGGGAGTCTTGCTGGGCCAACTGATCGGGGCCCACCCCCTGAGTTTCCTGCTGAGTGGGCGCGCGGGTGGGTGGCTGTTGGTTGCCGGAACGCTGTTGGCGTGCGGCGGACTGCTGTGGTCGGACCGAATCATCGACAGAGCCGGGTCATGAGTGTCGCGGCGGTATTGCTGGCCGTAGCGTTGTTGATCGGACCCGGCCCATCGGTGGTGCGCACGCGCGCCGGCACAACGGTTCGCGCGCAACGGCTCCGGTCCGGGCTGCCCGACGAGTCCGCGCCCGGGGCCGACCCGCTGGCCGCCGCGTCGAGCTTCGACCTGCTGGCCGTGTGCCTGGAGGCGGGCATGGCGGTGTCGGCCGCGGCCGCGGCGACCGCCGGTTCGGCGCCGCCGAAGCTGGCCCGGGTATTGCGGCGGGCGGCCGATCTGCTGGCGCTGGGCGCCGATCCCGCTGTCGCGTGGTCGATCTCGCGCGAGAAATCGGCCGACGTGCAGACCGATGCGCTGCTGCGACTGGCGCGGCGTTCGGCCTCGTCGGGTGCCGCGCTGGCCGACGGCGTCGCCGAACTGGCCGACCAGGCTCGACACGATGCCGCGCACACCGCCGCCGCGGCCGCCGAGCGGGCGGGCGTGCTGATCGCCGGACCACTCGGGCTGTGCTTCCTGCCGGCGTTTGTCTGCCTCGGCATCGTCCCGGTGGTGGCGGGGCTGGCCGGAGATGTCCTGCAATCGGGCTTGCTGTGAAGGGCGAGCAAAGAGCACAACAGAGGGGATGTATTGGTGATAAACATGTTTCGCGCATTCATGGCGCGGATATCGGTCCTTGCCACCGACGAGTCGGGGATGTCCACGGTCGAATACGCCATCGGCACCATCGCCGCGGCCGCCTTCGGCGCGATTCTCTACACGGTCGTCACCGGCGACTCGATCGTGTCGGCGTTGACCAACATCATCGGTCGTGCACTCAACACCAAGGTCTAGCCGGCTGCGCCGGTGCGAGCAAGGTGGAAGCGGCATTGGCGATCGCCGCGCTGGTCGTCGTGCTGGTGGGATGCCTGGCCGGTATCACGGCCGTGTCGATGCAGGTTCGCTGTGTCGATGCGGCTCGCGAAGCTGCCCGACTGGCCGCACGCGGTGACGAACGTTCGGCGGTCGACGCGGCACGCCGCATCGCCCCGGGCGGATCGCGGGTCCAGCTGCGCCGCGACGGCGACTTCGTGGTGGCCACGGTTGTCGCGCACTCAAAGATACTGCCCGCGTTGGATATTAGCGCCAAAGCGGTCTCTGCGGCGGAGCCGTCGGGATGACGACGGAGCGGCGACTGTGCTCGCGGCGGCGATGGTCGGCGTGCTGCTGTGCGTCACGGGCGCCGGCCTATATGTCGGCTCGGTGGTGGTGGCACGTCATCGTGCGCAGGCGGCCGCCGATCTGGCCGCGTTGGCCGCCGCGGCGCGGCTACCTTCCGGGGCCGAGGCGGCCTGCGCCCGGGCGAGCGCGGTAGCCCGCGGGATGCGAGTCGACGATGTCGGCTGCCGGGTGGACGATCTCGACGTCGTCGTCACCGTGCGCGTTGCGGTGCCGTTTGGCGGTGTGGCCCAGGCCGCCGCGCGGGCCGGGCCCCTCGACGCGGCGTGATCAGGCGTTGTCGTCCGAGGCTTTTGGCAGTCCGGCGCCGGCCAGCTCGTCGTCGGTGGGCAAGCGCAGTGAGACCAGTCCGACGAAGGTGTCCGGCTCGAGTTCCACTCGGTTGGCGGTCACGTGCACCGGCACCCAATTGCCGTCGAAGCCACGCATCCGCAGCACGCGGTTGGTCGATCCCTTACCGAATTCCTTTGTCATGGCTGACATCTGGGGCACATCGTCGGGATGTACCTTCGGCCTGTCCTTATCGGAGCCTCGCCAGTCGTAGAAGGTGCAGGGCTCGTCGAGCCATTTCAACAGGGTCCAGTTGTTGAGGTCGACGAGCGCCCGGTGCACGCCGGCCTGCCGCAGCCCGTCGAGGATTCGCAGGGCCAGGTCATCGGTCGAGACCAGCGGGCCCTTGAGTTCGGCACGCCAGTTCATCGCCCGCGCGACGAGGTTCTCCTTGCCGTCCGCTCCGGGCTCCAGTCCGCTGCGACCGACGAAGCCGATCCGGATGGGATTGCCCTGCCAGTCGGTGAGATCCCAAGTGCTGCAGATTGTTTGGCCCGGCTCCGCCTTGACCGCCATCGCGAGTATTTTGGTCTCGTTCGGGTTGAGCTCGCGGGACGGAAGGTCTTCGGCAAACGCTCTGCCAAAGGTGACTTCGACTTCGGGATTCTTGCCGCTGATGGCCAGCGACTCCCGCGTGTCCGTGGCCACCCCAAGGGTGAGATCCCACTTCAGCGGGCCCGCGATGGGCCGCTCGGGCGGATCGATGTCGGCAGGGCCGGTCCACACGTGCACACCGTGGATACAGCCGTCGGACATCACCACCGGTTCGGTGCGGATCACGCGGTCGTGCTTGGGAGTGATGCTGGTCAGGCTCTGGCCGGTGCGTATCGACTCAGCGATTGCGGTCCGGACCGCGGCGAGGTGGGGACTGCGGCGGAGGAAAGTCGTGATGGGGACAAGGTTCTTGAGCTGCCGCCCCTGTGCAACCACGGCAGGCTCGCCCCCCAGTGTCTCCACGAGCAACCAGTCGTGGGCCATGCGGTCAATTTTAGGGCGCTCAGTGGCAAGTGGGGATGCCCGGGCGCGCCGTCATCGCTCCAGCAAATCCCGTTGCGACATCAGTTGGGCGATGCCGCGAATCGACTTCGCGGCCGCTAAGTTACTGGTAAGTTTGCAAATCAGAACACAGCCTTGGTAGTTTTCTGCTCCGGCCGTTGGTCGCGCTTTGAGACATCACGCTGGCGTTTCTTTAGACAGAAGGAAACGCATTCGGCGGTTGTTATATGCGAATCCGTGGAGGTCGACCGTCGAGGGGTCGGTCGCCGTCCGCACGGTTGCTCAGCGCGATCCCTACGGCAACTCCGCAAGCACCAGTCTGAGCACTTGCACAGCTCCGGTCTTGTCCAGCGGGTCGTTGCCGTTGCCGCACTTGGGGGATTGCACGCAGGACGGACAGCCCCGCGGGCATTCGCATGCCTCGATGGCCGCCGCGGTGGCACTCAGCCAGGTCCGTGCTTGCCGAAAACCGCGCTCGGCGAATCCCGCCCCGCCCGGATACCCGTCGTAGACGAACACACTCGGCCCACCCAGCGGACCGAGCGCGCTGGACATTCCGCCGATGTCACCGCGGTCGCAGCTGGCCACCAAAGGCAGCAGCCCAATCGCGGCGTGTTCGGCCGCGTGCAACGAGCCGGGAATCCGTGTTGCATCAATCCCATTGTGTGCCAATGCCTCTGGCGTTATGGTGTACATGACCGCGGTGGTTTCCAGGACGTGTTCGGGCATGTCCAGCTCGATGAAATCGATGACCTCCCCGGACAGCCGCCGGCGCAGGTAACCCACGACCTGGTGCGTGACCCTGACCGGCACCACGCCCAGGGTCACCGGACCGAACGTCGATCGCTCGCCGCCGCCGGTGACCTTGATGTCGGTGATTTCGCGCGCGAACGTCGCATAACCGGGATCCTCGGCGTGCACGAAGGCCATTCCATCGTCGAGATCGAGCGAATCGACGACGTAAGTGTCGCCCTGATGGAGGTAAACCGCCCCCGGGTGCACCGAGGCGGGGGCCTGACCGAGCCCGGCACTGCCCAGCAGTCGTCCGGTATCGGCCTCCACGATGACGATCTGGCCGCCCGCCGAGCCCCGGATGTCCACCGCGCCATGCGGTTCTAGGCCGGGCGCGGGAAAGTACTTGCCGCCGCGGCGGCGCAGCAGCCCGTCGTCGACCAGCCCCTCGGCCACCTGCACGGCGTCCAATTCTCGAACCTCCGCCTCCTCAAGCGGCAATTCTGTTGCGGCGCAAAGTAGTTGGGGTCCGAGAATATAAGGGTTGGCCGGGTCGATCACCACGCGCTCGACCGGCTTGTCCAGCAGCGCCGCGGGATTGTGCACCAGATACGTGTCCAGCGGGTCGTCGCGGGCGATCAGCACCACCAGGGCACCCTGCCCCCGGCGCCCGGAACGGCCGGCCTGCTGCCAGAACGAGGCAACCGTCCCGGGAAAACCGGCGAGCACCACCGCATCGAGCCCGGCGATATCGACACCCAATTCGAGCGCGTTGGTGGTGGCCAGGCCCCGCAATCGGCCCTCTGCCAGCGCGCGCTCCAGCGCGTTGCGGTCCTCGGCGAGATAACCGGCCCGGTAGGACGCCACCGTCTGCGAAAGATCCGCCGCGATGTCGTCCAGCCGCGCCCGGGCGCCGAGCGCGGTCAATTCGGCCGCCCGCCGGGAACGAACGAACGTCAGCGTCTGCGCTCCCTCGGCGATCAGGTCGGCCATCACCCGCGCCGCTTCGGTGCCGGCGGAACGGCGCACCGGGGCGCCGTGCTCGCCGGTGATGTCGGTGCGCAGCGCCGGTTCCCACAACGCCACGGTGCGTTCACCCTGTGGCGAGCCGTCTTCGGTGACCTCTTCGACCGGCAGGCCGATGAGTTCGGAAGCCGTGGTACCCGGCGAATCCGTCGTCGCGCTGGCGAAGATCACCGTCGGCGCTGTCGAGTAACGCGCACACAGCCGCAGCAGGCGGCGCAACACCATCGCCACGTTGGAGCCGAAAACGCCCCGGTAGTAATGACATTCGTCGACGATCACGAAGCGCAGGCCGCGCAGCAGGACGGCCCAGCGCGGATGATTTCGCAAAATGGACAAGTGGATCATGTCCGGGTTGGAGAACAGCCAGCGCGAGCGCTCCCGCGCGAAGCGGCGAACCTCGGCGGGACTGTCGCCGTCGTAGGCGGTGGGCGCGACCGCCAAACGCGGGTGGCCCAGTCTCGGCACCGCGGCCGTCAGCGCGTGCGCGGCACGCAACTGGTCGTGACCAAGGGCTTTCGTCGGCGACAGGTACAGCACCCGGCCCAGCGGATCCGTCGCCAGCGCGTTGAGCACCGGCAGTTGATAGGCCAGCGATTTGCCCGACGCGGTGCCGGTGCTGACCACGACGTGACGGCCGGCGTGCGCCAATTCGGCGGCCCGCGCCTGGTGTGACCACGGTGCGCTGATGCCCCTCTCGGCAAAGGCCGCGACGACGTCGGATTCGGCCCATTCCGGCCACATATCGGGCCGGCCGCTGCGGGCCGGCAGCTCCGCGACGTGGCGCAGCGGATGCTCGTCGGGCGAGGTTCCGGCGAGCGCGACGGCGAGCAGGTCGCTGCCGAAACTCGCCACGTCACACCCTCCAAGAATCAGTCGCAGACACAAGTCTGTCGCCAAGGCCATGAACATGGTTGACTGTTTGCGGTCGTAGCTTCTGTGTTCGTGTCAAACTTTCGCAGGATCGACGTTGCGACCCGCGGTTCCTGCGAGGTTAACGGTCGGGTGAAGTTCCGACGACTCCGTGAGGTATGGCGGTGACAACGGGCCCGGGGCACCGAAAAGCGGTGCTCCGCACCTTGAAGAAAAGGAAAGATCGAGAAATGCCACAGGGAACTGTGAAGTGGTTCAACGCGGAGAAGGGCTTCGGGTTCATTGCCCCCGAGGACGGTTCCGCGGATGTTTTTGTCCACTACACGGAGATCCAGGGTTCGGGCTTCCGCACCCTCGAAGAAAATCAGAAGGTCGAGTTTGAAATCGGCCACAGCCCTAAGGGCCCCCAGGCCACCGGAGTCCGCTCCGTCTAAACCGAGCAGATTCTGACGAAAACCCCCCGTGCAACCCGCTTTGCGGGTGCCGCCGGGGGGTTTTCACTATCTATTCACGCCTTCGCAACCTTCGGCCGGGCGAACCCGACACGCCAGGTATCTCGGCGCGCCGAATGCCTCAAAGCGGGGACGGGCGGCCTGGCTTACTGTCGATGTGGTGAGCCAGCTTTCCTTCTTCACAGCGGAGGCGGTGCCGCCCGCGGTAGCCGATCTGTGCGGAGTGCTGGCGGCGTCCGGGCAAATCGTGACGGTGGGCGCTACAGAGGCCCGTGGGGCCCGGCTCTCGGTCGTCGTGGATCAGCTCTGGCGCGCCTCGGCGCTGGCCGAGATGATCACCGAGGCCGGCTTGGTCCCCGAGATCGGTCGTACCGACGAGGACACGCCGCTGGTGCGGACGGCGATCGACCCGTCGTTGAGCGCGATCGCGGCCGAATGGACCCGCGGTGCGGTCAAGACGGTGCCGCCGCGCTGGCTGCCCGGCCCGCGCGAGTTGCGGGCGTGGACCATCGCCGCCGGCACGCCCGAAGGCGATCACTATCAATTGGGTTTGGATCCGCACGCCCCCGACACGCATTCGCCGCTGGCGTCGGCGCTGATGCGGGTCGGGATCGCGCCCACCCTGATCGGCACCCGCGGCGGACGTCCGGCGTTGCGGATCAGCGGCCGTCGCAGGCTATCGCGGCTGGTAGAGAACGTAGGGGAACATCCTGACGGCGCCGAGGCGTTGGCGCTGTGGCCGCGGGTTTAGCGGCGCGACCCGGGACATGCGAGCCGTCCGGATCCGACATTTGCAGGCGCGCGGGACAACACCCGGCACACAGGTTTGGCCGTCGTTAGGACCGGCGTTTTCGGGGAGTCGGTTTGCGTCGGCCCGCCTCCGGGTGCGAAATTGTCAGGTGCCCGAAGGGAAGGAACGCCGGCGTATCTGAATTTCAGCGGAATTTCAGACGTCTGCCTGTCATTCTTCCTGCAGGGCGGTCCCGAACCGGGACCGGGAGAAGAGATGGAGCGTAAGCGCAGGTGGCTGACCCGACATTAGGCCGCGATAGCAGCGGTAATGGCAGCCTGAGGCGACTTGTCATCGTCGAGTCGCCGACTAAAGCGCGCAAACTCGCGGGCTACCTGGGCTCCTCCTACATCGTCGAATCGTCGCGAGGACACATCCGCGACCTGCCGAGAGCGGCCGCGGACGTGCCCGCCAAGTTCAAGTCGGAGCCCTGGGCCCGGCTCGGGGTCAACGTCGACGCCGACTTCGAACCGCTCTACATCATCAGCCCGGAGAAGAAGAGCACGGTCACCGAGCTCAAGGGCCTCCTGAAGGACGTCGACGAGCTCTACCTGGCCACGGATGGTGACCGCGAGGGCGAGGCCATCGCCTGGCACCTGATGGAAACCCTGAAGCCGCGCATCCCGGTCAAGCGGATGGTGTTTCACGAGATCACCGAGCCGGCCATCCTCGAGGCCGCGCAAAATCCCCGCGATCTGGACATCGACCTGGTCGACGCGCAGGAGACCCGGCGCATCCTGGACCGGCTGTACGGCTACGAGGTCAGTCCGGTGCTGTGGAAGAAGGTCGCACCCAGGCTGTCGGCGGGCCGGGTGCAGTCCGTGGCCACCCGCATCATCGTGCAGCGCGAACGCGACCGGATGGCGTTCCGCAGCGCGTCGTACTGGGACATCGTTGCGCAGCTGGACGCCAGCGTGTCCGACGCGAACGCGCAGCCGCCCACCTTCACCGCCCGGCTGACCTCCGTCGACGGACTGCGGGTCGCCACCGGCCGTGATTTCGATTCGCTGGGCACGTTGCGCAAGGCCGACGAGGTCGTGGTGCTCAACGAAGCGCGGGCCACGCAGCTGGCCACCGGTTTGCGGGGCGCACAGCTTTCGGTGGCCTCGGTCGAGGAGAAGCCCTACACCCGGCGGCCGTACGCGCCGTTCATGACGTCGACGTTGCAGCAGGAGGCCGGCCGCAAGCTGCGCTTCTCCTCCGAGCGGACGATGAGCATCGCCCAGCGGCTCTACGAAAACGGCTACATCACCTATATGCGTACCGATTCGACGACGCTGTCGCAGTCGGCGATCAGCGCGGCGCGCACTCAGGCCAGTCAGCTCTACGGCGACGAGTACGTTTCCCCGGCGCCGCGGCAGTACACCCGGAAGGTCAAAAACGCCCAGGAGGCCCACGAGGCGATCCGCCCTGCGGGCGAGACGTTTGCCACCCCGGATGCGGTGCGCCGCGAGCTCGACGGCGACGAGTTCCGCCTATACGAGCTGATCTGGCAGCGCACGGTGGCCTCGCAGATGGCCGACGCGCGCGGGACCACGCTGAGTTTGCGGATCGCCGGTACTGCGGCCGGCGCCGACGGCGATCAGCGGGTGGTGTTCTCGGCCAGCGGTCGCACCATCACCTTTGCCGGCTTCCTGAAGGCCTACGTGGAAACCGTGGACGAATTGGCCGGCGGCGAGGCCGACGACGCCGAGCGCCGGCTGCCCCAGCTCACCGAGGGGCAGCGGCTGGCGGCCCTGGAGCTCACCCCGGACGGGCACTCCACCAGTCCGCCGGCGCGCTACACCGAGGCCTCACTGATCAAGGCGCTCGAGGAGCTGGGGATCGGCCGCCCCTCGACGTACTCGTCGATCATCAAGACCATCCAGGACCGCGGCTACGTGCACAAGAAGGGCAGCGCCCTGGTCCCCTCGTGGGTCGCGTTCGCCGTCACCGGTCTGCTGGAGCAGCATTTCGGCCGGCTTGTCGACTACGACTTCACCGCGGCGATGGAAGACGAGCTGGACGCGATCGCGTCGGGCAACGAGCAACGCACCAACTGGCTCAACAACTTCTACTTCGGCGGGGACCACGGCGTGCCCGACTCGGTGGCTCGCTCCGGTGGGCTCAAGAAGCTGGTCGGCGTCAACCTCGAGGGCATCGATGCGCGAGAAGTCAACTCCATCAAGCTGTTTGACGACGCGGAGGGCCGCGCCGTCTACGTCCGGGTGGGCAAGAACGGGCCCTACCTGGAGCGCACGATCGTCGGCGACGACGGTGAGACGAAGCCGCAGCGGGCCAACCTCAAGGACGAGCTGACTCCCGACGAGCTGACCATCGAGGTGGCCGAAGAGCTTTTCGCCACCCCGCAAGAGGGCCGCTCGCTGGGGGTGGACCCGGAGAGCGGCCACGAAATCGTGGCCAAGGACGGCCGGTACGGGCCGTATGTGACCGAGGTGCTGCCCGAGCCGCCCCCGGAGGACGGTGAGGCGGCCCCGGCGAAGAAGGGCAAGAAGCCCACCGGTCCCAAACCCCGCACCGGCTCGCTGCTGCGCACCATGGATTTGCAGACCGTCACGCTCGAGGACGCGTTGAAACTGCTGTCGCTGCCGCGAGTGGTCGGTGTCGACCCGGCGTCGGGCGAGGAGATCACCGCGCAGAACGGCCGCTATGGCCCGTACCTGAAGCGCGGCACGGATTCTCGTTCACTGGCGACCGAGGATCAGATGTTCACGATCACGCTCGACGAGGCGCTGAAGATCTATGCCGAGCCGAAACGCCGTGGCAGGCAAAGCGCTTCGGCCCCGCCGCTGCGTGAGCTGGGCAACGACCCGGCGTCGGGCAAGCCAATGGTGGTGAAGGATGGCCGATTTGGGCCGTATGTCACCGACGGCGAGACCAACGCCAGCCTGCGCAAGGGCGACGACGTATTGTCGATCACCGACGAGCGCGCCGCCGAGCTGCTGGCCGACCGGCGGGCCCGGGGGCCGGCCAAGCGGCCCGCGAAGAAGACCACGCGCAAGGCCCCGGCGAAAAAGGCCGCCAAGCGCAGTTAGCGCCCGGCGAGATCACATGATTTCGCTGGCTACGTCTTCATTGACGGGCCGCGGAGTCGAAACCGCCGGCGGGACAGCCAGATTCAGCGGCCGAGCCAGCTGAGTGGGCGCGGAACGACCGCGCAGCTCGACCACCTCGCCGACATCCCAGCACAGCGCTTCGGCGTCCAGCGCGCCGCTGACCGCGATCGCCGACGCCAATACATGCCCGGCCTCGAGCTTGGCCAGCTCGGTCAGCCGCGCTGCCTCGTTGACCGGGTCGCCGATCACGGTGTACTCGAAGCGGGCCTGGGCGCCGATATGGCCGGCGATGGCCCGGCCGGACGACACCCCGATGCCGAACTCGGCCGCGCCGATCACCGGCAGGAGTTCGTCGTGCAGCTCCCGGGCGGCGGCCAGCGCGCCGCCGGAGGCGTCCGGGTGTTCGATGGGCGCACCGAAGATGGCCAGCGCGGCATCGCCCTGGAACTTGTTGACGAAGCCCCCGTGGCGGGCGACGGCGTCGACCACCACCCGGAAGAACTCGTTGAGCAGGTGGACCACCTCGGCGGGCGGCCGTGTCGCGGCCAACTGCGTCGAACCGACCAGGTCGACGAAGAGCACCGCGACGTCGCGCTCCTGGCCGCCCAGCTCGGTGCCGCGCTCGAGCGCCCGGCGGGCCACGTCTTCGCCGACGTAGCGGCCGAACAGGTCACGCAGCCGCTGCCGCTCGGACAGGTCGCGGACCATGTCGTTGAATCCGGCCTGCAGCAGGCCCAGCTCGCTGGCGTCGTAGATCTGCATGTGCGCGTTGTAGTTACCGCGCTGCACCTCCGAGAGCGCCCAGCGCAGCTGACGCAGCGGGTCGGCGATCGACATGGCCACCAGCAGGGTGCTGACGAATCCGACGCCCAGCGCGGTCAGGGCCAACAACAGGATGGGATTGAACAGGCTCTCCGGTGCGGCATGCAGCAGCGAAACCTTGTCGGCCACGACGGCCAGCACGATCGCCAGCAGCGGCACCGCGGTGGACAGCATCCAGGTCAGGATCTGGCGCAGGATGACACCCGGCGCCTTGACGTTCTCCGGTACCCCGCTGCGCAGGGCGGCCACGGCCACCGGCCGCAATACTCGTTCGGATTGCAGGTAGCCGATGATCGCTGTTGCGGCGGCTCCCAACGCGGTCGCGACCGTGACGACGGGCGCGGCGAACCGGGCCACCGACCAGCTGGCGACGACGAACACCACACCGCCGATGCACCAGTACACGACCGTGCTCAGCGTGCGGTAGTACGGCATCCGCAGGGCGCGGCTGCGGGCCAGTTCGGTGGCGGCCGGATCGTCCTCGGCGAGCATGTTGTCGCGGCGCTGCCAGCGGAACACCGGAAGCAGCAGCCTGAGGTTGACCACCACACCGACCAGAAACAAGATCACCAGCGTGCTGGCGAAGATCGCCAGGTTGAGCGTGGGCAGATCCTGCAGTTGAATACGGTCCTGGGGCGGGAGGCCGTAGCGCAGGAAGCCGAGCACGAACAGGGCGCCGATGATGTCGGCCTGCAGCATGCTCAGCGAGAACAGTGGCCATGGGGTGCGCACTACCCACCGGACGAACGCGCTGATTCGCCCGGGCAGAGCACCCGGTGTTGCCACCAACCCACCGTATCGGTCGGTAGGGACTAGTCGGTAACCCTTAATTGCTTCGGCAAGTCGCCGGATCCTGGCGAAACGCCGGAAAAGATCACGGAAATGTCGCGATCCGGTAGCCGGGGGGTAGACGTCGGTCTGTCTCACTAGTGTTGCCAGTGATGTCCGGAGTGTTTACGCGGCTGGTAGGCCAAGACGCCGTCGAGACCGCGCTGCTGACCGCCGCGAGAGGCGCCCGAAGTGATCCCGGTCACAGCGGTGGGGACCACGGGACTATGACACATGCGTGGCTGATCACCGGTCCGCCGGGTTCGGGGCGTTCGGTTGCCGCGCTGTGCTTCGCGGCCGCTCTGCAGTGCACATCTGCGGCTGAGGATGGCGGCCCCGGCTGCGGGCAGTGCCGGGCCTGTTCGACGACGATGGCCGGCACCCACGCCGACGTCCGCCGGGTGATCCCCGAAGGCCTGTCCATCGGCGTGGACGAGATGCGCGCCATCGTGCAGATCGCGTCGCGGCGCCCGACCACTGGGCACTGGCAGATCGTGGTGGTCGAGGACGCCGATCGGCTGACCGAGGGTGCCGCGAACGCGTTGCTGAAGGTGGTCGAGGAACCACCGCCGTCGACGGTGTTCCTGTTGTGTGCGCCGTCGGTGGATCCCGAGGACATCGCGGTCACGCTGCGATCGAGATGCCGGCACGTCGCGCTGGTGACCCCGTCGACCGAGTCGATCGCGCAGGTGCTGGTCGACAGCGACGGGCTGAGCGCCGACACGGCGAGCTGGGCGGCGTCGGTCAGCGGCGGCCACGTCGGGCGGGCGCGCCGGCTGGCGACCGACCCGGAGGCCCGCGAGCGACGGGAGCGGGCGCTGGGACTGGTGCGCGATGCCGCGACCCCGGCACGCGCTTACGCCGCCGCCGAGGAGCTGGTGGCCGCGGCCGAAACCGAGGCCGTCGTATTGACCGCCGACCGTGCCGAGGCCGAGACCGAGGAGCTGCGCACGGCGCTGGGGGCCGGCGGCACCGGTAAGGGCACCGCCGGGGCCATGCGCGGTGCCACGGGTGCGATCAAGGACCTCGAGCGGCGACAGAAGTCCCGCCAGACCAGGGCGTCGCGCGATGCGCTGGACCGGGCGCTGATCGACCTGGCCACCTACTTCCGCGATGCGCTGGTGGTCTCGGCGCGCGCGGGCGCAGTGCAGGCCAACCATCCGGATATGGCCGAGCGGGTGGCGGCCCTGGCCGCGCATGCCGCGCCCGAGCGGCTGCTGCGCTGCATCGAAGCGGTGCTCGAGTGCCGCGAAGCGCTCGCGGTCAACGTCAAGCCCAAGTTCGCCGTCGACGCGATGGTGGCCACCATCGGTCAGGAACTGCGGGACTGAAATTGGGCCGGTGCGTCCGGCTGCCGTAGACTCGTGCCGCCCAGCTTGAGGGTGCGCCGCCTTAGCTCAGTCGGTAGAGCGATTCACTCGTAATGAATAGGTCGGGGGTTCGATTCCCCCAGGCGGCTCCATCAATATCAATCACGCTGCCTTCTGCTCGAATCCGTTTGCCGGGTATGCCGACTTGAACTTGGGTATCCTCACCGCGATGACGAGCGTCAGCGCAATTTGCCCGACCTATCAGCGCCACGCACAGCTGCGGCAGATGATCGGCTATTTCCGGGCGCAGACATTCAACGGTCCGTTGCAATTGCTGATCCTCGACGACAGTCCAGAACCCGACGAATCCCTTGCGACCGATGAATACCGAAGCGACGGTATTCATTACATCCACCGGCCCGGAGACCGCATGTCGATCGGCGCGAAGCTCAATGCGCTGATGGAACTGGCGCGCGGGGATGTCCTGATGCGGTTCGACGACGACGACTATTACTCGCCGGCCTACGTGGAGCGGATGCTGGCTCTGCTCGGCGACGACGATTACCTCACCTTGAGCGGATGGTTTGCCCACAGCCCGATACACGGAAGATTCTGCTATTGGGAATCGGAGGTGTTGTGGCCCGTGCACTTCGTCCTGTCACCGCATGATCCGTTCCTGCCGGTGTCGACGAGCGGTTTGCCTCCAGAGTCGTCGTATGTGCAGGCCACCGGCTACGGGTTCGCCTCCGCCTGGCGCCGGACGGTGGCCGATGCGGTCCGTTTCCCGGATCGAGACCATGGTGAGGACGCGCAATTTTTCGACGGGGCGGTCAATGCGGGCTTCCGGGCGCGGTATGTCGCGGACACCGAGGGCTTGGCCCTGCATATCGTCCATCACACCAACATCTCTCGAGCGTTCCCGCAGTACGTATTGCCGGAGTTCATGCTCGGTCACTATTTTCCCGGCTACATCCCATTGGCCGCCGATAGCGGATTGGCCGACGTATCATCCGCCGAATCCCATTGATTCGCAGACCGAGTCGGTCATCACGGCTGTGACGCCAGCGGCAGGCGGCTCCATCAACACAGCGTGAGTTGGGTCACCATCACCCGGATTGGGGCAGACTTCCCGCGATGTGCGCGTTGAGATTTTTAAGTCACCGCATCAGAAGGTGGCCCCGAATTTCGAGCGAGGCCGACATGTTGCACAACAACGAATCCCATTATCCAGTCGGTGAGGCGGTGTGGGCCGTGGCGGGAATTGTCCTGTTGTTCGCCTTCGGCGACGTTTTGGTCTTGTTGGCTCTTGCACTTGCGGTCGCCGGCCTGGCCGCCGCCTGGTGGTCCTATCGCCAAGTGCAGCGTGACGAGCAGGGCGATGACGAGTTGGCTCCCGTCACCCAGATCCGCCCCGTCTCGCCGGCCCGTAGCGACCTGTCCTGGAGTGGGCCCACCGCTGCTTAAAACCAGGGAGTTATTAATTCCTGGTCAGGGCCGTCTTCCCGGTGGCATTGTCGGGGTATGAGCTGGTCCGCATTTCGTGTGCTGCTGGCGATGTCGGCGGTATTGGTCGGAAGTGCTTCTGCGCCAATCAATATCGCATCCGCTGACGCGGCGCCGGCCAAGATCGACGCCAGCTTCAAGTTCGTCACCTATGACTGTGGGAATCAATCACCGATCAGGATCGTGGGGCAGGATTCGACGATCACCCTGAACGGGTCGTGCGGCGAGGTCGATGTCAGCGGTGCCGCCAACACGGTGAACCTGCAGACCGTTGCCGTCATCAACGCCACCGGCGGGGGCAACCACATCACCTGGGTGAAAGGGCCGGGAGGTGCCGTCCCGCAAATCAGCAACCCCGGCCACAACAACGACATCAGGGGACCGGGCGGCCTGCAGGTCGGCTGACGGGCTCAGGCCGGCGCCAGGAAACCCACCGGCCCCGACGCGATGCACAACGCCAGCGCGGTGGTGTTGGCGCGAACCGTGATCGCGTCGCCGGCGCCCGGCAGCCTGGCATAGACCCGGTTGAGGCCGGGGTGCACCGCAACCTTGACGCCGGGCCCCTCCGACAGTGAGACCGTCATCGAGCCGTCGCTGTTGGCCAGGTAGTTGAGTTCGACCGTCCAGTCGGCGGGCAGCAGCGGGCCGTCGAGCACCATGCGCACCGGCGTGTCCGGTTGGGCGAAATAACCGCACTGCGGCATCGGCCCGGGTTTGATCGTCCGGATCCAGGTGACCCGGGCCGGGATGAGCCGCCCCGAACTGTCGAACATACGTAATTGCGTTGTCGCCGTAGCGAATTCCGGACGGTCGCGAACCAGGGCGAACATGTGGCTGGCCAGATTCTCCGGGTAGGCCACCCGCTGCAGGATCAGCGGATCGACCTCCTGATCCAGCAGCGGCGCAGTCGAATTAGCTTGGGCCGCAGCTAAACTCGCTTGCGCATTGCGCAGGTAACTCTGGGTGGGGTTGTCGCGCCAACTCGTCAGGAACGTCGCCGTCGAGTACAGGCTGCTGGCCACGAACAACACGGCCAAACCCGTCGTCGTCACGGTCCGTTGCGGTGACGCGTCCAGCCAGCGAGCACCCAGCGACCGGTTCGGTGCGCACAGCCCGACGGCGCCCAGCAGCGCCAGCACAACGACGAGATCCGGTAGATAGCGCAGGGTTTGGGCGAGTTCCAGCGCGGTCAGCTTCGACGAGCGCATCAGATAGATCGGCACTTGACAGGCCACGGCATAACCGGCCGCGGTCAGCCACACCGGGCCGAGGCGCTGCTTGCGCACGAGCGACAGCGCCAGCACCCCGATCAGCACCAGCCAGCCGAGCGCCATCGCCAGCGGCGTGGGGGTGGCCCACGGGGAGGCCGGCGCCCAGCGGTCCCAGTGCCACGGCCCGCCGGCTAGCCCCGGCACGATGCCGTGGGTGATGGACCGCGACAGCAGATCCCCGGTCATCGCGAGGTCGGAACTCCATCGTTGCTGATTGACCACCGCGAGGTAGAGCGCCACCCAGGCGACCGTCAGGATCAGCGCCGCCACCCACAGCCGCAAGCCACCACGCCAGGCCTTCAGCAGCGCGGAGCCCTCACCGCGCACATGGCACAGCAGCGCGGTCACGGCGAAGGCGACGAACGGAATCACCGCGGCCTTCTCGAAGAACAGCAACCCGCCTAGGTAGACCAGCACGCCGGTCAGCGCGTAGCGCTGATTGCCGGTGCGCACCAGCAGCACCGCGTCGGCGCACACCCAGGCCAGCGCCGCGAGCATCGGCAGCGAATTCAGCGCCGCCGCCCACCACGCGAATCCCGGCACGCCCAACGGGGTGAACAGTGCGAACGTCAACGGAATCAGCAGCACACGCCGCCAGCCGAGGATCACGTACAGCGCGCGCAGCAGCGCCAGCGAGGCCAGCAGCTGCATGATCACCAGGCTGATCGCGGGCCCGGTCCAATCCAGCGGGGCCAGCCGGGTCAGCACGCCCGCGATCAGGAACGCGGCCGGCATCACGTGACCGTCGTGGTCGTCGAACAGGTACGACGGCGACAGCAAGCCCTCGGTTCCGGCCTTTCCGATCAGGATCAGATCGTCCCAGTAGAAGTAGCCGCCGAAGGCCAGCACCGCCCGTATCGCCAGCGCGACCACGACCAGCGCGGCCGCCCCGAGGGCGACCCGCGGCATCCGGGTCATGACGGCGGGCATGGTTATTTCTTACCGGTCGGTATGGTGGGCCGGTGCGCGCACTGGTAACCGGGGCAGCCGGATTCATCGGGTCTACGCTGGTCGACCGCCTGCTGGCGGACGGCCATTCGGTGGTGAGCCTGGACAACTTCGCGACCGGCAAGGCCCGAAACCTCGAGCATCTGGCCGACGATTCCGCTCACGTCTTCGTAGAGGCGGACATCGTGACCGCGGACCTCGAGGCGATTCTCGACGAACACCGGCCCGAGGTGGTGTTCCACCTGGCCGCGCAGATCGACGTGCGCCGCTCGGTGGCCGAGCCGCAGTTCGACGCCTCGGTCAACGTGATCGGCACGGTGCGATTGGCCGAGGCCGCGCGCCGCGCCGGCGTCCGCAAGGTCGTGCACACCTCGTCGGGAGGGTCCATCTACGGCACCCCGTCGCAAATCCCGACCCCCGAGACCGTGCCCACCGACCCCTGGTCGCCATACGCCGCGGGCAAGGTGGCCGGCGAGATATACCTGAACACGTTTCGGCACCTGTACGGCGTGGACTGCTCGCACATCGCGCCGGCCAACGTCTACGGCCCGCGCCAGGACCCGCACGGCGAGGCGGGAGTGGTGGCGATCTTCGCCCAAGCGTTGCTGTCGGGCAAGCCCACCAAGGTGTTTGGGGACGGCGGCAAAACGCGCGACTACGTGTTCGTCGACGATGTGGTGGACGCCTTCGTCAAGGCATCCGGGGAAACCGGCAGCGCGCAGCGCTTCAACATCGGTACCGGAATCGAGACCTCGGACCGCCAACTACACACCGCGGTGGCCAAAGCCGTTGGCGGACCTGACGATCCAGATTTTCACCCGGATCGCCTTGGTGATCTTCAGCGGTCTTGCCTCGACATCAGTTCGGCGGCACGGGTTTTGGGATGGCGGCCGCAAGTTGAACTCGAAGAAGGCGTGCGTCGCACGGTCGAATTCTTCCGAACCCAGACCGGCTAGCTTGGCTCCGGCGCCTGCGCGCCTTCCAGTGCGACGGCCCGGGCCAGGCGCGCGTAGCGCAACTCCAAGTCCTTGAACCGCATATATGTGCTCAGCGTGGTGAAACTGAACGCCATGATCAGCGCGTAGAGCATCAGGTCGGTGCCGCGGCGCACCCCGAACCAATGTGCGACCACGGTGGTGTCGTCGGGCCGCAACACGGCGTAGATGCCGCCCAGCACGAAGAAGACGTAGCCGACCTTGACCCAGGCCTTCGACCGTGAGCTGCGGCGCGACCGCAACAGGTAGATCAACAGCGCGATGATCGACCCGATCAGCAGCACCTGGATCCAGTTCATCATTGAGTCCTTCTCATCTCGGAATCCGCCCGCGCAGGAACCCGTCGAAAATGATGTTGACGCCGTTGAGCAGGGGCTGACCCTTCGACTTCGAGTAGTCGGTGTAGAGCACCTCAACCGGCTGTTCGACTACCCGCCAATGGTTTTCGGCGACCAGCAGGATGAATTCGTTGGCGTGGCTCATACCGCTCATCGTGATGTTGAGCCCGTCGGCCACCGTCTTGTTGAACACCCGCAGCCCGTTGTTGGTGTCGGTCAGGCCAAGCCGGCGGCCGCTGGGGCTCAACCGCGCGGCGGTCTGCAGCACGATCCGTTTCAGAAGCGGCGGCCGGCTGCTCTCCTGCCCACCGAACCGCGTTCCGATGACGATGTCGACGTCCTCGGCGATGAGCCGGTCGACCATCGCGGACACGTCTTTGACGCGATGCTGTCCGTCGGCGTCGAACGTCGCGAAGACCCGCGCGCCGGGCTGCTTGCGGGCGTACTCGACGCCGGTCTGAATGGCCGCGCCCTGCCCCAGGTTCACCGGATGGCGCACCAGATGAGCCCCGGCCCGCCGGGCGATTTCACCGGTGCCGTCGGCGCTGCCGTCGTCGACGCACACGACGTGGTCGAAGACCGAACGGACATCGGCGACCACCTCGCCGATGACCGTGGCTTCGTTGAAGGCGGGAATGACGATCCAGACGCCCGGGTAATCCGTTTCGATGTTCACAGGGTAGCCAGGATCAGCCGGCTAAGCGCCCGGCGCGCGCCAAAGCCACCAGGTGTACGCCGATTCCCACCAGCGGACCGCACAGCAGCGCGACCACGGTGCGGGTCTCCAGCGGTAGCGGCAGCAGCAGCAACAGACCCGACGCCGCGGTGGCCCCGACCCACCCCAGCGCGTAGGCCCGATGCAGCGCCGCGGCCACGGCCGCGGCACCGGTGAGCGTCAGGATGGCGATCGACAGCGCCGCGCCCGTCAGCCACGCCAACAGGGCGCCGCTGGCGTCGTACTGGGCCCCGAACGCGACCCGCAGCAGCCACGGGCCCACCAGGCCGGCCGCCAGCACCCCGATCGCGCCGATGCCGCCGATGATCGCCGCCGGTGCGAGCAGGGCCCGCAACCGGTCGCGGCGCTCGTCCACGAAATGCGCGATCAGGTTGCCTTGCATCGCGGTCAACGGCACCAGCAGCGGCGCGCGGGTCAACGTCACGGCCAGGATGATCACACCGCCTTGTGCCCCAAGCTGATTCGAGGTCAGCTTGAGCAGCACCGGGAATCCCATCACCAGGATCGCGCTGGCGCCCGCCGCGGTGATCGAGTGCGCGGTGCCCCGCAAGAACGTCGCCGTGTTGCCCGGTGTCAGCAGTCGGGCCGTCGCGCGGGCCGTGGGCGAGGCCGCCAGGATGACCAGCCAGGCCAGCGCGCCGGCCACCGTCGCCCACAGGAAACCGGTCAAACCCCAGCCGAGCACGAAGGTGGCCGCGGCGATCGCCACCCGCATCACCGCGTCGGTCACCATCAGCGCCCCGTACTGGGTCCACTGATCGGTGCCGGCCAGCATGCCGAGCAGGGTGGCGTGCAGACAGAATCCGGCCAGGCCGACGGAGAGCAGCGCCACCGACAACCAGCGCTCTTCGGCGAACACCCGGCCACCCCACAACGGCGAGCTGCCCGCGATCACGACGGCCGCGGTGGCACCGACCATCGCGGCGACGCGCAGCGGGTGGTTGCGGAGTTCTGGACCCGGCAACGCCTCGATGTAGCGGGTGGCGCGCACTTCCCGGGTGGTTTCTTGCAGTAGGCCGAAGGCGGCCCCGGTGACCAGGCCGAATGCGCCCCAGAACACCCCGAACACCGAGAAGCCGCTCGGCGCCAGGTCACGAGCCGCCAGATAGATCACCGCGTAGCCGCACACCGCGGTCAGCGCGGTGGCGGCGCCGACCCGGGCCATGCTGCTGCGCGCGATCGGTCCCTGGGCCGCTCCCGCGGCCCCGGCAGCCCCCAACGGCGAGGCCGCGCCGCCGACTTCGGTCACCGGCGCCGCGCTGTCAGCCGACAGACCCGATGCATAGCCACAATTTGAAAATAGTAAGTGCGCGGCTGCCATGGCTGGCGGTGACGACCGCATTCGCCCTAATGTGGGCGCCTGTCAGGAAGGACCCATGGCCGCCGCTCGTATCTTCGGGATCTCGCTGTTAGTCACGTTGGCGGCCCTCGCGCTCGGCTATGCCCACGGCGGGCTCAACGCCCTGTTCCTTCTGGTGGCCCTGGGCATCCTCGAGGTGTCGTTGTCCTTCGACAACGCAATCATCAACGCCGCCGTGCTGAAGCGGATGAGCCCGTTCTGGCGGCAGATGTTCCTAACGATCGGGATTTTGATCGCCGTATTCGGGATGCGGCTGCTCTTCCCGCTGCTGATCGTGTGGGCGAGCGCGGGCATCGACCCGGTGCACGCGCTGCACCTGGCCCTCAATCCGCCGCCGCACGGCGCACTGGAATTCCCGGACGGCTCGCCCAGCTACGAGAAGCTGGTGACTGCGGCCCATCCGCAGATCGCGGCGTTCGGCGGAGTATTTCTGCTGATGCTGTTTCTGGATTTCATCGTTTACGACCGAGACATCAAGTGGCTCAAGTGGATTGAGGTCCCCTTTGCCCGGATTGGTCGTCTCGCCGAGGTCTCGGTGGTGGCCACCGCCGTGGTGCTGGTCTTGGTCGGTACGCAGCTGACCCACTCCAGCGAGGAGTGCGCGACGGTGCTGACCGCCGGGCTACTGGGCCTGGTGACGTATTTGATCGTCAACGGTTTGAGCCAGGCGTTTCGGCCGGCTGATGCCGACGGCGCCGAGGCCGCCTCGCCCGCCCTGGCGGTGGGCAAGGCCGGCCTGACGCTGTTCCTGTACCTCGAGGTACTGGACGCGGCCTTCTCGTTCGACGGGGTCACCGGTGCCTTCGCGATCACGTCGGACCCGATCATCATCGCCCTCGGTCTGGGATTGATCGGCTCGATGTTCGTCCGCTCGATCACGATCTACCTGGTCCAGCAGCAGACGCTGGACCGCTACGTGTATCTGGAACACGGCGCACACTGGGCGATCGGCGCGTTGTCGGTGATCATGCTGTTGTCCATCGAACAGCACTATCGGATCCCCGAGGTGCTCACCGCCTTGGTCGGCGTGGTGTTCATCGGGGCGGCATTCGGCTGGAGCGTGCTGCGCAACAGGCGCGAGGCCACTGGCTGAGTCGGGCTATGCCTCGATTTGCCCGGCGATGCGCCGTTCGATGCTGGCCCGCGCGGGCGCCGGCAGCGCGATGAGGCCGTCGAGCTCCTTGCCGGCCCGCGCGTAGGCGTTCTGCCGCTCCTCACGGGTGGCTCCCTCGTCCTGCGCCAGGTGCAGCAGGTTCTGGGCGCGGGCCAGCCGTTGCTGTTCGTCCTCAGAGAAATCGCTGCGGCGCCGGCGAATTGCCTCGGCCTCGGCGATCTCGAACGCGCTGATGTACTCGTGGACGGCGTCGCGGTAGTCCAGGTATGCCGACCGGTCACCGGCGAAATCGTCGGGCCGCTCCGGCCGCAGCAAATCCGCGTGCCGCTTCGCCTTGTGGAAGGCGATGGTCAGCGGATCGCGCATATTCGTCATCAACGGGAAATCCAGCAGTTTGGCGATGTCGACCTCGTACTCCAGCCATTGCGTGTCCATACGATCATGTGCCGCAAGGAGTTTCGTGAGATCTCGTCGAGAACTCTCCTCGTCGCCGCGCTGGGGGTACCTCCCGCTTGCGGGGGACCGGCCGGATGCCTGAGCGATGGCGATCTTGGTCTGCTGCTTGAGCCGATAGCGTTCCAGTCGTCGCTGCGCCCGGCGCTCGTTCGCGGCGGCCACCGCCCTGACGCCAGTTCCGAGCGCGCCCGCGAACGGGAAGATCAGCCACCAGAAATTCGCGGCGAAATGAAGCACCGGGGTCACCTCGCCAGGATGCCACCGAGAATCCCGGAGGGTGGTGGCTGCGGTTACGCCAGCAGCGTTAGTGCCCGCCCTCTTTGAACCGCGCGATCGAGCGCTCCACCTCGGCCTCGGCTTCGGCGCGGCCGACCCAGTCCGCCGCCTTGACGTACTTGCCCGGCTCCAGGGCCTTGTACTGCGAGAAGAAGTGCTTGATGACGTCCAGTTCGTAGGACGGAACATCGCCGATGTCCTGGATGTGGTCCCACCGGTGATCGCCGGCCGGGACACACAACACCTTGTCGTCACCGCCGGCCTCGTCAACCATCTTGAACATGCCCACCGGTCGCGCCTCGACCAGCACACCCGGGAACACCGACTCGGGAAGCAGCAGCAGCACGTCCAGCGGGTCGCCGTCCTCGCCCAGGGTGTTCTCGATGAAGCCGTAGTCGGTCGGGTAGGCCATCGACGTGTAGAGGTAGCGGTCGAGCTTGACGCGCCCCGTGTCGTGATCGACCTCGTACTTGTTCCGCTGGCCTTTCGGGATCTCAATGACCACGTCGAATTGCACTGTCTGACGCTCCTTTGAAGAGAAGTAAGTCTGGGTGGACCCGGTAGATCGGTTCGTCGCGGATCACCCTAGTCGAGCGAGTTTCGGCAGATTCGGCAGAATAGGACCAAACAGTCAGGAGAGTGATGGGTCGTACTCGCTGGCGGAAATCCACCCAGGTGTTCATCGGATTGGCCGTGCTGGCGTTCGTCGCCGCCGTGGTGGCCGCGGCCACCTTCTTCACCACGGGTGGGCACGGCAGCGGCGGCGCGCACGTTGCGGTCCCGCCGCCCCGGGCACCGATCGTGAAGCCGGGAATGGTGCCCGTCGCCGACACCGCCGAGACGCCCTCGGCCGGTGCGCTGGCGGCCGTGCTGGCCCCGGTGGCGGCCGACCCCAATCTCGGCCGGCTCGGTGGCCGGATCACCGACGCCCTCACCGGCAAGGAGCTCTGGCAGGTGGCCGCCGACGTGCCCTTGGTGCCGGCGTCGACCAACAAGGTCCTGACGGCGGCCGCGGCGCTGCTGACCTTGGATCGGCAGGCCCGCATCAGCACGCGGGTCGTGGCCGGCAGTCAGAACGCCCAGGGGCCGATCGTGCTGGTGGGCGCCGGCGATCCGACGCTGTCGGCGGCGGCGCCCGACGCGCCGACCTGGTACCGCGGTGCGCCACGCCTCAGCGACCTGGTGGAGCAGATTCATCGCAGCGGCATGACGCCGACGACCGTGCAAGTGGACACCTCGGCGTTCACCGGCCCGACGATGGCGCAGGGCTGGGACCCCACCGACATCGACAACGGGGACATCGCGCCGATCGAGCCGGTGATGATCGACTGCGGACGCATCCAGCCCAGCACCGTCAACTCGCGGCGGTCCAAGAACCCGGCGCTGGACGCCGGCCGCGAGCTGGCCAAGGCCCTCGGCCTGGATCCCGCCGCGGTGACCATTGCCTCGGCGCCGTCCGGGGCGCGGCAGCTGGCGGTGGTGCAATCGGCGCCGCTGGTCCAGCGGCTCGGCGAGATGATGGATCACTCCGACAACGTGCTGGCCGAATCCATCGCCCGTGAGGTGGCCGCGGCGATCAACCGGCCACGCAGCTTCGCGGGCGCGGTCGACGCGGTGACCAACCGATTGGGCACCGCGCATGTCGACACCACCGGCGCCACGTTGGTGGACTCCAGCGGGCTGTCGGTCGACGACCGCCTGACGGCCAAGACGCTCGACGGCACGGTGCAGGCCGCCGCCGGGCCGGACCAGGCCTCGCTGCGGGCGCTGCTGGATCTGCTGCCGATCGCCGGCGGCAGCGGGACGCTGGCCGACCGCTTTCTCGACCCGGCCACCAATCAGGGACCGGCCGGCTGGCTGCGCGCCAAGACCGGCTCGTTGACCGCGACCAACTCGCTGGTCGGAGTCGTCACCGACCGCACCGGACGGGTGCTCACGTTCGCGTTCATCTCCAACGCCGCCGGCCCCAACGGACGCAACGCGATGGACGCCCTGGCCACGCGCCTGTGGACCTGCGGGTGCACATGAGCGCCCCGCCCGACCTGACCCTCGGTAACGCCGTCGACTGGCAGTTCGCGGCGACGGTCGCCGCTCGGCTGGCCCGGCCCAGTCCGCCCGCCAGCGACTACACCCGCCGTCAGGCGATCGACGAGCTCGCGAGTTCGGCGACGAAAGCCGAACCACTGGTACGTGACGTGACGGGCCTGACCACCAACGGCGAAGTGCCGGCGGCCCGCATCGTCGATCGCGCGCAGTGGGTCCGTGCCGCGGCGGACTCGATGCGCGTGATGACGAACGGCGCCGAAAAGCCGCGCGGGTTTCTTACCGGCCGGCTCACCGGTGCGCAGACCGGTGCCGTGCTGGCGTTTGTGGCGTCCGGAATCCTCGGCCAGTACGACCCGTTCTTCGCCGACAAAGAGGGCTGCCTGCTGCTGGTGTATCCGAACGTGATCGCCGTCGAGCGCCAGCTGCGGGTCGATCCGGCCGATTTCCGGCTGTGGGTGTGCCTGCACGAGGTGACGCACCGGGTGCAGTTCACCGCCAACCGCTGGCTGCCCGACTACATGTCGGACGCGCTCGCGCTGTTGACCCGCGACGCCGGCGACGACATCGGCGAAGTGGCCGGCCGGCTGGCCGAGTACGTGCGCAACCGCGGTCTAGTCACGTCCGACGCTTCCGCGTCGGGGATTGTCGGGCTGGTGCGTGCCGTTCAGTCCGAGCCACAGCGCCAGGCGCTGGATCGGCTGCTGGTGCTGGGCACCTTGCTGGAGGGGCATGCCGACCACGTGATGGATGCCGTCGGGCCCAAGGCGGTGCCGTCGGTGGCCACCATCCGCGGTCGGTTCGACGACCGCCGCCACCGCAAGCCGCCGCCGCTGCAGCGCCTGATGCGTGCCCTGCTGGGCCTGGACGCCAAGCTCAACCAGTACACCCGCGGCAAGGCGTTCGTCGACCATGTGGTGGGCCGGGTCGGAATGGAGCGGTTCAACACCGTCTGGTCCGGCCCCGAAACGCTGCCGCTGCCCACCGAGATCGAAGACCCCCAGCGATGGATCGACAGGATTCTGTAGCGCAGCTGCGCGCGGCTGTCGAGGCGTTCGCGAAGACCTATCCGGTCGCCGGCGACCAATGGGGTGTGGCGCTATCGGGCGGGCCGGACTCGCTGGCACTCACCGCGGTCGCGGCCGCGCTGCGGCCCACCACCGCGCTGATCGTCGACCACGGCCTGCAGCCCGAGTCGGCCGCCGTCGCCGAAACCGCGCGCACCCAGGCGGTCGCGTTGGGATGCGTTGGCGCACAAGTCATTTGCGTACAGGTGGGCAATGACGGCGGCCCGGAGGCCGCTGCCCGCGCCGCCCGCTACGCGGCGTTGAGCGCCTACCAGCTCGGGCCGGTGCTGTTGGCCCACACCCTCGACGATCAAGCCGAGACCGTGCTGCTCGGGCTGGGCCGCGGCTCCGGAGCGCGCTCGATCGCCGGAATGCGCCCGCACGATCCGCCGTGGTGCCGGCCATTGCTGGGTGTCCGGCGTGCCACCACGCATGCCGCGTGCCGCGAGCTGGGCCTGACCGCGTGGCAGGACCCGCACAACGACGATCGCCGCTTCACCCGCAGCCGGCTGCGACACGAGGTGCTGCCGCTGCTCGAGGACGTGCTGGGCGGCGGGGTAGCCGAGGCGCTGGCCCGGACCGCGACGGCGCTGCGGGAGGACACCGAGTTCATCGACACGCTCGCGGCCGAGGCGCTGCCCGGCGTGCGGGCGGACCGCGGGCTGGGCGCCCAGGCCATGGCGACGTTGCCCGACCCGGTACGGCGCCGGGTGATCCGCGGCTGGCTGCTGGCCGGTGGGGCGACGGGCCTGACCGACAAGCAGATCCGCGGGGTGGACGCGCTGGTCACCGCGTGGCGCGGGCAGGGCGGGGTGGCCGTCGGCTCGGATTTGCGCGGCGAGCGGCTGATCGCGGGGCGGCGCGACGGCATGCTGATCTTGCGCCGCGAGCCTGTGTAAAGTCCGCAAAATTGTCGCCGCCGTTGGTTGTTCGGCCGCTGACATGGCACGCTGTGGGCGTGGCCCAGATCTCCTCGGCGATAACGCCCGAGCAGCCAGTGGACCTCTACCCGGGGGATATCAAGTCTGTGCTGCTCACGACCGAGCAGATCCAGGCCCGCGTCGTCGAGTTCGGCGAGCAGATCGGCAACGATTACCGCGAGTCCGTTTCCGAGACCGGACAGGACCTGCTGTTGGTCACGGTGCTCAAGGGCGCCGTGATGTTCGTCACCGACCTGGCCCGCGCGATTCCGGTGCCGACGCAGTTCGAATTCATGGCCGTCAGCTCCTACGGGACCTCGACGTCGTCGTCGGGGGTGGTGCGCATCCTCAAGGACCTGGACCGCGATATCAACGGTCGCGACGTGTTGATCGTCGAGGATGTCGTCGACTCCGGTCTGACCCTGTCGTGGCTGCTGCGCAACCTGAAGACCCGCCATCCCCGCTCGCTGCGGGTGTGCACGCTGCTGCGCAAGCCCGACGCGGTGCGCGCCAACGTCGAAATCTCCTATGTGGGCTTCGACATTCCCAATGACTTCGTCGTCGGCTACGGCCTGGACTACGACGAGCGCTATCGCGACCTGTCGTACATCGGCACCCTGGATCCCAGGGTCTACGAGCAGTAGTCGCGAGCTAGTCCAGCTCCCACGCCGCGGTCACCGAGAAGCTCACCGTCTGCTGACCCGGCTCCAGCGGTACCGGGACGGCCATGGCTTTGGGCGGTGACTGCGGCGCCCCGGCGGTGACCGAGCCGCCGGTCGACTCCGAGATGGACAACACCTTGCCCAGCCGCAGTCCGGATAGCTGCGCGTACTGGTCGGCGCGATTCTTGGCGTCGTTGAAGGCCCGCGCCCGCGCGTCCTTGACCAGCTGCGAGTCATCGGCGATCGAGAAGCTGACCGAAGTGATCCGGGTGGCGTCACCGCCGGTGCTGACGATCAGCGCGAGCATGCGTGACGCGGCGTCGGTCGGGTGGATCTTGACCTGGATGGCGTTGGTGGCGCGGTAGCCGGTGATCGTGGCGGTGCCGCCGGGCTCGGGACCTCCGTATTGCGGCTGCAGTGTCACCTGGGTGGTGCTGATGTCTTTGCGGTCGATGCCGGCACCGACGAGCGCATTGATGACCGCTTGCTGGCGGTCGTTGGTCTGGTTCATCGCCGAGGTGACGTCGGGTGCGTTGAATTCGATGCCGACGTCGGCAGTCAACGTGTCCGGGACGCCTTGCACTTGGCCCGATCCCACCACGGTGACCTGGCGAGGATTCGCTCCCGGTGGTGCCGCGTTGTGGGAATCACACGCCGACACCGTGGTCAGGGCCAAGCCGACCGCAGCCACGGCAATCGAGGCGCGGATACAACCCGGGGCACGCTTTTCGATCGCCATGCCTGGCAACCCTAGCCGTTTGACGGATCATTGCTCCAGGGGTCGCCCATCGTCTGGTCGTCGCGGGCGCCTTCGATCGTCGCGTGATCGCCAATCGCTTTGCGGGAAAGCCAGTTTGAAAACACTGCCATTGCCAACAGCTGCACGATCACTAGCGCCAGCGGAAGATTCGCCGCGATCGTGGCCCATATCAGAGCCGGCGTGATGACCGGTGCCACCATCAATCCTGTCATCACCCCCAGCAGTTGGATTGTGCCGGTTTGGCTTTTGTTCTCGTTCATCGGTATTCGCGCAGACGAACGGGAAGCGCGGTCAGTCCGCGCATCAATGTGCTGTGCCGGTATTGCAGAATGATGTTGTCATCCAATGTGATCCGTTCAAAACGGGTTAGCAGCCGGCTGATCGCGATCTCGCCTTCGAGGCGTGCCAGCGGCGCTCCGAGGCAGTGGTGAATGCCGTGCCCGAAGGCCAGGTGCGGGTTGGGGGCTCTGCTCACGTCGAGGCGGTCCGGGTCGTCGAACTGCCGGCTGTCGTGATTGGCGCCGAGCAGGGCGATCAACACGAGTTGGCCCGCGGGTATCTCGACATCACCGACCCGTACCGCCTCGGCGGTGAATCGCATGGTGGCCGTGTTGAGCGGACTCTCGAACCGTAAGAACTCTTCGATCGCGGCGGGCATCAGCGACGGGTCGGTACGCAAGGCGGCGAGTTGAGATGGGTTGTGCAACAACGCGAGTACCCCGTTGCCGATCAGGTTCACCGTGGTTTCGTAGCCGGCCACGATCAACAGGTACGCGGTCGAAAGCAGCTCGTCTGAGGACAGTTTGTCGTCGACGTCGGACGCGTGCACCAATGCGCTGAGCAGGTCGTCGGCGGGCTGTGCGCGCTTGTGGGCGATCAACGCGGTCAACAGGTCGATCAACGCGTTCTCGGCCGCCGCCAATTTGTGGGGGTCGCTGGTGGTGAGCAATGGTTCGACGTGCACGCGAAAGCGGTCGCGATCCTCCGCCGGCACGCCCAGTAAGTTGCCGATGACCGCCAACGGCAGCCGAACCGCGTACGACGGCATCAGATCCACCGCGGCATCGCCTTGCGCGGCGACCGCGACCCGATCGAGTAACGCGTCGGCGATGCCGACGATGTCGGGCCGCATCTTTCGCACGCTGCCGGCCGTGAACGCCTTGGTGAGCAGTTTGCGCAGCCGGGTGTGGTCGGGCGGATCCTGAAGCAACATATGGCTGTTGAGTAGCGACCGGTACGGGTCATGGGTGTCCCCTGGAAAGAACTCCGTCAGGCCCTGCCAATTCTTGCTCAGCCGCGGGTCGGCCAACAGTTCCCGCGCCTCGTCGTACCGGGCGACCAGCCAGGCTTGCGCCTCGCCCCAGATCGTGACGCGGTGCGCCGGGCCCTGCGCGCGCAGCCGGCGATACAGGGCGTGCGGGTCTTGGATGAAGGCCCGGTCAAGGCGCGGTGAGTTCTCCCTTGGCGCCCAGGGCCCACCGATCTGGCATGCGTTCTGGCTCATCTCACGAATACTGCGGCAGCAAACGACGGGTAACCAGGACGCGTGGTTCCTGGTTGCCCGACTCCCAGGTTCAGCCGGCGCCCAGCCGGCGAAGGCCGGCTTCCGACGGAGAACCGGGATCGGCCCAGTAGACCACCAGCACGTGACCGGTGGCCGGCAATGCCATCTGCTGGAAGTTCAGATGAAGCGCGCCCACCCGAGGGTGGTTGACTTCCAGCCCGCCGGCAGGTTTGTGTTTGACATCGTGGCGCTCCCACAGCCGACGAAACCGGGGGCTGTGCTCGATCAACTCGTCGACCAGGCGGATCAGCGCGGGGTCGGGACGTTGACCGTATGCCGCGCGAATCAAGCGGACCGACCACGCGGTCAGCAACTTCCAGTTGCGGTAAAAGTCCGGCGAGTCCGGAGCGAGAAACAGTTCCCGCATGGTGTTGGCCCCGACCCCCAAGTGCGGTGTGAGCGCCGTCGCAAGGCTGTTCGCGACGACGACGGTCATGCCCGGATTCATCACACATGCCGCGGCCAGCGGCCATCCGTCAAGCAGGGTGCCGAGTGCGGGATGTAGCTCCTGCAACGGCTCGATATGACCATCGGTGGACTGATGGCGCATCAGGTTTCGCATGTAGGCGACCGCATCGTCGTCCAGTAACAGGGCGCGGCTGATGGCATTGAGGACCTGGTCCGACGGATGGTCTTCCCGGCCCTGCTCGAGCCGCAGGTAGTAGTCGGTGCTGATGCTGGCGAGCATTGCTACTTCTTCGCGACGCAGCCCGGCGACTCTGCGGCGCCCGCCGGCCGGCAAACCCACGTCGGTGGGCTGGACCAGACTTCGGCGGGCACGCAGAAACTGTGCCAGGGCAGATCCTTCAGTCACGGCGGTCAACCCGCACAAGAATTGTGCGTCGGCATTGGCTTCGTCCCGTCGCATTCGCGGATTAGCTGCTTTATCCAGCATAACCAGCAGTTAGCCGGTGGCGCAGGCCTACGACGGGAGCTCGGGCCGGGGGGGGGCGATTCCCTAACGCGGCCCAGCAGCCGACCGGCTTTCGTGCGCGAAGCATAACTCCCACTGGGGGAGCCACGGAAAACTCATATATCTCTCCAATCATATTTGTTTGCAGACTTTTTCATGGAGAAAACAAAAGTCGCAGCAGCTCAGGCCTTGAATATGAACAGTTTTCGACTCGGCAATGAATTGGCCAGTCTTGGACTGTCATTACTCGGCGTGGCGCATCTAACGTGTCCAGTCGTCTGATTGGGGAGCCCGCGATCGGGTACTGAAAGTCTCGAGTATCGAAAGCCGCCGGGCGCTGAAAGTTGTTGAATCGAAGCTATTTTGAGGAGGAATCATGTCTTTCGTAAGGGCACAGCCTGAAGTGCTGCATGCGGTCGCCGCTGAGCTGCACAGCGTGAATGAGGCAGTGCGGGAGGGGAGTTCAGCTGCTGCAACACCGACGACGGGAGTGGCCCCCGCCGCCGCCGATATCGTGTCGGTATTGACTGCGGCACAGTTTGTTTCGCACGCGCAGCGCTTTCAGGCGATCAGCGCCGAGGCGGCGGTGGTCCGAGAGCAGTTAGTGGCCACGCTCGGCATCAGCGCCGGCTCGTATGCCGCCACCGAGATCGCCAACGCCACCGCGGTCGGTTAGGCGAGGACATGTTGGATTTCGCGCAGTTGCCGCCGGAGATCAACTCCACGCTGATGTATTCGGGGCCCGGCTCGGGACCCCTGCTGGCCGCCGCGGCGGCCTGGGATGTGTTGGCCGCCGAGCTGTATGCCGCGGCGGCCGTCTATGGGTCGCTGATTGCCGGCCTTACCGACGGCCCCTGGGAGGGTCCGTCGGCCGCGTCGATGCTGGCCGCAGCCGTGCCGCAAGTGGCGTGGCTGCAGAGCACGGCCGGGCAGGCGGAACTGGCCGGCGCGCAGGCCGCGGCGGCCGCGGGTGCCTTCGAGGCGGCGTTCGCCGAAACGGTGCCCCCGCCGGTGGTCGCGGCGAACCGCGTGTTGCTGATGGAGTTGCTGGCGACGAACTTCCTCGGTCAGAACACTGCGGCAATCGCGGCCACCGAGACGCAGTACGGCGAGATGTGGGCGCAAGACGCGGCCGCGATGTACGGCTACGCGGGTGCGTCGTCCGCGGCGGCGACGTTGCCGGCGCCCCAACCGGCGGCCCCCGCTACCAACGCCGCCGGGACCGCCGGCCAGGCCGCGGCGGTCGCGCAAGCGGCGGGAACCAACGCGGGCACCAATGCGCAGACGCTCAACGCGGTGCCCCAGACCCTGTCGGCGCTGTCCGGGTCGTCGAACAATCAGCTTGCCGCCCCGCCCTGGCTATCCTCCGGTGGAATCGGCATGAACGCCGAAGGAGATGGGATTCAGCTCAGTGGACCGCTGGGCGATCTCTTCGAGGGTCTGACGGGGTCGCAGGTTTTGGATGCCAGCTCGCCGTTCGACGCATTCATCCGATTGATTTCGCCGACAAGGCTTTTCACCACCGCGTTCAAGGACGTCCAAGGTCTGGCCCAGGGTTTCGCGCCCCAGGCCGCCAAGGCTGCCACCGAGGGTGCCGCCCACGCCGCGGAGGGCGCGGCGCGGGCCGTCGAGTCGGTACCGCATGCGCTTTCGGGTGCTCTCGGCAATGCGATGGGAGCCGTGGGCAAAGCGGGATCCGTTGGCGGCTTGTCGGTTCCGGCTTCGTGGGGGTCTGTCACCCCGGTGGCAAACCCCGCCGTCGTGACGGTCAACGGTCTCGGTGCCGCCGCGGCGGCACAGCCCGCGACCAACGCGGTCGGTGGGATGCCGCTGATGGGTACCGGGGCGGGGCGCGCGGCTGCGGCCCACTTTGCTCCTCCCCGATACGGTTTCAAGCCCATGGTCATCGCTCACCCCCCGGCAGGGGGGTGATGCGAACGCCCAGGTCCTAGGGCGTTCTCAGAAGGGCGGGTCGTCGGGCAGGGGTGGCGACGCCGGGACGTCAGGAGTCCAGTCCGCGGGCAGTTCTTCCGGCTCTCGGGGATCATTGATCCAAGTACAGAAGGGGCTGGTACTCGGCGCCCCCTTGAAGGCAAAAAGCATGCCGCGCGCGTGATTTCGAAATTGTCGAGCGGCGATTTCCTGCCTTTTGGCCTGCGCGAGTTCTCGCTGAGCATCGTTGATGGGGCGCTGCTTTCGATTGTGTAAGCGTGCCTGGGTGATTCGTGAACTCCGCTCTTTGGATCGGCTCCGTCTGCGGTGCACCGGTGCAACACATGCGGGCCCGCTTTGCTGCGGAAAGAGGTCAGCGCCGGCAGGGCTGGTTCGGTAACTGCGCCCGGTGGGCGATGTCCAGATGACGGTCCCGTCGGTCAGTTGAACATCGGACCATGCACCGAAAGTCTTGAGTCGATGATGTTGGCGGCAAAGGCATTTGAGGTTCACCACCGTGGTCGGTCCGCCGGACGCCGGATTCTCATGGCTGAACGGGACTGTGTGGTCGATGTCGCAAACACTGGCAGGCCGGCTGCATCCGGGAAAGCGGCAGGTGAGATCCCGGCAGCGGATCGCTCGTTCGAGCGCCGCCGATGGTTGATAACGCAGCGCTTCCCCCGGACTGGTGACTGGGTCAGCGACGAGCAGTGCGGCGGCGGCCGCCAATTCACGGACCTGCTCCGCGTCAATGACGCCATACCCTTCCAGGTAGCCGGGCTGCGTGCCGTTGGCCATGACGGTTTGCTCGCTGGCTACCACGTTGATCACCACCTGTGCCCGGCCCCGATAGCATTCGGGGACTCCGGTGCTCGCTCTGGCGGGGCAATCAGATTGTCCGCACGCGCACCAGAGGTGATGGCCTTGGGTCAGCGCGGCCAGTGCATCAGCGCGGCGTTGATCGAAGGTCCGCGGGTCGGCCGGACACACGTCCTTGGCAAGCTCGGAGAGCCGGCGATCAAAGCTCGCCGCGGCCGCGGCGGCGACCGTGCCGTAGACCTCGGCCATCCCGTTCTCGAGGGCATTGATGCCGATGTGTCGCTCGTCTTCGGCGGCAGTACGGCGCTCACGGGCGGCGTCTGGATCGACGGCGCGGACCGTGGCATCGACGGCGTTGATGATGCGCTGCCTCGACCAGCTGTGCCAGTTTCCGATGCGAGTAGCCAGCGACCGGTCAAGCCGGACAATCAGCTCGGCGTCGGTGACCAGATCGGTGCGCCTGATGATCAATTGCACGGTGCGCCAATCGGTTCGCCCCTCGGCCAGCAAAGCCGCGATCCGGGGCAATCTGGTGTGCAACGCATCGGCATCCGACACCAGGTAGCTGGCCGCCATGGGGGACAGGTTCATCGCGGCGGCCACCTCGGCCGAGGTCTGCTCGAACCCGTCGATCACCGCGTACCCGTGTCGAGCTTCGGCCTGCTCAGTCGTGGCCAGTCGGTGCCGCAGCAAGGCCGCGACCGCTTCCAGCCGCCGCGCAATCAGCGTCGACTCCTGCCGATGCGTGGATTCGACAACCGCGACCAAAGCGGCCGGGTCGGCAATAGTATCGAACATACATTCGATCGTAGCTACACGGTCCGACAAGACTGCGCGGCGCCCTGGTGCGCCGGCGCGTCTAGGGCGTAACGAGAATCTTGCAGTGCCGCTCGGGGTCGGCAAGGTCGTCGAAGGCCGCGCCGACTCCGTCCAGGCCCACCTCGCCGGTGATCAACGGGCTGACGTCGATCTCGCCGTCGGCCAGCGAGCGCAGCGACTCGGCGAATTCCTCGGGGCCGTAGGCCAAACAGAATTGCACGTTGATCTCTTTGGCAATCGCGAAGAATGGGTGGAAGGTGTCTGCCTCCATGCACACTCCGGCAACGATCAGCCGGGTGCCCGGGCGCGCTCGCAAGAGCACGTCGTCGATGATTCCGGGCACTCCGATCGCCTCGAACACCACAGCCGGTTTGACCGTGTCGAACGGCGAACCCTGCGCGGCATCCAGCGTCTGGTGGGCGCCCATGGCCTTCGCCAGCTCCCGGCGCTTCGGCGAAAAATCAGATGCCACAATGTTTTCCACGCCGCGTGCGCGAAGGGATCCTATGATCGCGATTCCGATTGGGCCGCAGCCCAGCACCAGGGCGGTCTCGCCGCGCTCGATGTTCGACTTGTTGACGGCATGCAGCCCCACCGCCATCGGCTCGGTCAGCGCGGCGTGTTTGAAGTCCAGCCCGTTGGGGACGGGCAGCAGCAGCAGCGCCGAGAGCAACATCCGTTCGGCGTAGCCGCCGATGGTGTTGTTGCTGTAGACGATCGGTTCCGCGCCCTTGGCGGACAACAGCACCGGGATCGAGGTGACGATGGTTCCGGCCGGATGGGTTTCGGTGTCGGGCCCGGCCTCGAGCACCTCGGCACTGAATTCGTGGCCCATGAATATGTCGTGCTTGAGGTCAACGTTCATGCCGCCGGCGCCGCGCGCGACCTGCTCGGTCATCTCCAGCACGTGCTGGCCGTGTGCGGCGAAATGCAAGTCGGAGCCGCAGATTCCGCAGGCCCGGATGGCCACCAGCACCTGGCCGGATTCGGGCACCGGGTCTGCAACGTCGTCTCGATAGACCATCCGGCCGTCGCGCAGTACCGAGGCGCGCATCAGTTCGTCGCGCCTTCGTGCTCGCCGACATGCTCGGTGATGGCTTTCACGACGGCCTCACCGGCGCGGCCGATCAATTGATCGCGATGGACTTTGGCCCAGTCGTGTGAGGCGCGCGATGCCGCCAGCTGACCCTTGAAGTGGGGAATCACCTTGCGGGCCATCAGGTCATAGGAGTGGTAAGTCGCTTCGGGGGAGGCCCAGTCGTGACCCAGCAGCAACAGCGTCCCGAAGCCGCCCGACCGTTCCAGCAGGTCCTCGATGTGTGCGATCGCATCGTCAGGCGTGCCGATGCAGCAATTCCCTTTGGCCGCATAGTCTTCGACGAACTCATAGGGTGTCTGCGTGCCCTCCACGGTGTTGGCCAGCGGGACGAATCCCGCTGCTCCGAAGTAGTTGGCGAAATCCTGTAGCCCGTACGTACAGTCATTGATCGCCTGCTCGCGGCTGTCGGCGATGTGCATGATGGACAGCACCCGCCAGTCGGCCCGATTCGGTTCGTCGCGCCCGACTTTGGCGGCCTGCTCGCGCACCACGTCCCACGTCGTCTCCAGCGCGGCGAAACCGCCGGGCACCGACATCGACAGCGACAGCAATGACGTGCCCAGCGCGCCTGCCAGCCGTGGCCCGGACGGCGAAATCATTGCCGCCGTGGAGATTTCCGGATAGGGCCAGGTGTACGGGCGGATGTGCAGCTGCGCGTCGCGCAACGTGAACCAGTCGGTGTGGCGGTCGATGCGCTCGGTGGGCCCGGCGCGGAACAGCGCCAGGATCGCTTCGAGCGACTCCTGCATCATGTGCCGCTGATCGACCGGGTCGATGCCCATCATGTAGGCGTCCGACGGCAGCGCACCGGGGCCGGTGCCGAACATCACGCGGCCGCGCGTCAAGTGGTCCAGCAGCACCCAGCGGTCCGCCACCATCAGCGGATGGTGGTAGGGGAGCGAGACCACGCCGGTGCCCAGCCGGATGTGCTTGGTCCGTTCCGCGGCGGCCGCGATGAACACCTCCGGGCAGGCGATCAACTCGTAGCCACCGGAGTGGTGCTCGCCGAACCAGGCTTCGTCGAACCCCAGGCGATCCAGCGCAACGACACGTTCCATGTCGTATTCCAGTGCGATCGTTGGGGATTGGCCGATCGGGTGAAATGGTGTGATAAAGTCGCCGAAACGAAGCGGTGCGTTCACCGCAGCTCCAATCCGTTGAGAAATTCCAGCAATACGGTGTTGACCTCGTCGGGTCGTTCCTGTTGTAGCCAGTGTCCGGCGCCCTCGAGCATCACCTGGCGGTACGGCCCGGAGACGATCTCGGCGGCGCGGTCGGCGCGGGTGAAGGCGAGAACGGGATCGGCTGTGCCACCGATGAACAAGCACGGCACCGAGATCTTCGCGTCGGCGAGGTCGGCGGTGATCTCCCAGTTGCGGTCGAAATTGCGATACCAGTTCAGGCCGCCGGTAAATCCGGTGCGGGAAAACTCGGCGATGTAGTGGTCGAGTTCGTCCTGGCTTATCCAGTCCGGCAGCGCATCGGGTTCGGGCAGGCGATCGATGAAGCCTTCCGGACCGGGTGCCACCATCCGCATCCCCGCGGCCTGGTCACCGTCTGTCCGCAAGCCGCCCATCAACCGGCGGATCGCGCGGGCGGGATCACCGTTGAGTTCGGCGTCGGCGACGCCGGGCTCCTGGAAATACAGGATGTAGAAGAAATTCTCGCCGAATGTGTTGCGCCAGGCCTGCGTCGGCGCCACCTGCGATCGGGGCGTCGCGGGCACGCTGAGGGCGGCGACGGCGGCGACGCGGTCCGGATGCAGCAGCGGCGCATGCCACACCACCGGGGCGCCCCAGTCGTGGCCGACCCAGACGGCGCGCTCGGCGCCGACGTCGTCGAGCAGGCCGACGATGTCGGTCGTCAGCTCGCGGATGTTGTAGGCGTCGATCTCCTCGGGGCGAGAGGAGCCGCCGTACCCACGCTGGTCGGGAGCCAGCACGTGATAACCCGCCGCCGCGAGCGCCGGAATCTGGTGTCGCCAGGAATAGGCCAATTCGGGAAAGCCGTGCGCCAAGACCACCACCGGCGCGCCGCGGTCGCCGGCTTCGACGACTCGCAGTCGCACTCCGTTGGTCTCGACTAACCGTTCGGTTGATATGGGCACCAACACACCAAATCACAACCCCTCTGGCCTGAGAAGTATTCAGCGAGGTTGAAATGGCCGTTCACTTAGCGGCGGGTCTGGTTGTCTTATAGGCGTGAGGCGGCTGGACCACATCGTGTTGTGGACGAAAAATGTTCAGGTGTCGATGGACTTCTATACGAAGGTGATCGGGCTGACGCCGGTGCGGTTCGACGAGTTCGAGGCGGCCGAGGCGCCGTTTCCGAGCGTGCGGGTGTGCGAGGACTCGATCATTGACCTGATGCCGATAGCCGGCATCGATGCCACCGACGCGATGACCAAGGTCGCGGGTAGTGCCGGACACCCGGTCAACCATGTCTGCCTGGCGCTCTCGAAGTCGGAATACGAGGCGTTGGATCGGCGGCTGCAGGCCGCGGGAGTGGACACCAGCGCCCGGCTCGACCGCAGCTACGGAGCCCGGGGATGGGCGCCGCACATTTACTACTTCTCCGATCCGGACGGCAACGTGATCGAAGCCCGCTATTACGAGTAGTCGCGTAGCCGTCAGCGTGATCATGGCTGTGCGGTGTCAGTCCAGTGTGGCTTCTCCCAACCCGAGGCGTCCCCGAACTCAATTTGCGGTGCTCTAGGTCCTATCGGGAACCGCCCCTCGTTGGTATAGCGGTAGCCTGAACTTTTCCAGCTGCGTGTATCGGGGAAGGACCTGGCCGAAACGGCCGATGATTGATGAACCGGAAAAACGTGATTCGCATCGTCACGGCGATCGCTGTCGTAGTGCTGCTCGGCTGGTCGTTCTTCTATTTCAGCGATGACACCCGCGGATACAAGCCCGTCGACACTTCGGTGGCGATGTCCCAGATCAGCGGCGACAACGTCAAGAGCGCGCAGATCGATGACCGTGAGCAGCAAGTGCGGTTGACCCTGAAGAAGGGCAACAACGACACCGACAACTCCGACAAGGTCATCACCAAATACCCCAACGGCTATGCCGTCGATCTGTTCAACGCCCTGAACGCGAAGAACGCCAAGGTCAGCACCGTCGTCAACGAAGGCAGCATCCTGGGCGAGCTGCTGGTCTACGTGCTGCCGCTGCTGTTGCTGGTCGGGCTGTTCGTGATGTTCTCGCGCATGCAGGGCGGCGCCCGGATGGGTTTCGGCTTCGGCAAATCGCGCGCCAAGCAGCTCTCCAAGGACATGCCGAAGACCACGTTCGCCGACGTTGCCGGCGTCGACGAGGCGGTCGAGGAGCTCTACGAGATCAAGGACTTCCTGCAGAACCCGGCGCGGTACCAGGCGCTGGGCGCCAAGATCCCCAAGGGCGTGCTGCTCTACGGGCCGCCGGGAACCGGAAAGACGTTGCTGGCCCGCGCGGTGGCCGGTGAGGCCGGGGTGCCGTTCTTCACCATCTCGGGTTCCGATTTCGTCGAGATGTTCGTCGGTGTCGGTGCCTCGCGAGTGCGCGACCTGTTCGAGCAGGCCAAGCAGAACACCCCGTGCATCATCTTCGTCGACGAGATCGACGCGGTGGGCCGCCAGCGTGGCGCCGGGCTCGGTGGTGGCCACGACGAGCGCGAGCAGACGCTGAACCAGTTGCTGGTCGAGATGGACGGCTTCGGCGAGCGCGCCGGCGTCATCCTGATCGCCGCGACCAACCGGCCCGACATCCTGGACCCGGCGCTGCTGCGCCCGGGCCGCTTCGACCGGCAGATCCCGGTGTCCAATCCCGACCTGGCGGGCCGGCGTGCGGTGCTGGCCGTGCACTCGAAGGGCAAGCCGGTCGCTCCCGACGCCGACCTCGAAGGGCTGGCCAAGCGCACCGTCGGCATGACCGGTGCGGATTTGGCCAACGTCATCAACGAGGCCGCACTGTTGACCGCCCGGGAAAACGGCACCGTGATCACCGGCCCCGCCCTCGAGGAGGCGGTGGATCGGGTGATCGGTGGCCCGCGCCGCAAGGGCCGGATCATCAGCGAGCACGAAAAGAAGATCACCGCCTACCACGAAGGCGGGCACACGCTGGCCGCCTGGGCGATGCCCGACATCGACCCGGTCTACAAGGTGACGATCCTGGCCCGGGGACGGACCGGCGGGCACGCGGTCGCGGTGCCCGAGGACGATAAGGGGCTGCGGACCCGTTCGGAGATGATTGCCCAGCTGGTGTTCGCGATGGGTGGGCGCGCCGCCGAGGAGCTGGTCTTCCGCGAGCCGACCACCGGCGCGGTCTCCGACATCGAGCAGGCCACCAAGATCGCGCGGGCGATGGTCACCGAGTACGGCATGAGTTCCAAACTCGGCGCCGTCAAATACGGCACCGAACACGGCGACCCCTTCCTGGGCCGGACCATGGGCAACCAGGCCGACTACTCCCACGAGGTCGCGCGCGACATCGACGACGAGGTCCGCAAGCTGATCGAGGCCGCGCACACCGAAGCGTGGGAGATCCTTACCGAATACCGCGATGTGCTCGACACATTGGCCGGCGAGCTGCTGGAAAAAGAAACCCTGCACCGAGCCGAGTTGCAGGCGATCTTCGGCGACGTCGAAAAGCGGCCCCGGCTCACGGTGTTCGACGATTTCGGCGGCCGCATCCCGTCGGACAAGCCGCCGATCAAGACGCCCGGCGAGCTGGCGATCGAGCGCGGCGAGCCTTGGCCCCAGCCGGTTCCCGAGCCGGCTTTCAAAGCCGCGATCGCGGCCGCCAGCCAGGCCGCCGAGGCCGCGCGCGCGGAGGCCGACAGAAAAGCCCACGGCCCCAACGGTTCTCATGGTGGTCAGGGCGCAGGTGATCGCGACGGCTCGGCGCCCCGTCCCACCCAGCCGGACTACGGTGCTCCGGCCGGCTGGTATGCGCCCGGATGGCCGCCGCCACCGCAGCAGCAACAACCCCAGGGTCACTGGTATCCGCCTCCGCCGCAGCCCTATTGGCCCCAGCCGGCCCCGAGTTATCCGGGCCAGCAGAGTCGGGGCCAGGGGCAGCCGTCGTACCCGCCCTATCCGCCCTACCCCCCGCCTGCGCAGCCCAGTCCAGATCCGGGAAAATCGCCTGACCAACCGGATGAAGACGTAAGCCGGCCCAACCCGCCGGCCCGGGGCTGACGAACGGAGAATTCGATGGTGCTGCCGGATACCCGCGCCGCGTCCAATGGCGCACGGGCGTTCGACCAGCCACGTGCGGAGGCGGCGGTCCGCGAGCTGTTGTACGCGATCGGCGAAGACCCGGAGCGAGAAGGGTTGCGGGACACTCCCGCCCGCGTCGCTCGCGCATACCGGGAAATCTTCTCCGGGCTCTACACCGACCCCGCCGACGTGCTCAACACCATGTTCGACGAAGAGCACGACGAGTTGGTGATCGTCAAGGAAATCCCGCTGTACTCCACCTGCGAGCATCACCTGGTGTCGTTCCACGGCGTAGCTCACGTCGGCTACATCCCCGGCCAGGACGGCAGGGTGACCGGGTTGTCGAAAATCGCGCGGCTGGTTGACCTTTACGCCAAGCGGCCGCAGGTTCAGGAGCGGCTCACCAGCCAGATCGCCGATGCCCTGGTGAATCGGCTCGACCCGCGCGGGGTGATCGTGGTGGTTGAGGCCGAGCACTTGTGCATGGCGATGCGCGGGGTGCGTAAGCCCGGAGCCACCACCACGACCTCGGCGGTGCGCGGGCAATTCAAAACCGATGCTGCCTCACGAGCCGAAGCGCTCGACCTCATCCTGCGTAAGTGAGTTCGTCGCCTGTGCAGGTCGTCGGGGTTGTGAACGTCACTGACGACTCCTTCTCAGATGGCGGGCGCTACCTCAGTATCGACAACGCCGTCGCGCACGGCGTGGCATTGGCGGCCGAAGGCGCGGGAATCGTCGACGTCGGGGGGGAGTCGACCCGGCCCGGTGCCACCCGGATCGATCCTCGGATCGAGAGTTCCCGCGTCGTTCCTGTCGTCAAAGAACTTGTGGCGCAGGGTATTACGGTAAGCATCGACACCATGCACGCGGAAGTCGCCCGTGCGGCGTTGGAGAACGGCGCGCGGATCGTCAACGACGTGTCCGGCGGACGGGCCGATCCCGCGATGGCGCCGGTGGTGGCCGAGGCCGGGGTGCGGTGGGTGTTGATGCATTGGCGATCGGTGTCGTCCGAGCATCCGCACCAGGCCCCGCACTACCGCGACGTGGTGGCCGAGGTGCGTTCGGAATTGCTGGCCAGCGTCGACGACGCGATGGCCGCCGGTGTCGATCCAGCGAAGCTGATCATCGACCCCGGGCTCGGATTCGCCAAGACGGGGCAACACAATTGGGCGTTGTTGCATGCCTTGCCCGAGCTGGTGTCCACCGGGGTGCCGGTACTCCTGGGTGCCTCGCGTAAACGGTTCCTCGGTACGCTGTTGGCCGGATCGGATGGGTCGCCGCGACCGCCCGACGGACGCGAGACGGCGACCGCGGTGATTTCCGCGCTGGCCGCCCTCCACGGGGCCTGGGGTGTGCGAGTGCACGATGTGCGGGCCTCGGTCGACGCCCTCAAGGTCGTCGGCGCCTGGACGCAGACGGAGCGGACTGAAAACGATGGCTGACCGAATCGAGTTGCGCGGCTTGACAGTTCACGGCCGCCACGGAGTCTACGAATTCGAGCGGATCAATGGGCAGGAGTTCGTCGTCGACATCGTGGCGTGGATCGATCTGGTCGACGCCGCCGCCAGCGACGACTTGGCCGACACCCACGACTACGTTGCCCTGGCCGAGCGGGCCGCCGCGATCGTCGCGGGCCCCGCCCGGAACCTGATCGAAACGGTGGGCGCCGAGATCGCCGACTTCGTGATGGACGACGAGCGCGTGCACGCCGTCGAGGTCACGGTGCACAAACCGCATGCCCCGATCGAGCAGCAGTTCGCCGACGTAGCGGTGGTGATCCGGCGGTCGCGGCGCGGCGGGCGCGGTTCGGTGATTCCCGCGGGCGGCGTGTGATGACGCGCGTCGTACTGTCCATCGGCTCCAACCTCGGGGACCGGCTGGCGCGGCTGCAGTCGGTCGTCGACGGGCTCGGCGACGCGTTGCTCGCGGTCTCACCCGTGTACGAGACGGTCCCGTGGGGGCGCGTGGAGCAGGGGCCGTTCCTCAACGCGGTGCTGATCGCCGACGACCCGGCCCTCGACGGGCAGGGCTGGCTGCGCCGCGCGCAGGAGTTCGAGCAGGCCGCGGGGCGGATTCGCGGCGAGCGCTGGGGCCCGCGCACCCTGGACGTGGACCTGATCGCCTGCTACGACGAGACCGAGATCACCTCCGTCGAGAACAATCTGACGTTGCCGCACCCGCTGGCCCATCTGCGGGCGTTCGTCATGATCCCGTGGCTGGACATCGACCCGGACGCCCAGCTGACGTTGCCCGGGGGGCCACAGCCCGTCGCCCGTCTGGTGACCGAGCTGGAGGCGGCCGATCGGGAGAGCGTGCGGTTGTCCGGGCTGACGCTCGAGCCGGAATCGAAGACCTGATGGGGCCGACCCGGAAACGTGACCTGACGGCCGCGGTGGTCGGTGCTGCGTTTCTGGGGTATTTGCTGGTCAAGGGGCTGTTCCGGTGGTTTCCGCCGATCACGGTGTGGACCGGTCTGTCGTTGCTCGCGGTCGCCGTCGCCGAGGCGCTGTGGGCGCGTTACGTGCGGGCCAAGATCAACGACGGGGAAATCGGTGACGGACCCGGCCGGTTGCACCCGCTCGCGGTGGCCCGCGGCCTGATGGTCGCCAAGGCGTCGGCCTGGGTGGGTGCCCTGGTCCTGGGTTGGTGGATCGGCATCCTGGTGTTTTTCCTGCCGCGCCGATCGTGGCTGCGGGTCGCCGCGGAGGACACCACCGGAACGGTGGTGGCCGCCGTCAGCGCGCTGGCGCTGTTGGTCGCCGCGCTGTGGCTGCAGGCTTGCTGCAAGTCCCCGCCGGATCCCACCGACCACGCCGAGGGAGCGGAAAGCTAGGCGCCCGGCAAGGTTGCGGACCACCACTCGGGCCGGCCACACCCTACGGGCCAATTAACTGCGATTGATCAGCGAATTAACCCAGGTGAGAATCGCCGGAGTCGTGCGACACGCTCAGTGACGTCGCACAGGTATTGTCAGGCCATGACCGTTCTGTCCCGCGGCGCCCGGGTCCGGCGCGGCGGCCGCAGGCCGGGGTGGGTGCTCTTGACGGCGTTGCTGGTCCTCGCAATAGGGGCCAGTTCCGCACTGGTTTTCACCAATCGCGTGGAACTTCTCAAGCTCGCTGTGATCCTGGCGCTGTGGGCCGCAGTCGCCGGCGCCTTCGTGTCGGTGCTGTACCGCCGGCAAAGCGATGCCGATCAGTCGCGGGTGCGCGACCTGAAGTTGGTCTACGACTTGCAACTGGACCGGGAGATCTCGGCCCGGCGCGAATACGAGCTGACCGTCGAGTCCCAGCTGCGTCGCGAGCTGGCCTCCGAGATACGCGCCCAGGCCGCCGACGATCTGGCCGCGCTGCGCGCCGAAGTGGCGTCGTTGCGGACCAGCCTGGAAATCCTGTTCGACACCGATCTCGAGCAGCGGCCCGCGCTGGAGACCCTCGAGACCGATACGCCGCCCGCCCGCGCTTACAGCGACTGGGACCGCAATGGCGAGAGCTCGGGGGCCGATTGGGTGACCAGCGACCGCGTCACCTCGGTCCGCGAGGGCAGCTCGGTCAGTTCGTCCGAACCCCGCACCGACGAGTCCGCGATCATCGACGTGCCCGAAGAACCGCTGCTCCCGCCCCGCTCGCGGGAGCGGGTCCGGTTCCAGTACGAAGGCCAGCAAGAGGCGTCCTACCCGCCGCCGCAGCAGGTGCAATACCCCGAGGCCCCGCCGTACGTTCCGCCGCAGGACGTCCCGTATCCGACCCCGCCGATGCCCGCCGCGGCGCAGGCCGACCAGCGATTCGAGCCTGCGCCCTGGCAGTCGAGCCAGCAGCCGGTACCGCCCCCGGGGCCGCAGCCGGGATCGGTGCGCCCGGACTGGCAGCCGGTCAACGCGGACGGGCTCTGGCTGCCGCCGGGCACCCAGGGCAGCACCTGGGCGGGCGCCGATGCCGACGCGCCCGCTGCCGCGCCGTCGGGCCGGCGCCGGCGCCGGCATGCCGACCCCGAGGAGCAGTTCGACGGCCCGCCCGTGGAGAACGAACCGTCGGTGCCGCCGGGTGAATCCGGCCGTCGGGCGCGCTCGCGCCACTCCGCGGAGTACCGCGACTACAGCGTCCGGAACTTCATCTCGACGAACGAGCCCGGTGCGCCGCCGCCCCCTGCCGCCGCGACCGCACCGCCGCCGCACCCCAGACAGGCACCGCACGACGCGGCGTCACCGCCGCCACGACTGGCTCCCGGGCCGCACCTGGAGCCGGCTCCCCGGCACCTCGGCGCGGACGAGAGGGTGGACGGCGGCGACGCCGCGCAAACCGGTGGTCAGTCGGTCGCCGACCTGCTGGCCCGGCTGCAGGTGCAGCCATCCGGCGGTGGCCGGCGTCGTCGCCGGGAAGGCTGAGCTGGGAGCTTCCTCACATTGGGACTGCGTCGCAGATCGATTACAGTCTTAGTGACCGTCCGGTACCCAGCACCTGGGACTGGAACGAACGAATCAACATTGTGAGGTCGTCTGCGATGAAGCAGTTCGACGGTTTGCGCCCGGCCAGGCTCAAGGTAGGGATCATTTCGGCTGGCCGGGTGGGTACCGCCCTGGGTGTCGCGCTGGAGCGCGCTGAGCACGTCGTGGTGGCGTGCAGCGCCATCTCCCATGCGTCGCGCCAGCGGGCGGCTCATCGGCTGCCCGATACCACCGTGGCCGCACCGCCGGACGTGGCTGCCGCCGCCGAGCTGCTGGTGTTGGCGGTGCCCGACAGCGAACTCGCCGGCCTGGTCTCCGGGCTGGCGGCCACCTCGTCGGTACGGCCCGGCACGATCGTGCTGCACACGTCGGGAGCCAACGGGATCGGCATTCTGGAGCCGCTCACGCAGCACGGCTGCATACCGCTGGCGATTCACCCGGCGATGACGTTCACCGGCTCCGACGAGGACATCAGCCGGCTGGCGGACACCTGCTTCGGCATCACCGCGGCCGACGATGTCGGGTATGCGATCGGGCAGTCGCTGGTGCTGGAGATGGGCGGCGAGCCGTTCTGCGTCCGCGAGGAAGCCCGCATCCTGTACCACGCCGCCCTGGCCCATGCGGGTAACCACATCGTCGCGGTGCTCGCCGACGCGCTCGACGCGTTGCGGGCCGCACTGCGGGGCAGCGAACTGCTCGGGCAGCAAACCGTCGACGAACAGCCCGGTGGCCTTGCCGAACGCATCGTCGGGCCGCTGGCCCGGGCCGCGCTGGAGAACACGCTGCAGCGCGGACAGGCCGCGCTCACCGGTCCGGTTGCCCGCGGCGACGCCGCCGCGGTCGCCGACCATCTGCGCGCGCTGGCGCAGGTCGACCCCGAGCTGGCCCAGGCCTATCGGGTCAACGCCCTGCGGACCGCACAGCGCGCACACGCTCCCAAGGCCGTCGTCGAGGTGCTGGCGGGATGAACGCGACGACGGCCCGGCCACCGGCCTTCAAGCGGGGCGAACTGAATGTCTACCCGGCGCCCGGCGATGTGTCGAACGTCAGCCGTGCGCTGCGCCACACCGGCCGCCGGGTGATGCTGGTGCCGACGATGGGCGCGCTGCACGACGGGCATCTGGCCCTGGTCCGCGCCGCTAAGCGGGTACCCGGCTCGGTGGTCGCGGTTTCGATCTTCGTGAATCCGTTGCAATTCGGCGCCGGAGAAGACCTTGACGCCTACCCGCGCACGCTCGACGACGACCTGGCACTGCTGCGCGGCGAAGGCGTCGAGATCGTGTTCGCGCCGAACGCCGCGGCGATGTACCCGGACGGTCTGCGCACCACCGTGCAGCCCGGTCCGCTGGCCGCCGAACTCGAGGGCGGCCCTCGGCCAACACATTTCGCCGGCGTGCTGACCGTCGTGTGCAAGCTGCTGCAGATCGTGCGTCCCGACCGGATCTTCTTCGGCGAGAAGGACTATCAGCAGCTGGTCATGATCCGGCAGATGACCGCCGACCTGAACTTCGACGTCGAGGTGATCGGCGTGCCGACCGTGCGGGAGTCCGACGGGCTGGCGATGTCGTCGCGCAACCGCTACCTAGACTCCGCTCAACGCGAATTGGCGACGACCCTGTCGGCCGCGCTGGTGGCCGGCGCCCACGCCGCCCCGGCCGGCGCACAGGCCACGCTCGACGCGGCACGTGCTGTGCTCGCCGCCGTGCCTCAGATCGAGGTCGACTACCTGGAGTTGCGTGGCGCAGACCTCGGGCCGCTGCGGTCCGGCAGGCCCGGACGCCTGCTCGTCGCTGCTCGGCTGGGCAGCACCAGACTGTTGGACAACATCGCGATCGCCGGCACCGATGGGCCGGACGAGTTACCGCAATCACCTTGGAGGAACTGATGTTTCGGACGATGCTCAAATCGAAGATCCACCGCGCCACCGTCACACAGGCTGACCTGCACTACGTCGGCTCGGTGACGATCGACGCGGACCTGATGGACGCGGCCGACCTGCTCGAGGGCGAGCAGGTGACCATCGTGGACATCGACAACGGGGCCCGCCTCGTCACCTACGCGATCACCGGCGAGCGTGGCACCGGCATCATCGGAATCAACGGTGCGGCAGCACATCTCGTGCATCCAGGCGACCTGGTGATCCTGATCGCCTACGGGACGATGGAGGACGCCGAGGCGCGCGCCTACCAACCGCGCATCGTCTTCGTCGACGCCGGCAACAAGCAGATCGACCTGGGTAGTGATCCGGCATTCGTGCCCGACGATGCGGCCGAGTTGCTCAACCCCCGGATGGGCGCGCGATAGCCGTGTTGCTGGCGATCGACGTCCGGAACACGCACACCGTCGTCGGGCTGCTGTCCGGCGCCAAAGAGCACGCAAAAGTCGTGCAGCAGTGGCGGATCCGCACCGAGTCCGAGGTCACCGCGGACGAACTGGCCCTGACCATCGACGGCCTGATCGGCGACGACTCCGAGCAACTCACCGGGGCCGCGGCGCTGTCCACCGTTCCGTCGGTGCTGCACGAGGTGCGGGTCATGCTCGACCAGTACTGGCCGTCGGTGCTACACGTGCTGATCGAGCCCGGCGTGCGGACCGGTATCCCACTGCTGGTCGACAATCCGAAAGAAGTGGGCGCCGACCGGATCGTCAACTGCCTGGCGGCCTTTAACAAATTCGGTAAGCCCTGCATCGTCGTTGACTTCGGATCGTCGATCTGCGTGGACGTGGTATCGGCCAAGGGTGAGTTTCTCGGCGGCGCCATCGCGCCCGGGATACAGGTCTCCTCGGATGCCGCCGCGGCCCGCTCGGCCGCGCTGCGCCGGGTCGAGCTGTCCCGGCCGCGGTCGGTGGTCGGGAAGAACACCGTCGAATGCATGCAGGCGGGCGCGGTGTTCGGCTTCGCGGGATTGGTCGACGGCCTGGTGGGGCGCATCCGCGAGGACGTGGACGGCTTTTCCGGCGACGACGTGGTGGTCGTCGCGACCGGCCACACCGCGCCGCTGCTGCTGTCCGAGCTGCACACCGTCGCCAACTACGACCAGCACCTGACGCTGCAGGGGCTGCGGCTGGTCTTCGAACGCAACCGCGACACCCAGCGCGGCCGGCTGAAGACCGCACGCTGACTTTCCCGCGACGCCCGCGGCTGACCCGGCGCGAAGTCATTTAAGCTGGCACGTCGTGAGTGCCCCCGATCAAGACCTCCCCGAGCAGTTCCGGATTCGCCGGGACAAGCGCGCTCGGCTGTTGGCCGAGGGGCTTGACCCCTACCCGGTGGCCATTGAACGCACCCACACGCTGGCGCAGGTCCGCGCCGCACACCCCGACTTGGCCGTCGACACCGCCACCGACGACATCGTCGGTGTGGCGGGGCGGGTCATATTCGCGCGCAATTCCGGCAAATTGTGTTTTGCGACGCTGCAAGACGGTGACGGCGCCACGCTGCAGGTAATGATCAGCCTGGACAAGGTCGGCCAGGAATCGCTGGATGCGTGGAAAGCCGACGTCGACCTCGGTGACATCGTCTATGTGCACGGCAACGTGATCAGCTCACGACGCGGCGAATTGTCCGTCCTTGCCGACTCCTGGCGGATCGCGGCCAAGTCACTCCGGCCGCTGCCCGTCGCGCACAAGGACATGAGCGAAGAATCGCGGGTGCGGCAGCGTTATGTCGACCTGATCGTCCGTCCCCAAGCGCGTGAGGTGGCCCGGCAGCGAATCGCCGTTGTCCGCGCCATACGCAACGCGCTGGAACGGCGCGGGTTTCTCGAAGTCGAAACGCCAATCTTGCAGACGTTGGCCGGTGGCGCGGCGGCTCGGCCGTTCATCACGCATTCCAATGCGCTGGACATCGATCTCTACCTGAGGATCGCACCGGAACTGTTCCTGAAGCGATGCATCGTCGGTGGATTCGACAAGGTCTTCGAGCTAAATCGGGTGTTCAGAAACGAAGGTTCTGATTCGACACATTCTCCGGAATTTTCGATGTTGGAGACCTACCAGACCTACGGAACCTATGACGATTCGGCAGTCGTCACACGAGAGCTTATTCAAGAGGTGGCCGACGAGGCGATCGGTACCAGACAACTCTCGTTGCCAGATGGCAGTGTCTACGACATAGACGGAGAATGGGCGTCGATACAAATGTATCCGTCGCTGTCTGCGGCGCTCGGTGAAGAGATAACCCCGCAGACCACGGTCGATCGGCTACGCGCGATCGCGGACCGGCTCGGCGTCGAGATTCCCGACGACCGCGGCTACGGGCATGGAAAGCTCGTCGAAGAACTCTGGGAACACGCGGTGGGTAATGCGCTGACCGCGCCCACGTTTGTCAAGGATTTCCCTGTCGAGACAACACCTTTGACTCGCCAGCATCGCAGCATCCCGGGTGTGACCGAGAAGTGGGATCTCTATGTGCGCGGAGTGGAGCTGGCCACGGGGTACTCGGAATTAAACGATCCGGTCGTCCAGCGCGAACGATTTGCCGAACAAGCGCGCGCCGCGGCGGCCGGCGACGACGAGGCGATGCTGCTTGATGAAGATTTTCTCGCGGCGCTGGAGTATGGGATGCCGCCAACCACCGGAACGGGAATGGGTATCGACCGGTTGTTGATGACTTTGACCGGCCTGTCAATTCGAGAGACAGTTTTGTTCCCGATTGTTCGACCGCACAGCTGAAAGCGCAACACGCGATGTTGCGCTCAGATTGAGTATGTAGCGTTGATATGGCAGATTAGTGACCGGGGAGTGGGTCCAAACTGCCCAGCAACTGCTCAGGAAGAACGCGAGGGTAAGCTAATGGCGAAAAAAGTCACCGTCACCTTGGTTGATGATTTCGACGGTGCGGGCGCCGCCGACGAAACCGTTGAATTCGGGCTTGACGGGGTGACCTATGAGATTGATCTTTCAACGAAGAATGCCGCAAAACTCCGCGGTGATCTGAAGCAGTGGGTGGCCGCCGGCCGCCGCGTCGGGGGTCGTCGTCGGGGGCGTTCCGGCTCGGGGCGCGGCCGTGGGGCGATCGACCGCGAGCAGAGCGCAGCGATCCGCGAGTGGGCCCGCCGAAACGGGCACAACGTGTCGACGCGTGGCCGCATCCCGGCAGACGTGATCGACGCATTCCACGCAGCCACCTAACAAAGCGTTAACCGGCGCCCGGTCGTAAGGCCTGGGCGCCGGTTCTGTTTTCGCTGGCGGCGAAACGATCAAGGGCGCTCGGGGGAAACGATTTGATGGTTTATCTCGTTTGTTCAGCTATGGCTCTGTCACCACCGGGGGATTCCTCAGATGGAGCCGACCAGGCCCGAACGGCAAGGCACCGCAAGGTTAGAACCCTGACGGGCCGACCATTACAGTGGACACCAGGTACGCACTGTCGGCCCCTGTGCCGACAACGATGAAGTACCGATGGTGAGGGAGAGCAGGTAACCACCGATGTTCGAAAGATTTACTGACCGTGCCCGCAGGGTGGTCGTCTTGGCCCAAGAAGAGGCCCGGATGCTCAACCACAACTACATCGGTACCGAGCACATCCTGCTGGGTCTGATTCACGAAGGCGAAGGCGTCGCGGCGAAGTCGCTGGAGTCGCTTGGGATCTCGCTCGAGGGCGTCCGCAGCCAGGTCGAGGAGATCATCGGCCAGGGCCAGCAGGCTCCGTCCGGGCACATCCCGTTCACCCCGCGTGCCAAGAAGGTGCTCGAGCTGAGCTTGCGCGAGGCGCTGCAGCTGGGCCACAACTACATCGGTACCGAGCACATTTTGCTGGGCCTGATCCGTGAGGGTGAGGGCGTGGCCGCGCAGGTGCTGGTCAAGCTGGGCGCCGAGTTGACCCGGGTGCGCCAGCAGGTGATTCAGCTGCTGAGCGGCTACCAGGGCAAGGAGGCCGCGGAGGCCGGTACCGGTGGCCGCGGCGGCGAGTCGGGCAGCCCGTCGACGTCGTTGGTGCTCGACCAGTTCGGGCGCAACCTGACGGCTGCCGCGATGGAAGGCAAGCTGGACCCCGTCATCGGCCGCGAGAAGGAAATCGAGCGGGTGATGCAGGTGTTGAGCCGGCGCACCAAGAACAACCCGGTGCTGATCGGCGAGCCGGGCGTCGGCAAGACCGCCGTGGTCGAGGGTCTGGCGCAGGCCATCGTGCATGGCGAGGTGCCCGAGACGCTGAAGGACAAGCAGCTCTACACGCTGGACCTGGGGTCGCTGGTCGCGGGCAGCCGCTACCGCGGTGACTTCGAGGAGCGGCTGAAGAAGGTGCTCAAGGAGATCAACACCCGCGGCGACATCATCCTGTTCATCGACGAGCTGCACACCCTGGTGGGTGCCGGTGCCGCCGAGGGCGCGATCGATGCCGCGTCGATCCTCAAGCCGAAGCTGGCCCGCGGTGAGTTGCAGACCATCGGCGCCACCACGCTCGACGAGTACCGCAAGTACATCGAGAAGGACGCCGCCCTGGAGCGTCGCTTCCAGCCGGTGCAGGTGGGGGAGCCGACGGTGGAGCACACCATCGAGATCCTCAAGGGCCTGCGCGACCGCTACGAGGCACACCACCGGGTTTCGATCACCGATTCCGCGATGGTCGCCGCCGCCACCCTGGCCGACCGTTACATCAACGACCGGTTCCTGCCGGACAAGGCGATCGACCTGATCGACGAGGCGGGCGCCCGGATGCGCATCCGCCGGATGACCGCGCCGCCAGACCTGCGCGAGTTCGACGAGAAGATCGCCGACGCGCGCCGGGAGAAGGAATCGGCGATCGACGCCCAGGACTTCGAGAAGGCCGCCAGCCTTCGCGACCGGGAGAAGCAGCTGGTCGCCCAGCGGACCGAGCGCGAAAAGCAGTGGCGTTCAGGCGATCTCGACGTGGTCGCCGAGGTCGACGACGAGCAGATCGCCGAGGTGCTGGGTAACTGGACCGGCATCCCGGTGTTCAAGCTCACCGAAGCGGAGACCACCCGGTTGCTGCGGATGGAAGACGAGCTGCACAAGCGGATCATCGGCCAGGTGGATGCGGTCAAGGCCGTGTCCAAGGCGATCCGCCGCACCCGCGCCGGGTTGAAGGACCCCAAGCGCCCGTCCGGCTCGTTCATCTTCGCCGGCCCGTCCGGCGTCGGTAAGACCGAGCTGTCCAAGGCGCTGGCCAACTTCCTGTTCGGCGACGACGACGCGCTCATCCAGATCGACATGGGCGAGTTCCACGACCGGTTCACCGCGTCGCGGTTGTTCGGCGCCCCGCCGGGATACGTCGGCTACGAGGAGGGTGGTCAACTCACCGAGAAGGTGCGCCGCAAGCCGTTTTCCGTGGTGCTGTTCGACGAGATCGAGAAGGCACACCAGGAGATCTACAACAGCCTGTTGCAGGTCCTCGAGGATGGCCGGCTCACCGACGGACAGGGCCGCACGGTCGACTTCAAGAACACCGTGCTGATCTTCACCTCGAACCTCGGTACGTCGGACATCTCCAAGCCGGTCGGCCTGGGCTTCACCCAGGGTGGCGGGGAGAACGACTACGAGCGGATGAAGCAGAAGGTCAACGACGAGCTGAAGAAGCACTTCCGCCCGGAGTTCCTGAACCGCATCGACGACATCATCGTCTTCCACCAGCTGACTCGCGACGAGATCATCCAGATGGTCGATCTGATGATCGAGCGCGTCGGCAAGCAGCTGAAGAGCAAGGACATGGCGATGGAGCTGACCGACAAGGCCAAGTCGTTGCTGGCCAAGCGCGGCTTCGACCCGGTGCTGGGTGCTCGCCCGCTGCGGCGCACCATCCAGCGCGAGATCGAGGACCAGCTGTCCGAGAAGATCCTCTTCGACGAGGTCGGACCCGGACAGATCGTCACGGTCGACGTGGACAACTGGGACGGCGAGGGCACCGGCGAGGACGCGGTGTTCACCTTCGTCGGAGCACGCAAGCCGCCGGCCGAGCCGGAGCTGCAGAAAGCCGGGGCGCACGCCGCTCCCGAGAACCAGTAGCACTACAGCAAAACGGGTGGCGTGGCGATCGCGAGCGCGGCGGAGCCGGGCGAAGCGGGTCGCCACTACCGGTCTAGTCTCTGACCGGACTAACCACCCGTTTTGCTGTGCTGAGGGCTAAGGGGCTTACCTGTGCTGATCGTCACCACCAATGACCTGCCGGGCTGGGAGATACGGCGCGTCTGCGGCGAAGTGTTCGGGCTGACCGTTCGATCGCGAAATGCGTTCTCCCAGATGGGCGCCGGCTTCAGGCCATGTTCGGCGGGGAGCTGCAAGGGATGACCAAGAACCTCGCGGAGAGCCGCAACGAGGCGATGGGCCGGCTGATCTCCGAGGCGCGCAACCGCGGCGGCAACGCGATCGTCGCGATGCGATTCGATACCACCGAAATCGGCGACGTCTGGACCGAGATCTGTGCCTACGGCACGGCCGTGGAGGCGGTGCCGGTTACGGATGGAGCGAAGTACACCGCCAGCCAGCTCGGCTACGGTGGCGGGCCCGCGCAGCAGTGATTGTTTGTTCCATCGCCGCGTCCGTTTAGACTGGCGATCGTTATCAGTTTTTTTCGGATGGGCAACGGAATCTGGTGAAATTCCAGAACGGTCGCGCCACTGTGGAAAGTCAGACCCGTAACCCGTCCACCGAGGTGGGACGCGTCATTCCCAGAAGGAGTCAGCAGTGTCCAGTACCGAGACGACCGGCACGCGCGCAATTGATTTGTCGGCGGCAAGTGCCGCGCTCTGGTTGGCAGCAACCACCTTCCTGGCGTTGTTGGCGATTTACTTCGTCGGCGTCGACCAGGGTGCGGTGTCGCTGTTCGGCAGCGACATGCATGTGCACGAATTCGTGCACGATGCACGCCACCTCCTCGGCTTCCCCTGCCACTGACCCGGCGTGGAGAAGCGTCTGATCGGACGCGGGCTGCTGGCGGGCGCTATCGGCGCCGTGCTGGCATTCATATTCGCCCGCCTGTGTGCCGAACCCGTAATTGCCCGCGCGATCGCGTTTGAGAACGGTCGAACCGACGCCGAGAATGCGCACGGTGTGCACGAACACGGCGTCGAGCTGTTCACCCGTGGCGTGCAGGCCAACCCCGGACTGGGTTTTGGTGTGCTGCTCTTCGGTCTCGCGATGGGCGCATTGTTCGCGGTGCTGTTCTGCGTCGTGTATGCGCGCGCCACAGGCCGCGCGGAAAGCCCTGCGCCACGGCAGCTTTCGCTGCTGCTGGCGGCCGGGGCCTTCGTGTCGGTGTACCTGGTCCCGTTCCTGAAATACCCGCCGAATCCTCCCGCGGTCGGCCAGTCCGACACGATCGGGGCGCGCACCGGCTGGTATTTGCTGATGGTGCTGGCCTCGGTGCTGCTGGCGATCGCGGCGGGATGGCTGTCCCGACGGTTGGTTGACCGATTCGGCGCATGGAATTCACGGCTGATCGCGGCCGGGGCCTACCTGGTGGCCGTCGCGCTGGTGATGGTGCTGCTGCCGACGGTGGACGAGACGCCCGAACCGTTGCGCGACGCCTCGGGCGCGATCATCTATCCGGGCTTTCCCGCGGATGTCCTCTACGAATTCAGGGTGCTGTCGCTTGGCACGCAGCTGTTGCTCTGGGTGAGCATCGGCCTGGTCTTCGCGACGCTCGCCGGGCGGTTGCTGGGCGAGCGCGCCGAGAGTGGACGGGTATCGAGCATCGCGGCGTGACGGAGGTCGTACGGCTGACGCTGGTGTCGCACGCGATGACCGATGCGATGGCGGCGGTACGTTTTCCGGCCGACGAGCCGCTCAACGACGCGGGCCGCCGACAGGCCGAAGTTGCTGCGGGCCTTGATATTCGCGACTCGCGACACCTGGTCGGCCCCGAGCTGCGCGCCCGTCAAACCGCGGAGCTGCTCGGCTTGGCCGCCGCAACCGAGCCGCGGCTGGCCGATCTCGACTGCGGGCGCTGGCGCGGGCGCACCCTCGGGGCCATACCCGCGGCCGACCTCGAGGTGTGGCTCACCGATCCGGTTCGGGCGCCGCACGGCGGTGAGTCCATCGTCGAGTTCACCGAGCGGGTGGCCGGGTGGCTGGCGTCGTCGATCGAAGGCCCGTCGCGCACGGTTGCGGTGACGCACCCGGCGGTGATTCGGGCGGCGATCGTGGCGGCCCTCGATATCCCGCCGAAGTCGTTCTGGCGCATCGACATCGCACCGCTTGGCCGCACGTCGATGCATTACCGCAACGGCTGCTGGACGCTGCGGCTGCCCTGATTACTGCGGTGCGACCAGTGCGAACGCCCGCTTGGCGACCTGCAACATCCAGCCGGTCACCTTCGGCCCGTGGTCGCGGGGCCAGTTCAGCTGAAAGCTGACCACCCACGGTTGCTGCGTCTTGTCGACGGCGTACCAGCTGAAGGTCAGATCACCCGGCAAGCCACCGGCTTTCGCGCCGATGTACGGCCAAACGTTGCGGTCCAGCTGGATGCCCGACACGGCGGAGAGGATCTGCTTGACGGGCGCGGCCTCGCCGACGGCCTCGGCCTGCAGGGCCGCGTGAACTCGGCAGATGTCTTCGGCGCTGCCGTACCACTCCGCCCCGAAGGCCGAGGCCGGGGTGTGGGCGCGGGCCGGATCAGGTTGGTAGGGAGCAGAATTCGCCTGCGCCAGCAGCTGGGCGCGGACCTGCGGGGTGGCTTGTTGCCACTGGCTGCGCAGATCCGGCTCACCCCAGCCGATGGAGAACAGCTCGTACATAGTGGGGAAGGGAGTCATGCTGGCCGGATCGTGATGGCCGGCCGTGGCCAGCGCCTCTTCGATGGCGTGCGTGCCCATTCTTTCGATCAGCAGGTCGGTGGCCATGTTGTCACTGTTGGCGATCATCTTGGCGGCCGCGGTCCGCACCGAAACATGGTCGCCGACAGCGAGTCCCAGCCCCGAAGAGCCCACCGCCTTGCTCTTGTCGGTGACCGTCAGCTGATCGTCCCAGGACACCGTGTGGTTGCGCACCGCGCCCGCCAGGGCGTGCAACACGTACAACTTGAAAATCGATGCCAGCGGCAGAGATTCGACGGTATTGGTGCCCATCACGGGATCGCAGTGGCCTTGAGGGGTCCCGTCGACCTTGGCGACCTGGTAGGAGTAGCGCGCACCGGTTTTGCTCAGTGTCGCGTCGATGTCACGCCACGAGGTGATCGTCGGTGCCAGTGTGTCGAGCTCGAATCGATCGACCCGGCCGACGTCGTCGGTGTGGATCCGGATGTCTTGTCGCGCGCCATAGGACGAGGTGAGGTGCAGCGTGGCGACGCTGGCGCTGATGTCTACTCCGTCGAGGTTGAACGGGCGATCCCACCACAGTTCTTCCATGGTCTTTTCGACCGAGTCCACCTCATTGGGCGCGGCCAGCGTGCCAACCCCGATCGGGCCGATCGGCCAGTCGGAGTTGAGCATGTCCACGGTCTGCTGGGCCCGCAGCCCGGGAGGTGTCCGGGTGTCGATCGCCCGTCCCGAGTTGGCCGCGTTCGCCTGCGGTGCCGGCGACGACGAGCAACCCGGTGCCAGGGTGGCAACCAGTGCGGCGACCGCGGTCACGGCCAGCACGCGCTGTCGTGCGGGACGTCGCCTATTCAGTCGGCTTGCTCCCCGCAACGTCCATGACAACCTCGAACTCGAGCAACGATGCGCCGGTCGCCACCGGGTTGGCACGCTGACCAGCATGCGCTTCGACGGCGGGCCCACTCGCCCACGCCTGGAATGCTTCATCGGACTCCCAGTGTGTCACGACGAAATAGCGGTTCTCACCCTTCACCGGGCGCAGCAGCTGAAAGCCGAGGAAGCCGGGCTGGTTGTCCACTGCGTGTGCGCGGTGGGCGAACCGCTTTTCCAGCTCGGGGCCAGCATCTGCGGGTACTTCAATTGCGTTGATCTTCACCACTGGCGGCATGTTCGCTAGGCTACCCCGCCCCCTGCCCTGTCCTGCCCCTGGGCGGGGCACGCAAGATGGTGCTATGCCCACCGATCTGTTGACCTGCCGGGGCGGGCGAGGGGAGCCGTTGATATTGGTGCACGGCCTGATGGGCCGCGGCACCACCTGGTCGCGTCAGCTGCCCTGGCTGACCCGGCTGGGCACCGTCTACACCTACGACGCGCCGTGGCACCGCGGCCGCGACGTCGAGGACCCACACCCGATCAGCACCGAACGCTTCGTCGCCGATCTCACTGACGCGATAACCACATTGGGGACGCCGGTACGGCTGGTGGGGCATTCGATGGGGGCCCTGCACTCCTGGTGTGTGGCCGCGGCGCGCCCCGAGTTGGTTTCAGCGCTGGTGCTCGAGGACATGGCGCCCGACTTCCGCGGCCGCACCACAGGTCCGTGGGAGCCGTGGTTGCATGCACTTCCGGTCGAATTCGACACTGCGCAACAGGTATTCAACGAATTCGGACCCGTGGCCGGCCAGTATTTTCTGGAGTCCTTCGACCGCACCGACACCGGTTGGCGGTTACACGGTCATACCTCGCGATGGATCGAGATCGCCGCCGAGTGGGGTACCCGAGATTACTGGGAGCAGTGGCTGGCGGTCCGGGCGCCGGCGTTGTTGCTCGAAGCCGGCAACTCCGTCACTCCACCGGGCCAGATGGCCTCGATGGTCCGAAGCGATTGCCCCACCACATATTTACGCGTTGGCGAAGCCGGCCACCTAGTGCACGACGAAGCGCCGCAGGCGTACCGCGAGGCCGTCGAGTCGTTCCTGGTCTCGCTGCGCCGGCGCGCCTGAAGGAGGCCATGCGTCTTGCGGGCTGACAGTCCGGCGGATTCACGCCGCTATGGCGCTGAGCATGCCGGCGGTGTTGAGCACCGGGCAGCCCGCGCGCGAAGAGGGCTTGGAAAACACCGGAAGCTGGACCGAGGAAACCAATTACGAACCGGGGGTCCGTACGGATCTCGGTATCCCGATCCGACACCGAGGCGCGCGTCGCGGACTTCGCCGCTCTGATAGCGATCGCGGTCGCCAACACCGCGGCGCCGAACAACTGAATGCCAGCCGCGACCGCCTGCATCAGCTCGCCCGGCAGCAGATGGGATTGCGGCGGTTGGCGGGACTGGTCGCGCGCGAGGCGGAACCCGCTGAGGTGTTTGCCGCGGAGGCGGCCGTGTGCCTAAACGCCTACAATGCGACGATGGGTCGCTTCAACGGCGATGAGATCGTCATTGAGGCGCTCGGACGAGCCCAGCTGGAGCTCCGCTCCAAGCCGGCCGTCGGGGAGCGGTTCCCCATGGCCGGCGACCACATTGCGGCGATGATTTGCCGCACCGGCCGGCCCGACCGATGCCACTGCCGCACGCATCCGCGAGATGGGTGTGCGGTGCCGGGTCGGTGTTCCCATCGTGCTCGGGCCGCAAGTCTGGGGCGTGGTTAGCGTGGCGTCGGGAACCGGCCCACTGCCCGCCGAGACCGAGACGCGCATGGCCGATTTCGCCGATCTGGTGGGTACCTCGATCGCAAACGCGGGGACCAGGGCCGACCTGCAGTCCAGCCGCGACAGCCTGCGCGAGCTCGCCGAAAGCCTCAGCGTGCTGGCCAGGCAGCAGGCCGCGTTGCGGCGGGTCGCAACATTGGTCGCGCGCGGGGTCAGTCAGTCGGAAGTGTTCTCGGCGGTGGCCGAGGAGATGGCCAACTGCCTGGATGTGGGCAACGCAGAGCTGCTCCGGTACGAGGACGACGGCGCGGCGATCGTCATCGTTGCCTCCCACGCCGCCCAAGGGGCGGCGCATCATGCAGTGGGGAAACGCGTCAGCACCGAGGGCAACAACCTTTCGGAGCGGGTGTGGCGCACCGGACAGGCCGCGCGGATGGACAGCCAGGAGGGCGCCGTGGGCCCCATCGCCAAACGCGTTCGCGAGTTGGGTATCCGATCGTGCGTCGGGGCCCCGATTGTGGTGGATGAGCGGGTGTGGGGGATAGCCGTCGTCACCACCAAGGACTCCGACCCGTTGCCGCCGGATACCGAGGCACGCATCGCCGAGTTCGCCGAGCTGGTCGCGACCGCGATTGCGGCCGCCACCACCCGGGCGGACCTGATCGCATCGAGGGCCAGGATCGTTGCCGCCGCCGATCACGCCCGCCGACGCCTGGAACGCGATATCCACGACGGAGCCCAGCAACGGCTGGTCGCGCTCGGACTGAAACTTCGGCTGGCTGAGGAGTCGGTGCCACCCGAGTGCACTGACCTGAAAACCTCGATTTCCGAGGCAGTTTCGAGTTTGACCGACGTGTTCCAAGACCTGCAGCAGATCTCCCGCGGCATTCATCCGGCGGTCCTGTCGACGGGTGGTCTGCCCGCCGGGTTCAAGACGCTGGCGCGCCGGTCACCGGTGCCCGTCAACCTGGACCTCGCGATCAAGCGCCGGTTGCCCGACTCGCTGGAGGTCGCCGCGTACTACGTGGTCGCAGAGGCGCTGACCAACGCCGCCAAGCACGCTCAGGCCTCCGAGGTCAAGGTACGGGCCCACACCACCGACGAGAGCCTCGTGCTGTTCATCTCCGACGACGGGATCGGCGGGGCCGACTCGCGTAGCGGTTCCGGGCTTATCGGGCTCAACGACCGTATCGAGACACTCGGCGGCAGAATGGATGTGGCCAGTCCTGTCGGCGGCGGGACAACCATCGACATCACGATTCCCTACAACGGAATGGCAGTTGATTAGCGAGCCAGCTGAAGGCTGGGTGCGATCCAACGGCTGGCGCGGCATCCATCGCCACGGCTTAAGGCCGTGATCGGCCCAGATCCGGGCCACCGAGTCGTTACTGGGGCGTCCATATGCCGGTCGCCGCGGTCTGCCGGGCGAAGTCGGCGAAATCCTTCGGCTCCCGCCCAAGCGCGCGTTGCACACCGTCGGCGAGCTTCGCATTGCGGCCGTCGAGCACGGTGGTGAACAGGTACCGCAGCAGCCACACCGTGTCTTCGGGCACGCCGTAGCCGGTCAGCGTGGCGACGTAGTCGTCGATCGGTACCGGCACGAACTGCAGCTGTCGGCCCGTGGCCGCGGCGATCTCGCCGACGGCGTCGGCGAAGGTCATCAGCCGCGGGCCGGTCAGCTCGTATGTTTGGCCTATGTGGCGCTCGTCGGTCAGCGCGGCGACCGCGACATCGGCGATGTCATCGGCGTCCACGAACGCCACCGCCACATCGCCGACTGGCAATGCCACCGTGCCGCCGCGTACATCGTCCACGAAGTCGCCCTCGCTGAAGTTCTGGGAGAACCAGGTGGCCCGCACGATCGTCCACTCCAGCCCGCAGCTCCTGACGACGTCCTCGGCCCGCATCGCCTGCTCCTCACCAAGCCCGGCCAGCAGCACCAGCCTGCGCACACCGGCCCGGTTGGCAAGGCCGGTCAGGGCCCGGACGGCCTCCACCGAGCCCGGCACCGCGAGATTGGGTGCGTAGGTGATGTAAGCCGCATCGACGCCGGCCAGTGCCGGGGCCCAGGTCTGCTCGTCCGACCAGTCGAACGGGATCTGCGCCGAGCGTGAGCCGTGCCGGACGGGCACGCCGCGCGCTTCGAGCTGGGTGACGACGCGCTTGCCAGTCTTGCCTGTACTGCCGATGACGAGAACTCTGTTGGTCATGGCCTGAGTTTTACGGAGTGAAACCGAAATATCATTGGCGGCAACGTCACTCCACTTGTCGGGCTAGCAGGTATCGCGTTGAGACCTGGATGAGGGATCAGAGATGAACTGGGCCAACAGTTTTGAACACCGGTTCCGCGGTCAAGCCGGAATATCGCTGCGAGCGGCGATGCGGCCGCTACCGAAGCGGCGTCGTCTTCAGGCCCGCGACGGGTCGCCGCTATCCGGCGAGCCCCAGGGCCTCCCGGATCGCGCTGCCGGATAGGGCAGATTTGGGGATGAAAGCTACGGCCGGGCTGGCGGCGACCAATTCAGCGAAGTCCTCCTCGGCGTGCGTGGAGATCAAGATCGTCGGGACCGCGGCGCCGGATCCGTTTCGGTGCAGCTGCTCGACAACGTCAAAACCGCTTTCCTCGCCGAGATCGATATCGACCAGCGTTACATCCGGCCGCAGATCCTTGATGCACTGCAGCCCTTCCGCGAAGGACGTTGCCACCGCGACCACGCTGATTCCCTGGTGTTCGAGCAACTGTGCTGCCGCGTCTAGGAACTCGCGATTGTCGTCGACAATCACGCAACGCGTTCGCCGATCAGCTCCCACCCGACAAGTGTGGAGTGGGAGCGAGCGAACCGCATGGAAGCTAGCAGGAACCCGGCCCGGCGCGTTAATGCATCGACGGTTCTCGGGCGGGACGCGTTATCCCGCCGAGCTATGACAACGCGCAGGACCTCGCCGAACCGGCCTGAGCTCTCACTCTCAACGGGAGTCGAGAAACGTGATGACCGCGCGGACGCGGCGATGGTCATCGTCGGTCTCGGGTAAGGCGAGTTTGGTCAGGATGCTGCGGACGTGCTTTTCGACGGTGCCCTCGGTTACCCACAGACGTCGCGCGATGCCGGCATTGGACCGGCCCTCGGCCATCAACCCCAGCACCTCGAGTTCGCGTGGAGACAGTACCGCCAGGGGATCGTCGCGGCGCCGCCCGGACACCAACTCCTGGACGACCGCCGGGTCGACTACAGACGCGCCCTTTGCTATCCGCCGCAGGGTGTCGACAAAATCCGCGACATCGGTGACCCGGCTTTTGAGTAGATAGCCGATCCCGTTGCCGCTGGCCAACAGCTCTATCGCATGCTCGACGTCGACGTACGCGGAGAGCACCAGAATTCCCGTGTCGGGAAGTTCCTGCCGGATCACCCGGGCGGCCTCCAGACCCTCGGTGGTGTGGGTGGGCGGCATCCGGATATCCACGATCACCACATCCGGGTTGGTATCCCGCACCAGCGCAAGGAGCTCGACGGCGTTGCCGACCTGACCGACGACTGTGAAACCAGAGCGCTCCAGCAGGCTGGCCAGACCCTCGCGCAACAGCGTTTCGTCGTCGGCCACCACCGCGCGCAGCGATGCGCGCGCGGTGCCTGACTCCGCGGTGGTTGTCTCAGTCGTCACGCCTTGACTCCCGGCTTGGGGGCAGCACATCCCCGGCTTTGCTGGTCTGGGTAGCACGGTATCAGTTCTCCGGCGGTCACCCATGCCTGTTAGCTGCAAGTTTGCTGGTCTGGGTAGCAAGGTATCAGTTTTCCAGCTGTCACCCATGTCTGTTAGCTGCCAGCATCGACGACAGCGCGCACGTGAAACGGCATCGTGAGCGCATGGCCGTCCAGTGGAACCTTGCGATAGGCGCTCGGGTGTGTGACGTAGTCGCACAGAGCGCGCGAAGCCTGGCAGGGGATGTCCGAAAGGTGATCGGATGAGTCCTCGTTCGGCCGGCAGGACTGTCTTGGCGCGCGTCTGGATGCCTTTGGTCGCCGTCGTCGCGGTCAGCGTGGGTGCGGTCGGCATGTGGAAAGTGCACCAGTTCTCTAATCCCCTGCCCGTCATCACAGTTAATGGCCCGGCAGCACCCCCACAGTTCAATACCAAACAGCTCACTTACGAGGTGTTCGGCTCCGCCGGGCAAGGGGGAATGCTCGTCTACCTGGACATCGACGGGCATCCGCATCGGGTTGATCTGACGACCTTGCCGTGGTCGCACACGGAAACAACCACGCTCACCGTGGTGTCCGGCAGCATCTCGGCGCAGGTTCACGGCGGTGAACTCGGCTGCCGGATGCTGGTGAATGGCGTTGTCCGCGACGAAAAGTCCGATACCCATCAGGATGCCCAGGTCATGTGCAGGGTGAAATCCGCATGAGCGAGCATCGGGTGAGACGCCCCTTCGTCCCCAGAATGGTCCGCGTCCTCGCCATACCGATCATCGCCTTCTGGGCGCTGCTTGCTTTGTCGACGAACACCCTCATGCCGCAGGTGGAGAGGGTCGCCGAAGAACTCGCGGGGCCGATGGTCCCGCACTACGCACCGTCGCAGCGGGCGTTGCTGGCAATCGGCGAGAAGTTCCACGAGTCCGATTCGACCAATCTGACCATGCTCGTCTTGGAAGCCGACCGGCCGCTCGGCGACGTCGACCATCGGTATTACGACGATCTTCTGCGCCGCCTCAAGCAGGACCCCAAGCATGTGCAGTACGTCATGGATCTGTGGGGGAAGCCGCTTACCGCGGCGGGGGCGCAGAGCCTCGACGGCAAGGCCGCTTACGTGCTGTTGCGTCTCGCGGGCGATATCGGCCAGTTGCAAGCGAATCGGTCAGTTGACGCCGTTAGGGATATCGTCGCGAAGGACACACCGCCACCCGGGCTCAAGGTCTATGTCAGCGGCGCGGCTCCGCTCGCCTCGGACACAGTGGCTATTGCCAATGCAAGCTTGGACGACATCACGATCGTGACGATCATCCTCATCACCGCGACGTTGCTCCTCGTCTACCGCTCCATCATCACCCTGCTGGTGCCCTTGCTCGGAGTCCTGATCGAGATGCTGATCGCGAAGGGCGTTATCGCAACCCTCGGGCATCTCGGGTACATCGAGCTCTCGTCATTCGCCGTGAACATCGTCGTCGCGCTGACCCTGGGAGCGGGGACGGACTACGGCATCTTCTTGCTGGGCCGCTATCACGAGGCACGACGGGCCGGCGAAAGCAGGGAAGACGCGTTCTACACCGCGTACAAGGGTGTCACGCCCATCATCATCGGCTCGGGGCTGACGATCGCGGGGGCGTGTTTCTGCCTGGTTTTCGCGCGACTCAACTACTTCCACACCATGGGACCGGCCGTTGCCATTGCCATGCTGTTCACGATCATGGCGGCGATGACCCTCGGCCCGGCCATATTGACCGTGGGCAGCCGTTTCGGGCTCTTCGACCCGAGGGAAAGGGCCGAGGCGCATCTGTATCGTCGGATCGCGACGAGCGTGGTGCGTTGGCCGGTGCCAATACTGGCGGGCAGTGCCGCCGCCGTGCTGCTCGGGGCGATCTTCGTGCCGACGTACCGGCAGAACTACGACGACCGTCAGTACCAGCCGCACAATTCCCCCGCCAATCTGGGATTTGCGGCGGCCGATCGACACTTCCCGAAGAGCCAGCTGTTCTCCGAGATGCTGATGATCGAGACGGATCACGATATGCGGAATTCGGCCGATTTCATCTCATTGGACCGGGTGGCCAAGAGCCTCACCCGTCTTCCCGGCGTCGCGATGGTGCAAAGCATCACCAGGCCACTGGGTCGACCACTGGAACATGCCACGATCCCCTACTTGTTCACCACCCAGGGCAGCGGGAGCGGTCAACAGCTCCCCTTCACCAAGCAGCAAAACGCCAATACGGACCAGCAGGCACAGATTACCGAGCACACCGTCGCGGTCCTGCGGAAAGAGATCGCCTTCTTCCAAACGATGTCGGATGAGTTGCACAAGACGGTTCTCACCCTGCAGGACATACAACTCGTCACCGACGACTTGAGGTCGGAGCTCTCGAATCTCGAAGACTTCTTCCGGCCGATCCGCAGCTATTTCTATTGGGAGCGGCACTGTTTCGACATACCCGTTTGCTACACATTTCGATCACTGTTCGAGGCAGTCGACGGCCTCGACAAGCTGGCCGACGACATCAAGGACGCCGTCACGTCTCTCGAGGTCATCGATAAAACTCTTCCGCAAATCATCACGCAGCTGAAACTCACGGCCGACGACTCGGACGCTTTAGCCGCTCTTCTAGTCAGCACCTACGGCCAGTCGGCACTGCAGTCCACACAGACGGACCAGACATTCGACGACCTGGTCAATGTGGGGCTCGACTTCGACCGGGCGCGCAGCGATGACTTCTTCTACATGCCCCATGAAGGCTTCGCGAACGACGACGTCAAGACGGGCATGCAGCTCATGATGTCGCCGGATGGCAAGGCCGCCCGGATCATCGTCACTCACGAGGGGGACGCCATGGGCCCCGAAGGCGTGGAACATGTCGAACAGTTCCCCACCGCCATAACCGTGGCGCTCAAAGAGACCTCGCTGGCCGGCGCGAAAGTTTATATCGGCGGTTCCGGAGCAACCAATAAGGACATCAAGCAATACGCCGCATCGGATCTTCTTACCGTGGCGATCGCCGCCTTCATGCTGATCTTCTTGATCATGTTGTTACTCACGCGAAGTCTGATGGCCGCCTTGGTCATCCCCAGCACGGTGGCCTTCTCCTACGCCGGGGCGTTCGGGCTCTCCATACTCATTTGGCAACACGTCATCGGCCTGCCTCTGCACTGGTTGGTGTTGCCGCTCACGTTCGTCATCCTGGTGGCGGTGGGTTCGGACTACAACCTCCTGTTGATCCTTCGGGTCAAAGAGGAGCTGCACGCAGGAATCCACACCGGTCTCATTCGCGCGCTCGGAAGCACCGGTGGTGTGGTGACGTCGGCGGGTTTGGTGTTCGCGTTCACCATGCTGGCAATGCTGACCAGTGATCTCCGCACTATCGGTCAGGTGGGCTCAACCATATGCATCGGCCTGCTGCTCGACACGCTGATTGTGCGTTCATTCGTGGTGCCGTGCATCCTGCGGATCCTCGGGCCGTGGTTCTGGTGGCCGACGCTGGTGCGTTCCCGTCCTCTCCGGCAGGGATAAAGGCCTAGCCGGCGCCGTTGCCGCTGGCGAGGAATGCGATCAATGAGGCCTCTGCTTATCGTCGTAGCGTATCCATTTATCAACTGCTGCAACGAGGTCCGTGTTCGCCGCGAAGACATGACGGTGGTAATACTCATGTTTGAACGTCGACGTGGCCGAACGGCGCTCCGTCGCGGCCGACGTCGCCGAGGTAGCTGAACTGACCTTGCGCAACACCGTCGTCGATGACCGGTTCGCCGGGGCCGCCGTTCTCTCCCAGTAGGATGCTCACGACCTCGGCTGCTCGGGTTACGTCGCGCGCGCGAGCCGTCTGCGCACGGATGCCCGACGCGACCATCCCACCACCGAGCTACCCGTCGCCGAGATGGGCGCGGTGGCGGGTGACGTGCTGGCCCGCTGCACGGTCAGGCGCGACGAGTTTGAAGCGTCCGCCGAGTTGGCGTGCCAGCTGATCGAATCACACGTCTTCCCAACCACATACGCCGAGACCCTGCCGTCAGCGCACCAAGCCCGCAGCGGGATCGGGATCGGCGACCCATCTAGCCTTCCTCGCCGGCTAGCCCGAACCGGCCGTCCCGCGTCTGGGTTACCAGGCCGTCGGCAAGCAGTGAATACAACGCCCGGTCCCGCTGCGCGGTGTCGGTCAGCCACGCCACATCCAGCTCGGCCCTGGTGACCGGGGAATCGTTGGCGCGCAGCACATCCAGCAACCGACCGCGGACCTGACGATCTGTTCCGGCGTACGTTTGAATCCGGCGGGCCGGCCCTTGGGCGGGGGGAAAGCCGGCATGTCGCCACGCGCAGTGCTCAAGCGGGCACAACCCGCAGCGGGGCTTGCGCGCGACACACACCGTGGCACCCAATTCCATCAGCGCCACCGAAAACTGGGGCGCCGTATCGTCTTTCGGCAGCAACGCCGAGACGTCGGCAAGGTCGCGTGTTGCCGACGGTGGACCGGCATCGGCCAGGCCGTGCACCGCGCGGGCCACCACCCGTCGCACATTGGTGTCGACCACGGGTACCCGTTTGCGGTAGGCGAAGCACGCCACTGCTCGGGCGGTGTAGCTGCCGATACCCGGTAATTCCAATAGGGTTTCGACGTCATCCGGCACGACGTCGCCGTGATCACGCGCGATGGCGATGGCGCATTCGTGCAAGCGCTTCGCCCGTCTCGGGTAGCCCAGCTTGCCCCACGCCCGCAGCACGTCGGCCGCGCTGGCCGCGGCGGTCGCCGACGGGGTGGGCCAGCGCCGCACCCAGTCCGTCCAGATCGGCAGCACCCGGGCCACCGGCGTCTGCTGCAGCATGAATTCGCTGACCAGGATCTGCCACGCGTCCACACCTGGTTCCCGCCAGGGCAGGTCGCGGCGCGAGCGTTCGTACCACTCCAGAAGTTCACCCGCCGGGATTTGCTCTGGACTAGGCATCGAAGCCCGCGGCACGCCAGAATATGTGCCATGCCCAACACCAATCCGGTATCCGCATGGAAAGCACTCAAAGAGGGTAACGAGCGATTCGTCGCCGGCCAGCCTGCGCACCCGAGCCAGAGCGTCGAACATCGCGCCAGCCTGGCCGCGGGTCAAAAACCCACCGCAGTCGTATTCGGTTGTTCGGATAGCCGGGTGGCCGCGGAGCTCATCTTCGACCAGGGTCTGGGCGACATGTTCGTGGTCCGCACGGCCGGGCAGGTGATCGACTCGGCGGTGCTCGGGTCCATCGAGTTCGGGGTGTCGGTGCTCGAAGTCCCGCTGATCGTCGTCCTCGGCCATAACAGCTGCGGCGCCGTCAAGGCCGCCATCGGCGCGGTCGATGACGGTGCCATACCAGGGGGCTTCGTGCGCGACGTGGTGGAGCGGGTCGCGCCGTCGATCCTGATGGGCCGCCGCGACGGCCTGAGTCGAGTCGACGAGTTCGAGGCACGGCACGTAAGCGAGACGTTGGCGCAGCTCGCGTCGCGTTCTGCCGCCATCGCCGAGCGGGTTTCGGCGGGCACGCTGGCGCTTGCCGGGGTCACCTATCACCTCGCCGACGGGCGCGCGGCGCTGGTCGACCACATCGGCGACATCGGCGAGTAGCCCGCCGCTTTTCTTTGCGGCACGGGCCACTAACACGTTCATTGGCCAGCTAACATCGCGACACGCCGAGTCGGATCGGACAAATCGGTGTGACCTGGACTTATGGTGTGACCGTGCTGGATCTGGAACCGCGTGGCCCGCTACCCACGGAGATCTATTGGCGGCGCAGGGGGCTGGCCCTGGGGATCGCGGTCGTCGTGATCGGCATCGCTGTCGCTATCGTCATCGCCTTTATGGGCAACACCGCGGGTGCCAAACCCGCCAGTGTCAACAAGGCCGGCTCGGGTCAAAACACCCCGGCAGCGCCTCCGCCGCAAGCGCCGCCCGCGCCGGGGCCGGAAGGCGTCACTCCACTGCCGCAGGGGCAAAACCCGGAGGCCCCGACGCCGACCGCGGCGGTGCAGCCGCCTCCGGTACTCAAGGAGGGCGACGACTGCCCCGACTCGACGCTGGCCGTAAAGGGGCTGACCAACGCGCCCCAGTACTTCATCGGTGACCAGCCGAAGTTCACGATGGTCGTCACCAACATCGGGCTGGTGGCCTGCAAGCGCGATGTCGGCGCCGCCGTGCTGGCCGCCTACGTCTACTCGCTGGACAACAAGCGACTGTGGTCCAACCTGGACTGCGCGCCGTCCAACGAGACCCTGGTCAAGACCTTCACGCCGGGCGAACAGGTGACGACGGCGGTGACGTGGACCGGGATGGGTTCCTCGCCGCACTGCCCGCTGCCGCGGCCGGCCATCGGCCCGGGCACCTACAACCTCGTCGTCCAGCTGGGCAACCTGCGCTCGCTTGCGGTTCCGTTCATCCTGAACCAGCCGCCGCCCCCGCCGGGGCCGGTGCCGGGTCAGCCGGCGGTGCCGCAGCCCGAGGCTCCGCCCGGGGTTGTTCCCGGTCCGTCGCCGGCGGGCTAGAGCGTCGGTTAGTTGAGCGGGTCGGCGATCGTCGACTCCGCCAGCTGCGACAGCCCTTCCCGCACATGGCGGGCCCACATCGAGCCGATGCCATCGACCGATTGCAGGTCGCTCGCGCTGGCGGCGAGCAGACCCTGCAGCGTCCCGAAGTTGCGGACCAACAGATCCACGTGGGCGAACTGCAGCCGGGGGATACCGGCCATCGCGCGGTAGCCACGCGGGCTCAGCGCCGAGTCCTGCGCCTCCGCCGTCGTCGGATACCCGAAAACCTTTGCCAGCGAGGTGGTTTCGAGCAGCTCGATATCCGACAACGAGTCCAGCTCATCAAGGGTCGCGATCATCTGCACATCGGAGAGCGGCTCGGGGCTGGCGTGGTAGTCGCGCACGATCAATTCTCGATCGGTGTCGTTGCCGCCCAGCAGCTCCTCGAGCTGCAGCCGCAGCTGGCGCCCGTCGGTGCCCAGTTCGACGACGTCGTAGTCGATCACCAGCCCGATTCGCCGGACCAGCTCGAGTCGCTGCACCACGGTCATCACGTCGCGCAGCGTGACGAAGTCTTCGATCTCGGCCCGGGAGAGCAGCCGGCTGACCTCGTCGAGGCGGGTCTTGTAGCGCTCCAGGGTCGCGATGGCCTGGTTGGCGCGCGACAGGATGGTCGCGGAATCGGCCAGTACGTGGCGCTCCCCGCCGACGTAGACGGTGACGATGTTCATCGAGTGGCTGACCGAGATCACCGGATGGCCGGTCTGAATCGCCGCGCGTTCCGCCGAGCGGTGCCGGGTGCCCGACTCGTCGGTGGGTATCGACGGATCGGGGACCAGCTGAACGTTGGCCCGCACGATGCGGCTGGCGTCGGTGGACAGCACGACGGCGCCGTCCATCTTGGCCAGTTCGCGTAGCCGCGTCGGGGCGTATCGGACATCCAGAGCGAAGCCACCGTCGCAGATGGCCTCGACGTTCTCGTCGTTGCCGAGGACGATCAGCGCACCGGTACGGCCGCGCAGAATCCGCTCCAGGCCGTCCCGGAGCCCGGTGCCCGGTGCCAGGCGGGCGACTGTTTCACGCAGCGTCGGACGGGTCACAGGCTGTCATTCTGCTACGCCATCGCCCGCGGCGTAGCAATGTCCAGCCGTTCGAGCCGCACGGGCCCGCTGCTGCGGTGGTCCGCGATGTCGATCATGTGCTCCAGCGCCGCGCCGATGTTGGGTGCGAACAGAGCCCGCATGCCCCGCGGAACGGTGTCGCATCCCGCCGGAATCAGCGCGATGCTGAATCCCTGCCGGGCGGCTTCGGCCAGCCGCCGGTCCATCCCGCTCACTCGGCGCAGATCGCCCGCCAGTCCGACTTCGCCGACCATCACCGCCGTGGTGGGCAGCGGCAGATCGGCCAACGCGGAAGCCAGCGCGATCGCGACGGCGAGGTCCGAGGACGGATCGGTCAACCGCATGCCGCCCACGGTGGACAGGTAGATGTCGTTGGCGGCAAGCGGCAATTTGGCGTGCTTTTCCAGCACGGCAGTGATCATCGCGGCGCGGGAGTGATCGATCCCGCTGACCGCGCGGCGCGGCGACCCGGCGTTCGGCGTGGCCAACAGCGCCTGGACTTCGCCGATCAGCGGCCGCTTGCCGTCCAGCGCGACCGTGATCGCGGTACCGGGCACCGGGGCGGGCCGCTGATCCAAGAACAGGTTGGACGGGTCGGCGACCCCTTCAATTCCGTTGTCGTGCAACATGAAACATCCGACTTCGTCGGCGCCGCCAAAACGGTTCTTGATGCCGCGGACCATCCGCAGCGAGCCGTTGCGGTCGCCCTCGAAATGCAGCACGACGTCGACGAGGTGTTCCAGCGAACGTGGTCCGGCGATCGCGCCGTCCTTGGTGACGTGGCCGACGAGGATCAGCGCCACGCCGTCGGCCTTGGCCGCGCCGGTGAGCGCGGCCGTCACCGCGCGCACCTGCGTCACCCCGCCGGCGACACCGTCGGACTCGGTGGTGGACATGGTTTGCACCGAGTCGACGATCACCAGTGCGGGCTTGACCGTCGCGATGTGCTCGAGCACCGTGTGCACGTCGGATTCGGCGGCCAGGTAGACCTCGTCGCTGCCGCAGTCCATGCGGTCCGCGCGCAGCCTGATCTGGCCCGCGGACTCCTCGCCGGAGATGTACAGCGCGCGCCGCCCGGACTGCGCCCACAGGTGGGCGACCTTGAGCAGCAACGTCGACTTGCCGACACCCGGATCACCGGCCAGCAGCGTCACCGAGCCGGGCACCACGCCGCCGCCGAGTACGCGGTCGAGCTCGTCGATACCCGTCGCGCGGTGCTGGCTGGCGCCTGGCTCGATGGAACTGATCGGCACGGCGCGCGACGCCCCGTTTACCGGACGGCGACCGCCCACCGTGCGGAGCACGGCAACCTCATCGACGGTGCCCCAGGTGCCGCATTCTCCGCAGCGGCCCACCCATTTGGCGGTGACGTGCTGGCACTCCGAGCAACGGTATTGCGAGCGCGCATTTGCCACGCCATGACGGTATCCGGCGGGGCCGACAAGCCCCGCTGTGACACGGCTGTTTAGGCCTCCGACGGCGCCATCCCGGCGGAAATCGGCACCTGCACGCTGGTTTGGCCGGCCTTCTCGAAGGTGAAGGTGAAGTTGTAGGAGAGGCCGTTGGTGATGGGCTTGGCCAAGTTGACGGATGCCTTGGCCGCGCTGTTGGGGTTGAGCACCCCCGGCGCGACCTTCTGGCCTTCCGGTGTACCGATGAACAGCATGCCGCTGGGGGGCAGGCGGGAGTCGCCGGTCACCGTCACGGTGCCGATGTCACTGGTGATGCCCAGCAAGCGGTCCTCGACGTCCGGGGACTGGTTCACTGCCACCAGCACCAGGTCCACGTTCTTGCCTGGGTGCAGGTAATCGCCGGTCTGCGCGGCCTGGATACGGATGTCGCGCAGCGCCACGTTGTTGACCGTGACCTTGTTGCCGTTGACGGCGGGCTCCTGCGTCGCCATCTGCGAGATCTGCCCGGCGCCACAACCGGTGAGCACGGCAGCGACCACGGCGGCCAGGCCGGCGAGGGCAACTCGGGCGCGAAGGCCGACCGCGAGGCTGGTCTTGAAGCGGTTCACTCGATGCCTCCTGGGCTCGGTCTGGCTGGTCAGAGCAAGTCGCGGCACGATGACGGCCGCGTCAACCGTGCAACTATGCACAGTAGTAGGAACCACGTTCCAGCGGTAGCGCAGGTAGCAAGACCAGCACCGCAGCGTCGGTAGCGGGGGCACCCGGCTAGGCAAGAGCGGGCATTGATAGTGTGTTCTATTGCACGTCTTCTCCCGTCTGTCAACCCCTATTCAGCGCGCGTTGTGCCCCTGACCTGCACTGTTGCTTCGCGTGTGTTGGACCGCCGTGTTAGACTGAAGTAACGAAAGGGGCTCGAATCTGATGATCTTCAAGGTCGGCGACACCGTTGTATATCCACACCACGGTGCTGCGTTAGTCGAGGCGATCGAAACCCGCACCATCAAAGGGGAACAAAAAGAGTATCTCGTCTTGAAAGTTGCGCAGGGTGACCTGACCGTTCGAGTTCCCGCCGAGAACGCCGAGTACGTCGGCGTCCGCGACGTCGTCGGACAAGAAGGCCTCGACAAGGTCTTCCAGGTGCTGCGCGCTCCCCACACGGAAGAGCCCACCAACTGGTCACGCCGCTACAAGGCCAATCTCGAAAAGCTTGCTTCCGGCGACGTCAACAAGGTTGCCGAAGTTGTCCGTGACCTGTGGCGTCGCGACCAGGAGCGCGGCCTGTCCGCAGGCGAAAAGCGCATGCTGGCAAAGGCCCGGCAGATTCTGGTCGGAGAGTTGGCGCTCGCTGAGAGCACCGACGACGCCAAAGCGGAGACCATCCTCGACGAGGTTTTGGCCGCAGCTTCCTGAAGGCCCTGAGCTCACGTGGTCGGGGGCACAGTTGTCGCAGTGGTCCCGGCCGCGGGGTTGGGGGAGCGGCTGCGCGCCGGCATCCCGAAAGCATTTTGCGAACTTGATGGACGCACGCTGCTGGAATGGGCCGTTGCGGGTCTGCTGAATTCGGGGGTCGTTAGTCACGTCGTGGCGGCGGTGCCTGCCGATCGCATCGACCAAGCCAAGCAAGTCCTGGGTGACCGGGCGACCGTTGTAGCCGGCGGCTCCGGGCGCACCGAATCGGTGAATCTGGCATTATCCGCCCTGTCCGGCGAACCGGATTTCGTGCTGGTTCACGACGCCGCCCGCGCGTTGACGCCACCGGAGCTGATCGTGCGCGTGGTCGACGCGTTGCGGGCCGGGCACGGCGCTGTGGTGCCCGCGCTGCCGCTGCATGACACCATCAAGGCCGTGGATGCCAACGGCGTGGTGCTGGGCACGCCGGAACGTGCCGGGCTGCGGGCGGTGCAGACACCGCAAGGGTTCGCCACCGACCTGCTGTTGCGCGCATATCAACGAGCCGCCGGCGCGGTTTTCACCGACGACGCATCCCTGGTTGAACACGTCGGCGGCCAGGTTCAGGTGGTCGACGGCGACCCGTTGGCATTCAAGATCACCACCCAGCTGGATCTGCTGCTGGCCCAAGCGATTGTGCGCCGGTGACTGAACAGCTTCGGATGCCAAGGGTCGGTCTGGGAACCGACGTACACCCGATTGAGCCCGGACGGCCCTGCTGGTTGCTGGGCCTGCTGTTTCCCGACGCCGACGGCTGCGCCGGACACTCCGACGGCGACGTGGCCGCGCACGCGTTGTGTGACGCGCTGTTGTCGGCGGCCGGGCTGGGCGACATCGGCGCCGTATTCGGAGTCGACGATCCGCGGTGGAAGGACGTCAGCGGCGCCGACATGCTTCGCCACGTCGTCGAGCTGATATGCAACGACGGCTTTCGGGTCGGAAACGCTGCCGTGCAAGTAATCGGTAACCGGCCAAAGATCGGCCCCCGGCGCGCCGAAGCACAGCAGTTGCTGTCGGATCTGGTGGGTGCCCCGGTGTCGGTCTCGGCGACCACCACCGATGGCCTGGGCCTCACCGGGCGGGGTGAGGGTTTGGCCGCCATCGCGACAGCCCTCGTTATCGCGCACGGATAGCCCCGCGAGCTGCGGTCGGCCGATCCGAAGTAGCAGGTAAGCTGGCACGTCGTGACCGATCGCCCCCCCATGCGGCTGCACGACACTGCAGCCGGCGCAGTGCGCGACTTCGTTCCGCTGCGCGAGGGGCACGTCTCCATCTACCTGTGTGGCGCGACCGTTCAGGGACAGCCGCACATCGGCCACGTCCGCAGCGGCGTGGCCTTCGACATCCTGCGCCGCTGGCTGATGGCGCGCGGTTACGACGTCGCGTTCATCCGCAACGTGACCGATATCGAAGACAAGATCCTCGCCAAGGCCGCCGCGGCCTGCCGGCCATGGTGGGAGTGGGCTGCCACCTACGAGCGTGCGTTCACCGCGGCCTACGACGCCCTGGACGTGTTGCCGCCGTCGGCGGAGCCGCGAGCCACCGGGCACATCACCCAGATGGTCGAGTTAATGGACCGCCTGATCGAAAATGGTCACGCGTACGCCGCGGCCGGGGACGTCTACTTCGACGTGCTCAGCTACCCCGAGTACGGCCAGCTGTCCGGCCACAAGATCGATGACGTCCACCAGGGCGAGGGCGCCGGGACCGGCAAGCGCGACCAGCGCGACTTCACGCTCTGGAAGGGCGAAAAGCCCGGTGAGCCGTCGTGGCCCTCGCCGTGGGGGCGCGGGCGCCCGGGCTGGCACCTGGAATGCTCGGCGATGGCGCGCACCTATCTGGGGCCGGAATTCGACATCCATTGCGGGGGAATGGATTTGGTGTTCCCGCATCACGAGAATGAGATCGCCCAGAGCCGCGCGGCCGGGGATGGGTTCGCCCGCTACTGGCTGCACAACGGCTGGGTGACGATGGGCGGCGAGAAGATGAGCAAGTCGCTGGGCAATGTGTTGTCCATCCCGGCGATGTTGCAGCGGGTGCGCCCGCCGGAACTGCGCTACTACCTGGGCAGCGCCCACTATCGCTCGATGCTCGAATTTTCCGATACGGCCCTACAGGATGCGGTGAAAGCCTATGTGGGAGTTGAGGAATTCCTGCATCGCGTACGGGTTCGGGTCGGCGGCGTCGTCCCCGGTGAGTGGACGCCGCGATTCGCCGACGCGCTCGACGACGACCTCGCGGTCCCGATCGCACTGGCCGAGATCCACCAGGCCCGGGCCGAGGGCAACCGGGCACTCGACGCCGGCGACCATGAAGGCGCCCTGCAGAGCGCCGGCTCGATCCGCGCGATGATGGGCATCCTGGGCTGTGACCCGCTCGACGAACGCTGGGAATCGCGCGACGAGACGTCGGCAGCGCTCGCGGCCGTCGACGTGCTGGTCCAGTCCGAGCTGGAAAGCCGGAAGCAGGCCCGCGACGAGCGCAATTGGGCTCTCGCAGATCAGATTCGGGACCGACTCAAGAACGCCGGCATCGAAGTCACCGACACCGCCGACGGGCCGCAGTGGGAACTGCTGGCCGGTGACGACAAATAGATGGCCGGCAATTCGCGGCGCCAGGGGGCGATACGTAAGTCCGGCAGCAAGAAGGCCCCGACCGTAGGCTCGGGCGGCCAGCGGCGCCGCGGGCTGGAGGGCCGTGGTCCCACGCCGCCCGCGCACCTGCGCCCCAATCATCCCGCTGCCAAGCGCGCCACCCAGACCCAGCCACGACGGCCGGCCAAACGCACCGACGAAACCGAAACGGTGCTCGGTCGCAACCCGGTAGTGGAATGCTTGCGTGCCGGAGTCCCCGCGACCGCGTTGTATGTTGCGCTCGGCACCGAAGCCGACGAGCGGGTAACCGAATCCGTCACGCGGGCGGCAGATTTGGGAATCGCAATCCTGGAAGTGCCGCGGTCTGACCTGGACAAGATGACCACCAATCATCTGCACCAGGGCATCGCGCTGCAGGTGCCGCCGTACAACTACGCCCACCCCGACGACCTGCTCACGACAGCCCTGCAGTCGCCGCCGGCGTTACTGGTCGCGCTGGACAATATCTCGGATCCCCGAAACCTCGGTGCGATCGTTCGCTCGGTCGCGGCCTTCGGCGGCCACGGCGTGCTGATACCGCAACGCCGTTCGGCCTCGGTGACGGCCGTGGCCTGGCGCACCAGCGCGGGTGCGGCGGCCCGCATTCCGGTGGCGCGTGCCACCAATCTCACGAGGACACTGAAGAGTTGGGCCGACCGCCGGGTGCGGGTGATCGGGTTGGACGCCGATGGTGACACCGTGGTCGACGACCTGGACGGTACCGACCCGATCGTGGTGGTCGTCGGATCGGAAGGCAAGGGCCTGTCGCGGCTGGTGCGGCAGAACTGCGAACAGGTGGTGTCCATACCGATGGCCGGCCATACCGAATCGCTGAACGCGTCGGTGGCCGCCGGGGTGGTGCTCGCCGAAATCGCGCGTCAGCGCAGGAGTTAACCGGATTGCCCGGCCGGCTCGCCCGCCTGGGCGCTGTGCTGACCGCCGTCGCGTTGCTGATGCCGCTGCCGGTGTCCGGGGCGCAAGCACCCGGCTTCGATCTTCAAGCGCATCGCGGCGGCCGTGGTGAAACCACCGAGGAGTCGCTGCGCGCCTTCGCCAAATCACTCGAACTCGGGGTCAGCACACTCGAACTCGACATCGTCATCACTGCGGACGGACAACCGCTGGTGTGGCACGACCCGACGATCGACGCGCAGAAATGTGTCGACACCGGGCCCGCATTCGCCGGTGACCCGCAATTCCCTTACGTCGGAAAGCTGGTGCACGAACTCACCCTGGCACAGATCCACACCCTGGATTGCGGACGTCTACTTGCCGAGTTCCCCCGGGCTGAAGTGGTGCGGGACAACAAGATTGCGACCCTGCCGGAGGTCTTCGTGCTCGCCGACTCGTATCGGGCTTCAGTGCGCTACAACATCGAGACCAAGGTGGAGGCCGACCAGCCGAGCAGATCGGCCGAGCCCCAGCAGTTCGTGGAGGTGATCCTGGCCGCTGTCAGGTCAGCGGGCAAGGTCTCTTCGGTCGAGATTCAGAGCTTCGACTGGCGAACCCTGCCGATGGTGCATCAGGCCGAACCGTCGATTCCATTGGTGGCCTTGTACAACGAGGAGACCTGGGTGCCGGACTCGCCGTGGCTGGCCGGCTTCAATGTGGCGGCCGTCGGGGACCCGATGATCGGCGCGCTGATGGTGGGGGCGAACATCGTCTCCCCCAGATACCAGCTCGTCACCGCAAGGGCGTATGTCGATCACGCACATGCGTTGGGGCTCAAGGTTATTCCGTGGACCGTCAACGACACTGCCTCGATGCGTGCCCAAATCGGCTACGGTGTCGACGGCATCATCACCGACTATCCGACGCTGCTGCGCGGTGTGATGAGCGAACTTGGCATGCCGCTGCCGCCGGCCTATCGCCGCGGCTAGACGGCCACGCTGCGGGTCGGGTCGCCTGCCGCTTCGTACTGCTTGCTACCGCGCCTGCGTCTGCGGTTGGCGAGGGCGGCACGCCACAGCATGCCCGGGCGCAGTAGCCGAGTGGCGGGGTCGACGAGCGCGGTCACCCTGACGAACTGATCGACCGCGTAGGGATCGTATTCGGCCGCGGTGAGCACCCGATCGACGTATGCGTTGAGCAGCCGAGTGAGCAACGGTGGTGTGCCCTCGATTTCGGGTAGGCATAGGTCGGGATTGGCCGACAGTTCCCAGGCCGCGCGGATCGGTACCGCCGCGGCCTGGAAGAACCGCCGCGCCAAATCGACTGTGCCGCTTGATAAACAGTCGCGTAGCGCCAGCGCCTCGAGTGCGGCTACGGTCATTCCCTGGCCATAGATCGGGTTGAAGCTGCAGATCGCATCGCCGATGACCAGCAGCCCCTGGGGAAATCGTCGCAGCTTGTCGTAGCGGCGCCACCGACTGGACGGCTGACGGTGCCGGGTTGGCTCTCCGATGGGTTCGGCGGCGCTTATCGCGGCCAGCAGGTCGGGTGGTGCGCAGTCCTCGACGAACTCGCACATCGACATCAGGTCGGGGCGTGGCCCGTGTCCTGCTATGCCGAAAACGGTGAACATCCAGGTGTCGTTCTCCGAGTGCACAATGCCCAGCCCGCGTGGCCGGCCCGGCACGGTTCCGACGACGAAACCGAGTTCGTGCAGCGCATCCGGAGGCATGCTCAGCAACTGGCTCACATAGGTCAACTCCACCATGACCTGGTCCTCGCGCGGGCGGTCGTAACCGAGGGCGTCCAGCCAGGCCGGGGTGCGGCAGCCTCGTCCGGTCGCGTCGATCACCAAATCGGCCCGCAGCGTCAGGTCCTCGCGGGTGCGACGGTCGACCACCCGCGCCCCGGTGATGCGATGCTGGTCCGGCGTCGCGGTCAGTTCCACGATGTCGTGCTCGTCGAGCAGCCTGACGTTGGGGATGGTGCGCAGGCGCGCGCGGACGTGATCTTCCAGGAAAGGCCGCGTTGCGAGATAGGCAGTGAACGACGCGGCGCTGCCGTGGCGCGCCAGCAGGTGCCCGCCCACGTCGTAGTACACCTGCGACAGATCCCGGCCGTCTAGGTAATGCGCGCCGTCGACGACCAACTCGTCGAGGATGCCGGGGAAGAATTCCTCAAAAGCCTGCGCACCGCGAGACAGCAGGCCGTGCAGGTGCCGACCCTGCGGCACACCCCGGCGAGGCACGCCGATATCGGGCAGCGGGTCGCGTTCCACCACCGTCACCGTGTCGAAGAACTCGCTGAGCGATCGCGCGGCCAGCAGACCGGCCATGCTCGCTCCCAATACGACCGCGTGATTACCGATCTTCGCCATGGCCCACCGCCTGTGCTGAGCGTTTTGTCTGACGAAAGCCATGGTGGTGGCACCCGACTGGCGACGGCAGCGTAGTCGACTACGCCACTGATCCGTGTCCACTACATATCGGCTGGCCGAAACGTCGGCAAAGCGCCCCTCCCGAAGGTCGCGCACCGTTATAGTCGCCGAGTGATCGGCGCTGAGTCGCTGACCGGGCGTGACAGCGAATTAGGGAGCATTCGCCGCGCCCTCAGCGCAGTAGGCAATCACTCGGGCGTGGTAATCGCCGGAGCCGCCGGCGTGGGCAAGACTTGGTTGGCCCACGAGGCGCTGCGGCGGGCCGCGGCGGCGGGGGAGCGGACGAAGTGGATCGTCGGCACTGACTCGGCGCACGCGCTGCCTCTCGGTGCGTTCATCGGGTCGCTGGGCGCGGCGATGTCGAATCCGTTGACCGATGTGCAACGGGTGATCAATTCGTTTGTCGCGCAACAGCGTCGAGGCCGGGTCGTGGTCGGGGTCGATGACGCGCACCTGCTGGACGGATTGTCTGCCCTAGTCGTCCATCAGCTGGCGCAGTCGGGTGGGGTCCGGCTGGTGGTCACACTGCGCACCGGGAGTGACGAACCCGATGCGGTGACGGCGTTGTGGAAAGACGGGCTGCTGCAACGGCTTGATCTGGAGCCGCTCTCGGCCGCGGCGACACGTGAGGTCATCGAGAGCGGGCTGGACGGTCCGGTCGATGCGCGCAGCGCCGCCCGGTTCCAAAAGCTGACCGGTGGGAATGCCCTGTTTCTGCGGCAACTGTTGGCCGATCAGGTGGCCGCCGGGCGGATGCGCAAAACGGCCGGGGTATGGATGTGGGACGGCGATGTCGCGGTCTCGGCGAGCTTGTCCGACACGCTGGGTCGCCAGATGGGTCGCCTGAGCCCGGGGATGGCGATGGTGGTCGACACGTTGTCGCAATGTGAGCCGCTGGCCGTGGGCGTGCTGTGCGACTTGGTGGACCGCAGCGACGTGGCCGCCGCCGAGCGGATGGGCCTGGTGAGCATCGAACGCACGGCCGCCGGATTGACGGCCAGGCTCGCACACCCGCTGTTCGGTGAGCTACGCCGCGCGAACGCCGGCGAGTTGTATCTCTCGGAGATCCGGGGCAGGTTGGCGACACGGCTGGCTGACGACGGCGACGCCGACATGCAGGCCACCGTGCGCCGCGCGCTGCTGCGTCTGGAGTCGGATCTCGATCCCGACCCCGGGCTCTACCTGGAATCGGCACGGCATGCGATGACGCTGCTTGATCTGGATCTGGCCGACCGGTTCGCCAGCGCCGCCGCGCGAGCCGGCGCGCCCGGAGCGGCCGGGGTGCGGGCGATGAATCTGGTGCTGCGTGGACGCGGCGAGGCGGCAGAGGCGGCGTTGCGCGAGATGGCGGACGGCGACCTGCCGGACGGCCATCACTGGGCGACCCTACGAGCGGCCAACCTGCTTTGGATGCTGACCAGTCCGCGCGACGCGGCGGCGATCCTCGATGGCCTTGCCGGGATCGCTGAGACCCCGGCGCAGCGGGCGGAGCGGTTGGCGGTCCAGGCGTGCCTGGACGCGGTGTCGGCGCGCTGCCGGGTCGCGGCCGAAAATGCCCGGGCGGCATTGGATTTTCCGGAGTTACCGGGCTTTCACGCGATGATGGCCTCGCTGGGGTTGATCATGGCGATGGGGGCGCTGGGTCAAGTCGACGAGCTTGCCGGCGTCGCCGAGCAGGCACTGCGGCGTGCGACGACGTCGTTTCAGGCATCGCACATGCGGTTTTGGTTCGGCGCCGTCTACGGTCGCGCCTGCCGGCTGGTCGGGCAGATCGACGAATTCGTCAGTACGGCGAGGCAACTGGCCGACTCGGCCCGCGAAATCCCCGGCCTGGCCTATGCGAACCTGGCCTTGCTCTTGGGTAACGCCGAACTGGTTCGCGGCTCTGTCGCCGAGGCGGTCCGGCTGGTGCACGAGGCGGCCGCCGGCGTCCAAATGCATTCCATCACAACGGGTTTACGGGCGGCGAGCTACTTCGCGCTTGCCGAGGCGCACGCAAAGCTCGGGCAGGCGACCGAAGCGAATGACGCTGTCGCCGCGGCGCGCTCGTGTGTGCCGCCGGACTTCTTGTTCATGCACACCGCATCGGCACTGGCCGACGGGTGGGCGATGGCGGCAAACGGTCACCTGTCCGAGGCCGTGGCAAGCGCGCACGAGGCGGCGCGACTCGCTCGCGATCGCGGCCAGCCCACCCATGAGCTGGCCTGCATTCAGGCCGCGGCCCAATGGGGCGATGCCTCGCAGGCGGCGCGGGCGCGGGAACTGGCCGACGTGTTGTCGCTGCCGCTGGCCGCCGCCATCGCATTACACGCGGCGGCGCTGCTTGCTTGCGACGGCGAGGGCCTGCTCGCGGCATCGGCGGCGTACCGGGAGATCGGTGATCGGGCCACCGCGGCCGACGCGGCCGCGCAGGCCTCCGTTGCATTCGACGAATGCCAGCACCATCGGCGCGGCATGTATGCCGCGGCACTGGCCAGGGAATTGGCCGATGAATGCGGTGGATTGCACACGCCGGCGCTGCGGACTCCGACGGGCATCAAGCTGTCGGGTCGCCAGCGCGACGTCGTCGAACTCGTCGTGGCCGGTCTGTCCAACCGCGACATTGCCGAACAGCTGGTGATGTCGGTGCGCACCGTCGAAGGCCACGTGTACCGGGCCTGTCAGCGAGTGGGGGCCCAGTCGCGCGAGGAACTGGCGTCGATCATTCGATCGGGGCCCTGCGGCGACCGAAGCTGACAAACTTTCCGCTCGCGACTAGAGGCCGAGCAGGCGCGCCGACCACCACAGTGCGACGACCGCCACCACCAAGGCGGGGGGCACGGTGCACAGCCCCAGGCGCGTGTACTCGCCGACGCCGGCTTCGACGTCGTGCTGGCGAAGTACGCGCCGCCACAAGAGGTTTGACAGCGAACCGACATAGGTCAGGTTGGGCCCGATGTTGACCCCGATCAGCACCGCCAGGATCGCGACTGGCCCGCTTGGCGCGACCAGCGGCAACAGCACCAGTGTTGCCGGCAGGTTGTTGACGACGTTGGCCAGTACGGCGGCTACCGCGGCGATGGCAAGCAACGCGGGCAGCCCCGACCCGTGGGGAAGCACCGCGGACATCGCGTGGTCCATCCCGTTCAGCGTCACCGCTTGCACCACGACGCCCAGCGCCAGCACGAACACCAGAAACGAAACCTGGGCCGAGCGCAGGATTTCCACCACCGTGGTGTGCCGGCGGCGCAGGCTGCGCACCGCCAGCACCGAGGCGCCACCCAGCGCCACCCACGCGGGGGCGACTCCCAGCGGCTCGCAGAAAGCGAACCCGGACAGCGTCAGCGCCACGACCACCAACACGAACACCGGCGGCCGCGGCGCCGGTGCGAGTTGTTCCGGGTCGGGGGCGGTACGCAGATCGCGGGCGAAAAAGCCGCGGAAGACCAGGTACATCGTCGCTATCGTGGCCAGCCACGGTAGCGCCATCAGCAGGGTGAACTGGGTGAACGAGACGTTCGCGACGTGAAACGCCAGCAGGTTGGTCAGGTTGGACACCGGAAGCAGCAGCGAGGCGCCGTTGGCGAGGTGGGCCGTGGCATAGGCGTAGGGCCGCAAAGGAGTTCGCAGCCGGCGCACCGCGGCCAGCACCACCGGGGTCAGCAACACCACGGTGGCGTCCAGGCTCAGGACGGCGGTGATGGTGGCGGCGATGACGAATACCTGGCGCAGCAGACCGTGCGAACCGCGGGGCGTTCGCGCGATCGCCGCACCCGCCGCCTCGAACAGGCCTTCGTCGTCGCACAGCTTGGCCAGCACCAGCACCGCGCCCAGGAACGCGACCACCCCCGACAATCCGGCAACCTGCTGGGCCGCCTGGCGGACCGAGATCGCGCCGATCGCAACCACGATGAGCGCGGCCGGAACCGCGGCCAGCGCCTCCGGCCAGCCCCGCGGGCGTGCGACAGCGAACCCCAGGACCACGGCAAGCAACAGCAGCGCAACGGTTAAAGCCAAGGCCTAAACCATCCACGGGTTTTCGCGCCGCCATACCGTCGGCATGTGCAGCGCGACACCGTCGCGCGCGGCGAGCTCGTCGAGCACCCGGATGGACACATCCAGGTCGTCACCCGCATACGGCAAGGCCCGCAACGGCTTTGACAGCGGGCGAAAGAAGTCGTCCCAGTGAATGAGGATCACCCGGCGCGCGCCCACGGCTTGCACGGTCTCGGCCCAGTAGTCGAGCAGATAGGACCGCGGCTGCAGACCCAGCTGGCCGACGGACAGGTAGACCGCGTCGGCGCGCTGTCCGGCCAGCGCGCCTTTGACGAAGCCGGCGCTGCCCTGAATCAACAGCCGCCGATCCGACGGCAGGTGGTGGATCAACGTCGACCACGACTCGCCGCAGCGATAGGCCGACACCTTCACCGGCGGCACCAGGGGCGCGTCGATCACGCCGGGGAACCGGTCTGGTGGACAGTGGTGAGATTCCACGAGCGTTACATCGAAGGCGCCCAACCGAATTGGTTCACCCGGGACGGCGATGGTCAGGCGGTCTTCCGGCAGGCCGTACCCGCGCCCGACGTTGGCCGCCGACTCGCCCCCGACCAGCTGCGCGCCGGTGCGGTCGGCGACCAGTGCGGAATCCATCACGTGATCGACATGGGTATGCACCGGGATGACCGCCGCCAGCCGCGAAACCTTGGCCCGGGCCAGGCGTCCGTCCACGCGCACTGCCGACGGCGATAGCTTGCCGGCCGCGACCTGTGCCAGGCCGGGTCGCGAGAAATAGCCGTCGGTCATCAGCGCCGACGAGCCGTCCTCGATCAGCAGTGTCGCCACACCCATCCAGGTCACCGAGAGCGCGCCGGCCTCGGCGGCGGGCACGTCGAACCGATCCGAATAGCGCGCGATGTCGGGGCGACCGAGTTTCAGTCGCATCAGCAGAACGGCCTGATGTCGATGCCCGTGGCCTCGAGCTGAGCGCGAACAGCGGTTGCGATCTGCACCGCGTCGGGTGAATCACCGTGCACGCAGACCGATTCCACGGTCACCGAAATCTGGCTGCCGTCGACCGCCGTGACCTGTCCGGCGGACACCATGGTCGCCACCCGCCGCGCGATTGCCGCCGGGTCGTCCAGCACTGCGCCCGGTTCCCGACGGGCGACCAGCCGGCCGTCGGGCCGGTAGCCACGATCGGCGAACGCCTCTGCGACGGTGCGCAATCCGAGGCGCGTGGCCTCGCCGAAGAACGCCGAACCCGCCATGCCCAGCACCGGCAACGCAGCGTTCGCCATATATACCGCCGATGCGACCGCCGCGGCCTGTTCATGATTGGTCACGATCGTGTTGTACAGCGCGCCATGGGGTTTGACGTAGGAAACCACTGAGCCGGCGGCGTGCGCGATCGCCTGCAACGCGCCGATCTGATAGACGACGTCGGCGACGAGGTCTTCGGCGGCAACGTCGATGAAGCGCCTGCCAAACCCGGCCAGGTCGCGATAGCTGACCTGGGCTCCGATGCGCACGCCGCGCTCGGCGGCCAACTGGCACACCCGCAACAGGCTGGCGGGATCGCCCGCGTGGAAACCGCACGCGACGTTGGCGCTCGTGACGATTCCGAGCATCGCGTCGTCATCGCCCAGGCGCCAGACGCCAAAGCCCTCCCCCAAGTCGGCGTTCAGGTCGATAGCGGCCACCTGCTTAGCTTATTGCGGAATCTTGGCGACGATCTGGTCGAGGAGGTTGTTGGCCGCCGAATCGGTGTCCTTGTTGAGCAGGCAGACCCGCGCCTCGACGACGACGGAGTCCTGGACGGTCATCGCGTGCGAGCAGCCCCACCGGGGGTCTTCCTCTTGGCGCATCGACAATTCCATGCGCGAGCCGCTGACCCGTAGGTCGTGCGTGTTGAAGTAGCTGTGATTGCCGTTGGAAGAGTGAAATCCGTAGCGTCGCTGGGCGCAGCGTTGCCAATCCTGTTGTGCACGCTGCAGCAAGGCCTGGGCGTCGGCCGGGGTGGTGAACGACGTCACGAGTTGGGTGACATCGGCCTGCACGGCGTTGGGGGTGCTGAATTGGTTGCCGCGCATCGCGACGTATCCGCTGTTGGCGTAGACCGTCACGTCACCCACCGACCCGAGTCCCAGGCAGGTGCGGTCGTCGATGATCTTCGATGAGTCCGAGGTGCTGGTGGCGGTGCCGACCAGCGCCATGTTCGTCCCGCCGACCAGGGCGACGACCTGGTCCTGACTCAGCAGCAGGCCTTCCAGGACGGTCGTGGGCATCGCGCTCGGCGCCGGGCTGGCCGGCGAGCTGGCGGGGGTGTGGAGAACGGGTTCGGCGGCCAGCGCGGTCCCGTCGACCGCCCTGGTGCAGCCCGCTGTCAACGCACAGGCGATCGCAAGTAAGGCAGTCGGCCATCGAAGTCCCCGGTGCATCGCTTACTGCTTAGCAACTTTCGCCGCGAGCTGAGAAGCGATGTCGGTGGCCGACGCACCCGCCAGGCTGTAGGCGCACGTCACGACGTCGATAACGACGTTGTTGCGCGAGGTCAGGGCCCGCTGGCAGGTCCAGCCGTCGCCGCCTTCCTGGACCTCCGAGGTGCTCAGCGTGCCGTTGTCGGTGGTGACGCCGGCCACCGTCCACACGGTTTCGGGCTGGCCCGGCGTGGCGTCGGTGAAACGACGCTTCGAGCAGGCCGGCCAGCTTTGCACCGAGGAGTCGTAGAACGCGTCGGCGTCGTGCGCGGACGCGAATGCGACGACGGCCTGAATGGCGTAGTGGTCGCGCTTTTTGGAGCCGTCAACGCTGTCGTCGATCCGCTGGCCGCGCATCGCGGTCCACCCGGTGCCGGCATAGACCTTCTCCTGCGCGGGCCCATCGATGGCCAGGCAGTTCTTGTCGCTGATTCCGGGGCTCCAGTCCCACAAGCCCTTGGCGTTCACCCACACCTTCATCGACTTCGCACCCAGCGCGGCGTTGATCCGGTCCACGCTGAGCAGTAACCCCTCCAGCGCAGACACCGCGACAGGATTTCGACTCGGGGCGCCAGACTCGTCCGCCGGTACCGCCTTTCCGGCGACGCTGCTGGTGCAGCCGACGGCAATGGTGGTCAACGCTGTCAGCACGAAGACAGCCAATCGCTGGCGCACCGTTGCCTCCCCTGCCCGCGGCCACTGCGTGCGCCAAGTTTAAGTGCTGGCCTCCCGCCGTCGTCCCACCAGCCAGCAAAACAGGTAGATCAGAAACGAGATCGTCGCGACGAAAACCGACACCGGGACACCGGGCGCGAGCGACAGCACGATGCCGCCTACCGCGGCAACCTCGGCGAAGATCACCGACGCCACGATGGCCACCGCCGGCGAGGCGACCACCCGGGCCGCCGCGGCCGCCGGTGTGATCAGCAACGACATCACCAGCAGCGCGCCGACGATCTGCACGGCCTGCGCGGCCACCACGCCGACCAGCGCGGCGAACACGATGCCCAGCGCCCGAACCGGCACCCCGCGGGCGGCCGCGACGTCGGGATCGACGGTGGCGAACAGCAGCGGCCGATAGCTGATCGCCAGCACGCCGATGACCAGCAGGCACACCAGCGCCAGCGTCGCCAGTCCGGTGTAGCCCACCCCGACGATCTGGCCGGTGAGCAACGCGAAGCTCGTCGTCGAGCGTCCCGGGTAGAGGTAGATGAACAGCACCGCCAGGCCCAGCCCGAACGCCAGCACCACCCCGGTCACCGAATCGCGTTCCCGGGCCCGCTGGCCGAGAACGCCGAACAATGCGGCCGCCACGGCGCTGCCGATCAGCGCGCCCAGGCCCACCTGGAACCCGACCAGCAACGCGAATGCCGCTCCGGTCAGCGACAATTCGCTGGATCCGTGCACGGCGAACGACATCTGCCGCATCACGATGAACGGGCCGATCAGCCCGGCCACCAGTCCCAGCAGAGCGGCCGCCAGCAGTGCTTGCTGCACGAAGTCGTGGCTCAGCAGGCGGGCGGTGATGTCGAACGAGAGCAAATGGTCCAGCACGTCGGAGAGCTGGTTGTTCATAAGGCGTATCCGCTGTCCTCGCCGATCACCACGTAGCGGTTGTTGACCTTGACTACCTGAATGTCGGCCCGGTACAGCGTGGACAGCGTCTCGGTGTTCATCACCTGCTCGACGGTGCCGATCCGGAAGCGGCCGTCGACCAGATACAGCACCCGGTCGACGTACGGCAGGATCGTGTTGATCTCGTGGGTCACCACCATGACCGTGGTGTTGGCCTCCCGGCGGCGGCGGTCGATCAGCCCGGCGACCAGCTTGGCGTTGGCCGGGTCCAGAGCCAGCAGCGGCTCGTCGCACAACAGCAGCATCGGATCGCTGGCCAACGCCTGAGCGATGCGCATGCGCTGCAACTCCCCACCCGACATCAGCCCGACGCGGACGTCGGCCAGCGGCTCGCCGTTGACCTGTGCCAGCGCCTGGCGTACCGCCAGCCGGCAGCGGCTGCGCTCGGCGGACCGCAGCGGCATGAAGCCCCAGCGGTTCCCGTCGATGCCCAGCCGGACCAGGTCGCGCCCGACCAGCATCACGTCCCGGTCGATCGGGCGGTGTTGGGGCACATAGCCGATCGCGCCGCTGCCCGAGGTGACCTCTTTGCCGTCGACGTGGGCGGCGCCGGCGCTCAGCAGCAGTTGGCCGAGCAAGACTTTGAGCAGTGAGGTCTTGCCGGTGCCATTAGGGCCGAGCACCGCGATGAACTCGCCCGGCGACACCGACAGGTCGAGGCCGTCCCACAGGACACGATCGCCGAACGCCAGCCGGGCACCGGCCAGCGACACGGCGGGCGGCCGCTGGTCGGCCGTCTCGACCGCTTGGTCAATTACGGGCATTGTTCTGGCTGGATCGCAGCGCGGCCTGCAGCTGATCGACGGTGTTGCGTTGCCAGGTCAGGTAGTCGGTGTGGTCGGGCAGCGTCTCGGTCACCAGCGTGACCGGGACGCCCGCGCGCCGTGCGGCATCCTGCAGGCCGCTGATCGCGGGTGTGGCCGTCTGCGGGTTGACCAGCACCGCCGCGACTTGGTGACGGTTGACCAGGTCGAGGACGAACGCCATGTCGGCCGGCGAGGGATCGGTTCCATTCTCGTTGGCCGACATGAAGCTTTCGGGGGTGCGGTCCACCAATCCCGCGGCCTTCAGCAGGTAGAACGCGACGGGTTCGGTCGCGACAACAGAGGTGTTGGGGAACGTGTTGCCGATAGCGCGTTCCGAGGCGGCGATCGCGTCGACGTCGCGGTCGAATCCGGCGGCGTTGGCCCGATAGTCGGCGGCGTTGTCCGCGTCGATGGCCGCGAGTCGGTCCGCGATGGTGTTGGCGACCGTCTTGACGACGCCGAGGTCGTAGAAGACGTGCTCGTTGGGCGGATTCCCGTTGTCCGCCTTACCGGCGAACGAGTAGGCGTCCACGGTCTTGATGTTCGAATGGCCGTTCAGTACCTGAGTGGCCCAGGGGTCGTAGCCACCGCCGTTGTAGACCACCAATCCGGCGTCCATGACGGCCGCGGCGTCCGAGGCACTGGCCTGATAGGTGTGTGGATCGATGGTGGCGCCGGACAGGATCGACTTGACGTGGAGATGGCGTCCGGCGACGACCTGGGCAACGCTGCCCCACACATCGGTCGAGGCCACCACACCGGAACCTTGCTGGTGCGCGGAACCGGCGACCCCGCAGCCCGCTATCGCCGTCGCGCCGATCAGGCACGCGGCCAAGGCCGGCAGGAAGCGCGATCGTCTCGCGTTGAGTTGTCGCATTCATGTCCCATCAGCGCTGCCCGCAGGTGTGAAATTCCGGAGGCTGTCCGGCCCGCCGCTTCATAATACTAATGAAAATCGTTTCCATTAGAAAGTCCCAGATCGCGGCGGCGTACGCGCAGGCGAGGATGCGCTGTAGCGTCGGCGAACGTGAGTCCCACACCGCGCCGGCGTGCGACTCTGGCGTCGTTGGCGGCCGAACTCAAGGTTTCGCGCACCACCATCTCGAACGCCTTCAACCGGCCGGATCAGCTCTCGCCCGACCTTCGCGAGCGCGTGCTCGCCACGGCCAAGCGGCTGGGTTACGCCGGCCCCGACCCGGTGGCGCGCTCGTTGCGCACCCGCAAGGCCGGTGCGGTGGGGTTGTTGATGGCCGAGCCGCTGACCTATTTCTTCAGCGACCCGGCGGCGCGCGATTTCGTTACGGGAGTGGCGCAATCGTGCGAAGAGCAGGGGCAGGGACTGCTGCTGGTCGCCGTCGGACCCGGCCGGAGCCCGCAGGACGGCGAGGCCGCGGTGCTGGCCGCCGGGGTGGACGGCTTCGTGGTGTATTCGGTCCGCGACGAGGATCCCTACCTCGAGGTGGTGCTGCAGCGGCGCGTGCCGGTGGTGGTGGTCGACCAGCCCAAGGGTTTGTCCGGGGTGTCGCGGGTGGGCATCGACGACCGGGCGGCGATGCGGGAGCTCGCCGAATACGTGCTGGGGTTGGGGCATCGCGAGATCGGGCTGCTGACGATGCGGCTCGGACAGGACCGCCGCCAGGACCTGGCGGACGCGCAGCGGCTGCGCTCCCAGACTTTCGACGTGCAGCGCGAACGCATCGCCGGCGTGTGGGACGCCATGCGGGCCGCCGGCGTGGACCCGGACTCGCTGACCGTGGTGGAGAGCTACGAGCACCTGCCGACGTCGGGAGGCGAGGCGGCCAAGGTGGCGCTGGAGGCCAATCCGCGGATCACCGCATTGATGTGCACCGCAGACATATTGGCGCTATCGGCGATGGATTACCTTCGGGCACACGGGATTTACGTGCCCGGTCAGATCAGCGTCACCGGATTCGACGGGGTGCCCGAGGCGATCAGCCGCGGCTTGACGACGGTGTCGCAGCCCAGCCTGCGCAAGGGCCACCGGGCCGGCGAACTACTGCTCAACCCGCCGCGATCCGGCCTGCCGGTGGTCGAGCTGCTGGACACCGAGCTGATCCGGGGCCGCACCTCCGGTCCGCCGGTTTAGGCGCCTGCTAGGTCGATGCTAGGCACCGTCGGAGTCGCCGATCAGCAACCGCACAGCCAGGTCGAGCCGCTTGCTGACGTCGGTCGCCGAGGCGCGCCGGGTCAGCCAGGCCAGCAGGTTCGACAACCACACGTCGGAGATCACCCGGGCGATGTGGTACTGGTCCTCGCTGGGTTCGCCGTCACTCATCGCGCGGGCGAACATGCTGTCGATCAGCTTTTCCACCTGGTCGACCTCGCTGGCCGCCGACGCGTCGGCGAAAACGTAGGCGCGCGTCATCGCCTCGGTGAGCAGCGGATTGCGCTGCATCGCGCGGTTGAGCTTGCCGACCATGAAATTCAGCCGCTGGAACGGCGTGCCGCCCGCCATCGCGGAGCGGTCGGTTTTCGCGTCGATGCGGCCGAACTCCCGGCCCAGGGCCGACACCAGCAGGTGCACTTTCGAGGGAAAATAGCGGTACAGCGTCCCGACCGCCACGTCCGCCCGATCCGCCACCGCACGCATCTGAACTGCCTCGTAGCCGCCCTTCGACGCGATGGCCATGGTGGCGTCCAAGATGCGCTTGCGACGTTCGCGTTGTGCCTCCGAGCCCAGCTCGGATTCGGCCAGTACTGCCACGTTCATGACCTCGCGTGGCTGCGAGTCAGAGACGTTGCCCGAGTTAACGTTCGCTGACGACATCTGACGGGTTGCTCCTCTTTCGGGTGGTTCGTTCGCAAACGATAACCGTGTCGTGTGTGAATTTCCCACCTCCGTCCCGCCGGGGCAGCGAGTTGTGCTGCTGTAATGGCGTTCGACTTGACGGTCGATCGCTGGCACTATTAGAACACGTTCTAGTGGGCTGTAGCGCCCCTAATGGTCACGTTGAATCAAGCACACGGAGGGCCTCAGGTGGTAGCGACCGTCACTGACGAACAGTTCGCGGCGCGAGAGTTGGTGCGCGACTGGGCCCGCAACACGACTTCCGGGCCGGGTGGGACCGTCGCGATCCGCGAGGTCGAGCAGGGCAACGCAGATGCCTGGCGGCCCGTATTCGCCCGGCTGGCCGACCTCGGCCTGTTCGGGGTTGCCATCTCCGAGGACGCCGGTGGGGCCGGTGGCAGCATCGAAGACCTGTGCGCGATGGTCGAGGAGGCGGCCAAGGCGCTGGTGCCCGGGCCGATCGCCACCACCGCGCTGGCCACTGTGGTTCTTTCCGAGGCGGGCACCGATCCCGACGTACTGTCGGCGCTCGCCTCGGGTGAGCGCTTCGCCGGGTTGGCGCTCGAGGGTGACGTCCAGTTCGACAACGGTTCGGTGTCCGGGACGGTCGATTTCGTGTTGGGCGCCTCCGACGGCGCGCTGCTGTTGCTGCCGGCCGGCGGGAAGTTTGTGCTGGTCGACAGCGGCAGCGAGGGTGTGCAGGTGGAGCCGCTGCAGGCCGCCGACTTTTCCCGGCCGCTGGCGCGCGTGGTGCTGACGTCGGCGCCGGCGACCCCGATCGACGAGTCGCGGGAGCGGGTCGCGGAGCTGGCCGCGACCGTGCTGGCGGCCGAAGCGGCCGGCATCACGCGCTGGTGTCTGGATACCGCCGTCGACTACGCGAAGGTTCGCGAGCAGTTCGGCAAGCCGATCGGGAGCTTCCAGGCCATCAAGCACCTGTGTGCCGAGATGCTGTGCCGCGCCGAGCAGGCCGAGGTGGCCGCCGCCGACGCGGCCCGGGCCGCCGGGGACTCCGACGAGCGCCAATTCTCGATTGCCGCCGCGCTGGCCGCCGCCGTCGCGATCGCCGCGGTGAAGGCCAACGTCAAGGACTGCATTCAGGTGCTCGGCGGCATCGGCTGTACCTGGGAACACGACGCGCATCTGTACCTGCGCAGGGCGCATGGCATCGGGCGATTCCTCGGGGGCGCCGAGCGCTGGCTGCGCCGCATTACCGAGCTGACCCAGGACGGGGTGCGCCGCCGCCTCAACATCGACCTCACGGAGGTCGAGGGTCAGCGCGCCGAGCTCGCCGCGACCGTCGCCGGGATCGCCGCGCTGCCCGCCGAGAAGCGACAGGTAGCCCTGGCCGAGGCGGGGCTGCAGGCGCCGCACTGGCCGAAGCCGTACGGGCGCGGCGCGTCGCCGGCCGAGCAGCTGCTGATCGACCAGGAGCTGGCCGCGGCCGGAGTTGAGCGACCCGACCTGGTGATCGGCTGGTGGGCGGCGCCCACGATCCTCGAACACGGCACGCCAGAGCAGATCGAGCAATTCGTGCCGGCCACCACGCGTGGCGAATTCCTTTGGTGCCAGCTGTTTTCCGAGCCGGGAGCCGGCTCGGACCTGGCATCGCTGCGGACCAAGGCAGTGCGCGGGGATGGCGGCTGGTTGCTGACCGGGCAGAAGGTGTGGACGTCGGCGGCGCACAAGGCGCGCTGGGGCGTGTGCCTGGCCCGCACCGATCCCGACGCCCCAAAACACAAGGGCATCACCTACTTCCTGATCGACATGAAGTCGCCGGGCATCGACATCCGGCCGCTGCGCGAGATCACCGGCGACTCGCTGTTCAACGAGGTGTTCCTGGACAACGTCTTCGTGCCCGACGAGATGGTCGTCGGCGCGGTGAACGACGGTTGGCGGCTGGCCCGCACCACGCTGGCCAACGAGCGGGTCGCGATGGCCAGCGGGACCGCGCTGGGCAACCCGATGGAAGAGCTGCTCAAGCTGCTGGCTGCGAGGGACCTAGACGTCGCCGAGCAGGACCGGCTGGGGCGGCTGATCATCTTGGCCCAGACGGGCGCGCTGCTGGACCAGCGCATCGCCCAGTTGGCGGTGGGCGGCCAGGACCCCGGCGCGCAATCCAGCGTGCGCAAGCTGATCGGCGTCCGCTACCGGCAGGCGCTGGCCGAATTCACGATGGACGTCGCCGAGGGCGGCGGGCTCGTTGACCGCCGGGCGGACAAGGACCGAGCGGTATTCGACTTCCTCAACACGCGCTGCCTCACGATCGCGGGCGGAACGGAGCAGATCCTGCTGACCGTGGCGGCCGAGCGGCTGCTTGGCCTGCCGCGCTGACAGCGGCTAGGAGAACGTCGTCACCGCGCAGGTGCTCGGCGAGGTGATGTTGACCCCGCTGTAGACCACCTGGATGTGAGTGCAGGTGATCACGTTGACGTCGGTCTTGGGCTGGCCGGTGCCCCAATCGGTGGAGTCGATGCGCCCGGTCGTCTGGTACTTGTCCGGCGGCCCTTCAGCGAAATAGACCGTGGTGATCTCGTCGGTCCCCATCGACTTCATGACCCGCTCGTATTGGCCGTTCGCATGCGCGTCCAGGTAGGCCATCCGGTTGTTCGACCGGATCTCGGTGGTTTGGCGGGCCCACAGGTCGTGCGGGAAGCCGGTCACACCGTCCGGGGTGCGCATGTCGGCCCCGGCGACGAAGTCGCAGTGGCCGTCGGATTTGAAGCAGTTGAGGAACATGTGGGTTTCCAACTGGTTGGGGCCGTCCAGCGGGAACAGGGTGGTGGCGGTATTGCTGGCCGCCCCGGCTAACGGTGCGGGCAAAAACGTCAACAGCAGTCCGACGGCCGCCGAGCCCGTTACCGATCGCATCACCGGCGTTTCCTTCCGTCGAACCTCGAGGGAGAAACCTAACTCCGCGACTATTCGTCGTAGGTGACTTCTACCGAATCAGATTCCGGGTGAGATTGACAGGCCAAAATTAGCCCCGCGTCGAGGTCTTGCTGCTCGAGCACGTCGTTGATCTCCATGTTGACTTTGCCGCTGCGTAGCGTGCAGGCACATGCCCCGCAGTGACCTTCCCGGCAGGAGAACGGCGCATCGAGGCCTTTCGCGAGCAGGACGTCGAGCAGTTTGGCGCTGCGCGGCCACGACACGGTGTGGGTTTCACCATCGAGTTCCACCACCGCGGTGGCCGGCGGCTGGTCGCCCTCCTTGGTGTCCTCGATCGTGACCGCGGCGAACGGATCGGAATCCAGCGACTTGAACACCTCGATATGCACCTGTGGCGCAGGCACTTCCAGCGTCTCCAGCGCCTGGCGAGCCGCGTCCATGAACGGGCCGGGCCCGCAGATGAAGGCGTGCCGATCGGTGAACGGCGCGGCCAGCTTCGCCAGCGCGGCCGCGCTCGGCAGCCCCTGTACCGATTCCAGCCAGTGCAGCACCGTGAGCCGCTCGGGATACTTGGCGGCCAGCTCGCGCAGCGCATCGGCGAAGATCACCGAGTTTTCGTCGCGGTTGGCGTAGACCAGCGTCACCTGCCCGCTGCCTTCGGAGAGCGCCGACTTGCAGATCGACATGATCGGGGTGATCCCGCTGCCCGCGGCCAGCAACAGGAAGTCCTGGTCGAGTGTCTTGGGCACGAAGTTGCCCGACGGCGCCAGCACGTGGATCCGCATGCCCTGCTGCGCGTTGTCGCAGAGCCAGTTGGACGCGTACCCGTCGGCGGTTCGCTTGATCGTGACGGCCAGCGCGTCGTCGGTGAACGGCGAGCTGCACAGCGAGTAGCAGCGTGCCACCGAACCGGTACGGTCGCTGGGCACCCGCAGCGTCAAGAACTGGCCCGGCGCGTAGCGCAGCCGCTCCGGCGGGATCTCGGGATCGCCCGACGCGTCCGGCGCCACGAACACCAGCGAGCGCGCATCGTCGGTCTCGGCGACGACCTCGGCAATCTGCAATTCGAGGACGTGATCGCCGAGCGGCTCGTCGGATGCTTGGTCCAGATCAGCTTCCGTCAAGACCCGCCCTCCCTTTCGTGACAACTAGAACATGTTACAGAAAACCCGATTTATATCGCTACCAGGCGCAGGAATACCCTGCTCGACACAAATCAGAACATGTTCTAGTCTGCTGTGTAAGTCCGCTGAGTAAGTCTGGCCCAGGAGGCAAAGCTAAGTGACGTCCATTCAACAGCGTGATGCGCAGTCGGTGTTGGCTGGGATCGACGATCTGCTCCCGAAGATCCGGGAGCGCGCCCAGGCGACAGAAGACCTGCGTCGGCTGCCCGATGAGACCGTTGCCGAGCTCGACGAGGTCGGCTTCTTCACGCTGCTGCAGCCCGAGCAGTGGGGTGGTCTGCAATGCGACCCCACGCTGTTCTACGAGGCGGTGCGGCGCATCGCCAGCGCGTGTGGTTCCACCGGCTGGGTGAGCTCGATCATCGGCGTGCACAACTGGCACCTGGCGCTGTTCGACCAGCAGGCCCAGGAGGAGGTCTGGGGTGAGGACCCCAAGACCCGCGTGTCGTCGTCCTACGCCCCGATGGGCGCGGGCGTGGTGACCGACGGGGGCTATCTGGTCAACGGATCGTGGAACTGGTCGTCCGGCTGCGATCACGCCACCTGGGCGTTCCTCGGCGGACCCGTCATCAAGGACGGTCGCCCTGTCGACTTCGGCAGCTTCCTGATCCCGCGCAGCGAGTACCGCATCGACGATGTGTGGCATGTCGTCGGCCTGCGCGGCACGGGCAGCAACACCGTCGTCGTCAAGGACGTCTTCGTGCCGCGGCACCGGTTCCTGTCCTACAAGGCGATGAACGACGGCACCGCGGGCGGATATGAGAACAACACCGCGGCGGTCTACAAGATGCCTTGGGGCACAATGCATCCCACCACCATTTCGGCTCCGATCGTCGGGATGGCCTACGGCGCGTACGACGCACACGTCGAGCACCAGGGCAAGCGGGTGCGGGCCGCGTTCGCCGGCGAGAAGGCCAAGGACGACCCGTTCGCCAAGGTCCGCATCGCCGAGGCGGCCAGCGACATCGACGCCGCGTGGCGCCAGCTGAGCGGAAACGTCGCCGACGAATTCGCGCTGCTCTCGGCCGGCAAGGAGATCCCGTTCGACCTGCGCACCCGCGCCCGCCGCGACCAGGTGCGCGCCACCGGGCGTGCGATCGCTTCCATCGACCGGCTGTTCGAGGCATCCGGTGCCACGGCTCTGGGTAATGACCAACCGGTGCAACGGTTCTGGCGCGACGCGCATGCGGGCCGGGTACACGCGGCCAACGATCCCGAGCGGGCTTACCAGATCTTCGGGAACAACGAGTTCGGGTTGCCGCCCGGCGACACCATGGTCTAGGCCGTGACGGCTACCGAGGAATTGACGTTCGAGTCCACCTCGCGCTTCGTCGAGGTGGACGTGGATGGGCCGCTGAAGCTGCACTACCACGAGGCGGGCGTCGGCAACGACCAGACAATCGTGCTGTTGCACGGCGGCGGTCCCGGCGCGGCGAGTTGGACGAACTTCTCGCGCAATATCCCGGTGCTCGCTGAGCAATTTCACGTGCTGGCCGTCGATCAGCCCGGGTACGGCCACTCCGACAAGCGCGCCGAGCACGGGCAGTTCAACCACTACGCGGCGCGGGCGCTCAACGGTCTCTTCGACCAACTGGGCCTGGGACGTGTTCCGCTGGTTGGCAATTCGCTGGGCGGTGGCACCGCGGTGCGGTTCGCGCTCGACTATCCGGACCGGGCCGGGCGCCTGGTGCTGATGGGCCCCGGCGGGGTGAGCGTGAACCTGTTCGCGCCCGACCCGACCGAGGGCGTCAAACGGTTGGGCAAGTTCTCCGCCGAGCCCACCCGCGAGAATCTCGAGGCGTTTCTGCGGGTGATGGTCTACGACCAGAAACTGATCACCCCCGAATTGGTCGAGCAGCGCTTCGCGTTGGCCAGCACGCCGGAGTCGCTGACGGCGACCCGTGCGATGGGAATGTCTTTCGCTGGAGCGGATTTCGAGCTCGGCATGATGTGGCGCGAGGTGCACCGGCTGCGCCAGCCGGTGCTGCTGATCTGGGGCCGCGAGGACCGGGTCAACCCGCTCGACGGAGCACTGGTCGCGCTGAAGACCATCCCGCGTGCACAGCTGCACGTTTTCGGGCAGTGTGGGCACTGGGCACAGGTGGAGAAGTTCGACGAGTTCAACAAGCTCACCATCGATTTCCTGGGAGGCGCGCGATGAGCATTCGCTCTCTGGGCTATCTGCGCATTGAGGCCACCGACATGGCGGCCTGGCGTGATTACGGTTTGAAAGTCCTCGGCATGATCGAGGGCAAGGGTGCCACCGAGGGTGCCCTGTATCTGCGGATGGACGATTTCCCGGCCCGGCTGGTGATCGTCCCCGGCGAGCACGACCGGCTCATCGAAGCCGGCTGGGAATGCGCGAACGCCGCTGGCCTGCAAGAGATCCGGAACCGGCTCGACGTCGAGGGCACGCCGTACAAGGAGGCCACCGCCGCCGAGTTGGCCGATCGCCGAGTGGACGAGATGATCCGGTTCTCGGACCCGTCGGGTAACTGCCTGGAGGTCTTCCACGGCGCCGCCCTCGAGCATCGCCGCGTGGTCAGCCCGTATGGGCACAAGTTCGTCACCGAGGAACAGGGCCTGGGACACGTGGTCTTGACCACCCGTGACGACGAAGAGACGCTGCACTTCTACCGGGATGTGCTGGGCTTCAAGCTGCGGGACTCGATGCGGCTGCCGCCGCAGGTGGTCGGCCGGCCCGCGGACGGACCGCCCGCGTGGCTGCGATTCCTGGGCTGCAACCCGCGTCATCACAGCCTGGCCTTCATGCCCGGACAGACCCCCAGCGGCATCGTGCACCTGATGGTCGAGGTGGGAGAGGCCGACGACGTCGGCCTGTGCCTGGACCGCGCGCTGCGCAAGAAGGTGCCGATGTCGGCGACGCTGGGCCGCCACGTCAACGACCTGATGCTGTCCTTCTACATGAAGACCCCCAGCGGATTCGATATCGAATTCGGTTGTGAGGGAAGACAAGTCGAAGACGATGGTTGGGTCGCCCGGGAGAGCACCGCGATCAGCCTGTGGGGTCACGACTTCAGCGTCGGCTTCAAGGGCTGATTCGGGGCCGACCATGACTGCCGCGCCGATCGACCCGCGCACGTTTCGCAGCGTGCTCGGTCAGTTCTGCACCGGGATCACCATCATCACCACGGTGCACGACGACGTTGCGATCGGCTTCGCCTGCCAGTCGTTCGCGGCGCTGTCGCTGGATCCGCCGCTGGTGCTGTTCTGCCCGACCAAGGTGTCGCGTTCGTGGCAGGCCATCGAGGCCAGCGGCCGGTTCTGCGTCAACATGCTGACCGAGAGCCAAAAACACGTCTCGGCCCGATTCGGATCCAAGGAACCCGACAAGTTCGCCGGGATCGACTGGCACGCATCAGAACTCGGCTCGCCGATCATCGACGGCTCGCTTGCCCACATCGACTGCACGGTGGCATCCGTGCACGACGGCGGCGATCACTTCGTGGTTTTCGGTGCGGTGCAGTCGCTTTCGGAGGCGCCCAAGATCAAGCCGCGTCCGTTGTTGTTCTACCGCGGCGAATACACCGGGATCGAACCGGACAAGACGACGCCGGCTCAGTGGCGCGACGACCTGGAAGCGTTCCTGACCACCACGACCCAGGACACCTGGCTCTAGCGGTTAGGCGTCCCGCGGTAGGTCTCCCGCCCGACGGGTTCGGCGTCCGTCGCCGCATCCAACGACTCCGAAGACCAGGCCTCGTCGCGGTCCCGTGCGGGCTCTGCGGCCTCGCGGTCCTTCTTGTTGCCGGTCTTCGGGTCGATGCGGTCGGCGTGGTCCCAGCGCTCTTGGAGCTGCTCGCGCGATGCCGCGGCCTCACTTTGATGCTGGGCCGCATGCTCGGCCAACCTGGCCGCTTCGGCCGCCTTGACCTCGGCCTCGGCTTGTGCGGCACGGGCTTTGGCGGCTGTTTCCTGGGCCAGTGCTTCGCGGCGTTCGAGCTTGGCCGACTCCAACCTGGCGTGCTCGCGAATCTGTTCGGCCTGCCGATGGCGGCGACGCCGGGTTGCGCTGACCGCCACGATCACGGCGGCGATCAGTAAAAGTGCTGCTACTACGGCAATCACAATCAATAGCGTGTTGTGTGTCATCAGGGGCTCCGTTATCTGTGTGTTGGCCTGGCTGCAGCCCGTCCCCACCCGGGTCCCCGTATTCGACACATATAAAACAAGGCGTGGTGGTGCCCCGAAATTGCTGTCGTTTTAACGCGCCGAATACAACGGCATCGAATCGGACAATGACGCATCCGCGCCAATGTTTGGCAGCGCCGCATTTGGGCAACAGATTCGCCATGCGCGCACTGGCCGCATGGGTATTGGTGGATGTCCGTCAAGCCCGCAGCTCGGTGATGGGTTCCCGGTGGCCCGTTGAGGGGGCGGGCCACCGGGCCGATCCGGTTGTACGGATCCCCATATTAGACATATATCAAACAAGCGCCTGATGCGCCGCTCCAGGCCGTGATTTCCCCGGCTTAGTACTGGTAGGTGGTCTGGGAGAAGTCGGTCCCTACATGAAGTCCAGGGCCTCGACGGTCGCGATCGGGCCCTCATGCGTCGGCCGGTTGGCGCCACCGATGACGTAGACCGTGTTGCCCACCGTGGCCACCACCTCGGCGTGCCGCGGCGTGGGCATCGGCGGCAACGTACTCCACTTCCCCTCGGCGATGTCGTACATCTCGACGACGTTGAGCACCCGGGTCGGCTCTTCGCCACCGACCGCCAGAATCCGGCCGTCGATGTACGTCGCGCCATAGCTGCCCCGCGGTGTCGGCATGCCCACCAACTTGGTCCATTGCCCGGATTGCGGGTCGAACCGCTCTAGCGCCGCGGAGTTCTTGTCCGAGGACAGGAAGCGTCCGCCGATCGTGTACACGTAGGTGCCGTCGGAGACCGCCGCGAGGTGTTCGCGCGGGGTGGGCATGTCGGCGGCGTCCTTCCACGAGCTGCCGTCGAAGACCTCGGTCTGGGGGACGAGTTGCTTGGCGTTCTGCCCGCCGACGGCGACGAGTTTGTCACCCGCCACCGCCGCGGCCGGCGCCGCGCGGGCGTGCGTCAAGGGCGGCAACTCCACCCAGTTGCCGCCGCGCAGGGCGAAGACCTTGTTGGATCCGTCGGCGATGTTGTCGCTCGCGCCGCCGAGCACGACCACCTCGCCGCGGAAGGTCGCCGCCGCCGCGTGGTGCAGCGGGATGGGCAGCGGCGGCCCGGTTTCCCAGGCTCCCGTCTTGGGGTCGAAACTCTCGGTCGTCTGCAGGGCGACGCCGTTGCGCAGCCCGCCCATGATCCAGATCTTGCCGTTGAGCACCGTCCACGCCATCATCAACCGGGCCGTCGGCGCGTCCGGCAGTGAGCGCCATTGCGCGGCCGGCTGAATCTTGCGGGCCGGCAGTTTCAGCACTTCCGCCGTCGACGTCGGCTGGCTATCGCCGATGGCGCTCGACCCGCCGATCGCGTAGACGGACTTCTCGACCGCCGCGACCGCCATGCCGTGCCGCGGGGTCGACATGTCGGGCAGACCGGACCACGTTTTGCTCATCAGGTCGAACACCGAAACGCTCTTGAGAACCTGCCCACCGGACACCCCTCCGACGGCTACCAGCCGGCCGTCGGTGATGGCGACGCCAAGATCGCTGCGTGCCTGGGGAAGCGGGGGCAACGTTGTCCAGGTCTTCGCGACGGGGTCATACGCCTCGACGTTGACCTGGTCGGAATCCCCGGTGGTGCCGCCCACGGTGTAGACGAGCTTTCCGTCCGAAGCCGCCGCCAGCTGTTGGCGCGGGGTCGGGATCGGAGCGCCGAGGCTCCAGGAATTGCCGTCGAAGACCTCGGTGGTGTTCAGCAGCGCGCCGCTGGCGTCGACACCGCCGGTGACGACGAGGTGGTCGCCCACGACCGCCGCCGCCGCTCCCGCGCGCGGCTGCAGCAGGCGGGGCATCTCCACCCAGTGACTGTTGACGACTCGCCAAACCTGATCGTTCGCAACAGGTTTGCCGCCGACGGTCTTGAAGCCGCCGAGCACCACAGGGTTTCCCTGCCAGTTGACCGCCATCGCGTCCTGCACGGCAACGGGTAGATCGTCGCCGCCTTTCCAGCTGTCGATGACGGGGTCATAGCCCTCTTGTAGTGCCGTGACGCCGCCGTCGCTGCGAATCCCGCCGAAGACCCAGATGGTTCCGTCGACCTGTGTCGTCGCCGTCTCAACGCGCGACACCCGATCGTTCGTGATCGGCTTCCAGACCACCGGCGCGGCGGTGGTCGGCTGGCCCGCGACGGGCTTGGAATTGTTGTCGGGGGTCATCCCGAAGTAGAGGCCGCCGACCACCAACAGCACGACCAAAATCGCCGCACCGGCGACCAGGCCTACGCGATTGCGCTTCTTGCCGGGCTCGGCGAACCACTCGCGCACCTTGACCAGGAACGGCTTGCGCCAGGAAGGTGGCACCGAACCGGACGACGCCGACTGGCCGGGACCGCCCGGCGGGCTCATTCCGGAGCCGCCGCTCGCCGGCGCCGAAGCGCCAACCTGCGCTTGGGTTTCCGCGTTGATTCCGCCGCGCAAGATATTCGCCGCTGCAGCCAACTCGGTCGGATCGGCAGGCTGGGGCCGCGGGGATGGTGACGCACCCCCGACGACGTCACTTAGCTGCCGGGTGGGGCCCGGGTCCACGGCCGGGGGTGGTGATTTCGGAACCGTCGACGTCGTGCCGTCCGGTGCGGGCGCGATCGCTGGGCTGGCAGCGACCGAAGTCCCCGCGGCGACGTTCGGCTGCTTGGTCCCCGTGCTCCCCGCTTCGGTGATCGCCATCGAATCGGGTCGTAAACCGTTGAGCTTCTGGGCGGATTGCAATTCGCGGCCGAACTCCGCGGCGGACAGCGGCCGTTCCGCCGGATCAATCGCCATCGCATGCTCGATGGCCACGCACACCGCGTCCGGGATGCCTTCCGGACGCATGTCCGGGACCCGTGTCGTACTGATGCGCAGGTACTGCGCGACGAGGTCCTCATCGTTCTTGCGTTCGTGCGCCGCGCCGCCGGCGATCAGTGCGTAGATCGTGGCGCCCAGGGAGTACACGTCGGAAGCGACCGTCGCCGGCTTACCGGTCATCACCTCCGGCGCGGTGTAGTCGATTGTGCCGGAGAAGAATCCGGTCGCGGTTTCGTAGCCGCCCTCGATGTGGGCGATCCCGAAGTCACTCAGCAGCGGTTCGCCGTAATCGCTGACAAGTACGTTGGCGGGCTTGATGTCGCGGTGCAAGGTGCCGCTTCGGTGTGCGGTTTCCAGTGCCCCGCAAAGCTTTACGGCGATCCGCAGCGCCTCGGGCCAGGCGGTCGGCCCTTCCCGGCGCAACCGGACGGCCAGGGAATCGGCGGACATGTACGGCATCACGATGTAGGGCCGTCCGCTCTCGGTCACCCCGACCCGCAGGATGTTGACGATGTTGGGATGCCCCGAGAGCCCACCCATCGCATAGCCTTCACGCAGAAAGCGTTCCCGGCTCTCCTCGTCGATATGCGACGGCAGCACTTTGATCGCGACGTTGCGCCCGAGCGCCGTCTCGTAGGCGCAATAGATCACTCCGGCGCCACCCCTGGCGACTTGGCGTGCGTCCTCGAATCCGGCGTCGGACAATTCCGCGATGAGGCCGCTGGGTGGCGACGCGTCTGTGGGGGACCCCTCACCCATATTCTTGGCGCTCAACTTCCCCGCGATTGTCGAATTCGCGAGCTCAAGAGTATCGCTAGGTAGCTGCCCGGGGACACTATTCGGGCATGATCAATCGGCAGCGGGGTCCGGAACCGCCCCGCTAGCTGAAATCGAGCGCCTCGACCGTTGCTACCGGGCCCTCGTGCGTCGGGCGGTTGGCGCCGCCGATGACATAGACGGTGTTGCCGACCGTGGCAACCACCTCGGCGTGACGCGGGGTCGGCATCGGTGGCAGCGTGGTCCATTTCCCGGCGCTGATGTCGTACATCTCGCCCACATTCAGCACCGTCGACGGCTCTTCGCCACCGAGTGCGACGATCCGGCCGTCGATGTAGGTGGCACCGTAGCTGCCGCGCGGTGTCGGCATGCCCACCAATTTGGCCCACGTTCCCGACCCGAGGTCGAACCGTTCAACCGCCGCGGAGTTCTGGTCGGCGGACAGCAGCCTGCCGCCGAGTGCGTAGACGTAGGTACCGTCCGACACCGCGGCCAGGTGTTCGCGCGGGGTCGGCAGGTCGGCGGCGTCGTTCCACGAAGTGCCGTCGAAGATCTCGGTTTGCGCGACGAGCTCCTTGCCGTTCTGCCCGCCGACGACCACCAGTTTGTCTCCGACCACCGCCGCGGCCGGTGCCGCCCGGGCATGCCGCAGCGGCGGTAGTTCCACCCAGTTGCCGCCGCGCAGAGCGAATACCTTGTTGGACCCGTTGGCGATGTTGTCGGTTGTGCCGCCGAGTACGACGACTTCGCCGCGGTACGCCGCCGCGGCCGCGTGGTGCAGTGGGATCGGCAACGCGGGCCCGGGCTCCCAGATTCCGGTGCGCGGCTCGTAGCTTTCAACCGTTTGCAGCGCAACGCCGTTGCGCAGGCCGCCGAGGATCCAGACCTTGTTGTTGAGTACGGCCGACGCCATCATCAGCCGGGCGGTCGGCGCGTCCGGCAGTGAACGCCAGGGCGGCGCCGGCTGGGTCTTGCGGGCCGGCAGTTTGAGCGTCTCGGCGGAGGTGATGGCTTGCTGATCCCCGATAGCCGTCGATCCACCGACCGCATACACCGACCGCTGCACCGCGGCGACCGCCAGGCCGTGTCGTGCGGTGGCCATATCCGGTAGACCAGACCAGGTTTTGGTCATCAGATCGAAGGTGGACACGCTCTGCAGGACCTGGCCCGACGACACGCCTCCAAGGGCCACCAGGCGTCCATCCGCAACGGTCGCGCCGAGGTCGCTGCGAGCTTTTGGCAACGCGGGCAACGCAATCCACGTTTTCGCGGCGGGGTCATACGCCTCGACGGCGGCCAGGTCGGCCCCGTTCGTGCCGCCGACCGCGTACACCAGCCTTCCGTCCGAGGCCGCGGCCAGCAGCTGTCGCGGGGTCGGCAGTGGCGCGCCGAGCGTCCACGCGTTGCCGTCGAACACTTCGGTGGTGTTGAGCAGGGCGCCGTTCGCGTCGACACCGCCCGTGACGACGATTCGGTCGCCCGCCACCGTTGCAGCGGCCGCCGCCCTGGGCTGCAGCAGATGCGGCAACTCCACCCAGTGACCGTTGACTACCCGCCAAACCTGATCTGTCGCAACGTTTTTACCTTCTGCGGTCATCCAGCCGCCGAGCACCACCGGGTTGCCCTGCCAGGTCACCGCCATCGCGTGCGAAACCGCCACCGGCAGATCGTCGCTGCGTTTCCATTCGTCGATGGCCGGGTCGTAGCCCTCGTCGCGCGCGGTGACGGTGCCGTCGCTTCGAATACCGCCGAAAACCCAGATGGTGCCGTCGACTTGGGTCGTCGCCGCGGCATAACGCGCCACCCGCGCATCCGAGATCGGCGTCCACTGAACAGCCTGCGCGGGGTGCGTCGCGGTCGTACTCGCAGTGGTCGGGTGGTTGTCCCCGCCGGACGGCAGCGTCACATAGACGATCCCGGCGACCAACACCGCGACCGCGGCCGCGGCTCCGGCGACCAAGCCGATGCGGCCGCGCTTGCGTCCCGGCTCTGCGAACCACCCGGCCGCTCGTGCCCGCAGCGGTGGCTTTCCGCCAGGCGGTCCGGCGGGGCCGGATAAGGGCTCCTTCGGAGTAGCAACATCATCTGCCGGGTGCGCAATTTCCGGCTGTACTTCGGCGTCGTAGACGGCACGCAATACGGGGGCCGCCTCCGAAAACTCGCGCTGAATAACGGATTCCGACGCACCGGTGAGCGGCTTCGCGGATTCCCGCACCAGGGTGGCCGGAGCCGTCGACGTTGCCTGCGCACTGCCGTCGCCGGATGTGGCTTCCAGTTGGGAGATCTCGGCGGCCGCCTGCCGTACCGAGTGACGACCGGAGTCGGTGATTGCCATCGAATCTGCCGGCAAGCCGTTGCTGCGCTGCGCGGCTTGGAACTCGCGGCCCAATTCTGCCGCGGACCCGGGCCGTTCCGCGGGGTCCACCGCCATCGCGCTTTCGATTGCCGCGCACACCGCGTCGGGGATCCCGGTGGCACGTAAATCGGGGAACGCCGTGGTGCTGATGCGCAGATACTGCGCGACGAGATCTTCGCTTGTCATTCGCTCGTACGGGGCGGCTCCGGCGATCAGGGTGTAAATCGTGGCGCCGAGTGAATAGATGTCGGAGACCACCGTTGCCGGATTGCCGGCCAACGACTCCGGCGGTGTGTAGTCGATTGTGCCGGAGAAGAATCCGCTCGTCGTTTCATAACCGCCCTGGATATGTGCGATCCCGAAGTCGGCCAATTGTGGTTCGCCGTAATCGTCGACGAGTACGTTGGCGGGCTTGATGTCGCGGTGCAAGATGCCGGTCTTGTGCGCGGTTTCCAGTGCCCCACTCAGCTTCACGCCGATGCGCACGGCTTCCGGCCAGGGGATGCGACCCTCGCGGCGCAGCCGCACCGCCAGGGAATCCTCGGCGCAGTAAGGCATCACGATGTAGGGCCGGCCGGTCGACGTGATGCCGACCCGCAAGATGTTGAGGATGTTCGGGTGCCCCGAGAGCCCGCCCATCGCGTAGCCCTCACGCAGAAAACGTTCCCGGCTTTCGTCGTCGAAATTCGCCGGCATCACCTTGATTGCGACCTTTCGGCCCAACGCCGTCTCATGACAGCGATAGACCACCCCGGCACCGCCTTTGCCGACCTGGCGAGCGTTGTCGAATCCGGCGGCGGCCAGCTCCTCGGTGATTCCCCCCACTGCCGACGCCGGGTCATCGGTCTTGGGTGCATCAGCCACAGCGGCCAACCTCCTGCGTGAGTGCGACTCGCGGGCTCAAGCGTAACTAAACTCCGACCCTCCGCGCGCAGTCAGCGGAACTGTCTCGGCGAGATATGAATTCGATCCAAACACCTTCTGACACCTTGGGTTTCCTGTTGGTTAACCCTGAGCCAGAATGGACCCATGACACTGGATCTGACCGCGTACTTCGACCGCATCAACTATCGCGGTGCCGTCGAACCGACCCTCGAGGTGCTGCAAGGTCTGATGACCGCTCATACCCAGACCATTCCGTTCGAGAACCTCGATCCGGTGATGGGCGTACCGGTCGATGACCTGGGTCCCGACGCCCTGACCGACAAGCTGGTGCACCGGCGCCGGGGTGGCTTCTGCTACGAGCACAACGGGCTGATGGGTTACGTGCTGGCCGAAGTCGGCTTTCGGGTGCGCCGATTGACCGGGCGGGTGGTCTGGATGCGGCCGTCCGACGCACCGGTGCCGGCGCAGACCCACACCGTGTTGGCGGTGACGTTCCCCGGGTCGCGGGGGTCATATCTGGTCGACGTCGGCTTCGGCGGCCAGACCCTGACGTCTCCCATTCGCTTCGAAATCGGCAACGCCCAGCAGACCACACATGAGCCCTACCGGCTCGAGGACCGCGGCGACGGACTGGTGCTACAGACCCAGGTGCGCGGTGAATGGCAATCGCTGTACGAATTCACCACCCGGACCCGGCCGCAGATCGATCTGACGATGGGGAGCTGGTACGTCTCGACATACCCCGGCTCGCACTTCGTGACCGGCCTGATGGCTGCCCTGGTCAGCGACGACACCAGGATGAACCTGTCCGGTCGCAACCTGGCCATCCACCGTGCGAGCGGGACCGAAAAGATCGTTCTCGACGACGCGGGGGCGGTTGTCGATGCTCTGAATGAGCGGTTCGGCATCAATATCGACGACCTCGGCGGGCGCGGCCCGCTCGAGGCGCGGATCGCCGATATTTTCGTCAATTGAGCGACGAAATCGGCGCGCGCGCCGGTTTGCAAGGAAAATTTGCGGGCGGTCGCGGCGATCGAAAAACATCTGCTCAAAATGGTCGTTCGGCAAATGATGGCGTATCGTCCAGGCGGTGCCACCAGCCCGCGAGCAGTGACAAATGCGCCGATAGTGGCCTGATCGTGATCTCTGCCATAGCGAACCGGTGCGGCGATTAGCACATGCGCCGATTAATCTGTCCTACCGTGAGTCGGGATCTTTGTTTGGAGGATGTTGTGCCCACCTTGGGCGATGCGGACCCGTACGCTTCCCAGGTGGGCTCAATCGTCGTGCCCGAGGGCGTGACGTTGACGTCGTATTTTGACCGCAACCGAGCCGAGCACGGTGACAGTCCGGCATACCGCTTCCTCGACTACTCGCACGAACCGGATGGCCGGCCGGTGGTGCTCAGCTGGAACGAGCTGTGGGCCCGGGTCTGCGCGATCGGCGCCCGCCTGCAGCAGGTCACCAAGCCGGGGGATCGGGTGGCGATCCTCGCGCCGCAGGGTCTGGACTATGTGGCGGGTTTCTTCGGCAGCGTCTATGCGGGCAATATCGCCGTGCCGCTGTTCGCGCCGACCATGTCGGGGCACGCCGAGCGATTGGCCGCGGTGCTCGACGACGCCCGGCCCGCCGCGGTGTTGACCACGACCGCCGTTGCCGAGTCCGTTCGCACGTTTATCCGGACACTGGCGCCCAAAGAGCGACCCCGCATGATCGCGGTGGACGCGCTGCCGGAAACGCTCGGTTCGATGTTCACCGGCGCGGCCCTGGACACCGACGACATCGCCTACCTGCAGTACACCTCGGGCTCGACGCGGTCACCGGCCGGCGTGGAGATCACCCATCGGTCCGTCTACACGAACGCGATGCAGATGGTCATGACCGGAGGGCTGGACGTCGACGTCCGAACGGTGAGCTGGCTGCCCCTGTATCACGACATGGGGTTGATGATGATCATGTTCACGGCGTTCTTCGGGGCGCAGGTGACGCTGATGGATCCCATGGCGTTTCTTCGCCGGCCCTACCGCTGGATCAAGCAACTGGGCATCGAGTCGACTTATGGCCGCACCTTCGCGGCGGCGCCGAACTTCGCGTTCGAGCTGACGGCCGAGCGTGGACTACCCCCGGCAGGCGAGACACTAGACCTCAGCAATGTTGTCTGCGTCCTCAACGGGTCCGAGCCCGTCACCATGCCGGCGATCGAGAAGTTCACCAACGCGTTTGCTCCCTACGGTCTGCCCGCGAACGCGGTCAAGCCGTCCTACGGGATGGCGGAAGCGACGCTGTCGGTGGCCAGCATCTCTCAGGAGGCCACGGCGAGCGCCATCTTCCTGGACCGGGAACAGCTCGGTGCCGGCCGCGCGGTGCTCGTCGCACCCGAGGATCCCGGTGCGGTCGCCCAGGTGTCATGCGGGCAGCCGATTCCCGACCAGTGGGCGGTGATTGCCGACCCGGACGGCGCCGAGGTGCCCGACGGCACCGTGGGCGAAGTATGGTTGCAGGGCAACAACATCGGCCGCGGATATTTCGGACGCGCCGACGAGACTCGGCGCGTGTTCGGCAACAAGCTGCAGTCCCGGCTCGACCACGGCAGCCATGCCGAGGGCGCCGCCGACAACGGCTGCTGGCTGGCGACCGGTGATCTCGGCGTCTACCTGGACGGCGAGCTGTATCTGACCGGCCGGATCAAGGACTTGATCATCATCGACGGCCGCAACCACTATCCGTTCGACATCGAGACCACGGTCAGCGAAGCTTCGCCCGCCATCCGCACCGGCTATGTCGCCGCCTTCTCGGTCCCCGCCGACGTGCTCGGATCAACCGACGGTGGTTCCGGCGAGCAGCTGGTGATCGTGGCCGAGCGGGCCGCGGGCGCGGGACGTACCGATCTGGGTTCGATCGCCGACATCGTGCGGGCGGCCATTTCGCGCAACCACCAGGTCCGCATCGCCGACGTCCGCCTCGTGGCTGCCGGCACCATTCCCCGCACCACGAGCGGCAAGCTCGCCCGCAGTGCTGCCCGGGCCGAGTACCTTGCGGGCAAGTTCAACCGCTGACTGACAGCCACGGCCCCATTCGGTGCAGAGCTTCTTCGATGTCGCTCGTCGGTCCGGCGAACGACAGCCGGACGAACCTGTTGCCCCGTGTGGTGTCGAAGTCGATACCGGGAGCGATCGCAACACCGGTGTCGGCCAACAGTTTTGAACAGAACGCCAGCGAGTCGTCGGTGAAATCCGAGACGTCGGCGTAGACGTAGAACGCACCGTCGGTCGGTGCCAGCCGGTCGATGCCGATTGCGCGCAGCCCGTCCAGCAGCAGTGAGCGGTTGACGGTGTAGTGGCTCAGGTTGCCTTCGGCTTCCGCGGTTGCCTCTCGCGTGAACGCGGCCACCGCGGCGATCTGCGGCAGCACCGGCGGGCAGATGGTGAAGTTGCCGGTCAAGCAGTCCACCGCGCGGCGCAGCTCGGGCGGCACCAGCAACCAGCCCAGCCGCCAGCCGGTCATCGCGTAATACTTGGAAAAGCTGTTGACCACCACGGCATTTCGCGAAGTCTGCCAGGCGCTGCTGGTCTGTGGAGCTCCTTCGTAGACCAGTCCGTGGTAGACCTCATCGCTGATCAGCCGCACGCCGGAGGCATCACACCACGACGCGATCGCCGCCAACTCTTCGGGCGGTATGACGGTTCCGGTGGGATTGGCCGGGCTGGCGACGATGACGCCGCGCACCGGCGGGTCGAGTTCGGCGAGCATCTGCGCGGTGGGCTGGAATCGGGTTTCCGGACCGCACGGGATCTCCACCACCTCACATCCCAACGCCGACAGGATGTTCCGATAGCACGGGTAGCCGGGGCTGGCCAGCGCCACCCGATCCCCGACGTCAAAGCACGCCAGAAAAGCCAGCAGGAATCCGCCCGAGGAACCCGTGGTGACTACCACCGCGTCGGATTCGACGGAGATACCGTGCAGGCGTTGGTAATTCGCGGCGATCGCGGCGCGCAGCTCGGGAATGCCCAGCGCCACGGTGTAGCCCAGCTGGTTGGCTTGCACGGCGGCCGCGGCCGCCGCCCGGATCGGTTCCGGAGCACCCACGCTGGGCTGTCCGGCCGAGAGGTTGACCAGGTCGCCGTGACTGCGCTGACGCTCCGCGGCCGCCAGCCAGACATCCATCACATGGAATGGGGGGATGCCGGCGCGCAGTGCGACGGAGGCCTTCACGACGTCTCGAGCACCTCGGATTCCAGTTGGCGCAGCACTTCTCGCGGCGAGGCGAGCAGCTGGGCGCTGCCATGCGCGCGTTTGAAATACAAGTGCATGTCGTGTTCCCAGGTGATCGCGATGCCACCGTGCAGCTGGATGCCTTCGCCCGTCACAGTACACAGCGCCTCACTGGCGGCCAGCCGAGCCGTTGCGGCGTTGGTGGGCGTGGGGTCGTTGCATGCGTCGGTCACCACGGCCGTGGCCGCGGCGATCGCGACGTACAGATCGGCCATCCGATGTTTGAGTGCCTGGAAGCTACCGATCGGCCTACCGAATTGCACTCGGCTCTTGGCATATTCGACCGTCAGTTCCAGGCATCGTTCAGCGGCGCCGATCTGCTCGGCCGCCAGCAGGATGGCCGCGGTGTCGGCCAGGCCCGGGTCGGGGCCCAGCGCTGTGATTTCAGAGGTGTCTTGAGGTTGGACTCGGGCCAGTCGCCGGGTGGGGTCCATCGGGGTCACGGGCTGTGCGCTGAAGCGGGTCCACCTGCTCAGTTCGCCACCGGCCGCGGCGACGACGACGTCGGCGATGTCGCCGTTGACGACGTAGTCCGCGTCGAGCACCAGCGCTCCGATGGCGCTGCCCGCGGCCAGGGCTTCCAGCGTTTCGGCGTCGGGCTCGGGTGCGGCCAGTAACGCGAGCTCCGCCAGCGTGGTACCGAGCAGTGGTGAGGGCACCAGCGCACGGCCGAGCTCCTGCAGAACCGTTGCGGCATCGGCTAATTCACCGCCGGCCCCGCCCAGCTCCTCGGGGATCACCAGCGCGGCGGCGCCGACCTGTTCGCACAGTAGCTGCCACAGTGACTCGTCGTAGCCGCGCTCTGATTCGATCGCGGTGCGTACGGCCGCGGGGTTGGCGTGTTTGGTGACCAGCGCAGCGACGGTTTCGCGCAGCAGCTCCCGTTCTTCGGTCATAGTGCCTCCAACACTCGTGCCCGGTGCACCTCCGGCGTGCCCCAGGCCGACCGCAGGGCCTGCACCCGTAGCAGCCACAGTGACAGGTCGTGTTCCTGAGTGAAGCCGATTGCGCCATGGGTCTGCAACGCCGAGCGGGCGGCCAGCAGAGCGGCGTCGGACGCCGCCGCTTTGGCCGCGCTCACGTCACGCGCGGCGGCGCTAGCGTCATCGGCCAGCGCCAGCGCGGCGCCGTACACCAGCGGGCGAGCCAGTTCGATCGCGATGTGCACGTCGGCCAGCTTGTGTTTGATCGCCTGATAGGAGCCGATCACCCGGCCGAACTGCGCGCGCTGCTTGGCGTATTCGACGGTGTCGTTCAGCAGCGCCGCCGCGGCGCCGACCAGTTGCGCCGCGGTGGCCAGGGCGCCGAATTCGTAGGCGCGCTTGATATCCGCCTGCCAGGTCGCACCGCTTGCCGTCACGTCATACAGGCGCCGACTAGGGTCGACGGAGCGGTGGCACTGTCCCGCGGCTGCCTCGCTGACGCCGCCGTCGGCGGCCAGCAGCACCAGTCCGGCGGCTTCGGCGTCCACCGCCCGCGGGATGTGCGGCGGCAGCGCGACCGTGGCGATCAGTTCACCGGAGGACAGCTCGGCGCTGCGCTCGTCGCCGGCGAGCAAAATCGGTGCGACGGCGATGGATTCGGCGACCGGGCCGGGCACACACCACCGTCCGAGGCGTTCGAGCGCGACCACCAGGTCGACCGGGTGGGCGTCGAGGCCGTCGTATTTCTCCGGCACGGTCAGTGCGGTGACGCCGAGGTTGGCGAGCTGCTCCCACACCTTGCGGCCGGGCGCGATATCGCCGTCGGACCAAGCGCGCAGCGCTCCGGGCAGGTCCGCCGCACTCAGGGCCGCATCGATGCTGGCCGCGAAGTCGCGCTGCTGTTCGTCGAGCGCAAATTTCACTTCTTGCCTCCGGACTTTTCGCGCGGCAGGCCCAGCAGCCGCTCGGAGATGATATTGCGCTGAATCTCGTTGGTACCGGCATAGATTGGGCCGCCCAGCGCGAACAGCAAGCCATCGGTCCACGGCCCGGCAAGCTCGCCGTCGGCGCCCCGGATATCCAGTGCGGTCTGATGGATCGCCACGTCGAGGTCGGACCAGAACACCTTGGTCACCGACGATTCGGCACCCAGCTCGCCGCCGGCGGCCAGTCGGGTCACCGTGCCGAACGTCTGCAGCCGGTAGGCCTGCGCGTTGATCCAGGCGTCGGCGACCCGGTCGGCGAATTCGGTGGGCGAGCCGGTGTCCTTCCACAGTTGCACCAGCCGTTCGGCGGCCGCCAGGAAGCGGGCCGGGCTGCGCAGTGACATCCCGCGCTCGTTGCTCGACGTGCTCATGGCGGCGCGCCAGCCGTCGTTGGGGGTACCGATGACGTCCTCGTCCGGCACGAAGACGTCGTCGAGAAAGATCTCACCGAAGCCGGTGTCCCCGCCCAGCTGCACGATGGGTCGCACGGTGACGCCCTTGGCTTTGAGGTCGAACATGAAATACGTCAGCCCGTTGTGCCGCTCCGCTGAGGGGTCGGAGCGGAACAGTCCGAAGCCCATCTCCGCGAACGGCGCCCGCGAGCTCCAGATCTTCTGCCCGTTCAACAGCCAGCCGCCGTCGGTCTTGGTCGCGGTCGACCGCAACGACGCCAGGTCGCTGCCGGACTCCGGCTCCGACCAGGCCTGCGCCCAGATCTGTTCACCGCTGGCCATTTTCGGCAGGATCCGGTCCAGTTGCTCGTCGGTACCGTGCGAAAACAGCGTCGGTGCCAGCATCGAGATGCCGTTGGCGCTGGCCCGGCCCGGGGCGCCGGCGCGGAAGTATTCCTCCTCGTAGACCACCCAGTGCAGCAGCGGTGCGTCACGGCCGCCGTATTTCTTCGGCCAGTTGATCACCGACAGGCCGGCATCGAACAGCACCTTGTCCCAATGACGGTGCTGAGCAAAGCCTTCCGCGTTGTCATAGGACTGCGTCGGGATCGACTCGGCGTTGGCCGAGAGGAAGTCGCGCACTTCGGCCGCAAACGCCAGCGTTTCGTCGTCTAGTTCCAGATCCAATTCAGGCCAACTCTCGCAGTTGTGGTTTGACCACCTTGCCGCCCGCATTGCGCGGCAACGCGTCGACGAACCGCACCGACCGTGGTGCCTTGAAGTTCGCCAAATGTTCTCGGGTATAAGCGATTACCGACTCTTCGTCGAGGTTCGCACCGGGCCGGGTCACCAGGAACGCGCGGCCGACCTCGCCCAGGCGCTCGTCGGGAACCCCGATCACCGCGGCGTCGGCCACGCCGTCGAGCCGGGCGAGCACCTGTTCGATCTCGGCAGGGTAGACGTTGAATCCGCCGCAGATGTACATGTCCTTGAGCCGGTCGGTGATGCGCAGGTTGCCGTCCTTGTCGAGGACGCCGATGTCGCCGGTGTGTAGCCAGCCGTCGGCGTCGATGGCCGCAGCGGTGGCCTCCGGGTCGTCGAGGTAGCCCAGCATCACATTCGGCCCGCGCAACAGCACCTCGCCGGATTCACCGGAAGCAGCGCCGTCGATGCGCAATTCGAAGCCGGCGAACGGGCGCCCGCAGGTGGTCGCGACGGTCACGGCGTCGTCGTCGGCACGACAACTGGTGCCCATGCCGTTGGCCTCGGTCAGCCCGTAGGCAGTCAGCACGATGTCGATGTCGAGCTCGGCTTGCATGCGCTCCACCAGCACAACCGGGACGGTGGCGGCGCCGGTGACGGCGAACCGCAGCGAGCTCAGGTCGTAGTCGCCACGCGCCGGGTGATCGAGCAGGGCCTGGTAAATCGTTGGCGGCCCGGGCAATACGGTGATGCGGTGCTGCTCAATCGCCTGCAGCGCGCGCAGCGGATCGAACGTCAGGTGCGGGATCAGCGTCGCACCGGTTTGCAGGCAGGCCAGAATGCCGGCCTTGTATCCGAAGTTGTGGAAGAACGGGTTGATGCACAGGTAGCGGTCGTCGCTGGTGATCTTGCCGTTGGCGGCCCACGACGCCGAGGCCGACAGCGATTGCCGGTGCGCGCACAACACGCCTTTGCTGCGGCCGGTGGTCCCGGACGTGAACAGGATGTCGCTGACATCGTCGGGGACGACGGCGGCGGCACGGGCGATCACCGCGTCGGTGTCCGTGCCGCGCTCGATGAATTCGTCCCAGGTTCCGGCCCCAGTCTCTGCGGCGTCGATCGGTATCCGGACGACGTGCCGCAGCGCGGGCAGTGCGGCGCGGTCCAGATCGGCAAGGCGATCGTTGCCGAGGAACTGACCCATGCCGAACAGCACCGGCGCATCGGTGCGCGCCAGAATGTCGCTGGCCTCCGAGGCGGTGTAGCGGGTGTTCAGCGGCACCATCGCGGCGCCCGCGTGGTGAATCCCCAGACAGGCGATCACCCAATGCCAGGTGTTGGGCGACCACACGGCCACCCGGTCGCCGTGCTCGACGCCGAGTGCGATCAGCGCTGCGGCCGCGCGGATTACCTCGTCGCGCAGTTCGGTGGCGGTGAAGGACCGGTCGTCGGTGATCAACGCGGTCTGGTCGGGGAATTGGTCGACGAAACGATCCAACGCCGCGGGCACAGTGCGCGGATCGTTGGTCATCGGGATACTCCTAACAAAGCAAGTGCTTGGTAGGTTAGCCTACAGGGCATGCAGGACGTCGAAGAGTTCCGGGCGGAGGTCCGCCAGTGGCTCGCCGACAATCTGGTCGGCGAATTCGCAGCGCTCAAGGGTCTTGGCGGTCCCGGGCGTGAACACGAGGCATTCGAAGAACGTCGGGCATGGAATCAGCATCTCGCCGCGGCGGGACTTACCTGTCTGGGGTGGCCGGTCGAGCATGGCGGCCGGGGGCTGTCGACCGCGCATCGGGTGGCGTTCTACGAGGAATATGCCAAGGCCGATGCCCCGGACAAGGTCAACCACTTCGGCGAGGAGCTGCTCGGCCCGACACTGATCGCGTTCGGGACACCCGAGCAACAGCAGCGATTCCTGCCCCGCATCCTCGACGTCACCGAGCTGTGGTGCCAGGGGTATTCGGAGCCGGGTGCCGGCAGCGACCTGGCCAACGTGGCGACCACCGCCGAACTCGACGGCGACGAGTGGGTGATCAACGGTCAGAAGGTGTGGACGTCGTTGGCGCACTGGGCGCAGTGGTGCTTTGTGGTGGCCCGCACCGAGAAGGGCTCCAAACGGCACGCCGGGCTGTCGTACCTGCTGGTGCCGCTGGAGCAGCCGGGGGTGGAAATCCGCCCGATCATCCAGCTGACCGGCGACTCGGAGTTCAACGAGGTCTTCTTCGACGACGCCCGCACCGAGGCCGGCCTGGTGGTCGGCGAGCCGGGCGACGGCTGGCGGGTCGCGATGGGGACGCTGACGTTCGAGCGCGGCGTCTCCACCCTGGGGCAGCAGATCCGTTACGCCCGTGAGCTTTCCAATCTGGCCGAGGTCGCGCAGCGCAACGGTGCCGCCGACGATCCGTTCATCCGGGAACGGCTGACCCGGGCCTGGACCGGCCTGCGGGCCATGCGCAGCTACGCGCTGGCCACGATGGACGTCGAGCAGCCCGGTCAGGACAACGTGTCGAAGTTGTTGTGGGCCAACTGGCATCGCGATCTGGGCGAGTTGGCGATGGACGTCATCGGCAAGCCCGGCTTGACCCTGGCCGCCGGCGAATTCGACGAGTGGCAGCGGCTGTTCCTGTTCAGCCGCTCCGACACCATCTACGGCGGATCCAACGAGATCCAGCGCAACATCATCGCCGAGCGGGTACTCGGCTTACCCCGGGAGGTTAAGGGATGAGTTTGGCCGAAGCGCCGAAAGAGATTGCCGGACACGGACTCTTGACCGGCAAGGTGGTTGTGGTGACCGCGGCCGCGGGCACCGGCATCGGCTCGGCGACCGCGCGCCGGGCCCTGGCCGAGGGTGCCGACGTGCTGATCTCCGACCACCACGAGCGACGGCTGGGCGAGGCCGCCGAGGAGCTGTCCGCGCTGGGTCAGGGGCGCGTCGAGCACGTGGTGTGCGACGTGACGTCGACGGCGCAGGTCGACGCGTTGATCTCCTCGGCCACCGCGCGGCTGGGACGGATCGACGTGCTGGTCAACAATGCCGGGTTGGGCGGACAGACGCCGGTGGTCGACATGACCGACGAAGAGTGGGACCGCGTCCTGAACGTGACGCTGACGTCGGTACTGCGGGCCACCCGCAGTGCGCTGCGGTACTTCCGCGACGCGCAACACGGCGGAGTGATCGTCAACAACGCCAGCGTGCTGGGCTGGCGGGCGCAACACTCGCAGTCGCACTATGCCGCCGCCAAGGCCGGCGTGATGGCGCTAACCCGTTGCAGCGCAATCGAAGCCGCCGAATACGGCGTCCGGATCAATGCGGTCTCCCCGAGCATCGCCCGACACAAGTTCCTGGAGAAGACGTCGTCGTCCGAGCTGCTGGACCGGCTTTCGGAAGGCGAGGCGTTCGGGCGGGCCGCCGAGCCGTGGGAAGTCGCGGCCACCATCGCGTTCCTAGCCAGCGATTACTCGAGCTACCTCACCGGCGAGGTCATCTCGGTGTCCAGCCAGCACCCGTGATCCCAACTGGCCAAGCAAGCGCTTGGTTGATACCCTGACTGGGTGGACCGAGTGACCGGTCAGGCGAACAGCCGACGAGACGAGCTCTTAGAGCTCGCCGCGACGATGTTTGCCGAGCGGGGTCTGCGCGCCACCACCGTGCGCGACATCGCCGACGGCGCCGGCATTTTGTCCGGCAGCCTGTATCACCATTTCTCCTCCAAGGAGGAGATGGTCGACGAGTTGCTGCGTGACTTCCTGGACTGGCTGTTCGCCCGCTACCGCGAGATCGTGGACAGCGAAACCAATCCGCTGGAGCGGCTCAAGGGGCTGTTCATGGCCTCGTTCGAGGCGATCGAGCATCGGCACGCGCAGGTCGTCATCTACCAGGACGAAGCCCAACGGCTGCTGGCGCAGCCCCGCTTCGCCTACATCGAGGACATGAACCGGCAGCAACGCAAGATGTGGGTCGAGTTGCTGCATCAGGGCGTCGACGCGGGGTGCTTCCGGCCCGACCTGGACGTCGACCTGGTCTACCGATTTATCCGTGACACCACCTGGGTGTCGGTGCGCTGGTATCAACCCGGCGGACCGCTCACCGCAGAGCAGGTGGGCCAGCAATATCTCGCCATCGTGCTTGGCGGGATCACCAAAGAAGGAGTCTGAAGATGGCTCGTGTCGGCGACGATGCAGAACGAAGTGATGAGGAGGAGCGACACCATGGCTGAGGCGTACGTCATTGACGCTGTACGTACCGCGGTCGGCAAGCGCAACGGCGCCCTGGCCGGGATCCATCCCGTCGACCTGGGTGCGCACGCGTGGCGCGGGCTGCTCGACCGGGTCGATGTCGACCCCGCCGCCGTGGAGGACGTGATCGCCGGCTGCGTCGACGCCATCGGCGGGCAGGCGGGCAACATCGCGCGGCTCTCGTGGCTGGCTGCCGGCTATCCCGAAGAGGTCCCCGGTGTGACGGTGGACCGGCAGTGCGGTTCCAGCCAGCAGGCGGTTTCCTTTGGCGCGCAGGCGATCATGGCGGGCACGGCCGATCTGATCGTGGCCGGCGGCATGCAGAACATGAGCTGGATCCCGATCTCGTCGGCGATGACGGTCGGCGAGCAGTTCGGCTTCACCTCGCCGACCAACGAGTCCAAGCAGTGGCTGCACCGCTACGGCGATCAGGAGATTTCCCAGTTCCGCGGTGCGGAGCTGATCGCCGAGAAGTGGAACATCTCGCGTGAAGAGATGGAGCAGTACTCGCTGACCAGCCATGAGCGCGCGTTCGCGGCCATTCGCAGCGGCCACTTCGACAACGAAATCATCACCGTCGAAACCGAATCCGGGCCGTTCCGGGTCGACGAGGGTCCGCGCGAGTCGTCGCTGGAGAAGATGGCCGGGCTCAAGACCCTGGTCGAGGGCGGGCGGCTGACGGCGGCGATGGCCAGCCAGATCTCCGACGGCGCGAGCGCGGTCCTGCTGGCGTCCGAGCAGGCGGTCAAGGATCACAAGCTGACGCCGCGCGCCCGCATCCACCACATCAGCGCCCGCGCGGCCGACCCGGTGTTCATGCTCACCGGCCCGATCCCGGCCACCCGCTACGCACTGGAAAAGACCGGGCTGTCGATCAGCGACATCGACACCGTCGAGATCAACGAGGCCTTCGCACCGGTGGTGATGGCGTGGCTCAAGGAAGCCAAGGCCGACCCGGAGAAGGTCAACCCCAATGGCGGCGCGATCGCGCTCGGCCACCCGCTGGGTGCCACCGGCGCAAAGCTGTTCACCACGATGCTCAACGAGCTCGAGCGCATCGGCGGCCGCTATGGGTTACAGACGATGTGCGAGGGCGGCGGCACCGCCAACGTGACGATCATCGAGCGGCTCTAACGGCGAGCGCCCGTTTGATGCGCCAATATCGCGGGTAGGCGGTAGCAACAGTCGACGGCGGTGGGGTTGCATCCGAGCCTCGGTTGTAGGCGTTGTGGGGACACCAACCCTTGCGTTGAGACCACAGCGCCCGTCCGGCATCGCCGCTAAAACGCACGAGAAGTCGGGATGAGGCCCTACTGCACCAAAGCAGAGGCGGCCTGCAGGTGCTCGATCGCCTCACGCACGATCGATTCGATCAGCTCGGCGCAAGACGGCAGGTCCTCGATAATGCCGGCAACCTGTCCGGAGGCCAGCACTCCGGCCTCGGTGTTGCCCTCAACGAGCCCGGCTTTCAACAGCATTGGAGTGTTGGCCGCCATCACAACCTGTGCCATGGTCATTTCCTTGCCATGGCGCATCGCCATGCCGTCTTGGATCATCGACTTCCAGGTCATGCCGGACATCTGCTTGAACTTCGCGGCATTGCGCACCGCGGCGGTCAAACCCCGTACCGGCGAACCGCTTTCCAGCTTCTCGACCAGCCCGGTACGCAGCACCCGGTGCGGCATGCCGTCGACGCGCGTGGTGACCACGGTGCCGTCCAGCGCCGACTCGAGGTAGCGGCGCTTCACCGCGTCGGGCACGGTCGAATCCGACGTGAGCAGAAACCGGGTGCCCATCGCCACACCGGCCGCGCCGTAGGACAACGCCGCCGCGAGTCCGCGCCCGTCGAAGAAGCCCCCCGCCGCGATGACCGGGATGCCGGTACCCTGCACGGCGTCCAGCACCGACGGCAGCAGCAGCGTGGTGGCGACGGGTCCGGTGTGCCCACCGCCCTCGCCGCCCTGCACGATCATCGCGTCGGCACCCCAGCTCGCGACCTTGCGCGCGTGCTTGGCCGCACCGATCGACGGGATAACCACCGCCCCAGCCTCTTTGAGGCGGGCGATCAGCTCCTGCTTGGGCGCCAACGCGAACGACGCCACCTTCACGCCCTCGCGGATCATCAGCTCGACCCGATCACCGGCGTCCGCTGCGTCCGCGCGCATGTTCACGCCGAACGGCTTGTCGGTGGCGGCCTTCACCTTGCCGATGGCCGTCGCCAACTCGTCCAGCGTCATCGTGGCCGACGCCAGGATACCGAGCCCGCCCGCGTTGGCCGTGGCCGCCACCAGCCGCGCTCCGGCCACCCAGCCCATCCCGGTTTGCACCACCGGATGCTCGACGCCGACCAGTTCGGTCAGCGGCGTGCGCAGCCTCATGACCGTATCTCGCGGTCGCGCAACGCTTTCGGGTCGATCGTTTCGCGAATCAGGCTCAGTTCGTCGTCAGTCGGCAGCCGCGTCTCCTCGGCGCCGTCCAGCCCGTGGATGTCGAAGGAGGTGGCTTCGCGGACCTCGTCCGGCGATACCCCGGGGTGCAGGCTTAGTGCCCGCATACTGCGGTCCGGGCCGCCGAAATCGAACACGCCGAGGTTCGACACCACCCGGTAGGTGTTGGCGAAGCGGAATGCTGGATTGTCTGCGTCCACGTTGTCCCAGCCGATTCCGCAGACGATGTCGACCTTGTCGCAGAACACCCGCTTGGAGTGGTTGCCGACCCAGTAACTGGTCGCGTGGTTGATGGCGTTGCCGGGCGCACCGCGGACACCGAACATCTGCCGCTTGGGCTGCTGCAGCGGTCCGAACGCCGAGATGTTCTGATTGCCAAAGCGGTCAACCTGATTGGCGCCCATCACCACGTGGCGCCGGCCCCAGGCCAGCGTCTCGAACACGCGACCGAACGGCATCCATCCTTCGACGGCGCCCGGGGCGCCCAGTGCCGGCGTATCGGCCAGCAGCTGTGCTTCGCCGTCGGTCAGCAGGATGTCGGGGGAGAACGTCAACCGCGCCAGCCGCGCGCCGACCGAGGCCATGTTCGTCATCGGGCTGACCATGATCTCGCCGGCGTCCCTGAACAGCTCGGCGCAGGCGACCGCGCACACTTCGGCTCGGGTGCTCGTGGTGCTTGTCACTTCGATGCCTCCTCTGCGAAAGTGCGGACGGCTGACTGATATTCGGCCTCACCGCCGGAAAGGTAGGTGGCGAGGAACTGCTGCCAGCCCTCGTCGGTCGAGGCGGCCTCGGCGTAGTGCCGCTGGAACTTCTCGTCGCGGTCGTAATCGGGCGCGGCGGTGGTGAAGTGGGCACCGTTCGGTGCTTCCACGACTCCGTCGACCATCATCCGGTTCACCAGCAGCGCCTGCGGCGGCACCGCCTTGATCAGCTCCTGGGTGGACACCACTCGCTCCACCGACAGGTAGCGCTGCTCGGCGGCCATCAAGAACAGGTCGTCGAAGTAGGGATCGATGCCGGTGTATGCCGCATTGCCTTGGCTGTCACCGAGATTGAGATGCACAAACGCCGCGTCCAGGCGCAGCGCCGGCATCGCGATCAGCGTCTCGTGCCCGCCGTCGGGTGCCGCATACGGGCTGGTCACCGTCTGTAGCTCGCCCTCCCAGAAGTCCAGCACCGAGCTGCCCAGTCCGGCGCGAATCGGCAGGAACGGCAACCGTTGTGCGGCGGCCTGCAGCCCGCAGCGCAGCATGCCTTCGTCCATTTCCCGGGCCTCGATCTCGCCGGCGCTGCGCGCTTTGGCGAACCACGGGTCGTAGAAGGGGGGCGAGTCCAGCGACACGAATCCGTAGTAGACCCGCTTGACCTTGCCCGCGGAGCAGAGCAGCCCGAGGTCGGGTCCGCCGTAGGTGACCACGGTCAGGTCCTTGACGTCGGTGCGCAGCATGGCGCGCACGAACGCCATCGGCTTGCGCCGTGATCCCCAGCCGCCGATCCCGATGGTCATGCCGCTGCGCAGGCCGGCGACGGCCTCGTCGAGCGTTGTTCTCTTGTCGCTCACGCGTCCTTGCCCTTCGTCGTACCGGCGAACGCGTCGCGGTGCTCGTCGGACACCCCGGCGAGGTTGAGCTCGAACGTAAAGCCTTGTTCCATACGATAACTCGAGTTAACTCGCTGCACGTCGATCAAGTTCAGCGCCTCCTTGGCCGCGCGGATAACACGGGTGTCTTTGGCGGCGATGTCGCGGGCCACCCGCAGGGCGGCCTCGTCGAGTTCGTCGCGGGAAACCACCTCGTGCACCGAGCCGAAGTGATGCAGGGTCGCGGCGTCCACGGTGGCCGCGGTGAAGAACAACCGCCGCATCATGTGCTGCGGGACCAGTCGCGACAAGTGCGTGGCAGCGCCCAACGCGCCGCGTTCCACTTCGGGCAGCCCGAAGGTGGCATCGTCGGAGGCCACGATGACGTCGGCGTTGCCGACCAGGCCGATGCCGCCGCCCACGCAGAATCCGTTCACGGCCGCGATCACCGGGACGGCGCACTCGTAGACCGCCCGGAACGCGTGGAAGCAGCCGCGGTTGGCGTCGATGAGGGCGGTGAAGCCCTCGGTGCGCTGCATCTCCTTGATGTCGACGCCGGCGTTGAATCCGCGTCCTTCGGCGCGCAGGATCACGGCGTGGGTCTCGGGGTTGGCCCCGGCGGCCGTGATCGCGTCGCCGAGTTCGAACCAGCCTTGCGATGGGATGGCGTTGACGGGCGGGTAGTCAACGGTGACCGCGACTATGCCCGGTTCTGTGCTGGTGGATGTAATGGTCAATTGGCACTTCCTCGTGAAATTGAGGCCGACTACCTAAGCAAGCACTTGCTTGGTACGCTAGCACAGTGACTCGCGCCGAAGCAGGCCCCCTTTCTGCGGGAGCCATCAATTTCGGATTGGCCGGGCGGGTGGTTCTGGTGACGGGCGGAGTCCGTGGAGTGGGTGCCGGAATCAGTGCGGTATTCGCCGAACAGGGCGCGACCGTGATCACCTGCGCGCGCCGCGCCGTCGACGGGCTGCCGTACGAGTTCCATCCGTGCGACATCCGCGACGAGGAAGCGGTGCAGGCATTGATCGACACGATCGTCGAGCGTCATGGTCGGCTCGACGTCGTCGTCAACAACGCCGGCGGATCGCCCTACGTGCTGACCGCGGAGTCCAGCCCCAAATTCAACCGCAAGATCATCGAGCTCAATCTCATTGGCGCGCTGCTAGTTTCGCAGTTCGCCAACGAGAAGATGCAGGCGCAACCGGGCGGCGGGTCGATCGTCAACATCTGCAGTCTGAGTGGCCGGCGGCCGTCCCCGGGCACCGGCGCGTACGGGGCGGCGAAGGCCGGCCTGGAAAGTCTCACTCAGACGCTGGCGGTGGAATGGGGACCCAAGGTCCGGGTGAACGCCTGCGTGGTCGGCATGGTCGAAACCGAACAGGCCGAGCTGTTCTACGGCGACGCCGAGTCGATCGCCGCGATCTCCAAGAATGTGCCACTGGGCCGGATGGCCAAGCCCGAGGACGTCGGTTGGGCCACAGCATTTTTGGCGTCCGACGCGGCGTCCTATATCAGCGGCGCCTCGCTGGAGGTGCACGGCGGTGGCGAGCCGCCGCACTATCTGGCCACAACGAACGCCAGCGCGATCAAGTAGAGGATCCGAGGAGAATGGGCAGCTAATGGGAATAGTCGACGGCCGTGTCGTCATCGTCACCGGAGCTGGCGGCGGGATCGGTCGCGCGCATGCGCTGGCCTTCGCGGCCGAAGGCGCACGCGTCGTCGTCAACGACATCGGCGTGGGTCTGGACGGATCACCCGCGGGCGGCGGCAGTGCCGCCCAGTCGGTGGTCGACGAGATCACCGCTGCCGGTGGCGAAGCCGTCGCCAACGGATCCAATATCGCGGACTGGAACCAAGCGGCTGCCCTGATCCAGACCGCGGTCGACACATTCGGCGGACTGGACGTCCTGGTGAACAACGCCGGCATCGTGCGCGATCGGATGATCGCGAACACCAGCGAGGAAGAGTTCGACGCCGTCACCGCCGTGCACCTCAAGGGGCATTTCGCCACGATTCGCCATGCCGGGTCGTACTGGCGCGGGTTGTCCAAAGAGGGCAAAGCCGTTGACGCACGGATCATTAACACCAGTTCCGGCGCGGGGCTGCAGGGCAGCGTCGGGCAGGGCAACTACAGCGCCGCCAAGGCGGGCATCGCGGGGTTGACGCTTGTCGCGGCGGCCGAAATGGGCCGCTACGGCGTCACGGTCAACGCGATCGCGCCGTCCGCCCGGACCCGGATGACCGAGACCGTCTTCGCGGAGATGATGTCCACGCAGGACCAGGCTTTCGACGCGATGGCGCCGGAAAACGTTTCGCCCATTGTCGTTTGGCTGGGCAGCGTCGAATCTCGCGACGTCACCGGGAAGGTCTTCGAGGTCGAGGGCGGCAAGATCCGCATCGCCGAAGGCTGGGCGCACGGCCCGCAGATCGACAAGGGCGACCGGTGGGATCCCGCCGAGCTGGGGCCCGTCGTCGCCGACCTGCTGGCCAAGTCGCGGCCGCCCGTCCCGGTCTACGGGGCGTAGCGCCGAACTAAGCCGGGTCGCAGATGACGATCGGGATCACCCGTTCCGTCCACGACCGGTAGTCGCCGAACGACGGGTACATGGTGTCCAGCTTCGGCCAGTATTCTTGGCGCTCCGCCTCGGTGGCGTCGCGCGCCTGTAGCTGCAACACCTCGTCCTTAATCTGCACGGACACTTGGGGATTCGCCTTGAGGTTGAGGTACCACATCGGGTGCTTGTCGCTGCCGCCCCTGGAGGCGACCAGAATGACGCGGTTGCCCTCGCGCAGGTAGAGCAGCGGGCTCACTCGAGGTTCGCCGGTCTTACGGCCGGTGGTGGTCAGCAGCGCAACCGGAGCCTTCTGGAAAGTGCCGCCGAGCTTTCCGTTGCTGAGGCGGTAGATCCAGGTGTTGCCCTTGGCCATCCATTTGATGAAGAAGCCGACCACCGGTGAATTGAGCGATTTTGGTTTTTCCATGACGTGTCCCTAGCGCTGAATGAACGGGTGGAACCGAACCTTGATGTGGTGGATTTCTGCTTGCCCGCTTGGACTTTCGGCGGGGATCACGAATGTCTCGTCAACCCGCGCGGCCACCCGGCGGCCACTGAATGCCGCCTTGGTCAGCACCACGTAGGCGGCATGCACCTCGTCGCCGTCGATGGAATAGTCCGGCGGCGTCGTGTCGGCGAGCAACCTGTACTGCGGTCCGCGATTGAGGCTGCGCCGCAAGTGATTTCCAGAAAAGCCGTTCTTGAAGCCCTGCTCGATGCGGGTACATCCGGGCGCGAACGGAACCGCATCGCCGGCATGGCTGACAAGCGCATCGATGTAGGCCTGCGCCGCGGCGATGCGGTTCTCCTCGGAGACAAGCACTCTGGTGCTAGATGCGCTCGATGATGGTGCCGGTGGACAGCGCGCCGCCCGCGCACATCGTGATCAGCGCGGTGGTTTGATCCGTGCGCTCCAGCTCGTGCAACGCGGTGGTGATCAGCCGGCTGCCGGTGCTGCCCACCGGGTGGCCCAACGCGATCGCGCCGCCGTTGACGTTCACCTTGTCCATGTCGGGGTTGTGCACCCGCGCCCAGGACAGCACGACCGACGCGAACGCCTCGTTGATCTCGGTGATGTCGATGTCGCCCATCTTCATACCGGCCTTCTCCAGCACCTTGGCGGTCGATTGAACCGGACCGTCGAGGTGGTAGTACGGCTCGGCGCCGACCAGTGCCTGGCTGATGATGCGGGCCCGCGGCTTCAGCCCCAGTGCCTTGGCCTTGTCCTCGTCCATCCACAGCACGGCCGCCGCACCGTCGGAGATCTGCGACGACGTACCCGCCGTGTGGATCCCACCCTCCAGCACCGGCTTCAGCGAGGCAAGGCCCTCCAGCGTGGTCTCGCGCAGGCCCTGGTCGCGGGTGACGACATGACGGTCGCTCGTCGGCTGCTTCTGCTCGTCGAGCACGGGCGCCTCGATGCCACTGATCTCGCGGTCGAACCGGCCCTCGGCCCACGCCAGCTTGGCCTTTCGCTGCGAGTCGAAGCCGAACTGGTCGATGTCCTCGCGGGTGATGCCGCGGCGTTTGGCGATCCGCTCGGCGGCGGTGAATTGGTCGGGCAGGTCGATGTCCCACGACGCCGGCCGCAGGATCCCGCGATCGGGGCCGGCGTTGGCGCCCAGCCCGACGCGGCTCATCGCCTCGATACCGCACGCGATGCCGACGTCGATGGCACCCGCCGCGATCAGGCCCGCGATCAGGCCGTTGGCCTGCTGGCTGCTGCCGCACTGGCAGTCCACGGTCGCGGCGCCCACGTGGTCCGGCAGCCCGGCGACGAGCCAGCTCACCCGGGTGATGTTGTTGGACTGCTCGCCGAACTGCGTGACGCAGCCGCCGATGATCTGCTCGACTTCGCCGGCGTCAATACCGGCCTTCTCGACGAGCGCCTTCTGCGTGGCCCCCAGCAACTCGGTGGCGTGCAGACCAGATAGCCAGCCATTCCGCTTGCCGATGGGGCTACGAGTGGCTTCAACGATGACAGGGTTACCCATTCCGTCAGGCTAGAACACGTTTCATTACTCTGACAAGCGAGGATGGTGACCTGCCTTTTATCTGCGCAGGAGCCGTGTTTTACTGGCACTAGAACACGTTGCAATTCAGGAGCGCATACACATGGCACCCCCCAACATTCCTTCCGACTTCGACTTCCTCGACCCGGACGTCAACCTCGCCGGGTTGCCCGTCGACGAGCTTGCCCAGCTGCGCAAGGCGGAGCCGATCCACTGGGTCGATATCCCGGGCGGTTCGGGCGGCTTCGAGGACAACGGCTACTGGATCGTCACCAAGCATGCCGACGTCAAGGAGGTGTCACGCCGCAGCGACGTCTTCTCGAGCTGGCAGAACGGCGCCATCCCGACCTGGCCGCCGGAGATGAAGCGGGAGCAGGTCGAACTGCAGCGCAGCGTGATGCTCAACATGGACGCCCCCCACCACACCCGGCTGCGCAAGATCATCTCGCGCGGGTTCACGCCGCGGGCCATCGGCCGGCTGGAAGCCGAACTGGCCCAGCGCGCCGAGAACATCGCCAAGACCGCGGCCTCCGAGGGCACCGGCGACTTCGTCGAACAGGTCTCGTGCGAGCTGCCGCTGCAAGCCATCGCGGGACTGCTCGGTGTTCCCCAGGAGGACCGCGACAAGCTCTTCCGCTGGTCCAACGAGATGACCGGTGGCACCGACCCCGAGTACGCCACGGTCGACCCCGCGCAGTCGTCGATGGAACTGATCATGTACGCGATGGCGATGGCGGCCGAGCGGAACGAGAACCCCACCGACGACATCGTCACCACCCTCATCCAGGCCGACATCGAGGGTGAGAAGCTCTCCGACGACGAGTTCGGCTTCTTCGTGGTGATGCTCGCGGTGGCGGGCAACGAGACCACCCGCAACTCGATCACCCACGGCATGATCGCGTTCGCGAACAACCCCGATCAGTGGGAGCTCTTCAAGAAGGAGCGCCCGGTCACCACGGCCGACGAGATCATCCGCTGGGCCACTCCGGTGTCGGCGTTCCAGCGCACCGCCAACGAGGACATCGAGTTGGGCGGGGTACTGATCAAGGCTGGGCAGCGGGCGGTGATGTCCTACCGGTCGGCCAACTTCGACGAAGAGGTATTCGAAGACCCGCACTCCTTCAACATCTTGCGCGACCCGAATCCCCATGTCGGCTTCGGTGGCACCGGCGCGCACTACTGCATCGGCGCGAACCTGGCCCGCATGACAATCAACCTGATCTTCAACGCGGTTGCCGATCACATGCCGGACATCAAGTCCGTCGGCGAGCCCGAGCGGCTACGGTCAGGGTGGCTCAACGGCATCAAACACTGGCAAGTCGACTACACCGGAAAGAGCGCGGTTACTTCCTGATGGATTTCGATCTCACTGCAACGCAGCAGGCTGTCGCCGATGTGGCTACGTCGGTACTCGAAAAAGATTTGGGCTGGGACGCTTTAGTCAGCGGGGGCGTGACGGTACTACCGGTGCCCGAACGCCTCGGCGGCGACGGCGTCGGCCTGCCCGAGGTCGCCACGGTGCTGACCGAAGTGGGCCGCCGCGGCGCCATCACGCCGGCCCTGGCCACGCTGGGGTTCGGCGTGCTGCCGCTGGTGGATCTGGCTTCCGATGAACAACAGGACCGGTTTCTGGCCGGCTTGGTAAAAGGGGCCAAGGGTGGGGTGCTGACCGCGGCGCTCAACGAACCCGGCTCGGCGCTGCCCGACCGCCCCACCACCACCTTCGCCGACGGGCGGTTGTCGGGCACCAAAGTCGGTGTCGCCTATGCCGAACAAGCGGATTGGATCGTCGTGACGGCGGACAACGCGGTCGTCGTGGTGTCGCCGAAGGCCGAGGGTGTGGAGCTGGTTCGCACCCCGACGTCGAATGGTTCCGAGGAGTGCGCGGTGACGTTCGCCGCGGTCGCGGTCCCCGACGCCGACGTGCTGGCCGGCGCCACCGCGCGCCGCGTCAATGAGCTGGCGTTGGCGGCGATCGGCGCCTTCACCGACGGGCTGGTGGCCGGGGCGCTGCGGCTGACCGCGGACTACGTGGCCGGGCGCAAGCAGTTCGGCAAGCCGCTGTCGACCTTTCAAACCGTCGCCGCGCAGTTGGCCGAGGTCTACATCGCTTCGCGCACCATCGGTTTGGCGGCGAAGTCGGTGGTCTGGCGTCTGTCTGAAGGCCGGGACGCCGACGACGACTTGGACGTGCTCGGTTACTGGATCACGTCACAGGCCCCGCGGGTGATGCAGATCTGCCATCATCTGCACGGCGGCATGGGCATGGACATCACCTACCCGATGCACCGCTACTACTCCACGATCAAGGACCTGGCCCGGCTGCTGGGTGGGTCCTCTCATCGTCTCGACCTGGTGGGAGCGCAATGTTCATAGACCTGACTCCCGAGCAGCGTGCGCTGCAAGCGGAGCTCCGCGAATACTTCTCGAATCTGGTTTCGCCCGACGAGGCGAAGGCGATGGAGTCCGACCGTCACAACGCGGCCTATCGCGCGGTGGTCCGGCGCATGGGCCAGGACGGCAAGCTGGGCGTCGGATGGCCAAAGGAGTTCGGCGGCCATGGCTTCGGTCCGATCGAGCAGTCGATCTTCGTCAACGAGGCGCAGCGCGCCGACGTGCCACTGCCCGCGGTGACGCTGCAGACGGTCGGCCCGACCCTGCAGCAGTACGGCAGCGAGCTACAGAAGAAGAAGTTCCTGCCCGCTATTCTGGCCGGCGAGGTGCACTTCGCGATCGGCTACACGGAGCCGGAAGCCGGCACCGACCTGGCGTCGCTGCGTACCACCGCGATCCGCGACGGCGACCACTACATCGTCAACGGTCAGAAGGTCTTCACCACCGGCGCCCACGACGCCGACTACATCTGGCTGGCCTGTCGCACCGACCCGGAAGCGGTTAAGCACAAGGGCATTTCGATCCTGATCGTCGACACCAAGGATCCCGGCTACTCCTGGACGCCGATCATCCTGTCCGACGGCGCCCATCACACCAACGCCACGTACTACAACGACGTGCGGGTACCCGCCGACATGCTCGTCGGCGAGGAGAACGGCGGCTGGCGGCTGATCACCACCCAGCTCAACAATGAGCGCGTGATGCTCGGTCCGGCGGGTCGCACCGCCGGCATCTACGACCGGCTGCACGCGTGGGCGTCCAAGCCCGGTGGCGACGGCGTCACGCCGATCGACCACCAGGACGTCAAGCGGGCGCTCGGTGAGATCTACTCGATGTGGCGGATCAACGAGCTGCTCAACTGGCAGGTCGCCGCGGCCGGCGAGGACATCAACGTGGCCGATGCTGCATCGACGAAAGTCTTTGGGACCGAGAGTATTCAGTACATCGGTCGCCTTGCCGAAGAAATCGTAGGCAAATACGGTAACCCGGCCGAGTCGGACACCGCAGAGCTGCTCGAGTGGCTCGACTCGCAGACCAAACGCAATCTGGTGATTACCTTCGGTGGGGGCGTGAACGAAGTGATGCGCGAAATGATCGCGGCATCCGGCCTCAAAGTGCCGAGGGTGCCTCGATGACCGATATCAAGGAAGCGGTCGCGGAGATCACCGCCACCGTCGTCGCCAAGCCGCGCGCGGGCCGGGACCCGGTGAACCAGCCGACGGTCAACAACTGGGTGGAAGCGCTCGGCGACCGCAACCCGATCTACGTGGACGAGGCCGCGGCCCGCGCCGCCGGACATCCGGGAATCGTCGCGCCGCCGGCCATGATTCAGGTGTGGACGATGTTCGGTCTGGGTGGGGAACGCCCGACCGACGACCCGATGGGCCCGATCATGCAGCTGTTCGACGACGCCGGCTACATCGGCGTGGTCGCGACCAACTGCGAGCAGACCTATCACCGGTATCTACGTCCGGGCGAGCAGGTCACGATCGCCTCCGAGATGCGCGACGTCGTCGGCCCCAAGCAGACCGGCCTGGGTGAGGGCTGGTTCATCAACCAACACATCACCTGGCGGGTGGGTGACGAGGATGTCGCCGAGATGGCTTGGCGCATTCTGAAATTCAAGCCTCGCGAGGCCGCCGAGGCCCCGTCCTCGGTGCCGGTGGACCTGGACGCCGACGCCATGATGCGTCCGGCGACGTCGCGTGACACCGCCTTCTTCTGGGAGGGCGTCAAGGCCCACGAGTTGCGCATCCAGCGGCGGCCCGACGGCGGCCTGCAGCACCCGCCCGTTCCGGCGGTGTGGCAGGACAAAGCCGAGCCCATCGACTACGTGGTGGCCAGCGGTCGTGGCACGGTCTACAGCTACGTCGTGCACCACGCGCCCAAGGTGCCAGGTCGCACGCTGCCGTTCGTGATCGCGCTGGTCGAACTGGAAGAGGGCGTTCGTATGCTCGGCGAGCTCCGCGACGTCGACCACGCCGAGATCAAGATCGGAATGCCGGTTCGCGCAACTTATATCGACTTCCCGGCCGGTGACTCCGGCCCGGAGTGGAGCCTCTACGCCTGGGAGCCGGACGCATGAGCGCACCCGTTGTTGAAGTGGGCACCATCCTGCCCGAACTCAAGCTCCATGGTGACCCGACGTTCATTATCTCAACGGCGTTGGCCACCAGGGACTTTCAGGACGTGCACCACGACCGGGACCTGGCACAGGCCAAGGGCTCCAAGGACATCTTCGTCAACATCCTCACCGACACCGGGCTGGTGCAGCGCTACGTCACCGACTGGGCGGGTCCGACGGCGCTGATCAAATCGATCGGGCTGCGGCTCGGAGTGCCCTGGTATGCCTACGACACCGTCACTTTCTCCGGCGAGGTGACCGCCATCGACGATGGCCTCATCACGTTGAAGGTGTTCGGCCGCAACAGCCTTGGCGATCACGTCATCGCGAACGTGACGCTGACGATTGGGGATGCCTGATGTTGTCGGGTAAGGCTGCGATCGTCGGCATCGGTGCCACCGACTTCTCCAAGGATTCCGGCCGCAGCGAGCTGCGGCTGGCAGCCGAGGCGGTTCTGGACGCGTTGGACGACGCCGGGTTGAGCCCGTCGGACGTCGACGGGCTGACCACCTTCACGATGGACACCAATAAGGAGATCGCCGTCGCGCGGGCCGCCGGCATCGGCGAGCTGAAGTTCTTCGCCCAGACGCACTACGGCGGCGGTGCCGCGTGCGGGACGGTTCAGCATGCCGCGATGGCCGTCGCGACCGGGGTGGCCGATGTCGTCGTCGCGTATCGGGCGTTCAACGAGCGATCCGGCATGCGGTTCGGCCAGGTGCAGACGCGGCTCGTGGGAGATGCCAGCGCACAGGCAGATTCGACTTCCGCGGACAATTCCTTCTCGTATCCGCACGGCTTGTCCACGCCCGCGGCGCAGGTCGCGATGATCGCCCAGCGGTACATGCACTGGTCCGGCGCGACCAGCCGGGACTTCGGCGCCATCTCGGTGGCCGACCGCAAGCACGCGGCCAAGAACCCCAAGGCTTACTTCTACGAGAAGCCGATAACCATTGAGGACCACCAGAATTCGCGGTGGATTGCCGAGCCGCTGCGGCTGCTGGACTGCTGCCAGGAGACCGACGGAGCCGTCGCGATTGTGGTGACGTCGCCGGAGCGCGCGCGCGATCTCAAGCATCGGCCGGCGATCATCGAGGGGGCGTCGCAGGGCTCCAGCCCGGACCAGTACACGATGGTCAGCTACTACCGCCCGGAATTGGGTCTGCCCGAAATGGGTGTGGTGGGTCAGCAGCTCTGGTCACAATCGGGGCTGTCGCCGGCCGACATTCAGACGGCGATCCTCTACGACCACTTCACACCCTTCACCCTGATTCAGTTGGAGGAGTTGGGTTTCTGCGGTCGCGGCGAGGCCAAAGACTTCATCGCCGACGGCGCGGTCGAGATCGGCGGACGGCTACCCATCAACACGCACGGCGGCCAGCTGGGCGAGGCCTACATCCACGGGATGAATGGCATCGCGGAGGGCGTCCGGCAACTGCGGGGCACTTCGGTGAACCCGGTTCCCGACGTCGAGCACGTACTCGTCACCGCCGGAACAGGTGTGCCCACCTCCGGCCTGATCCTTGGCTAGCTTCCTCGGCTTCCTCCTTGCCTTTCGTTTTCGCCTTCCGTTTTCGCCTCGCGTCTTTCGCCTTCCGTCTTTCGCCTCGAGTGTGAAGTTAGCTTCACGTTCGAGGCCGAGGGTGAAAGTAGCTTCACGTTCGACGGGTGAAGTGACGCCGGCCCTGTGGCATGCGACGCTGCGGCGATGGGTGAGCCATTCGTGGGAAGTGAGGCTATAGCTGGGGGATTGCTGATTCGGAGCCAGCTGACCGCCCACTACACCAGGCTGTTCCGGGACGTCTACGTCAATCCAGACACGCAGGTAACCGCCGCCTTGCGCGCGAAGGCGGGATGGCTCTGGGCCAAGCGCCAAGGAGTTGTCGCCGGGTTCTCCGCGGCGGCCTTACACGGCAGCAAGTGGGTCGACCACACGACGACAGTGGAGTTGCTCCACGAAAACCGGCACAGGTTGCCGGGTATTCGTACGCGAGGGGACCGAGTGGGGGAAGACGAAGTCGTCATTGTTGATGATGTGCCGGTGACTTCGCCGGCCAGGACGGCACTCGATCTCGGTTGCTGGTATCCGACGACGAGTGGGGTTGCTGCCATCGACTCGTTGGCCCGCGCGACGGACATTAAAGCCGCCGATGTAGAGCTGTTGGCTCAGCGATACCCGGGACGTCGAGGTATTGCGCGGGCACGCGTTTCAATCAGTTTGTTCGACCCCGGAGCGCAGTCTCCGAAAGAGACGTGGTTGCGTCTGGTCTTGATCCAGGCGGGCCTGCCACGGCCGCAGACGCAGATTCCGGTGCTCGACGAATTTGGCAATGCAATCGCTTACCTGGACATGGGGTGGGAGGAGGTCAAAGTCGCGGTCGAGTATGACGGTGATCAGCATCGCAGTGATCGCTCTCAATACAACTGGGACATCAGGCGATTGGAGAGGTTGCAACACAAGGGCTGGATCGTGATCCGGGTCGTCGCGGGGGACCGGCCCGCCGAAATCGTCAGCCGTGTGAGGTCAGCGTTGTCCACCCGAGCGTGAAGTTAGTTTCACGTTCGCGGCCGAGAGTGAAACTAACTTCACGCTCGGCGCAGGCAAGGGCACGCTCGGCGCACGCTCGGCGCAATGGGCGAAAGAACGCTAGGCGGGGATCAGCTCGACGCCGCTGAGCACCACGGCGTTGTCGCGGGACGGCGCTACAACGGCGGCCACGAAGCGGCCATCTTCCTTCCACACGTTGATCCGCAGCGTCTCGCCGGGGAACGCGACACCCGCAAAGCGCGCGCCGTAGGCGGCCACGGCCGTCGCGTCGCCATCCAGCAACGCGTCGGTGATGGCCTTGCAGGTCATGCCGTACGTGCACAGGCCGTGCAGAATCGGCTGGGAAAAGCCTGCGGCAGCGGCGAATTCGGGGTCGGAGTGCAGCGGATTGCGGTCGCCGCACAGCCGATACAGCAGCGCCTGCTGCGGCAACAAAGGCACATCGAGCTCGAGGTCGGGCGCTCGATCGGGCGCCCCATCCGAAGACGACGGCCCGCGCTCACCACCGAATCCGCCTTCGCCGCGGGCGAAGATCGACCGTCGCTGCGTCCACAGCACCGTGCCGTCCGGCGCGGTCGCCGTCGTCTCGCTCCAGATCACCGCGGCCTTGCCCTTGTCCCAGATGTCGGTGAACCGGGTCACGGCCGTGGCGGAACCGGACGGCGGTAGCGGCCCGGGCACTTCGATCCGTTCGCTGGCGTGCAGCACCTTGGCCAGCTCGATGTCGATGCCGGGGAACTGCACCGTCGGCGGCTTGGTCATGTGGAACGACGCCGCGACATTGCCGAACGTCGGCAACACCTGCGGGGTGTCGTCGATCAGATAGCGCAGCTCGCGCGGGTCCATGGGGTCGGCGCCCGCACCCAGCCCCAGGTGATACAGCTGGATATCGCTACTGCTCCAAGAGAATTCAAGCGGCTCCAGCTCAGCTGCCAGCGCGACGTCTACATCGATCGGCATATCAGTTCTCTCCTGCGATGTGCAGCGCGGCGAGGTACCCGAAGGTCATCGCCGGCCCAATGGTGCCGCCCGGACCCGGATAGGTGTGCCCCATCACCGGTGCACTCACGTTGCCGGCGGCGTACAGGCCGTCGATGATGCTGCCGTCGTCGCGCAGCGCGCGGCCGTGGACGTCGGTGCGGATGCCGCCCTTGGTGCCCAGATCGCCGGGCACCATCTTGGCGGCGTAATACGGTGCGTGGGTGAGCTCGCCGAGGTTCGGGTTGGGCTTGTTGGTGGGGTCGCCGTAGTACTTGTCGTAGGCGCTCTCGCCGCGATGGTAGTCGTCGTCAACGCCGGCGCGGGCAAAGCCGTTGAACCGCGAAACGGTTGCGGTGAACTCGGCGACCGGCAGGCCCGCTTTCTCGGCCAGCTCCTCGAGCGTGTCGGCCCGGATGATGACCCCGGACTCCATCCACTTGGTCGGAATACGTTGTCCCGGCTGAAGTCCCGCGAAGATGTAGCGGTCCCGGTACTGCTGGTCGAAGACCAGCCAGGCCGGAATGTTCTCACCCGGTCCGGCGCCCTGGCCGTGCTCTCCGCCGTACATGTGATGGCCGGCTTCGACGTAGGGCAGCGATTCGTTCATGAACCGCTTGCCGGACATGTTGACCATGATGGCGCCGGGCGAGTTACGCTCGGACAGCGCGATCCACGGCGCGCCCACCAGGGGCACCGTCGGAATCCACCACGCGTCTTCCATCAGATCCAGTGCGGCGCCCAGCTTCTCGCCCGCGAGGATGCCGTCGCCGGTGTTGGCCTTGGCGCCGACTGTCCAGTCGGTGGTGATGGGTGCGCGCTGATACTTCACCCGCATCTGTTCGTTGTGGTCGAAGCCGCCGGACGCCAGGATTACGCCGCGCCGAGCCCGAATCAACTGCGGCTCAGCCGATTCCGCTGTGCCGGCATCGCGGACATAAACCCCGCGCACCGCGCCGTCTTCGACATAAAGATCGGTGAGAGCGGTGTTCAGCCGGACGGGAACCCCGGCCCGCTGCAGCCCCACTCGCAGCGGCGCGATCAGCGCCCGGCCCATGCCGACGAGGTTTTTGCCGGTGGCCTTGGCCCACATGGTCCGCGCGCCGACCTTCAGGCTGCGCAGCACTCCCCGCGGGTGCCGCTTCAGCATGTTCAGTCGCACGTAATCCTGCTGCATCACAACCACATTGAGCGGCACCTTGCCGTACGCCGGCTCCAGCCCGCCCTCGTCGGGACCGAGCTTGCGCGCGTTGAACGGCTTGGGCTCGATCGAGCGCCCCTCCGCGCGCCCGCCGGGCGCCTCGGGGTAGTAGTCGGAATACTTGGGCACCCAGCACATCTTCAATGGCGTGTTCTTCAGCACGAACGACAGCATCTCGGGACCGCGCTGCAGGTAGGTGTCGATGCGCTCGGGCTCGACGACTTTGCCGACGATTCCGTGCAGGTAGGTGCGGGCGGCCTCGGGGGTGTCACGCACGCCGTCGCGCTTGAGCACCTCGTTGTTCGGGATCCAGACGCCGCCCCCTGAGCGTGCGGTGGAGCCGCCGAAATGCGGGGCCTTCTCGATGACTAGTGTCGAAAGGCCTCGGTGCGCGGCGGCGAGGGCAGCCACCATCCCGGCGGCGCCGCTTCCGACCACGACGACGTCGTACTCCTGCGCTGTCATGTAGAACACGTTATAGAATTGCCCGGGCTGGCCGCTACCGGCCCGGTCAAACGGACGAGGGGACTTCGGTAAATGCTCAGTGTTGCGACCCGCGACGAGCTGGCTGCCGACCTGGCGCAGGCCGAACGCAGCCGGGTGCCGATCGCTCCGTTGACGTTAGCCAACCCGGATATCGACGTCGTCGACGCCTACGAGATCCAGCTGATCAACATCCGGCAGCGGGTCGCCGAGGGCGCACGGGTGCTGGGCCACAAGGTCGGCCTGTCCAGCAAGGCGATGCAGCAGATGATGGGCGTCGACGAGCCGGACTACGGCCACCTGCTCGACGAGATGCAGGTGTTCGAGGACGCCCCGGTCAGAGCGGACAAATACCTTTACCCGCGGGTGGAGGTCGAGGTCGGCTTCATCCTGTCGGCCGACCTGCCGGGCGCCGGGTGCACCGAAGAGGACGTGCTGGCGGCCACCGAAGCCCTGGTGCCGTCGATCGAGTTGATCGACACCCGGATCACCGACTGGAAGATCGGGTTGTGCGACACCATCGCCGACAACGCCTCGTCGGCGGGTTACGTGCTGGGTAAGGCCCGGGTGGCACCGGCCGACATCGACGTCAAGACGATCGACGCGGTGCTCACCCGCAACGGCGAGGTGATCGCCGAGGGTCGCAGCGACGCCGTGTTGGGCAATCCGGTGACGGCGGTGGCATGGCTGGCCCGCAAGGTGGAAAGCTTCGGGGTGAGGCTGCGTAAAGGTGACGTAGTGCTTCCCGGATCGTGCACTCGAGCGATCGACGCCCGGGCCGGTGACGACTTCATCGCGGAGTTCACGGGGCTGGGTTCAGTCCATTTGTCGTTCGAATAGGCTCGGATTAGTTTTGAATCAGTTGATTTAACGCTTCGAAAGGCAGCATCATGCCGTCAAAGGCGAGTGTGGCGATTGTCGGGTCGGGAAATATCAGCACCGACCTGCTCTACAAGCTCCTGCGATCCGACTGGCTGGAACCGCGCTGGATGGTGGGGATCGACCCGGAAAGCGAAGGCCTGGCGCGGGCCCGCAAGCTGGGTTTGGAAACCACGCACGAGGGCGTCGACTGGCTGCTGGCCCAGTCCGAGAAGCCCGACATGGTGTTCGAGGCCACCAGCGCCTATGTGCACCGGGACGCGGCGCCGAAATATGAAGCCGCCGGAATCCGGGCCATCGACCTGACGCCGGCCGCGGTGGGTCCGGCGGTCATTCCGCCGGCGAACCTGCGCCAGCATCTGGATGCACCGAACGTCAACATGATCACCTGCGGTGGGCAGGCGACCATTCCGATCGTCTACGCGGTCTCTCGGGTGGTGAAGGTGCCTTACGCCGAGATCGTGGCGTCGGTGGCGTCGGTGTCCGCCGGACCGGGCACCCGGGCCAACATCGACGAGTTCACCAAGACCACCAGCAAGGGCGTCCAGACCATCGGCGGGGCCGAGCGCGGCAAGGCGATCATCATCCTGAACCCGGCCGACCCGCCGATGATCATGCGCGACACCATCTTCTGCGCCATCCCCGAGGACGCCGATCACGACACGATCGCCCAGTCCATCCGCGACGTGGTCGCCGAGGTGCAGACCTACGTCCCCGGCTACCGGCTGCTCAACGAGCCGCAGTTCGACGAACCGTCGGTGGTCAACGGCGGCAACCACCTGGTCACGACGTTCGTCGAGGTCGAGGGTGCCGGCGATTACCTGCCGCCGTACGCCGGAAATCTCGACATCATGACGGCGGCGGCCACCAAGGTCGGCGAAGAGATAGCGAAGGAATCCCTGGCGTCCGCGGCTGGCAAGACAGCGGGAGGAGTACAGGCATGAGTACCGACATTTTCTTCAACCCGGTTTGGGATGTCCGCATGACGGACACGTCGCTGCGCGACGGCTCACACCACAAGCGCCACCAGTTCACCAAGGACGAGGTCCAGGCGATCGTCTCGGCCCTCGACGCGGCCGGGGTGCCGGTGATCGAGGTGACCCACGGTGACGGCCTCGGTGGCTCGTCGTTCAACTACGGCTTCTCCAAGACTCCCGAGCAGGAGCTGATCAAGCTCGCCGCCGAGACGGCCAAAGAAGCCAAGATCGCGTTCTTGATGCTGCCCGGCGTCGGCACCAAAGAGGACATCAAAGAGGCCCAGGACAATGGCGGGTCGATCTGCCGGATCGCCACGCATTGCACCGAGGCCGACGTCTCGATCCAGCACTTCGGTCTGGCTCGCGAGCTGGGCCTGGAAACCGTCGGGTTTTTGATGATGGCCCACACCATTGCGCCGGAGAAGCTGGCCGCGCAGGCCCGCATCATGGCCGACGCCGGCTGCCAGTGCGTCTACGTCGTCGACTCGGCCGGCGCTCTGGTGCTCGACGGCGTCGCCGACCGGGTCTCGGCCCTGATCGCCGAACTCGGCGACGACGCCCAGGTCGGTTTCCACGGGCACGAGAACCTCGGGCTCGGCGTGGCCAACTCGGTCGAGGCGGTGCGCGCCGGTGCCAAGCAGATCGACGGCAGCGTGCGCCGGTTCGGTGCGGGCGCGGGTAACGCGCCGGTCGAGGCCTTGATCGGTGTGTTCGACAAGATTGGCGTCAAGACTGGCATCGACTTCTTCGACATCGCCGACGCCGCCGAGGACGTGGTGCGCCCGGCCATGCCGGCCGAGTGCCTGCTGGACCGCAACGCGCTGATCATGGGCTACTCCGGGGTCTACTCGAGCTTCCTCAAGCACGCCGTCCGTCAGGGCGAGCGTTACGGCGTTCCGGCCCACGAGCTGCTGCACCGGGCCGGCCAGCGCAAACTGATCGGCGGCCAGGAAGACCAGCTGATCGACATCGCACTCGAGATCAAGCGCGAGCAAGAAAGCGCGGTAACGCGCTGAACCCGCTGTTGTAACGCACCGGCTTCGCTTTGCTGGGGCACAGCCCGGGCACAGCTGACGTCGGTAGCCTGGCCCGCATGAGCACATCCAACACACGCGGCCTGCGTCGCCGCGGACTGTACGGCCTGCTCGCCGGCGGGCTACTTTCTGCAACCGCCGCGACGGTGATCGGGCTGCCCCTGGCGGCCACAGCTAACGCGGATCCGTGCAATCAGACCGTGGGTGAGTCCATCAACGCGTATCTGACCCGGCATCCCGATGTGAAGCAGACGCTGTCCGCCAAGTCTCAGGCGGAGGGCGGCGGCCCCAATGTCATGGACTACCTGAATCGGCATCCCGATGTCCGCCAGCACCTGATCGACCTGTCCCAGCAGTGCACCTCGTAGCGAGCGGGCCTCGTCGATAAACGTCTGCGACGACGCGCGGGAATGTTCGCCATTGACGAAAAAGTAGAACACGTTCTAGCGTCTAGGCGTGTTCTCTGATCCCCTTGCCTCCGCGATCGCCGAGGCCGAGCAGTTAGTAACCGCCGCACCGTTCATCGAGACCGAAGCCGATCTGCTCGAAGGACTGCAGTATCTGGCCGGTGGAATCTCGGCCTGTATCCATATGGCGGTCGACTACGACCGCGACCATCCGTTCCTGCAGTCGGGCACCGGGCCGTTCACCAAGATGGGCCTGGACAACCCGGACACCCTGTACTTCGGCACGCGCGTGCACGCCAACCACGACTACGTGGTCACCGGCGTACGGGGCACCACCACCGACCTGAGCTTCCAGTTGCTCGGCGGCGAGTACACCGACGACAACGTGCCCGCCAGCCAGGCCGCGTTCGACGACCGCGAGCTCGAGATCGCGGCCGACGGCACCTTCGAGTGGCGGGTGCGACCGACCAGTAACGGCCAGCTGGTGATCCGTGAGGTCTACGGCGACTGGTCAGCCCAGCGTGGCACGCTGGCGATCTCCCGGCTGGACACCGCCGGCACCGCGCCGCCGCCACTGACCCGCGAGCTCATCGAAAGGCGTTATGCGACAGCGGGAAAGCAACTCATCCAACGGATCAAGACCTGGCTGCAATTCCCGCAGTGGTTTTACGACAACCTCCCCGTCAACACGCTGACCGCACCGCGGCTCACCCCGGGTGGCCTGGCGACGCAGTACTCGTCGGTCGGGCATTGGGATCTGAATCCGGACCAGGCGCTGATCATCACCATTCCGGTCAGCGACGCGCCTTACCTCGGGTTCCAGCTCGGCAGTCTGTGGTACATCTCGCTGGACTACATCAACCACCAGACCTCGCTGAACAACACGCAGGCACAGGCGGATCCGGACGGCAAGGTCCGCATCGTCGTCGCCGATGCAAATCCGGGTGTGACCAACTGGGTCGAGACCCTGGCGCACCGACGCGGATACCTGCAGTTCCGCTGGCAGCGAGTGTCGCGCGAGCTGACCGATGCCGACGGCCCGACGGTCGAGCTGGTCGACCTCGACGCGGTGGCGAGCAAGTTGCCCTACTTCGACCACAACAAGATTTCCGAGGACGACTGGCGCGCGCGAATTACACTGCGCCATCAACAAATTCAGGCAAGGATGCTGGGATGACGAAGTTGCTCGATGGCAAGGTAGTGGTGATCAGCGGTGTGGGCCCGGGTCTGGGCACCACATTGGCGCACCGATGCACGCGGGAAGGCGCCGATCTGGTGCTGGCTGCGCGCACTCCCGAACGCCTGGACGACGTCGCCAAGCAGATCGCCGACATCGGCGGCCGTGCGACGACGGTGCGCACCGACATCACCGAAGACGACCAGGTGAGCAACCTCGTCGACGCTACGCTGGAGGCCTACGGCAAGGTCGACGTGCTGATCAACAACGCGTTCCGGGTGCCCTCGCTGAAGCCGTTCTCGGGTACCAGCTTTCAGCACATCCGCGACGCTATCGAACTCAGCGCGCTGGGTGCGCTGCGCCTGATCCAGGGCTTCACCCCGGCGCTGGCCGAGGCAAAGGGCTCGATCGTCAACGTCAACTCGATGGTGCTTCGGCACTCGCAGGCGAAGTACGGCGCCTACAAGATGGCCAAGTCCGCGCTGCTGTCCATGTCCCATTCGCTGGCCACCGAGCTGGGGGAGCAGGGCATCCGCGTCAATTCCGTTGCTCCCGGCTACATCTGGGGTGAGACGCTGCAGGCATACTTCAACCACCAGGCCGGCAAGTACGGCACCACCGCCGAGCAGATCTACGACGCGACCGCGGCCGACTCCGACCTCAAGCGGCTGCCCACCGAGGACGAGGTGGCCTCGGCGATTCTGTTCATGGCCAGCGACCTGTCCAGCGGCATCACCGGCCAGACGCTGGATGTCAACTGCGGGGAGTACCACACCTAATGGCGGAACGCACCGACGTCGGCACCGTCGAGGACATGCACGCGTCGGCCACCAAGCTGGTTGGGCTAGACGACTTCGGCGTCGACGACGACAACTACCGTGAAGCGCTGGGGGTGCTGCTGGAGTCCTATCGGCGCGACGCGAACCTGACTTCGTTGGGCAGCAAGATGAATCGGTTCTTCTTGCGCGGCGCGTTGGTGGCCAGGCTGTTCTCGGAGTCCGCATGGAAGCAGTATCCGCAGTACGCCGACGTCGCCATCGAGCGGCCGATCTTCGTCACTGGGCTGCCGCGCACCGGCACTACGATCTTGCACCGCCTGCTCGGTGCCGACCCCGTCCATCAGGGTCTGCATTTGTGGCTGGCCGAGTTCCCGCAGCCGCGTCCGCCTCGCGACACCTGGGATTCAAACCCGTGGTACAGCCAGCTCAACGCGCAGTTCACCAAGGCGCACGAGGAGAATCCGGACTACACCGGCCTACATTTCATGGCCGCCTACGAGCTGGAGGAGTGCTGGCAGCTGCTGCGCCAGTCGCTGCATTCGGTGTCGTACGAGACGCTGTCGCACCTACCGACCTATTCGCAGTGGCTGTCCCAGCAGGACTGGACGCCGTCGTATCGGCGGCACCGCCGCAACCTTCAGTTGATCGGCCTCAACGATGTCGAAAAGCGTTGGGTGCTCAAGAATCCCAGCCATCTGTTCGCGCTCGACGCGTTGCTGGAGACCTACCCGGACGCGCTGGTGATCCAGACGCACCGGCCGGTGGAGACGATCATGGGATCGATGTGCTCGCTGGCGCAGCACACCGCCGAGGGATGGTCGGACACCTTCGTGGGGGCGCAGATCGGCGCGGATTCAATGGATACCTGGTCACGCGGGCTGGAGCGATTCAACACCGTGCGCGCCAAACACGATCCGGCCCAGTTCTACGACGTCGACTACCGCGATTTGATCGCCGATCCGCTCGGGACTGTCGCCAATGTGTACCAATACTTCGGCATGGATCTGACTGACGAGGCCCGAAAGGCTATGGAGGACAGCCACGCCGAGAGTCAGACCGGCGCGCGGGCTCCGAAGCACAAGTACTCGCTGGCCGACTACGGGCTCACCGCCGACGAGGTCAAGGAACGCTTCGCGGGGCTGTAAGCCGACCTAGTCTTCGTCGGGGCGCTCCAGATAGCCCTCGGCGACCGCGTGTTCGATGCTGTCGGACAGCCGCGGGCACGACCTGGTTCGTGCGGTGTCGCCGCCGGATTCCCGCACCTCGGCGAAGTGGGCGCACCGCTGCGACGCCTCGGCATTCCATTGCACCGCAGTATGTCCCGGACCCAGTCGTCGCACGCTCACCGTGATGTGGCAGAAGCGGCAATCCACCGGCTGCAGACCTGAGGTGAGGTAGCGCTCCCGGTCGGCCAGGCTGGCCTCGCGGACCGCGGCAGCACGCTGCGGGTCGTTCGTGAAATCCCTTGACTTCGACCAGGATCCAGACCCACCGTTGCGGGCGGGCTTGTCCTCGTGATCGTGGCCGTCGCCATGCAGCAGCAGCATCGATCGGGCGAGCCGATCGACGTCGGGAACCGCCGGCTGATCGTCAGGCATGTCGTCAGTGTTGTTCGACTGGAACTTCTTCGGCCGCAGCGGTTTCGGCGTCCTGTGCCTTGAGGTTCTCGGCCACCTCGACGTTCCAGTGCTCAATGGCGCGGCTGGTGTCCACCTCGATCTCGAAGCGCTCCACCATCTCCGGCTCGACATCGGCGGCATCGACGTAGAACTGCTGATACCAGCGACGCAGCTGGTACACCGCGCCGTCTTCCTCGACCAACAGCGGGTTGTCGATCCTGGTCTTGTGCTTCCAGATTTCGACGTCCTGCAGGAAGCCCTTGCTGACACCCTCGGTGAAGACTTTCGAAAGCTTGTTGGTCATCTTTTCGTCCATGCCCTTGGGCTTTTCGACGATCACGCCCCACTGCAGCATGAAGGAGTTCTGGGTCACCGGGTAGTGGCAGTTGATCAGAATCGACTCGGCCTTGTATCCGCCGTAGCTGTTGTGCAGCCAGTTGATCATGAACGACGGGCCGAAATAGGACGCTTCGGAGTCCAGGTGCGCCTCGCCGTAAGAGGTGCCCAGATCGTTGACATCGGGGCGGCCCACGTTGTGCAGGTATTGCGAAGCGATGTGGCCCTCGAAGACGTTCTTGAAGTAGGTCGGCAAGCCGAAGTGGATGTAGAAGAAGTGCGCCATATCGGTGACATTGTCGATGATGTCGCGGCAGTTGGACCCTTCGATGAGGATGCTGTTCCAGCGCCACTCGGTCCACTCGTCACTGTGGGATTCCGGGATGTCCGGAATGCGAACGGCGGGGTCCGGCGGGTTGTTCTCGTGGTCGTGCCAGACGAACAGCAGGCCGCCGCGCACATCGGTAGTCCACGACCGGGTGCGCGCTGTTTTCGGCGTGCGCTTGGCGTAAGGCACCAGCTTGCAGCGGCCATCGCCACCCCAGCGCCAGTCGTGGAACGGGCAGGCGACCTCGTCGCCCTTGATCGTGCCCTCGGACAGGTCCCCACCCATATGGCGGCAGTAGCCGTCGAGAACCTTGATGTCGCCCTGCGAGTCCGCGAACACCACCAGCTTGGTGCCGAACGCCTGAATCGAGTGCGGCTTGCCGTCCCGGAAGTCCTCCGCGACGCCCAGGCAGTGCCAACCGCGGGCGTATCTGGTCGGCAACGCGCCGGGATCGATTTCCCGGATGCCGACCGCTTTAGTGTCGGTAGTCACCTGTCACCTCCAGCTTGCTGGCCTTCTAACTAGAACACGTTACAGTTTTTAGACCCGCGCGCGCAACGACAGCGGGCCTAGCTGCGTTGTCCCGGGGGTGCTTCATGCTTGGGGTATATCTAGACGATGCCACTGTTTGCATTCGAGGGTCGAGCGCCAAGGATCGATCCCACAGCCTTCGTGGCGCCGACCGCGACCCTGATCGGCGACGTTACGGTCGAGGCCGGGGCGTCGGTCTGGTTCAACGCCGTACTGCGCGGCGACTATGGGCCGATCGTCGTGCGGGAAGGCGCCAATGTGCAGGACGGCTCGGTGTTGCACGCGCCGCCAGGGATCCCCGTCGATATCGGACCGGGTGCGACGGTGGCCCATATGTGCGTCATTCACGGCGTTCACGTCGGTTCCGAGGCACTGATCGCCAACCACGCCACCGTTCTCGACGGTGCGGTGATCGGTGCGCGCAGCCTGGTTGCAGCCCATTCTCTGGTGACGGCCGGCACGCAGATCCCGGCCGGGGTGCTCGTTGTCGGATCCCCGGCCCAGATCAAGGGCCCCATCGCCGGAACGGGCGCCGAGATGTGGATCAACCTGAACCCGCAGGCCTACCGTGACCTCGCGCAGCGGCATCTCGCCGGGCTGGAGCCGATCTAGACCGCCTGGGTCAATGCGTGAGTTCTGTCGGCTGATATCCCGCCGGCAACTTCAGCACCCGGTTGTGGAAGTCGACCACATACACGTCGTCCTGAGGCCCGACCGCTATCCCATAGGGCGCGAACAGATCACCGAAAGGCAGCAGGGACACCATGTTCGAGCCCGCCGTCAGCCGTAGCACCCGGTTGTTGTTCAAGTCGGTGACGTAGACGCTGTTGCTGCGGTCGATGGCCACACTGTTCGGAAAGTTCAGGCCGGTGAACGGGAGGATGACCGGGGTGGTCGTGCCCGCGGCCAGCTTCTGCACCCGATTGTTGCCCGCGTCCGCGACATAGATGGCGTCGGCGCTGTCCACCGCGAGATCGTAGGGCTGGTTGAGTCCGGTGAACGGCACCGGAACCTGAACATTCGAGCCGACGGGCATTTCGAGCACCTGGTTGTTCTTGAAATCGGCGACGTAGACATTCCCGACGCTGTCTGCCGTCACGCCATGGGGCTCGGTCAGACCGGTGAACGGAAGTTCGATCTGGGTCTTGGCGCCGGCCGGAAGTTCCAGCACCCGCTTGTCGTTCTCGTCAACGGCGTAGAGATCGCCCTTGGTGTCCACCGCCAGACCGGCCGGGCGGTTCAGCCCGGTGAACGGCAACTCGATTGGCGTGTTGGAGCCGGCCCGCAACTCCAGCACCCGGTTGCCGCCCGAGTCGGCGACGTACACATTGCCGGCGCTGTCCACCTCCACCCCTTCGGGATCCGCGAGGGTGAACGGCAGCACGACAGGGCCGGGAGCGGACGGCGCGGAGCTTGACGTCACGGTCTGCGTGGACGCGGCCTTGCCGGACGATGTGCGCCCGAAGGCGAAGTATCCGACCAGGCCGAGGATCGTGATGATCACGACGGCCGCGGCGCCCAGGATCGCTGGGGTGGGCCGGGACCGTGGCGCCTTTGGCGGCTTTGCCTTCGCCGGCGCTTCGAACTCCCAATCGTCGTCCATGCGCCGGCTCCTCAACCACCACGGTGTTCGCGACACCAGGACACTACCGCGCGGTATTCCCGACGCATAGCAAGATGCGGAGAAATACTCGCCCTGCGGAAGTCTGGGCTAATTCGCAACGGGGATAGGTTGGTATCCCGCTGGCAGTTTGAGCACCCGGTTGTGGAAATCGGCGACGTAAATATCACCCTGAGGGCTCACCGCCACCTCAAACGGCGCGCTCAAATTGTTGAAGGGCAGTCTGGACTCGGTATTTGTGCCGGCCGCGAGCTTGAGCACCCGATTGTTGTTCAGGTCGGTCACATACACGTTGCCGCTGTGGTCGATTGCCACACTGTTCGGAAAATTCAGACCGGTGAATGGAAGGTCGACCGGGTTGGTCGTGCCCGCGACCAGTTTCACCACCCGGTTGTTGCCGGCGTCGGCCGCGTACACGGTATCGGCCTCATCCACGGCAAGGTCGTAAGGCTGTTTGAGTCCGGCGAATGGCAACTCGACCTGAGTATTCGAGCCCGCGGGCAATTCCAGCACCCGATTGCCCTGGAAGTCGGCGACGAAGACGTTCCCGCGGCTATTCACCGCGATTCCGTGAGGATCCTTGAGCCCGGTTATCGGCAATTCGATCTGCGTGCTGGAGCCGGCCGGCAGTTTCAGTATCCGATTGTTTCTCTGGTCGACGACATAGACGGCATTGTTGCCGTCCACCGATAGACCGCCCGGCTCCTTGAGCCCGGTGAACGGGAGCACGGTCGGTTTGTCAGCGCCGGCTTTCAGCTGCCACACCCGGTCGGTGCCCGCGTCGGAGACGTATACGGTGCCCGCACCGTCCACCTCCAGCCCGTCGGTATCGACGAACTCGAAGGGCAGGGCGACCTCACCGGACCGTGCCCCGAGACTCGGCGTCGGACCGGGTTTGGTCGCGGCCTGGGTTGTCCGCCCGAACAACAGGTAGACGGCGACGACCGCGAGAATCAGCAGGATTGCGGCGCCCGCGATCGACAGGATCCGCAGGCGTTTATGCGACGGAGTCGTTGCGGGGGTATCGAACTGGGCATCGAACACGGGCCGACTCCCTCACCCCCCACGGTGATCACGACAGAAGGACACTACCGCGCGACGTTGCACGCGCACAGGAAGTTCCAGGTTAATTTCGGGAATTTGCGCCGGACTTAGACCTTGCGGGTATTCGCGACCGCGCGGTCCATTTCCCAATACGCGCGCAGGGCAACTAGTTTGCCCTCGTCGTTGGCCTTGTAAGTGAACACGCCTTCGGCCGTTGTCTGGTAGTCGCCCGTCGTGATCAGGATGTGGCCGACATTGGCTTCCTCGTTGCCGCATTGGTAGGTATCGCGGAAGACGAACTCGATTTTGGTGGTGGGGGCGATGGCCTTGTCCCAGAACGCCGAGATCGCATCGCGGCCGCGGTGTCCCTTGCCTTCGGGGTCGAAGGCCGACGGTCCAATGGGGTCTTCGACGATGGCGTCGTCGGTGAACACCGCGAGCCAGGCTTCTTTGTCCCTGGCCCCGACCGCTTCGCGTGAGCGACGGCCGCCCTCGTGGGCCGGATGTTCGCTCACGCGCTTGCTTTCTCGGGCTTGTCCGCGCCGACCACCCACATGGAGTAGTACTGCGAGCCGCCACCGTAGGCGTGCCCCAACGCTTTTCGGGCACCGGGCACCTGGTGATCGCCGCCCTTGCCCATCACCTGGATCGCCGATTCGGCGAAGCGAATCAGGCCGGACGCGCCGATCGGGTTCGACGAGAGCACGCCGCCGGACGGGTTCACCGGGAGCTTGCCGCCGATCGCGGTCTCGCCGGACTCGGTGAGCTTCCAGCCCTCGCCCTCGGGTGCAAAGCCGAGGCTTTCCAACCACATTGGCTCGAACCACGAGAACGGCACGTAGATCTCCGCGACGTCGATCTCGTCAATCGGGCTCTTGATACCGGCGCCCTTCCACAGCGCCGCCGCCGCGTCACGGCTGGCCTGCGGGCTGACCTGGTCGCGGCCCGAGAACTGCAGCGGTTCGGTGCGCAGCGCGGTGGCGTGGATCCAGGCCACCGGATGTCCTTGCGCCAGGCGGGCTTCGGCGTTCTCTTCGTTGCCGATCACGACCGCGGCGGCACCGTCGGAAGACGGGCAGGTCTCGTCGTAGCGGATCGGGTCCCACAACATAGGGGACTCCATCACCTTCTCCACGGTGATGTCGGGTTGATGCAGATGCGCCAGAGGGTTGCGGGCTCCGTTGAGCCGGTCCTTGACCGCGACGATGGCACCGATGTTCAACGGTGCACCCGAGCGGCGGATGTAGGAGCGCACGTGCGGGGCGAAGTAGCCTCCCGCGCCGGCACCGACCGGCTTGATGAAGGGAATGGGAATCGACAACGCCCACATGGCATTTGATTCCGACTGCTTCTCCCAGGCCATCGCCAGCACCCGGTTGTACTTCCCGGACTGCACCAGGCTGGCGGCCACCACCGCGGTCGACCCACCGACCGAACCCGCGGTGTGCACCCGGATCAGCGGCTTGCCGGTGGCGCCGACGGCGTCAGCCATGAACAGCTCCGGCATCATGACGCCCTCGAAGAAGTCCGGCGCCTTGCCGACCACGACCGCGTCGATGTCGTCGAAGGTGGAACCGGAGTCTTCCAGCGCGCGGTCGATCGCCTCGCGCACCAGGCCGTTCATCGAGACGTCTTTTCGCTTGGCTACATACTTGGTCTGCCCGGTACCCAGTACCGCGGCGAGATGCGCTCCTGCGCCGGCCATCAGTTCGTTCCTTCCATGACCGCGACGAGATTCTGTTGCAGCGCAGGCCCGCTGGTGGCGTGCGCCAGCACCCGATTCGCAGAACCGTTCCAAATGTGTTGTGCAGCAAACCCGATGCGTTCGAGACCGGCAACAAACATGGGGTTGGCCGACAGTGCTCCGCCGGACGGATTGACTTTCGTCTTTCCCGGGATCCGGATGGCGTCCGCCAGGATCAGGTGCTGGTGGGTGAAGGGTGCGTGGATCTCGGCGACGTCGAGGTTGGCGGTGTTGGCGCCGGTGGCGGCCTTGGTCGCGGCCCGCGTCGACGGGGAGTCGGTGAGGTCGCGGGCACCGAGCACCGGGGTTTCGATGCGATGCTCGATTCCGGTTATCCACGCCGGGTTTTCCCGCAACTCGCGAGCGCGATCGTCGGCGGCCAGCACGATTGCCGCCGCGCCGTCGGTGATCGGTGCGATGTCGTGCCGTCGCAACGGGTCGGCGAAGAACGGCCGCTCCAGCAGGTCTTCCACATTGACCGCAGACTCCACCTTGTCGACCCGGCGGGCGTTGGCGAATGCATCGAATGCGACCCGGGCCATCTGTATTTCGGTCCACTTGCCGGAGTCGAGCCCCTGGCGGGCCTGCAGTCCGGCCAGCGACACCGAGTCCGGCCACAGCGGCGCGACGGTATAGGGGTCGGTCTGCCGCGACAGGATCTGGCGGAGGATGCCGGCCGAGGACTTGCCGAAGCCGTACACCAGCGCGGTGTCCACCTCGCCGGTCAGGATCTTGATGTAGGCCTCGTAGAGGGCCCAGGCCGCGTCCATCTCGACGTGCGACTCGTTGATCGGTGGAACAGCGCCGATCGAGTCGATGGCCGAGATGAACGAAAAGGCTCGTCCGGCAAGGTAATCGGACGATCCGGAGCACCAGAAGCCGATGTCGGTCCGGGCGATGCCCAGCTCCTCGTAGAGCTGGGCGAAGCACGGAATCAACATCTCGACGCCGTTGGTGGTGCCGTCGGTGCGGCGGACATGCGGGGCGTGGGCAAAGCCGACGACCGCAACATTGCGTTCGCTCATGTGCAGGTGGGCCCTTTACAGGTGGTGCTTGTAGGTGTCGTACTCGGCGTCCGGTTCACCGGTGGGCCGGAAGTACTCGATGTTGTCGATGCCAAAACCCCATTCCTCCCGGGGCCTCCACACCGCTTCCACTCGCATGCCCATCCGCACCTCGTGTGCGTCGATGTCGGCGACCAGATGCAGGAACGGGATGTCGGCGCCGTCCAGCAGCACATACGCGGCCACGTAGGGCGGCTTGATGCGCTGGCCCTGGAACGGGATGTTGATGATCGCGAACGTTGTCACGGTGCCCTTGTCCGGCAGCTCGACGAACTCGGTCGTGGGCTGGCCGGTGGCCGGGTCGGCGCCGTGCGGCGGGAAGTAGACCTTGCCGTTCTTCCCGGTGCGCGCGCCCAGCAGCTTGCCTTCCGCGATGGCGCGCAAGTAGGCGCTCTCCTCGTGCGACGCGGTGTGCTGAATGGTCAGCGAGACCGGCGTGACGATCATCGTGACCGGGTCCTGGTCGCTGGCGACCGGCTCGACCGGCTCTTTCTCGTCACCAAGCTTGAAATAGGCGATATCGGTGATGGCGCCGACCGTCTCGTCGGCCCAGTGCACATGCACGCGTGCGCCGGTGTTGATCTTGTCCGGTTCACCGGCGTCGACCGCGTGAATCAACGGGGTGTCGGCGCCGTCCAGCTTGATCAGGGCCCAGGCGAACGGCCGGTCCAGCGGCTGGCCCTCCAGCGGGTCGGGCTGCCAGGTCCAGGACACGACGGTGCCGACGGATGAGACCGGTACCATCTCGCCCAGCGGTTCGTAGGTAACCGGGTCGTATTCGGCCGGTGGCACATGCACCCGGCCATCCGATCCGCGCACTCCGAGGACGCGGCGCTCACGCAGTGCGGTGAAGAACTTGCCTAGCGTGGCACCGACTGAACGGGTGTAGTCGAAGGCGAGAGTTAACGGCGCTGAGAGGGGCGGCTCGGAGTGATCGATCGTGGTCGGGCCGCTCGAAGTGGCTGTCACGTCAACGAGTAGAACAGGTTCTAAGAACCGATTCAATATCGGGTCCGGTTCGGCCAGGAAAGGTGCGAGAAATGAAGCTGGGTTTGCAGCTGGGGTATTGGGGCGCTCAGCCGCCGGAGAACCACGCGGAACTCGTCGCCGAAGCGGAGGCCGCCGGATTCGACGCCGTGTTCACCGCCGAAGCATGGGGTTCCGACGCCTACACACCGCTGGCCTGGTGGGGTTCGTCGACGCAGCGGGTGCGGCTGGGCACGTCAGTCGTTCAGCTCTCCGCGCGCACCCCGACCGCGTGCGCGATGGCGGCGCTCACCCTCGACCACCTCAGCGGCGGCCGGCACATTCTCGGGCTCGGGGTGTCCGGGCCGCAGGTCGTGGAGGGCTGGTACGGCCAGTCGTTTCCCAAGCCGCTGGCCCGCACCCGCGAGTACATCGACATCATCCGGCAGGTGTGGGCCCGCAAGGCGCCGGTGACCAGCGACGGCCCCCACTACCCGCTACCGCGAACCGGCGAGGGCACCACGGGCCTGGGCAAGCCGCTCAAGCCCATCACCCACCCGCTGCGCGCCGACATCCCGATCATGCTGGGCGCCGAGGGGCCGAAGAACGTCGCGCTGGCCGCGGAGGTCTGCGACGGCTGGTTGCCGATCTTCTACACGCCACGGATGGCCGACACCTATAACGAGTGGCTGGACGAGGGCTTCGCGCGGCCGGGCGCCCGCCGCAGCCGCGAGGACTTCGAGATCTGCGCGACGGCCAACATCGTCATCACCGAGGACCGCAGCGCCGCATTCGCGGCCATGAAGCCCTACATCGCGCTCTACATGGGCGGCATGGGTGCCGAGGACACCAACTTCCACGCCGATGTCTATCGCCGGATGGGTTACGCCGAGGTGGTCGACGACGTCACCAAGCTGTTCCGCAGCAACCAGAAGGACAAGGCCGCCGAGATCATCCCCGACGAGGTCATCGACGATGCCGCGATCGTGGGCGACGTCGACTACGTCCGTAAGCAGATCGCGGCGTGGGAAGCCGCCGGCGTCACGATGATGGTCGTCTCCGGTCGCTCTCCCGAGCAGGTCCGAGACCTCGCCGCGCTGATCTAGGCCGGGGCTTGCCCCGTCAATAGAACGGGTTCTAGATTGACCGGATGACTGTGTCGCAGCACACCATCGCGGGCACCGTCCTCACCATGCCGGTGAGGATCCGCCAGGCAAATCAGCACATGGCGATGTTCTCGGTGGACGCCGACGCCGCTCAGCACCTGATCGACTACAGCGGCCTGCAGGTCTGCCGCTACCTGCCCGGGCGCACGATCGTGGTCCTGATGCTGATGCACTACATCGACGGAGACCTGGGCCAGTACTACGAGTTCGGCACCAGCGTGATGGTCAACCCGCCGGGGTCGACCGCGAGCGGGCCGCGCGCCTTGGGGTCCGCCGGCGCCTTCATTCATCATCTGCCCGTGGACCAGCCGTTCACTCTGGAGGCGGGGACGAAGATCTGGGGTTACCCGAAAGTCATGGCGGACTTCACGATTCGCGAGGGCCGTCAGTTCGGGTTCGACTGCGTGATCGACGGGCAACTGGTGATCGGGATGGACTTCCGTCCCGGCCTGCCGATCCGGCTGACCCCACGCCAGCAGGCGCAGCGCAGCTACTCCCACCGCGACGGGATCACCCGCGAGACGGCCTTCGAGCACACCCTGGACGGTGTACGGACACGGCTTGGTGGCGTGAGCGTCCGGCTGGGCGATCATCCATACGCGAAAGAGCTTGCATCGCTTGGTCTTCCGAAGCGTGCGTTGCTGTCCAGCTCTGCTGACCAGGTTCAGATGACATTCGGCGATGCCCAGGAGATCTCATGACGATGACCAAACCCGACGTCGACTTGACGGACGGTGCTTTCTACGCCGGTGACTCCCGGTCGATCTACAAATGGATGCGCGAGAACGAGCCGGTCTTCAGAGACCGCAATGGGCTGGCCGCGGCCTCGACGTATCAGTCCGTCATCGAGGCCGAGCGCAACCCGGAGTTGTTCTCGAATGCCGGCGGCATCCGCCCCGACCAGCCGGGCGTCGAGATGATGATCGAGATGGACGATCCGCAACATCTGTTGCGCCGCAAGCTCGTCAACTACGGGTTCACCCGCAAGCGGGTGAAGAACCTCGAGGCCTCGATTACCTCGCTGTGCGACACGCTGATCGACGCGGTGTGCGAACGCGGTGAGTGCGACTTCGTCTGGGACCTGGCCGCGCCGCTGCCGATGGCGGTCATCGGCGACATGCTCGGTGTGCGTCCCGAGGAACGCGCGATGTTCCTCAAATGGTCCGACGATTTGGTCAGTTCCTTGAGCAGCACTGCGGCCGAGGCGGATATCCAGGTCACGATGGAGGCCTTCGCCACCTACAGCCAATACATGATGGGCATGATCGAGGAGCGCAAGAAGGACCCGACCGACGACCTGGTCAGCGTTCTCGTACACGCGCAGGTCGAAGGGGCGGGGCTGGAAGACCACCAGATCGTCACCGAGGTGCTGCTGCTACTGATCGGCGGCGACGAGACCACGCGGCACACGCTGTCGGGCGGAACCAGGCAACTGCTGCAGCACCCCGATCAGCACAAGCGCCTGGCCGGCGATCTGAGCTTGCTGCCCAACGCAATTGAAGAGATGCTGCGCTGGACCGCGCCGGTGAAGAACATGGCGCGCACGATCACCGCGGACACCGAGTTCCACGGGACCGAGTTGCACGAGGGCGAGAAGATGATCCTGCTGTTCGAGTCGGCGAACTTCGACGAGAAGGTCTTCGACGAGCCGGAGAGTTTCAACATCGAGCGCTACCCGAACAACCACCTCGCGTTCGGCTTTGGCACGCACTTCTGTCTCGGCAACCAACTCGCCCGTCTCGAGCTGTCGATCATGCAGACGCGGCTGCTGCAGCGCCTGCCGGACATGCGGCTGGCCTCTCCAGACGCGCAGCTGCCGTTGCGGCCGGCGAACTTCGTGTCCGGCCTGGAGAAGATGCCCGTCACGTTCACCCCCAACGCCCCGCTGGCCTAGGCCTTTGCGCGGCGTGCGCCCAGGCGCTAGGCGCGGCAGGCGCAAGGCGCTACTTGTTCTGGAAGTTGGGCTTGCGCTTTTCGGCGAACGCCCGCGGGCCTTCCTTGGCGTCGTCGGACAAGAACACCTTGATCCCGATCTGGGTGTCGATCTTGAACGCGTCGTTCTCGTGCATGCCCTCGGTCTCGCGGATCGCCCGCAGAATCGCCTGCACGGCCAGTGGGCCGTTGTTCTCGATCAGCTCGGCGATCTCGAGCGCCTTGGTCAGCGCCTGCCCGTCCGGCACCAGATGCCCGATCAGGCCCATCTCCTTGGCCTCGGCGGCGGTGATGTGCCGGCCGGTCAGCAACAGGTCACAGGCGACGGTGTAGGGGATCTGGCGCACCAGTCGGACGGCCGAGCCGCCCATCGGGTACAGGCTCCACTTGGCCTCGGAGATGCCGAACTTGGCGCTCTCGCCCGCGATGCGGATGTCGGTGCCCTGCAGGATCTCGGTGCCCCCGGCGATCGCGGGTCCCTCGACGGCGGCGATCAGCGGCTTGGTCAGCCGACGGCCCTTCAGCAGGGCGTCGATGCGTGACGGGTCGTAGCTGCCGTCCTTGAAGGATTCGCCCGGCGGCTTCTTGGTTGCTGCCTTGAGGTCCATGCCGGCGCAGAAGTAGCCACCGGCCCCGGTCAGGATGCAGCACCGGATGTCATCGTCGTTGTCGACGCGGTCCCAGGCCTGCACCATGATTTCCATCATTTCGGTGCTCAGCGCGTTGCGGGCGTGTGGTCGGTTCAGGGTGACGATGAGGGTGTGACCGCGCTGCTCGACCAGCGCGTCGGGTCCCGTTGGTTCGTTTGCTGGCGCCTCCGCCACGGCTACCGCCTTTCACTCCACGTCGAGCATGAACTTGTCAAGAAATGTAACACGTTCTAATTTGGTGGCCGTGGCCCTGAATATTGCCGACCTTGCCGAGCACGCCATCGACGCCGTGCCTGACCGTGTAGCGCTCATCTGCGGCGATCAACAGCTGACCTACGCCGAGCTGGAGGAGAAGGCCAACCGCCTCGCGCACTACCTGGCCGAACAGGGTGTGCAGAAGGACGACAAGGTCGGACTTTACTGCCGCAACCGCATCGAAATCGTGATCGCGATGCTCGGCATCATCAAGGCCGGCGCCATCCTGGTGAACGTCAACTACCGCTACGTCGAGGGCGAGCTTCGCTACCTGTTCGACAACTCCGACATGGTCGCGCTGGTCCACGAGCGCCAGTACTCCGACCGGGTGGCGAATGTCTTGCCGGAGACGCCCAATGTCAAGACGATCCTCGTCGTGGAGGACGGCAGCGACAACGACTTCCAGCAATACGGCGGCGTCGAGTTCTACGCCGCGATCGCGCAGAGTTCACCCGAGCGCGACTTCGGCGAACGCAGCGCCGACGACATCTACCTGCTCTACACCGGCGGCACCACCGGATTCCCGAAGGGCGTGATGTGGCGCCACGAGGACATTTACCGCGTGCTGTTCGGTGGAACCGACTTCGCCACAGGCGAATTCATCTCCGACGAGTACGACCTGGCCAAGGCCGCCGCGGCCAACCCGCCGATGGTCCGGCACCCGATTCCGCCGATGATTCACGGCGCCACCCAGTCGGCCACCTGGATGTCGATCTTCTCGGGTCAAACCACCGTTCTCGCACCGGAATTCAACGCCGACGAAGTCTGGCGCACGATTCACGACCACAAGGTGAACCTGCTGTTCTTCACCGGCGACGCGATGGCGCGACCGTTGCTCGACGCGCTGCTGGCGCACCAGGACAAGGGCAACGAGTACGACCTGTCGTCGCTGTTCCTGCTCGCCTCCACCGCGGCGCTGTTCTCGCCGAGCATCAAGGAGAAGTTCCTCGAGCTGCTGCCCAACCGGGTCATCACCGACTCGATCGGCTCCTCGGAGACCGGCTTCGGCGGCACCAGCATCGTCGCCAAGGATGCGCCGCACAGCGGCGGCCCGCGGGTGACGATCGACCACCGCACCGTCGTCCTCGACGACGACGGCAACGAGGTTCAGCCCGGCTCGGGAGTGCGCGGCTTCATCGCCAAGAAGGGCAACATTCCCGTCGGCTATTACAAGGACGAGAAGAAGACCGCCGAGACGTTCAAGACCATCAACGGCGTCCGTTACGCGATCCCCGGCGACTACGCCACGGTCGAGGAGGACGGCAGCGTCACGATGCTCGGCCGTGGCTCGGTGTCGATCAACAGCGGCGGCGAGAAGATCTACCCCGAGGAGGTCGAGGCCGCGCTCAAGGGGCACCCCGACGTCTTCGATGCCTTGGTGGTCGGTGTGCCCGATCCCCGATACGGGCAGCACGTGGCAGCCGTCGTGCAGGCGCGGTCCGGGACGCGGCCGTCGCTGTCGGAGCTGGACAGCTTCGTGCGTTCCGAGATCGCGGGATACAAAGTGCCGCGCAGTCTTTGGCTCGTCGATGAGGTGAAGCGTTCGCCCGCCGGTAAGCCCGACTACCGCTGGGCCAAGGAGCAGACCGAGGCGCGTCCGGCCGACGACGTGCATGCCGCTCACGCGACTGCCTGACGCCCGCGCCGGGTGACCGACTTCGTCAAACAGCACGCGGGCGCGCCCGCCGGCTACTTCGCCTGGGAAGCCGCGGGGCTGCGATGGCTTTCGGCGGTCGCCGGCGGCGTGCCCGGTGCGCCGATCGTTTCGGTTGACGCAACGAGCCTGACCCTGCGCCGACTCGAATCGGTGCGTCCCGACCCGGCGGCGGCGCACATCTTCGGCAGCCAACTGGCCGTCACGCACGACGCGGGCGCGCCGGCATTCGGCGCGGGTCCCGACGGCTGGGATGGGCCGGGCTTCTTCGGGCCGTTGTCTCAACCATTGCCGATGTCGCTGCGGCGCCACCTGCGCTGGGGCGAGTTCTACGCCGAAGAGCGGCTGGCTCCGATGCTCGAACTCGCGACGGCGCACCTCGATGCGTCGGCCCGTGACGCGATCGACGCCGTGCTGGCGCGTTGCCGGGCAGGCGATTTCGACGATGACGACCGGCCGGCCCGGCTGCACGGCGATTTGTGGGGCGGCAACGTGATGTGGACGCCCGACGGTGTGGTGCTGATCGACCCGGCCGCGCACGCCGGGCATCGCGAGACCGACCTGGCGATGCTCGCGCTGTTCGGCTGCCCGCACTACGACGACATCGTCGTGGGCTACCAGCAGGTACGACCGCTGCACCCCGGTTGGCGCGACCGCATCCGGCTGCATCAGCTCTTTCCGCTGCTGGCCCATGTCGTGTTGTTCGGGGGCGGGTACGCGGCGCAGACGCATGCCGCCGCCCGCGCCGCGCTGGCCGTCTGAGAAGAATTCAGCTAGCTGGTGATCTTGGCGATCTGAGCCTCGGACAGCTTCTCGACCGAGTCCGGCAGCGGCCGAAGGTAGATGTGTACCGCGTCCAGGAAGTTGGGTTTGCTGCCGTCGGTCACCACCCAGTGCAGGAAAGCCTGCATCGTCTGCGCCACAGCGGGATCCTTCTGCTTGGCGTAGACGATCGCGTACTCGTAGTTGACGATCGGGTAGCCGTTCGGGGCGGGCCCGTTGACCAGCGAGAGCACCTGGTTCGCGGGCACCTGCGCGGCGGACCCGGCGGCCTCTGCCTCAATGCTTTCGGCCTCGGGCATTACGTAATTGCCCGACGCATTGGCCAACTGGGCCTCGCCCAGTCCCCTTTGGCTGGCCTGCTCGTGGTAGCTGCTCGCGAGATAGGCGATGCAGCCCTGGTTTTCGGCACAGCGGGTCACCATGCCCGCCATGCCCGGCACGCCGGTCTCACCGAGTGCGCCCGGCACCGCGGGGAAGTCGATGGTGGCGCCGAAGCCGGGCGACTTACCCCAGCCCTCGGGGTCCTGCTTGGACAGATACTGGGTGAACAGGAAGGTGTCGCTGGTCCCGGGGTCGGAACGGTGGAGCGGAACGACCTGAGTGGGCGGCAGACTCACCCCCGGGTTCAGAGCGGCGATCTGCGGGTCGTTCCAGGTTTTGATCGTGCCCTGGTACATGGCCGCCAGCACTTTGCCATTCAGTTTGAGGCTCTCGGTGACACCGGGCAGGTTGTAGTGGACGTACACGGCGGAAACGGTCAGTGCGATGTTCATCAGCCCTGGGTGGGCCGCCATGTCAGCCTCGGACAGGGGGACGCCGGAAGCGCCGAGGTTGACCGCCCCGGCCGCAGCCTGCAAGATCCCGACCGCGGCCGGCTGGCGGTCGATATTGATCGTGACATTGAGGTACTTGGAGTGATAGGCCGCAACCCACGCAGCGAGCACCGGGTAGAGATCCTTGGAACCGATCTCCGACAAGACCACTTTTGACGTCGGCGGCGCGGTCGCGATGTCGACGGCGGCGACGGAGGTCGACGAAGCACCTGTTGAGTTCGAACCGCAGGCAGCTGTGATCAGCATCAGCGGCACGGCCGCCACCAGTACGCGCAAACGAATTTTCATCAGCCCTCATCAAGTTTTCCGTTTGTGCCTGTGGGCCCTGGGACGACACCGAGAAGCCTGCGAACACTATTGCAGCTCCGCGCTTGTCCCACAGCAGTTGTTTTGGATGGCTCCTCCTCAACCAGCCGCCTGCTCGGTCTAGCCCGTCCGGGCCGTCTACAGTCGAAGCGCGATGACGATCGATGTGTGGATGCAGCACCCGACTGCGCGGTTCCTGCGCAGCGACATGCTGGCGTCGCTACGTCGCTGGACCGGAGGGTCCATCCCGGACGCCGATGTTCCGATCGACATCACGGTCGCGGCGATGGACGCGGCCGACGTCGGCTTCGGGCTGCTCAGCGCGTGGTACGGCCCCAACGGTCAGGACCTCATTTCCAACGACGAGGTCGCCGCATGGATTCGGTTGCACCCGAACCGGTTTGCCGGTCTGGCGACCGTCGATCTCGATCGCCCGATGCAGGCGGTCCGCGAGCTACGGCGCCGGGTCGCCGAGGGATTCGTCGGCCTGCGGGTGGTGCCCTGGCTGTGGAACGCGCCGCCCACCGATCGCCGTTACTACCCGCTGTTCGCCGAGTGCGTCGAGGCCGCCGTTCCGTTCTGCACCCAGGTCGGTCACACCGGCCCGCTGCGGCCCTCGGAGACCGGGCGCCCGATTCCCTACATCGACCAGGTGGCGCTGGACTTTCCCGAACTGGTGATCGTGTGCGGACACGTCGGCTATCCATGGACCGAGGAGATGGTGGCCGTCGCGCGCAAACATGAGAACGTCTACATCGAAACGTCGGCCTACACCATCCGGCGGCTGCCCGACGAACTGGTCCGGTTCATGAAAACCGGTACCGGACAACGCAAAGTCCTGTTCGGCACCAACTACCCGATGATCACTCACGCGCATGCTTTGGCCGGGCTCGACGAACTCGGGCTCGACGACGAGGCGCGCCACGACTTTCTCCACGGCAACGCCGAACGCGTATTCAGACTGGAGGCAAACAGGTGAACGGTGCGCAGGCTCTGATCAACACCCTGGTCGACGGCGGTGTCGACGTCTGCTTCGCCAACCCCGGCACCTCGGAGATGCATTTCGTGGCCGCGCTGGACACCGTTCCTCAAATGCGAGGCGTGCTAGCCCTTTTCGAGGGCGTCGCCACGGGAGCGGCCGACGGATACGCTCGTATCGCCCAGCGGCCGGCGGCGGTGCTGTTGCATCTGGGCCCCGGATTGGGCAACGGCCTGGCCAACCTGCACAACGCGCGGCGGGCTCACGTACCGATGGTGGTCGTTGTCGGGGACCACGCCACGTATCACAAAAAGTACGATGCCCCACTGGAATCCGATATCGATGCGCTCGCGGGCAGCGTCTCGGGCTGGGTGCGCCGCACGGCCACTGCCGCCGACGTGGCACTCGACGCCGCCGAGGCGATCGCGGCGTGCCGGGCCAGCTCGCAGATCTCCACGCTGATCCTGCCCGCTGACGCGTCCTGGTCGGACGGCGCCGCGCCCGCCGCCGCGACACCAGTGCGGCCGGCAAGCGCGGACCCGCTGCTGGCGGCCGAGGTCGCGGAGGTCTTGCGATCGGGAGAACCGGCGGTGATCATGGTGGGCGGCGACGCCACCCGTGCCGCCGGGCTGGCCGCGGCCGCGCGGATAGCGCAGGCGACCGGGGCCCGCTGGCTGTGCGAGACCTTCCCGACGCGCCTGGCACGTGGCGCCGGCGTCCCCGCCGTCGAACGGCTGGCGTACTTCGCCGAGGCCGCCACGGCCCAACTGGATGGCGCCAAGCATCTGATCCTGGCCGGTGCCAAATCTCCGGTGTCCTTCTTCGCCTACCCGAACATGCCCAGCGACCTGGTCCCGGCCGGCTGCGAGGTGCATGTGCTCGCGGAGTACGGCGGTGCGGCCGACGCGCTCATTGCATTGGCTGACGAGATCGCCCCCGGCACGGTTGCCCCATTGGCCGCCGCCCTGCGCCCGCAGCTGCCGACCGGCGCGCTGACCTCGGCGTCGGCGGCCGACGTGATCGGCGCGCTGATGCCCGAACGGGCGATCGTCGTCGACGAGTCGAACACCTCGGGTCTGCTGCTGGCACAGGCCACCGCGGGTGCACCGGCCCATGACTGGCTGACGCTGACGGGCGGGGCTATCGGCTACGGCATCCCCACCGCGGTCGGTGCCGCGGTGGCTGCCCCGGACCGTCCGGTGCTCTGCCTGGAATCCGACGGGTCGGCGATGTACACGATCTCGGGGCTGTGGACCCAGGCGCGCGAAAACCTCGACGTGACCACGGTGGTGTATGACAACAGCGCCTACGACATCCTGCGCATCGAGCTGCAACGAGTCGGCGCCGGGTCTGCCCCCGGCCCCAAGGCGCTGGATCTGCTCGATTTATCGCGACCCACAATGGATTTCGTCAAGATAGCCGAAGGCATGGGGGTACCGGCCCGGCGGGTGAACACCGCCGAGGAGTTCGCCGATGCGCTGCGCGCAGCCCTCGCCGAACCCGGGCCGCATCTGATCGACGCGGTGGTGCCGTCGATCACCGGTTAGGCGGTTTTCTCGACCACGCGCCTCGTACTGGTGCCGGTGGCATCGCGCTGCCCCTGGAGTTCGTATCCGTCAATAACGGGCCAGCACGGGAAGCCGGCTGACGAGCCAGTCCGTCACCGTGTTGACGACCTCGACTCCGGTTTCAAAGCCGCCATCGCGGACTTCGGCCGCCAACGCCACGCCCCATTCCCCGGACGGCGTGGACAGGATCCCGAATTGCCGCACCAGGTACTCGCCATCGGTGCCCGGACCCCAACCACCTTTAGCCGCAGAGCCATTGGCGGCCAGGCCCCATCGGTGATCGGGTGTGAGGTCAGCCATCAGCTCGATCACGTCCGCGGCGCCGGGGATCAACGACAACTCCGCGGCGAATCGCGCTTGCCGCTGCAGAGTCCACTGCGTCTGGCCGAACGCGGTGAAACCACGTCGTAGCCGCCGCGATTCGACCACCGTCGCGGTATCGCCACCTTCGGCAACGACGCCCTGTACCTTGCGCGCCGCGTCGACCGGCTCGCCCAGCAGCGACCACAACTGTTCGGATGCGCGATTGTCCGATTCGGTGATGGCCTTGACGGTCAGCTCGCGCGCGTTGAGCCAATCGCTGCGCAGTGCCGCGATCGCCAGCGGCACTTTGATCGTCGACCAGGCGACGCCCGACCACCACCTGCCCAGTGAATAGGTCCGGTCCGGGCGGGCGATCGCAACACCAATGTTCGCCGGTACCACATCGGAAAGCTGTTCGAAGCTCGCTTCCAACGCAAGCTCAAGGGGCCGGGACGTCATCGGGTTATCGGGGTATCGGCCATACCCGATCATGGCAGTCGATGCCTTCGGCCGCCAACTGGCGTTTGAGCACCTTGAATGTCACCGTGCGCGGGAGCTCTGCGCTGATCCTGACGTTCGACGGCCATTGCTTGGGCCCTAGGTCGGGCTGCTCGGCCAGGAACGCCCGAAATTTCTCGGCATCGAATTCGCTGCCCTGCCTCATCACCAGTGCAGCCATTACCTGGTCGCCGACCACCGGATCGGGGATCGCGTACACGGCGACCTCGGCCGCATCGGGGTATCGCAGCAGTACCCGTTCGATCGGTGCGGCGCCCAGGTTCTCTCCGTCGACGCGCATCCAATCGCCAAGCCGCCCGGCGAAATAGGCATAGCCGGCTTCATCGCGGTAGGCGAGGTCTCCGCTGTGATAAACCCCGCCGCGCATCCGCTCGGCCATCGCGGCCTCGTCGTTGTAGTAACCCTCGAAACCACCGGCTCCGGTCGTGTTCACCAATTCGCCGGCGATCCCCGGCGGGCACGGCTCGCCCGTGTCCGGGTCGATGATGTCGACTCCCTCAGGCAGCGGACCCAGCGAACCGTCGGGAGTTTCGGGGGTCCGGGCTATGGCCACTCCGAGTTCGGTCGAACCGAACCCGTCCTGCACCAAACAGCCGAACCTGCGGGCGAACCGCTCGACGTCGTGCGGGACACCCTCATTCCCGTACACCGCCCGCAGTGGGTTGTCCGCGTCGTCGGGTTGTTCAGGCGTGGAAAGCACATAGGACAGCGGCTTGCCCACGTAGTTGGCGTAGCTGGCGCCATAGCGACGCACATCCGGTAGGAAGCCCGACGCAGAGAACTTGCGCCGCAACGCTAGTGAGCCCTGACACGCGGCCGCCACCGCCCAACCGACCAGCACCGCGTTCGAATGAAACAACGGCATCGACACGTAGCAGACGTCGTCGGCGCTGAGGCTGAAGCGCTCCGTCATCCGCAGACCAGCCGACGCGACCTTGCCGTGGCTGACCATCACCGCTTTGGGGTCGCCGCTGGTGCCCGATGTGAAAAGCAGTATGAACAGGTCCGTGGGCGACGCGGATTGGAAGGCCGGCTTGGCGTCGCGGTGCGCGGCCACCTCGTCGGCCCATTCCGGCGAATCGACGTTGAGGTGCGCGATATCATCCAGTGTCTCAGCTGATTTCGCGTCGGCCAGTACCAGCTGGCAATCGGCCTTGCCGATGTCGCGGGCCAGCGCCTCGCCGCGCCGTATCGGGTTCAGGCCAACCGGCACGATGCCTGACATGCCGGCGGCCACCAGGATCGCGGAGAAGAATGGGGTGTTTTCCAGCAGCACGCCGACGTGCGGTGGCTTATCCGGGTCCAGCCGCGCACGCAGCGCCGCCGTAATCGCGGCGGCGTGCTGGAGATGATCGCGCCAGCTGACAAACGAGTCTTCGAAGTAGACGCCTCGGTCGTCGATCTCAGCCAGCGGTACCAGCAGGTCGGCGACGGTCGGGTCAGTCAAAGTCACTGTCAGGCAGGGGTTTCCGCCAGCTCGCGACCGATCCGGCGCAGCTGCCCGGTGGCACCGCCCAGCGCGAACTCGGCTTCCTTGGCAGCCAGGAAGTAACGGTGCGCCGGATGATCGGTGTCGACTCCGACGCCGCCGTGCACGTGCACGATGGTGTGCGCGACCCGATGTCCGGCGTCGGCCGCCCAGAACGCGGCGCTGGCCACATCGATCTCGGCGGGGATATCTTCCGAGACCTTCCACGCCGCCTGGGTGAGCGTCAACCGCAGTCCCTTGACGTCGATGTAACCGTCGGCCAGCCGCTGCGACACCGCTTGGAAGCTGCCGATCGGCCGGTCGAATTGCTCACGCTCGCGGGCGTATTCGGCCGTCATCTGCAACCCGCGATCGAGCACCCCGAGTTGATAGGCTGCGCGGCCCAGGGTTCCCAGCGTGCCGAGCCAGCCGGCGACTTCGCTTCCGCCCACCTTCCGTGCATCGTCGGTCGCGACGCCGTCCAGCGCCAGGTGCCCGACGCTGTTCTTCCCGGTGGTCGCCAGCGTGGTCAGGCTAACGCCCTGATCTTCGGCGCTGACCAGGAAAACGGCTGTGCCGGAATCGGTTTCGGCAGGGACCAGGAATGCGTCCGCGACGGGGCCGAAGACGACCTGCGTGCGGGTCCCGGTCAGCTGGTAGCCGTCACCGGAGCGGGTAGCCCGCACCGGCCCTTCACCCATCTCGCCGTCCAGCGCGACGGTCAGGATCTTCTCGCCTTTGACGGCCGGTACTCCCCAGTCCCGCTGCAGTTTCTCGGAGCCGAAGCGCGCCAGCACTCCGGCGCCCAGCATCACCGATTCCAGGTACGGCACGGCGGCCAGCTGACGGCCCAGCGCAACCAGGATCGCGACCTGTTCGAGCGCGCCGAAACCGTCGCCGCCCAGCGCGGACGCCGAGGCGCTGGTGAGGATGTCGGCGTCAATCAGCTTCCGCCACAAGGTGTGGTCGAATCGTTGCTCGAGCCCGTCGAGCTCGCGTTGATGCTCGGGCGTGCACACCGAGTCGACGATCGTGTCGACCAGGCCGCCGAGGTCATTCGCCGCTTCGGTTGTCGTGAAATCCATGAATGTTTGTCCTTTGAACTCAGCGGTTCCGGGGCAGGCCGAGGGCGACCATGCCGATGATGTCGCGCTGCACCTCGTTGGTGCCGCCGCCGAAGGTCAGGATCAGGCACGCCCGGTGCATCCGCTCGACCCGGCCTGCTAGCTTCGCGCCCGGCGAATCCTGACGCACCGTCGCCGCGGTACCCAGGACCTCCATCAGCAGCCGGTAGGCCTCGGTGGCCAGCTCGGTGCCGTACACCTTCGCCGCCGACGCGTCCGCCGGCCCCAAGTCGTGGCCTTCCGCCGACGCCAGTTCCCAGTTGATCAGCTTGAGAACTTCGGCCTTGGCGTGCACCCGGGCCAGGTTCAGCTGCACCCACTCCGAGTCGACCAGCCGGGCCCCGCTGTCGTCCTTGGTGTTCTGCGCCCATTCGCGAACCTCGCGCAGGGCCAGGAAGATCGGTTGCGCCGACACCAGCGCGACGCGCTCGTGGTTGAGCTGGTTGGTCACCAGCTTCCAGCCGCCGTTCTCCTCGCCGATCAGGTTGGTCACCGGCACGCGCACGTCGGAGTAATAGGTGGCGCTGGTGTCCACCCCGGCCATGGTGTGCACGGGCGTCCAGGAGAAGCCCTCGGCCGTCGTCGGCACCGCGATCATCGAAATGCCGCGGTGCTTCTTGGCCTCGGGGTTGGTGCGCACCGCCAGCCAGACCCAGTCGGCGTAGGCGATCAGGCTGGTCCACATCTTCTGGCCGTTGATGACGTAGTCGTCGCCGTCGCGCACCGCGCTGGTGCGCAGGTTGGCCAGGTCGGTGCCGGCGCCGGGCTCGGAGTAGCCGATCGAGAAGTGCAGATCCCCGGCGGCGATCTTGGGCAGGAAGAACTTCTTCTGCTCTTCGGTACCGAACGCCATGATGGTGGGCGCCACGCTGTTGATCGTCAGGAAGGGCACTGGCACACCGGCGATCGCGGCCTCGTCGGTGAAGATCAGCGAGTCCATCGGGGAGCGGTCCTGGCCGCCGTATTCCTTGGGCCAGTTCAGGGTCAGCCACCCGTCTTTGCCCATCTGCGAAACGGTGTCGCGATACGCGTTGCCGGTCCCGACCTCGCCCTGGTTCGAGTGCAGCGCCTCGCGGCGCTCCGGCGTCATGAGCGCGGTGAAGTACGACCGCAGCTCGCGACGCAGCTCCTCCTGTTCAGGGGTGTAACTGATGCGCATTCCGGCCGTCCTTTTGGATAAGCGTGACTAGCGGCTATTCGACCAACGGCTACCCGTTCGCCTTCCCGGTTGTAACACGTTCTAGTCTGGGAATCCAGCGACCGTTTCCTCAGATGCACGTGAGCCCTATGGTGGAGCTACATTCTGATGGGACAGAGGGCGAGATCCGGGCCAGCTTCAAGGAGGATGCCGTGCGGGTGATCGTTGATCGTGACCGGTGCGAAGGCAACGCGGTGTGCTTGGGAATCGCACCGGATATCTTCGACCTGGACGATGAGGACTACGCCGTCGTGAAGACCGATCCGATTCCGTCCGACCAAGAAGATCTGGCCGAGCAGTCGATTGCCGAGTGCCCGCGCGCGGCACTGCTGCGCGAAGACTAGCGGCGAGCGACCCGAAACTAGAGGTATTCATAAATTGACTAGCAGCACGAACGCGACCGATCTCTCCGGGAAGGTCGCGGTGGTGACCGGTGCGGCCGCGGGACTCGGGCGCGCCGAGGCGCTCGGCTTGGCCCGCCTCGGCGCCACCGTCGTCGTCAACGACATCGCCGCCGCGCTGGACGCCTCGGACGTGATCGACGAGATCAGCGCCGCGGGTTCCAAGGCCGTCGCGGTGACCGGTGACATCAGCCAGCGCTCCACGGCCGACGAACTGGTGTCCTGCGCCGACGGGCTGGGCGGACTCGACATCGTGGTCAACAACGCCGGCATCACCCGGGACCGGATGCTGTTCAACATGTCCGATGAGGAATGGGACCAGGTCATCGCCGTGCATTTGCGGGGTCACTTCCTGCTCACCCGCAACGCCGCGACCTACTGGCGCAGCAGGGCGAAGGACGCCGGGGGATCGGTCTTCGGCCGGATCGTCAACACCGCCTCCGAAGCAGGACTGGTGGGTCCGGTGGGGCAGGCCAACTACGGCGCTGCCAAGGCGGGCATCATCTCGCTCACCCTGACGGCCGCGCGGGCCCTGGGCCGCTACGGGGTGTGTGCCAACGCGATCTGCCCACGCGCGCGCACCGCGATGACGGCGGATGTGTTCGGCAGTGCACCGGATATAGAGGAAGGAGGCGTCGACCCGCTATCGCCCGATCACGTGGTGAACCTGGTGCAGTTCCTGTCGTCGCCGGCGGCCGCGGAGGTTAACGGCCAGGTGTTCATCGTGTACGGACCTCAGGTGACATTGGTCTCAGCTCCGACGGCGGAGCACCGGTTCACCGCGGACGGCGCCGCCTGGGAGGCGGCTCAACTGAGCAGCACATTGCAGGACTACTTTGCTGGTCGCGATCCGGAACGCAACTTTTCCGCGAGCGCCTTAATGGAACAATAGCGGCGCATAGCTTTTTTCTCGGGGGGGAATCAGCTAGTAGAACGTGTGTCAGATTGTCGCTACTACAAGGGCGCTGACCAGGACAAATTAACGGTTTAGCCAGAGATAACCTGTTCATTGACATGGTGAAGTTCTTCTGAGTTAATATGATCCGGCTCACACGGAGCCGCTGCGACGAAAGACAACGCAAAGGCGACGGATAGGCTTCGCCGTGAGCAGCAAGGGGGGTGCCGCTTTGATCGAACAACTCGCGGTTCCGGCCCGCGCTGTCGGCGGGTTTTTCGAGATGATGATCGATACGGCCCGTGCCTCTGCCCGACGACCGTTTCAAGGCCGCGAGTTCCTGGATCAGACGTGGATGATCGCGCGGGTGTCGTTGGTCCCCACGCTGTTGGTGTCCATCCCGTTCACGGTTCTGGTCGCGTTCACCCTCAATATCTTGCTCCGTGAAATCGGCGCGGCCGATTTGTCCGGCGCCGGAACGGCATTCGGCACTATAACCCAGCTGGGCCCGGTGGTGACCGTGCTCGTCGTCGCCGGTGCGGGCGCCACCGCAATCTGTGCCGACCTTGGTGCACGCACCATCCGTGAAGAAATCGACGCTATGCGGGTGCTCGGTATCGACCCGATCCACCGGCTGGTGGTGCCCCGCGTTCTGGCGTCTACCGTTGTCGCACTGCTGCTTAACGGTTTGGTGTGCGCGATCGGCCTGTCCGGCGGGTACGTATTCTCCGTGTTTCTTCAGGGCGTCAACCCGGGCGCGTTCATCAACGGGTTGACCGTATTGACCGGACTGCGCGAGTTGCTGCTCGCCGAAGTCAAGGCGCTGCTGTTCGGCGTGATGGCCGGCCTGGTCGGGTGCTACCGCGGCCTCACCGTCAAGGGTGGGCCGAAGGGCGTTGGCAACGCGGTCAACGAAACCGTCGTCTACGCGTTCATCTGTCTGTTCGTCATCAACGTGGTGATGACGGCCATCGGCGTGCGGTTCTCGACGAAGTGATCACGCGATGAGTTACGACTTCAGTTACCGGCTTCGTAACGTCGCTGCGCGACTGCAGGGGCCGGTTGACGACTTCGGCGAGCAGGCGCTGTTCTACGGCCAAACCATGCGCTACGTCCCCAACGCGCTCACCCGATACCGCAAGGAGACGATCCGGCTTGTCGCGGAGATGACGCTGGGCGCGGGGGCGCTGGTGATGATCGGTGGCACGGTCGGCGTCGCGGCGTTCCTGACGCTGGCCTCCGGTGGGGTCATCGCCGTGCAGGGCTACTCGTCACTCGGCAACATCGGTATCGAGGCATTGACCGGCTTCCTGTCCGCGTTCCTGAACGTGCGCGTTGTCGCACCGGTGATTGCCGGCATCGCGCTGGCGGCGACGATCGGTGCCGGCGCCACCGCCCAATTGGGTGCGATGCGGGTGTCCGAGGAAATCGATGCCGTCGAATGCATGGCGGTGCACTCGGTGTCCTACCTGGTGTCGACGCGGCTGATCGCCGGCCTCGTCGCGATCGTTCCGCTGTACTCGTTGTCGGTGCTCGCCGCGTTCTTCGCCGCCCGCTTCACCACGGTCTTCATCAACGGACAGTCGGCCGGTCTCTACGACCACTACTTCAATACGTTCCTCATCCCGTCGGACCTCCTGTGGTCGTTCCTACAGGCGATCGTGATGTCCATCGCGGTGATGCTGGTCCATACCTATTACGGCTACAACGCCAGCGGTGGGCCGGTGGGCGTGGGCATCGCGGTCGGTCAGGCGGTGCGGACCTCGCTGATCGTCGTCGTGGTCATTACTTTGTTCATCTCGCTGGCGGTGTACGGCGCGTCCGGTAACTTCAACCTCTCGGGTTAAGGGGATCGCCTAAAACGACATGGCAGACATCGGAGCGCGACGTTCAACTGTCCGGCTGGCAGCGGCGCTGCTGGCCAGTTTGTTGGTGGCGTTTTCGGTACTGACTTACCTCTCGTACACAGCGGCTTTCGCGTCCGTCGACACGGTCACCGTCGCGGCGCCGCGGGCCGGGCTGGTGATGGACATTGGCGCCAAGGTCAAGTACCGCGGCATCCAGATCGGCAAGGTCACCGACATCAACTACGGCGGTGACCAGGCACGCCTGACGCTGGTCATCGACAGCGACGACATGCACTACATCCCCTCCAACGCGGCGGTGCATATCGCGGGCAACACGATTTTCGGCGCCAAGTCGGTGGAATTCATTCCACCCCAGGCACCTTCGCCGACGTCGCTGCGACCCAACGCGCATGTCGAGGCATCAGCGGTGCAGCTGGAAGTCAACACGCTGTTTCAGTCGCTGATGGATCTGTTGCACAAGGTCGACCCGGTCGAATTGAACGCAACGCTGAGCGCCTTCTCCGAAGGCCTGCGCGGCCATGGTGACGATTTCGGTGCGCTGTTGTCGGGCCTGAATACCCTGACGCAACAAACGAATCCGAAGCTTTCTGCCCTGCAGGACGACTTCCGCAAGACGGCGATCGTCACAGGCGTCTACGCCGACGCCGCCCCGGACCTGAACACGATCTTCGACAACCTGCCCACCATCAACAAGACCGTCGTCGACCAGCAGAAAAACCTCAACGACACCCTGTTGGCCACGATCGGCCTGTCCAACAACGCCTATGAGACGTTGGAGCCGGCCGAGCAGGACCTCATCGACGCCATCAACCGGCTGCGGGCCCCACTCAAGGTGGCCGCCGACTACTCACCCGAATTCGGTTGCCTGTTCAAGGGTATCGATCGCGGCCTCAAAGAGTTCGGACCCATTCTCGGTGTCCGCAAGGCGGGCTTGTTCACGTCGTCGAGCTTCGTGCTGGGTGCGCCGGCGTATACCTATCCGGAGTCGCTGCCGCTCGTGAACGCCTCCGGCGGACCCAACTGCCGCGGGTTGCCCGACATCCCGAACAAGCAGAACGGCGGCTCGTGGTACCGGGCGCCGTTCCTGGTCACCGACAATGCGAACATTCCGTACGAGCCGTTCACCGAGCTGCAGTTCGATGCACCCTCGACGCTGCAGTTCCTGTTCCACGGCTCTTTCGCGGAACGGGACGACTTCTGATGGCGAGTTCGGAATTGCCTTCGCACCGATCGATGGTGATCAAGGTCAGCGTCTTTACGGTGGCGATGCTGCTGGTGGCCGCCGGCTTGGTGGTGGTCTTCGGCGACTTCCGGTTCGGCGACGAAAATACCTATCACGCAACGTTTATCGACGCGTCTCGGTTGAAGGCCGGCCAAAAGGTCCGTATTTCCGGTGTGCCGGTCGGTTCGGTGAACGGTCTCAAACTCAACTCGGACAACAGCGTCGACGTGGAATTCGGAATCGACAGCCGCTACACGCTGTACTCGTCGACTCGCGCGGTGATCCGCTACGAAAACCTGGTAGGTGACCGGTTTTTGGAGATCACGTCGGGTCCGGGGGAGCTGCGCAAGCTGGCACCGGGTGGGACGATCAACTCCCAACACACTCAGCCCGCGCTGGATCTGGACGCATTGCTGGGCGGACTGCGACCAGTACTCAAGGGGTTGGACGCCGACAAGGTCAACACGATCAGCGGCGCCGTGATCGAGTTGTTGCAGGGCCAGGGTGGAGCGCTGTCGAACGTACTGGCCGACACCAGCGCATTCTCGACGGCGCTGGGCCAGCGCGACCAGCTGATCGGTGACACGATCACCAATCTGAACACGGTGCTGGGCACGATCGATCAAAAGAGTGCGCAATTCTCGACCAGCGTCGATCAGCTGCAGCAATTGATCAGCGGGTTGGCCAAGAACAAGGACTCGATCGCCGGAGCCATTCCGCCGCTGGCATCGACAACGACCGATCTCACTGAGCTGCTGAAGAATTCACGTCGGCCGCTGCAAGGCATCCTGGAAAACACCCGGCCGCTGGCCACCGAAATCGACAACCGTAAGGCCGAGGTGGACAACGACATTGAGCAACTGGGCGAGGACTATCTGCGCCTGGCCGCACTCGGTGCCTACGGGTCGTTCTTCAACATCTACTTCTGCTCCGTGACGATCAAGATCAACGGGCCCGCCGGCAGCGATATCCGTCTGCCCCTGGGGGGCCAGGTGGATCCAAGCGTAGGGAGGTGCGCTTTTGCCAAGTAATGCCAAGCGCGAACGTGACCCGCTGCGCACCGGGGTCTTTGGTGTGGTGCTTGTTTTCTGCGTGGTGTTGCTCGCATTCGGCTACGCCAACCTGCCGTTCTGGCCGCAGGGCAAGGTCTACGACGCTTACTTCAGCGACGCCGGCGGCATCTCGCCCGGCAACTCCGTTTACGTGTCGGGCTTCAAAGTCGGCAAGGTGCAGGCTGTGGGTCTGGCCGGCGACAGCGCGAGGGTGACGTTCTCGGTGGATCGGCATGTCGCGGTTGGTGATCAGTCGCTGGCCGCGATCCGCACCGACACCATCCTTGGTGAGCGCTCGATTGCGGTGAGTCCCGCGGGTCATGGCAAGGCAACCACCATTCCGCTGAGTCGCACGACCACGCCGTACACGCTGGCCGGAGCGCTCGAGGATTTGGGGCAAAGCGCGAATAATCTGAACAAGCCGCAGTTCGAGCAGGCGTTGAACGTTCTCACCGACACGCTGCACGGCGCCACCCCGGAACTGCGCGGCGCGCTGGACGGGGTGACGTCGCTATCCCGCACGCTGAACCGCCGGGACGAGGCGCTGCAAAGCCTGCTGGCCCATGCGAAATCGGTGACTGGTGTGTTGTCGCAACGCGCCGACCAGGTCAACAAGTTGGTCGACGACGGCAACGAGTTGTTCGCCGCGCTCGATGAGCGCCGCGCCGCGCTGGGACAATTGATCTCGGGTATCGGCGGTCTCTCGAGCCAGCTTTCCGGCTTCGTCGCCGACAACCGCAAGGAGTTCGGCCCCGCCCTGAGCAAGCTCAACGATGTACTCAGTAACCTCAACGAGCGCCGCGACTACATCACCGAGGCGATCAAGCGGCTGCCCACCTATGCGACCGAACTCGGCGAGGTGGTTGGTTCCGGGCCCGGATTCAACGTCAATGTCTACGGTGTGATCCCGGCGCCGCTGCTGGCGACGATGTTCGACTTCTTCTATCAGCCGGGCAAGCTGCCGGCCAGCCTCTCCGACTACCTGCGCGGGTTGATCCAGGAACGCTGGACCATCCGACCAAAGTCGCCATGATCCAGCGAATCGCCGGCAGCCGCGGGCTGCGCTACACCACCATCATCGCGCTGGTCGCGGCGCTGGTGGGGGGCGTGTATGTGCTTACGTCGCAAGTCAATAACCGGACCATCGTCGGCTACTTCGCATCCGCGGTCGGGCTGTACCCCGGCGATCAGGTTCGTATCCTCGGCGTCCCGATCGGCAAGATCGACTCGATCGAGCCACGGCCGTCCGACGTCAAAATCACGATGACGCTGCCCAAGGACGTGAAGGTCCCGAAGGACGCCAAGGCCGTGATCATGTCGCCGAACCTGGTGGCGGCGCGGTTCATTCAGCTCGCCCCGGCGTACACCGGCGGAGCGGTGCTGCCCGATGGCGCCAGCCTCGACCTGAACCGCACCGCGGTGCCGGTGGAATGGGACGAGGTCAAGGAAGCGCTGACCCAACTTGCCGTCTCGCTGGGTCCGACGACCGGGTCGATGCAGGGACCGTTGGGCGCGGCGATCAATCAGGCCGCGGACACGTTCGACGGCAAGGGCGAATCGTTCCACAACGCACTGCAGCAGCTTTCGCAAGTCGCTGGGCGACTGGGGGATTCGCGCAGCGATATCTTCGGCACGGTCAAGAACCTGCAGGTCCTGGTCAACGCGCTGTCGGCGAGCAACGACCAGATCGTGCAGTTCGCCGGAAACGTCGCATCGGTATCGCAAGTCCTCGCCGACAGCTCGCGCCATCTGGACAACACCCTGGGCACGCTCAATCAGGCGCTCTCGGACATTCGCGGATTCCTGCACGAGAACAACTCGACATTGATCGATACGGTCAACCAGCTCAACGACTTCAGCAAGACGCTGAGCGACCAGAGCGACAACATCGAACAGGTGCTGCACGTCGCGGGCCCGGGTATCGCCAACTTCTACAACATCTATGACCCGGCGCAGGGCACGCTGAACGGTCTGTTGTCGATACCGGAGTTCGCCAACCCGGTGCAGTTCATCTGCGGCGGCTCTTTCGAAACCGCAGGCGGGCCAAAGGCACCCGACTACTACCGGCGCGCCGAGCTGTGCCGCGAGCGGCTGGGTCCGGTGCTGCGCCGGCTGGCAGTGAACTACCCGCCGGTCATGTTCCACCCGCTGAACACAATCACGGCGTACAAGGGTCAGATCATCTACGACACCCCGGAGACCCAAGCCAAGGCGCAGACGCCGATCCCGCAGCTGACCTGGGTACCGGCTCAGGGTGTCCCGCCGCCGGCCGTCCAGAACCCGGCCGATCTGCAGGCGCTGCTGGTGCCGACGGCCCCGCAGGCCGGCCCGCCGCCGGGGGCACCGGCTGGCGCGCCAGCACCCGCTCCGGGTCCAAGCCCCGGCTCCGCGTTCGGGCCATTGCCGGGTCCGGCGCAGGGACCTTCTGCCGGGCTGCAAAATGGTCAGGGGTCCGGCGGATGAGTCGAATCTTGTTGCGCGGTGGCGCATTGGCGGCGGGCAGCGTGCTGCTGGCCGGCTGTCAATTCGGTGGCCTGAATTCCCTGTCCATGCCGGGCACCGCCGGTCACGGCAGTGGCGCCTTCTCGATCACGGTCGAAATGCCCGACGTGGCGACGTTGCCGCAGAACTCACCGGTCATGGTTGACGATGTCACGGTCGGCAGTGTGGCCGGTATCGCTGCCGAGCAGCGTGCCGACGGATCATTTTATGCCGCAGTGAAATTGGCACTGGACAAGAACGTCGTGCTGCCGGCCAACGCGACCGCGACGGTGGCGCAGACCTCGTTGCTGGGTTCGCTGCACATCGATCTGGCCGCGCCCAAAGGCAAGCCGGCGACCGGCAGGCTCGTCAACGGTTCCAAGATCTCGGAGTCCAACACCGGCCGGTTCCCCACCACCGAAGAGGCTTTCTCGGCCCTCGGTGTCGTGGTCAACAAGGGCAATCTCGGTGCGCTGGAAGAGATCACCGACGAGACCTACCAGGCCGTGGCCGGCCGGCAAGGCCAATTCTCCGGCTTGATCCCCCGGCTGGCGGAATTGACGTCGGGACTCAACCGGCAGGTCGGCGACATCATCAACGCGGTCGACGGTTTGAACCGATTTTCCGCGACGCTGGCGCGCGACAAGGACAACCTGGGCCGGGCGCTGGACTCGCTCCCTGAAGCGCTGAAGGTGCTCAACAAGAACCGGGAACACATTGTCGACGCGTTCGCTGCGCTGAAGAAGTTGGCGACAGTCACCTCGCACGTGCTGTCCAAGACGAAGGTGGACTTCGCCGAAGATCTCAAAGGTCTGTATTCCGCGGTGAAGGCGCTCAACGACAACCGAAAGAATTTCGTCACGTCGCTGCAGATATTGCTGACGTTTCCGTTCCCCAACTACGGCATCAAGCAAGCCGTGCGCGGCGACTACCTCAACGTGTTCACCACGTTCGACCTCACCTTGCGCCGGCTCGGCGAGACGTTCTTCACCACGTCGTATGCACTTGATCCGAACATGATGCACATGGGCGAGATCCTCAACCCGCCCGACTTCTTGACCGGGGAACTGGCGAACCTGTCCGGACAGGCTGCCGACCCCTTCAAGATTCCGCCCGGCACGGCTTCGGGACAGTAGGGGCGGCGCGGATGATTGACAGACTCACCAGGATTCAGCTCTGGATATTCGCCGTGATCACCGTGATCACACTGACCATCATGGCGATCTTCTACCTGCGCCTGCCCGCGACTTTCGGCATCGGGACCTACGTGGCGAATGCCGACTTCGTCGCGGGCGGAGGCCTTTACCAGAATGCCAACGTCACCTACCGGGGCGTCGCGGTCGGCAGGGTGGAGTCGGTGGCGCTGAATCCCAATGGCGTCACCGCCGAAATGCGGCTGAACAGCGGCACTCCCATTCCGTCGAACGTCACCGCCACCGTGAAGAGTGTGTCGGCTGTCGGTGAGCAATACATCGACCTGGTGCCGCCGAAGGATCCGGCATCGACCAAGTTGCACAATGGATCTCGCATTGACCGGGCTAACACCCGGATCGGCCAGGACGTCGCCGATCTGTTGAAGCGGGCCGAGACGCTGGTCAACAGCCTCGGTGACACCAAGTTACGGGAGCTGTTGCACGAGACGTTCCAGGCGGCCAACGGGTCGGGGCCAGAGTTGGCTCGGCTGCTCGAATCGGCCCGATTGCTGGTGGACGAGGCCAACGCCAACTACCCGCAAGTTTCGCAGCTGATCGATCAGGCAGGCCCGTTCCTGCAATCCCAGATCCGCGCCGGCGGCGACATCAAGTCGCTGGCAGATGGGTTGGCGCGGTTCACTTCCGAGGTGCAGCACGCCGACCCGCAGCTTCGTTCGACGCTGGCGACCGCACCGGACGCCATCGACGAGGCCAACACCGCATTCTCCGGCATCCGCCCCAGTTTCCCCGCGCTGGCCGCCAGCCTCGCGAACCTGGGCCGGGTCGGCGTCATCTACCACAAATCGATCGAGCAACTCCTGGTCGTGCTGCCGGCGCTGTTCGCCGCGATCATCACGATGGCGGGCGGCCCACCTCTTGACGAGGGCGGCAAGCTGGACTTCAAGCTTGATCTGAACGACCCGCCGCCGTGCGCCGTCGGCTTCCTGCCGCCACCGCTCATGCGGACGCCGGCGGATGAGACAGTGCGCGAGCTGCCAAGAGACATGTACTGCAAGGTGGCTCAGAACGATCCCAGCACCGTGCGTGGCGCGCGCAACTATCCCTGCCAAGAATTTCCCGGCAAACGGGCACCGACGATTCAGCTATGTCGCGACCCGAAGGGCTATGTCCCGGTCGGCCGTAACCCGTGGCGCGGTCCGCCGGTCCCGTACAACACGCCCCAGACAAACGGGCTGAACACGTTGCCGCCCAACAAGTTCCCATACATTCCGCCGGAAGCGGAACCGGATCCCGGTATTCCGATCGTCGGGCCGCCCCCGCCCGGTGTGGTGCCCGGCCCGGGCCCCCTGCCCAACAAGCAGCCCGCTTTCGATCCGCCGCCGCCGAACGACAGTGGGCCCCCGCCGGGCAACCCGTCATGGATGCCGCCGGGCGTCCCCCCGGTACCGCCCCAGATCCCGTTTCCGAAGTGGCTGCCGCCGCCGGCCGGTGGTGCGCCGGCGCCGGGTCCGCAACCGCAATCCAGCGGCACCGCGTACACCACTTATGACGAAAGCACCGGAGCATTCCGGGATCCGGCAGGAGGCACTGGTATCTTCGCGTCCGGCGCGAACACGTCCAGCGCCGAGAATTGGGTAGACCTGATGCTTGATCCAAGGCCGATGTAGTGGCTTCTGCAGTTGGTGGCGAACAATCCCCGGCACCGCGGGCCCGTCGTCGGGCATCGCGGGCGGCAGGCCCGGCGAAGAGTGAGTCGAGCGCGCCCACCGAGGTTGCGCTCGAGGCTCCAGCGGAGCCCAAGAAGCAACCGGCCAAACGCGTCAAGACCCTCAAGTCGATCAAGCCGCCACCGCGGCGCCGGCCGAATGGGCGCCTGGTCGGCTGGATTTCGTTCGCCGCCGCGCTGCTGGCGATTGGTGCGCTGGCCGGCTGCCTGACCGCCCTGGTCGTTTCGCAAAGCCACGCCGAGGCGGGGCAGGCCCGCGATCAACGCTTCGTCGACACCGCCACGCAGACGGTGCAAAACATGTTCAGCTACAAGCAGGACAACGTCGATGACAGCGTGAACCGGTTTTACAACGGCACCAGCGGCCCGCTGCGCGGCATGCTCGGCGCCAACAACAACATCGAAAACCTCAAGGCCCTGTTCCGCTCCACCAACGCGACATCCGAGGCAGTGATCAACGGCGCGGCTCTGGAAGGCATTGACACGGTTACCGATAACGCCTCGGTGCTGGTGTCGGTGCGTGTCACGGTGGCCGACATCGACGGTGTGCACAAGCCGTCCATGCCGTACCGGCTGCGGGTCATCGTGCACGAAGATGAGCACGGGCACATGACGGGTTACGACCTGAAATACCCCGACGGGGGCAACTGATGCGGTGGCGGCGGTGGCTGATCGCCGCCGCGGGATATCTCGCGGTCGTCGGCGTTGTCGGGTTATCCGCGGCGGCCGGCTGGTTCTACTGGGAACGGGTGGAGATCCGCGGCGAGCAGACGGCACGGGCGGTGCTACCGCAGCTGGCCGCCAGAGAGGTGCCCGCGGTCTTCGCCTACGACTACCAGACCGTCGAACGCAGCCTGGCCGATGCGTATCCGATGCTGACGCCCGACTATCGCCAAGAATTTCAGAAGAGCGCCAACGCGCAGATCATTCCGGAGGCCAAGAAGCGCGAGGTGGTCGTCCAGGCCAATGTCGTTGGGGTCGGGGTCATGTCGGCCAAGCGGGAATCGGCGTCGGTGATGGTGTACATGAACCGGACGGTTACCGATAAATCACGGCAGCCGCTCTACGACGGCAGCCGGTTGCGGGTGGACTTCAAGAAGATCGGCGACAAATGGCTGATCTCTTACATCACGCCGATCTAGCCGTCAGTAGCAGATCGCAATGTTGTTGCACTGCATGGGATAACGCTGGATCGGGCTGGGTGGCGGCCCGGTCATCTGCAGCGAGAACGGTGTCTTTTTCATCGTCGGTTCCAGGCCGCAGACCGCACCGTGCATCGTGGTGTGGGTGCCGCTCATTGTTTCGTCGCTGAAGGCCCAGGTTTCGGTGGTGGGTGCGGTGCCGCCGCCCGGACAGGAGACACCGTCTGCCTTGTCGACGCCGAATTTCCATAGCATGCTGGACATCCGGGCTCGGCCGCTGAAGTTCTGCAACTTGTCGGCGGCGGATATCTTCTGATCCGTCGCACTCACGACGTTGAGCGCACATTGCATCGCGAAAACGATCGGGTCGGAATAGTCGTTCATGTTCCGGGTTCCCGACGGCTGATCGCATATTGCCGTGACGGTCCAGGTAACCCCCGAGACACCCGCCTCGTTGTAGGCGTAGTTGCCGTCCGCCGGCGGTCCGATCGCGCGCGCCGGATTGCCCGACTCCAGCGCGATTCCTATTGCGACAGCTGAGAAGACGCCGGCTCCTGCGGCCAGCGCGCGACGCATTTTCACAGTGCCCTCCCTTCCGGCCTTCTCTTGACGCTGCATCGAGTATCACAGCGTTTCGGCGCCAACACCATGGGTCGGTCGCCGCTATTTCGTGCCCGGCGGGTGCGCCTCGACGAGGGCATCGAGGAATGACCGCGCCCAGCGGTCGACGTCGTGAGCGAGCACCTGGCGCCGCAACGACCGCATCCGGCGGCGGCCCTCGTCAACCGGTTGGTTGAGCGCCGCCTCGATCGTGTCCTTGACGCCCTCCAGGTCGTGCGGGTTGACCAGGTAGGCCTGCCGCAATTCGGCTGCGGCGCCGGTGAATTCGGATAGAACGAGCGCACCGCCGAGATCGCTGCGGCAGGCGACGTACTCCTTGGCCACCAGGTTCATGCCGTCCCGCAGCGGGGTAACCAGCATGACGTCGCTGGCCACGAAGAACGCGATGAGTTCGTCGCGGGGAACCGCGCGATGGATGTAATGCACCACCGCGTGGCCGACTTCGGCGTATTCGCCGTTGATGTGGCCGACTTGGCGTTCGATGTCGTTGCGCAGAATCTGGTAGCTCTCCACGCGTTCGCGGCTGGGCGTGGCCAGTTGGACCAGCACGGTGTCGTCGCGTTTGACGCGCCCCTCGGCGAGCAGCTCGGAAAAGGCTTTCAACCGAACGTCGATGCCCTTGGTGTAGTCGAGCCGGTCGACGCCGAGCAGGATCTTGCGCGGGTTGCCCAACTCCGCGCGAATCTCTTTGGCGTGGCGCCGGATATCGCGGCCGCGGGCGGTCTGATCGAGCGCACCGGAATCGATGGAGATGGGAAACGCGCCCACCCGCACCCGGCGATCCTTCAGCTCGACCTCGCCGAACCGCGACCGCACGCCGACGGCTCCGCGCGAGGTGTTGGCGCCGATCAGTTGTCGGGCCAGGAACAGGAAATTCTGCGCGCCACCGACCAGATGGAATCCGACCAGATCGGCACCGAGCAAGCCTTCGATGATCTCGGTGCGCCAGGGCAACTGCATGAACAGCTCTACCGGCGGGAACGGGATGTGCAGGAAGAAACCGATGGTCAGGTCCGGCCGCAGGGTGCGCAGCATCTTCGGGACCAGCTGCAACTGGTAGTCCTGCACCCACACCGTCGCACCCTGGGCGGCGGCGCGGGAGGTGGCCTCGGCGAAGCGTTGGTTGACCTCGACGTAGCGATCCCACCATTCGCGGTGGTAGATCGGCTTGACGATCACGTCGTGGTACAGCGGCCACAGCGTCGCGTTGGAGAAGCCCTCGTAGTACTGAGCGACGTCGTCGGCCGACAGGCGCACCGGGTAGAGATCCAGTTCGTCTTGGGTGATGGGCTCGTCGTCGACGTCGACTTCCTCGTCGACAACCCCCGGCCAGCCAACCCATGCGCCACGGCGGCGGCGCAGCAGCGGCTCCAAGGCCGTCACCAACCCCCCGGGGCTGCGCTTCCAGGTTGTGGAGCCGTCGGGAAGCCGTTCCAAATCAACCGGTAGCCGATTGGCGACCACCACAAAGTCGGAATTCCCGAAGTGTGCGGTCTTCGAGCTTTGGCCTCCCCTGGGAGCCATTTATGCGTCGAGTTTCGCCGGTCCAATACCGAGCATGGACAAGAAAACGCGGCACTCGTCGGCGTCGTTCGCGTAGGCGGCGACGACTCGCCTGGCCTGGTTAGCGGTGCTGTCGGCAAGCGGCTCGACATCGCCGATTTCGCCAGGATCAGATTTTGTAGGCATAGGACAACTCTATGCGACGCCGATATTCGCCCGCAGCCGTCCGCTGCGGCGCGGGGTTGGCCCGGCCCCGGAACCCGGTTTGTCCGTTCCGCGCACCTGGCCGAAACCCAGGCGCGGTCAGTTGTTCATGCAAAGAACTGGAATTGTTAACAAATGCCGAATTTTCCCGCGGTTGAGATGGGGTCGCCGGCATCGCGCCCTATGGCCAAGCAGACCGTGGATTTAAATCGAAGATTCCCATTCGGCGGACTCCCTGTGGTGATTCCGTGGGGCGTCCTGGCGAACGTTTGCGGTGGCCCCGGCGCCGGGCGTCCGGTGGGGTCGGTGCCACTCCCAATTCAATGGTCGGGTAACGCCTCTAGATGGGTCAACGGCACGGTGATCATGGTTGCGACGTGGAAAGACGCCATTACCCGGTGGTGCCAGGGGGTCGCTTCGGGGTAGCCTGCTGGGGGCCGCACCTGTCTGTCTACTGACTGATGTCCAGTTGTTCAAAGGCAAACCAGGATGTCATCGCGACAAAGGCATTATCCTAAGCCGCAGTGCGCCGTGTTTTGGCGTTGCGCTGACGTCTAAGACTTCGGGAGAAGAACAATGGCTCTCACGCCGGCCGATGTTCACAATGTCGCGTTCTCCAGGGCGCGCATTGGTAAACGTGGCTACAGCGAGCAAGAAGTCGACCTGTTCATCGACCTGGTTGAGCAAGAGCTGATTCGCCACATCGAAGAGGACGCCGAGCTCCGTCACCGCAACGCCGAGCTGCGCAACCGGGATGGTGGGCTTAAGAAGCGGGAAGCCGAACTTGCCCAGCGGGAGGCCGTCCTGCACGAGCACGAAAGCGAAGTCCGCAGGCACGAAGTGGAAATTCGCAAGCACGAAGACCAGATTCGCCACCAGGAAGCCCAGCTCGCCCACCGGGGAACGCCCCTTCCGCAGCAGGTCGCTCAGCTTCGCCATCGGGAAGCCCAGGTCGCGCAGCGCGAGGCCCAATTCGCCCAGCACGAGGCCGAGGTCGCCCAGCACGAAGCCCAGCTCGCCCAGCGGGAGTCCGAGCTGCGCCGCCGGGAGGCCGAGCTCAACCAGTGGCATTCCGAGCTTCGTCAGCAGGAAGGCGAGCTCGAACAGCACGAAGCCCAGCTAGCCGAGCGGGAAGCGGAGATCGAACACCACGAGGCCGAACTGCACCAGCTGCTGGACCAGCCGCACGCGGTGGCCTCCGGCGCGGAGGCCTCGAGCGGCCAGGTGGCGCGACAGCAATTGCGCGCAGTGCCGCCGGTCGCGGTCAACGGGGCCGCCCACCTGGAGGAGACGCGGACGGTCGCCGCGGTGCACGGGCGCCATGACATGGAGCGGATGGCGATCCGCGCGGTCACCGACACGCTCGGCAATACGCTGACCGAGACCGTGCACGAGCGGACCCGCCGCGACGCCACCGCGGCCGTGGCCTCCGAGGAGCCCACCGAACTCGATCGGTTGAAGGAAGAGAACGCGGAACTGGCCCGTTCCCTGGGCTTGCTCAAGTCCGCCGCCGCGCTCCTCGCGGCCGCACTCGAACGGCCCTAACTCGGCCGGCTGTAGCCCGGCCCGCGGCGACCAACCCAACTCGAAGCCGCTTACACACTCGCCGTAATGTGTAAACAAGGCGGATTCAACGACGAGCGAGGTAGGCCGAATGACAGTGTCCAAGGAAGCCGACGCCGCGGCGGCCAATGCCAGCGCCAACGAGCTGGTGGCCTACGAGACCCTCGATGAGGGTCGCATCGCGCGGATTTGGCTGAACCGGCCCGAGGCCCACAATGCGCAGAGCCGCGGCCTGCTGGTTCAGCTCGACGAGGCGTTCGGGCGGGCGGAGGCCGACGACACCGTGCGCGTGGTGATCCTGGCGGCGCGCGGCAGGAACTTCTCCGCCGGCCACGATCTCGGCTCCGAGCAGGCGCTGGCCGAACGCGCGCCCGGGCCGGGGCAACACCCGAGCTTCCGTTCGCACGGCGCGACCTACGAACCGATCATGGAAAAGCTGTACCACCAGGAGTGGCACTTCTTCTTCGAAAACACTTGCCGCTGGCGCGATCTGCGCAAGATCACGATCGCCCAGGTGCAGGGCAACGCGATCTCGGCGGGCCTGATGCTGATCTGGGCGTGCGATCTGATCGTCGCCGCCGACAACGCGAAGTTCAGCGACGTAGTCGCGGTCCGGCTCGGCATGCCGGGCGTCGAATACTATGCTCACCCTTGGGAATTCGGGCCGCGTAAGGCCAAAGAGCTACTGCTGACCGGTGATTCGATCGACGCGGACGAAGCACATCGGCTGGGTATGGTTTCCAAGGTCTTTCCGGTCGACGAATTAGAGGAAAAGACACTGGAATTCGCGCGGCGCGTTGCCGAGCGGCCCACGATGGCTTCGCTGTTGATCAAGGATTCGGTCAATGCCGCTTCCGACGCGATGGGTTACACCGAGGCGCTGCGGCACGCATTCCACGTCCACCTGCTGGGCCACGCACACTGGGCGGCGTTCAACGAGAACAGGTGGCCGGTCGGTCAGCCGCCGCACGTCGAGGACTGGCGCGACGCGAAGCCGACGAAGGTCGCTCGCCGCGATACGCCGTAGCCGACCCCTGCCCGGGCGATCGCCAATCTGCCCGCCCCCAGCGATAAGACCCGATTGTCGCTGAGAGGCGGGCACTTCGGTGTCCCGCCTAACGAGACTGGGGGTAGCGATATTCGGGCCGGGGTCGCATGCTTCTATAGCTAGAACCTGTTCCAGTTTGAGAGGGTCTCGCGTGCAGCTATCTTTCGAAGACCGGACGTATGTGATCACCGGCGGCGGCAGTGGCATCGGTAAGGGTGTGGCCGCCGGGCTGGTCGCGGCCGGGGCCTCCGTCATGATCGTCGGTCGCAATGCCGACCGCTTGGCGGGCGCCGTCGAGGAGATCGAGCCGCTGGCCGCCAAAGCCGGTAAAGGCGGCGCGATCCGCTACGAGCCCGCCGACGTCACCAACGAGGACGAGGTGTCCCGGGCGGTCGACGCCGCGACGGCCTGGCACGGGCGGCTGCACGGCGCGGTGCACTGCGCGGGCGGCTCGCTGACCGTCGGGCCGATCACCCACACCGACTCGGAGGCGTGGCGCAACACCGTCGACCTCAACGTCAACGGCACCATGTACGTGCTCAAGCACGTCGGGCGTGAATTGGTGCGCGGCGGTGGCGGATCGTTTATCGGGATCTCGTCGATCGCGGCCAGCAACACCCACCGGTGGTTCGGGCCCTACGGCGTCACTAAGTCCGCGATCGACCACATGATGATGCTGGCCGCCGATGAACTCGGGCCGTCGTGGGTGCGGGTCAACAGCATCCGCCCGGGCTTGATTCGCACCGATTTGGTGGACGCCGCGGTGCTTCAGTCGCCGGAGATCAGTGGCGACTACGCCCTTTGCACGCCGCTACCCCGCGCCGGGGAGGTCGAGGACGTCGCCAACCTGGCCATGTTCTTGCTCAGCGACGCGGCCACCTGGATCACCGGACAGTGCATCAACGTCGACGGCGGCCACATCTTGCGCCGCGGCCCGGACTACTCCTCGATGATGGTGCAGATGTTCGGCGAGGACGCGCTACGCGGAGTGGTCTAACCCAGGAGAAGCAGATGAACAGACTCGAGGGCAAGCGGATCCTGGTGACGGGCGCCGCATCGGGGATCGGCCAGGCCACCGCGTTGCGGTTGCTGAGCGAGGGCGCCAGCGTCGTGGCCGCCGATATCTCGGCCGACGGTCTGAGTAACACCCAGGCCAGCGCCGACGCGGCAGCGACAGCGCAGCGGCTCACCACGATGCCGCTCGACGTCGGCAATGAGGATTCGGTGATCGACGGCGTGTCCTTGGCGGTCGAGCAGCTCGGTGGCCTGGATTCCCTGGTCAACGCGGCAGGCATCCTGCGCTCCTGGCACACCCACCAGACCACCCTCGACCAGTGGAATCAGATCATCAACGTCAACCTGACCGGTACGTTCCTCGTGGTCCGCGAAGCGCTGCCGTCGCTATTGGCGAATTCGCGCAGTGCGATCGTGAACTTCAGCTCGACCTCGGCGTCTTTCGCCCACCCTTATATGGCGGCCTACGCCGCGAGCAAGGGCGGAATCCAGGCCTTCACCCATTCCCTGGCGCTGGAATATGCGAAGGAAGGTCTGCGGGCGGCGTGTGTGGCGCCGGGCAGCATCAAGTCCGGGATCACCGATGCCACCGGCGGATATATCCCGAAGGATGCGGATTGGTCGCTGTTTCCCCGGCTGATGCCGATCCTGCCGACCACGACGGAATCCAGCGGTGCGGGGATGGCCGGACCCGAAGCGGTCGCCGGCGTGATCGCGATGCTGGTGTCCGACGACGGAGCCTGGATCACGGGCACCGAGATTCGGATGGACGGCGGCACGCACGCCTAGTTGGACGGCGGCGACCCTCTGCGCCCGGCTTCGCCGCGCTTGAGATCGCCGCTAGTTGGACGGCGGCGACCCTCTGCGCCCGGCTTCGCCGCGCTTGAGATCGCCGCTAGTTAACGCAGGGCACCCCGCCACCGTCGATCGGTTTGCCCTGATCGGGTGTCGGGTAGGTGCTGGTGCCGTAGCCCGAATAGGTGCCGCTGCTCTTGCTCGACGTCGTGGTGGTTGACGACGAAGACGTTGAGTAATCGTCCATGGATGCGTCGATCGTCGGCATCGAGTAGTTGGTGTCGACGGTCACGCGGATGTGCCCGGGCTGCAGACTGGAATCCGGTTGTTTGGGTGTATCCAGGCCGAGCAGGCCAGCGATGTTCTGGGCGTCGGATTCTGCGCCCGCGCCGTACTGGATGGTCGAGGTGTTCGGATCAAACCAGGTACGGTCGCGGGCTTGAACCGAGGTGTAGCCGTACTTTTTCAGCGCGTGCGACACCTGGCTGGCCAGACCGCTTATGCTGCCGACGTTGACCACGTCGACGTCGGTGGACGGATTCGGCTTGGCGGCCGTCGTCGGCGACGAGCTTGTCGAACTGTCGACGCCGATCGCCGATGCGACCTCGGCCTTGATCGCGACAGGGTCGATGATGTTGACGTCTTGACCGTTGATGTTGTCGTAGCGGACCACCGGCAGCGTCCGGAACTCCACTTGGTTTGCCGCCGCGCTACCGGCGATTTCGCCGATCCGGCGGAACATGTTCTCGTCCCAACCGCCCGACAGCACAACGTCTTTGCGCGCCACCGCCATCAGGCTCTTCATCTTGTCCAGGTTGGTGAAGGTGCCCGCATCTTGCAGCTCACGCATGACCGACGAAATGAATGCCTGCTGCCGATGGGTGCGGTCCAGGTCGCCGTTGTCCAGGCCATGACGTTGCCGGACGAAGGCCAGTGCCTCCGAGGCATCCAGCCGTTGCGGCCCGGCGGGGAAATCGGCGCCGGAGTAGGAGTCATAGACGGCGTGGTTGAGGCAGACGTTCACCCCGCCCAGGCTTTGCGCCAGATCGTAGAAGCCCGCCAAGTTGACCTCAGCGAAGTAGTCGATCGGAACCCCGGTCAGGCTGCGCACCGCGCGCAAGGTCGCCGCCCGGGCCGCTTCGCGGCCTTTCGTCTCGAGTTCTTTTTGAGTGCTCGCGCCCTGATTGGCGAGCTTCTGGGCGACGTACTGCTTGGTGAGGCCGTACGCCTCCTTGATCTTGATGTGGTTGTACCCCGGAACACCGTTGAACGGCACCCAGTCGTCGCGGGGGATCGAGAAGGCGACGACTTTGTTGTCGGCACCGACGTGCACGAGTATCAGCGTGTTGGTGTTGTAGCCGCCGTCATCGGAGTCGCCGGCGTGCAGCTGCTTGAGGATCGAATTGGGGAGGTCGTTGCCGTCCTGGTCTTTTCGCGAGTCCAGCCCGATCAGCAGGATGTTCATGTTGTCGCCGCTGGATCGCGGATCGTCGGGGCTCAAGGCTTCCGAGACGGTGATGCCGCCCAGCGCCCCGTGCGCGACGTAGTACCCCGCGCCGGTCATCAACACCGCCGCGGTGGACACCAGCGTCATGAACGCCCGCGTCACCCCTCGGCGGAGTGGCGACGGTTGGCGAACCGCTCGATGGCGGCGATGCGCGCCGCCGGAACGTGCCATCAGAAACCTTGACCCTTCACCCGCGCACCACTGCGCACCGCATCAGCGGTTTGCGGTGATGGGGCGAAAAGCATGAGGTCAAGTATGCGGTAGCTTGCTGTGAAGCCCCCAATTAGGACCGCTGCGAACGGCTCAGTGTGGCCCTTCTCACGCCGGGGAATCGCCCGAATCGCCACCCGCAATCTTCCCTCTACCAGCATGTTTTGGCTAGGATGCCCCGAGCTTGGGGTCCGCGGGCGTCGCGGACCTCCTCTCAGGAGGAGAACATGGCCGACGAGATCGATTCCGACTCGTCACCGGACGGAGACAAACACGCGGACAATCCCGATCCGCAGGTGCCTGAGCACGGCTTACGGCGGGCCTGGCAGCAGATCCCACCAGGCCTACGGACGGTAATTCCCCTGGTTTTGCTGGTGGCCGCCGTGATCGTCGGCTTCTACAACTGGGTGCGGCCGTCGGGCGACGATTGGTCGCACCTGCCGAGCCGACTTGTTTGCCAGGTGCAATCCGGAACCAGGCCGCCGCCCGCGATCACCGTCGCCTCGGTCGGTGTCACTCATCCCCGGACCAACGTGCTCCAGCTCGAGGCGCACTTCGCTCAACCGCTGCCGGCGTCGCCGGGCTTCCAAATGACTTACCGCCTCGCAAACAACGGCACGGCGTTTGCCGTGCTGAACCAGCGACAGGACAGCGACGACTTGGCGATCCGCAACGTCCGGGGTGACGGTGCGGACATCCGGACGGATCTCGGCACGCACGCCCGGCGGACGGCGCCCGACACCATCGAGATGACGCTGAACCTATCGAAATTCGGTTTCGACAAAGACTTCGTGAATCCAGCGCTCACGGTTTCATCTCAGCTCGACGTGCCGCCCGCCGAGCCCGTGACCTACGCGTTGCAGATTTGCCACGGCTAACGAAAGTTGTTGCGGCAGAGGGTTAGTTGACCCGTTCGAGGTCTTCGCCCGAATGGTAGTAGATCCGGATATTCGATCCGGTGACGATTTCTGCGAGGTATACGCCGAGCGGTTCAACCTCGTAGTAAAAGTGAACGTAGCCCTGCTTATCCAATGTTGTGGCACAGGTGAGGCCCGGCGCACCGCACCGTTGCTTGGTCGGAAGCGCGAGCACACCGATTGCCAGCATGACGATGATCCCGATCACGATTGGGGCTTTGTTCAAGGTGCGCCTCGTTTGCACGGAATACGTCACCGAAGGAGTGTAAGCGCAACATTGAGCAATCCCGGGGAAGTAGGGTCTGTCAGCTATGACGCGTGCAACCCCTGACAACCCACCGCGGTCGCATACTCGGGTCGAGGTGCTCGGCAATATCGGGCCCAACTGGTTTGCCTCGGTAATGGGAACGGGAATCGTTGCTATCGGCGGTGCGACGCTGCCGTTCCACGTGGTGGGGCTGCGCGCGTTCGCGGAAGTGGTGTGGGTGATCGCCGCCGTGCTGCTGGCGGTGCTGATCGTCTTGGTGGGTAGTCACTGGCTACGCCACCCGACGGTCGCGCGCGGCCATGCCCGCAATCCGCAGATGGCCCATTTTTATGGCGCCGCACCCATGGCGCTGATGACCGTCGGCGGCGGAGCGATGGTGGTCGGCCGGGATCTGATCGGCGCGCGCATTGCCGTCGACCTGGACTGGGTGCTGTGGACCGCGGGCACTCTCGGCGGGCTGTTCACCGCGGTCTCCATTCCGTTTCTGATGTTCACCCAGCACGACGTCGAACCCGACGCGGCATTCGGCGGCTGGCTGATGCCCGTCGTTCCGCCGATGGTGACCGCGGCGATGGGAGCGCTGTTGCTGCCGCACATAGCCGCGGGCACCGGCCGTCAAACCATGCTCTATTTCTGTTACGCGATGTTCGGGTTGTCGTTGCTGGCCTCGTTCAACATCATCGCGATGATCTGGAGCCGACTCGTGCTGTACGGCACCTCGGGCACCGCGCGGGTGCCGACGCTGTGGATCGTGTTGGGTCCGCTGGGCCAATCCATCACGGCCGCAGGACTTCTCGGGACGGCCGCGGCGCACGGCTCCATCGACCACGACGTGGCCGAGGACATGAACACATTCTCGATCCTGTACGGAGTTCCGGTGTGGGGCTTCGCGGTGTTGTGGATCGCATTGGCCACCGCGCTCACCGTGCGCACCCTGCGCCGCGGGATGCCGTTCGCCCTGACGTGGTGGAGCCTGACGTTCCCGGTCGGCACCTTCGTGACCGGGACTTCGCAGCTTGCCGCTCACACGCACCTGCCCGCCTTCAGAGTGGCCGCGGCCATCGCCTACGCCGGTCTGCTCTTCACCTGGTTGCTGGTGGCCATCCGTACCACGCGGGGCAGCCTGCGCGGCAATCTGCTCAAGCTGCCGCCGAGTAGTACGCCAATCAAGGCCCACAAGGAGCAGGTGTCCTGAGGTTCAGGGACTTCCATCAGGTTTCGCGGGCGCCAGTTGTTGGCGATGAAACTTCTTGCGGTGAGCCCGTTTCCGGGCGGCGAAGTCGATCCATCAACCGGCGCCACTGGTTTCGCAGCCACCGCCGCACCCGGCTAAGGCGGAAGCGATCGGGGTAGGCGACCCCGAGGACGATGATGGCTAGGGCGAACACGCCTTCCACGATCAGGGGATGGCCCAGTCGCTGCTCAGCCAGTAGAGATGCTTGCCTACGAAGCCTGAATCTTTACTCTCCTTATCGCCGAACAGCCATATAGCCACGCACTTCATTGACGGTGCAATCGCCAGCAGGACAACGGCCAGCGATAGCCGGGCAAAAACCAACGTGCGTACTGCAAAGGTGTCACCGGACCCCGCATCGAACTGGTGAGCGCGTGATGAAACCGTTCATCGAATACTGGTAGTCGACGGCCGGAACCTATTCGGCTGCAAGCACTTCGGCGGCTGCGCGCTCGCCCGATTGCGCCGCGCCGCTGACACAGTGATACGAGTACGTGGACGTATCGACACCCGCCCAGTGCACGCGTCCAACCGGCTCGCGTACCGCCGGGCCGAATCCGGACCCCGTCCAAACGCCCGGCCCCATGCAACCGGCGAAATCCCCGCGCGTCCATTCGTCCATCGACCAGTTGAACTCGAAGTAGGAATCGGGCTCCGGGTTCTGCGGCAATACCGCCGGGAACGTGATCCGCTCCGAGAGCTGCGCGCCGTCCGCTCCGAATCGATGCGACATTTCCTTTAGCACTTGCGCTTTGCGCTCCGCCCGGGTCAACCGATTGAAGTCGCGCGCCTTGTCGCCGGCAATGAAAACGCTCATCAGTCCGGGCTTGTCGCTGGTCTCGTCGAATGCGCTTTCCCGCGCATTGGGGCTGTAATCGCCGGCGTAGATGGAGATCGATTCGCCGACCAGCCCACGCTTGCGCCAGAACGCCTCGTCGTAAACGAGCCAGATCTTCCAGAAGGAACCCGTCGGCACCCGGTGCTGCAACTGAGCGCGGTCCGGCGGCAGTATCGGATCGAAACCGATGAAGTTCGTCATCGAGATATTCGTCGCGACGACGACGCGGCGCGCCCGCACGCTGACGTTCTCCGCGCTGACCGTGACTCCGCTTGCGTCCTGGGTGATCTGGCGGACCGGCGACCCGGTGTGGACGCTATCCGGATCCAGCTTGGCCACGATCCGATCGGCTATCTGCCGCATTCCGCCGCGGACCCGATATTGCTGCGCTTGTCCCGGGGCCTGGCCACTCATGTTGAACAGCTTGCTCCGGTAGGTTTTCAGCACGAAAAGCCAATGCAGGAGCGAACATGCACCGAGTTCGACACCCGTGTATCCGACGATGGCGGCACCCAGGAGCGCCTTTGCGTCCTTGGTGATGATGTTCAGGTCGAACCACGACTGAACGGTCATCTGGTCGGCTTCACGCGTCGTGCCGGGTCCCAGACTGACCGTGAACGGAAACTTGATGTCGTCCCACGGTGCCTCGGGATCGACGACCTCGGACATCTTTTCCATGCTGAGGATGGCCTTGCCCAAATCCAATTTCGCGGGCATGGATATCGGAGGCAACGCTTTGAGCGGATTGGAATCGTGGGCGTCGTACTCGTGGACCTTGTTCGAGGAATCCACAAATATCGTCTTGCCTTGGTCGTATTGCGCGTACACCTCGACGTCGAGTTCGTCCATCAGCCGCCGGATATCGGGCTGCGCCTGCGCGTCGGCCACCCATTGCCCGCCGATCTCGAACAAGGTGCCGTCCGAGAGCTGTGCACTCCAGGTGCGACCGCCGATGCGCGGCGAGGCCTCGAGCACCGTCACGGAGTGGCCTGCTCGATGAAGGCGGTATGCCGCGGTTAGCCCGGCGTATCCCGCACCGACGACACAGAATTCGGATTCAAGCTCAGACATCGCTGTCCTCTCGCCGCTTGAGGGTCGACCGGAAAACTGTACGCGGACCAGGTGGTTAGCGGATGAAGTTTGCGAGTGTTCCCGACAAACGCTGACGCGGGCGTAAATGCGAGTATCCCCAGGCGGCAACGACATAGCGAGGTCGTCTTATCATCTCCTGATGACGACGGCTCCTGAACAGTTCTCCACCTCGGGGATGGGCGGCATTCGTATCGCCGCTGACCGGCAGGGCGATCCGCTTTCGCGGGCGGTGGTGTTCCTGCACGGCGGGGGGCAGACCCGGCGTTCCTGGGGCCGTGCGGCGGCCGCGGTCGCCAATCGCGGCTGGCAAGCCGTCACGATCGATTTGCGCGGTCATGGCGAGTCGGACTGGTCCAGCGAAGGCGACTATCGCGTCGTCAGCTTCGCCGCCGATGTCCAAGAGGTGCTGCGGGGCCTGCCCCCGAAACCGGTGCTGGTGGGCGCCTCGCTGGGCGGATTCACTTCGATGCTGCTGGCGGGGGAGATCTCGCCCGGCATCGCCAGTGCCGTCGTTCTTGTCGACATCGTTCCCAACATGGAGCAATCGGGGGCGAATCGCATTCACAGCTTCATGTCCGACCGGGTGGAATCCGGCTTCGCCTCACTTGAGGAAGTCGCCGACGCGATCGCCGAATACAACCCCCACCGCCCCCGGCCGACCGATCTCGACGGCTTGACCACCAACCTGCGCCGTCGCGGCGATCGCTGGTATTGGCACTGGGATCCCCAATTCATCAGTGGCACCGCGGCTTTCCCGCCATTCGAGGTCACCGACGCCGATCGCATGCACACCGCCGTCGAGGCGATCCTGCGCAGCGGTGTGCCCATGCTCCTGGTTCGTGGCCAAGTGAGCGACCTGGTCAGCCAGGAGCGCGCCGACGAATTTTTGGCGCGCTTTCCTGAGGTCGAGTTCACCGATGTCCACGGTGCGGGGCATATGGTCGCCGGCGATCGCAACGACGTGTTCGCCGGAGCCGTGCTGGATTTCCTGTCCCGCCACGTCGACGCGGGATAACTTCGCTGCCGTTTGAGAAGTGCGCCCGGCCATTGCGAACCTCCTGTTACGGTCCCTAATATTTGTTCCGAAGAATCGCCGTCGGCGTCACTGGATCGTCGGCACAACCGAATGGGATGGCCGATGACGACCGACGCCGAACTGCGTGACCGGGTGGCCCGCCTGGAAGCCCGAGCCGAGATCTTCGACTGCGTGCAGCGCTACGCACGGGGCATCGATCGACGTGATCGGGAGCTGCTGCGCTCGGCTTATCACGACGATGCGGTCGCCGCGCACGACCGCAGAGATCCGCCCTATGACCGGCCACTGTCGGCGACCCGGGGGGGCGCAAACCCGTAACGGCGGTCCGCCGCCCCTCTGACCAGCTACAAGTCGCCTTCGGCTGGTAGCATCCTGGCCCGACATAGAGGAGAGCGGCGTGGTTATAGCGCGGTTGCAGGGGTTGGGGTTGTCCGTTGCCTTGATGGCGGCGGCGACGATGTTCGCGAATACGGCTGCGGCAGAGGCGCCGCCGACGCCGGGCGTGCAGCTCGAAGATGAAAGCGGAAAGTGCACAGCGGGTTTCGCGGCCCAGGGCGATGATGGCAGCTATTACTTGCTGACCAGCGGGCACTGCGACGCGCACGACGGTTCGACGTGGACCTACGGCGCGAGCGTCCCGCTCGGAACGATCACCGCCAGTGAGAAAGAAGGCGACAAGCGCGACGCCGCCATCATCCGCCTCAACCCTGCCGTCGGTGTGCCGACCGGTGGTGTCGGCGGTTTGATGGTGCGAGATGTGTTGGGCAGCAGCCAACTTAAGGTGGGTACGCCCTTTTGCAAGCTGGGGGCGGTTACGGGGGAGACCTGCGGCACGATCACCAGCATCGACGGCGACGTGGTCGAAGCCAGCGTGTTTAGTCTGGGGGGCGACAGCGGCAGTCCCGGCTACGTGAAGAACGACGACGGCAGCGTGAGCGCGGTCGGCATCTTGATGTCCTCGCCCGAGGGTGACGACAACACCACGTACTTCACCCTCGTGCAGCCGCTGCTGGGCAAGTGGGGAATCCACCTCCTGCCCTGACGGGTGCCGCGCCGTCGGCCGCGGGAAACCACGGTTTCGCCGAGCTCGGTAGTGGGTACAAGCCGGACCGGTGTCTTGCGTACGGACCGGCCCTGCCCGGTAGGGTCCGTAGGTGTTGACAGCGGCGAACGTGAAGGTAGCGGCACCAGCAACACGAAGGAGTGGGCGGTGAAACGTGAGATCGTGATCGGCGCGGCGGGCGTGGCCATGGTGGTCGCAAGCTGTGTCGGCTGTTCGAGCAACAAGTCCAACACCGGTGCATCGGGTACGGCAGCGGCACCGGCCGGCCCCCAGGTCATCGTGGACGGCCAAAAGCAGAACGTCACCGGCGCGGTCACTTGTACGCCGGCCGGTGACAACATCAACATCGGCATCGGTGATGCCTCCGCGGGCGTGGGCGCGGTGATCAGCACCGCCAACCCGCCCATCGTGCACGCGGTCGGGCTGGGCAACGTCAACGGCATCGCCCTCGGCTATTCCGATGCCGCGCCGAACCAGGCCAGCAACGCCGGGGCCGCGGTGGACGGCAAGACCTACGCGATCAAGGGCACCGCAACCGGGACCGACATGACGAACCCGGATCAGCCGCAGACGATAACCAAGCCTTTTGAGATGGACCTGACCTGCCCGTAGCGCGGGCCAATGAGACGTCGTCGGGGCCGAACCCCAGAGGAGACGCAGCTATGTCTAAGAAGCGTGTCAGCGCGATAGCGCTCGCGGCGGGGCTCAGTATCTCGGCGTTGAACCCGGGATTCGCGAGTGCCTTCCCACTCGACCCACCGCCGCCGTGCCCGGGCGGCAACTGCCACGGTGGTCCCGGCGGGCCCGGTGGTGGACCGCACAGCCCGGAAGCGCCGGCAACCTCTGTCGCGCCGGCATCCACGGCGGTTCCGCAGACCACCGCCGCGCCGCAGACCACGGCCGCCCCTCAGACGACGGCCGCGCCGCAGACCACCGAGCAGCCGAGTCCGCACACCACCGCGCCGCAAACAACCGCGAGTGCGCCGACCACGACCGCACCTGCCACGCAGACCACGACGCCGCCGGTCACCCAAACGACGACGCCGGCCGAACAGACCACAACGCCGCCGAGCTCACACACGACGACGCCGGCCGAACAAACGACCACTGCCCCGAGCTCCCAAACCACGACGCCGGCGGGCAGCCAAACCACCTCGCCGTCCGGACAGCGGCCCACCCGGACCGTGGTCGCGCCGAGCACTCAACCTCCGCACGAGCCCTACCAGCCGCGTGGCACCTACCTGACGGCCACCGCCGAGATCGGCGGTCCGATGGACTCGTCCGTCGGCTTCAGCATCGTCGGCCACGGGGCACCGCCTCCGCCGCCGCCGCGGGGCTGGGGCTGGAACGATGGTCCGCCTCCGGGCCACCCGCCGCCACACTGGCAAGGCCCGCCGCCTCCGGGTGGCTGGGACGGACCGCCGCCTGCCGGTGGCTGGAACCGCCCGTGGGCCGGGCCGCCGCGTGACGTGGTGTATGCCCGCTCCAACTTCTCGCCGTTCGCCTACAACACCTTCACCGTCGTTCCGGTCTTCAACTGGCAGTTCGGCGGCTGGGGTTACTGGTTCTTCGGCGTGTGGATTCCGCTTTACTGACGACCACAGCGAAATCCCGTAGTTGGAACGACGATTCGTCAGGCTGGGCCGCGACGGCGGCCTGGTCACCGTCGAGCTGATCAATTCCAAGACGCTCAACATCTTGGGTAGCGGGGCCATCGAGGAACTGACCCAGGCATTCCGCTTGATCGGCCACGACGGCGACGTCCGGGTCGTGGTGTTGCGCGGAGCGGGTGAGCAGGCATTCATCGGCGGGGCCGACATCAACGAGATGGTCGATCTGGATCGGTCCACCGGCGAGGTTTTCATCCGGCGCCTCGCGGGCTTGTGTGAGGCGATTCGCGAATGCCCGGTGCCCGTCGTCGCCCGGCTCGCGGGTTGGTGCCTCGGCGGCGGCCTGGAGGTCGCGATCTCCTGCGATCTGCGAATCGCGGAGTCGGGGGCTAAATTCGGGATGCCGGAAGTGGCCGTCGGGATCCCATCGGTTATCCACTCGGCCTTGTTGCCCGCGCTGATCGGGGCCTCGCATGCGGGCTGGCTATTGCTGACCGGCGAGACGATCGACGCGGAGACGGCGGCCGGTTGGGGGCTTGTCCATGAGGTCGTCGCCCCCGAAGAACTCGACCGTCGCATCGCCGACCTCACGACGAAACTCAGTGGCTTCGGCACGTCCGCGGTCCGCCAACAAAAGCGCCTGCTCAACAAATGGTTCGACATGACCGTTCATGGGGCGATCGAGGACAGCGTCGAGCAGTTCGGTCTGGCATTCCTGACCGGCGAGCCCCAGCAGCACATGCGGGCGTTCCTCTCCCGCAAGCGCGACAAGAGTTAGTCCCCGCGTCCGCTGACCGTGGGTGTGCCGTGGTCAAGGTTGTTGCGGCACTCGTTCCGAAAAACTAAGGTAAGCCTAAGCTTATGGAGACGGTGAGTCTCGCGCGCGACGACAACGGGAGCGATCATGACTTCTCAACCGGAATTCTCGCTGGTTGTCGGCTACGGCAGTGACATGGGCAATGCCGAGGATGCCGCCATGACGTTTGCCGAAGCGGTCGAAGAGGCCCTCGGCATCAGCGCCGCCGCAATCGAACTCAACCAGGTCGAGCCGGCCGACCTGCAGTCGGCGACTCACTTCGTCGTCGTGTGTTCGACGTGGGGCGAGGGCGAGTTCCCGGACAACGCCTCGTTGTTCTGGGAGGCGATCAGCGCCGAGGGGGCCGAGCGGCTTGAGCATTTGAGGTTCGCGGTGCTTGCCCTCGGTGACACCGGATACGAGCAGTTCTGCAACGCTGGGCGGCTCCTCGACGAGCAACTGGGCGCCCTGGGCGGCATCCGGCTGATGGACCGAGTCGATGTCGACGGCGTCTATGTGGCCGAGGCCGAGGCGTGGACGAACGATCTCGTCAAGCTGCTGGTGGCCGGCCGCACCGATCCCGCCCCCGCGGTGGTCGTCAGCGTGCCGGAGGTGCTCCCGGCCGACAATGCCGAACAGGCCCGCCGCGATCGCAGTCAACCGCTTTTTGATGCGCGCATCGTGGTCAACCGACTGCTCACCACAGCCGAGTCCGACAAGGAGGTCCGCCACTACGAGGTGGACCTGTTCGGTTCCGGGATCGCTTACGACACAGGCGATTCCATCGCTGTGCATGCCAGCAACGATCCGATCCTCGTCAACGCGATCCTGAGCGAGCTCGGCGTGGGCGCCGACCATGCCGTCATGGGCTATGACGAGCGGCTCGGGACGCTGCTCGCCGATCACCTGGAGATCCGGACACCGTCGCGAGCGCTGCAGACATTGGTCGCCTCCCGAACTCCGGACGCGGCCAGCGCGCTGGGCCCCGAAGCCGTTGCCGGGCCGGGCTCTTGGTGGTACGGCAAGGACGTGCTCGACCTGATCAGGCTGGGCGAGCTGACCGTCGATGAAGTCGTCGACACCCTGCGCCCACTTCAGTCGCGCGACTATTCGATCGCGTCGAGCCCGCTGGTGCATCCCGACCAGGTGCACCTGACGGTGGCGTCGGTGCGCTACACGGTCGGAGATCGCCGGCATGGCGGCGTGGCCTCGACTTTCCTGGCGGACCGCGGCGACACGGTACGGGTTCACCTGCGGCCCAACCATTCCTTCCGCCTGCCCGCGGCCGACGTGCCCATCATCATGATCGGTCCGGGCACCGGCATTGCACCGTTTCGCGGGTTCCTGCAGGAACGGCAGGCCGTCGGCGCGTCGGGCCGCGCGTGGTTGTTCTTCGGGGACCGCCGGCGCGGCTGCGATTACCTCTACGGCGACGAGCTCGACGCGTTCGTCGCGTCCGGCACCCTCACCCGACTCGACTGCGCGTTCTCCCGTGACGGGGCGGCCGGAGACCCGAAACAGTATGTGCAGCACCGCATGTGGGAGAACTCAGCGGATATCTTCAGCTGGCTACAGGACGGCGCATACGTGTACGTGTGCGGGGACGCCGAACGAATGGCCAAGGACGTCGACGCGGCCCTGCGCGGCATTGTGGCCCGCGGCGGCGGAATGGACGACGCCGCCGCGCACGCGTATGTCAACGAGCTGATGAAGAACCATCGCTATCTGCGCGACGTTTACTGATCAGTCGCCGCTGAGCGCCCGGATGCGCGCGGCCAGCACCTCGGTCCACTCGGCGAGGTAGTGATCGTCGGGCACTCGCGTCTCGGACTGATGAAACAGGCAGGTCGCGAAGCGGGCACCGAGGACACCGTTCACGCCGAGCGCGGCCAAAATCTTGGCCTGTTGTTGCGCGATCGTGGGTGCCCAGGCGGTAATCCACTCTGCCAGTTCGGCATTGAGGGTATCGACGAGGGCGGCATAGGCGGTGTCCAGGCGGGCGGATCGACCCGCGGAGGTGCGCGCTGCGATCTGCAGGAGTTCGATTTCTTCGTCGATGACCGAGAGCAAGTACCTGCCCAGGACGGTCAACTCGGCGTGCATGTCGCCGAGGCCCGCGAAAAGGCTGCGAATGTCGTGCATGGCGTGGCGGCGGTCCAGCTGGCGATCGATGCCGGCGTTCAGCAGCTCTTCTTTGGATTTGAAATGGTGATACAGGGCTCCAGAGCCGGCTGCCAAGCCGGCGGCGGCTTCAATCTGGGAGACACTGGTCGCATCGAATCCCTTGGCACTGAAAAGCCGCATGGCCTCGCCGACCAGCCGGTCCCGTGTTGACGCGGGTGTCGTCATTGACCCCTCCAAAGTGATCACTTACCTTGTACAAGGTACCACTTTAATAGCCAGGATTGGGTGAAGGCCGAATGCCGCATCACGACGGCCCGCTCCCGCAGGGCAGGATCCACCGCACCATGCCGTTGGTGGGCTTCACCGCGAGGGCCGCCGGCGGCCGACTTGTCGCGGGATTGCGAGAGCGCGCGGGGGACGACGGCGCGGTCGAACGGTTCCACGAACGCACCGCCGAGCGCTACACCGAATTACTCGGGCATTCCAAGGGTGTCCTGATGAAGCTCGGCCAGATCATGTCGATGATCGACACCCGTGCGCTGGGCACGGGCGGGTTCTGGCCATATCAGAGAGCCATGAGCCGGCTGCAGGCCGACGCTCCGCCGATGCATCCCGACCTGGTTCGTGAAGTCCTCGACGCCGAACTCGGTTCAGCCGTCCACCAGTTCGCGGACTTCACCGATGAGCCGATCGCTGCCGCGTCGATCGGTCAAGTGCACCGCGCGGTCTTGCACGACGGTCGCCAGGTTGCCGTCAAGATCCAGTACCCCGGTGTGGGTCAGGCAATCCGCGATGATCTGGCCAATACGGAGTTGCTGGCGACGTTTGTGCGGTTCTTCACGTCGGCGTCGGGAGTGAAGCCGGATGTGCGGTCGGTGGCGCGCGAGGCGGCGCGGCGGATTTCCGAAGAGATCGACTATCGTCACGAGGCAGCCAGCATTGCGGCGTTCGGTGAACTCTATCGGGGCCACCCGTTTATCCGAGTTCCCGACGTCATTCCCGGCGCGTCCACCGATCGGGTGCTGACGATGACCTACCTCGACGGGATGGACTGGGCGCAAGCACAACAGGCCGATCAGGATCTGAAAAACAGCTGGGCAGAGGCCATCCTGCGTTTCAGCCAAGGAAATTTCCGGCACGCGAACCTGCTGCACGCCGACCCCCACCCAGGGAACTACCGATTCAGCAATGATGGCACCGTCGGTTTCGTCGACTACGGCTGCGTGAAGGTCCTGCCCGAACGGCAGCGCTGGCTCTGGGTCGCCATGATGCGCGCCTTGATCGAGCGCCGCAAACTCGACTACCGCGACCTCATGGTGCAGGCCGGCTTCCTCACCGCCGACTCCGACCTGACCGCTGATGAGCTACATCTCTGGCAGTCGGAAATGCTCTATGAGGTCATCGCGGCGCCCCAGCCGGCCACCTACACGCCCGAGACGATGGCACGCACCATGCACGGCTTGCTCGACCTGCGTAACGTCGACCATCCCCTGAACCGCATGCGCGCGCCCGACGATTACGTGTTCAGCCCACGCCTCCAACTCGCCATCTTCAGTGTGTGCGTTGGCCTGCGTGCGACCCTGCCGGCCCGGTCGATCATCGACGACATGGACGGCGTAGCGAAGCCGGTGACTGAAATGGGCAAGCTGCACCACGCCTGGGTCCGCGAGCGCCGTCTCCCGTCGGCATTGGGCCGCCATGACCATCCCTGACATCCCTGACATCCCGGCGACGGCACGGTTGCCGTGGGACGCGGCGGACCCTTTCTCATACTACGAACACCGACGACGCCGTGAGGGCGACGTGGTCTGGGAACACGGGATGAGGGCGTGGCTAGTCCTCGGCTATCAGCCCGTGCAACAGATCCTCTCCGGTGCCGGCTGGACGAGTAGCCCGTTGGCGAACGCCAACACCCGGGATGTCCTTCCGGCCGTCGATCGAGATACGTTGCGCAGCAACATCTTATTCAACGACGGCGCGGATCATCAGCGGCTGCGCGATTCGGTTCGCGACGTCTTCACTCCCGCATTTATCGCTGGTCTCCACGAAGGCATCGAAGCGATCGCGACGGAAACGATCGACCTCATACCCGCCGGAGTCGAGTTCGACTTCATGACCGAAATCGCATCACCGCTACCGATCGCTGTCGTCGCGGCCTGGATGGGTCTCGATGTCGACACGGCGCGGCTGCTCGGTGAAGAATCGCCGGCGATCAGCCGGATGATCAATGACGTCGGGGACACCAGCGCCGTCGAAGCCGGAACAGCGGCCTTCGCGGCGCTGCTCGCCGAGCTTCTCCCGCTGGCGGCCGACCGCCGTACCCACCGCCGCGACGACCTGCTCGGTTATATCGCGGCCGACCCGAACCTCGAACTCGACGACGTCGTCACCACCGCGGCGATCATCGGTGTCGCCGGACATCAGACAACAGCAAACCTGCTGGGCGCAGCCATGATTCGCCTCTTGAAGCCCAGGCCCAACGGTGTGCGTCCGGTCGACACCATCGACACGGTCGACGATCGACTTGTCAGCGAGTTGCTGCGCCTTGACGGACCCGTGCAAGCGGTGGCGCGCACCGCCACGCTTGACCAGATTGTGGGCGGTGTTGCCATCCATGCCGGCGAACCGGCCGTCGCCGTCATCGCCGCTGCGAACCGCGATCCGGAGGTATTTAGCTGGCCCACCAGGCTTCAAGTGGACCGTCCCGGACCCGCGCCGCTGACGTTCGGCTTCGGATCGCACTACTGCCTGGGCGCCGCGCTCGCCCGACTGGAAATTGCCGTTGCGCTGCAACATATCCTGGCGCGCCGCCCGGTGCTTTGTGGCGATCCGATTTGGCAGGCCACCCCGGGTCTTCGCGGACCAGTACGCGTGTCGATTGCCTTCGAGGACGGCTAAAACCTGTGTGCTGTCGCCGGCGTCGAAGTCAATGTTCTTGAAGTGCAGAATAATTGAGGCACACGGTGGTGCCGTCAGGGTCAGCGTTGATGGTGCAGTGGTCCGCCAAGGCATGCATCAACATGATGCCGCGCGACGCGCGAGGGTCCCGAGGTTGATGCGGCGAAGGGCGATGCCAGGTTCCGCGATCGCTGACGCACACGCTGATGGTCTGTGCGGCGGGGTCGTAGCCGGCCTGAAGTCTCATGGTGCCGACCGCATGCTGGGCGCTGTAGGCGTGTTCAACGCAGTTGGCCAGAGCTTCGTTGACGCCGAGAATGATGTCCCCGCTGACCTCTGGCGACGCGTGTGGCAGCTCCCGCAACCAGCTTTGCAGGGTATGGCGCAACTGGCACGCGGTCGCGGCATCAGCCGCGCCCGCACAACTCAGTTGCACCGCGGAAACCGGGGGAACCTCAACGCTCATAAGCCCTCGCATACCCCGTCGATCCCGGAAAAAACCAAGGCCGCGTATCGCTTTCACCACAGATGAATAGACGCGCTGAGACCCGTTGGAAATCGCAAGGCTAGCGACGTGGTGGGAGCTGCACGATCCGGACGAAGAAGTTGTCGATCTGGCGGATAGCGGCCATGTACTGGTCGAGGTCGACAGGCTTGGTGACGTAGGCATTGGCGTGCAGGTTGTAGCTGTGCAAGACATCTTCTTGCTCCGACGACGTGGTGAGTACGACGATCGGGATGTCTTGCAGGTCAGGGTCTGATTTGACGGTTTGCAAGACCTGGCGGCCGTTGAATTTGGGCAGGTTGAGATCCAACAAGATGAGATCGGGCCTTGGCGCGTCGCGGAATTCGCCACGCCGGTAGAGGAAATCCAATCCCTCGGCCCCATCACGGGCGACGTGGAGATTGTTGGCGATCTTGTGATGCTCGAACGCTTCTCGCGTGATCAACTCATCGCCGGGGTCGTCTTCGACGAGCAGGACGTCTATCGGATGAGGCGATGTCATCGGGGGGATCCACCTTCCGGGCGGGCGACGTTCAAGGAACGTGTCTTGAAAGGTGGAGTACCCCTTGGCAATAGGTACTAATCAGGCTGTAGCGCGTTGCTCATGTGACGTTAACCTACTGTCCGGCAACAGCATCCATCGGCGGTCCATCACCGTGTGCAACGTTGCGATGGGCCAGGCTGGTCGCGAGTGCTTTATTGCCCTGGACGGTCCCAACGATATCCACCGCATCGTTGACCGTGAAATGTGAAGTGACAGTGAGGGGTTTGCTGCCGTTTCCGGTGATCACGGTGGTGTCCGGGGTGAGCAAATAGGTTTGGGTGTACCCGCTGGCGCTGCGCGCGGTTACCGAGTCCGCCGACACCGCGATTAGGATTCCCTCCTGGCTCACCGGCTGCGGGGCCGATTCGTGAGCCTCCTCGGAGATCATATGGCTTGGTGCGCTTGAATTTTCGATGTCAATTCCGGTAATCGCCAGCGCCGCGAAGCTCGCCGCACACAACAGTGAAATGGGCGCGGCGACACCCAGTGATCGGGGTCGCTTGAGCGATCCGGTCATTCGGTGCTTGGCGCCCACGATCAGTCCTTCTTTCGCGGTCCGGCGCAGACGGTTCTCGACGCCTCCCGAGGCAGATCCGTTGAGTGGTAGTTACCCGACGCGCCGAGCGGGTAAACCCGGGCGCACCGAAGGGGGTCAGCTCGCGTTGAGCGTCGGACAGTCTTGGTAGCGCGCCGCGTCGATGAATGCGTCGGCACGTTCGGCGGCCTCGTCGTCATCCACACCGGTCAGGTCCGAATTGTTGGCCTTTTCGGCCGTACTGACGATCTGCTGGCGTGTCCAGCCTTGTGACAGGGCGGCGCATATCGTCTTTTCCGTCTGGTTTCGATGGTTCGGCCAGTCGGGCAGGAAGGTGACCTGGTCGGCGTGAGCCCTGGCGACGGTGTCAGGCATCGCGGCCACACCTATCAGCGGAATCATCAGCGAAACTCCGCACAGCAACTTCTTCATGGCCGCCGACCGTACGTACGTTAACCGGGAGTTTGCTGTGCTGTCACTGTGTGGCCAGCTGCGTTCTTTGCCTGGCAGAGTCGACGCAAGAAATGACAGCCGTCGCCTTTTGCATCAACCCCACCGGGGTTGTGGTGCTGGATTGAGCCGACGACCGCGGCGCGGCCAGCGGAAACGCAGCCGGCATGTCCGCCGCCATCCGGCGGTGTTGACCGAAACTTGCGACACTCGCAAACTGGTTGATATGCGCGACCGCGAGACGATCGACTCCGAATTGCGGCGCGCCGCGCTAAGGCGTCAATCGCTCCGCCGGCAGGGCCGTCAACCGTCGTCGCGAGAGGCCGACGAACTGCTCGACGAACTCCTGGCCCACAGCTCAGGGGCGCCGCACGCCGACGCCGTGACGGCGCCGGAAATCGAGTTGTTCGTCCCCGACACCTGGTTGCGCGAAACCCCCACCCGCACCGCGCCTCGCCGACGCAAGGGTGGGCTGCACCGCGTGGGCCTGCTCGCGGCATTGCCGCTATCCCTGGTCGCCGTTTTCGCCGCGGTGGTGATGATGTTCGGTGTGCACCACCAGGATTCATCGGCGCAGCAGCCGGATGGGCAGCAAACCGATAACCCGCCGTCGGCCGCTGCGCCCAAGTCGTTAGCGCCGAAAGCGCCCGCTGCGCGGGTCGACGTTGCCGACGCGGTGCTCGTTGATGCGTTGAAGCACGAAGGCGTGCCGGTTCCCAGTCAGGAATACGTGACGGCCCAAGGCCATGCCGTCTGCGACTTCCTGGCCCAGCATCGCAGTTTCGCGGATGCGGTCGGATTCGTGCAGCGATCGTCGATTTGGGACGCCAACCAAAGCGCCGACGTCACCGCGGGTGCCATCGTCGCGTACTGCCCGCAGTCTCAACCCTCCACCGCGGACCAGCTGCAGCCGGCCTATCAGAACACGCTCTCCGATCTGCAGGCGATCGAAGGAAAACTGCAAGGCATCCAAGACGATCTGCACGGTATCCAGGGCGGTCTGGACGCCATCCCGGGCCACTCGTAAACCGGGTCATCGCCGACAGCAATACTGCGTCGAGCCTCCTGTCAGGATTGAACTCACCCGACGGGCCCGCGGGCGGGTGGCAAAAACCCGTCCTAGCTGCGAAAGCGCATCACTCGAGGTGCCCGCAGATGTCTGCAACCGTCGGCGAATTGTGGGCACAAAGGATTGCCTCGACATCCTGGCGATCATCAAATGGGCCGCAAGGATCGTCGCTTACGGCCTCGATAGAGCTGATATAGATTCACTGCCGCTAAGAACATAACGAACAATGGAATAAATGGAGGTTTTATCCCTAGGGGCAGTACGTTTGCCGGCACTTCCGGCCGCAAATGCACGTAACTCGCAATCCCCATATTGACGATCAGTCCGGCTGAGGCGACGAACACGATCGGCGTATAAAGATTCGGGATCCGCTGTCTGAAGCAGGACGCCAAAAGCAGGCCGAGGCCAATGGACATTTCTCCGGCTTTACCCATTGGGATGCTGAATCGCGGCAGGCCACTCTTGGTTATCTGGACATCGAACATCGTACGAAAAGGCTCAAATAATTTCAAGAACCCAAATAAGAACATGAACACACCCAGAAACATCGAATTATATTTTAAGATCTCGTTTTCTTTGGTTTGCTTCACAAGTTCCTCTCTTTGTGTCGGCTCTATTTCTGCCGAGGTGCATCCATGCCGTCTAGCTGGTTCGGTTCGGCCACACCACGTCCAACGTTGGGCGCGGCATGGTGCGGCGTCGCTCACCGTGCTTCCGGGTGGTCGGTCAGATACCTGATGAAGCCGACCACGTCGTCGGGAACGAGCCGTCCGATCGCCCCGGTCGAGTAGACGGCGAGGCGCACCGTCCCATCCGGTGCCAGGATGACGCCGGTCGATTGCAAATAGTGCGGATCGTCGTTGACGTAGGCACCTATTGCCGCGGCGATCTTGTCGGCGTCGGCGCTGTGGCCGACCGGAAAGCGCAGCTTGCGCTTGGCGACCAGCGCTGCGGAGGTGTCCTCATGATCGACGGATAAGGCGACGACCTTGACGCTGAGCTCGCTCAGGGTGTCGAGTGCACGCGAGAATGCGCCGAGCTGCGCGTTGCAGTAGGGGCACCACGAGCCGCGGTAGATCAGGATGACGCCGTAGGAGCCGGCGAGGTCGCCCGGCAGGCTGATCGTGCCGCCACCGACGGCGGGAACGTCGAGTGGGGGGAACGGCTGGCCATAGTTGAGGCGCGACATCGGCGTCCTTCCACGGTGGTTCGTTGGCTACTCGGCCATAATGCTGGGGCAAAACTGGACTGACAATTCCAATTCGGATAGCGTCCGGTCGTGGCGTCAAAGGAGGGTCGGCCTGCCGCGCGGCTCACGGCGCGCGGCGCGGTAACCAAAGCCCGCATCGTGGCTGCAGCGGCCGCACTGGTCCGGGAGCGCGGGGTGGCAGGGACGAGCCTGGACGCCGTCATGACCGCCACCGGCACCAGCAGGTCGCAGCTGTATCACTACTTCGTCAACAAAGACGCGCTCATCGGCGAGGTGATCAAGGCCCAACTCGGCCGCGTCATCGCCGCTCAGGAGCCGTCCCTACGCGAGGTCTCGTCGTGGGACGGGCTGCAGCGGTGGTGCGATCATCTCGTGACCATGACCCGCGAGACGCAAGGTGTTGGCGGCTGCCCACTCGGTTCGCTCGTGAGCGAACTCGCCGACCGATCCGACTCGGCGCGACATGAACTTGTGCGGTCCTTTGCCGAATGGCAGTCATACCTATCCAACGGCTTCGCAGTCATGCGCGACAACGGCGAACTCGTCCCAGAAGCCGACGTGGACGAACTCGCGCTAACGATGATGAGTGGATTGCAGGGCGGACTCCTCATGGCGCAAGCCACGCACAGCGCTCGTCCCCTCGAACTGGCCCTCAACATGGCGCTCGGGCACATCGCCGGATACCGGCGCAGCCCGAAGTAAAGGCCACCGCCTTGAACAGTGGGGCAACCGCACGATTAATTCACACCGAAAGCGCCCCCAGGAGCACCGACGGGAACCGAAAGCGGGAGCCCCCTGTCAGGATTGAACTCGCCTGGCGGTGCAGCGGGGGAGGGTGAAACCGCGTCCCAGCAGTGAAAGTTCGTTAATGGTGATCATGCGAGATATCTGTAACTGCGGGCGAATTGTGGGCATTTTGTGGGCGTGCTCAGCCCGCCCGGCTACCACTTTGTTGTTGGCCGCGCTCAAAGACGCGGCGGCGTGTCAGGCGCGGACACCGCAAGAGTGTCGGTGGCCGCTGGGACGATGGGCGAGTGGACGCGGGACTGGCGGCATTCCTTGGAGCGATAGCGGGCGCAGCGATTGCGGGCGTGCCGCCAGTGGTCGCCGCGTTCGTTCAACGGGGCACGGCCAAAGCGCAGCGCGAGCACGACAAGGCCGAGAAGGACGCGCAGCGCGAGCACGACAAGGCCGAGACGGACGCGCAGCGCGAGCACGACCGGCTGGCTGCCGCGCGGAGCGGTCGCGGGAAGCAGATCGCCTATTGGCGAGACGGGTTGGCCCGCGCCGCTTTGACGTACCAATCGTGGTCGAACATCTATGACAACGAGCGGCAGCGGGAACAGGCCATCACGGACGGCCACTTCGTTCCTAACGCCGTTCCCGATGCGTGGTTTCAAAGTCTGCGGCCACACCTCGCCTCACGAGAGTTGCACGAAGCGGCAGTGCTGCGCTGCGACGATCACCTAGTGCTGGAACTCGGCAACGAAATCAACCGCCTGCAACGCGAGTGGGCAGAGGAATGATCGGGCCGACGAGTCCGCCGCTGGGGAGTCGTCCGACCCTTGTGAGCCTGTTTCAGAGCGGCGACGAAATCGCGCTGCCCATACAGCGCAACGGCGTTGGCCCCGTGGAGTATCACTTGGCGACGATCACAGCCCTAGAAGACGACGAGCCGAACCGGCGCATCCGCATGACGTTTAATATTCCGGCGTTCGACCGGATCGGTACCCAAGACGTCAGACCCGGCGACTTGATGCACCGCATGACCGCGACCGACGACTCGCGCGATCCGGTATACGTTGCCGCCAGGGATCTTTGGAAATGGGAAGGCTTGATGATCAGCGACCCTGACGGCAACGGGCGGGTCCGAATCCTCCGAACGGAGCGCGGCCCGCACCCTAGTGACAGTCACGAAATCCTAGCGCTCGTCGTGGAGGACGAGCAGCACCAGCGCCGACCGATATTCGTAGAAATGACCGGTGGGCTGTTCTGCGAGTGGTACTAGACCTGAAGAGGTTGACGTACCGGCACACGACGAAGAGCCGATCCTCGCCCAGGGGCCAGCATACGAGGCGCTCAATGGGAGAATGCATTACATGACCGATCAAGCGTTCTCGGAGAGCGACTTGCGTCGGTGGATGCGCACAGCAGTTGATCTGGGGAAGCAGAGCGTGGCCGAACAAGGCAAGGTGACCCCTTACGTCGGCGCTGTCGTCGTAAAGGATGGCGAAGTAGTCGGTTCCGGGTATCGGGGGAAGACGGGTGCGGGCAATCACGCCGAGTACGGCGTACTTAAAGGTCTGGCGGACACCGACCTCACCGGCGCACAGGTTTTCTCGACGCTTGAGCCATGTTCAAAACGCGGTCCCGACAGAATCCCATGTGCGCGAAGGCTTGCTGAGGCTCGGGTGAGCGATGTGTGGATTGGACTCTACGATCAGAATCCGGTCATCGACCGCCGAGGATGGAAAATCCTGCGTGACGCTGGCGTCACGGTGCACGACTTCCCATCGGATCTGCGAGACGAAATCGCGCTCGACAACAGTCAATTCATGGGCCAGTACAAGGTGGCGACCGGCGAATCGGGCCAGGTGACATTCGACGGCAGCGCAACAGCGGGCGGCATACTGGTGCGGAGTTCGATTGGAGACATTCAGATCCGAACCAGCCCGATGGGCGCCCGCGGCGTGTGGCTCATCGAACACGGCCACAACGTCGCCGCAATTCCGTACGGGCGTGAGTTCGAGGAGATCGACGATCCGGCGACTTTGCGTTTCGGTCACAGCCACTTCGCCCAGCTTGGACCAAGCGAGATGGCATGCCTGCGTAGCGAGCGCGGCTACCTGCTGTTGAAGAATGTGTCCAAGCGCGAGCCCAATGTCATCGACCTGCTTTATCAGGTACGGGGTCGTCCTGTATCGCCCGAGCCAACTAAATCTGTATCCGACACGACGGTGTAGCGGCGGCACCGAGCACAGCTAGCAGGTGGCCGGTCGGCTCGGCTAGCCGTAGGCCAAGTGAACGCTTAGAACGAGTGGGCGCTCGTGCGATCAGCGTCGTAGATACTCAACGTTATGCCTGGTCAGCAACTTCCTCTTTCTTATATGACAGAATCTCGGTACACTTTGGTGTCATGAACGACGTTCGGACCCCAGGGGCGGCCCTCGCTGAGGTACCCGTGGGTAGCTTCGTGCGAGTCGATGACCTGCCCGGCAGCCGCGCCGCTGCCAGCTGTGCGGTGTCACGCGCCCACAAAGCGGGTTACCTGGTACCGATCGTCAAGGGCCTGTACTTCAAGGGCGCCAAGAGTCGGTACGGGATGACGCGGCCGACGGCCGAGCAGATCGCAGTGCAGGTGCTCGGAACCGTCGGCGCTGGACCAGTGGGCGTCTCGGCTGCCCGGACATTCGGGCTGACCACTCAGATCCCAGCAGAACCGGCGTTCAGCGTCGCTGGTCCCGTACCCACGGTGCACGGACTGAAGGTGTCCAAGCGCAACAACATGCGCCGCCGCGACCTGAGATGGACAGAGGTCGCGCTGCTCGAGTTGCTACGCGGCGACTGGGAACAGACCGTCGACGACGGCTGGAACGCGCTCGTCGACGCCGCCGATGACGCGGTCCGCAATGGCCGCGTTCGCCTAGAACAGGTCGGCGACGCGGTTGACGGAGAACGGTCACCGGCTGCGAGGACGCACTTCAGCCACCTCGTCGAGGACCTGCGTGGCCGCGGCGTGGCCGCTTAATGGCGCTGCTGCGTGACCACCCTGACGATCTTCAGGGCCTCATCGGTGCCGCGGCCGCTACCCGCGCCCTGGACCAGACTTTCCTAGAGAAAGATTTCTGGGTCACCGAAGTGCTGCGCGCCGCGACCGTGCCCCGCATGCTGACAGCCAGAGACGGAACGAAGCACCCGATTGGCACGATCTTCAAGGGCGGCACCAGCTTGAGTCGTATCTATGGGCTAATCGAACGGTTCTCCGAGGACGTCGATTTGCTGGTGCGGTTCCCCGATGTGGACGCAAGCCCTGGGGCCAAAGACAAGGTTCTCAAGGGCATTCGTGACGACGTGGCCAACCATCTGAGGTTGGACGCCACACAGTTGACGCTCGAGGCAGCCACCACCGGTGTCAAACGCAACGTGCGATACCACTATCCCGGTTCAAGCGTGCCCGCCCACGGCCCCGTGAGTTCCGGCGTGCTGTTGGAAATGGGCTGCCGTGGCGGCACATACCCTACTCAACAGCACCAGTTGCGTTCGATGGTCGCCGATTACGCGATCCACCAGCTCGACGAATCCCAGGACACCTGGGACGAATTCGCCCCCGTCGCCGTCGAGGTCCTGGCTCCGGTTCGGACACTTCTGGAGAAGCTCGCGTTGCTGCACGACGCAGCATCGCGATACGAACAGGAAGGTGACGGTCGGCTACTCAAGGCAGGCCGGCACATCTACGACGTCCACCAGATGCTCGTCTGCCCCGACGTCATAGCAGAACTCGAGGCGATCGGGACCGACGGGGTCAAGCGGTTGTGCGCCGATATCGACGAACACAGCCACGCCGCTGACTTCACCTTCACTCCCCGTCCCGACGATGGGTACGGTCGCAGCCCGTTGGTGGATCCGTCGCACCCCAGCCGGGCGGTCCTGAATCGGGGCTACAACCAAGTGATGGGACTGGTGTATGGCACCCGCCCTGCCTTCGACAATTGCATCGCCGCCATTGGCGCGCGTGCAGCATTGCTCTGAAGCCGCTCGGGGAACGTCCGTAATCGACTGATAGTTCGGCTAGCGAAGCCCGTCAAAGACACACAGAATTCGGTGCACCGTTCTTATCGCTCGACCCGCTTGGTCGAGAGATGACAGGCGGGGCGGAGCCTTTTGCTCAATCTTCGATTGGAAGGTTCCTCAGCTGTTCCCGCAGCTGCGCAGCATCGGACTCGAGCTTTTGTAAACGCCGTTCCAGCGACGTGCGCGACGGCGGCCTGGTTTTCAGCGGCTTGATGGGCTTTGGCCTGGGCGAAACCCAATCGATCGGTTCATAGGCCACCAGCCTCCGCACCACAGAGCACATGTAGCACTCGTGGAAGGGGGCGGGGCGAGGCCAGTCGGCGTCCAGCAGGTGCCTGTGCCACCTACCTAGCTCCGCCCTCTCGGCCCGCATTTCCTTAAGCCGCTCGGGCGTGGGATGGGTCGGGCTGTCTTCAGGCTTCCAATCAACGTCGGTAACCACGTCGGCGAAGTGCCCACAATCCAGCAAGGTTTTCCAGAACGCGGATTCGTGCGGCTCGGGGTGTCGGATGACTGCCCATATGTCGGGGTGGTCGGCCCACGTCTGTGGCGGCTCGACCGGATCGGCCGGAAACTTCCGCACCTCGCAGTAGCCCCAATCGGCAACGTTGCGTATTGGCTTGAGCCGCTTTCTGTGCTTGCCGCCGCACAGAAACTCGCCCGGTGGCAACCTTTCCCGGGCCAACCCGTCAAAATCGGACGACGCGACGATGGTGCTACCCGGTTTGACTCTGCCCTCGGCGCAATATGAGTTCTTCAGCCGTTCTTCGATGCATCCGCAATCGAGTTCGATACGCCACCGGAATACGTCGCTGGGGTCGGGCGCCCAGAACCTCCAAAGCGGAGGCTGGATGCGTTCCCGGCGTTTCCTGTTGTGGCTCCCATATTCGGCAAGGACTTCGTCGGCTGGCCGTGGCTTACCGGGCAGGCGGCGTTGCTTTGCCTCTATCGCTGGTGGTCGTTGTTCGACGGTGCGGCGGTTTGAGGTGCCGGGCAGAACCTTGTCGAGGTATTTCTGCATCGCCTCGGTGCCCTGGTCCCTCATCGTGCACCGTCCACCTGCGTAGCCAGCCACTGCTCGACGTCGGCGCGGCGGTACATCACCCGCCGACCGAGCTTGAACGACTTCGGTCCACCGTGGCCCGCCGCTCGCCACCACCGCAATGTGGACGGCTGTTGTCGTGTCATCTCCGCCACTTCGGCGAGGGTAAGAATCTCGCCGTTGGGCGCCGCGACTTCTGGCTCCGGGCGCAGTGCTGCCGATCGCCGGCTGACTGGCAACTGCCGCGCGAGGCTTTCCGCGATCGACAGCAGGGTGTAGGCACTCGCCAACTTCCACGGCGTTGTGTGGGCGGTGTCGATCCGGTTGGCGGCCTGGACCGCTTTCTCATACCAATCCATATCAGCCACCTCAACTTTCGTTGCCGCTTTCGCCCGTCGATACTTGCCCTGCACGAACTTGGCGCAGTCGCAACCTATGGCCACGCAATCCCCCGTGGCGGGTGGCCCACCGCGCCCGCCGTTGTGGGAAACGGGATGGTGACCCCCGTTCTGGCAGCGCACCATGGGGCGTCCGTCCCACGTCATCCGTGACGCTTTTTTGGTGCGCGCCTGGCTCGTTCGGTGTCCTCGTCGAACTGTTTGCATTCGCAATTCCAGCATCTGTACCTCGGCTCGGGCGGTCTAACGCCCGGCCCATAGGTTGTTCGCATGCCGTGAGCCCCGTCTCCGTGGCCGCACTTGCACCACAGCGTCACTCGTCTCGGCTTGCGCTCAGAGGCCTTCTTGACCGTCAGGGACTCCTCGACCCTTGTGACTGCGGTTGACCGATCTGGCGCGGGTTTATTGTTGGTGCGCTTGCGGGGCCTCGCCGAGGGATCGTTCCAGTACGGTCCGAGGGGCTGCATGAGCTTTTCGTCAATCTCGTCCAGGTCGACCCTGATCGTGCGATGGCGTGCATAGCTGCCGATGCGGTAGCCCTTGATCTCGCCTTCTGCGATTAGCCTTCGCACGAATGCCGTACTGATGCCCAGGTATTCGGCGGCCTCGGGGATGCTGATGTAACGGCGGCTCATGACCGATACCGGCCGGGTCGGGCCTGCGCGCGCAGCTTACTGGTGGCGAGAAGCGCCATTTCGCTTTCTCCTGAAGAAATCCTCGAGGTCTTCCGCGTGGACAAAGGATCGGCGGCCGATCTTGACGAGCGACAGTTCGCCTCCTTTGACCAGCGCGTAGAACGTCGCGGGGCTGATGCCGCCTAGCTGCTGCCGGACTTCCTTGACCGGCATGAGGTGGCGCGTATTTCTCTTGCTGCACCACGGGCACTGATCTGAGTCTTCCTCTTGCACCGTGGGACGCTCAACGGCTGGTTCGGGCGGTGGCGTAGAGCGCTCCCGCTCGACTGCTGCCTGAACGGCCTCGTTGACGATGTCGCGGATCGCGTGGGCCAGCCGCTCAGCCGCGTCATTCCGTTGCTGCATAACCGATTCCAGGTGGAACGCGCCAGACTCAGTTCTATAGTTTCATCGCCAATTCTCGAGCATTGGCGATGAAAAAACGATGGGTCAAGTGAAGCGATATCTCGCCCGTCTGGGGGTCGCGAACCTGCAGTGCGGGATGCCCTGCCCATCGCCTCGGCGATGTGGCACCAATTTCGGATTACTTGCGCCGCACGCCAAAGCTAGGTCAAACGGTCACGATCTGTCCGCACGCACCCGTACCGTAGTCGGAGCGCGCCTGTCGGCAGGCGCCCTGTCTTGGGTGCGGAGGTTTGTCATGAGCGGTGGTGGTGGCGACGGCGGGAGCCACTTCTCGTCGAATCCTTGGACCAGTCCGGCGCGCGAGGGCGGCGACCAGTCCGATCAGCCGGCGTCGAGCGCAGGTCAGGAGGCATGCGAGGCGCTGCAGTTCGAGGCACGGCTGCGCAACGTTGACGCTGACGAACTCGCGCTCGTGTCCGAAGGGGACGTTCTGCCAGTCGTCTTCCAGGAGGCGCCGTCGCGGAGGGTAGCAGTGGTCAGGGTGCAGGCAGACGGGTCGCTGTCGGAAACTCCGGTCGGCGTTCTGCTGGACCGACTCTCGGAGCTGCTGCCGTGTCTCGAGATTCTGTCGTTCGAAGCCGAGGTGATCGATATCGACGGCGGCAATACCCGAGTACTTGTGCGGCCGGCGGCATGACTCATCGGGCGAAGTCGTGAGGATCGTCGGCGGCGCCTACCGGGAGCGGTGCGCGAACCCTCGGCATGACGCCCTGATTGGTTCGGGTATGCGCGCGGCCGCGTCTTTGGCCGAGTCGGGCGGCGATGTGGAGTTGACGACCGCAGTACACGAGTCTGAGCAGCTGGAGGCGGGAGTCGTTGCGGACACGTTGGGCGTGACTGTCGACATGGTCGAGCGGACCCGTCCAGTGTCGTTCGCGTATTTCACCCCGTTGAATGCGCCGGTCATTGGCGGGCTCGGTTCTCGGATAAGCAATGACATCAGCGTCGAGGGCGACGCAGTGTTGTTGTTCGGTCTAATCGAGAGCGGTCAGGTTAGGGCCAAGGGCCAACGGGTCGTCGTCGATCCGCAGCGGCCTCGAAACCTGACCGAGGAGGATCTTCCTGAGGTCGAAGCTGACGAGCAGGCATGGGTACTCAACGAGCGTGAGACGACGCAGCTTGCCGGCGTTCAGGACGTTTTCGCGGCGGCGCGTCGGCTGGTGGAAGCTCGCGGATTGTCCGTTGTGGTAACGAAGCGCGGCCCGCAGGGTGCACTCGTCACGACGGCCGATGGCCATCAAGTCAACGTCGGAGCATGCGTCACCGAATCTGTTTTCCCCATCGGTTCCGGTGATGTATTCGCCGGAACATTTGCCTGGGCGTGGGCCGACAAGCACCTCGACCCCGTGGACGCGGCCAACATCGCGTCCAACGCTGCCGCGCACTGGTGCGAGACGAAGGATTTCGCGACGCCTGCTTACGTGCTCGATGGCACCTTCACCCGCGAGCTCGTGCCGACCATTAAAGCCAGGCCGGTTTACCTCGCCGGCCCGTTCTTCAATTTGCAACAGAGGTGGCTAGTCGACGTCGTGAACGCGTCTCTGGCACCGCATGTGTGGTCACCGTCGCACGAAATTGGTGCTGGCGGGATTGAGGTCGCGAGGCAGGATCTCGACGGACTGGAGCTGTGCGATTCGGTGCTTGCGCTGCTAGACGACAACGACCAGGGCACCGTATTCGAGGTCGGGTACGCGACCAAGATGGACATCCCAGTTGTCATGTACACCGAGCATGTGGACGCCGAAGGCTCCAAGATGCTCCTCGGAACAGGCACTACACACTACGAAGACCTGTCGACTGCTGTTTACAAATCGCAGTGGGCGGCCGCATTCCGCGCCGCAGCGCGCGAGAGCGGCTGAACTTGTGAATCCCCCCGTTCACTCTGGTCGCTCGTTGCTGCTGTTGTCTGGCGGGCACGACTCCATCGCGCTCGCAGCGTGGCTTCGGCCTGAGGGTTGCCTGACAATTCACTACGGGCAGCGGCCCGTTGAAGGCGAGATGCGGGCGTCCAAGGCGGCTGCCGACAGCCTTGGGCTGCCCTGGCACACGTTGCGCGTGGATCTGACCCCGGTTGGGTCCGGACTCTTGCATGACGACGGGGCTACCGGCAGTGCCGCGATGGCAAAACGCGCTGAGCAGGCCGAGGTAGCGCCGAGCCCGGAATGGTGGCCTTATCGGAATCAGCTGCTCGTGTCGCTGGCTGCGGCTTGGGCGCTGCCGCGGGGATACGAGGAGCTGCTCGTCGGGTCCGTCGGACCGGACGGCGCCCGGCACCGGGATGGCACCGCTGGATTCTACGAACGCCTGAACGAAGTACTGGTCTACCAGGAGGGTTGTCTGCGAGTGACCGCGCCCGCTGTAGGGATGACGACGGTCGAACTGATCGAGGTCAGCGGCGTGGACGATTCCGTCCTCGGATACGCGCACTCGTGCCACACCGCCGCATACCCGTGTGACATGTGCCCCGGGTGCCGTAAGCACCACGATGTCATCAGCGGTTCCGGGAGATTCCAGTGACGAACAAGCCACAGGCACCAACAAACGACGGAGTGCCGGTGACTGATTCGGCCTACGCCGCGTTTACAGAGGCGGCTACCATGCGGCCATCTCCTGATCCGGCGACCGGGCCTGGCTCTACCGAATTTTCGACTCCACGCTCGCTGAGCGTGGTCGACATCGACGAGTTGCTCCCTGTCACCAGGGCGCAGCCACCTCAACACTCGTTCATCGACGTGCTCAGTCGGCGTCGTAGCATCCGTAGCTACGGTCCACTCACCGCCGCTAGTCTCGCCCGGCTCCTTGACCTCGTGTTCGCCCTCCAGTGGTCCGCACCCGCCGATGATGGTGGCATGCGCCGCTTCCGGCCGGTGCCGTCTGCCGGTGCGCGGCATCCGCTTGCGCCACTGATCCTCATCGAGAAAGTCGTCAGCCTCGACGCTGGCTTGTGGCGATTCGACCCGGACGCACGACAATTGCATCTAGTGACAAATATCTGCGACTCCCTCACGCGACCTTGGCAAGCCGCTTGCGACGCCGGAACGTTGGAGACGCGGCCACCCGCCATCATCGTGCTCGCCGCAAAGTTCGACGCCACTCTTGCGCGCTACCCGGCAGGCTCCGCGCTTGTTTGGCGCGATGCGGGGGTCGCTTTAGGGACGCTTCACCTAGCAGCAACCGACCTGGGCCTAGCTTCCTGCATCCTCGGTACCGCGGGCATCCTCGATGGCGATCTCCTGGAGGCGTGCGGGGTCATCGGAAATCTCGTCGGAGACGTTGGCTCGCTTGCCCTCGGGGGATCCTGACTTCACCCAATTTCGCGGCAGTGGAAACCAGATGACCCGGCCGCGCGTGAACTTCGACTGGTGCACAGCGCCTAGTGGCCGAGCACCATGATCCGCCCTCGTCGCCCCAGGGCAGACAACATGCGCCAGATCGCGGCGTCCAGGTCTGCGGCGGACACCGCACCCTGGTTCGCCCACGACAAGAACGCGTTTTCGAAAAGCTCGTAATGACGGGGCAGCGCCCAGTCTGGACAGAAGACTCCGGCGTTAATACCCGCGCGGCGGATGTGGATATCGATGATGGCGACTGCGTCGCTGTCGCGGTGGTTCCGCACAATCCATGAAGCCGTCTTCGGGCCGACCCCCGGTAGGTGCATGAGCCGGTTGCGCAACTCAGTGTCGCTGTCCGCATCCGACTCGTGCTCCCACCCCGCTAGTTCGGCGAGTGCAGCGGCCAGGCGGCGTGGTCGTTGGAGATAGAACCGGTACCGAGTCCGGCGGCCATGACCGAGGTCCAGCGGCTGCGCCAGCACATGAGTCATTGCAGCTGCGACCGTTTCCTCGTCCAAGTCCGGCGTGAGTAGTCCCGCGGTTCGGAGTGCGACGAAAGCTGCGTTCCCGACCGGCCCCGGGACGCCGTATCCGCCGAGCATGCACACTGCAACCTCCTCGCGGAGGTTCCGACCGAGCCGATGACGGCCTTCGCCGGAGGGAAACTCGGCGGCCTGCTGGGCCCAGAACGCAGCACTCCCGAGCTGCCATGGCTCGCCCCACGGTGTCTCCGCGCAGTTGCCGCAGTCCCGGCGCAACGTCGTTGGTGGTGCTGGGTGTTTGAAGTCCGGGGGCGTAGTGATTGGAGCCACGGGTGCATCCTCTCAAATATTGTAGCGTTGTTATATGAGCGTGGAGGCGCGGCGTCGTCGCGCCTCGTCAGAGGCAACGCGGACGAGACTGATATCGGCCGCCCGCGACCTGTTCCTCGTTGGCGGATATGAGGCGACGCCCGTCCGAAAAATCGCTGACGAGGCCGGAGTCACCATCGGTGCGTTCTACGGCCACTTCGGGTCGAAGCGGACAGTTCTGTTCAGGGTCGTCAGGGACATGAACGCGTCCAGGAAAGGCCAACGACAGCGGTTCCCGACGCCGGCACATCGCGCACTGGTGCTCACCGTCGCGTCTTTCGCACACGAGGATCCAGAAGCTGCGAGGGTGCTTGCGGAGGTCCTTCAGGTGATTGCCGTTGGCGCTGGCGAAGCACTAGATGCCGCGAAGGCAGGGGGGCTGCTTGTGGACCTCGCCCGGTGAACTCGAGCGCTTGCAGGTTCCAGCCAGCTGACATCCGGGTTTTGGCCTCCAATTCTGTGCAGAATAGGGCGGTATGAACGAGGTACCCCTTGTCGCTGGCTCACACGCCAGCCGGCGGCTCGCCACATCGGTGACCCGTAAATTCTCGTTCGAAGCCGCCCACCAGCTTCAGTGGCACCAAGGAAAGTGCGCCAGCCTGCACGGACATTCGTACCGCTTCGATGTCACCGTTGCCGGCAACCTGAGCCAGGACGGCATAGTTGTCGATTTCGCGGACATTAAGACTGCGGTCGATAAGCACGTTCTAGGCGACTACGACCATGCCTACCTCAACGACTTCCTCCCGAATCCGACCGCTGAGCTCATAGCCGCCGACATCGCAGACCGTCTCCTCGCGGCTGGCCTCGCAGTGAACACAGTGACGGTGTATGAGACGGCGTCCTGCTCGGCGACGGTCCAGGTCATTGGCGGCTGATCATGGCCGACGAGACGGTCTCACATCGACTGGGAACGCACGCCGTTCTACGGATCGTGGAAGTGTTCGGCCCCACGATCCAGGGCGAAGGCCCCGCCGTCGGCCGCGCCGCTTACTTGCTTCGGCTCGCTGGATGCAATCTGACCTGCGACTGGTGTGATACTGCATTTAGCTGGGACCCTGACCGCGAAGACCCGGAGCGACCGCCGCGCGATATCACGGCTGCTGCGGTGCTGGCCTTGCTCGACCCGCGGACCAACGACTCGTCCGCGCCTCCGCCATCGGTCAGGAGACTCGTCGTCACTGGCGGTGAACCGCTGCTGCAGGCGGCCCAGCTGGTCGATGTACTCTCATCGCTCGTCGCCCTCGGGTGGGTGGTGGAGGTCGAGACGTCCGGCAGCGTGTCGCCCGGGCCGCTCGCCGTGCTCGTAGACCAATTCAATGTGTCGCCTAAGCTTGCTCACAGCGGAGTTTCCGAACGGGCACGCCTGCGGCTAAGGGTCCTCGATGAGTTTGCCCGCCTGCCGTCTGCGTCGTTCAAGTTCGTAGTCGAAGAGTCTGCGGACCTCGATGAGGTGGCCCAACTGCTGGGCCAACTCTGCGTCCCGGTATCGCCGGACCGGGTGTTCGTGATGGCGCAGGGAACGGATCCCGGCTTGCTGTTGAAGCGGAGTAAAGACTTGGCCGATGCAGTGACGTCCCGCGGATGGGGTCTCACGCCGCGATGGCACGCACTGCTGTGGGCGGATGAGCGTGGCCGCTGAGCGTGCCAACCTTCGCCCGTAGCGGCCACACCGCTGCTGGGTTCAGGTCGATAACATGCCCCAGCCGCGGGCGGTCCTGTTTGTCGACGTGCGCGAAGTACGGGCGCAGCAGCATCCCGCAGGAGTGGTGCAGGAGCAGGACGCACTCGGTGCGCACGTAGCGGTCGCGGGCCTGCTTCGATGGGACCGGTACGGCGCCGCGGCGAAAGACGCCGACGGCCCGCTCTGAGGCGTACGCGGACGCCAGGGCTTCCGCTCGCGCGAGCATCAAGGTGACGGCCTCGATCTTGGTCAACAGGTACTCGCTTGGGGCGTCCTCGTAGAAGGTCGCGTTCAGTTCAGAGAACAGTTCGTGCGCTAGCCGCGGGCTGGGCCGGAGCCGCGGCCTTCGGCGTGCGGGGACCTACTCCGGTTACGCGTGATCAGCACGGCTTAGGACGGGCCACCGACAGGGCAACCTACTCGGCCTCAAGCACCGGTTCGGGCGGCTCCCCGAATCGGCGGCGCCAGAGGTCTCCCACCTCGTCTGCGAATTGGATGTCGGCGTGTACCTCGAGGGCGTCGGCGAGGTACACCACTTCCGCGGACTGACCGGCGGGAACAACCCGCGGGAATCGATCGACCATCTGCTGGTGCAGGCCTCGAAGAAGCGCCGAGAACTGCGGCGTGCCCACAAGATGGTTGGCCATCATCGGGCCATAGGAGCCGAGCTGCCCGAGCTGTGAGAGCTGGCCAGCCAACCGCATGCCCTGCGGCAGTTCCGAGTACGTCGACTGGGCATGTTGGCCGGCGGCGCCCAGTGCCCCACTGAGGCCCTCGGTGAATAGCTGACGTGTGAGGTCCTCTATCGAGAAGTTCCCCTTGGCGGGCAGGCATCTGCCCGCCAAGCGGCCGGACTCGTCAACGACATAGACGTCGACCTCGAGGTCAGTGATGGGTCCGGTGGTGCCGTTGTTGACCGCGATCTTCCACAGGTCCTGTCCGATCGGGATCCTCTCGGCCGAGACGGTGACCGCCCGGATGCGGCCGCCACTGTTTCCAGCTGCGGCTCCAGCGCCGATCGTGACGTGTGTGATGTTGTCGCGGCCGACGTTGACGTTCCGCTGGGTCGAGTTGAAGGTCTGCGCGGAAGCAAGCTCGCTGGCTACTGCTCCCGCGCCACCGGAGGGTGGGGCGGCTCCTGAGGGCCGCGGGCCGACACACCGCTGACTCGCAGCGAGCCGTCCGCGGTGATGTCCTCGGCGACGACTCCGCTGCCGCCCTCGACCACGACGTCGGCGATCTCGATGTCGCCGCCGACAGATGCGCGCCGCAACACCACGCCCACCGTCGCAGGCGCGTCGGGCTCCTGCTCCTCGACCAAGGTCAACAGGGTCTGCGCGAGGCCGCGGAGTTCCCCGTCATCGTTGGCGCCTGGCCGCGGCGAGCTTCTTGGCCAGAAGAGCGCGTCGCAGCTCTTCCTCCGGTTCCTGCTCGAGGCCCGTGACCTCGGCGGCCACAGAGCCGTACCTACTGGTCAGCCAGCTTTTCAGCGCGGCGTACGCATCGGTGATCGCCTCCTTGGCCGTTTTGCGCACACCATCAGACGCTCCGATCGCGACCGCCGCCGCAATCATCGTGACCGGCTCCATGACCGGCTCCATCTACCACCTCCGACTCGTCGGTCCGCCTCGCGCGCTGGACCCCGTATTCAACCTAGCCCGCAACACCGACACCTCCTGGCGGAGAGCAGTGGTGTCCCGAGGGGCCGGCACTTCCTGGTCGCCGTCACCGTGCCCGAGGACCGCACCCGGGCTACCCGCGGTGCGACGGGTGGACCCGAGCCGCAGCGATCTGCTCCAGCTCGTCCGAAGACAGCAGGTAGTCGTCCGGGTCGAAACCCCGGCTGCGGGCGTCCATGATGCGGCGGTATTCGGCGAGCATCCGCATGTAGGTGTCGAGCATCCGGTGATGGGAGTTCCCGTCGTCGTTGCGTTTCAGCTGCGGCCGCAATTCACTCCAGCGGTGGCCATCGGCCATCAGGTGCTCGACGTAGCTGGCCATGTGGCGCTCGAGCCCGTCGTTGTGGTCGAAGCCCCGGAACTCGAGCCCGTACGCCGCGTCCTCGTTGACCTCGGTCCCCTGCTCCTCCAGCCGCCTTACGCTGAACGTGATCGCGCGGAACATGTCGAGGATGTCCAGTACGCGGCCGCAGTCGCGCTTGGACAGCTCTGTGCGGAACCCAGCGACTTCCCGCCAGTACTCCCCGGTGAAGCCCGCCTCGATCACCCGCGCACGCTCCAGCTGGTCATCCGCGTCCCCGTCATCGCCATTGGCGCTCTGGGGCAGTACACGGGCGAGGATGCGGTGGAGCATCGAGAGCATCTGCCGGTCGGCGATCCGCATGGTTTCCGGCGCCGGCTCGTCTCCATGCTTCACCGGCTGCTCGTACACGGGGACGACCGCCGCCATGACCAGATCGCGGACGAACTCGCTGAGTGTGACTCCCTCGGCGTCTGCCATCTCCTTGAGCTGATCGCGGATCCGGTCTTCCACGCGGATGTTCAGGACGGCCATACGAGCTCCTCGGTAGTTGTGTATGACGCCAATTGTAGCATCGTCATACACGGTGCTCGGGCAACGCATTCCAGTCGCCACTGCGGCGATCCCCAGGGAGGGCAACGTGGACCACGGTCTCGCTTCTAAAAAGGCGGTGATCAATTCCCGTCTCAGACGGGTCGGTTGAGATGGCGATGGTCGTGTTGCCGAGTTGCCACCGCATTGCGGCTTGACTCAGAGGAGGATTAGTTGAGCAGGTTTTCCGGGGCGTCCCGCCAAGCTACGCTCGACTTCGAGAGAGCGACTCGCGCTAATCCATGAGTGGAGGCGAGGAGACGACGATGAGCGAATCGAGCGATTTTGCGGTCAGCGAGGCTGCGCAGGCAGCCATGTCCAGCGAGGGTCTGCTGCCGCAGCTAGTGCAGCATTTGCGGCAGAACCGGACCGTTTTGCGTGAGGAGTGGGCGCGCAGGATCACCGAGGCCGAACTGCTCACGGCGATGACCCCGGAGGAGCTGTTCTCCGAGGCGACTGCCGTCTACGACAACTACGTCGAGGTGCTCGAGACCGGTAGCGTCGAGGCGCTGCAGGCCTACGCGCGCGACCTGTCGGAACGCATTATCCCGCGAGGCGTGGAGACCGACGAGGTGCTGGGCATCGTGCTGCTGCTGCGTGACGTGCTGGCTCGCTCGCTCTTCGAGAAGTATCAGACCGACGTCGAGATGCTCAACCGGGTGCTGGACGCCTACGAGCCGGCGGCCAACCGCATCGCCAACACCGTGGTTGTCAGCTTCGTCCAAGCTCGCGAGCGCATTATCCGCCAGCAGCAGGAAGCGATCCGCGAGCTGTCCACGTCGACCGCGCGGCCGCCCTCAGAAGCCGCGCTTCCGAGTAGCCAGCCGCCCGAGCGGCCCACGGATGCCCTGTCGACGGCGGTAACAACGCGCGCAGGGAATTCGGTGCCTGGGATCGTGGGTTCTAACCCAGTCGGATTTCTGATCGTGCTGGCGTTCATGGCGTTCGTGTTCGTTTACGCCCTGGCCGGCGCGGGGGCAGCCGCGATCGCCTTCTGGGCCGTCGTGCTGGGTCTGCCGGCATTGCTGGTTGTGGTGTCGGCTCTAGGGGCAGCGTGGAGAAGCAGCCGGCGCGCCGAGGCACTGGAGATTGCCAGCTTCGTTGTGCAATCGACCACGCCTCCGTCATCGCCCCGCAGACCGACATCCTAGGAACAACCGACTGTGGCTGAGGAGAAGGACACAGACAAGCCGTCCCTCAAGGACCTATGGGAAAGTGCGAGAACCCCCGCTGATTACGCATCAATCGTCGTGGGCGGGACTGTCGGGCTGGCACTCGACGCAGTGGTGTTCGTACACAGTGGGATTTCGACACCGACAGCGACCGTACTCGGCGCCGGCGGCCTGTATTCGATCAAGAAGTCATGGGACGCCGGCCGCGACGCCGGGAAGCGGAGAAAACAAGCGCGCACGGCCAGGAAGAAAGCGCAGAAACTCATCGCGCAGTTCGGGGCCGCGGGATATGTCAGCGGCGCCGCGGCCCTACAAGCCCAGCTGGATATGTGTGAAGAAGGCGACATTGACGACCAATACCGGTTGGGCCGGGCTCTCGAGTCCGCGCGAACGGACTTTGTGGCTTGGGTGAAGGCATCGCAAGCACACAATGACCGGCCGGAACCGGACTCGCGAAATCCAACGCAGGGCGGCGAGTAGCGGCGAAAAGCGCTGTCTGCTGAATGGAAGGGTGATCCCACCTCGCCCAACATCGAGCCGCCTGTGGATACAACGTCATCGCCGCCCACTACTCAGCTACAGGTATTGGCCGAAGACCACAAGCAAAGCGCGGCAGGTTGGCTGTACGATCTCGTTTCTAAAGATCTGCGACAACGCGCGCCCTCGACGGCGAGCATCAGATCGGCGCAGGCCGCCGAGTCCGATTTCCTAGTGTCACAACGCGAGTCCGACTTCCGCGAGATCTGACATCGAACTAAATGTCGGGCTCCGGTGGTTCATTGTGACCATGAGCACCGCCGCGTACCTCCGGGTGTCCACCGGGCAGCAGTCCGTCGATCAGCAGCACGACGCAATCGCCGCTGCAGGGATCATGCCCGACCGGATCTTCAGCGACACCGCCTCCGGGCGCGCTGGCAGCGACCGGCCGGGCTGGAGCGAGTGCATGGGCTGGCTCCGCGAAGGCGATCACCTCGTCGTCGTCGCCGTGGACCGACTCGGACGATCCGTTCGGGAAGTCGCCACCGCCCTGCACGAGCTGACCACCCGCGGCGTCCACGTACGGTCGCTGCGCGAGGGGGTGGACACGAGCACCGCGACGGGGCGTGCCGTCACGAGCATCATGGCCACGATCGCGGAACTGGAACTCGAACTCGGAAAGGAGCGGCGCGCCGCATCCCGCGAGGCTCGGCTCGCCCGTGGTCTGGCCGCCACCAAGCCCATGAAGCTCGACGCGGCCCAGCAGAAGCGACTCCTCCGCCTATATCAGCAGGGCGAACCGGTGAGCGAGTTGACCTCGATGTTCGGAATCAGTCGCAGCACGGTGTTCAGGACCCTGAAGGTCTTGAAGAAGCAGGACGCCGCGGTACAGAAGGTTTAGCAACCACAGCACCACGGTGGAGCCTCAACACTGTCCCGCTGGTGCAGTTCGTTCTACCGGCCCGATAAACGCCTGGGCAACGACGATCAACGCGCTGGCCGCCGAGCCGAGGGCATCCCAGCGGCATACCGAGCGGCGATCCGGAGGGACTGCACGTCCGTCCGCTGCGGCGCATTAGGTACCAGGTGGTCAGGATTCGTTAAGCGCGTCAAGCACTTCCGGTACTCGGAGCGTCCACACCGCTGCCACGCCCATGTCCAGCCGTGCGCGGCGGCAGGGCCGGCGCCCAATTGCTTAACCACTTCGGCACTCCGCAACTTCGATCAAGGTGGGGCCTTCTGCGATTTCTGGTCATCATCATTATCGCCCGGTTCCGTGGGAACTCCGGTCCAGCAGGGCACCGATAGAGCCGCCGAGAGGCGACCCCACGCGGTTCGGCAATAGGTCACATTTGAGACCGTCCGGGTCGCACATAGCGCGTGTGCTGCCCACAACGCTTCCTGTTTTTCAGCTGTGCCAACTCCGCGCGGCTAATGTCGCATCCCTGTCATGTTTGTCCCAACCTCTCTCGCGCCTTTCTCACCAGATCATCGCTAAAGAGGTTTGCGTAATTCAGCACCAACTGCTCACTGGTCAGGTCCGGACGGCGAGGCACCATGTCCCACGCCAGCTTGACGAACCCCTCGGCGGGATAACGGGTGTCGACAACCATCCTGGTGGCCTCCACGGCTCCGTATTGCTTCACCATCTGGATAAAGCGGGTTGGGTTGTAGCCAAGCCGCTTTGATTCTTCAATCCCGGCCCACAGGTCGGCCTCGAAACGCTCAACATCCGTCACTTGTCATCACCTCGCGAACGTTCGGGTGCCTAGTTCTTTTCCTTATTGTTGCGGTTCTTGTTCTTCGACTCGACGAGGCCGGGTCTCGGCCAGGGTTCGAATATGGGAGCGCGACCAGGCCCTTCGCCTACGCGCAGTCGTCGCATACTCCCGTCGCTGGCGGGCCACCTTCAGGATGCTAGCGGTTCATGCCAACTCGAACAGTCGCTCCTCGCTGGATCAACCAAGTACGTCCGTCAGATGTACCCGGTTACCGTTCGGGTCTGTAGTCCGGAGCCGCCTCACACCGGGGATCTCGTAACCGATACCGAGGCGCGTGAGGTCCGCTGCGACTGTGGCGATGTTGGTTACGCGGAATCCGATCTGCACCTTTGTGATTGGTTTGTCGCTTGCAGGAAAGAGTTGGAGAACGGTACCGGTATCGCCGATATGACCGTCGACCAAGTGTGGTCGGCCTCGTTGGTCGTCGTTGAAGAGAGTGATTCCTATCGCGCGGTAGAACGCTGCGGACTCGTCGACGTCGCGGACGAAAAGGGTGAGCTCTAGCAGCGAGTGCGTCGGCATGGGGGGAGTATGCCCGGACCGTCTGACAATTCGCCTACTTCGAAATGGCCGTGGGCAGGAACAAACGAAAAGCACCGGGCTGTTGAAGGCAGGTGCCAGAATCGCCCCATGGAAGACGATCAGACCTCATCAGCCGCCCAGGTTCCCTCTCAGGCCCTTCGCGAACTTGAAGACGGCCTGGCCTTCTGGGACAGCCGCCGAGCGTGGGGACACGACCTCGGTAACGCAGACTATGAGGCCTGGGCCAATGAAAATCCCCGCGGGGCTTTCACGCTCGACTGGTGGAAACCTTTCCTCGGTCGCCTAAACCGCTGGAGGGCCACCCGTGGCCCGGACAGCGGAGAGGTCCTCACGTCCCGCTTTATGTCCTGTGCGGCAGACCTCGGTCGCGCGTGGGCCGACAGCTGTGAACCCTTCATCGACGTCGACATCACCGCCGTAAATTGGGACCAGGTCTCCGCGTTTCCGACCCTCGTGGCCACGATCAAGCCCACCCGCTCCAGGTCACCCGTCTTCGCGTCCAAGTTCTGTCACTTCCTACTGCCGCGCGTGTTTCCCGTTGTCGATAACGAGGGTCTGGGGAACCGCTGGCTTACTTATGAGAAGTACTTCCGACACGTCCAAGATGAGTGGGCGAGCACCAACGAGGCGGACAGGTCTGCCATGATCATGGCGATCACCGATCGGATTGAGAAGACGGGGGCAACTGTTTTTTCTGGCTACCCATACGCCACCAAATTGGTCGAACTCAGACTGATCGGTCGTCAGCATCCAAGCTGGGATAGGCCAACGCTCACATCATGAGTTCGGGCACCCAACGGGCGCAGCTGCGTCTCCCAGCGTCTGTTTGCACCAGGGGTCCGGCACACCTCAAATCCCTAATCAATAAAGGTACGTACGAGGGGAAACCCGGAGCCACCCTGCAGCACTGATGCGTCGGTGTCCGTGTGTACGGTGCCGCCCGTGGAATCCGACGACATTGTTGATCCTGGTGACGCTGCGATCCAAGCCCTTCTGGCCCTCACCGCCGGGAACGCCCATGACGACGAGAAACGGGACATGCTGATTGACGGCATACTGACCGTCCGATCGCTGGCAGAGTGGCCGCCGGAATGGCGCGAAATGCTCTTAGAGACTTGTCAATTCATCAAGACCCTCGCCGAAGATCTCAGACAGAGGGGCGAGAGCGGTGACGTTGCAGGCATGTAGATTTCTTCAACCGGACCGTCAAGTCCAGTTGCGATGACAGCGTCGGAGGACGGGATATCGACTCCGGCAAGCGCATCCGAGTTCCGCTGCCGCCGCATGCCGGGGGCGCATGGATGGCACAGACGTTCTGGCCGTTCTCGACTCCGGGGCGGCTTGCGCCTGCTAGACCTCGAGACGTGCAAGTGGACGATTCCGCCTGTCGAGATGTGGACCGGGACGGCGCACTTCGCGACCGTGCGGGTTTGGAATCCCAGAACCGGGTGCAACATCACAGAGTTGCGACTCGGCACCCGGGTCGACGGCATCGGCGTGCGCAACACCGCCGACGGCAGGCTTTTGATTGCGGTCAGCGGGCCTGGCCTCGTGCTGACCGAACTGTGGGAACGTTGACCGTGCTGGCACGTCTCGTGACTTCTGAACGAAGTTTTGAGGGCCTCATATGTGCTCCCTTTTGAGCCACCGCTTGCGGTCAATAGGAGCATCGCGGCGCTCACCCCGTCTGTGTTTGGTCCTTCGTTTCCATGACAGGGTCATCGGCTGTGTCGGCGTTGAGGCTCTTTCCGAAAAGCAAACGCTGCCAATCGAAGTCTGGATCGTGGTCACCAGACAACAATCGCTCTTCCCACGCCATCAGGTTCACGTTGCCGGGAACCTCTTCGACCGCGTTGGCGGCGAAAACGATCGCCTCGTCGTGACGACCGGCAACTTCCAGCTGATCCGCGGCCTGAAGCTGGATGAATGCGTCGATCGTCGCTGGCAGCTGCGACTCCTTACCCTTGCACCTCGCAGCATGGCGGCTCGACGCCATTTCGGCCCACTCGTCGGGGGTCCAAGCCGGAGGTCTTCGATTGGAGAGGACCCCGACAGTGAAGGCCATCGGCGAAGGCAGATCAAGGCAAGACCCGTATTGCTCGATGAACTTTTCGGCGCTACCGCGATGATCTTCCGGGCGAAGCCACTCGTGCCAGAGCACGTGGATCGCGACCATGGCGGTCTTCGCCTCCCCGTCCGGTAGCTGTGGCACCAGTAGCTCGATCTTCTCGATGACTCCGGTCAGGTTGAAGCCGTCCTTATTGTCCCCAGAGAGCCACGAAATTAGGGCCTCGGCACCCCCGTTGAACCACTGCGACGCCGTGTTGACACCGAACCCTTCCGCCTGCCCGATCCAGTACTGCGGCGCAAGTTGCACCTGGATTTGACCAGGTAGCGCACCTCGGTAGTCCCACGGTTCGGGTTGGGTCTTGGGGGCATCGGCAACGAAGCGGCATACGACGTGCCGGGTCAGTCGCCACAGACCTGCCAAGGTAAGGATGCGTTCGAAGTTAGCTTCGAACGTCGTCTCAGCGCCGTCGGTGAAAACCCAAGCTTCGCCTCCTAGGTCTTGCAGGACGTGGCTTCGTCGGGAACGAATGTCGTAGGCGATACTCAACATCCGTTCAAGTTCGGCCGCGCGTGGTGGGCGCACGTTCTCCACGGCCTCTTCGCGGAAGTACGTGGGAGACACGTGGGCGAGCGTGGACGCGACGAAGCGGCGCTTCAGGCCAGTCCTGTCCGCTTCGAGGATCGCATCTCTCACCCTCGTGGCGACGTCGGCGTCCATGCCCTCGAGCGCGGCGTCCATGATCTTGCGCTTAGCCGGGTCGTAGCGGTCCCACGTCGTTGAGGAAGTGGTGCTGCCCTCGCCGAGTGATTCGAGTGCGGCAACGATGTCTGTATAGGCGCCAGTCGGGTCTTCCATGGCCGTTCGCGTCGCACCGACCGTGTTGCGGATTACCCGCATGACGCGGGCGAAATCCTCGCGGTGCAGTGCTAGCAGGTCGCTCATGAACGCTCTCAACGTGTCCCATTCCGCCTCGTGAACGACCTGGACGGGCTTGAACAGCTGAGGAAACAAACTGGCCGCGGTGTGACGACGACTGGGGAGACCAGCGGCGGGGACGAGACGGTGCACCTGATCGTGATCGCGGCAGAACGTGCGATTGAGTACGAACGACGCCACATATGCGATGTCGTCGATCAGTTCATCGCCACCTGTCGCGACGAGAAACTCGTCGGTGCCATCCCATCTCTGCGCTTCCAGTCGGTCCATCGCTTCGAACGTCACCGTCGACACATCGGCTGGCTCGGTCGACCCGGTGAGCGTGCCGACGGGCAGGTCGATAGGCCTTGGGTCGAGAAACCACGCGTTGGTGTAAACGGTGCGACGGTGGAGACGTTCGTTGATCTCAATACCCGAGCGGAAGAACCGGCCTGCGGATATCTGCAGCATAAGCTGGCCGCGAAGTTGAAGGGGTGTCTTGGCTTTTCTCTTGACCATCAGTACCCGTCAGTCTGAGACCCTCATGGCAGGCAATTGTGACAACCGAAAGACCGGAGGAAATGACGGACGCTGAATACCCGCGACCGACGCTCGCCACGGTACGTGAGTTGTACGGGTCTGCGTTTCGCTGCGCGCATCCAGAGTGCAACCGGCCGTTGTACAAGCTCTCGGACGATACGGGCGACCGGGTGCTGAATAGTCGAGTGGCCCACATTCATGCACGGCGGAAGGGAGGGCCGCGGTGGATCGACATGCCCGCCGAGGAGAACCGGGCTGTCGGCAATCTGGTCCTGCTGTGCATCGAGCACTCCTACGAGATCGACGACGCCCCGGATCTGTTCTCGCCTGACACGCTTCGCGAGTGGAAGGCGGCGCAGGTCGCGGAATACGACCGTCTTCAACGTAGCTGGCCGATCAGCGACGATGAGGCGACCGAAGTCCTCGTCACGTCCGAGTCGTTTGATGTCCTTCACGCACCGGCAACCCTTGAGTTGGTTCGGCGGGTCGAGGGGCTTCGGCTTGTCGCCGAGCGGACTCGCCGCGGCCCTCGCTCTTGGTCCCGCAGATGGCAAGAGGTGAGACAGAAAACGCGGAGCTCCCTCGTCGCGTGGGACAAAGACGGCAACGCCGTTCACGCTGAGCCCTCGGAGATGGATCTTCGCCCGATACGAGAAGGCTTCCGGTCCGCTCTGACCGCAGCACTCGATGAAGTGACCCCGGCGGCGGAAGCGGCTCGGATCGAACTCGCAGCAGTCCGCGCGACACGAACGCAGGTAGCGCCCTGGTGCGACGCCCTGGATCGTGCGATCACCCACGCGATCGACACGGCGTCGACCTGGACGGCGGGCCCCGATCCGGGAGCGGACACCGCATTCGACACCGCATTGGCTGATCTCCAGCGATCCGTCACCGACCTGGTTCGCGCATCGCGTGGCGAACAGGTGGACATGCCGGAGCCCCCACAAGTCGTCAGTGAGCACGAGGACGTAGACCCACTCGCGGAACACCGGGACTTACTCGATGAAGCCCGGCCGTTTTCTCGAGTCGATCATCGTCCGTACGACCCTGAGCTCCGCGAGCGTGTCGCTGAGGCAACCCGCGAAGCGGCAACGATCCCGCCGACCCTGCATTTTCTCGCGATCGGCCTGGACGCCGCGGCCCGCCTTGCTATTGCCGTGGGGCGCAACGCGAGCGAGGGCGAGCAGCTCGAACTAGTCGAGCGCGACCGAGGACGGCTTCCGATCTGCGCCGCGGTCGCGCTGCTCCAGGTCGCCGCTCGTCATGGCGACGGGCAGACGGCTCCAGCCATTGCCGCACGCGAGGAGCTACGCAGATTGTGGTCGGAAACAGACTGGGCGAGCGAGACCTCGTGGGTCGGCAACGATACGTACGGTCGGTCGATGATGCAGACATTCGCCAACGTGACCTCGAATGAGGAGGTGCATGATCGCTTGGCCCAAGCTCTAGAGACGGAACCCGAGTTGCTGGGGCCTCTCATCGTCTCCTGCGCAGGCTGGGTGGAAGAGCACGACTTCCAAAGGTCGAACCTCGTCCGCGAATACGGGGAGATTCCTGCGTGGCTACCCATCGAGGCCATCAAGGCGCTGGCGATAGACGTGCTCGGCGACGACCACAGCCTCGATGACAGGGGGATCCTGGAGGCGCTCCTGAAACACGCCAGCAGCGGAAGCTAGGTCGCCGACGTCAAGCGCAGCTGTAAATCGCATCCTGACTGGATGCGTCGCGACACTTTGGTGAGTGTGAACTTGTCGGGACCGTACGTCTGAGGCGGGTCGCCACACACCCCGGCTGTGCTTGAGGTAGTACTCGTGCCGGTAAGCGTTGCAGCGTCGACCGAAATGGTGACCGTCGCCGGAGCCAGGGTGCCATCCTTGCAGTGCACGGCGTCTGGTGGATTAACCGTGGCGACCCGTCTCTTTCGAGACAGCGGAAGAGACCGGTTTCAGCTTTGGTCTGGCGCCCTAAGGTACCGCCCGAGTCGCGTCCCGGTGCGGGATCGTGTTCAGCGTCGGGAGAACGTGATGCGGTCTAGTTCGCGCTGGCTGCCTTGCTCGTAGAACTTCGCGAACCACGGCTGCTCGGCACCGGAGATCGCGATCGGTTTCTGTAGTTGCAGCGTCTCCCTTTTCGCCCCTGCCGCCGCGGGCTTCGGCTGATCGGCTACCTTCATCCGGTCCCGGAAGTTGAGGTGGTCGAACAGGGTCAGCGCGTCAATCGCATACGCGGTGGCCACCCGCTGGTCTTCGATGGAGATCAGGTGATCGCCGTTTGCTTCTTCGCCTGACGGCGCGAAATTGCTGGAACCGGTGTAGACCTTGGCGCCGGGCTGATCGAAGTCGACGACGGCGAACTTGTTGTGAATGTTGATGCCTGCACCGCCGGACCACTCCGATTTGAACGGCTCGGGAGCGTGCTTGGACAAGTAGGCAAAGTCGACCAGGCCGATCTCACCGTCGGGCTTGTGGATCTCCATTCCAGTGGCTTCATTGACGATGCCGTAGCTGAACACCGGGCGACCCATCAGATTGTCCAACGCTTCTCGCACGGGCCCCGACTTCGTTTGGTTCATGAAGGCAAACGAGTAGAACACGCTGGACGTCGCCTGCTGGATCGCCCCACCGACCGGTGCTAGCGACAGATTCGACGACTTGTGCGGCGAAAAGCACACCTTGACCGTCGGCTGCCCGGGCTTTTTGACGGCGTACCACTTGGCGGCCACGGCGTCCCCAGAAAAGCCCGCCATATCAGCGAAGGCTTCGTCGAACATGTCGGCGAACACCCCAGCCACATCCGGGTCGGTGAACACGTACATGTTGTTGGCTTGGATGTAGAGGCCGCGGAAGGAGAAGTTCGTCGATCCACCGAGCACCCGCAGCGGTGATCCGTCGCTGATTCGGCGGGCGATGAGCAGCTTGTTGTGCTGCAGGTTTTCGAAGTGGCCCCGGTGAACGTTATCTTCGCCCGCGCTGGCCGCTAGCTGGGCCGCCGCCTGGCTCTCTGCGGTGCCTGGGCCGCCGTGCCCCTTGGAGTCGTCGATGATGATGCGCAACCGGTCTCCTAGGGCTTCGAGCTGCGCGAGGATGTCGGGTTCGTTGAAGTCGTAGGCCATCGCGTCGATGCGCACGGTCTCGTCTTTGGCGGCCCAGTCGAGGAAGTCGAACAGCAGCCGATATGCCTCGAATCCCAACCATGCGTAGATATCGAATTTCTTGGTGATCTCGGCCTTGTGCTCGGCGAAGTCCAATCCCTGGGCGGGCTTGGCCGGGATGATGTCGTTGCCGAAACCATAACGGGCCTTCTTGTCCTCGAAGGCCTGCGAGGACGCGAAGTTTCGGGTGAATCCCACGTCCAGGAAGCCTGGAATGGTCACTGGCCCTAGCTCGATGGGCAACTCGATCGACAGTCCCTTCGTCAGGGCGGCGTTATCCGCTGGCATATGCATCTTGGTCACCCGGTAGGTGTAGGTGCCGGTCTTGGATTCCCACGGAAAGTGCACCCAGCGAAAGGTCTGTAGCGGTGCCTCCAAGGTGGGGAAATTGCGGAAGCCGTCGACCGCGTCAGGGGCACCGAACGAGAGCCGGTTGGACAGATTCTGAAAGTCGGTGCTGTCCGGGTCCCGGAACTCTACGGCGAATCCGACGAAATCGTCTTCGGGCTCGTCGACGTCGAAGCCGAGCAGACACGCAGACTCGCCGCGCCACAGTTTGACCCGAAACCCGTCAACCTCATCGAAGACTGCGAAGTCGCTCATGACTACTACCTTCCTTCGGGCGGTGTGCTTGAAAAGCGGTCTGCCTAGTGCCGAACAACACCAGATGCATTGCAGTGGAGGGGATCTTGCCCTGGCCGGGCCCACCGTGGTCGACAGGCATTCCGGCCATCCCTTGGCCGCAAGGGTCCCCGCTGGGGAACCTCTGATATGCGGTGGTCGAAGCGCTGCAGACGGTTAACGACTCGTGGGCATCCCGTTTGCCGCAATGCGGAATGTCGGTGTCGACGAGCGGCATAGGTGCCCTCCCGAGAGCATGACCAATCGCATATAGCATCGTTTGCCCGGCGAACGCGCCACAAGAGTAGTCGGGTACCTAACGATGCACCCGTCGCCCGGTGGGTTCGGGCACGAGGTCAATAAAAGTTTGACCGTTTGTCAACGGCAGGGACGAATCCTAGGGGGCTCCATGAAAAGCGTTGGTGCCGTTGATCGCCGCGCGGGTGGCGCACCAATCGAGACAGATTTTCGGGACCCTCATATCTCGTCAGATTCGCGACACGAGCTCACGGTGCATCGGAACGCATGGGACAGCGGGGGGGGGGGGCGCTATCCGAGTTTGGTTACAGGCATAATCGTCGGACTCAACCGCCCCGACGCCGGACTTGGCGCCATACCGCGCTCCGCAAAGCCTTCCTGCGTCGATCTAACCCAATTACAAGCGCCTGAATTGCGGCAATTGCTGCGGCACCGGCAACACCGAAGAAGACACCCGCAACGAAAAGGCGCGTCGCGTCATTGTCTGATACCACACTATTGGCACCGGTGATCGGCGGCGGGTTCCAGTGACTTGTCCCTTCGTATAAGGGGTATGCCCAACCTACTGAGTCCGTATCTGCCGGTGGCTCAGCCGGATTGGGCAATCTTGGACCTCCGGCCTGAAGTCCATTACCAGGAAGCTGTGACCATCTCACGGTGCTCGCGTCCTTGAACACTGCTTCCGTAACGACGTCAATCGCGTACTGCGGCTCAGACGCTTCCTGGCCTGCCGGTGGTGGCGCAAGAGCAACCATAGGATAGCGAACCACTGCTCGAGTCCTAGATTCGACGAAATTCATCCCTTTGACGCCAGTTAAATCGGCAACGACTATCACTGCGTTGCCCTTATCGCCTGGGACAAAGGTGGACTCCACTGCTACAACCTGTTCCGATCGTCCGGCCTGCTGATGAGGACTTGGCTGCTGAACGCAATGCGGAATTGGCAGACCTCGACACAGGGCTAGGGTGGCGCCACCGGGCAGGTCAAAATTGACGCTCACCGTCGTACCCTCGGGGAGTTGATCAGCGAACCTTAACGAAAGCATGACACGCACAGTGTCCTGTGACGGTTTGGAGGGCATACCCAGCTGCGCAGGTTCGTAGCCTGCAATCCTTTGACCATGGGCCTCGATCCAGGCAACCCCATTAATCGGCACACTCGTTGAGCCATCTCCGGCGGACGGGGGTACTTCCACGACCAGATTGCCGGGAAACGAAGGGTCGGCGCTAGCGGGTGGCTTGTAGAGGAAGCCCAGAAATGTCCCGACAACAAACAGAACAACTAGGACGACAACTTGTGGCCATGTCCTCTCCTGGTCTTGCTCCCAGGGGCAGGTTTTTCCGTTGTCGTTGGCTACAGATCGCGGAGGGTGCGGACCGACCGCACCACCAACTTCTTGTGTTGTCGTGCTTGTCGGACGATCGTTGGCACTTGCAGTCTCAGCGGTCTTCTCGGCGGCGATGCGACTCGAACGCGGTCCCTGCCCAGGCCTAGGCCGCCGCCGCCCTCTGCTCACCGCTCGAATGGTAGTGCACCTGACCTACGACGGACTTACTCGCGGGCTTGGGGTGGTACGTAGAAGTCGCTGCCGTCGTGTCGCGACCGACGCTAACCCCAAGCGCTATCGATAGTTTCGATTTCGCCCACAGGTTAGGGAAACATGCGTTCGTAAAATCGCCCAGCTCGGGAAGTTCTGACAATGTCGAATCTCGTCTTGAGTGCAACCAGTCAGCGCATCACTGCAGCCCGATGATGTGTCGATGGAGGTGGGTGTGGGTCCGGTTGGGTTTGACGTCGAACAGCAAGCGCTGATTTGGGCGATGTGGCGGCGTGGTGATGCGATCCGCGAGATGGAGCGCACGCTGGGTGAGACGCTGCCGAGGATCCGACGCTACTTGCGCGGTGCTACCTGGCAAGACGATTCGCCATCGCCGCCGTACTTACTCGCCGTGTGCGCGCCGCACAACACCCTTCCAGAAATTGGGATAGGGGTAGCAGGTGTCGAGTTGGTCCCCGGATAAAACCAACGCCCATGCGAGCAACACCGCTGCCGCAGCGGGGGCGGCAGGAAGGGCGTGCGGAGGAACTGGAAGCGGGATCGGCAGGTACCACAAATGTCCAACCCCCGGCGACAAAAGCTTTATCGGCCCTAACCACTTTTTGTTGGACTTCTCCAGCTTTCCGAGCCGGGCGCCTCGTTTGTTGCGCTCCGATTTCTTCAGGGGCTGGCCTGGAGGGTCGAATGCCGCTTCGCCGCGTTCTATCACGTCGCCCGTGTCGTAGACCCAGACCAGCGTTTGGGAAATAAAGTCCGTGGTTTTAGTAGTTGCGCCCTTGGCTAGCAATTTATCGAGGGCTTCGAAGCGCTGCTCGCCAAGAACCTTTTTCAGCAACTGGGTGGCCTTCCCGAGCGCCCACTGGCACCACTTAGAAATACCTCGTGGCAGTTCATTGACCGCTTTCTCCACTGCCCAGGAGCCCGGCTCCTCCAAGAGATCGCGCAAGACGTCCACGAGTTCCTTATTGGCCGGAAGTGGGATGGCGTCCATGAACGGGACGGCGGTTAGTCCGACAAACACACTGGTGATCGATTCCGCCGTCTGGCGTCGAATGACGCGGATCGCGTGGCCCACAGCATCGCCATAGAGTTGCCCGGGGGGTTCGGGGGTTGGATCGTCGTCGGTGCCGACCTGAAGCAGTCTTATCAGGCCCTCGTCTGGAGCTCCTGGGGGCCCGAAAGCGGTCGCCTCAAGCACGGCGCGCGCTTCCGTCGGCCAGTCGGGGATGTTGGCGAGTTTGCGGTTCCCGTCGAGTGTTTCGAGTGGCTGCGCGAGAGCAATTTCAGTCGAAACCCCGGCGTCCAGTACCGACAGCGCCCCAAGGGCTAAGTTGATCTCCGACTTGAAGGCGGGCTGATCGTTCAATGTCGCATCAAGTGCGGCGACGAAATCCTCGTGGACCGCAGCCCAGTTCCGCATCGCCTCCTCAATACCTTCGCGGGCCTGCTCGACGCTCAAACCGCTATCTGGATCTCGCTCGTCAGTGCGCCTGTCGTAACGTGCCGCACGGACGGCGCCGATCACACCCTCGAGCGCCTTTTCGATAGGGACAACGTGGGGTTCTAAGGCTTGCGGAAGCGACATTGGACTAGCTAAGCAGACGCGATGGAGATGCAGTGTGCGCTTTGAGGCCGACCTTTTAGTCCCTCATATCCCGGCTCTGCTTAATTGCGTGGCGGCAGATCACTCCACGCTTTGCCGTTCCAATAACGCTCCTTGCCGGTGCCCGCTGGATCGGGGTACCAGCCACGCTTCGTTGCACCGGAAGGCGGCGGCAGAGTCCTCGTGGGCGACGGCGCGGGCGGGTTGGCACGGTGGAGGACCAAAGAGCTGATAAGTAGTCCCACGCCCAGGACGATAAAGACGGTCGCCCACAGCTGATGCTCGGAGAGTAGGGGCGCGCACGCCGTCTCCACGTACGGGTCGAGCGTGCCCGACCCGCCGCCGAACGCAGACCCGCAAGAGATTCCCTGCGCCGAGGCGAGCGAGATGTTGGTGTTTCCGATGACGAGGCCCGCGATGATCGCGACGATGCCGAGCGGCAACACAATTCTCAGGGCGGTCATCGGTCGCCTCCTGCGTACCCGGCTCTCACTGCGCGTACTTCGGGTGCCTGGACCGCGTGGGCCAGTTCCTGGATCTGCCAGCCCTGCGCCGGGCACAGCCACCGAATTGCGGCACCGATTTCGTAGGCCGTCTCCAGGAAGGGCAGCCCCGAGGGGCCTACCGAGTTGGCTGCGACGTCGGCCCACGACGGTTGGCGGCTCGCGTCGAGTGCGTGGCACATCACGTAGCCGTTGTTGAGCAGCTGGTCGCTTGTTCCCGGGATGCCGTGGGCCTGCAGCTGGTTGACGTAGCCCGCCTGCGCGGCGTCGGCGTGGGCGCTGCCCGACGCGGATAACGGCGACAAGGCAAGGAAAGCTGCAGCAAGGGCCGCCCCGATAACCCTCATCAGATTGGTCGCTCCTTCAAGACAAGCAGGTAGTGGAGTAGCAATCGCAGACTGGGCTCAGTTCCACAGCCCCGGGCAGAATCGGGGGTCGACGCTGTTACAAGGCGGGAAGTGTCCGTTGGGCGGCGGTGGTGGCTCCGGCGGGTAGCACCCCATTTGGTACGGCCAGGTCGACGACGGCTTGGCCACCCAGTTCGCAGGGCATCCCTGCGGCGCCTGGGGCGCCCCGACCAAGGCCAACGCGACAGCCACCGCCGCGATGATCTTCAGCATCGTTTGCCTTTCGATTCGTTCTAGGTCACGGCGTCTGGGCCTAGCGAGGCCACCGCAACGCGTCAGCGGGCAAGGGCATCAAGGCAGCCAGCCAGGTAGTCTCCGGCGCTGTACGGCTCCGGATTCCACACGTTGCTGTTTATGGCTTGCGTTTGGCACGCGGTTTCAGCCGACGTCCCGGCCCTCATCAGGCTTCGCGCGTACGGCGCACCCTCGTGGTAGCCAGCCTGGTAGGACCGCTCGTCGCGCGACGGTGCTGTGCTCCAGTGGACAAGGACGGCGGTTGCCAGAACGGCGACGACGATTGCCGCGGTTATAGCAAACTTCTTGTTCATCCCCGTTCCTCATCTGCGTAGCGGAGTCGACTTCGATGCCTTGCGACTTGGGCGGCAGAGATGCACGCAACAGGAACTGCGCATGCACAGAGTACTACTAGTAGGGCAGACAGTTCGCGGGTTTTGGCTGACTACTGGGACGCGTGCCCACGCGACCCAGTCAGAACGATCCCGAACGGGTCGCCGCCTGGGAACTCCGCCGTCGTGAAGTCGGAGAGCGGATCCGGACGCTTCGCACCGAGCGGGGCCTCACGCAGGAGGCCCTCGCCCTCCGGTCAGGCGTCACGCGCAACGTATTGATCGACGTAGAACTTGGCCGACGAGGCTTGCTCTACGAGCGGCTATTCGACATCGCCGAGGCGCTGCAGGTGCCCGCTGGGCAGCTCTTGGGGTAAACCCTTAGTCCGCCAGGCCAACGCCGCACTGTCGGTTCCGGTCAACATCGTTCGATATTCAGCGCCATTCGGCCCGAACCGTGTCGTCGCCCAGCTCGATAACGCCAATAGCGCCATGGAGAAGATCGCCTAGGTCGTGTGCCAAGGTCCTGTCGCACTACCCGAAGTGCGAACCCAAACTGCGAATTGGGTCGTACTTGGTGGCCACAGATTTGATAGAGATTTGATGATTCCCGCACTGTTCCGACATAAACGTGCTGGTCGCAAGCGTGCTCGGGAGTGTCTCGCCCGCGTCAACGAGGTCAAGACGGTCGTAGTTGCGATGTGTTTGTCTGCGGCGCCTACTGCTCTAGCGACCCTCGTTGGGATGCGGTTGTTCCTGCCTCGGCAGGTCCGTGTTCAGGGTGAATTGACGCCCAGGTTCGCGTGGATAGGCTTGCCACCAGCATGGGAGGGGTGCCGGATGTTCGTCGATCCTGGCTTGCTGCACTCGGGGGGCGACCAGTCGCGCCGCGCTGGCGGGCACGCCCGGGAGGGTGCCGACCAGCTGTCGCGCGGGCCGTTGCTGCCGGGGATGTTCGGTCAGTACGCGGCGGCCGAGGAGTTCCACGAGGCGGTCGGCGTGGCCCACGGCGACCACGTGCGTGCCTTGCGGGCCCACGAGGAGGCGCTGACGGCGGTCGGCGGGAAGGCACACCGGGCCGCGGCGGGGTTCACCGACATGGAGGAACGCAACGCCGCCAAACTGCGGACTGTGCGGTGCAACTCCGCTACATAAGCATCCCTCTGCTGATCGGCGAAGCCGGTGGCGATCCGTGGGAGATCAACCAAACCCTGCAAGCGGGGCGCCCGGCCCAAATCTCGGACTTGGCCGAGGCCTTCCACGCCGCGGGCCGGTGCACCGCCGAATCCAACAACGCCTTCGCGGACGCCCGTCAGCGCTTCGCGGCGGCGTGGAATAGAGAGGACCGCGGCGAGCACCCGATCAACGACTCTGCCGAAGTGCAGAAGGCAACGAAGTCGCTCGGCGCGCAGTCACTGCAGTTACCCAAGATCGGCGTCACCTTGGAGAACGTCGCCGCCTCCCTGGCCCAGGCGCAAAAGGCTGGAACGGCAGAAATCACCGCCCTGGAAAGCCAGTTGCAGGTCCTCGACAACATGATCGGCCAGGCGGTCGAGATGGAAAAAGATCCCGCCCTCACCGCTGCAGACCGGCAAGCCCTCGACGCGTTCATCACCGGCCGTGAAGACGACGCGATCAACGACACCAAGGCCGCGCTGGGCAGGGTGAAGGCGACGCGCGACGGCTACTCCTACACGTTGCAGAGCGCGCTGGGGGCACTGCGCGCCGAGGGCTATGACCCTGCGGGCATCCGGGCCCAAGAGGGCCCACTGCCGCCGGTGCCGCCGCTGCCCGACGACCCCAAACAGTTCGCGCAAGCCTGGAACTCGCTCACGAAGGAGCAGAAGGACGCCGCCTACGACCACGATCGGTTTATCGGCAACCACGGGGGGATGCCCGCCGTGGACCGCGACCACTACAACCGGATGCACCTCGACGAGCTGCAGGCGGCCAACCAAGCCGACCTGGACCGCCTGCGTGCCCTACATCCGGACTGGGCGAACGGGGACCGGCCTTTCCTGTCGTCCAAGGAGTACCGGGATTGGCAACAGCAATGGGACGCGGCCAACCGGGCCCACGACGGCTACGCGGACGTGAAGAGGACAATCGGGCCGCCGCCGAGCGAGATCGACCCGTCCTCGGGCAAGCTGCCCCAGTACCTCTTGGTCGTCGACGACAAGGGCCACGCCGCGTCGTCGATCAACAACCCCGACACGGCGAAGCGCAACGCCACGTTCGTGCCCGGCACCGGCCAGGACACCACCCGGTACAGCGGAAGCGCGGACAAGTCCCAGAGGATGTACTGGGCCGCCCGGGCAGCGGACCGAACGCTGCAGCCCGGCGACGTGTCGGTCACCACCTGGATGGGGTATGACCGGCCGATGAACCTCCTTCAGGCGGCCGACCCGGGCTACGCCCGCAACGGGGCCACCGCGCTCGACGACTTCCAGGCCGGGATCCGCGCCTCCCACAACGACGCCGCGGCGGGTGGCCCGTCCATCAACACCGTCATCGGACACAGCTACGGGTCGACCGAACTAGGGGCGGCGGCGCTAGGCGGGCACCACCTCGACGCCAACAACGTCATCGCCGTGGGCAGCCCCGGGGTCCTGGCCGGACATGCCAGCGACCTCAACCTCGACCCCGGCGCGCACGTGTTCGCGACCCGGGCCGAGAACGACGTCATCGGCGTGGTCACCGGCATGACGCTCGGTCCCGACCCGATGAGCTCGCGCTTCGGGGGCATCCCGTTCGAAGCATCGCCCGGACCCGGCTGGCCGCTGGGCCTGCCGACGGTGGCCGCGCACAGCAGCTACTGGGACCCGGGTAACCCGGCCCTGACCAACATGGGCCGTATCATCGCAGGCAGGGTCGATGTCACCCCACCCTCCTTCACGCCATGACCGCCACCAGCCGATCGTCCCGATGCCTCGCAGCCCTCGCCGCGGTCGCGGTGCTCGTGGGCGCGTGCTCGTCCACCAAGCCAGCCGCACCGCTCGGCCCGAGAACCCCTTCGGGCGCCACACCCATCCCTCCAGGAGGCCCGATGGACCACACCCCCGTCGCCCAGTCGCCGAAGGTTCCGAACAGCCAGCAAGAGGCGCAAGACACCGTCCTTCAGTACCTGCAGAAGACGGTCAACGGGCTGCCGCCGGGCACCGTGCTGGACGGCAGCGACGCCCAGGGCGGAAGCAACCTCGGTTGCGACGACAACTACACCGGCCCCGGCCCAGGGCCCACCGAGTACACCGCCGCCCTGCACGTCATCGGCCCCCAGGGCATGCCGCCCGCAGACCTGATCACCCGCACCGGCCAGCTCTGGCAGAGCTGGAACCTCACCGTGATGGAGCGCGACGGGTTCGAGAAGCCCAACCGCTTCGCCTACGCGCCGGACGGGTACCGCCTCCAAATCGAGGCGGCCTACCCCGCGAACTACTCACCCACCCTGACGGTCATCTCCCCATGCTTCCCCGGCAACCTGCGCAAAGACGACATCCCGTTCCCTAAGGTGATCCACCAAAGCCCGCCCGGGAGCTAGCTCCTTCGCGACATTTACCGCAACGCAATGGCCTCGCGGTCGGCAGCTGCTGGGTCGTTGGGGGCCATGGAGTTGGCCAAGGTCGTGAACTGCTCTGAGTGAGCCGCAAGGGGCCGCGTACGAGGAGCCGGTCAGGGTTGACCTCGCAATCGAGAGGGAAGTGGTCAGCTGCTCGTTGACCTGCACGATCCTGAAACCCAGCGTGGCAAGGTCGCGTCAACTAGGGGCAAACGGCGTGATGGTGGTCATCGCTCTCGTGCCCCCTGCCAGGCCGCTGTGCTTCTTCTTCCTCCCTCCCCTCCCTCTCTCGTATTGAAGGTAACTGGCCGTGAACTGCACCGATAGGGAGCGCTCGGCTGGGTGGAATCAGGGGTGCCTGGAGTCTTTGAGGTGCACCCGAACGCCATGCTCGCTGGCCACTTCGATCATGGTTCGGCCGAGGATGTCGGCATCGGATTCGGCTACCAAGAAGGAGTCGTGCACCGGTAGGGGGCACCGCCCGGTGCTGTCGAGCATCCTGGTCAGGACCTCGATGGCCATGTCGGAGTCCTTGCGCTGGAACGACGCCCCACAGTCTGAACCAAAGTAGTCCTTGATCGCGGAATGCTTGCTTTCGATCGCGGCCACGACCCGTTTGGCCAGCGCGCGACATGGTGTCGGGTCGGTCGAGGTCAGGCCGCTCGCCGCCCGCAGTTTGGGTTTGTTGAGCAGCTCCTTGGTGACCGCGAGAACCCCTTTGTGGGTGGTGGGGGCGTTGAAGAGCGTGTTCACCGCCACCTTGACCAGCTCTCTGTCGAATCCCTGGATGGCGTATTGGTCGCCGGGCTGCAGCCGCCTACCGGCCTTGCAGTAGGCCATGCTGATGTGGAGGTTGCCGTAGTCGAGCTCGACCACCGGAACTCCCGCACCGTCAATGACCACCGTGATCTTCCGGCGCTGCTTGGCCGACATGTTCTGGTACGAGGCGCCGTGGCAGTAGAAGCGCCCGCCGCGGTCGAAGGACCCGTTGAAGATCCTCCGCAGAGGTGGGACTTCGAGCCGGTCTCCCCGGTGGCGCAGCTCGAGCAGCGCGACCGCGTCGTTGATAACGCGCAGCTGCTCTCGCATCGTCGTCGTCTCCGCCGTCTCGACGTAGTCGACATCGGCCTTGTCGGCACGGTCACGCAAGACGATGGTTTCCACGCGCTCGGGCATGCCCCGGGGCTCGGAGGCGTCGACCAACGGCCCGACCAGGGCCATGAGGGTCTCGGTCGCCCAAGCGACCGACTGGCATCCCTTGGTGCGCGGGCGCCAAACCCCTACCCTGTGCTCGATGAGACCGGCGCCGAGAAGGGCGTCCATCGCGCCCGTGACGAAGTACCAGGTGAAAAGGGGGTCGCCGTCCCGATACCGCGCGGGCGTGCCGTAAGGGCCCTTCGCCCGCGCGTAATGCACCCCGCGGTCGGTCAGCGCTTTCTCGACCACTATCGACCGCGCGACACTCGCCACGGCGTACCGCACCCGATCGGTCGCGTTATCTGACACGAACGAGCGAAGTGGTTCGACCAACGGCTCTAGCTGGTCGTCGTGCCACCTCAGGACCAGGGGGCTGTGGTTTCCCCAGAGGGGATCGGCAAAGAGGCTCTCGCTGAGCATCGCAACCTTCTGCGTTACCGGTCGATTTCTTGCGGCACGTCGTCGTCGAATTGGTCATCCACGAGGTCGGGGTGCGCGACGTAATAGATAGATCACGCCCTCATCGCCGGTGTCGCAAAAGTGCAAGCACGTGCTGTATTGCTGGTTTCGTCGCGAGCTGGGGGTCTGTCCCTGGCCGCGGCTCCATCCGAATTCGGGTCACTACCGTGCGAGTGCGGTGCACAGGAGAACCGTCGGAAGCCGCAGAGGTCCGGGGGACGTGGTCGACAACCGGAGTGTCTATGCGTCTTGACTCTGGCCGTCATGGGGCACAACCCCCAGTTCCACCAGCAGCCGCCGGAACTCCGCTTCCGCCTTAAACGCCATCCCGAGGACCACGTCTAAGTCGCAGGTGCTCAGATCCCAGGTCCCTAGGTCGATCTCGTGTCCGCCGCCGAGCTGACAGACCATTCCCAAAGGCAGCGGGCGGCTGCGGTCCCGCCCTGCGGAGGGTTCACTTGCGTGTGACACTTCGGGCGTGAGGACTACCTTGTCCTCGCTCAGTTCGATGTGCTGGTCGAGAATGGTCGCATCCTCTAGAGCCGCCACACATTCGACTTTGGTCAGATCCCCGACGGGGATCTCGGTGCTAACCGTCATGGATTACTAGTCCGTTCTGTTGTTGGTGTAGGGAAGGTGTTCGTCCAACGGCCAGCGACCGACCTAATGCAAGTAAGCACGAGGTCGACACGCTAGGAGTCGGTGCGAACGTGCAGGGACTCGTTGAGCCACTGCTCAACGTCGACCCACCGGTACAGCACGCGCCGACGCCCGGCACGCACAAACCTTGGTCCATCGCCTCGGTATCGCATCTGCGCGAGGCTCGCGGACGTAGTGCGCAGGGCGTTCGCAACCTCGGCCGGTGTGGCCAGCTCGGAGATCATTCGGAGGCTCCCGTCAAGCTTCTGGGTTTCTGGAGGGCTGATACCTTGATACGCCTCAAGTAGCTCGGTGTCAACTCTCCTGTTTTCTAGTAAGCTGTGACCGTGGATACTCCGGCTCCCGAACCTGGCGGCGGCGTTGCCATTCGGCTGGCCGAGGTGATCGGCGTGAACGCCCATCGGTTGAGAAAAGCCGCAGGATTGACGCTCGATCAGGTGAGCATCGCGGCACGCAAGCGAGGGCTCAATTGGTCGGAATCTCGTGTCGCGGACTTCGAATCCGGACGGGTTGCGCCGAACCTCGCGACGCTCGTCGCCCTTTGCCTAGCGTTGGAGGATGCGGGCTGCGCCGATGCCGCACTGCCCGAGCTGCTTCGCTCCGAAGCCCCCATCCAGCTCAACGAATCGCTGCTGCTGTCGAGTGAGCAGATCGTCGACCTGGTCACCTATCAGCCAGGCTTCAGGGGGCTGCCGTCACCCGAGTGGGTAACCGCCGCCATAGCCGCTGGCTGGGAGGCCAGTAAAGAGTCGATATTCGGGGGAGCGTCGTTGATCGCCGGAGGGATAACCGATGCCCCTGGCGCAACTGAGGAGCGGACGAGGAAGGCTCTTGGTATCTCGCGGGCGGAGCTGAAGGAATGGTCGGCAAAGCTGTGGAAGAAGAGTTTCTCGGAGGAACGCGATCGACGAGCCGGTGCCGAGGCGAACGCCCAGAAGCGTGGTCAAGTCAGCCGTGAGCTGCGGAAAGAGCTCCAGGCTGCAATAGAGGCGGCGACTCGTGGCGACGATAAGTAGTTACAACACTGCACACGGAAAGCGGTATCGCGTCCGGTACCGCACGCCCGACCGCAGACAGACAGACAAGCGCGGTTTCAGGACCAAGCGGGAGGCCGAGCAATTCGCCGCGACCGTGGAAGTGACCAAGCTGCGCGGAGAGTACATTTCACCGACGCTGGGTCGCGTCACCATAGGGGAACTCGGCCCGGCGTGGCTGGAGCGCCGCCAGGGCCACATGAAGCCGTCGGGCTTCCGGTCGTATGAAAGCGCCTGGCGGGTCCACGTCGAGCCAGCCTGGGGGCGGAGCCGGGTGTCCGAGATCCGCTTCACCGCGGTGCAGGGGTGGGTCTCGCAGCTTGCGATAACCCGAGGTCCGGTCGTTGTGCAGACGGCCTACTCGGTACTGGCACGGATACTCGACGACGCGGTACAGGACCGCCTGCTCGCGTCAAACCCCGCCCGCGGCGTGAAGCTGCCCAAGCGCCCCCCGCGGCGCAACGTGTATCTGACCGCAGGCCAGCTAAACAGGCTTGCCGACGAGTCGGGGCGCTACCGCTCGCTTGTGCTTCTACTTGGCGTGGGAGGACTGCGCTGGGGCGAGGCGGCGGCGCTACGGGTTGGCGACGTCAACTTTTTGCGTCGACGCATCGACCTGCACCGCAATGCCGTGCAGGTGGGTACCAGGATCGTCGTCGGCACCCTGAAGTCGAATCAGAACCGGGCTGTGGTCTTGCCTGAGTTCGTAATCGAAGCACTCGCGGAGGTCGCCCGGGGCAAGGGCCGCGACGATCTGTTCTGGCCGACGTCGTCCGGCCGCTACATGGGGCCGCCCGCGTCAAAGGACTCCTGGCTATCCGGCGCGGTCGCGCGGTGCCGCAAGGCCGATCCCACGTTTCCCCGCGTCACGGCTCACGCCCTGCGGCACACGGCCGCGTCGCTCGCGATCAGCGCCGGGGCGAATCCGAAGGTGGTGCAACGGATGTTGGGGCACGCCAGCGCCGCGATGACCCTCGACGTGTACGCCGATTTGTTCGACTCAGATCTCTCATCTGTTGCAGAGAGTGTGGGCAAACTGTGGGCAAGAACGTCGCAATCGCACGATTGTTCGACGGCGAGAACGCCTCTACCAGCACCGACGGGGACGGAAAGTCGGAGCCTCCTGTCAGGATTGAACTGACGACCTTTCGCTTACAAGGCGAGTGCTCTACCACTGAGCTAAGGAGGCCGGGTAAATCGGCTGCCAGCTTAGCCGTTCAGGAGTCGCCCTCGATGATGCGCTGCGAGGGCACCGGCCGCGCAGATACGGGGCGACGGGGCCGGCGGCCGGGCAGCGGGATGCGGTCGGCGATGCTGCTCAGCGGGTTGACGACCATGGTGAGCGCGCTGACGGCGTCCTGCAGTGTGGCGATGGCCGGCTCGAGCGCCTCCATGCCGGGCGTCAGCCGGGCGAGGGTATCGGCTACGTCGGCAAGCTGGTCCAGCGGACCATGTTTGGCGGTCAGCTTGTCGACCAGGCCGCCCTCGGCCAGCAGCCGATCCGCGAACCCATCCTCGGACAGCACCCGTTCGATCAACCCGTCTTCGGACAGCAGCTGATCGGCCAGCCCGCCCGGCTGCAGCGCCCGTTGTAGGCCGCCGCCCTGCGCGGTCAGGCGGTCGACCAAACCGCCCTCCGACATCAACAGATCGACCACCCCGCCCGGCCGCAGCAAGCGGTCGACCGGCCCGTCGGGCGCCATCGCCCGGCCCAGCGGGGCGTCGTCGTCCATCAGTTTGGCCAGGCGATTGGCGCGGGTGATGGCGTCGTCGATGCCCAGCATCGACGTCATGGCGTTGGTCCCGCGTGTTCCGCTTTCCCCCAGCGATCGCTTCGCCACTCCGACCGCCGCGCTGGCCAGCGTCAGGCTCGCCTCCGCAGCGGCGAGGCCGACCCGCGCGGGCGCCGTCGCGGCGGAAACCATGCTCTTGGCGAGATCCATGGTCCGAGTCTATGCACGACGCGCGCTCAAAAACCGGGTACCGGTCCAAGCTGATGCGATGATTCCTGGCAGACTACTAGCAGAAGCCTGGCACCGAGCTCACAGGAATCGCACAACAACTCCAAAGGCAACGTTCAACCAAGAATGGATCGAACAGATGACAGCGGCACCCCAAGGCGACACCAAACCGGAAGCACGCGTCCTCGTCGTTGACGACGAGGTCAATATCGTCGAGTTGCTTTCGGTGAGTCTCAAGTTCCAGGGGTTCGAGGTCTCCACCGCGACCAATGGGGCCCAGGCGCTGGACCGCGCGCGTGAGGCGCGGCCCGACGCGGTGATCCTCGACGTGATGATGCCCGGAATGGACGGCTTCGGTGTGCTGCGCAGGCTGCGGGCCGACGGCATCGATGCCCCGGCGTTGTTCCTGACGGCCCGCGACTCCTTGCAGGACAAGATCGCGGGTCTGACGCTGGGCGGCGACGACTACGTGACCAAGCCGTTCAGCCTGGAGGAGGTCGTGGCCCGGCTGCGGGTCATCTTGCGGCGCGCCGGCAAGGGTGGCGCGGAGACGCACAATGCCCGACTGACTTTCGCCGACATCGAGCTCGACGAAGAAACCCACGAAGTGTGGAAGGCCGGCGAACCGGTGTCGCTGTCGCCGACCGAATTCACGCTGCTGCGATACTTCGTGATCAATGCGGGCACGGTGCTGAGCAAGCCGAAAATCCTTGACCACGTTTGGCGTTACGACTTCGGCGGCGACGTCAATGTCGTCGAGTCCTATGTGTCGTATCTGCGTCGCAAGATCGATACTGGGGAGAAGCGGCTGCTGCACACCCTGCGCGGGGTCGGCTATGTTCTTCGGGAACCGCGCTGAGCCCGCGCTGGGCCATTCGGCGAAAGTAGCGATTGGTGGCGAAGAAGACGGAAACGGCCACGCACGTTCGACGTGGATTGCCCCTGCGGGTGGGCCTGGTTGCGGCAACGCTCGTTTTGGTGGCTTGCGGTTTGGCGGCCTCGGGCATCATGGTCACCTCGATCCTGCGGCACAGTCTGGTCAGCCGGATCGATCAGACGCTGCTCGAGGCGTCGCGCGGTTGGGCGCTATCCCCCCGGCGGCAGTTGACGGCGTCCTCCTTCGAAGGCCCGGACCCGGGCCGTCCGCCGTCGAAGTATTACGTGCGGGGTGTGGGCACCGACGGCAAACCCTTCACGGCCATCAATGACCGCAACGCAGAGCCGGCACTGCCGCCCGACAACGACGTCGGCCCCAATCCGACGACGCTGCCCTCGGTAAACGGCTCCGATATTCAGTGGCGAGCGGTGTCCGTGCACGGGCCCAACGGCCTGACGACCGTCGCGATCGATCTTTCCGATGTCCAGCACACGGTGCGCTCGCTGGTGTGGTTGCAGTTCGGCATCGGGGTCGCGGTGCTGGTGGTGGTCGGCATCGCCGGCTTCGCGGTCGTGCACCGCAGCCTGCGCCCGCTGCTCGAAGTGGAACAAACCGCCGCCGCGATCGCCGCGGGGCAACTGGATCGTCGTGTTCCGGAACGGGATCCCCGCACCGAAGTGGGCCGACTTTCGTTGGCGCTCAACGGAATGCTCACCCAGATTCAGCAGGCGGTGGCTTCCTCGGAGTCCTCGGCCGAGACCGCCCGCGGCTCGGAGGATCGGATGCGACGGTTTATCACCGACGCCAGTCACGAACTGCGCACCCCGCTCACCACCATTCGCGGATTCGCGGAACTGTATCGACAGGGCGCGGCCCGCGACGTGGCGATGTTGCTGTCCCGCATCGAAAGCGAAGCCAGCCGGATGGGCTTGCTGGTCGACGACCTGCTGCTGCTGGCACGGCTCGACGTGCAACGACCGCTGGAACACCATCGCGTCGACTTGCTGGCGCTGGCCAGTGACGCCGTGCACGACGGGCAGGCGATCGACCCCAAGCGCTCGATCACGATGGAAGTTCTCGACGGCCCCGGCACCCCGGAAGTGCTCGGCGACGAGCCCCGGATTCGCCAGGTGCTGAGCAACCTCGTCGCGAATGCCTTGCAGCACACCCCGACAAGTGCCGACGTCGTTCTTCGGGTCGGCACCGACGGCGACGACGCGGTGATCGAAGTGGCCGATCGGGGGCCCGGCATGAGTCAGCAGGATGCGTCGCGGGTGTTCGAGCGGTTCTATCGCACCGACTCGTCGCGCGCGCGAGCCAGCGGCGGTACCGGCCTGGGGCTGTCCATCGTCGACTCGCTGGTCTACGCACACGGCGGCAAAGTCACCGTGCAAACCGCGCCCGGCGAGGGGTGTTGCTTCCGCGTCACCCTGCCGCGCGTCAGCGATGTACCCGCGCAAGTGAGCTAAGCGAGTTGCTCCAGGGCCGCCTTGATCCTGGCCTGTGCCTGATCGAGGGATTCCGGCGACGGGTTGCGGTCGACGTTGGCGAAGCCGAAGTCGCTGAGGCTGCGGGTGGGGAACACGTGAACGTGCAGATGCGGCACTTCCAGTCCCGCGATGATCAGCCCGGCACGTTCGGCCCGGAACGCCTTGCACACGGCCTTGCCGATCAGCTGGCTCACCGACATCACGCGAGCGAACGCGGGACTGTCGACGTCCTGCCACTGATCGATCTCGGCGCGCGGCACCACCAGCGTGTGGCCTTGCGTCATCGGTTCAATCGTCAGGAATGCGACGACGTCGTCGTCCTCGTAAACGAATCGGCCGGGTAGTTCACGGTTGATGATCTTGGTGAAGATCGACGCCATGGCCCCAGCATATGGGGCTACTCCTGGCCGAACTCCATCACGTCGAGGTTCCAGTAGCCCCGCATGTTGGTGATCAGCCCCGCCTCGTTGACCTTGTAGGTGAACACGCCGCGCACCTTGCTGGTCATGCCGCCCTCAAACTTGCTCTGCAGCACCAGAATATGAGCGATCTCGTCGGGCGAGCTCGACGGGAACGTTTCCTCGCAGGTGATGGTCAGCTGGTTCTGGGCGATGTTGTTGTCGAAGAACTCGCCGACGGCCGCCTTGCCACGCACACCGGTGCCATCCGGGTTGGTGACGGACTTGCCGATCGGGTCCTCGATGACGACGTCGTCGGTCATCAGCGCGAGCCAGCCGTCCCGGTCCTTGCCTTGGGCGCAGCGCCACGACGATTGCGACGCGGTCAGTGCGGGGGATTGGGCGGTTTGGGTCATGGTCCGAGCCCCTCTTGTCGGCTTACCGGTCGGCGTCGGTGTAGCGGATGACACCGCGAATGTTCTTGCCGTCCAGCATGTCCTGGTAGCCGTCGTTGATCTGCTCCAGCCGGTACTGGCGGGTGATCATGTCGTCCAGGTTGAGCTTGCCGGCCTTGTACATCGACAGCAGCTGCGGGATGTCGTACTGCGGGTTGCCGCCACCGAAGATGGTGCCCTGCAGGTTCTTCTGCATCAGGGTCAGCATCGCCAGGTTCAGGGTCACATTCGTGTCCAGCAGGCTACCGATGGCGGTCAGCACGCAGGTGCCGCCCTTTTGGGTGATGTTGAGGTAACTGTCGATGTCGGCGCCGAGCAGCTCACCGACGGTGACCACCACCTTGTGCGCCATCAGGCCGTAGGTCACCTCGGCCATGCCCATCAGGGCGGCGTTGATGTCGGGGTAGACGTGGGTGGCGCCGAACTTCAGCGCCTGATCGCGCTTCCACTCCACCGGGTCGATCGCGAACACGTAGCGCGCGCCCGCGTTGACCGCACCCTGCAGCGCGGCCATGCCGACGCCGCCGACGCCCACGATCGCGACGTCTTCACCGGGCCGGACGTTGGCGGTCCGGACCGACGAACCGTAGCCGGTGGTGACACCGCAACCGACCAGCGCGGCCACCTCGAACGGCACCGACGGGTCGATCTTCACAACCGAGCTGCGGTGCACGACCATGTACGGCGAGAACGTGCCCAGCAACGTCATGGGGAAGACGTTCTGGCCGCGCGCCTGGATGCGGAACGTGCCATCGGAGACCGCGGCACCGCCCAGCAGGCCCGCCCCCAGGTCACACAGGTTGCGCAGGCCGGCCTGACAGGTCGGACATTGCCCACAGGACGGGATGAACGACAGCACCACGTGATCGCCCGGGGCGATGTCCTCCACACCGGGGCCGACCTCGGTGACGATGCCCGCACCCTCGTGCCCGCCGAGCACCGGGAAGCCCGCCATCGGGATGCCACCGGTGACTAGATGGTGATCCGAATGGCACATCCCGGCCGCTTCCATCTGGATCTTGACCTCGTGCGCTTGCGGGTCGCCGATTTCGATGTCCTCGATGGACCACGGCTGGTTGAATTCCCAGATCAGCGCGCCTTTTGTCTTCATGAAGGTCCTCCACTTACGTGCCCTGACCCGAGTGTCGGCGAAAGGGACCGGCCGGGGCCGGATGGCAATTTAGAACGTGTTCTCATTCGCAGACCATTATGACGCGCATCACCGGGCTGTAAACAAGCGGGGGACCACCAACCGGTCGGGAGATTCACCAGATCGGGGAAGGCGCCTCGCCGATCGGGTAGTAGCCCGGCAGTTTCTCGCCGGCGATGCTGCGTTCGATGCGCTTCTGCATTCCCGTGCTGAGATCGCCGGACTCGATGAGCTTCCCGAACATCTTCGCGACATGACCGAAGTCGAAGAAGTCCCGTTGCCACTCGATCAGCCCGTCGCTGTTCAGGCGGAACCAGCTGCCGCCGATGCCGTAGATCTCGTCCTGGGTGCCGTCGGTCTTGTTGACGATCTGCTTCCAGAAGCCGACGATCTCGCCCTGCTTCTCGTCGATGAGCACCTTCTGGTACTCGTAGACCCAGTTCTCCAGGCCCTCCATCTCCAGGCCGAGCGCGACGTCGCGGATCTCGTCGACGCCCACGCACATCACGTCTTCCTTCGGGCCGATGTTCCAGCCATAGGTGGCGTCTTTGGTGTAGAAGTCGGCCAGCGGCTTCCAGTCGCCGGCCTTCTCGCAATCCTTGTTGGCCTGCAGCCAGCGGTCGACCCATGCCTCGAGATCTGCGCGTGAGTGTGACATCGTTGTCAATCTTCTTTCTCTTTGATGAATAACGCTTGCGTGGGGCACATATCGACCGCGCGCTGAACTTCATCGCGGGCGTCTTCGGGCGGTTCGGGGTCGATGATCTCGACCTTGCCCCGCTTGGGCACCCGGAAGTAGTCCGGCGCCTCCAGTTCGCACATGGCGTGGCCCTGACACAAATCCAGATCGACTTCGATTCTGAATCCCTCTGAGCCCATGAGTATTTACTCCCTTACGCGCTGCGCTTGCGGTAGCGCGCCTTGGCCGGCCGGGCCAGCTGCACGACCATTTTGGAGTGGTCGTTGTGGTAGCTTTCTGCGGGCTGTGCCATCTCAAACTCGTACTCGCGCAACAGAACCGAGAAGATTGCCTTGATCTGCATCTGCGCGAACGCGGCGCCGACGCAGCGGTGCCGCCCGGCGCCGAACGGAATCCACGTCCACCGGTTGACGATGTCGGCCTGCTCGGGCTTGTTGTAGCGGTCCGGGTTGAAGGCGTCCGGGTCGGGGAAGTCCTCCGGGATCCGGTTCGAGATTGCCGGGGAGGCGGCGACGAAGTCGCCCTTGTGTATCGGGAAGCCCTGGACCTCGAACTCACCCTGTGCGACGCGCATCAGGATGATCAGCGGCGGGTGCAGGCGCAACGTCTCCTTGACTACGTTGTCCAGCTTCGGGATCTGGCGCAGGGCGTGGAAACTGACTTCCTGGCCGTCGGCGTAGAGCTCGTCGAGCTCGTCGCGCACCTCGGCGTAGACCTCGGGGTGACGGATCAATTCGATCAGCGTCCACGCCGAGGTGCCGGAGCTGGTGTGGTGACCGGCGAACATCAGTGAAATGAACATGCCGGTGACCTCGTCGGCCGAGAACCGCGGGTTGCCGTCTTCGTCTTTGATGGACACCAGCACGTCGAGCATGTCGCGGTCGGCCTTGTCCTCTGGCGGGTTGGCCAACCGTTGGTTCATGATCTCCTGAACCAGCGCAACGAGTTTGATGCGTGATTCGTCGCGTAGCCGGAAGCTCTCAATGTCCAGGTAGGGGTCGACGTAGCAGAGCGGATCGGTGCCGCGCTCCAGATCGTGGTAGTACTCGGCGAAGCGGTGGTCGAGCTGGTTGCGGAACTTCTCGCCGATCAGGCAAGCCGTCGAGGTGTAGATGGTCAATTCGGCGAAGAAGTCGAGCAGGTCGATCTCGCCCTGGGGTCCCCAGTCGGCGATCATCCCCTGGACCTGACGCTCGATGGTGGCCGCGTGGCCCTTCATCTGCTCACCACGCAGCGCCGAGTTGTGCAGCATCTCCTTGCGGCGCTCGGGGCTGGCATCGAAGACGACGCCCTTGCCGAAGATCGGCGTCATGAACGGGTAGGCCTCGGCCTGGTCGAGATCCTCGTCGGCAGAACGGAAGAAGAACTCGTTGGCTTCGGCGCCCGACAGGAAGATGACGTGCTTGTCGACCAGCTGGAACCAGCCGACGTCGCCGCATTCGTCCCGGATGCGCTGCATCAGTCCGATCGGGTCGGTGCGGAATTCCTCGAGATGGCCGTGTTCTTCTTCGCCGCCGGAAACCCGCGGCACAATCGCTGTGGTCATTTGCTCACTCCTCATAGGCGCGCGTGCCGCGCGCCGCATCGTCGTTTCGCGAAGTCATGAAGGTATCCCCTCTTCGCCGAGTGCAAGCTTCTGGCGATCCTTGTTGTCGGCCAACGGCGCTTCGGGCTGAAGCTCCATGTTCGCGATGAAGCCACCGCGCGGTGTCTCGGCGACGAACGTGATGGCTCGTCCCAGGTCCGCGGCGCGCAGGAAGTAGTCGTGGCGCGCCTGGCCCCACTTGGCCCAGTCCTCGAGCGCGGGGCCGATCTTGTCGGCAGGCAGGCTCCAGCCCATCGACGTCTTCGTCGGGCCGGGGTGCACGATCGAGGCGCGGACGCCGGTGCCCTCGAGCTCCATCTGGAAGTTGGTGACCATTGCGACGAGCGCTGCCTTGGCCGCCCCGTAGGCGCCCATGTGCGGCCGCTGGCGAAGTGCGACATCGGAGCCCACGAAAATCAGGTCGCCGCGCTGGCGCTCGAGCATGCCCGGTAGTACCGCGGTGGCCAGCCGGTTGGCGCCGACGAGGTGGATCTGCAGCTGCGAGTCGAAGTCGTCGGTGGTGATCTCGGCGAGCTTGCCGAAGTAGGTGTCGCCGGCGCCGGCGACCAGCACCTCGATGTCGCCGAGTGCGTCGACCGATTGTGCGACAAAGGATTTAACCGAGTTCGGGTCGGTGACATCGAGGTGGAATCCGACCGCCTCGCCGCCGTCGGCGTTGATCTTGCCGACGATGTCGTCGAGCTTCTCGACCCGGCGGGCACCCAGCGCGACCGGGAAGCCGTGCGCCGCGAGTTCGATCGCGGTGGCCTCTCCGATACCGGAGGAGGCGCCGGCCACGATCGCCGGCCGACGTTCGGGAAGGGGGGCAAAGCGAGGCATCAGCGGGTCTCCACGGTGATGGGTAGGTGAGCGAATCCGCGGACATTGCTGGAGTGGACGCGGACGGCGTTGGCCTCGTCGACTTGATATCCGCGGATTCGCTTGAACAACTCGGTGAGCGCCACGCGGGCTTCCATCCGGGCCAGGTGGGCACCCAGACAGAAGTGCGCGCCGCTACCGAAACTCATGAGCTTGGAACCGATTTCGCGCCCGATCAGGTAGTCGTCCGGGTTGTCGAACACCCGCTCGTCGCGATGAGCGGAACCGGGAAGCAGCAGCAGTACGTCCCCGTCGGGGATCGTGGTGTCGTAGAGGGTGAGCTCGCCGACCACGGTGCGGGCCAGGATCTGGCTGGATGTGTCGTACCGCAGCGTCTCCTCGACCCACGGCGTCACCAGTTCTGCGTCGTCGTAGACAGGCGCCAGCTGGTCAGGGTTCTTGTATCCCCAAAATGCAGCGTTGGCAAGCAATTTGGTGGTGGTCTCGTTTCCGGCGATCACCATCAGGAACATGAACCCGAGCACTTCGTCGTCGGTGAGCCGGTCACCGTCAATCTCGGCTTCCAGCAGCGCGGTCGTCAGATCGTCGGTGGGCTTGCTGCGCCGCTCGGCGACCATCTGCTGGTAGTAGACGATCAGGTTGATGGAGGCCTCGACGGCCTCGGGCGGCACGTCGGTGACGCCCTCGTCGCGGTGCATCACACCGTCGGCCCAGGCGCGCACCTCAACCCGGTCCGCCTCGGGTACACCCATCAGCTCGGAGATCACGTCCATCGGCAGCTTGCCCGCGAACTCGTCCACGTAGTCGACGAGCGAGCCGGATGCCGCCTTTTCGAGCATCGTGTCGAGATGCTTGACCGCGATCTCGGTGACGCGCGGCTCGAGCTCACGGATGCGGCGCGGCGTGAAACCCTTCGACACCAGCGTGCGCAGCCGAAGGTGGCCCGGATCGTCCATCGCGAGGAAGCTCATCGTCTTGCTGGCATGCGGGCCACGCGAGGCCGGGTCCAGCGAGACGCCGAACTTGTTGGAAAGCGTTGTGCTGTTCCGGAATCCCTGCAGTACGTCCTGATGCCGCGACAGCGCCCAGAACTTCAGTTCCTCATTGCGATACAGCGGAGCCGCGTCACGCAGCCGCTTGTAGTACGGATACGGATCTTCGTGGAAGTCATAGTCGTAAGGATCGAGGACCAACTCGTGGTCTCCAACGTGCACGGTCATTTAAGTTCTTGTCTCCTGGCTCGTCTCCCCGGTGCCGGCCAGCAGGAGGCTGACAACATACGTGAGCCGGTCGGCGATTTCGTGGTACGTGAATTGGCCGCTGGCGGCTTGAACCAGCGCGCCGAAGAACGTCATCTCGAGTGCGGACACCGTGTTGGCGTCGGCGCCGGGCCCGATGGCCGTCGCGATGCGGCGGTGGATCTCCGCGCCGATCCGATCGCGCGCGGCGGCCACCGCGGGATCGGCGCCCCCGCCGAGCAGCGCGATGGTGCACGCCGCCCCGACCTCGGGTTCATCGGCGACCACCAATGCCAGATGGCGCAACACCTTGTCCACCCGAACCGGCATGGGGTCGTTGACATCGGTGAAGAACGGGACCTGTTGAACCAGGTCCAGGTACACCTCGGCGATCAAATGGTTTTTCGACGAGAAGTAGGTATAGGCGGTGGCCGGAGCGACTTTGGCGCGTGCCGCGACGGCGCGCACCGTCAGGTCGGCATACGACTTCTCGCGCAGGGTCTCGATGCCGGCGGCTAGCACCTTGCGGAAGGTCTCCTCTTGGCGGCGATTGCGCGGCGCCTGACCGGTTGGTTGCTCGGTCTGGGCTGTGACCGTAACCAGGGCATCGCTGGACACATGTCCAAGCTATCGGACAGAGGGGATACGAAGCAAGCCCGTCAGATGAACATGCTGGTTAATGAGCAGTTATGCCGCGGCCTCGCCCCGGTTTCGAGATCGGCTCTTGCACCGCGGATGACCCGAAGGCTATGGTGCCATGGGACATTATCGGACAACTGTCCATTCGAATCGGCGTGCGGATTCGCCCCTTGGATTTGCCACGCGTAGACGGGAGCGAGAGATGGCCTTGTTGGCCGACGGCGTGAGTGAACTCTTCATCGACGGCAAGATGTCGGCCGGCGGTGCCGGCACCTTCCCGACCATCAATCCGGCGACGGAAGAAGTGCTGGGAGTCGCGGCCGACGCCGACGCGGACGACATGAGCCGCGCGATCGATGCCGCGCGCCGCGCCTTCGACGAGACGGACTGGTCGCGCAACACCGAACTGCGAGTGCGGTGTGTACGCCAGCTGCGCGAGGCGATGCAGCAGCACCTCGAAGAACTGCGGGACATGACTATCGCGGAAGTCGGCGCGCCGCGGATGCTCACCGGGATCGCTCAGCTTGAAGTTCCGGTCAACGACTTGGCGTTCGCGGCGGACACCGCCGAATCGTATGAATACAGCCAGGATCTCGGCGAGGCGAAGCCGATGGGTATCCCCACCCGGCGCACCATCGCCCGTGAGGCTGTCGGCGTCGTCGGCGCCATCACGCCGTGGAACTTTCCCCACCAGATCAACCTGGCGAAGATCGGGCCCGCCCTGGCCGCGGGCAACACCGTCGTCTTGAAGCCCGCACCCGACACGCCATGGTGCGCCGCCGTGCTGGGCGAACTGATCGCCGAGCACACCGACTTTCCGCCCGGCGTGATCAACATCGTCACCTCCAGCGACCACAGCGTCGGCGCCATGCTGTCCAAAGACCCTCGGGTGGACATGGTTTCGTTCACCGGATCGACCGCCACCGGCCGCGCCGTGATGGCCGACGGCGCCGCGACCATCAAGAAGGTCTTCCTCGAGCTGGGCGGCAAGTCGGCGTTCATCGTGCTCGACGATGCCGACCTGAGCGGCGCGGTGGGTGTCGCGGGCTTCTCGGTGTGCATGCACGCCGGACAAGGATGCGCGATCACCACCCGGCTGGTGGTGCCGCGGGCGCGGTACGACGAAGCCGTCTCCATCGCGGCCGCGACGATGGGCGGCATCAAGGCCGGCGATCCCACCGACCCCGGAACCATTTGCGGTCCAGTCATTTCCGCGCGCCAGCGTGACCGGATACAGGGCTACCTCGACTCGGCGATCGCCGAGGGCGGGACGTTCGCGACCGGCGGCGGCCGGCCGGCCGGCCGGGACGTCGGCTTCTTCATCGAGCCCACCGTGATCGCGGGGCTGGGCAACGACGCCCGAGTGGCGCAGGAGGAGATCTTCGGCCCGGTCCTGACCGTGATTCCGCACGACGGCGACGACGACGCGGTCCGCATCGCCAACGACTCGGCATACGGCTTGTCGGGCACGGTGTTCGGCACCGACCCGGAGCGGGCGGCACGGGCCGCCGCGCGGGTGCGCGCCGGCACGATCAATGTCAATGGCGGCGTGTGGTATTCGGCCGATGCGCCGTTCGGCGGATACAAGCAATCCGGAAACGGCCGCGAGATGGGTCTGGCCGGGTTCGAGGAGTACTTGGAAACCAAGACCATTGCGACAGCGGTTTAACCAGAGGGGCTCGGAATTATGAGATTCGAAAACAAGGTCGCCATCGTCACCGGAGCGGGCGGTGGCATCGGCCAGGCTTACGCCGAGGCACTGGCCCGGGAGGGCGCGGCGGTTGTCGTCGCCGATATCAACGTGGCGGGCGCCGAGAAGGTGGCCGACGCGATCAAGGGCGAGGGCGGCAACGCGCTGGCCCTGCCCGTCGACGTGTCGGATCCGGCGTCTGCCAAGGAGATGGCCGACCGGACGCTGGCCGAGTTCGGCGGCATCGACTACCTCGTCAACAATGCCGCGATCTTCGGCGGCATGAAGCTCGACTTTCTGATCACCGTCGACCCCGAGTACTACAAGAAGTTCATGAGCGTCAATCTCGATGGCGCACTGTGGTGTACGCGCGCGGTGTACAAGAAGATGGCCAATCGTGGCGGCGGAGCGATCATCAACCAGTCGTCCACCGCGGCCTGGTTGTACTCGAACTTCTACGGGTTGGCCAAGGTCGGGATCAACGGACTGACCCAGCAGCTGGCCACCGAACTCGGCGGCCAGAACATCCGGATCAATGCCATCGCGCCGGGCCCCATCGATACCGAAGCCAATCGGAACACCACCCCGCAGGAGATGGTCGCCGACATCGTCAAGGGAATTCCGTTGTCGCGCATGGGACAGCCCGAAGATCTTGTCGGCATGTGCCTGTTCTTGCTGTCGGATGAGGCGTCCTGGATCACCGGGCAGATTTTCAATGTCGACGGCGGACAGATCTTCCGGTCATGAGTCAGGACCTGAAGCTCGGGTACATCGGGCTGGGCAATATGGGTGCCCCGATGGCCACCAAGATGACCGAATGGCCCGGCGGGGTAACGGTTTACGATATCCGGACCGAGGCGATGACGCCGCTGATCGAGAAGGGCGCCGGCATCGCCGACAGCGTTGCTGACATTGCCGTCGCCGACATCGTGCATATCACCGTGCTCAACGACGCCCAGGTCCGTGAGGTCGTTGGCGAGCTGGCCGCCCACGCGAAGCCCGGCACCGTCATCGCGATCCACTCGACGATCAGCGACACCACCGCTGTCGAATTGGCGGCCGAACTCAAGCCACAAGGCATCCACATCGTCGACGCGCCCGTCAGCGGTGGGGCAGCCGCCGCGGCGGAGGGCAAGCTCGCCACCATGGTCGGTGCCGATCGCGAGGTGTACGAGCGGATCAAGCCGGCGTTCAAACACTGGGCGGCGATGGTCGTGCATGCCGGCGAGCCGGGTGCGGGCACCCGAATGAAGTTGGCCCGCAACATGTTGACGTTCACCTCGTACGTGGCGGCCTGTGAAGCCATGAAGCTCGCCGAGGCGGCCGGGCTGGACCTGCAGGCGCTGGGCCGGGTGGTGCGCCACACCGATGCGCTCACCAGCGGGCCCGGAGCGATCATGGTTCGCGAGGACATGAAAGACCTGCAGCCGGACAACTTCCTCTACCAATCGTTCTTGCACGCCCGCGGTCTGGGGGAGAAGGATCTGAGTCTGGCGTTGGGGTTGGGCGAGGCGGTGTCCGTCGACCTGCCGCTGGCGCGACTCGCGTATGAGGGGCTGGCGGCGGGTCTCGGGGTACCGCACAAAGAGAAAGAGTCGTAAATGGACGAGCAGCGCCGCAAGGGCCTCGAAAAAATGAACGAGGTCTACGGCTGGGAGATGCCGAACATCGAGGGCGACCCGTACTTCGACCTGACCGTCGATCATCTCTTCGGCGACATCTGGAACCGGCCGGGATTGTCGATGCGCGACAAGCGCATCATGACGCTGACGGCGGTCACTGCGGTGGGAAGCCGCGACCTGGCCGAGATCCAGATCAACGCGGCACTGCTCAACGGGGAACTCTCCGAAGACGAGCTCAAGGAGATGGCCGTCTTCCTCACCCACTATCTCGGCTTCCCACTGGGCTCCGCGCTCAACGGGGCGGTCGGGGCCGTCGTGGCAAAGCGCAAGAAGGCCGCGGCCAAGGGCGCCGGAGAAGACAAAAAGGCCAATGTGGAAGCCGCCCTGAAGATGAACTCGGGTAAGGCCGACGCCTAGGGCCGCAACTCAGTAAGGCCGGCCGCCTTCGGGCATCACGTATTCCGACGGCGGTCCAAAGACACCGTTGATCGTTGTGCCGCCATTGATCATGCCTGCGGCCATGTCCAGCATGCTCTGCGGGAAACCCAATCGCGGCCTGGTCAGCTTGTCGAGCCGGGTGACTTCCTCGGCGGACAGATTCACGTCGACGGCGCGCACGTTGTCCTCGAGCTGCGAAAGCCTGCGGGCCCCAATGATGATCGACGAGACGGCGGGCTGTGCATGCACCCATGCCAGCGCAACGGCGGCAACGTTCGTCTCGTGTGCCTTGGCGATGATCTCGAGTTCGTCGATGACCGCATAGGTTTTCTCGTTGAGGAAGCTCTCCACGAGCACGCCACGACCGGCATTGTGCTGCCCGGCATTTCGCCGGGTGTACTTGCCACTGAGCGCACCGCTTTTCAGCGGCGACCACGGTGTGATGCCGAGGCCGAATTCGCTGGCCATCGGCACCAGCTCCTGCTCGACGGTGCGTTCCAGCAGTGAGTACTCGATCTGCAGGCCGATGAATGCCGGCCAGCCACGGAATCGCGCGATCAGGTTGGCCTCGACGATCTTCCACGCCGGGGTGTCCGAAACGCCGATGTAGCGGACCTTGCCGGCCGAAACCAGGTCGTCGAGTGCCGCCATCGTCTCCTCGATGGGGGTGTTCGCGTCCCACATGTGTAGCCAGTACAGGTCGATGTAGTCGGTTTGCAGGCGGCGCAGTGAGTTTTCGCATGCGTTGACCAGCGATTTACGGCCCGCGCCGCCACCATTGGGATCGCCGGGGTACAGGTTGCCGCTGAACTTGGTCGCGATCACCAGGCGATCGCGCCGGGCCGCGTGGCGCCCGACGTGGTCGCCGATGATCTTCTCGGAGTGGCTCCGGGTGTAGAAGTTGGCGGTGTCGATGAAGTTGCCGCCGAGTTCGGTGTAGCGATCGATGATCTGTTGAGACTCCTCGACGCTGGTGCCCCAGCCGAGGTCTTCGCCGAACGTCATCGCGCCCAGGCACAGGGGGCTGACGCGCAAGCCGGACCGTCCGAGTGTCACGTATTGATCCAGAGGCATGATGGCCACTTCCTGGTAGATTGTTCGGATATGAGGTTGTTCATTACTAAACTAGTTCACAGCTGAACGATCTGGCAAGTCGATGTCTGCGAATGACGCGGCCAAGATCTGGTCACTGAACTATCGGGTGCTGCTTTCGGTCATATCGTGCGCCGAGGCCGACATCTGCATGCTCGGGCTCGAGTCCAAGGAGCTGTTCCTGCTCGCCGAGATCAACGAGCATCCCTACCCCGCCGAGTTGGCCGCGGCCTTGAGCATGCCCAAGGCGACGGTGACGCTGTATCTGAAACGACTTGAGGCAGCCGGGTTCGTGCGCCGGGAGATCGACCCGTCCGATCTGCGGCGGCATCGGCTGATGCTGACCCCGGCCGGGCGCCAAGCCGCCGCGAAAGGCCTGGCGCTGCTGTCCGCCGAGTTCAACAAGCGGCTGGGACGTCTGACGGCAGCGCAGCAAAAGGACCTCAAAAACCTGCTCGAGAAAATTCTGTAACGCGGTGCCGCTAGTCTGACCTGTCGTGCGCGTTCTGGTGATCGGCTCCGGTGCCCGTGAACATGCCCTGCTGCTGGCTCTCAGTAGAGATCCGCAGGTCACGGGGCTCGCTATTGCGCCCGGCAACGCCGGCACCACCCGGCTCGCCGAGCAACACGACGTCGACATCACCGCCGGTGCGGACGTCGTCGCGCTGGCCCGCGAGGTCCGGGCCGACCTTGTCGTCATCGGTCCCGAAGTCCCCTTGGTGCTCGGGGTGGCCGACACCGTGCGCGCCGCCGGTATTGCCTGCTTCGGACCCGGCAAGGACGCGGCTCGCATCGAGGGGTCGAAGGCATTCGCCAAGGAGGTCATGGCGGCCGCCGGGGTGCGGACCGCTGCCAGCGAAATCGTGGACAGTCCCGCGCATTTGGATGCGGCCCTCGATCGCTTCGGGCCGCCCGCCGGAGACCCGGCCTGGGTGGTCAAGGACGACTCGCTGGCGGCCGGCAAGGGTGTGGTGGTGACCCCGGATCGCGCCGCCGCCCGTGCCCATGGCGCGAGTCTGCTCGAGGCCGGCCACCCCGTGTTGCTGGAGTCTTTCCTCGACGGCCCCGAGGTATCGCTGTTCTGCGTGGTCGACGGCGAAACGGTGGTGCCGCTGCTCCCGGCACAGGATTTCAAGCGGGTGGGTGACGGCGACGCCGGCCCGAACACCGGTGGTATGGGCGCCTACGCGCCGTTGCCGTGGCTTCCCGGCGACGTTTACCGCGAAATCGTCAGCGGCATCGTCGAACCCGTTGCGGCCGAGATGGTTCGGCGCGGCAGCCCATTCTCCGGATTGCTCTATGTCGGACTCGCGATCACCGCGAAGGGGCCCGCGGTGGTCGAATTCAATTGCCGCTTCGGCGATCCGGAGACCCAGGCCGTGCTGGCCCTGCTGGATTCACCGCTCGGTCAGCTGCTGTATGCGGCCGGGACGGGCGCGCTGGCCGGCTTCGGCGAGTTGAGCTGGCGAGACGGGGCCGCGGTGACCGTGGTGCTGGCCGCCGAAAACTATCCCGGACGACCTCGGGTCGGCGACGTGATCGCCGGATCGGAAGCCGACGGAGTGCTGCATGCCGGGACAGCACGGCGCGACGACGGCGCGATCGTCTCATCGGGCGGACGGGTGCTGTCGGTGGTCGGCACCGGCGCCGACCTGACCGGTGCGCGTGCCGATGCGTATCGGATCCTCGGGTCAATTCGGCTGCCGGGCAGCCACTTCCGCAGCGACATCGGGTTGCTGGCGCAAGAGGGCAAAATCCGCGTCTAGAAAGCCACGGCTTGGCCGTCGCGGCGCGGGTCACTCGCCGCGAGATACCCGTCGTCGAGGCGCCAGATCGCTTGGCAGCTGCCGAACGCGTTGTAGTCGTCCACGGTGAGCAGGTCGTGTCCGCGTCGCCGCAACTCGTCGAGCGTCGACGGCGGGAAACCCTGCTCGCAACTGACCTGCATGCCCTGCACCCAGCGAAACCGCGGGCCGTCGCAGGCCGCCTGCGGATTCTGGCCATAGTCGGAGATTCGGACCAATACCTGCACGTGGCCCTGCGGTTGCATCGGACCGCCCATCACCCCGAAGCTCATCACGGGTGCGCCGTCCTTGGTCACAAAGCCCGGGATGATCGTCTGGTAAGGCCGCTTATTCGGCCCGACCCGATTCGGATGTCCCTGAGTCGCAACGAAACCCGCTCCGCGATTTTGCAATGAGATGCCGGTGCCCGGTACCACCACACCGGACCCGAATCCCAGGTAGTTCGACTGGATCATCGACACCATCAGTCCCGTTGCGTCGGCCGCGGTGAGATAGACGGTGCCCCCGGTCGGGGTACCCGCCGACGCAGGCTTGGCCTGATTTCGGTCGATCAGCGCGGCCCGCTGCTTCAGGTACTCGGCGTCCAGCAGGTCCTCGGGGCGTACCGTCATGTGGTCGAGGTCGGCGACGTAGGCCTGCGCGTCCGCGAACGCCAGCTTGAGCGCTTCGATCTGCAGGTGCACACTGTCGGCGGAATCGACTGGCAGCGAGGACATGTCGAACTGCGCAAGGATTCCGAGCGCAATCAACGCCACGATGCCTTGGCCGTTGGGCGGTATCTCGTGGACGGTGTACCCCCGGTAGGTTCCGCTGATCGTGCCCACCCAATCGGCCCGGTGGGCGGCGAGGTCGCCGGCCCGCAGCACGCCGCCGTTGGCCGCTGCATGAGCTTCGAGGTGGGCCGCCAGCTCCCCGCGGTAGAACGACTCGCCGTTGGTCGCGGCGATCTTTTCCAGCGTCGCCGCATGCCCGGGAAAGCGAAAGCGCTCACCGGGTTTCGGTGCCCGCCCGTCGGGCAGGAAAGCTTCGGCGAAGCCCGGCTGCGATTCGAACAGCGGCACCTGGGCCGCCCATTGCTGCGCGATCGTCGGGGAGACTGGAAAGCCGTTGCGGCCGTAGGAGATCGCCGGCTCGAAGAGCCGCTCGAACGGAAGCTTGCCGAACTTGGCGTGCAACTGGACCCATGCCGACACCGCTCCGGGCACCGTCACCGAATTCCAGCCCAGCCCGGGAACATCGTTGCCGCCGAAGTACTCTGGCGTCCACGCCGCCGGCGAACGGCCAGATGCGTTCAGTCCGTGTAGCTGCTTGCCGTCCCAGACGATGGCGAAGGCATCCGAGCCGATGCCGTTGGATACCGGCTCCACCACTGTCAGCGTGATGGCGGTCGCGACGGCCGCGTCGGCGGCACTGCCGCCCTCGGCGAGCATCCGAAGGCCCGCTTGGGCGGCCAGCGGTTGCGATGTGGCGACGATGTTTGATCCCAGGACGGGCTTTCGTGGCCAGGCGTACGGAAATTTCCAGTCGAACGGTGCGCTCACCCACGCGAGCGTAATGCTCGCGACCTAGCTAGGTCGTCAGCAGCGGTGCCATCCAGGTCAGTTCGGCCGGCAGCTGCGAGCTCCAGAACGCGGGGTTGTGCCCGCCGGGCGAGAAACCACCCGCGGGCGGATTGGGCAGCGCAGCGATGAACTGCTTGGTCGCGTCGTAGAACGGATCGCTGTCGCCGCAGTCGATCCGGATCGGAATCGACGCCAGCGCCGGCATTCCGAACACCGAATTCGCCGCGAAGTCGTCGGGGCCGTCGAAAGCCCCGGGTGCGGCCGCCCCGGACGACATCCAGAGCGCCGGGCTCACCGCACAGATCGCCGCGGTGCGTGCCGGTCCCAGCCGGCCGCCGAGCAGCAGTGCGCCGTAGCCGCCCATCGACCAACCCAAGAACGCCACCCGCGAGGTGTCCAGCCGCTGGCTGTCCAGCATCGGAATCAGCTCGTTCAGCACCATCGCGCCGGCGTCTTCACCCGAAGAGCGCTTGTGCCAATAGCCGCCGCCGCCGTCGACGGCGACGACCGCGAATGGCGGCAGCCCCGCATTGACGGCCTGAGCCAGGCCCTGCTCGACACCGCCGGCCATCACGGTGGCCGCATCACTGCCCTTGCCGTGCAGCGCGATCACCGGGCGCAGCGCCTTGGTCTGCCCCGGCGGCCGGGCGATCGCCCATTTGGTCGATATCCCGCCGCGTGCCGCCGAGACGAAGGAACCGGTCGTCATCGTCGGTGCCGGGTCTGCCGGGGGAGCGGGCTCGAGGGGGGCGCTGGGCGGCGGCGCCAACGGCGCCTGGGTGCTGGCCCTCGACACCGGAATGCTGCGAGATGGTCTGGCGTGTAACAGGTTGTCGAGCGCAAACACGCCGGTCGCACCTATTGCCGCGCTGGCACCAAGACCGAGCACGGCGCGGCGGCTCAAGTCGGGCATGCGGGCCATCATGCCATGGCCGTTTGGCGGAAATGGCAATGCAGTACCACTTTGACTGGCACGATGGCTACTCGTGACTGCAGCGGTTACTCCGAAAGGAGAACGTCGACGGTATGCGCTAGTGAGCGCTGCCGCCGAGCTGCTTGCCGAAGGCGGGTTCGAAGCGGTGCGGCACCGGGCGGTTGCGCAGCGGGCCGGTCTGCCATTGGCGTCGACTACTTATTACTTCTCGTCTCTTGACGACTTGATCGCCCGTGCGGTCGAACACATCGCGATGATCGAGGTGGCGCAGCTGCGAGCCCGGGTCAACGCGCTGTCCCGCCGCCGCCGGGGCCCCGAGACCAGCGCGGAGGTGCTGGTCGACCTGCTGGTGGGGGACCTCTCCGATCAGACGCTCGTCGAGCAGCTGATCTCGCGATACGAGCGAAACATCGCCTGCACCCGCCTGACCGCGTTGCGCGAGACCATGCGCCGCAGCCTGCGGCAGCGTGCCGATGCCGTTGCCGAGGCCATCGAGCGATCCGGCCGAGCCGTGCGTATCGAGCTGATCTGCACCCTGATCTGCGCGGTCGATGGTTCGGTGGTCTCCGCGCTGGTCGAGGGTCGCGACCCCCGCACCGCCGCAATGGGAACGGTGATCGACATCATCGACGTGCTCGCACCCATCGACGAGCGACCGGTACGGATCTGACCCGTCACGGCCCGGTCAGGTCGGCAGGCAGCGCCGGCGTCACGATGCACCCGCTGGCCAAGTCCCCGTAAATCGTGATGCGGCCTGGGCAGCGCTGGGCGTAGAGCGCCACATAGGCGCAGACCACGGCGTCGACGGGGTCCTCGGCGCGACGCAGATCGCTCTTGCGCTGCGCCGTCGCCACCTGTTTGCGCAGCCCAACCCAGTCGGGATGATCGGCGACGCGCACCGGAACGTCGGTGTCGGCGAGCCGCTCGACGCCGTCCATCAGCAGCAATAGCTCCGATTTGAGGCGCTCGAGGGTGCGGCCGGGCTTGGCCTTGTATTTCAAGGTCCGCTCCAGCCGGAACAGCGCGACGGTCGCCGCGTGCGGGTAGACCTCGATCGCACGCCGCACGATGGCCGAGCGTGGATCCATGTCGAGGCCCAGCGCCTCGGCCAGCCGCGCCCCGCGCGGACCGTTGGCGAACTCGGGCTTGCCGGTGTTGGCCGGATGGGCTCCGGCCTCGAACCTGCGGAAGTCGCGGTTGAGTGCGGTCTCGGCCGGACGCTGACCAGTGGGATTGTTCACCACCAGCGGTGCGTCGAACCCGACCACGCACTCCCCGTGCACGTAAGGGCGCAGTGCCGCCAGGATTTCGTCGTCGTCGCGGACGGCGCCGGCGCTCACCAGGCAACCGTCGGAGTCGACGACGGCGACCCCGGTCGGGTTGCGGATGCCCCACGCGAGGTCGACGCCGGCGTAGTACATGCCGCGAAACTGTAACCACCGACGTCCGAACTCGGGAAATGCGTTGCCAGTCGCAGTCTCGCGGTCGATAAGCTGACCCGGTGAGCATTCCGAATGTGCTGGCCGCCCGGTATGCCAGCGCCGAGATGGTCGGGATCTGGTCGCCGGAGGCCAAGGTCGTCGCGGAGCGGCGGCTGTGGCTGGCCGTGTTGCGGGCGCAGACCGAACTCGGTGTTCCGCTACCCCAGGACGCGGTCGCCGACTACGAGCGAGTGCTCGAGGACGTGGACTTGGCCTCGATCGCGGCACGCGAGCGGGTGCTGCGGCATGACGTCAAGGCCCGTATCGAGGAATTCAACGCCCTGGCCGGTCACGAGCATGTGCACAAGGGGATGACCAGTCGCGATCTGACCGAGAACGTCGAGCAGCTGCAGATCCGGCGGTCGCTGGAACTGGTTTTCTCGCACGGGGTGGCGGTGGTGGCACGGCTTGCCGAGCGGGCCGTGGCGTATCGCGATCTGGTGATGGCCGGACGCAGCCACAACGTCGCCGCCCAAGCCACCACGCTGGGCAAGCGGTTCGCGTCCGCGGCCCAGGAGACGCTGATCGCGTTGACCAGGTTGCGCGAGTTGATCGATCGCTATCCGCTGCGCGGTATCAAGGGCCCGATGGGCACCTCGCAAGACATGCTCGACCTGCTGGACGGCGACGCGGTCAAACTGGCCGAACTCGAGCGGCGCATTGCTGAATTCCTCGGTTTCGCAACGGTTTTGACCAGCGTCGGGCAGGTCTATCCGCGTTCGCTGGATCACGACGTGCTCTCCGCGCTGGTGCAGCTGGGTGCCGGGCCGTCGTCGATGGCCCACACCATCCGGCTGATGGCCGGGCACGAACTCGTGACGGAAGGGTTTGCGGAGGGACAGGTTGGCTCCTCGGCGATGCCGCACAAGATGAACACCCGCAGCTGCGAACGGGTCAACGGCCTGCAGGTGGTGCTGCGTGGTTACGCCTCGATGGCCGCCGAGCTCGCCGGCGCGCAGTGGAACGAGGGCGACGTGTTCTGCTCGGTGGTACGCCGAGTTGCCTTGCCGGACAGCTTCTTTGCCATTGACGGCCAGATCGAGACTTTTTTGACGGTGCTCGACGAGTTCGGCGCCTACCCGGCGGTGATCGAGCGGGAGTTGGATCGCTACTTGCCCTTCCTGGCCACCACGAAGGTGTTGATCGCGGCCGTGCGGGCCGGCATGGGACGCGAGGCCGCGCATCACGTGATCCGGGAACACGCGGTGGCAACGGCATTGGCGATGCGGGAACGCGGCGCCGAGCCCGATCTGCTGGACCGGTTGGCCGCCGACGAGCGGCTGCCGCTGGACCGCGCGGCGCTGGACGCCGCGCTGGCCGACAAGAAGGCGTTCACCGGCGCCGCCGGTGATCAGGTCGATAAGGTTGCGGCGCAAGTCGATTCGCTAGTGGGCCGCTACCCGGACGCGGCCAAGTACGCTCCGGGTGCGATCCTGTGACCCTCGCCGGCGCGCTGTCGGGGATCGACTTCACCGATCTGGAAAACTTCGCCAAAGGTTTTCCGCACGAGTTGTTCGCCGTGCACCGCCGCGAGGCGCCGGTCTATTGGCATGAGCCGACCGACAACACCCCGGACGCCGAGGGCTTCTGGTCGGTTGCAACCTACGCGGAAAACCTTGCCGTACTCAAAGACCCGGTGACGTACTCGTCGGTGACCGGCGGCGCTCGACCGTTCGGCGGGACGCTGCTGCAGGACCTGTCGATCGCGGGTCAGGTGCTCAACATGATGGACGACCCGCGGCACTCGCAGATTCGGCGACTGGTCAGCTCCGGGCTGACGCCGCGGATGATCCGTCGCGTCGAGGACGATCTACGGGCCCGGGCGCGACGGCTGGTGGACGACGTGGTGCCCGGCGAACCGTTCGACTTCCTCGTCGACATCGCCGCCGAACTGCCAATGCAGATGATCTGCATTCTGCTGGGAGTGCCCGAATCCGAACGGCATTGGCTGTTCGAGGCCATTGAGCCGCAGTTCGACTTCGGGGGCTCGCGCAAGGCCAAATTATCGCAGCTGTCGCCGCGAACGTCCGCCGAAGAGGCCGGGTCGCGGATGTACAACTACGGCCAAGAGCTGATCGCCTCGAAGCGTGCCAATCCGACCGACGACATGTTGTCGGTGGTCGCCAACGCGACGGTCAACGAGGTGGACGGACCAGTCCCGTCCGATCTTGAGGTGTATCTGTTCTTCAGCCTGCTGTTCAGCGCCGGCGCCGAGACGACTCGCAACGCGGTTGCCGGCGGGCTGTTGTCGCTGGCCCAGCACCCGGACCAATTACGCACGCTGCGTGCTGATTTCGGCCTGCTTCCAACGGCGGTCGAGGAGATGGTGCGGTGGACGTCGCCGTCGCCGTCCAAACGGCGCACCGCCACCCGCGACGTCGTCCTCGGCGGCCAGTCGATCGAAGCCGGACAGAAGGTACAGATCTGGGAAGGCTCGGCCAACCGCGATGCCGGCGTCTTCGACCGCGCAGATGAGTTCGACATCGACCGAAAACCCAATCCGCACTTGGGCTTCGGTCAAGGTGTGCATTACTGCCTGGGGGCCAACCTGGCGCGCCTGGAGCTGCGGGTCCTGTACGAGGAGCTGCTGTCGCGCTTCGGCTCCGTACGGGTGGTCCGGCCCGTCGAATGGACGCGAAGCAACCGGCACACCGGCATCCGGCATCTGGTCGTGGAGCTACGCGAGGAACAGTGACGTTCCGGCTCACCGACGGATCGTGATCCCCGCCGATCGCAGTTCGAGGGCGGCCAGCGCGCGAATCGTAAAGGGATCCTCGTGACGCCAGCCACCCACCGGATCCGGACTGATCGCGGCTAGTTTCGCCGGCGAGCGATTCGTCAAAGCCCGCAGTGCCAGCAGCTGTTCGCCGGCCGGCGTCGCGGCCAATGCGGTCACGGTCAATTTGCGCCGGAAGAACCGGAGCCGCAGGTAAAGCCACGGCATGGCCGCGACAAGGATCGGGGGAGCGACGACGGCCAGTGCCAGCAGCACAGCGAGCCAGCCGGCCGTGGTATCCAGTTCGTGCAGGGCGCCCGCGATTTCTGCGGCGGCGTCGCTAGCCGAGCTCAGCGGTTTGCTGACGGTATCGCCGACGACCGGAATATGTTGTGCGCCATGACCTGCCGAGGCCAGGTTCCCCGCGATGCTGTGGGTGCCGTCCTCGACTTGTCGGCCGGCGTCGGCGATCGTCGAGATGGCGTCGTAGACGGCGATGCCGACGAACAACCAGATCGCCGTCCACACGACGATGACGGCATCGCTGAACAGCTGGGCCAGCAATCGGCCGGGCGTGGTGGCGTAGGGCAAAAAGCGCGATCTCATACCCTCGATCCCAGCACAGCTCCAGGCCCCGGGTGGGCTTCCCGATAGGCTGGCCCGATGCGCCCTGCACTGTCCGACTACCAGCATCTGGCCAGCGGCAAGGTCCGCGAGCTGTACCGCGTCGACGAAGACCACCTGCTGCTGGTCGCCAGCGACCGGATCTCGGCGTACGACTTCGTCCTGGACAGCACGATCCCGGACAAAGGCCGCATCCTGACCGCGATGAGCGTGTTTTTCTTCGGCCTGGTCGACGCCCCCAACCATCTGGCCGGACCGCCCGACGACCCACGCATCCCCGACGAGGTGCTGGGCCGCGCGCTGGTGGTGGGTCAGCTGGAGATGATGCCGGTGGAGTGCGTGGCCCGCGGCTATCTGACCGGCTCGGGACTGCTGGACTATCAGGCGACCGGCAAGGTCTGCGGCATCACGCTGCCGCCGGGGCTGGTCGAGGCCAGCAAGTTCGCCCAGCCACTGTTCACCCCGGCGACCAAAGCCGCACTGGGCGATCACGACGAGAACATTTCCTTCAACCGGGTGATCGAGATGGTGGGCGGGGTACGGGCCAACCAGCTGCGCGACCGCACGCTGCAGATCTATGTGCAGGCCGCCGATCACGCCTCGACGACGGGAATCATCATCGCCGACACCAAGTTCGAATTCGGCACCGACCGCGACGGCAACCTGCTGCTGGCCGACGAGATCTTCACCCCGGACTCGTCGCGGTACTGGCCCGCCGAGGATTACCGCGTCGGTGTCGTCCAGACCAGTTTCGACAAGCAGTTCGTCCGCAATTGGCTCACCAGTCCCGAATCCGGCTGGGATCGGCACGGCTCGCAACCCCCACCACCGCTGCCGGCCGACATCATCGACGCCACCCGTGCCCGTTATATCAATGCCTACGAGCGGATTTCCGGTTTGAGCTTCGGTGACTGGATCGGCCCGGCCGCATGACGGAGCCTGTCACCCCACCTGTCGCGAAACGGGTGGAGACCACCCGCGAGCACCACGGCGATGTGTTCGTCGATCCGTACGAGTGGCTGCGCGAAAAGTCGAATCCCGAAGTCATCGACTACCTCGAGGCCGAGAACGACTACGTCGACCAGACCCTTGCCCACCTGGAACCGCTGCGGCAGAAGATCTTCGACGAGATCAAGGCGCGTACCAAGGAAACCGACTTGTCGGTGCCGACCAGGCAAGGCGACTGGTGGTACTACTCACGCACCTTCGAGGGAAAGCAGTATCGCGTCCAGTGTCGTTGCCCGGTCGCGGATCCCGATGACTGGGATCCCCCGGTTCTGGACGAGAACACCGAGATACCGGGCGAGCAGGTGCTGCTCGATTCGAACGAAGAAGCCGACGGTCACGACTTCTTTTCCCTCGGCGCCGCCCTGGTCAGCTTGGATGCGAATCTGCTCGCGTACTCCGTTGACATCATCGGCGACGAGCGGTACACGCTGCGGTTCAAGGACTTACGTACCGGCGAGAAATACCCCGACGAAATAGCCGATATCGCCGGCGGAGTGACGTGGGCGGCCGACAACCGGACCGTGTACTACCTCACCCTGGACGACGCCCATCGCCCGGACAAGGTGTGGCGGTATCGGCTGGGCTCGACAGAGCCGTCGGAATTGGTGTATCACGAAGCCGACGAACGGTTCTGGCTCGGAGCGGGCCTGAGCCGAAGCGAGGCGTACGTGTTCATTGCGTCGGGATCGTCGATCACCTCCGAGTTGCGCTACGCCGACGCCGCCGACCCGCAGGCCGAGTTCACTGTTGTGCTGCCACGCCGCGAAGGTGTCGAGTACTCGGCGGAGCACGCCGTGGTCGGGGGACAGGATCGGTTCCTGATCCTGCACAATGACGGAGCGGTGAACTTCACGCTCACCGAGGCCCCGGTCAGCGATCCCACGCAACAGCGCACCCTGATCCCGCACCGCGACGACGTTCGGCTCGAAGCTGCGGATGCCTTTGCCGGTCACCTGGTGATCAGTTACCGGCGTGCCGCGTTGCCACGAATCCAGTTGTGGCCCATTGATTCCGATGGCGACTACGGTGAGCCCGAGGAGATCGCCTTCGATTCCGAGCTGATGTCGTCGGGCTTGGGCGCCAATCCGAACTGGGTTTCACCCAAGCTGCGGATCAGGGCGGGATCCCTGGTGACGCCGTTACGGGTCTACGACGTCGACCTGGCTAGCGGCGAGCGCACCTTGTTGCGTGAGCAACCCGTACTCGGTGACTACCGCCCAAGCGATTACGTCGAGCGGCGCGACTGGGCGCTCGCCACCGATGGCACCCGCATCCCGGTGTCGATCGTGCACCGTGCGGGCGTCGAATTCCCGGCGCCCACGCTCATCTACGGCTACGGCGCCTACGAAATATGCACGGATCCAACCTTTTCCATTGCGCGACTGTCGCTGCTGGACCGGGGCATGGTGTTCGTGATCGCCCATGTCCGCGGCGGGGGAGAGATGGGCCGGCTGTGGTACGAGCACGGAAAGCTGTTGGAGAAGAAGAACACCTTTACCGACTTCGTCGCGGCGGCACAGCATTTGGTGGACGCGGGAGTGACGCGTCCGCACGAGCTGGTGGCGTTGGGCGGCAGTGCGGGCGGGCTGCTGATGGGTGCGGTAGCCAACCTGGCGCCCGAACTGTTCGCCGGGATCCTCGCTCAGGTCCCGTTCGTCGATCCGCTGACCACGATCTTGGATCCTTCGTTGCCGCTGACCGTAACCGAGTGGGACGAATGGGGAAATCCCTTGAACGACAGCGAAGTCTACGCGTACATGAAGTCATACTCGCCCTACGAGAACGTTGAGACGAAGCAGTATCCCGCCATTCTGGCGATGACATCACTGAACGACACCAGGGTCTACTATGTGGAGCCGGCCAAGTGGGTCGCCGCGTTGCGGCGCGCCAACCCCGGCGGCAACCCGGTGCTGCTCAAAACGCAGATGGCGGCGGGTCATGGCGGGGTCAGTGGTCGCTACCGGGGATGGCAGGAGACCGCATTCCAGTACGCGTGGCTACTAGCCGCTGCCGACGGCGACCGCTACGCCGGCGGCGAGGAAAACAATCTCGGTGGCGGTGCGCAGGGGTAGCCGCGTCGTCATCGACCGGGGTGGATTCGGCATCCGCGACGCATAGACGTTGGCCGGGAACATGGCCAGCATCAGCAGCAAGAGGCAGGTGGCCGCCGCGGTCCGGGTGCCGGGAATCAGCAGCCCCGCCGCACCCACCAGCTCCAGCACGCCGGTAACGGTGACGAGCAGGCCGGGCGCGGGCAGCCCTGGCGGCACGATCGCGATCAGGTCGCGACGCATCGGCGGCGCGAAGTGTGCGATTCCGGTCAGGACGAACATGGCGGCCAATCCGACGGCGATCGCCGCAGTCCAGCCGGCGAGGTAACCAACGCCCAGCAAGCCGGCGACCCGGGCGACGATGCTGCCCAACAGCAGGGTGATCAGCGGAGCCATCTCAGGTTCCAATCTAGACAGTGACAAGATCCACTTTACTCAGCGTATTCGATATCTAGTCGGTGTCAAGATATCGTCGGTATGCTGTTCGTCGTGGCTCGTCCGAATTACCACCACGGTGACCTGCGCGCGGTGATCCTGAGCGAAGCCGCGCGCTTGGTGGCCGAACGCGGTGCGGACGGGGTGTCGTTGCGCGAGCTGGCCCGCAGCGCGGGCGTATCGCATGCCGCGCCGGCCCACCACTTCGTCGATCGGCGCGGCCTGTTCACCGCGCTGGCCGCGGAGGGCTTTCGGCTGCTGGCCGATGCGCTGAAAAGCGCTCGCGGTCACTTCGCCGATGCGGCCCTGGCCTACGTGCGATTCGCCCTGGGCCATCCGGGCCACTATCAGGTGATGTTCGACAAGTCGCTGTTGGACGTCGCGGACCCCGAACTGGTCGCCGCGGAAGCCGCTGCGGGTGCCGAGTTGTCGCGTGGCGTGGCGACGCTGCGCGATGCCCATGCGCAGTCCGACCCCGCGGGCGCGCAGTTGGCGGCATGGTCACTGGTGCACGGGTTTTCGACGCTTTGGCTCAATGACGCGGTCAATGCTCAGGTCAAAGCGGCCGACCCGATGGAAACCGTGCTGCGGATCGCGACGATCCTCTTCGAGGGGTAAGCCGGATCAGTCAGCCAGCGCGGCAGCGGGCTCCGGGTCTTCCTCCGGTTCCGGGCGCTTCATCGGAAGAAACGCCGCCGGGATGATCGTCAACACCAGCAAGGCGACGGCCACCACGAACACCGCCGTGTAGGCGTGTGACAGGCCGAGCGACACGCTGTTCGCGAAATCGGGGCCAAGGTCTTTCCATGCGGAGGCCGAGGCCTCTACCGGCACACGTTGCCCATTGGCCTCTTGTTGCGCCGCGAGAAGCTTGTTCGCCGCGACCAGGGTTTCGTTGTGATTGAACAACTGGGTCAGGATAACGCCCAACAACGCCGCCCCGATCGAGCCGCTCACCTGCTGGTTGACGGTGACAAGTGTGGTGCCGCGCGCGACCTGATGCGGGGCCAGCGCCTGCAGCACCGCCGCAGACAACGGCGTCGTCGTGCAGCCGACGCCCAGGCCCATGACCGCAAGTCCGATCAACAGGGTCGGGTTATAGGCGGCCTGCGTGGCGACGCCGTAGGTGAAGATGCCCAGACCCGCCGCCATCACCGGCAGGCCGATCATCACGATCTTGCCGGGTCCGTGTTTGTCCATGAATATCCCGGCGAGCGGCATCGTGATGACCGCACCGAGTCCGACCGGCACCAGCAGCAACCCGGACTGCATCGGCGTTTTGTGCATCACGAGTTGGAAATAGCTCGGGACCAGCAGGCCGAGGCCGACGAAGGGGGCACCGAAAACCAGCAGGGCCAGATTGGCCTGGCTCACCACGCGGTTCTGGAAAAGTCGCAGGTCGATCAGCGGGTGGTCGGTGCGGAAGGAGTGGAAGACGAAGGCGGCGATCAACACCACCCCGGCAATCGTCGGCACCAACACCAGGTGATCGGCGAACGTGCCCCGCGCCGGGATCGACGACACTCCGGCCAGGAATAACGTGACGCCGGGCGGCAGCAGGAACAGGCTGACGATGTCGAGGGCTTCAGCCGGGGCCGGGCGGTCTTTGGGAAAGGTGATCGCCGCCAGGACCAGCGAGATCAGCCCGATCGGCAGATTGATCAGGAAGATCCACTGCCAGCCGTAGGCACCCACCAGCCAGCCGCCCAGGACTGGCCCACCGATCGGACCGAGCAGGATCGGAAGTCCCCCGATCGCCATCAAGCGACCAACCCGGTGCGGGCCCGCCTCGTGCGTCAGGATCACGAAGCTCAGCGGCATCAACATACCGCCGCCGATACCTTGTATCACCCGAAATGCGATGAGCAGCATGATGTTTGGCGCTATCGCACACAGCAGCGAGCCCAGCATGAAAAACAGAACCGATCCGATGAAGAGCCGTTTGGTGCCGAACCGGTCGGCCGCCCACCCCGTTATCGGGATCACGGTGGCAAACGCGAGCATGTAGCCGGCCACCGTCCAGGAAACGACGGCTTGGGTGGTCTTGAACTCGGTGACGAAGGTGCCCTGGGCGACCGCGACGACGGTGCTGTCCAGCACTGCCATCACGGCGGCCAGCCCGCACACGAAGACGACGCGCAGCAGTTTGGCATCGACCTTGTCGGGATACTCACGATCGCCCGCGGCTGCGCGCCTGGTGGAAATCAGGGGGACCGCGACGTTGGGAGCTGCGGGGCGCGCTCCTTCCACGGCGTCGCTGAGCATGTGTCCGAGCATATCGAGACGATTGCGCGATTTTGGCGCTTTGCCGGTATTCCAGGTCTGTAAGCGGAGGCCGACGGGGCGTTATGCGCGCTCGCCGTCTGCGTGGCTGTCATCTTCTAGACACCCGCGGATGTGAATTCGACGCGCGGGCGAATCAATGCTCACGATCAATTCGGCGACACCGTGCCGCAGATAACGTCGGTGCAGTTCACAGCGACGATCGGGGTTATTCGACTGCCGTTTGGACGGCCGGTTTCTTCGGTAGAAATGACGCCGGAATGATGGTAAATGCCACCAATACCATCGCGACTACGAATACGGATGTATAGGCGCGCGAAAGGTCGTGCAACAGATTCGCGGCAAATTCGGGGGCCAGTGACTGGTGTGGTATTTGTGACGGATCAACCGGCACACCGCTGATCGTGGCCTGCTGCTGCAACGCCGCAAGTTTGTTCGCGGCCGTGATGTCGTCGCTCCGGTTGAACTGGTTGGTCAGGATCACCGCCATCAGCGCGGTTCCCATCGAGCCGCCCACCTGATGGCTGACGCTCATCAGCGTGGTGCCGCGGGCGATCTGGTGCGGTGCCAATGCCTGCACCGATGCCACCGAGAGCGGCATCATGGTGCACCCCATCCCCAGGCCCATGATCGTCAACGCGATCAGCAGTGTGGGTGCATACGCGGCGTGCCTGGCCACACCGTAAGCGAACGCGCCCAGGCCGGCGATGATCATCGCGATACCGGCCAGCACGTATTTGCCCGGTCCATGTCGGTCCACGAGTGGACCGGCCAATCGCATGGTCAGCATCGCGCCGAGGCCCTGCGGGATCAGGTGCACCCCGGCTTGCATCGGCGTCTGGTGCAGCACCTGCTGGAAATAGCTCGGGAGCAGCAGGCCGGCGCCGAAGAAGGCGCCGGCGAACAGCAGCATCGTCACATTGGCCCGGGTGAGAACCGGGTTCTGGAACAGATGCAGATCGATCAGTGGGTGATCCGCGCGGTGCAACGCGTGCACGACGAACGCGGCGATCAGCACCAGGCCGATGGCCGCGGGTATCAAGACGCGATGATCGGCGACGGTCCCGCGGCGCGGAATCGACGACACCGCGAACAGAAACGTCGCCAGCCCGGGCGAGAGCAGCAGCCCGCCGATGACGTCGAACGTCTCCGACCGAGCGGGGTGGTCTCGGGGGAACACGATCCACGCGAGGATGAACGTGGCCAGTCCGATCGGCAGATTGATCAGGAAGATCCACTTCCAACTGGAGGTGTCGATCAGCCAGCCGCCCAGGATCGGGCCGGCGATCGGGGCGAGCAACATCGGAATGCTCAAAATTGACATCAAGCGCCCGAGCCGCCCGGGGCCCGCTTCGCGCGTCATGATCATGAATCCCAGCGGCATCAGCATGCCGCCGCTGACGCCCTGCACGATGCGAAATATGATGAGCTGCACGATCGTTGACGCCAGCGCGCACAACAGCGAGCCGAGCACGAACGCCACCACCGAGCCCATGAAGAGCCGTTTGGTGCCGAACCGGTCGGCGGCCCAGCCGGTCAATGGGATTACGGTCGCCAGCCCGAGCGTGTAGCCGGTCATCGTCCACGCGACGACGGCCTGATTCGACCCGAACTCCGCGATGAAGGTGCGTTGCGCGACGGTGACGACGGTGACGTCCAGGATCGCCATGATTGTGGCCAGCAGACACACGCCGGAGATCCGCAACAGCGGGACGTCCAGTTTGTCCGGATAAACATGTTCCTCGGCGCCCAACAGCCCGGCGGGGGCGAGGGGCAGCGCGGCATCGCCCGCTGCGGAACGGGCCTTCTCCATGGCGTTGCTTAGCATATCGAACCGTTTTCCGATCCCGGCGCTGGTTCGCGTTTGTTCAACAACGCGTCAATATGGCCGTCGCCCGGCAGTGCGCCGCACCGCGCGACGGTCGGAATAAACGGCCCAACTCCGTTGCGCGAAAGCCGTATCGGAGCCGGGAGTGACATCTGGCATACGCGTCGATATACGCCTGTAGTCTGCGTGTCCTTCACCATCCCGAAACCTGCGCTCGTCAAACTGCGGTTGTGTCTGGAAAATTGATCGTCTCGGTCTCAGGGATAGGCGAGCGCACCCTGGACGACGTCGAGGCGTTCTGCGCACAAATGGATTCCCGCAAGGTGCCGGTTTCGTTGCTGGTGGCTCCGCGCCTGTCCGGCGACTACCGGCTTGACCACGACCCGCGCACCGTCGAGTGGCTGACCGCCCGGCGCGCCGGCGGCGATGCCATCGTGTTGCACGGCTACGACGACCCCGCCACCAAGAAGCGGCGTGGCGAGTTCGCCATGCTGCGGGCACACGAGGCCAATCTGCGGCTGATGGCCGCCGACCGGGTGCTCGAGCATCTCGGACTACGCACCCGGCTTTTTGCCGCACCGGGCTGGACCGTCTCACCGGGCGTCGTTAAGGCCTTGCCGGGCAATGGGTTCCGGCTGTTGGCTGATTTGCACGGGGTCACCGACCTGGTCCGCCACACCACCGAGCGCTCCCGCGTACTCGGCATCGGAGAGGGATTCCTCACCGAACCGTGGTGGTGCCGCATGGTGGTGCTGTCCGCCGAGCGCATTGCCCGTCGCGGCGGGATGGTGCGGGTGGCGGTCGCGGCTCGTCAGTTGCGCAAGCCGGGGCCGCTGCAGGCGATGGTGGACGCCGTCGACCTCGCTTCGATGCACGGCTGCACGCCGACGGTCTACCGCTGGCGACCCGACAAGGCGATTTCCGACGCGGCCTGACTCGGCCGTCTGATTAATCGCTTGGTTGCGGGCATTACCCTGGTCCGACATGAGCGATTCTTCAGCCGCAGGCTTCGCCGCTGACGCGATTGTTGTCGGGGCGGGACTATCCGGTCTGGTGGCCGCGTGTGAGTTGGTGGACCGTGGCTTGCGGGTGCTGATCCTCGACCAGGAGAACAGCGCCAACCTCGGTGGTCAGGCCTTCTGGTCGTTCGGTGGTCTGTTCTTTGTCGACAGCCCCGAACAGCGTCGGCTGGGCATTCGGGACAGTCATGAGCTCGCGCTGCAGGACTGGTTGGGCACAGCGGCTTTCGATCGCGAAGAGGACTACTGGCCACGGCAATGGGCACACGCCTATGTGGATTTCGCGGCCGGGGAGAAGCGGAGCTGGCTGCGCGAGCGGGGTCTGAAAATCTTTCCGCTGGTGGGCTGGGCCGAACGCGGTGGGTACAACGCGCAGGGACACGGCAACTCGGTTCCCCGGTTCCACATCACCTGGGGCACCGGGCCTGCCCTGGTCGACATCTTCGCGCGTCAGCTACGGGATCGCTCGACGGTCCGCTTCGCGCACCGGCACCAGGTCGACGAATTGATCGTGGAGGGCGACGCGGTGACCGGCGTTCGGGGCACCGTACTGGAGCCGTCGACCGAAGCACGCGGCGTCCCGTCGTCGCGAAAAGCAGCGGGGCAATTCGAATTTCGTGCATCCGCGGTGCTCGTCACCAGCGGTGGGATCGGCGGCAACCACGATCTGGTGCGCAAGAACTGGCCAAAGCGAATGGGGCGCGTGCCCGAGCAGTTGCTAAGCGGGGTGCCGGCCCATGTGGACGGCAGGATGATCGACATTTCCCGGCAGGCCGGAGCCCGCGTGATCAACCCGGACCGGATGTGGCACTACACCGAGGGCATCACCAACTACGACCCGATTTGGCCGCTGCACGGGATCCGGATCATCCCGGGCCCCTCGTCGCTGTGGCTGGACGCGGCGGGTAACCGGTTGCCGGTTCCGCTGTATCCCGGGTTCGACACGCTGGGCACGTTGGAATACATCACCAAATCCGGGTATGACTACACCTGGTTTATCTTGAACGCCAAGATCATTGAGAAGGAATTCGCTCTCTCCGGGCAGGAGCAGAACCCGGATCTGACCGGGCAGAGCGTGCGCCAGCTGGTGCGTAACCGGGCTAGTTCCGGGCCGCCCGGGCCGGTCCAGGCGTTTATCGATCGCGGTGTCGACTTCGTCAGCGCAGATTCGTTGGGCGAGTTGGTGACCGGCATGAACAAGCTGCCCGATGTGGCCCCGCTGGACTATGCGACGGTGGAGGCCGAGGTGACGGCCCGCGATCGCGAGGTCGCCAACAAGTTCACCAAAGACGGTCAGATCACCGCGATCCGCGCTGCCCGCGGATACCTGGGCGACCGGCTGGGCCGGGTGGTGGCGCCGCACCGGTTGACCGATCCGAAAGCCGGCCCGATGATCGCGGTCAAGCTGCACATCGTGACGCGAAAAACGTTGGGCGGCATCGAGACTGACTTGGGTGGGCGGGTTCTCGGCGACGACGGCACCCCGCTGACCGGACTGTATGCGGCCGGCGAGGTGGCGGGGTTCGGCGGTGGCGGCGTGCACGGTTACCGGGCCCTGGAGGGCACCTTCCTGGGCGGCTGCATCTTCAGCGGCCGGGCCGCGGGCCGCGGCGCCGCCGACGACATCAGCTGACCGCTAGAAGGTGACCACGCTTTCTTCGGGCAACACCTGGAAGTCGGTGTCGGTCATCTCGGTGAACCGGCCGTAGTAGATGCCCCGCGCCTCGGGGGCGACGATGCCTTGGTGAATGGGCACGGCGCGCGTCGGGGACACCGCGCGCAGGTAGTCGATGGCCTCGGAGATTCGCATCCACGGCGCGGCCGCCGGGGCGGCCAATACGTCTACCGGCTCGTCGGGCACGAACAACGCGTCACCGGGATGCATCAGCCGCGCGCGGTGGTCGCCGTCGCCCACCAGATACGAAAGGTTCTCTATCACAGGGATTTCCGGGTGAATCACCGCGTGCTTTCCGCCGAGCGCCCGAATCGTCAGTTCGCCGACCGTCAGCTCGTCGCCGGCGTGAACCGCTTGGAAGGGCGCGTCGAGCTGTGCCGCGGTTTGCGAGTCGGTGTAGAGCGCCGCATTGGGGTTGGCCTCGATCAGCGCCGGCAGCCGGGCCGGGTCGACATGATCCGGGTGCTGGTGGGTGATCAGGATCGCGTCCAGTCCGGTGATTCCCTCGAACCCATGCGCGAAGGTCCCGGGGTCAAAGAGCACGCTAGTGTGGTCGAACTCGGCAAGTAGGCAGGAATGCCCGAAATGCGTCAGTTGCATGTTTACGATTGTGCCCTGACGGGGGTGGTCGTGTGCGGGTAGTTTTCGCGACGATACTGGTCGCCGGTGGCCTGGTGGCCGCCCTTATCCTGGCGGTCCCCGTATCCGCCGAACCGGAGACCTGCCCGCCCGTCTGCGACCAGATCCCGGCCACCGCGTGGATGCAGCAGCGCTCGGTGCCGCTGAATTCGACCTACAACTGGCCCGCGCTGGCGGGTCTGGCCGCGCAAACAACCGGGGCCGGGGTGGGGCCGCGGTTCCGGTTCGAGGAGCTGTGCGCCGCGCGGCCGCCGGCGCAGGACCCACGCACCTGGGCGGTCGCGGCCCGTGTGACGGTGGCCCACCCGGCCGACCAATGGCAGCTGAAGGCCCAGATCGTGCACTGGCGCGGTGACACGGCCCGCGGCGGAGCGATCGCCTCGTCGGTGTTCGGCAATGCCGTCGCGGTGCTGCGGGGCTGTCAGATGGGGGCGCCGTTGCAGTCGCCATCGATCACCACCGACGAACCCAACCGGATGGCCGCGGTCATCAGCGGCCCGGTGATCATGCATACCTACCTGGTCGCACACGTCGCGAGCAGCACGATCAGCGAGCTGACGCTGTGGTCTACCGCGCCGCCGGAGGTGCCTTGGCCCTCGCTTGCGGACAACCAGGTGCTGGACTCGATGACGTCGCCGCTGTGCGAGGCCTATATCGCCTCGTGCCCGTGAGCCGCGCCCGGCAACGGCCGCCGGTAGAGTTGGCGCCGACAGCGACTCGTCAGGAGGAACGCCGGTGGCGCGGGTGATCGTTCATGTGATGCCCAAAGCGGAGATTCTCGACCCGCAGGGTCAGGCGATTGTCGGCGCGTTGGGCCGACTCGGACATCCGGGGATCTCAAATGTCCGTCAGGGCAAGAGGTTTGAGCTCGAAGTCGACGATACCGTCGACGATTCCGCGCTCGCCGAGATCGCGGAATCACTGTTGGCCAACACCGTGATCGAGGACTGGACGATCAGCCGGGAAGTGCTGTGACGGCACGCATCGGCGTCATCACCTTTCCCGGGACGCTCGACGACGTGGACGCCGCCCGTGCGGTGCGCCGCGTCGGTGCGGAGGCGGTGAGCCTGTGGCACGCCGACGCCGACCTCAAGGCGGTCGACGCGGTCGTGGTGCCGGGCGGGTTCTCCTACGGTGACTATCTGCGGTGCGGTGCGATCGCGCGCTTTGCCCCGGTGATGTCCGAAGTGGTCTACGCGGCGAGCCGCGGCATGCCGGTGTTGGGTATTTGCAACGGTTTTCAGGTGCTGTGTGAAACCAGGCTGCTGCCGGGGGTGCTGACTCGCAACGCGGGCCTGCACTTTATCTGCCGCGACGTGTGGCTTCGGGTGGCATCGAACTCGACGGCGTGGACGTCGCGCTTCGAGTCCGACGCCGACCTGCTGGTTCCGCTGAAATCTGGTGAGGGGCGCTATGTGGCGCCCGAGAACGTGCTCGACGAACTCGAGGGCGAGGGGCGCGTGGTGTTTCGGTACCACGACAACATCAACGGCTCGATGCGTGGCATCGCCGGCATCAGCTCGGCCAACGGCCGGGTCGTCGGGCTGATGCCACACCCCGAACATGCCATCGAAGCGTTGACCGGCCCCTCCGACGACGGGCTGGGCTTGTTCTACTCAGCGCTCGACGCTGTGCTCGCCGCCTGACGTCGTCGGCGCGGGAATACCTGCAGCACTGCGTAATTCAGCGAAAGACTTGGTCATCGCGTCGGTCGCTTCATGCGGGTCTTTGAACGTCAGGTCGTCGGTCAGCACCGCGATCCCGAGCCCGTCGACGTAGCTCCACACGGTGATGTTGACCGGTGCGCCCGGCGAAAGCACCCCGGTGGAGTAGATCTCGGTCACGGCGGCGCCGCCGAAATGCCCGCGCTCGCGCGGTCCCACCACACAGGAGACCGCCACGTTCATCAGCTTGTTCGGCACGTCGCGACGGCCGAGCCACCGGAACGCGGCCGGGGCGAATGCCGTCGGTAGATACGCCATCATCCGCCCGTAGAGTTCGGGGCCCATGATTTCGTGGTCTTCCTTGGCGATCCGGGTCGCCAGCGAGACCAGCCGCGCCCGCTCGGTGGGGTCGGCGACGTGCACCGGCAGCGAAATCATCAGACCGCTGATCTCGTTGCCGGTGACCCGGTCCGACTTGTCGGTGGCGGTGGGCACCGAAGCAATGATCGGGCGCTGCGCTTCGCCGTCATAGTTCAACAGCAGCGTGCGCAATCCGCCGGTGGCTATTGCCAGCACCATGTCGTTGACGGTGATGCCCAACGCTTTCGCAGCCGCTTTGACCTCGGCCAAGGGCAGCGTCGCGCTGGCGAACCGCCGCTGCGGGGACACCACGTGGTTCAGGAAGGTCGGTGGTGCGTCGAAGGCATCGGCCATATCCGGGTGATCCCCGCGCTGTTTGGACCGGCGTCGCACCCGGCTCATTCCCAGCGCGGCGTTGCTGACCAGCCCGGGCAGCTCGGCAATCTGCCGGGCATGGTCTCGCGCGGCCGCCCGCAGGAGTTCACCTTTCGTCGCGGTGCTGCCCGCCTCGTCAAGGTCGCGCTCGTTCTGCACCGGGCCGACGAGATCCATCGCACGGGCGAGCAGGTTGACCGAGGCGATGCCGTCGGCCAAGGCGTGATGCACCTTGCCGATCAACGCGAATCGACCGCCGGAAAGCCCTTCGGCGAAATGAAACTCCCATAGCGGGCGGCTGCGATCCAGCGGCGTGGACGCGACCCGTCCGATCACCTCGTCCAGCTCGCGGCGGCCACCCGGTGCGGGCACCTGCACTCGTCGCAGGTGGTAGTCCAGATCGACCTCGCAGTTCTCCTGCCACATCGGGCGATGCAGTTGCCAGGGGATGTCGACGAGCTTGTAGCGCAACGGTTCCAACAGGTGCAGCCGACGGCGCACGTGCAGCCGGAAGGCGTCGAAGTCGAACTCGCCGTCGAAGTCGGACGGGTCGAGTATCGCTACTTTCAGCGTGTGCGTGTGCAGGTTCGGCGTCTCGCTGTAGAGCAGCATGGCGTCCATACCATTGAGTCTTTTCACACGCCACCTCGCCGTGTAGACGCGACCTGAAAGCAACTATGCCGTAGTGCTTTCGGGTTTGCTATGGGTCGGCGCTCGCCAATTCTGGCCGCTAGGAGACGGCGCCTCTTTCGTGCTAGGAGACACGTCATTGTCGGGGCTCGTTCGCAGGCGCACCATCGGGCTGGAGGTTCTCAGCGATCCGGGGAGGAAGCCAGTGACCCAAGGAGGTACCGGCCTCGAGGGCCGAGTTGCGCTCGTCACCGGGGCGGCCCGCGGCCAGGGACGCGCTCATGCCCTCCGTCTTGCCAGCGAAGGCGCGGACATTATCGCTGTCGATGTATGCGCATCCGTCTCCAGCACCATCCCCTACCCGGCCGCCACGTCCGAGGAGTTGGTGGAAACGGCACGGGCGGTGGAGAATTCGGGACGCAAGGCGCTGACCCGCGAAATCGACATCCGCAATCTGGCGGACTTGCAGCAGCTGGTTGCCGATGCCGTCGATCAATTCGGCAGGCTCGATATCGTCGTCGCCAACGCGGGGGTATTGAGCTTCGGGCGGTTGTGGGAGATGTCCGAAGAGCACTGGGACACCGTCATTGACGTCAACCTCAGCGGCACGTGGCGGACCTTGCGCGCCGCGGTGCCCGCGATGATCGAGCTGGGTAACGGCGGCTCGATCATCATCATCAGCTCGACGACCGGACTGAAGGCCACTCCCGGCAACGGGCACTATTCGTCGTCCAAACACGGCCTGGTCGGGCTCACGAATGCGTTGGCGGTGGAATTGGGCGAGTACGGCATCCGGGTCAATTCCATCCATCCGTACGCGGTGACCACGCCGATGGGAAGCTCCGTGGAGATGCTGACGTTTCTCGCCGATCATCCCTCCTACTTGCACAGCCTCTCCCCGATGCCGTTTCGTCCGGTCGGCGAACCCGAAGAGTTCATGAAGCCCGAGCACATCGCCGATGTCGTTGCGTGGCTCGCCGGCGACGGGTCGGCGAACATGTCGGGCAGTCAGGTCGTGGTGGATCGCGGCTACCTGAAGCATTAGGTGGTTAACCCAGGATGGGAAAGCGCCGCCGGGCGGCCAGCCGCTTGAGCGCGGCTTCCATTACCGAACGCACGTGCGCGTCGACCTCGGCGATGTCGGGGTCCTTGCCGAACTGGGCGGTGATGTCGATCGGCTCGAGCACCTCGGTGACGATCTTGGACGGCAGCGGCAGGTTCGGCGGGAAGATGACACTCAGACCGAACGGGAAGCCGAAACTGATCGGCAGAATATCCATGCGGGCCTTGGTGATTCCCAGCTTGCGGGCCAGCCAGTTGCCGCGGGTCAGGAAGAGCTGGGTTTCTTGGCCGCCGATCGAGACGGTCGGCACGATCGGTACTCCGGCTTCGATGGCGGTCCGCACGTAGCCGGTGCGGCCGTTGAAGTCGACGGTGTTCGCGCTCAGCGTGGGCCGGTAGGAGTCGTAGTCACCGCCCGGGAAGACCAGCACCACCGCGCCCGAATGCAGTGCGGTGGCGGCATTTTCGCGGCTGGCCTCGATCACCCCCACGCGACGCAGCCAGCCGTCCAGCGGACCCATGAACACCCCGTAGTGGGCCAGGGTGTACACCGGTCGGTCGTAGCCGAATTTGTCGTAGAAGGCCGACGAGAAGATCAGCACGTCGGGCGTGAAAATGCCGCCGGAGTGGTTGGACACCACCAGCGCCCCACCGGCCGGCGGCACGTTGTCCAGGTTTCGTACCTCGGCCCGAAACCAGCGGTTGACCACCGGGCCGACCGTGTTCTTCACCTGCTCGGTGAACGCCGGATCCCATTTGGCGGTTTCGTGATTATCGGCCTCAGCGTCGCCCATCGTGATTCCCCCACGGTTGTGTTCCTGTTCGTATTTGCCAGCGCGAGGCCGCTCCCCCAGGGCACACCGCTTGTGACATAGGGTACTCTCTATTTGAGAGAATGTCATATCCGTTTGCTGTGGCTGCCACGCATCGGGGGGGAAATGACCGAAGTCGTTCTGGTTACTGGTGGTTTCGGGTTGGTCGGCTCGCAGACCGTGCGCCAGTTGGTTGCTGACGGCCATCGCGTGGTCGCCACCGACCTCGGCACGCCGGCCCACCTTAAGGCGGCCAGGTCGCTGCCCGCGGGAGCCGCGGTGCGCTGGGCGGACCTGACCGACCCGACGCAAGTCGACCGTCTCGTCGCCAAGACGGCGCCCTCGGTGATCATCCATCTGGCCGCGGTGATCCCGCCCGGGATCTATCGTCACCCGAAACTGGCCAGGCGGGTCAACGTCGACGCGACCGCGGCGCTGGTGAACGCCGCGAAGGCTAGCCCACGCCCGGTGCGTTTCATCCAGGCATCGAGCAACGCGGTGCACGGGTCGCGCAACCCGCGCCGGCACCGCGAGTGGTTGCGCGCGGACACTCCGGTGCGTCCGTCGGACCTTTACGGCGCGCACAAGGTCGAGGCCGAAGCGCTTGTCCGCGCCTCGGGTCTGGAGTGGGTGATCCTGCGCCTGGCCGGGGTGATGAGCGTCGATCTGGGCGCCATGCCGCTGAGCCTGGACGCACCCTTCCTGGAAAGCGCGTTGCCGACCGACGGGCGTATTCACACCGTCGACGTCCGCGACGTCGCGTTCGCGTTCTCGGCCGCGGTGACCGCGGACGTGATCGGTGAGACCCTGCTGATCGGGGGCGACGAGTCGCACCTGCTGCGGCAGTCGGACGTCGGCAAAACGCTGGCGGCCACCCGGGGTCTGGTCAACGTGCTGCCCGAGGGCCGCCCGGGTGATCCCGACAGCGAGGACGGCTGGTACGTGACGGACTGGATGGATACCGCCCGCGCGCAACAGGCGTTGCGCTTCCAGCGCCATCCGTGGCCGGACATGCTGGCCGAAATGCGCGCGGCGGCGGGCTGGCAACGCTATCCGATGCGGGTGGTCTCTCCGATCGCGCGCCAGTTCCTCAAATACCGTGGCGCCTACCGGAAATCGCCCGCCGGCTATGCGGACCCGTGGGCCGCGATCCGCGCCGAGTTCGGCGAGCCCCGGCCCGACATCGGATGACCGCTCAGCCGGCGTCGCGCAGCAGCGGTTCCGCCGGCGTCGGGCATTCGGCGACCTCGGCCAGCTTGGCGAAGAACACAATCGCCGCGGCAATGGTGTGGTCGACGTACATGGCGAAGTCGTCGAAGTCGATCGGCTCCCGGACCTTGCGGGTGTTCCGCGCCAGAACACCGACCCGCTGTGGGTCAGAGGATCCGTGCACAGTCACCACGACATCGCGGTTGAGTTGATTCCAGGCGTCGGCGAGCTCGGCCAAGTCAGCGCTGTCGGTGGCGGGGAAGAAGCAACCGGGGGTGATTTGGATCGTGAACTCGTCGCTGTGCCAACGGGAGATCCCGAGGTGCACATGCAGCCGCCGGGGGCGGGTGTTGGCGACGTAGAAGAATTCGCCGTCGTGCTGGCCGCGGAAGTACCGGCTGCCGCGGGTGCACAAGTAACGTTCGATCAGGTTTGCGGACAACGCTTCAGTCGTCATGAACTAATGGTGAGGCCTGCGGCTTTGCGGATCCTTTGAGTCGAGCAATGTGTCGGCAAAGAATCTGTTGAGAATTAGCTGAGTTTGTAACGATCCGGTCACGCTAAGTCCACTGTCCCGCAACGGAATACGGCTGAGTCCCACGCTCAGGGTAACACGCGCACCGGCACGTTCGACCAGCCGGCGACATTCTGCATACTCACCCGTTTGCAGTCGTCCCAGAGCACTTCGTAGCGGGGCATCAGGTCCAGCAGTTTGTTCAGCGCGATCGCGCTTTCCAGCCGGGCCAGCGCGGCGCCCAGGCAACTGTGCACGCCGTACCCGAAGCCAAGGTTCTGCGCCTCGGAGCGATCGCGGTCGATGTCGAATTTGTCGGCGTCGGTGAAGGCCTTGGGATCGCGGTTCGCCGAACCGCCCAACAGGAACACCGGCTTGCCCGCCGGAATAGTGACACCGTGCAGTTGAACGTCTTTGAGCGAGCAGCGGACGTTGTACTGCGCCGGCGCCTCGTATCGCAATACCTCTTCGACGGCGGCCGGGACTTTGCCGCGATCATCGAGGAGCTTCTGCCATTGGTCGGGGTTGCGCGCGAACTGCACGACGGCGTTGCCGACCAGCTTGGTTACGGTCTCGGCGCCGGCGCCGCCCAGAAGTGTGGCGAACCCGGTGATTTCGAAGTCATCCAGCTGTGTGGTGCCGCCGTCTTCGCGCTCCACCTCCGCGGCGATCAGACCGCTGATCATGTCGTCCTGCGGCGCTTTTCGGCGCTCCTGGATCAGGTTGTAGTAGTACGTGCCGATCTGGGTGACCGCCTCCCAGTTGGCTTCGCCCATCTCGATCTGTCCCGGTTCGCGATGCAACGAGACGTCAACCCAGTGACGGATTTGCTGCCGGTGTTCGGCGGGCACACCGAGCACCGAGCTGATCACCTCGACGGGAAAAAGCGCCGAGAAGTCGGCGACCACATCGAATCGGTTGGGATCGATCCGGGACAGGTGGTACTCGATCAGCTCGGTGACGGAGTCTTTCAGGGACGTGATCGCGCGTGGGGTGAAGACCTTGTTGACGAGACTGCGCATCCGCCGGTGCTCCGGAGGATCCATGAAGATCATCGACCTCGAATCCTCCGGGAGATCGTTGTTCTTGACCATGGCCAGATCGATCCCGCGCGCCGACGAATACGTTTCGTAGTCCTTGAATGCGGCGCTGACATCCTCGTGGCGAGCCAGCGCATAGAAGTCGTGTGCCTCGTCGTAATAGACCGGGGCCTCTTCTCGCATCCGCCGATACGTCGGATACGGGTCGTTGAAGAACTCCTCCGAGAACGGGTCGAACACCAGGTGCGCGGTTGCCATGTCTCCTCCTCAACGCCCTGCAAGGCGTGCTGAGCATCTGCTTAGCATTAGCCACCGGGCCCGGTCAAGGGCTCGGGGCCGACGAATTGGTGGCCATTGCGCGCGCCGGCTCGATCGCCGGGAAAAGTTTGCGCTGGTGCGACACCCGACGGCTCACCTACCCGAGCGGGTTACCGTGGTGTCGAATGATTTTCGCGCAGAGCCGCACTCGATGGGTGCGGACCAGGAGGGTCACCGTGGGGTTCGGCATCGAACGGTTCGACCACATCGTCATCAATTGCAATGACGTCGAGGCCACCGCGGCGTGGTACGAGCGTGTTCTCGGCATGAAGCGGGAGACGTTCGGACCGTCCAACCGAACAGCGCTGTGTTTCGGGAATCAGAAGATCAACCTGCGGCCTGTCGGCGCACTCGCCGACGATCCCGACTGGGTCACCGGGACCGTCGAAGCCGCGGGCTCCGAAGACCTGTGTTTCATCACCGATTCCACTCCCGACGAGGTGCGTGCGCACCTACAAGCGTGCGGCGTCGAGATCACCGCGGGTCCGGTAACAAAGACCGGTGCCCTGGGGCCGATGACCTCGCACTACTGCCGTGACACCGACGGCAACCTCGTCGAAATCGCGGTCTACTGACCGCTTTCGAGCGGATGCAGCGCGGGCAGGTTGACCACGATGGCCTCCTGGGTGCTGCGCGCGATCACGACTTCCGCCTGCGTGTTCGGGTCCGGGTTTTCTTCCCGGTGTGGCAGATACGGCGGGATGAACACGTAGTCGCCGGGTGCGGCGACGATGCGCACTTCTTCGACGCCGTCGTGAAAGACGAACTCCGGGTTGCCGCTTCGCACATAGATCGCGGTCTCCGACTCTCCGTGGTGATGGTTGGACGAGACGGTCGCGGGTAGTGCGTGCGTCTCGCCCATCCATAGCTTCTCGGCGCCGACCGATTTACCGGACAGCGCCGCGAACCGCCGCAGTCCTTCGGACTGCGCGGTGTCGGAGCTGATCTCCGACGCCTTGATGTGGTGCACCCGGCTCTGCGACACCTGCTGTTTGGTGTCATCGAAGTCAGGGTGAAATCCATCCGTGGTTGCCATGGTCCACAATTGTCCCGGTTTTCGAATCGACGTGCCGCTCAGTTGTGTTCGAGCATCGCCGCGTATTTGCGCAGGTCGTCGTCGGGTACTTCGGTGAATCCCCCGTAGTCCTGGTAGAGCTCGATGCTGGTCGCACCCTGCTGGACGCCGTAGCCGATGACGGCACCCAGATCCGGCGGCGAGGCCCCGCCGGTCTGGAACTCCACCTCGGCGCCGCTGCTCTTCATCGCCGCATAGATGGTCTGCAGGTCTTTGTTCACCTTCTTCGGCACGTCGAGGTCATGGTTGTCGAACACGCAGCGGTCACCCGCGCGCTTTCGGCAGTCCGCCATCCAGGCCAGCGTGAAATCGACGTCGTGCACCGGCTTGCCGCTGTCGGTGGCCTTGAACGGATTGAGCGGGGTCTCGAAACGCGTGGTCTTCCAGGGCGCGTAGTCGTCGACGATCCTGTTGAGGCAGGCCTTGTAGTTCGCGTCGGTCATTCCGGCCTTGCGGAGTGGATCCACCGCGGCCGGGCGCGTGTCAATGGAGAACGGCTCGGCGGTGAACATCATGCACGAGGTGACCGCGACCTCATGGACCAGCGGATCACCGTCGTACTTTGCGGCGAGGAGTTCCTGCAGATGTGCCCAGCGCAGGTGGTACCTGTCGTCCCAGACGTGACCCAGGGTGCGGTCCTTCGCGACGCCCCGGAAGTTGGTGTGCACCACGGGGACCTTGCCGCCGCTGTCCTCCATCACCCAGTCGGGCGCCCAGAATCCGCCCCACACCCGGATCTTCACGGCGAGCGGCGTTTTCGGGTTGTCCTGGTTGTACTTTCGGACGTTGGCCAGGCCCTGGTCGATCTCGTTGTTGTCGGCGAGCCCCGACGTCGCGGTCGGCTCGAGCGAGCGCCAGGACGCCAGGATGACGATGCCCTGCAGCAGGCCGCTCTTTTGCCGCACGGTGTCGAGCGAGTTGTCGGGCTCACCCAGCGCGGGCGCGAACTTGTACGCACCCATGGAGATCAGTCCGCGCAACGGCTCTTTCACCGCGTCGGCGGCCAGCCGCACCGAATTCCGCTCGGAGAGAGAGTGATCACATGGCCAGACGACCAGGACGAGCGCGCACAGGGCCACAACCAAGCGCGCCCACGCGCGCCCGGCGCGGGCCCGCTTTGGCGGGAGGGGAGTGCGGCTCCGCACGCGTCGAACAGTAGCCGAGTCGCCGGCTGCGTGCGCGGGTCAGCGCCGCCCGGCGATGAGCTCGGTGGCAAGTTGGTGCAGATCGTCGACGACGAGGGCCGGCTGCGGCAGCCCCGCAACCCGCAGCGGGGGATTGCCCGGCCGGGTGACGAGAGCCGCGCTGAAGCCGACATTTTGCGCGCCGAGCAGATCCCACGGGTGGGCGGCCACCATCATGCAATCGGCGGGCGCCACACCGAGTTCCTCGCAGGCATGCCGGTAGACCACCGGCGACGGCTTGAAGGCGCGACACGATTCCACGCTGAGCTGTCGATCGAAAAGCGGCGAGAGCCCGGCGTTGTCCAGTGGTGTCGAAACCCCGGGCCGGTGTGGCGAGTTCGTCAGCGTCACCAGTCGAAACCCGTTGTCGCGCAGCGCTGTAAGTCCTGCTGTGGCGTCGGGGTGTGCCGGCATGGTGCGCATCTGCTCCCGCAGCCGACGTGCGTCGGTGTCGGTGACCTCTACGCCGTAGATATCGGCCAGCATGTGCAACACGCCTTGACCGATCGTGAAGAAGTCCGCATAGCAGTCCGCCAAGGTGGCCGCCATCGAGTACGTGACGAGTTGGCCGAACCACTCGCGGAGCACCCGCTCGTCGCCGAACAGCTCCCCGAAAAGTGGTGCGATGGAGTCGATGTCGATCAGCGTCTCGTTGACGTCGAAGACGAGCACTGACGGTGTCATTGCCATGCCTAGTGCTTTCCTAACACTTCCTCGGTATCGAGTCCGCGGTCCACGCCATGGGGGATGACTGTTTGGCCGGGCTCGAGCCGCAGCTGGGTGTCATCTAGGTAGACGTCGATCTTGTCGGGCTCAAAGGACACCAGGTTGCTCACCCGTCCCACCTCCGTCCAGGCGTTGACGTAGGACCAGGCCGCACGTTTGCGGCTGCCGATGTCATAGTAGGAGGCGATGCCCTTGTATGGGCAGAAGGTTTGTCCCTCACTGGGTTCGAGCGCCGTTTCGTCGATATCCTCGCGCGGTACGTACCAGCGTGGGGCAAACCCGGATTCGTACAACGCCAATGGGCGCTGCGTGTCCGCGATCACCGCGTCGCCATCGCGGACGACGAGATGCCTTGAGGTCGAGCGGATGTCGATGCGGTGATAGGCGTCGGCGGCATGCCCGACGATGCGTTCGTCCTCTTCGTAGAAGGCCTCCATGGCGCGCCAGGCGAAGGCCAGCCGTCCGTCCAGGACCGCGGCGTGCGGTGGCAGCCCGGTGTGTTGCCACGCGCTGTGATTGGCCTCGTGCTCCGAGACGCGGACGGTGAACCACCGGGTGTCGCCCAGGTCCTTGTGCTGCGTCACGCGGTCCTCGGTGACGAGAACTCCCTCTTCGATGTCACCCCGTGGGAAGTAGGCCACGGGATAGCGTCCCGGCTCGTGCAGCAACACCACGTCTTCGCTGTCGGCAATCCACCGGTCGGCGAAGCGCACCCGCATGCGGCGGCGCAATGGTTCGGCGAACAGTAGCCGTTCCGGCAACGCCTGCTCGGTGAGGAAGTGACCGACCGACCCGGTTGCCAACGGACCTTGCTGCCATGCCAAACCCATAGCCATGCCCCTTTCTGATCGAAAACGATTGACGGGCCGTGCTTTTCCGCACGAGGCTAGTCCATGACCACGACGATCTTTCCGCCCGCTTCTCCGGATTCCGCCACGCGATGAGCCTCGCGAATGTCGTCGAATGAGAAGACGCGTGCGGGCTTCGCGTCGAGTTTGCCCTCGGCGATCTGCCGTGCGATGTCACCCAGCGGTATGTCGGACACCTCGAACCCCGGGTTTCCGAAGACGGGACTGGCGAAGAAGCTGAAGCTCACGCCGCTGGCCATGCGTGCCAACGGGTTGAAATCGCCGATAGGGTCCAGCCCACCTAGCCATCCCGCGAGACAGGCGGTGCCACCGACGCGCAGCATGTCCAGCGAATCGAGGATCGTGCTGTTGCCGACCAGGTCGAGCACCGCGTCGATCTGCTTGGCCTCGGCGATGTGGGCCGCCAGATCGGGCCGTTCCACCTCGACGCGGACCGCGCCGAGTTGCTGCAGCAGGGGAAATCGCTTCTCGCTGCGCGCGGTGGCAATGATGTTCGCCCCGGTGATGACGGCCATCTTCAGGGCGGCCTGGCCCAACGCCGATGTCGCACCGCGAATCACCAGTGTCTGTCCCGCTGTCAATTTGAGATTGCGAAACAGGCACGTCCACGACGTCGCATAGGTTTCCGGCAGCGCCGCCAATTGCGACCAGGGCAGCTCGGATTCGATGAGGGTGACATTCGCCGCGCGCACCCGCGTGTATTCCGCATAGCTGCCGTTGATCGTTCGGCCCAGGCCACCCATCAATGCGGCGACCTTGGCGCCGACCGGGAACTCGCCGCCCGGGCACGAGTCGACGATGCCGACGCACTCGATGCCGCTGACCTCGGCGGCTTCGGCCCACTCTCCTCGGCGCATGTGTATCTCGGCGTGGTTGATGCCGAAGCCCTTGACCTCGATGACCACCTCGCCGGCTTTGGGCAGCGGCTTGGGGATCTCGGTGTGCACCAGGCGGTCGAGCCCGCCGAACCCCGTCAGGATGATCGCCCGCATCGTGTCCCCTCCGGGTTGTTCCCGCACCACGGCCGGGGCGGTGGGCAGCACGGCGGCATTGCTGGTGGTGCTCATGACCTGCCTCTTTCCAAATCGTCAGCCAGACTTCGGATATCGACGCACGGGATAATAATGGGCCATATGACCCATTATTATGGGCCGTTCAGCCCAAAAATGTCCAGAGCGCAACTCGCGTCGTGCTCAGGATTTGCGTTTGCGCGACGCGTTCTTTGGCCGCCGCGGGTCGGCCTCGAAAGAGCGCACGTAGTCGACCGCTGCGTTGACGGCGACCCGCAGGGGCTCGGCGTCACCGGTCGCGTGCGTGAGCATCGCACCGCCCTGATGCGCGATGACCAACGAGACGGCCAGGTGGCGCGGGTCGGCGTCGGCGCGCAGGTCGCCGCGCCGGCGCATCGCCTCAAGCCCGGTATGGAACAAATCGAGCCATTGGTCGTAGCCGCTCGCAAGGTCGTCACGCACTTCGTCGTCGGCCTCGATCAGTTCACCGGCCAGTGAGCCGTAGATGCATCCGCCCAACCGGTACACGGTGTCGATGTCGTCGACGCAGGCATCGGCCCAGGCTTGCAGCGCTTCGATGGTGTCGAGCGCGCCGAGCCGCGATTGGGTATGAAACTCGATGACGTCATCGCGGCGCGCGGCGATGACCTCGCGGGTCAGATCGCGTTTGTCGCGGAAGTAGTGCGACATCTGCGATCCGCCCACCCCGGCGGTGCTGCGTACCTCGTCGATGCTGGTGTTGGCCACGCCGCGCTCGAACATCAGCCGGGCCGCTACGTCGATGATGCGGGCCCGCGTCGCCTGCCCCTTGCGGGTGAACCGTGGCTTGTCGGCGTCAGTCACGTTGTCGCCCTGGGCTTCACGCGCCGTCCGCGGGGACGTCGTGACGGCCGCGGCGCGCGTTCGTCGGGATCGGCGGCAAACATTCGCAAGTAGTTGACCGCGAACCGGGTGGCGTCAGCGTGTGGCCACTCCGCCCGATAGGTGAAAGCCAACGTGGCTCCGCCTTGGTGGGCGCAGATGATGGCGAGCGCCAATTGTCGTGGATCGGCGCTCGCGATCAGGACGTGCTTGTCCTTCATCCGCTGGATGGCCGGGTCGAGCAACTCCACCCATTGCCAGTACCCCGCCGCCAACGTGGCGCGGGTGGCGTCATCGGACTTGGCCAGCTGGGCGGTCAGCGCGTGGTATGTCGGTGTGCCACCCGAGGTTCCGATGCGTCGGAGGTAGCGCATGTTCAGATCGATCCAACGCTCGAAGTCGTCGAATGAGTCCAGGTCGCCGAGCGTGGGCTGACGGTGGAAGTCCAGAACCACGCCGATCTGGCGCCTGATCACCGCGCGAATCAGGGTGCTCTTGTCGGCGAAATAGTGTGCGAGCTGAGAGCCGCTGACCGAGGCGGCCTTGCGCACGTTCTCCATGTTGGAGGCCGACAGACCTTCGGTGACGATCAGCTGGGCGGCGGCCTGCACGATCCTGTCGCGGGTGGCACGCCCCTTGGCGGTCAACCGTTGTTCGTCCTGAACATCGGGATGGGCCATCGCGTCAGGCTAACCCGCGAGCGCCGCTGATTATGGGATATGCAGCCCACTGCTGTCCGCGCCGCCCGCGGGCCTCGGTTAGGCGGGCACCCGGGCCTCGAGGAAGTTGCGGATCAGCCCGGCGACGTCGTCGAGTGCGGACTCCAGCAGGAAATGCCCTCCGTCGAGCAGATGAATCTGCGCATCGGGCAGGTCGTCGGCGAAGGCCTCGGCGCCGGCGGGTCCGAAGATCTCGTCACCCCGGCCCCACACCGCGAGCAGCGGAACCCGGGTGGCGCGAAAGTACTCGTGCACCTGCGGGTACATCGGAGCGTTGGTGGCGTAGTCGCGGAACAGCTTTAGTTGCACCAGGTCGTTGCCGGGCCGTGATAGCAACGCGTAGTCGTGCTGCCAGCACTCGGGATCGACCAACGTCTCGTCGGCCACGCCGGTGAGGTATTGCCATCGCGTCGCGTCCAGGGTGAGGAATTGGCGAAGTGGGGCTTCGGTCTCGGCGGTCGGGTTGGTCTGGTAGGCCCAAACACCCTGCCAGAAGCTCTCCACAAAACCGGCGTCGTAGCCGTTGCCGCTCTGGCTGATGATCGCCGAGATGGCGGACGGGTCGCGCAGCGCCAGCCGCCAGCCGATCGGAGCGCCGTAGTCCTGCACATACATCGCGTACCGATCGACACCGAGGCCGCGCAGCAGGCCGGCGGTGAGGTCGGTCAGCGCATCGAAGGTGTAGTCGAACTCGGTGACGGCCGGGGCGTCGGACAAGCCAAAGCCCAGGTGGTCTGGCGCGATCACGTGGTAACGGTCGGCGAGGGCCGGAATCAGATGCCGAAACATATGGGAGCTGGTCGGAAATCCGTGCAGGAGAACCAACGCCGGCTTGTCTGCGTCCCCGGCCTCCCGGTAGAACAGCCGACGGCCGGCGACGGTCGCGTAACGATGATGAACAGCCGGCATGGAATTCCTCCTGTGCCACATGGTCCGGTCCGGGCGAACGCCCCATTCGCATTATTTTTGGGATGTGCATCCCAGTATGCACCAAATCCATCGGGTCGCAATAGCCCCGACGGAGTTGACCGTTGGGTCGCCCGCGAATATTCTGGGCCGGCCATCCCAATCTAGCCACTGTGGGGAGCGTCCGTGGGTAACACGTTGCGGGACAAGACCGTCGTGGTGGTCGGCCGCGGCAGCGGCATCGCGCGTGCGGTGGCTTTGCTGGCACACTCGGAAGGCGCACATGTCATCGTGGCCGGGCGTGATCAAGGCAAACTCGCCACCGCGTACCGCGATAGTGACATCAGCGCCGAGGTCGTCGATCTCACCGACGACGCGTCGATTGCGGCGCTTGCCGATCGGGTGGGCGCGGTGGACCACGTGGTGTCGACCGCTTCCGCACGCGCTCGAGGCGACCTGGCCTCCCTGGAACGCCAGAAACTTCAGCTGTCGTTTGACACCAAAGTCATCGGGCCTACGATGCTGGCCAAATATTTTGCATCGCATATCAACCCGGGCGGCTCGTTCGTACTGTTCTCGGGCGTTCATGCCTTCAAGCTGAACGTCGGGTACCTCGGGGTGGGTATCACCAACGGGGCGGTGGATTTCCTCGCGCGCTGGCTGGCCGTCGAGCTCGCGCCCACGAGGGTCAACGCGATCTCGCCCGGCGTCATCGATACGGGGGCATGGGACGCCCTGGGCGACGAGGGCAAGCGTGACTACTTCGCACACATCGCGGCCGGTAACCCGGTGCGGCGAATCGGCACCCCGGAGGACGTGGCCAACGCGGTGCTGTTCGCCATGAACAACACCTTCATGACCGGGATGACGTTGAAAGTCGACGGCGGCGAGCCGCTGATTTAGGCTCTCTCGCAAGGCCAAAGGAGACGGCAATGGGCATGCTGGTATCGGTGAACGTGGGCATGCCCAAGAACGTGCAATGGCGGGACAAGACCGTCTACACCGGCATATGGAAGACACCGGTCGAGGGGCCGGTCATGGTGCGACGACTCAACATCGACGGCGACGGCCAAGGCGATCTCGGCGGCCACGGTGGTGAACAACGCGCGGTCATGGTCTATCAGACCGAGTCGTATGACTTCTGGATGAACTACCTGAATCGCGGCGATCTGGTACCGGGTCACTTCGGCGAAAATTTCACTGTCACCGGGCTATCCGATCACGATGTGTGTATCGGCGACCGCTACCGAATCGGCGACGCGGAATTCGAGGTCACCCAGCCGCGGGTCACCTGCTTCCGGATCGGGTTGCGCCTTGACGAACCGGAGATGCCCAATCTCCTTGTCTCCCAGCACCGTCCAGGGTTCTACCTCCGCGTCATCACCGAGGGCCATGTCCAGGCCGGTGACGACATCGTGCTGACCCGTCGGGGACGACACGAGCTCAGTGTCGCCGAAGTCGACGCGCTGTTGTATCTGCCGAACCGCGACGCCGAAACGTTGCGCAAGGTTGTCGACGTTCCGGCGCTGAGCCCCGGATGGCAGCAATCGTTCAACGACATGCTCGATTCTGGGGAGGAGTCAGCGCCTGCCATCGGGGTTGAGCCGGGGTGGAACGGATTTCGGCCGTTGCGGGTCACCGCAATATGCCGGGAGAGTTCGTCGGTGCTGTCGATCAGACTCGAGGCAGACGACCATGGCTCGTTGCCGCCGCCGCTGCCGGGGCAATACTTGACCGTGCGACTTCCCGGGGCCGGCGATCCCGTACCGCTGCGCAGCTATTCGCTCTCCGGCAATCCCGGCGCGGGCGATTACCGCATCAGCGTCAAGCGCGAAGATTGCGGCCTGGCCAGTCGATGGTTGCACGCGCACATCGAACTTGGATCGGTGGTCGAAGCCGCGGCCCCGCGCGGCGATTTCTATCTCGCCGACGACGACAGGCCGGTGGTCCTACTGTCGGCGGGAATCGGCATCACTCCCGTCTTGGCGATGCTGCATGCCCTGGTGGCGGCCCGCAGTACCCGCGACATCTGGTGGCTGCACACCAGCCGCAATCGCGAAACCCAAGCTTTTGCAGAGGAAGTCACCACGCTGATCGAGTCGTTGCCACAGGCCCGGCAACAGGTGTTCTACACCCAGACGCAGGGACATCTGGACCAGCCGGCCATCGCGGCGCTCGGGCTGCCGTCCGATGCCGCGGCGTACCTTTGCGGCCCAACCCAATTCATGACCGACATGCGCGAAGCGCTGGCGGCGGTCGGGCTCGACACGGCGCGCATCCACAGCGAGCTGTTCGGGGCGCTGCCGGCGATCAACCCCGGCGTCGTCGAGGGGGCCCCGCGCACGCCCCCGCACCCGCCGGACGGGCCACCGGGGACCGGGCCGTCAGTGACCTTCGCGCGCAGCGGACTTACCGTGAACTGGTCTGACGGCTACGGCACCATCCTGGATTTCGCCGAGGCCTGCGACGTACCGACGCGTTTCTCGTGCCGAAGCGGCGTCTGCCACTTGTGCGTAACCGGAGTCGTCGCCGGCACCACGCGGTATGTCCAGACTCCGCTGGAACTGCCCGCACCGGGAACGGTGCTTGTCTGCTCGGCGGCTCCCGACAGCGACCTGGTGCTCGATCTTTGACCGAGCGAAAGCTGTTGCGGTAAGCCGACTTCTAGGTGCCCAACGCGACCGACGCTTCGGCGGTGTAGCACAGGAACGTCAGGGTCTCCTGCAGGTACAGCTGCACGGTGTCGGCGTCATGACTGCTGTAGCCGATGGAGACATCGGTGCCCAGCTGCAGATCGAAATCGCCGCCACGGGTGGTCAGCACGAACGCACCGTCGATGGCCGGCGCCCAGATGATATCGCCGTTGATCAGCCGGTTGATGTGCTCGAGGATCGGATACCCGTGCTCGGTGGTTTCGCTGACCTTGGTGTAGATATCGGCAGACAGCAGCACCGAATACGGACCGTCGACGCCGGCCAGCCGCAGCTCGGACAGCGCCTGCGTGATGATGTCCGGAATCGCGCGAGGGTCGTCGGGCAACATCAGCGCGGGGTTCGAGCTACTGTTGCGGATTCCGTCAATCGACGCTGCCGCGTAGCCCTCGAAGATGGCGCGATCCTCGACGAACGCCAGCTTCTTGGCGGCCTCTTTGACCGGGTCCCAGTCGGAGTCCTGCGAACCGCGCTCGACGTCGTCGATCTCGTCGCGGGACAGGGTGAATGGAACCCGCAGTCGGACAAGGGGTTTGCTGGATCGCAGGTGAGCGACCACTCCGTCGGTGGGTGCTTGCACATCGACCAGCCGACCGGTGCTGACCGCCGCGGTGACCGGACCCCCGGGCTCGCTCACGTCGACCACCCGCCGCCCCGCAATGTGCCGCTTGAACGTCCGGGTCGCCTCCAATTCGATTTCAGCCCAGGCGACGTCGGTGACCGGCGCCAGATTGCGGTAGAGGTTGTTCGTCATTGGGTGGTTCCTTTCAGGCTGCCGATCGATAGCGCGCCGTCATCAGCGGTGGTGGTATCCGGTCGCTCCGTCTCGAGCGGCGCGGGAAGGGGCGGTGGATCGTCGAGGAAGTCGATGGTGGGGGAGAAGAACAGCGCACCGGTCAGCGCGGTGGAGAAGTCGAGCACGCGATCGGTGTTGCCCGGCGGATCACCGAGAAACATGTTGCGCAGCATTCGCTCGGTGACCTCGGGCGTACGCGAATAGCCGATGAAGTAGGTGCCGTACTCGCCCTTGCCGACTTCCCCGAACGGCATGTTGGCGCGGACAATCTTCAGCTCGTTGCCGTCGTCGTCCTCGATTACGTTGAGCGCGATGTGGGCGTTGGACGGTTTGACGTCGTCGTCCATCTCGATGTCTTCGAGCTTGCTGCGGCCGAACACCATTTCCTGTTCCGTGACCGACAGCGAATCCCACGACGACATGTCGTGCACGTATTTCTGAATGTGGACGTAGCAGGAGCCGGCGAAGTCGGGGTCCTCGTCACCGATCGCGGTCGCGTTCACAGCGATTGGGCCGTCCGGGTTTTCGGTGCCGTCGACAAAGCCGAGCAGGTCGCGATTGTCGAAGAACCGAAAGCCGTGCACTTCGTCGACGACGGTGACCGCACCGGCCATCGACTTGAGGAGGCGGCCCGCCAGTTCGAAACAGACGTCCAGTGTCTCGGCCCGGATATGGAACAACAGGTCACCGGGAGTGGCCGGCGCGGTGTGCCGCGGTCCGCTCAGCTCGATGAAGGGATGCAATTCGGCGGGCCGCGGTCCGCCGAACAATCGATCCCAGGCATCCGACCCGATCGACGTGATCACCGACAGGTGCTTGGTCGGGTCACGAAAGCCGATGGCGCGCACCAGGCCCGAGACGTCGGGCAGCGCGTCGTGCACGGTTGCCTCGCCGCCGTCGTCGATGGTGACGACCAAAAAAATCGCGGCAGGTGTCAACGGCGTGAGGATGGGCTGGGGCTGAACCGGCGGCACTCTGATGACCCTAGCGTTAACCTCGTGGTCGCGGACAGCCATGATGTTGAACATGTCGGCCAGCGCCGCAGGCCTCTGCGAATTCATCGACGCCTCTCCGTCCCCGTTCCATGTCTGCGCCACGGTGGCGGGGCGCCTGCTTGCCGCCGGCTACACCGAACTCCGCGAAGCCGACCCCTGGCCCGGGGAACCGGGACGCTTCTTCACCGTCCGCGCCGGGTCGCTGGTCGCCTGGAACACCACCGGCCCCGATGGTCCGTTCCGGATCGTCGGCGCGCACACCGACAGCCCCAACCTGCGGGTCAAGCAACATCCGGACCGAGTGGTCGCCGGCTGGCAGGTGGTGGCGCTGGAGCCCTATGGCGGGGCTTGGCTCAACTCGTGGCTCGACCGCGATCTGGGCATCAGCGGCCGGTTGTCGGTGCGGGACGGCTCCGGCCTGGACCACCGGCTGGTCCGGATCGACGAACCGATCCTGCGGGTGCCGCAGCTCGCCATTCACCTGGCCGAGGACCGCAAATCGGTCGCCCTGGACCCGCAGCGACACGTCAATGCGGTCTGGGGCGTCGGCGACCAACCGCGCGCATTCGTGGACTACGTGGTCGGCCGCGCCGGGGTGGCCCCGGCCGACGTGCTGGCCGCCGACCTGATGACGCATGACCTGACGCCGTCGACGGTGCTCGGCGCCGACGCAAGTCTGCTCAGCGCGCCCCGGCTGGACAACCAGGCCAGTTGTTATGCGGGGCTGGAGGCGTTGCTGAGCACCGAGCCGCGCGGCAACGTGGCAGTGCTGGTGCTGTTCGACCACGAGGAGGTCGGCTCGTCGTCGGACCACGGTGCGCAGTCCAACCTGCTGAGCACCGTCCTGGAACGCATCGTGCTCGCGGCCGGCGGCAGCCGGGAAGATTTCTTGCGGCGGCTGCCCGCATCGCTATTGGCCTCGGCCGACATGGCGCATGCCACCCACCCCAACTACCCGGAGCGCCACGAGCCCGGCCACCTGATTGCGATCAACGCGGGGCCCGTGCTCAAGGTGCACCCCAATCTGCGGTACGCCACCGATGGGCGTACGGCGGCGGCGTTCGCGCTGGCCTGCCAGCAGGCCGGGGTGGAGTTGCAGCGCTACGAGCATCGCGCCGACTTGCCGTGCGGTTCCACGATCGGGCCGATGGCCTCGGCGCAAACCGGCATCCCCACCGTTGACGTCGGCGCCGCCCAGCTGGCTATGCACTCCGCCCGCGAATTGATGGGTGCTCACGACGTGGCCGCCTATTCCGCTGCGCTGCAAGCGTTTTATTCGCCCGCGGCATAGGGTTTGGCGATATGGCGCTCCACGTGGAAATGGTCACCATCGATTGCAGCGATCCGGCGACGTTGGCCGGGTGGTGGGCGCGGCACTTCGGTGGCGCGACGCATGATTTGCTCGCGGACGAATTCACAGTGGTGACCTTGCCTGACGGGCTACAGCTCGGATTCCAGAAGGTGCCGGATCCCACTCCCGGGAAAAACCGTGTGCACCTGGATTTCGGTGCGGAGGACGTGGACGAAGAAGTGTCGCGGCTGACGGCCGCGGGAGCCACCGAAGTGGGTCGGCACAACTTCGGCGATGATTTTCGCTGGGTAGTGCTGGCCGACCCCGAGGGCAATGTGTTCTGCGTGACCCGTCAGTAACTCGATACCCCGTCAAGCAGCGCGTCGACGAGCCCGTCGAATCCGACGCTGCCGCCGGGATGGGTGAGCGCGTGGAAGAGCAGGGCGCCGACCAATGCTTGCGCGACCGCATTGACGTCCGCGGCGGCGCGCAGCTCCCCGTCTTCGACGGCTCGACGCAGTCGGGTCGTCAACCCGGCCAGTTGCGGGGCGCTCAACTGCTGATAGAGATCCTCGCCGTCACCCGGGCGCGCGGCGGCCGCGGCGACAAGAGCCCGCACCAACGCGGCGTTGGGCGGCTCGGCCAAAAATTCGGCGTGTTCGTTCAGCCAGGCCCGGAGGTCGGCCCGGATGTCGCCGGTCTGGGCGACCGGAAACGACCCCGATCGTCCGTAGGCCTCCAGCACCGCTTCGGCGACCAGCGGCGCTTTGGACGACCACCGCCGGTACAGCGTCTTCTTGCCCACCCGGGCCCGGGCCGCGACCCGCTCCATCGACAATTCCGCGTAACTGCCGGTCGTCAGCAGTTCGCGGGTGGCGTCCAGAATCGCGTGATGCAGCCGGCTGTCACGCGGACGGCCGATTCGTTCGTCGGGCACTGGCGGCGGATGGCCGGGTTGGGCTACCTTCATCGGGAACAGCTTAGGATACGATACGTGTCGTTTCTACGAAAGGACTCGCCGGTGAGTGCTCCCTCGTTGTCGGTGCCGAAGACCTGGGACGAGTTGACGCCCGAATGGATGTCGGCGGCGCTGGCCTCGGACTTTCCCGGTGTCGTGGTCGACACCGTCACCGTCGAGCTGCGCGATGACGGCACCAATCGACGCGCCCGGTTGGGCGTCACGTATCGGGCCGGCGAGGGGCCGGCGACGGTCTTCGTCAAGGCCGCCGATCCCGCGCACAAGGCATTGATCCGGTTGACCAGCGGAATGTTCCATGAGCCCCGGCTCTTCACCTGCGGGGCGGAGCTGCCGCTCGAGCACCCCGCCGTCTACACCGCGCTGATCGACGAGCCCGACTACGACTTCATCTTGGTCATGGAGGATCTCCGCGCCCGGGGGGCCGATCCGCGCGACGGCACCCGGCCTTACACCGTCGAGCAAGCCGCCACCGGTGTGCGCGGCCTGGCCCGGATGCACGGCCAGTATTGGGGGGAACGCGTGCTGCGTGCCCCGGCGCTCGGCTGGCTGGAGCCCTTCGTGACCTGGGAAGGCATGCAAGCGGCACCATTGCCCACCGCGCTGGAACGCCTCGGCGCCGATGCGCCCACCCAGGTGACGTCGTTGAGCATCGATCAGCTCATCGAGTCGATTTGGAAGCCCTATATCCGGACTCTCACCACCTCGCCGCAGACGCTGCTGCATGGTGACCCGCATATCGGCAACACCTACCTGCTGCCCAGCGGCGAGGTCGGGTTCCTCGACTGGCAGGTGGCCCGCCGCGGCAACTGGTCGCTGGATCTTGGCTATTTCCTGCAAGGCGCCTTGACCGTCGACGATCGCCGCCGCAGCGAACGCGATCTGCTTACCGAGTACCGGGATTCGCTGGGGCTGCCGGCCGACGAACTGCCCAGCGCCGAGGAGATCTGGTTGCGCTATCGGGCGTCGGTGGCACACGGACTTACCCTGTGGCTGGTGACCGCGAGCGCCGGCGAGTGGCAACGCACGGACGTGTCCGTCGCTCTGGCGCAACGGTATTCGTTCGCCTACGCCGACCTCGATGCGGCGGCGGCGCTCGCCGAGATCGCGGGTTGAGCGCAGCCGGCCCAGCGCGCCGAACGCGCCCGACTGCTGCGCGGCGAGTAGCTCTTTAGACTGTGTGCGTGACTGTCTCCGGAGCGGATGCCCGTACGCACGTGGCCGACACCGTCGAACACGCAGCCGCCACCCCCGATCAGCCGCAGCCCTTCGGTGAATTGGGCCTCAAAGACGACGAGTACCAGCGGATTCGCGAGATTTTGGGCCGCCGGCCCACCGACACCGAGCTGGCGATGTACTCGGTGATGTGGAGCGAGCACTGCTCGTACAAGTCGTCCAAGGTCCATCTGCGCTACTTCGGCGAGACCACCACCGACGAGATGCGTGCGGCCATGCTGGCCGGAATCGGCGAGAACGCGGGCGTCGTGGACATCGGCGACGGCTGGGCCGTCACGTTCAAGGTCGAGTCGCACAACCACCCGTCCTACGTCGAGCCCTATCAGGGTGCGGCCACCGGCGTGGGCGGCATTGTGCGCGACATCATGGCCATGGGCGCCCGGCCGGTCGCGGTGATGGATCAGCTGCGGTTCGGTGCCGCCGATGCGCCCGACACCCGCCGCGTCCTCGACGGCGTGGTCCGCGGTATCGGCGGTTACGGGAACTCGCTGGGCCTGCCCAACATCGGCGGCGAGACCGTCTTCGACGCGTCGTACGCGGGCAACCCGTTGGTGAACGCGCTGTGCGTGGGCGTGTTGCGAAAGGAAGACCTGCACCTGGCGTTCGCCTCGGGAACCGGCAACAAGATCATCCTGTTCGGTGCGCGCACCGGCCTCGACGGGATCGGCGGCGTGTCCGTGCTGGCGTCGGAGACCTTCGGCGGCGACGAGGGCGGCGGCCCCGGCCGCAAGAAGCTGCCCTCGGTGCAGGTTGGCGACCCGTTCACCGAGAAGGTGCTCATCGAGTGCTGCCTGGAGCTGTACGCCGCAGGCATCGTGATCGGCATCCAGGACCTTGGTGGCGCTGGATTATCTTGCGCCACTTCAGAACTCGCTTCGGCTGGCGATGGGGGTATGCGGGTCGAGCTGGAGACCGTCCCGTTGCGGGCGGCCAACATGACCCCGGCCGAGATCCTGTCCAGCGAGTCGCAGGAGCGGATGTGCGCGGTGGTCGCTCCGGAGAACGTCGAGGCTTTCCTGGCGGTGTGCCGCAAGTGGGAGGTGCTGGCGACCGTGATAGGCGAGGTCACCGACGGTGATCGGTTGCGCATCACCTGGCATGGCGAGACCGTCGTCGACGTGCCCCCGCGCACCGTGGCGCATCAAGGGCCGGTGTACGAGCGTCCGGTGGCGCGCCCGGAGTCGCAGGATGCCTTGAACGCCGACCGGTCGAACGGCCTGCCCCGGCCGGTCACCGGCGATGAGCTGCGCGCGACTTTGCTTGCGCTGCTGGGCAGCCCGCACCTGTGCAGCCGGGCGTTCATCACCGAGCAGTACGACCGCTATGTGCGTGGCAACACCGTGCTGGCCGAGCACGCCGACGGCGGGGTGCTGCGCATCGACGAGTCCACCGGCCGCGGCATCGCACTGTCGACCGACGCCTCGGGTCGCTACACCAAGTTGGATCCCTACACCGGAGCCCAGCTCGCGTTGGCCGAGGCCTACCGCAACGTCGCTGCCACCGGGGCCGTCCCGGTCGCGGTGACAAACTGCCTCAACTTCGGGTCCCCCGAAGATCCCGGGGTGATGTGGCAATTCGCGCAAGCGGTCCGAGGACTCGCCGATGGCTGTGTCGCCCTGGGGATTCCAGTGACCGGTGGCAACGTCAGCTTCTACAACCAGACCGGATCGGCCGCGATCCTGCCCACTCCGGTGGTGGGCGTGCTGGGCGTGATCGACGATGTCGATCGGCGCATCCCGACCGCGCTGGGCACCGACCCGGGGGAATCCCTGCTGCTACTGGGCGACACCCGAGACGAGTTCGACGGGTCCATCTGGGCGCAGGTGACCGGCGATCATCTCGGTGGGTTGCCGCCCGCGGTCGACCTGCAGCGCGAGAAGCTACTGGCCGAGGTGCTCAGCGCGGCATCTCGCGACGGGTTGGTGACCGCGGCCCATGACCTGTCCGAGGGCGGCCTCGCCCAAGCCATCGTGGAGTCGGCGCTGGCGGGTGAAACAGGTTGCCGCATAGTGCTTCCCGAGGGCGGCGATCCGTTCGTGACACTGTTCTCCGAGTCGTCGGGCCGGGTGCTCGTGGCGGTGCCGCGCACCGAGGAGAGCCGGTTTCAATCTATGTGCGAGGCGCGCGGACTTCCTGCCGTTCGTATCGGCGTCGTCGACCAGGATTCGGACGCGGTGGAATTTCAAGACCTGTTCACGGTGTCGCTGGCTGAACTGCGCGCGACATCCGAAGCCGTGTTGCCGCGATTCTTTGGCTGAGCGCCCCGGCATTGCCAGGCAACCGATTCACCCCGCGTGTACGCGGTCTTGCTGGTCTCCGACGACGCTGCCGTCGGGGCGCAGCAGCGGCGCATGGTCGCCGTTGGGTGCGTCGAAACCCTGTGTCGCGCAGGGATAGGGCGGGCTCACGCCCAGCGGGGTGATGAACATCGGATTGACCAGCCACCGTCCGTCCAGATCGGCGTAGGCCCGACACATCAGCTCGATCTGGTTGCGATTGATCGCCAGGCGCAGCGCGGTCGCGTCCGCGGTGAAGGTGACGTCTCCGTCGGAGTCGCCGGCCCCGAAGACCTGGCGCCGCTGCTCGGGCAGCTGGTCGAAGGCCGCCGTTCCCTGGACGCCGAAGACCTGTTCGTTGATCCGGCAGCGCTTGCCCTCGTTGTACGGAACGGATGGTTCCCCGCCGCAGGACGCCAATCGCGTGGTGAGGACGTCGCCGTCGTGTTCGGTGCGGGTACCCATCGCATGGTCGGCGGAGATTCCGAGATCGGCGGCCCAGACTCGCACCACCGGCTCGGGCGAGGCGGAGATGATCCGGACGTCAAATCCGTTGGCCTGCAAGGTGGCGACTAGGTCTCGCATCTGAGCGTAGTAGCGAATCCACCCGGTTTGACGGGTGCTGCCCACCAGTTGTTCGGTGCCCTCGGGCGCGTCGAGATTTTCCCGCCGGGCCGCTTCGGTGAAGCCGGTGATGTCGGCCTCGGTCCAGCCGGCCAGCAGTTGGGACCCCCAGGCGGCGGCGGGATTGATGCGTCGATGGTTGTAACCGGCGAATGCCGGTGCGCCCGTGCGGGTCTGACGATCGCTGGCTATCGAGACCAGCGCGTCGGCGCATCCGGCGTTGGTTCCCGTCGGCAACGGCTCACCCGGAGGGGCCAGCGCGCCGCAGGCGGATGACAGTTCCGCGGCCGCCGGCGGGGTGAGGTATTGGCTTGTCGCGCTCCAATTCCCGCTAGGGGGCTGACGCAGCTTCGAGTTGCGCACCATCCACAGAAATGTCGCGTCGCCGATGTCGTTCTTCACCATGGTGCCGTCCCAGTCGAACAATGCCACCGGCGCGTCGTCCGTCTCGGGCGCCAGCTTTCCGCAGCTGCCCAGCTTGCCGATCATCGCGTTGAGCCGGTCCCGGTTGTCGCCATACCAGCCGGGATCGCCGGCCAGGGTGCGACAGCCGTTGTCGCTAGCGTCGCCTTCGCGATGGTCGCCGGAGTCGCCACAGCCCGACACCGACAGTGACGCCGCGGTGATCGCTAACGCCATGAGTCGACGCGCGACCGTCGCCGCCCGGTAAGCGGCCAAGCGTGCGATTGTCATCGTCTCTCTTCAGGGGTTGATGGTGTTGTCGCCCAGTTGGCGGCCCCACACATACTCCACGGCAAGTGGTGAACCGACCTCGAAGTGGTTGTACGGGGCCACGCTCGCCCCAGTGTCCATGACGAGGTAGGGAGCAGGCCACAGCTCGCGGGTAATCGACCGCCAGCATCCCGGCCGCCCGCCGGGTCCGCCCCTGGCGTTGGTTCGCGGCAGGTTCTCGGGGTAGGTGTACGGATTGGGCGCACCCGCGATCGAGCCCGAGGAGTGGGCGCCCAGCGCATAGCCGTTGTCGCCGAGCGCAACGTGGAGCTTGGGTGCGACTTCGTTGAAATTGCGGATGGTGCAGAAGATTTCGGGGCTGTATTCGTCCAGCAGCTGGGCGGTGGGAATGAGATCGGTCGCCCCACGCGCCAGATAGGGTCCGCTACGGCCGAACACGTCGGCGCCGCTGTTGCCCAATCCCGCCGCCGCCAGCAGCGCCGCGTCCAGATCTCCCTGCTGGCGGTCGAGCGTCCGCGCGGTAGTCACCGCGTGCTCGAGCGCATCCCACAAGTCCGGCGCGGCATCGGCGTACGTGTCACCCAACGCCGCCAACCGCGCAATGTCGAACTGAATCATCGGCAGCTGCGGATTCACGTCGTCAAGGATCGCGTTGCCGTTGAGCAACGAGGCGCCGAATTTCTCCCCCAGTCCGGCCAGCGCCTGGGCCGTCGCGGACAGCGTCAGGTTCACCTTCACCGGATCGACCTTCTCGGTAATAGACATCAGTGTCTCGAACAAGGTGTTGAACTCAGTCGTCACTGCTGTCGCGTCGATCACCGAGGATGGCGTAATCGATTGTGGCGCTGGGTTCTTCGGTGAACTCAAGGCAACGTATTTGTTGCCGAACACCGTGCTCGCCTTCACTTCGGCCGCCACGTTGGCCGGAATCATGTTGACGTACTTCGGAGTCACGTCCAGCACCACTTTGGCGGCCGGCTTGCCGCCCCGGGTGATCTCGGAAATACCCGCCACGCGGCCGATCTCGACACCGTTGTACGTGACCTTGGAACCGGGATCCATCACCAAACCCGCGCGGGCGACCACCATGGTCAACTTCGTTTTCGGGGTGAAGTCTCCGCGAAACTGCGAATACAGGGCCAACCCGATGAGCCCCATGACCACGATCGTCACGAGGCCGACGGTTTTGTACGGTGGCCCGCGGCGCGGATCCATGATTCTGAGACCCTAAGGTATGGCCGCCCGTGATAGTGCCGATCCGGCCAAGACACGTCAGGTCCTCACGACCGTGGCGGACTGGCTGTGCGACGAAACCCGACCGGCACCGGATCGGGCCACACTGGCGACGGCGGTTCGGCTCACCGCGCGCACGCTGGCCGCACTGGCACCCGGCGCCAGCGTCGAGGTCCGGATCCCGCCGGTCGTCGCGGTGCAGTGCGTGGCCGGGCCGAAACACACCCGCGGCACGCCGCCCAACGTCGTGGAAACCGATCCGCGGACCTGGCTGCTGCTGGCCACCGGGCGGTTAACGCTCGCCGACGCGAAGGTTGCCGGATCGTTGACGTTATCGGGGGCCCGCGCGGGTGAAATTGACCACTGGTTGCCCCTGTTCCATATGGGCTGAATATAACCCTGAACTGCAGGTTTAGGGTGACACGCCGAGAACTTTGGCGCTCAACACGCCCAACAGATTCGCCCCCTGGGCTTACGTGCCCGTAAACTCCGTTACGTCACCACTCTCTCTAGGGAGCCGCCCACCGTGACCGTCGAGGAACCCGAGCAGGACCTGAACTCGCCCCGCGAAGAGTGCGGTGTATTCGGGGTCTGGGCCCCAGGCGAGGAAGTCGCCAAACTCACCTACTACGGCCTCTACGCGCTGCAGCATCGCGGTCAGGAAGCCGCCGGTATCGCCGTCGCCGATGGATCTCAGGTACTGGTCTTCAAAGACCTCGGCCTGGTCAGCCAGGTGTTCGACGAGCAGACACTGGCGGCCATGCAGGGCCACGTCGCGATCGGGCACTGCCGGTACTCCACCACGGGCGATACGACCTGGGAAAACGCCCAGCCGGTGTTTCGTAACACCGCGGCGGGCACCGGGGTTGCCTTGGGACACAACGGGAATCTGGTCAACACCGCTGAACTTGCCACCCGCGCGCGCGACGCGGGTTTGATCTCGAAGCGCTACCCGGCCCCGGCGACGACGGACTCCGACATCCTGGGCGCCCTGCTCGCCCACGGCGCCGCCGACTCCACCCTGGAGCAGGCGGCGCTGGAACTGCTGCCGACCGTGCGTGGGGCCTTCTGCCTGACGTTCATGGACGAGAACACGCTGTATGCCTGCCGCGATCCCCATGGGGTGCGGCCGCTTTCGCTTGGTCGCCTCGATCGCGGCTGGGTGGTGGCCTCCGAGACGGCCGCCCTCGACATCGTCGGTGCCTCGTTCGTTCGCGACATCGAGCCGGGTGAATTGCTGGCCATCGACGCGGACGGGGTGCGGTCCACCCGCTTTGCCAACCCCACCCCGAAGGGTTGCGTCTTCGAATACGTCTACTTGGCCCGGCCGGACAGCACCATCGGCGGTCGATCGGTGCACGGCGCCCGGGTGGACATCGGTCGCCGGCTGGCCCGGGAACGCCCGGTGGACGCCGACCTGGTGATCGGTGTGCCGGAATCGGGCACCCCGGCCGCGGTGGGATACGCGCAGGAGTCCGGTATTCCGTACGGGCAAGGCCTGATGAAGAACGCTTACGTCGGGCGGACATTCATCCAGCCGTCCCAGACGATCCGCCAGCTGGGCATCCGGCTGAAGCTCAACCCGCTCAAAGAGGTGATCCGCGGCAAGCGGCTCATCGTTGTCGACGACTCGATCGTGCGGGGTAACACGCAGCGTGCGTTGTTGCGCATGCTGCGCGAGGCCGGCGCCGTCGAGGTGCACGTCCGGATCGCCTCGCCACCGGTGAAGTGGCCGTGCTTCTACGGCATCGACTTCCCGTCGCCGGCCGAATTGATCGCCAACGCCGTCGAGGACGAGGAAGAGATGCTCGAGGCGGTGCGGCATGCCATCGGCGCCGACACGCTGGGCTACATCTCGCTGCGCGGCATGATCGCCGCGACCGAGCAACCGGCCTCACGGCTTTGCGCCGCCTGCTTCGACGGCAGGTATCCGATCGAGCTCCCCAGCGAAACCGCGTTGGGCAAGAACGTGATCGAGCACATGCTCTCCAACGCCGCGCGCGGCGCGGAGCTCGGCGATCGTGCGGCCGACGACGTTCCCGTCAACCACTGACGGAATTCACACCGGATCCTTCAAAGGCGTTTGATACCGGCGCGAAGCGCCTACCGGTAGCCTTTATCGCGATGACCGATCCCGGAAAAAGCCCCGGAGAAGAACCGGGCAGCCAGGGCATTACCTACGCGTCGGCCGGGGTGGATATTGAAGCCGGTGACCGCGCGGTCGATCTGTTCAAGCCACTGGCGGCAAAAGCCACCAGAGCCGAGGTCCGCGGTGGGCTGGGCGGGTTCGCCGGACTGTTCGCGTTGCGTGGCGACTACCGAGAGCCGGTGATCGCGGCCTCCACCGACGGCGTCGGTACCAAGCTGGCGGTCGCCCAGGCGATGGACAAGCACGACACCGTCGGCCTCGACCTGGTCGCGATGGTGGTCGACGACCTCGTCGTTTGCGGCGCCGAGCCACTGTTCCTGCAGGACTACATCGCGGTCGGACGAGCCGTGCCGGAGCGACTGAGCGCGATCGTCGGCGGCATCGCCGAGGGATGCGTACGGGCGGGCTGCGCGCTGCTGGGCGGCGAGACCGCCGAGCACCCCGGGCTTATGGAGCCCGACCACTACGACATCTCGGCCACCGGAGTCGGCGTGGTCGAAGCCGACGACATCCTGGGGCCCGATCGGGTCAAACCCGGCGACGTGATCATCGCGCTGGGGTCCTCCGGCTTGCACTCCAACGGATACTCGCTGGCCCGCACGGTGCTGCTCGAGATCGATCGGATGAACCTGGCCGGTTACGTGGAGGAATTCGGTCGCACGCTGGGCGAAGAGTTGCTGGAGCCCACCCGGATCTACGCCAAGGACTGCCTGGCGCTGGCCGCCGAAACCCATGTCCGCACGTTTTGCCATGTCACCGGGGGCGGTCTGGCGGGCAACCTGCAGCGCGTCATCCCGCACGGGTTGACCGCCGAGGTCGACCGCGGCACCTGGACGCCGGCACCGGTATTCGCGATGATCGCCCAGCGCGGCCGGGTCGCCCGCGAGGAGATGGAGAAGACCTTCAACATGGGCGTCGGCATGATCGCCGTCGTCGCACCCGAAGACACCGACCGTGCCCTGGCGATTTTGACCGCGCGCCACCTCAATTGCTGGGTGTTGGGGACGATCTGCAAGGGCGGAAAAGACGGCCCGCGCGCGAAACTGGTCGGGCAGCACCCGAGATTTTAAGGGCCTGCGCCTAGCTGGAAACAACACTGTGCCGATGCACGCGGCATCGGCACGGAGCAAGTTCTAGCGGCGCCAGTCGTCTTCGCGATCCCAAGATTCATCGGCGCCATCCAGCTCGCCGGACGGGTCCGCCTCGGACCCCGCCAGCTCGCGCTGAAGCCGATCGAAGTCGGTCTGCGGGGAGCTGTATTTAAGTTCTCGAGCAACCTTGGTCTGCTTTGCCTTAGCCCGGCCGCGGCCCATGGGGGAACCCCCTCGCGCAATAACGGAGCGGCCTAACAAGTAGGCGGCTCCGATCTCTGGTGTCGTTATTGTCCTGCCAACAGCTTACCGTGCCTTGCGGACGAGCGTCGGTGCCCCCTGCACGCCGTGTTGGACTTCAACGGACATTATCTCGTGCCGCCCCGCAACCGCTCGACGGCCAGCCGTCCCGCGCCAATCTGGTCGCCCGGCGGCAGCGAGTCGGCGTCGATGACGGCCGCGACCGAGGCCTCCGCGCCGGTGGTCAGTTCGGTGTCGGCAGGTATCCCGCGCTTGAGCAACGCCAGCGCAATCGGCCCCAGATCGACGTGATCGACGACGGTGCCCAGCCGTCCCACGGCACGCCCGCCCGCGAGCACCGCGTCTCCGGTCGACGGCCGGTCCACCGAGCCGTCGAGGTGCAACAGCGTCAGCATTCGGGGCGGTTTACCCAGGTTGTGGACCCGAGCGACGGTTTCTTGCCCGCGGTAGCAGCCCTTGTCCAGATGGACGGCCCCGGCGCCGGGACCACCGATCCAGCGCACCTCGTGCGGAATCGTGCGTTCGTCGGTGTCGACGCCGAGGCGCGGGCGTACCGCCGCGACCCGATGGGCTTCGTAGGCCCACACCCCGGCCGGCCGCACGCCGGCCTGCCCGAAGCGGCCTCGCCAGTCGGCCGAATCGCTACGCGGGACCAGCAGGTCGAGCTCGAGCTGGCCGGCGGTGGCGGCGGGCATCCCCCGCGCAAAGCCACCTCCGGCGAGCGGAATTGCGACCAGTTCGTCGGGCAGGGCGTCCAGGCCAAGCACGTCGAGCACCGCGCGGTCGGCCAGCCGGGGGCCGATCAGCGACAACACCGCGATGTCGGCGGCCGCGGGCGTGACGTCGGACCAGAACACCATCTTGGTCAGGTAGCCCAGCAACGGCTCACCGCGCCAGGGTTCGGTGTCCAGGTAGGTGACGCCGCCGAGTTCGGTCTGCAGCCAGTGGTCCTCGACCCGGCCCTGCCCGTCCAGGCTGAGATTCTGGGTACTGGCCCCGTCGGGAAGTTCGCTGACGTGCTGGGTCGAGATGTTGTGCAGCCAGCTCTGCCGGTCCGCGCCGGTCAGGGTGAGGACCGCGCGGTGCGAGCGGTCCACCAGCACCGCATCGGTCTCGGCCGCGCGCTGCTCGCTGAGCGGATCGCCGTAGTGCCAGATCGCGCCGGCATCGGGTCCGGAATCGGGTGCGGGTATGGCAGTCACACGTCAACTCTACGGATCTAGGCGCGCCCGGCGGCGCCCCTCACCGCGACGGCTAGGCTCTGTCGGCATGGCAGCCCAGACGGGTGTGATCGTCACCCTCGACGGCGAAATACATCCGCCCGGCACCCCGCTCCTGCACGCCGACGATCTCGCGGCCGTCCGGGGCGACGGTGCCTTCGAGACCCTATTGGTCCGCGACGGCGGGGCCTGTCTGGTCGGGCCACATCTGCAGCGCCTGACCCAGTCGGCCAAATTCATGGATCTGCCCGAGCCGGACCTTCCAAACTGGCGGCGCGCGATCGACATCGCCACCCGGGAGTGGGTCGCCGGCTCGGCCGACGAAGGCGCATTGCGGTTGATCTACAGCCGCGGGCGTGAGAGCGGTTCGGAGCCCACCGCGTACGTGATGGTCAACGCCGTCCCGGAACGGGTTGCCGCGGTTCGCCGTAGCGGGCTCGCGGCGCTAACGCTGGACCGAGGGCTACCCGCCATTGGCGTCGGCGAGATGCCGTGGTTGTTGGCCGGCGCGAAAACCCTGTCGTACGCGGTGAATATGGCCGCGTTGCGGCACGCCGCCCAACAGGGCGCCGGCGACGTGATTTTCGTCAGCTCGGACGGCTACATCCTGGAAGGCCCGCGCTCGACGGTGGTGATCGTCACCGATTCCTATGCCGGCCCGGACAGTAACCCGTGCCTGCTGACGCCGCCGCCCTGGTATCCGATCTTGCGCGGCACCACGCAGCAGGCGCTGTTCGAGGTGGCGCGAAGCAAAGGCTACGACTGCGACTACCGCGCGCTGCGCGTCGCGGATTTGCATGCCGCCCAAGGGATCTGGCTGGTGTCCAGCATGACCCTGGCGGCTCGCGTACACACGCTCGATGGTCGTCCGTTGGGTCGATCACCGATGACGGAGGACTTCGCCCAACTGGTCGACGCCGCGATCGTCAGCGATCGCTGAGCGCTGAATTGTGTTGTCGGCACGCACAGCGGCGGGTACGGTCGGCCGTACACAGGGAAGGAGGTGGTCCGCGAAATTGATAGCTTCATGGACATGTGAGGTGGCTACGCGCTAGCTGCATTGGCTCGGAAGAGCTAGCGATCTACGCGCGCTGGCGAATTCCCCGTAGCCACCCGGCCCCCGAGCTTCCCGGTCTGTCCAACCAGGATCCTTGCTCGGGGGTCGTTCCATGTCGTGGGCTGTTAAGCCCCGATCTTCGCCGAGATCTTCTCGGCGATCTTGCCCGCCTCGCCGGTCCCGACCTCGGGGCCGCAGGTGCTCACGTCGATGACCATGCTCCCCGCCGCGTGCAGCACGTGGTGGCAGGTCTTGGCGTTGTCGGCCCGGGTGCGCTGTTGGGCGATCTTCGGCGCCTCCCCGGTGACGTCGGCGAACGCCCAGTCATAGGTGTGGCCGTTAAGCGTCTCGGTCACCGTCTTTCCGGCGCACGCTTTCCACTTGTCCGCCGCGGCCGCGACGAATGCGCCGGCTTGATCGGCCGACGAGAACGACGCGACCGCCTCAATGATCCGGTGCACCTGGTCTTGTCCGGAGGTGTGGACTATTTGGCCACTGATCGCAGTGAAGCCGGCGGCTCCCTGGTATCCGGCGGCCACCCCGGATTCGTAGCCGCCCGCGCATTCCGGACTCGACAGCGACCACTTGGGACTGCGCAGCTGATTAAATTTCTCGCCGGACGCCAGATTCGGGTCGGTCACGATCGTGCCGACCTCGGCGGCGCCGATCAGATAGGCCTCCAGCTTGGATGCCGGACCCGAATCCGGGGCCGGAGCCGGTCCTGAATTCACCGACGAATTCGCGCTCGTGCCGGCCTTCGGGGCAGGCTTGGTCTTGCCTCCCTGAGTCGCCACCACCACGACGATCGCGATCACGGCGATGACGGCCAGTGCGGCACCGCCGATAATGAGCAGCCGTTTGTTCGACCCGCCGCCGGTCGCCGCGCCGCCGCTCACCGCGGTCGGGGCAGTGACCGCGGTGGCTGCGGCAGGGGGCGCCGCGGCAGCCGGAGCCGGGGCGTTGGCGGCGGCGCCTTCCGGCGAACCGTCCTTGGCCTCGATTTCGGACAGCACGTTGTCGATTTCGCTTCGGGTGCGGTACGTGACGTCATGTCGCAGGCGCAACATGCGCAGCAGTTGCGCGATGTCGCCGCGGGCACTGGGATCGTCGCCGTCCTCATCGAACCCGGACCGCAGCTCGACCAACAGCTGAAGCTGCTGCTGCGGGCTCAGTTCTTTTTCGGCGAGGGTGTTCCCCAGCCGCGTGATGTAGCCGAACGGCACCGGGGGCTCTTCGGGCAGCGGGTTGGGCAACGGCACCGGCTTGCTGCGCAGCGCGTGCACCGCGGTGACCAACTGGATGCCGGCGTCAACGCTTGGTTCCCGGTAGTCGATGATCTGCAATGCGGCAAGGGGATTCACGCGCATGCTGTCGACGTCGCCGATCCGTACGGGAAGGATCGGCCGGCCCAAAGCTTGGGCGTAGCGCAGCTCCGCCTGGCTCGGCTTGGATTGCAGCCAGTTGCTCGACAGCGCAACGATGAACACTTCGCAGTCACGGATCTGCTCGAGGATCTTGGCCCACCACGAGTCGCCACCACCGAGCTCTTGGTCGAACCACACCTGGTTCTGCCCGCGCCGAAGGGCGGTGGTCAGGGCGTCGACCGTCGACCGATCTTGGCTCGAGTAGCTGATAAACAGCGCCATCGCAGTCTCCTAGGGTGAAGAGCGAACGAACTGGAGCGAAAGCCTGCCTGCGCGACCCTTACGCACATGCGCCGATACCGTATCAGTGTTGAGTCCCTTCACGATGCGCTAATTTTCAGCGCAATTTTGGGTCGGCAACACGCGACCGCTTACCCGTCGCAGCCGTCTTTGGCATGCGCTTCTTCGGGCGGCCGGTATTCGGTGTAGCGCCGTGCGAACTCGTCACCGGGGACCGGCCACTGCTCACCGCTGGCTCCCCGCACGACCCAGTCGCCCTCGGCGGCGTTGGTGGGCCCCTCCAGGGTGTTGATGGTCTCGCCCGGGTAGGCCGGGCGGGCTTGGACCCGCCCCTTACGTTGCCATTGCCCGTCGCCCGCGGGCTCGTAGGTGTCCCGGAAGATATCGTCGCGCACCGACCAGACCTTGCCGTCCTCCGAGATCGCCCAGTCGCCCGCATCGGCGCGCATCGCGTGTCCCGAGTCCGACGTCCAAGTCCATGGCGCGCTTCGTTGTTCGGCAGCGACCGTCCCCACCCGGGTGAAGGATTGCCATAGCGGACGCGAGCGAAAGCCCAGCTGGCGCAGGCTCCATAGCGTGCCCGCCAGACTCCGTACCGCGGCGTTGAGCAGATCCGGGTCGCTTTCCACCACCGACCAGTCGACGATCTTGTTGTGGATCTTGCGTGAGTCGTCGCGTGGGACACCGTATTTCCAGCCGTTGCGCCGGTAGTAACGGCACCAGTCTTCGTGCTCCGCCTGGGCCATCTGCAGCGACGAGTGGTGGTCGAAGCCCATCAGCGCGAGCTGTTCGGTCGGCGCCAGCCCCGACATCTCGCTGCCGGACAGCTGGGCGGGCGGGCTGCCCCAGGTATTCCAGGTGTGCCCCGCGATCTGCTCCACCATCCACAATGCGTTGCGGACCTGGCGCCGGTTGGATCCGCGGTAGAACTCGTCGAGCTCGGCCCAGGGCACGGCCGCCGCGCCACGCGGCCAACTGGGGTCAATGGTCGAGACATAGCGCTCATGGATCAGCCGAGCCGCGCGCTCCCAGGCGTCCTGAACCTGACCCTCTTGGGTATCGAGCACCAGCGAATAGGACTGCAGCCGGCCGACGACCTGAACGGAATCGTCGCTGATGCTGGTGTTGAGGTCCGAGGCATAGATGGACATGTCGGGGAAGCGGGCCGCCAACCGGGCGGCGGTGGTCCCGGCATGCGCGTCCACGAAGATCACCGCACTGGTCGCGGGGTCGACGTCACCGATCAGCTTCAGCATGGTCGGGATCGTCGGCGCCTCCGCGACCGCGTCGATCGTCGGTCCCTCCGACATGAATCCGGCTTGCTGACGGTGGAACTCGTGATCGTGCAGGTAGTCCTCGGCGTCTCTTTCGACCAGGGTCAGCGCGGGCAACGCGACTGCGCCGGGCGGAGTGTAGAAGTCGCGTTCCAGGGCGCGTTGGGTCAGGTCCGCGCACAGCGCGAGTGTCAATTGTGAAGTGCCGCAGACGAATACGTGCTTCGCGCGCCCCGCTGCGATAATGCTGTCGAGAAGCCGGCCCGCGGTCACCTCGTATTTGCCGACCACGTCGGCCGCCCATCGGGTATCCGATCCGCCGAACTGCTGGGCGCGCCACGCCTGGGCCAGCCACGGATCGTCCATCCGCACGATGAGTGGTAACCGCTGCTTGTGCGCGATTTCGGAGAGTCGGCGACTGATCTGGTCCAGCCACATCAGGTTGAGCGCCGGGTCCGGTGCCATCAGGTAGAGCCGAGAAAGGCGTCGCCACAGCCGAAGTGACACCAGGGTCGACGGCGTGTTGAAGTCCACCAGCACCACCCGGGCGCCTTGGCGGCGGGCCCGTTGCACGCGGTCGTCGCTGGCGCCGGTGATGACGACCAGGGTGCCGCGCCGGTCCAGCGTGCGGGCGACGGCACTGATCATCGATTGCGTGTCGTTGTCGATACCCACCACGGCCGTGACGGATTCGGCCCAGTTGGCCCGCATCCGGTCCACCTGTGACCGGAAGACCCCGACCACCGCGCCGCCCAATCCGGTGAAGATCGCCGACAGCGCGGCGATTCGGGCCAATTCCAGGCCCACCGGCGTGGTGCTCGGGCAGGTGTGCCCGCCCACGGAGAAGTCGCCGGTGCCGCCCTTGACCAGACTGGCCGTCGCCATCAGGGGAGTGAAGAGGGCGGGATGGTTGGCGTCGTGACATCCCCAGTAGGAGCTGAGTCCCAGGATCGCCGTCATCGGGACCAGGGCTGCAATCAGGCTGAACGAAACTCCCACTGCCCGGTGGCTGCTGCCCGAGCGGAAATTCAGCACGGATGCCCAGATCAGCACGATGACAACGACTCCGAGCGTCGGCATCGATCCCGGCCGGCCGAACCACCCCAGCCATGGCGGAAAAGAATCGTCGATGGAAGGCCGCAGAGCCAGTAGGGCTAGATAGAGGACGAGGAGCACACCGACCGCGGTGACGGTCCAACGCAAGATGGGCGAGGGTGCCCTCGTGGGACGCATCCGCCGATCTCCCTTCGCGCGGTATCGGCTGCTCGGACGTCGAACAGTACACGCAAAAGATCGGCCGAAGGCAATGGTTTGGTGCGAGCGCCCAAATACCTACGCGGGCAACAGCAGCGGGCCGTTAGCCGACGAACCGGGACAGCCGCGCCGACAGGTGCGGGACCAGTCCGCCGTCGGCGTCCACCCGCTCCTCGACGTAGGCAAGGTCGCCGCCCTCGACGATGCCGTAGAGGCGCTTGGCGCCGCCCACCAGAACGCCGGATCGGCTGCGGGCCAGGGCATCGGTCACCAGCTCCCACGACGACTGGTTGCGGGGGCGCCCATAGAAGAGTTCGACGTAGCCGGACGAGTGGGCGAGCAAAAGCTCGATGGCCGTGGATTCACTCAGGTCGTCGGGATCGAGGACAAAGCGCCAGAAGCCGGTCTCGCGCAGGCCGGGCGCCTGGTAATTGCCGTCGGTGTCGAGCCGCCACGATCTGGCTTCCCAATTCAGGTAGTCGCCGCCGTCGTGGGAGACCACGATCTGCTGGCCGAATCGGTAGTCGCCGTCGGGTCCGCGGCCCTCGCCCTCACCGCGCCACACGCCGACCAGCGGCAGCAGGGCGAGCAGCGCGTCGTTGAGGTTGGCGCCTTCGCGCAGGTTCGCGGTGTCGGCCGGGACCGGCAGATCGTCGAAGGCGGGAATGTTGCGGGCGGCGGTCACCTTGGCGCGTTCGGCGGCGGCAGCGACCGCGCGGTCGCTAGACGCTGCAGAACCGGCCGGTCCCTCAGGGTCCTCGTACGTCACGACTCGTCGGTGATGAGCCGGTAGAGGGTGTACAACGCAAACCAGGAGATGACCACGACTGCGGCGACCAGCATGATCTCGAAGAAGAGCACCACGCTAGCGAGTCTATTCGCCTCGCGCCATCAGCCGCGCTTCCGGGGGATCCCGGTCACGGCATCAGCGGTCAGGCGATCTTGACGTCCACTTCGTGGATACCGGCGCCCGACGGCGCGACGACGGCGTCACCGTTGCCGGCCTTGGACAGGGCACGCAGCGTCCACGCTCCCGGTGCCGCGAAGAACCGGAAGTCGCCGGTGGCCGACGCGACGACCTCTGCCGTGAACTCGTCGGACGAGTCCAGCAGGCGGACGAACGCGCCACCGACGGCTTGGCCGTCGCGGTCCACGACGCGCCCGGTGATCACGGTTTCCTTCTCCAGGTCGACGCTGGCCGGCAACGTCTGTCCTTGCCTAGGTGCAGAGCACATATCAGCTTCCCAACTCGATCGGGGCGCCCACCAGGGAGCCGTATTCCGTCCAACTGCCGTCGTAGTTCTTGACGTTCTTGTGCCCGAGTAATTCCTGCAGAACGAACCAGGTGTGCGACGAACGTTCCCCGATCCGGCAGTACGCAATCGTTTCCTTGGTGCCGTCCAGGCCGGCGTCGGCGTACAGCTTGGCCAACTCCTCGTCCGACTTGAAGGTGCCGTCCTCATTAGCGGCCCGGCTCCATGGCACGTTTATCGCTCCCGGAATGTGTCCGGGTCGCTGGCTCTGCTCCTGCGGCAGATGCGCCGGCGCCAGGATCTTGCCGGAGAACTCGTCGGGGGAGCGCACGTCGACGAGGTTCTTGGCGTTGATGGCCGCGATCACCTCGTCCCGGAACGCCCGGATCGTGTTGTCCGGCGGGGCCGCAGTGTACGAGGTGGCCGGCCTGCTGACGGTGTCGGCGGACAGCGGGCGTCCGTCGAGCTCCCACTTTTTGCGGCCGCCGTCGAGAAGCTTGACCTGCGTGTGGCCGTACAGCTTGAAGTACCAGTAGGCGTAGGCGGCGAACCAGTTGTTGTTGCCGCCGTAGAGGATCACGGTGTCGTCGTTGGAGATGCCGCGTTCGGACAGCAGTTTGGAGAACTGCTGGGCGTCGACGAAGTCGCGCTTGACCTGGTCCTGCAGGTCGGTGCGCCAGTCGAGCCTGATCGCGCCGGCGATGTGGCCCCCGTCGTACGCACTGGTGTCCTCGTCGACCTCGACGAACACGACGTTCGCGGTGTCGAGGTTTTTCTCAGCCCACTCGGCGGAGACCAGGACGTCGGAGCGTGCCATGGTTGGGGATCCTTTCGATTACTTGCGATGAACTTCGGTTACGCCGGACCGGCAGTCGGTCGTAGGCGAACCACGAGCGGGTAAAGCTGGCAGCCCAGGCAGATGCCGAAGGCCGCATTCAGGAACGCCGCCACCAGCGCGAAAGCCGTCGCGATGACGCCCACCAGGGGCGCACCGACGGCGAATCCGGCAGTACCGACGATCGCGAAGATCAGGCCGACCAACTGGGCGAACTTCAGGGGAGCCACCGGTTCGCGCTCTTTGACCGGGCCCAGCCGAGGTGCCACCAGGGTGGCGAACAGGCGGCCGTAAGGGTGCCGGCGCGGGCCGCCGAGAGCACCGATCGCGAAGACAACGGCCTGCAGACCCAGAATGATCGCGGCCGCCAGCGGGCTCACCGCCGAGACGATCAGCGTCGCGACCAGGACCGCGGTCGTGACCCAGGCCGCGAATCTGGGTCCACGAACGTCGACGCGGTCCAGCTGGGCGCTGGTATTACTGCTTGACACGAAATACTCCTATTTGCCTGTTGCACGGAAGAAGTGGAGACACGCCAGGATGGGGCTCCGGGCTGCTCCGAGTGCTGCGCGTGCGGGCGCGGCTACTCAGCAGCTACAGCAACAGCGACAACAACAACCCGCGACGCGGCACAGATCGACTGCGCGGCGCTTGGTGAGCATGAGCTCCATGCGGGATGACACGTCGGTCAGCTTACCCAATGACATCGCGATCAAGCCAACAGCGGTTCGAGCGCGGAGCGCAGGTCGGCGGCCTTGGGGACGCCCGATGTCCGGTAACGCTGTCGTCCGTTGACGTCGAAAATCAGGGTTGTCGGCAACGACAGCACCGAAAAGCGCCGCGCAGCTGCCGGGTTGGCGTCGATGTCGACTTCGACATGTGCCACATCGCCCATGTTGTCGCACACCTGGTCGACCACCCGGCGTACCCGATCGCAGGGTCCGCACCACGGTGCGCTGAAATGCACGACGGTCGGCCCGGTGCTGGACAGGCCCAGGTCCGCGGTGTCGACGCCGGTGCTCTGGCGCGGGCCCGAATCAACTTCTTTGATCGCACCGGAGCGCCGGGTCATCAGCCAGCCGACGACCGCCGCTAGGGCCAGAGCCCCGACTATCGCAACGACGACGGTTGTCATGATTGGTTAAACCCTTCGAGGGTCACGGTTACTCCCGTGGTGATGCCCTCGATGATCACGTCCGAGCCGCGTGCCCCCACCGTGCGCGGCGCCACGCCGAACGGAAGCCGTTGATTGGGCAGTCTGGCGGTGAAGGCGTGCAGCACGGCGTCGCGCTTGTCGTCCGGAACGGTTTGGTTGGCGGTGTCGGGTCCGGTGAGGATGCCGGTCGGGGTGAACACGAGTGTCGCCGGGTCGTCGGGCGCGATCGAAAGGTCGACCGAGACGCTCACCCGGTGGTCGAAGTTGATCGATTTCGGGGTTCCGCTGAACACCAGCCCGTGGTTACCTGAAATGCCCGATTCGGTGGTACCGCCGGTGGCGTCGTTGGTCTCGGCGGGTGGCGCCTCCACCATCAAATCGTCCATCCCGAGGTACCGGCCCAGGTGTGTTGAGTCGAGGATGATGCGGCTCTCCAGCTTGCCCACCGGCAGCTTCGCGTCGGGTCTGATCAGCCACGACGCGTAGGTCAGGTCGATCGAGTGCATGGTGGCTTCGAGGGTGGCCTTGCCCGTCGGCGCGTGTTCGATGCCGTTCGCCTTGATTTCCAGCTCGTGGTAGTGGCGGTGCATCGCCTCCGGAATGAACGGGAAGGCCAGGATGGCCACGAACGGATCCGACCCCAGATTCGCCGCCGTGCGCACGTTGCGCGACAGGCGGTACTCGGCGTAGATGCTGGCGCCGTAGTCCACCCCGACGGTGCCGCCGACGATCACCGCCGCGGCGGACACCGCGGCGATCACACTGATCAGCAGCCTGCGCATCCGCATATTGTGGCGTAGTTCGCCGCGGTGTGCGGCGGGGGATTCCGGTCCGGATTACCTCGTGGCGGGGCTCACAGTAGCTACCAAGGACACGCACAAAGGCCAGGTGGCACGTTATCGTTACATTGCCTGGCCACTAACGCCACGTGGCTTTATGAATCTGGGAGATGCCTTTCCCACGAGCTGGAGGGGTTGTTGGAGCTACTACTACTGACCTCTGAGCTGCACCCGGACCCGGTCCTACCGTCGTTGTCGTTGCTTCCCCACACCGTGCGGACAGCGCCGCCCGAGCCCTCCTCACTACTGGAGGCGGGGACCGCGGACGCGGTTCTCGTCGACGCGCGCACCGATCTGTCGGCCGCGCGCGGGCTTTGCCGTTTGTTGAGCACCGCGGGCCGGTCGGTCCCGGTCATCGCGGTCGTGGCCGAAGGCGGCCTGGTGGCGGTCAGCGCGGACTGGGGGCTGGATGAGATCCTGCTGCCCGGCACCGGGCCCGCCGAGGTCGACGCGCGGATACGGCTGGTGGTCGGTCGCCGCGGTGGGCTGGCCGACCAGGAGAGCGCCGGCAAGGTCAGCCTCGGCGAGCTGGTGATCGACGAAGGCACCTACACCGCGCGGCTGCGGGGCCGTCCGCTTGACCTCACCTACAAAGAGTTCGAGCTGCTGAAATACCTGGCTCAACATGCCGGCCGGGTGTTCACTCGCGCCCAGCTGCTGCACGAGGTGTGGGGATACGACTTCTTCGGTGGCACCCGGACAGTCGACGTGCACGTACGGCGGTTGCGGGCCAAACTCGGACCCGAGTACGAGGCACTGATCGGCACGGTCCGCAACGTGGGCTACAAGGCCGTTCGTCCGGCGCGCGGACGAGCACCGATCCCTCCGCCCGACGACGACATCGAAAGCGACGAGCCCGACGCCGAGAATCTGGAAGACCCGCTGGCCGACCCGCTGCGCAGTCAGTGACGTGGTCGGACCGGGGCCCTGACTGGCGCTCTGCACTGACCGCCGAAGAGCAGCAAGGCGTACGTGAACTGGTCGCGGCGGCAACCGAATTCGATGGGGTAGCACCCGTCGGCGAGCAGGTTCTTCGGGAACTCGGGCACGACCGCACCGAGCACCTGCTGGTCACCAGCGCCAACACCATCGAGGGCTACCTCAATCTCAGTCCGCCCCGTGACGGCGGCGACGGGATGGCCGAATTCGTCGTCCATCCGCGGGCCCGCCGGCGTGGTATCGGCACGGCGATAGGACGGGCGGCGATCGCCAAAACCGCTGGAAGTAACCGCTTTTGGGCGCACGGCACGCTGGAGCCTGCCGCCGCGACCGCGGCGGCGCTGGGTCTGATCGCGGTGCGGGAGCTCGTCCAGATGAGACTGGTGCTCCAGGGGATCCCCGACCCGGTGGCCCCGGTTCCCGGCGTGCGGGTCCGTACCTACGCGGGTACCGACGACGACGCCGAGCTGCTGCGGGTCAACAACGCCGCGTTCGCCGCACACCCCGAACAGGGTGGGTGGACCGCGGCCGACCTGGCCGAGCGGCGCAGCGAGCCGTGGTTCGACCCAGCGGGTTTGTTCTTGGCGTTCGACGACGCGGATCGGCTGCTGGGCTTCCACTGGACCAAAGTGCACCTCGATCAACCGCGCCTGGGCGAGGTGTACGTCCTCGGTGTCGACCCGTCGGCGCAGGGCCGCGGGCTGGGGCAGATGTTGACGGCCGTCGGCATCGAGTGGCTGGCTCGACGCCTCTCGGGGCCGCCAGACCCGGGCGACGTCACCGTGCTGCTCTATGTCGAGGCGGACAATGTCGCCGCGGTTCGGACCTATCGGCGCCAGGGATTCACCACCTACAGCGTCGACACCGCGTACGCGCCGGCGCCGACCGCCGGGTGAGGAGAAAGCGCAGGCAGAAGTGGCGTGCCAGCTGACAATTCACCGCACGTTCACCGCTTAGGCACTCTTGTGAACGGGGCGTCAGCGCATAGTTTCGAGCGGCGGCCGCATGCGTCGAAACTGCGTCAGAAAGCGAGATCGGTGAGGCTCGACAACGTTGGCAAGACGCTGGCGGCAGCGGTGTTGGCGATCACGATGACCAGTGCGGGCCTGACGGCCTGCGGCAGCGATGACAATCACCACGACCCGGCCTCGGGAGCGTCGTCGGGACCCGGCGACACGCCGACCTGTAGCGGCAAAGGCGAATTGACGGCCGAAGGGTCGACCGCTCAGCAGAACGCGATGGCGGTGTTCAGCCACGTCTGGGGTCAGTACTGCCCGCGCAAGTCCGTGTCGTACAACCCGACCGGGTCGGGAGCCGGCCGCGAGCAATTCATCGCCGGCCACGTCGACTTCGCGGGATCGGACTCTCCGCTGATCGCCGACCAAATCATGCCCGCCACCAAACGGTGCAACGGAAACCCCGCGTGGGACCTGCCGCTGGTGTTCGGACCGGTGGCCCTGGTCTACAACCTGCCCGAGGTCAAGACGTTGACCCTGAACAGCGATGCGCTGGCGAGGATTTTGACCGGCCGGATCGCCGTCTGGAATGACCCCGTCCTGACGGCGCTGAATCCCGGGATAGCGATGCCCGACACCAAGATCACGTCGATCTACCGGGTGGACTCGTCGGGCACCACCGACAACGTGCAGAAGTTTCTGACGGCCTCCGCGCCGGAGAGCTGGTCTAAGGGAGTCGGCACCGAATTCCAGGGCGGTGTCGGCGAAGGAGCGGCGAAGTCGTCCGGTGTCATCCAGGCGGTGCGGGCTACCCACGGCGCCATCGGATATGTCGAAAAGGGCTTCGCTGACCAGGCGGGCCTGCCCTACGCACAACTCGCCACGGCCGGTGGCGTGGTCCCCCTGACCACCGAGACGGCGAGCACCGCCATCAACACGGCCACCTTCGTGTCGGGTGGCAACGACCTGGTGCTGAACTTGAATTCGATGTACGCCGCGCAGCAGCCGGGTGCCTATCCGTTGGTGCTGGCCACCTACGAGATCGTCTGCTCGAAGGGCTACGACGCGGAGACCGCGACGGCGATCAAGTCCTTCCTGGCTGTGGCCGCGAACACCGGTCAGGCCAACCTTTCATCGGCCGGCTACATCCCGTTGACCGATAAGGTCAAGGAGCGACTGGTCACCGCGATCAATGCGATGCAGTAGCCCTCGGGTCCAAGGAGCGACACCAAACCGGCAGTGACGGATTCACAATGACTACGCCAGATCCAGCCCAGGCGGGTTCGGGTTCGGTCGCTGCCGCGTCCTTTCCGTCAGCGCCGGTCGTACCCATCCGCCCGTGGAAAGGCGTTCAATCCCGCTTCGGGGACCGGATATTTCGGAAATTCGCGGAGGCCTCGGCGGTACTGATCGCCGCAGTCGTCATTGCGGTCGGCGGGTTCCTACTGTTGCGCGCGATGCCGGCGTTCAAGCGCAACCAAGAAGACTTCTTCACCTACCGCGGCAGCTGGATCACCACCAACACCTCGGCGATGCACTTCGGCATCCTCGACCTGCTGCAGGTGACGGTGTTCGTCTCGGTGTTCGCGTTGATCCTGGCGATGCCGGTCGCGCTGGGTGTCGCCATCTTCCTCACCCAGTACGCACCGCGGCGGCTCGCCGGGCCGCTGGCCTACACCATCGATCTGCTGGCCGCGGTTCCCTCGATCATCTACGGCGTATGGGGTCTGTATGTCCTGGCTCCGCAACTGAGGCCCGTCGCGACCTGGCTGAATCAGTCGCTGGGCTGGTGTTTCCTGTTCGCCGACGGCAGTGCGTCGGCGGCCGGCGGCGGCACCATTTTCACCGGCGGGATCGTGCTGGCGGTGATGATCCTGCCGCTGATCACCGCGGTCACCCGCGAAGTCTTCGTGCAGACGCCGCACGAGCAGATTGAGGCCGCGTTGGCGCTCGGTGCCACCCGCTGGGAGGTGGTCACGACAACGGTGTTGCCGTTCGGCAGGTCCGGATACATCAGCGGCGCGATGCTGGGCCTGGGCCGCGCCCTGGGTGAGACGGTCGCGCTGCTGATCATCTTGCGCGGCACCCAAAAGGCGTTCGGCTGGTCACTATTCGACGGTGGCTCGACCTTTGCGACCAAGATCGCGGCCACCGCATGGGAATTCAATGACCGGTACAAGGCCGGTGCCTATATTGCGGCAGGGCTGGTGCTCTTCGTGCTGACCTTTGTGGTCGATGCCTTGGCTCGCGGCGCACTTGCCGGAACCAGGAAGGGCGCGCGATGACCTCGATCTTCGACCGGCCCCTCAAGGCGCGCACGCTATCCGGACTCGGCCGGCGCCGCCGGGCCTCCAACATCGTTGCAACGGTGTTGGTTTCGCTGTCGATGCTGATCGCGCTGGCGCCCCTGCTGTGGGTGTTGTGCGCGGTTATCGTCAAGGGCTTCAAGGTGATCGCGTCCGCGTCATGGTGGACGCATTCCCAGGCGGGTACTACGCCTTTTGCTGCCGGGGGCGGCGCCTATCACGCCATTGTCGGCACCCTGCTGCAGGGCTTGGTGTCCGCCGCGATCTCCGTGCCGATCGGTGTCATGGTCGCGATCTATCTGGTCGAGTACGGGGGTGGCACCAGACTCGGCAGGCTGGCGACATTCATGGTGGACATCTTGTCCGGCGTGCCATCGATTATTGCCGCATTGTTCATCTACGCGTCGTGTGTGGCCACGCTGGGCATTGACCGCTCGGGGTTCGCGGTGTCGTTGGCTTTGGTGCTGTTGATGCTGCCGGTGATTGAGCGGTCGACGGAGGAGATGCTGCGGATCGTTCCGATGGATCTGCGCGAGGCCAGCTATGCGCTGGGGGTACCGAAGTGGAAAACCATTGTCAGGGTGGTGATTCCGACAGGGTTGTCGGGCATCATCACTGGGATAATGTTGGCGCTGGCCAGAGTGATGGGCGAAACGGCTCCGCTGCTCATCCTGGTCGGCTATTCGCAGGCGATGAACTTCGACATCTTCAAGGGATTCATGGGGACATTGCCTGGCATGATGTTCAACGAGACAGCGTCGGGCGCAGGCGTGAACCCGGTTCCCACCGATCGACTATGGGGAGCGGGGCTGACGCTGATCGTGATGATTGCGGTTATCAATGTTGGAGCCAGGGTGGTCTCGATGATGTTTGCTCCCAAGAAGTCCTAGGGAGGAGTGCTGGGTGGCAAAGCGTTTGGACTTGAAAGACGTCAACATCTACTACGGATCGTTTCAGGCGGTCGCCGATGTGACGCTGTCGATTCTCCCGCGCAGCGTGACGGCGTTCATCGGCGCGTCCGGTTGCGGCAAGACGACCGTGCTGCGCACATTGAACCGGATGCACGAGGTCATTCCCGGTGCGCGGGTCGAGGGCACCGTGTTGCTCGACGACGAGAACATCTATGGCGCGGGTATCGACCCGGTGGGTGTGCGCCGGGCGATCGGCATGGTGTTCCAGCGGCCAAACCCGTTTCCCGCCATGTCTATTCGCGACAACGTGGTGGCGGGCCTCAAGCTGCAGGGGGTGCGCAATCGCAGGCTGCTCGACGACATCGCCGAACACTCGCTGCGCGGCGCCAACCTGTGGGACGAGGTCAAGAACCGGCTGAACCGGCCCGGTGGCGGTCTATCGGGCGGACAGCAGCAGCGGTTGTGCATCGCGCGTGCGATCGCGGTACAACCCGATGTGTTGCTGATGGACGAGCCGTGCTCCGCGCTGGACCCGATCTCGACGATGGCGATCGAGGAACTGATCAGTGAGTTGAAGCAGGACTACACGATCGTCATCGTCACGCACAACATGCAGCAGGCCGCCCGAGTCAGCGATCACACGGCGTTCTTCAACCTCGAAGCCGCGGGAAAGCCCGGCCGGCTCATCGAGGTCGACGACACCGAGAAGATCTTCTCCAATCCCTCGCAGAAGGCCACCGAGGACTACATCTCCGGTCGCTTCGGCTAACGGGGTTACGGCGTGGGCGCCGTCTCGTCTTCGGGCAGCTTGCCCGTCGCCTGGAAGATGACGCGCCTGGCCACCTCGACCGCGTGGTCGGCGAAGCGTTCGTAGAAGCGCCCCAGCAGGGTCACGTCGACGGCGGCCGCCACGCCGTGCTTCCATTCGCGGTCCATCAGCACCGAGAACAAGTGCCGGTGCAGGTCGTCCATCGCGTCGTCTTCTTCGCGTATCCGGGCGGCTTTCTCCGGGTCGCGGGACAGCACCACCTCTTGTGCGCTGTTACCCAGTTCGACTGCGACTCTGCCCATTTCGGCGAAATAACCATTGACCTCTTCGGGCAATGTGTGCTGAGGATGGCGACGGCGGGCGATCTTGGCGACATGTAGCGCCAACGCGCCCATCCGGTCGATGTCGGCGACCATCTGGATGGCACTCACGATGGACCGGAGGTCGCCGGCCACCGGTGCCTGGAGCGCGAGCAGCACGAAGGCGCTCTCCTCGGCGAGAGCGCTCAATTCCGCGATCTCTTCGTGGCCGGAAATCACCTGTTCGGCGAGGACGAGGTCGGCCTGCAGGAGTGCTTGGGTTGCCTTCTCCATGGCTACCCCCGCTAGCCCACACATCTCGCCCAGGCGCTCGGATAAATCCGAGAGTTGCTCATGGTAGGCGGTCCGCATGTCGCCAAGCCTACTGACTCGGCGTCGGAATCGGCGATCTACTGAAGCGAAATACGGTTATTCACAGGTGGTATCGGCGGCGTTAGTCACCGTCAGGTCGTCGGGCAGTTTGGTGGGCGTGCTCCCCGGGCTGCGGTCGATCTGGACGCTGAGCGACGAACCGCTGGGCGCGGGAGCGGTCACCGACTTGAAATCGGGGCCGAGCACCACCTGAACGACCTGCCCGTAGCCGGACACCCGCGCAACCTTCGAGTTCGCGAACGCCGATGCCACGGTCGCCGCCGCTTGCTCATTGCCGGGCGAGAAGAACACCGTCGTGGCATTCACCGAACTCGGATAGTCATCGGGTGACATGACGTTGAACCCGTTGTGCTTGAGCTGGCTGGTGGCGGTGGCGGCCAGCCCGCTCTGTGGCGTCGCATTGGAGACCCGCACGGTGACCTCGTCGGGCGAGGTCGTCGTCACCTGCTCGCGTCGCGCCTCGGGCGCAGCACTCGGCGGCGGTGATTTCTTGGTGGTGGGTGCGGCCGTCGGCCCCGACGTCGGCGTAGTCCCCAGGTTTTGCGCGTTCTGGTCGTTTTCTTCGGGCAGCGGATCGTCGTTGATGATCGCGTTGAAGAGCGCCTTCATGTCGGCCGTCCGCGGTGGTTCGTCGCCGTTCTGGTCCGTCACACCGGTGGGCACCGTGACGAACGTGAAGTGCCCGGCCGCCATGCCCTGCAGCGACCGGCCCAGCTGAACAAGGTCCTTGGTCTGGACGTTGTCCACCCGGCTATTGCTGATGAACATGTTGACGACATTGTTGAGCTTGTTGAGGTCGGTCAGCGTGTCTTCCGAGATCAGCGAACGCAGCAGCGACGACAAGAACAGCTGCTGGCGTTTGATGCGGCCGTAGTCGCCGTTGGACTCGGTGGTGACCTGGCGGGCGCGCACGTAGTTCAGCGCCGTAGGGCCATCGATGAGCTGGCGTCCCGAATGCTCGAGGACGGTACCGAGTTCGTAGTCGTGCAGCGGTGTCTTGCTGCACACCTCGACGCCGCCGAGTGCCTCGACCATCTTGGCGAACCCGGCGAAGTCGACGGCGATGAACCGGTTGATGCTCAAGCCGGACAGCTTCTGGATTTCCTTCACCAGACATTTCGGGCCGCCGAAGGAGAACGCCGAGTTCAGCTTCGTCTCGGTGTAAACCATCTTGGAGCCCCACGTCTTCGTCTTCTCGTCGTAGAGGGGTCCGTACTTTCCGGTTTCGGGATTCCACGCTTCGCACTGCATGGGGGTGATCGCCAGATCACGGGGGAACGACACCGCCACCACGCGTTTGCGGTTCGCCGGAATGTTGACCAGCATCACGGTGTCCGACCGGGCGCCGCCGGCGTCCTCGGTGTCGCCCGCGCCCATGTCGGCGTTCGCCCCGGAGCGGGAGTCCATGCCGACGATCAAGAAGTCTTCGTCGCCGTACTGCCCGCCGGGGTCGACGATGTCGCCGGAGTCTGGGTCGAGCGCGTTGACGACGTTGAGCTGGTGGTTCTTCGACGTGCTCCACTGCCACGCGCCGCCGGTCAGGGCCAGTGCCACCCCGGCACACAGGGCCGCCATCGAACGAACGGCCAGCAGTAGCGGCCTACGGCGGGACTTGGGTTTCGGCGACGAGTTCGCGGGAGATTTCGGGCGTCGGGTCCGCTTCGGCTTGGCGGGGCGTGACTCGGGCGGTTCCTCGACCGTGCGGTCGAGCGTGGGCGCGTCGCCGTTCGAGTAGGTGGCGGGCCCGAGATCGGGAACCTCCGAGACCACGTCAAGCGAGTAGGCCGGGGTATCGATGACCTGGGTGTCCTGTAAGTCGAAGAACAACTCCGGATCGGGTTCGACGGGTTCATCGTCGCGGGCCGCGCGGTGGTGGCGGGTGCCGGTGTTGCTGGCGCCGACTTTGGCGATCAGGTCCGCGACGCTGAGCGCCCCGGAGGCATGGCTTCCGCCTCGGTCCGCGCTGCGGGCGGGCCGATCGACAGAGCCGACCGGCTCGGCTGAAGCACGCTCGGGCGTTGCGGCGGGCGGCTCGATCTGCCATCGATGGACGCTGTCATCGGCGGGTGGTTCGGAGAATCGCTCCCAGGGCGCCGCGCTTAGTGCGGCCGGCGAGGTGGGTTGGCGGTCGCGGGGGCCACGGCGATGGCCAAGAGTGGCGTCTACCTCGCCGTCACTCATGTCCTATCCGCCTCCGAAGCCCCGATGCCGCCGTCAGTGATGTCCGTGCGCCAATTCACCGCAGCGCCGCGCTAACAGCGCTGCAACTTCGCTACCCGTCAGGTCGCGCCTTTGTCCATAGCCCCTGTGCAGCCGGTTAAACCAACCGCTACCCAAGCGCAATCCGGCAAGGTCCACATCGTACTGACTTATCGCCGCGGACGCGATTTCGAGCGGGGTTGGGCTCAGCCCCCGGAGTGCATGACGTCGGCCCCCGCCGGAACCGTGCAGTCGTCGGGGTCGTTCAGCCAGCCTTCGGGCAAACTGACGCGGGCGGCCGAACCCTGCCGGCCGCGCGGCCCGGTTGCCGCCTCCGGGAACCCGACGGTGCCGTCCAGCCGGTCCAGCAGCGCGTCGAGCTCGTCGAGCGTCTTGACCAGGGCCAGCGCTCGCCGCAAATCGGATCCGGCCGGGAAGCCATGCAGATACCAGGCGACGTGCTTACGGATGTCGCGCATGCCCTTGTCCTCGCCGAAGTGGGCGGTGAGCAACTCGCCGTGCCGGCGCACGATATTCGCGACCTCGCCGAGCGTCGGCGGGGTGGGGGCCGGGCTGCCGGTGAACGCGGCCGACAGCTCGGCGAACAGCCAGGGCCGGCCCAGGCATCCGCGGCCGATGACAACGCCGTCGCATCCGGTGCTGGCCATCATGGTCAGCGCGTCGCTGGCGTCGTAGATGTCGCCGTTGCCGAGCACTGGAATCGTTTTCACCTGCTGCTTGAGCAGCGCGATCTGCTCCCAATCGGCGGTGCCGGAGTAGCGCTGGGCCGCGGTGCGAGCGTGCAGTGCGACCGCCGCCGCGCCTTCGGCTTCGGCGATGCGGCCGGCGTCCAGGTGTGTGTGGTGCTCGTCGTCGATGCCGATGCGGAACTTCACCGTCACCGGGATGTCGGTGCCTTCGGTGGCGCGCACCGCCGCGGCCACGATCTGGCCGAACAGCCGCCGCTTGAACGGCAGCGCCGCGCCGCCGCCGCGCTTGGTGACCTTGGGCACCGGGCAGCCGAAGTTCATGTCGATGTGGTCGGCGAGGCCGTCGTCGGCGATCATCTTGGCCGCCGCATAGGTGGTGGCCGGGTCGACGGTGTAAAGCTGCAGCGAGCGCGGCGACTCTTCCGGGGCGAACGTCGTCATGTGCATCGTGACCGGATGCCGCTCGACGAGGGCACGCGCGGTCACCATCTCGCAGACGTAGAGTCCGCTGACGGTGCCGACCTTGGACTGCTCTAGTTCACGGCACAGCGTCCGGAATGCAACGTTGGTCACGCCCGCCATCGGGGCCAGCACCACCGGGCTGGCCAGCGTGAATGGACCGATGCGCAACGCTGGCTACCGGCGGCTCATCACAAGCTTGCCGGCTGTCTGGTGCAGCTCGGCTGCGGTGGTCCTCTTGCCCGTCCGGAGTTCGCGGTCGAGCTGGCGCTGCTTGGAGATCTCGAACTTGTCGCAGGACATCTCGAGTTCCTTGATCAGCAGCGCGAGGTCGTCGCGCAACTCGGCGGCCTCGCCGGTGAAGTCCTCGCGCTCGAAGATGCGCCATTTCTTCAGCACCGGCATCACGACCTCCTCGAGGTGGATGCGCGGGTCGTAGACGCCACCGACGGCGATGAATACGGCCTTGCGGCGGAATTCGGGCACCTGGAAGCCGGGCATCTGGAAGTTCCGCAGGATCTTGTGCAGCGACCGCATCGCCTGATTGGGCGCGATCTCGAACCCGGCCTCGCTGACATCACGGTAGAAGATCATGTGTAGGTTCTCGTCGGCCGAGATCTTGCCCAGCAACTGGTCGGCGATCGTCTCGTTGCAGGCTCTACCCGTGTTGCGGTGCGAAATTCGGGTCGCGAGCTCCTGGAACGTCACGTAGATAACCGAATCGAACAGGCTCGAGGCGAACAGGTCGTCGCGAATTTGGTGGTTCTGGCCCGGGCTGAAGCCACGGTTGACCACCTCGATGCGCAGCTTCTCCAGCTCGACCGGGTCGACCGCGCGGGTCACGACCAGGTAGTCGCGCAGCGCGATCCCGTGCCGGTTCTCCTCGGCGGTCCAGCGGTTGACCCACGTGCCCCAGGGGCCGTCCAGGCCGAAGTTCATCGCGATCTCGCGGTGATACGACGGCAGATTGTCTTCCGTCATCAGGTTCTGCACCATCGCCACTTGGGCGAGGTCGGAGAGCTGGCTCTGCTCGGGGTGCCACTCCTGGCCGCCGAGTGCGTAATAGTTCTTGCCGTCCGACCACGGGATGTAGTCGTGCGGGTTCCAGGCCTTGTGCATGGACAGGTGCCGGTTCAGGTACTTCTCAACGACCGGCTCAAGTTCTTGCAGCAGCTGCAGCTGGGACAGCTCGACTTGCATGGCACCCCCAGTTATCTGTGTCTAATGGTTGCAGTCAATATATCTGTGTCGGTCAGTTGCATCAAGTTCCGCCCCGCGCGCGGCGGGTCACAACTTGGCCTACATATGCAGGCGCTCTCAAAGACGAACGGCCGCTACTCGGATACCCCGTCCAAGGGCGGTACATACGGGGCTGCCGTGTTGAAAAGCATGTTGACGCAGTAATCGATGAATTGCTTGCGGGTGGCCCCCAGCTGCCTGTTTAGGTAAGCGGTGAACAGGCTGGTCAGACCGCCGACCAGGCTGGTGGCGATCATTTTCTGCAGCACGGGATCGCCGATATTCGACAGCTTTTTCTGCAGCAGATCGATGAAGCTGGGCATCCACTCGGCGCCCGACTGGGTCAGGATCGGCTCGACGGCCGGCGCCAAGAGCAGCACGCGCCCGCGCACCGGGTCGTCGACCATCAGCTCGACGAACTGCTCGACCGCTGCCCGGGGGGTGTCCGCCGAGGTGAGGGTCGTCATGGCCCGGGCGCAGACGTCGTCGTACACCGCGCGCACGAATTCGTCGCGGTCGGAAAAGCTCTCGTAGAAATACCGTTCGGTGAGCGCGGCCTTGCGGCAGACGGCCCGGACGGTCAGCGCGGGGCCGCGCTCGCTGCCCAGTAACTGCACGCCGGCGGCGATGAGGTTGTCGCGTCGGAGGGCGTGGCGACTCTCCAGGGGGACGCCAGACCAACGGCCCCGTCGTTGACCGGACTGCACATCGCTCCTAAGCTTAAATATTGACAACGCACGTAGTCAGAATTTGGCTAGCTACAGGAAACCCACCAGTGACTCAACATACGTCCGCAGCCTGCCCACTGACCAGCGCCGAAGCTGGTAGCGACGGGACCACTATCGACGAGTCGGCAATTCCCGATGGGCCCGACGCGGTTGCCAGCGGGTGCCCGGTCTCGCCGTCGGGCTATCAGGCGCCGCCGATGCCGCTCGGCCCGGATTCGCTGACGTGGCGCTACTTCGGGGATTGGCGTGGCATGTTGCAGGGGCCCTGGGCGGGCTCGATGCAGAACATGCACCCGCAACTGGGCGCGGCGGTCGTCGACCATTCGACGTTCTTCAAGGAACGCTGGCCACGCCTGCTGCGGTCGTTGTATCCGATCGGCGGAGTCGTCTTCGATCAAGACCGAGCTCCGGTCACCGGCGCCGAGGTGCGGGACTATCACGTAGAAATCAAGGGCGTTGACGAGCAGGGCCGTCGCTACCACGCGCTGAACCCTGACGTCTTCTACTGGGCGCACGCGACCTTCTTCGTCGGGACTATCCATGTGGCAGAACGGTTTTGCGGCGGTCTGACCGAGGAGCAGAAGCGTCAGCTGTTCGACGAACACATCGATTGGTACCGGATGTATGGCATGAGCATGCGGCCGGTGCCGGCGTCCTGGGAGGAATTTCAGGTCTACTGGGATCACATGTGCCGCAACGTGTTAGAGAACAATGAGGCGGCGCGTGCCGTGCTGGATCTGACCGACCTGCCCAAACCGCCATTCGCCCGCAAGGCTCCGGACTGGTTGTGGGCGGCGCAGCGCAAACTGCTGGCGCCGTTCTTCGTCTGGTTCACCGTCGGTCTCTACGATCCGCCGGTGCGCCAGCTGATGGGTTACCAGTGGTCGCGCCGCGACGAATGGCTGCACCGGCGTCTTGGCGACTTAGTTCGTCTCGTGTTCGCCTGTGTGCCAGCACGATTCCGCAAACACCCGCGCGCCAGGGCCGGTTTGGATCGTGCTTCTGGACGGATCCCGGCCGATGCGCCGCTGGTGCACACACCGGTGCGCAACCTGCCGCCGCTGGACGAGCGCGACAACCCAATGCACTACTGCCCCAAGGTTTCCTAAGTCACGGTCGCAGCCGACGATTTGCGCGTACCGCCGCTCGCTCCACAACCGGCGGAAGCCACGGCGGGCCCGGGTGCCGGAGTTGTGGTAATAACTAGCTTATCTATGTTTGTTGGAATTCGGTTAGGGGAGCACGATGGCGCGCACCGATAGTGATCGCTGGGATCTCGCGACGAGCGTCGGTGCGACCGCAACCATGGTTGCCGCCCAGCGGGCGCTGTCCAACGACGAGAAGTTGATCGACGACCCGTTCGCTGCGCCGTTGGTGCGGGCGGTCGGAATAGATGTGTACGTCCGATTGGTCAACGGGGAGATCCCGGTCGGCGGGGATACCGAATTCGATCCACGGCGGATGGCCGAGGGGATGGCCACCCGTACCCGGTTCTACGACCAGTTCTTCCTTTCGGCCGCGCGCAGTGGCGTCGCCCAGGCGGTGATTCTTGCCTCCGGTCTAGATGCGCGTGCCTACCGCTTGCCGTGGCCGGCGGGCACCGTCGTCTACGAGGTCGACATGCCCGATGTGATTGCGTTCAAGACCCTGACTCTGGGCGATCTCGGCGCCGAACCGACCGCCGAGCGGCGCACCGTCGCGATCGATCTGCGCGACGACTGGGCCACCGCGCTGCAGGCTGCCGGATTCGACCCGAAAGCGCCCTCGGCGTGGAGCGCCGAGGGCTTGGTGCTGTACCTGCCGGACGAGGCTCAAGACGCGCTGTTCGACAACATCACCGAGCTCAGCGCCCCGGGCAGCCAGTTGGCTTTCGAATTCGTGCCCGACACAGCGGTTTTCGCGGATCCGCGATGGCGTGCACACCACGACCGGATGAGCGAACTCGGCTTCGAAGTCGACTTCAACGATCTCGTCTACCACGGCCAGCGCAGCCACCTCGTCGACCACATCAAGGCGCGCGGCTGGGCAGTGTCGTCCCACACGGTCAAGGAGCTGCAGGCGGCCAACGGATTTCACTATCCCGACGACGAGGTCGCGCAGGCCTTCGCCGATGTGACCTACAGCAGCGCGGTGCTCACCGGATAGGGCCTCAGCCGAGCAGGTCATCCCTTAGCCGGCCGGTGAGCATTTCCTGAAATACTGCGCGTGCCGGTTCGTAGAGGTTGTGAAAGGTCGCGCGGACCGCGTCCCGGTTGTATTCGGGGATCGAGGCGACCGGGGTCCAGAAGCTGTCGATGTCCAGCTGGAAAAACGGGCCGGGCTGTGCCGGCAGGGTCCGGCGCAGGTAGTAGTTGGGGTCCAGCGCCTGGCCGATGCCCGGCCCGTAGCGCACGATCATCGATTTGCCCGGTTGCTGCTCGCGGTAGACGGCCGCGCCCTGCCACTCGGTCAGGCTCAGCCCGCCGGGAGTGATGCGTTGCGGCCCGAGCAGCGGCTCGGCGATCCACTCGGCCCAGTCGATGCGACCGTCGGCGCCCAGCGGGACCCGGATCTCCAGCAGGTAGCGCAGACCGATGCGTTCCACCCCGACGATCGACGACACCTGCGAGCGGGCTTCCACGACGCGCATCGCGACGTCTGACAGCGCCTCGAAGGTGGAGTAGCCGGTGGTCTCGACGACGATCGCCTGGCCCTTGATCGAGGCGGCCAGCGTGCCGTCCCGGTTGACGTAGCGGACGAACTGCTCGGCCGTGGGTGCCGGACTTCCGCCCGGGCCCATTGCCCAGGCCACGTCCTGAGCTTGGCGTTCGATGGGCAGGTCGTCGGCGAGGAGGCTTTTGAGCTCTCGGCTCGACGATTCGGTGAGGGAATCCGTTGCGGGGTGACGGATTTCCATCGTTACCAGGGCTGCGGGCGCGTTTTGCCAGGCCGGATCGACACTCACCCCGCGAAGCATATCCAAGTCGCGCAGCGGTCAAACCGAGGCATGCTGCGCGAATTGCCTGCTGTTGTCTGCCCCACAAACTCCGGTTCGCACCGCGTCTTGGTGCCCCCACTAGGACTCGAACCTAGGACCTGCGGATTAAAAGTCCGTAGCTCTACCAACTGAGCTATAGGGGCGGCGAACGTTCAGGATACTTGGGCTCCAAACGCGGCTCGAACGGCGCTCGTTTGAGGATTCGGCCTGCGGTGACCTAAGCTGGTGCGGCTCCCAACGGTAGTTGGACTTTGGCCCCCATCGTCTAGTGGCCTAGGACGCCGCCCTTTCACGGCGGTAGCACGGGTTCGAATCCCGTTGGGGGTACGCGCAAGGGCGGTAACGTCGGAGCGAGCAGTACACGCAGGAAAGCAAGGCCCTGTGGCGCAGTTGGTTAGCGCGCCGCCCTGTCACGGCGGAGGTCGCGGGTTCGAGTCCCGTCAGGGTCGCCCATAAAAGGCGAGGCACGTTATCGGTGCCTTCCGGGCCAGGTAGCTCAGTTGGTACGAGCGTCCGCCTGAAAAGCGGAAGGTCGCCGGTTCGATCCCGGCCCTGGCCACCAGAATGATCATCGCGGTTCTCCGACGCCAGGCGAGCACGGTTGGACGCAATTAGGTTATGAGGCGTCGTTGGCAACTTTGCTGGGCGAGGAGAACCCGTGGATCCAGGGATCAGCAGGCGTTCGATGCTGGCGTTGTCGGCGGCCGGCGCCCTGGCGGTAGCACTGCCTTCCTGCAGCGGCAGACAACAGCAAAGCGAAAGCCAGAGCCCAACCCAAAGCGAAGAACCGGCCGACCTTGCCTCCTACGGATACGATCCCGACTCCGCAGAACCCGGGGAAACGGAACGGCCCAGGCGCCGTGGCGAAGTGCCGCCGGCCGCGGCTGTCCCGGACCAGTGGTTACCCCCGGTTGGGCGGCAGACCATGCCGAATTGCTTCGTGTGGGGCTCCGTATACGGCCTCGCGACGTTCTACGCGGCGCGCAAGAGCCGCACCCCGCCAACCACTCCCGACCGCCAGGCCGGACCCGATTACGCCTACATTCGGTACGAAATCGCCAACAAGACCGCCGAGAACATCTGTCACGGCGGACAAATCACCAAATGTCTGGATTGGCTTCGATCCAATGGCGGCACGCCATCGTTGGCTGCGGCCCCCAACCGCAAGCCGGGATCCAAAGCCACGTGTCGAGTGGAATGGTCGGATTATGGCTCGCAGACGATCCCGCCGGATCCCAGCTTCCGCATCCCCGAGTACAAGCTGACGCACATCACCGGGTCCGACGGCTTGAACAATCTTCGTACCGTCATCGCGTCCGGCATGCCAGTCGTTTTCGGCACCTCCCTGTACACGGACTTTGCGCACTACCGCGGCCAGCCCGCCCCCTATGTGGGCAATGGAAAGGTGAGCCACGACAAGAACGGCAAGAAATCTGGCCACGTGATGCTCATCGTCGCCTACGACGATGCATACACGAAGTCAACCGGCGCGGTCCGGATTCAGAACAGTTGGGGAAGACGTTGGGGCGAAAAGGGATTCGTGTGGATGGCCTACGACACGCTGGAAAAATTAGCCCAGGGACAAGGGGTCTACGTACCCGAGTCGGCCTGAGGCGCTATTTCGGCGGGAAACCACCGGTGGCCACCGGCCCCCAGCGGCGCGGCGTGACGCGAATCAAACACTTGCCTTGATCCACCATGGCGCGACGGTAGTCCGCCCAATCGGGGTGCTCCCCGGCGATCACCCGGAAGTAGTCGACGAGCAGATCCACCGCTTCTGGCAATTCGATCACTTCCGCGTCCCCATCGACTTGCACGTAGGGCCCGTTGAAATCGTCGGAGAGAATGACCACGCTCGCCGACGGGGTGCGGCGGATATTCGTACTTTTGGCGCGCTGCGGATAGGTCGCGATCACGATGCGGCCCTGCTCATCGACGCCACCGGTCACCGGTGAACTGTGCAACGACCCGTCCGAACGGAAAGTGGTCAGCAGCATCTTGTGTCGCGGCCGGATGAACTCGAGAAGGTCGGGAAGACCGACCACGTCCGCGGTCGCCGTTTTGGGAGCCATGAAATCCATCGTAGCGACCGTGCACAGGCTCGCTTAGATGCGTTGTGGCACAACTAGATCGACGCGATGATTTCCGATGTGTAGAAGTCAATCGGTGTCTGCGAGTGCGGCGACGGGCGGTCAACGAAAACCCAGGCGCCGGTGGAATTCGCGGCGATCGGGCCGTCCAGCGTCACCGTGCCTGCTCCGCTGCCGTCGGTGTCGATTCCGCCGGCGGTGACGCCGGCATCTGCGGCCCCGCACCCTGCCGAAGTTCTGGGCGACTGAATCAGCCTGACGTTGTAGTGAGCTTGCGGCTCGGCGGCGATCAATTGCACGCGCGCGACGACTTTGTTGGACGCCGCCCTGCTAATGACGGTCTGCCCGCTGCCCTTGCCATAGGTCGGCACATTTACCGCCCAGGTGAAGTCGCACGCCCGGAATTTCGGGGTCAACGGCACGACTGAGCCACCGGAACTGGCATCCGCGGCGGCAACGCCCGTCGCGCCGCAAAACATGGCCGTTCCAACCATATTGGCGCCGACAAACAACAGCGCGGTGATTTTTCGCATTTATTTCCTGACGCATTATTACATTTCGCTGCAACATACCAAGGTAGTGAACGATCTCGGCTATAAACGGCCGAGACAGTTAGGCAAATCACATGCCACGGCACTGTGAAAGCCAGCTCACACCTGGTGAGAGTTCACCGCAAATCAGTTTGTTGTTCCGGTCGATCCGCGTGCGCATTAATGCTCGGCGACAAGGTTTTTCGCTTGCTGGTAGTAAATGACGTTGCCGCCGCCACCCTAAATTATTTTCGGATACTTCATGAATCAATGGCGGTTCAACAGCCGAGGATTCAGCAGCGCCTGTCCGGCCGCGTTGCGAAGCCACGCTTCGGCTTTGGCGTAGCTCCATCCGTTGTCGTCAACGAGGGTGAAAAACCCGGCATAGCCGAGGTAAAACCACATGATGTCGAGCGCCTCCGCGGCGTCTATGCCGTCGCGAAGGCCGTCCAGTTCGGCAATGCGCCGCGCGGCAACCCCGATGCCGTCCCGGTAGCGGCGGGTGCCCAGTGCCAGCCCGTCGGCAGCGGTCCCGTCGTGTGGGGCGGCGGCGATGACGACGCGCATGATGTCGCCGTAGTCCTTTCGCATCTGCCTGGTCAACGCCGTGGTGAAGCGCAGCACCTCCACCGGATCGTCGAGGCTTGCGATGTGGTCCGCCGCGACGGCCACCTCGGGTGCGGCGGACCACACGTCGATCAGTGAGCTCAGTAGCCCCTGCTTGCCGCCGTTGACGGCGTACACGGTCGCCGGCGAAACCCTTGCCTCGGCCGCGATTTCGTTGACGGTTGTGGCGAAGTAACCCTTGTCGCGGAACAGGCGACGGGCGGCGTCGACAGCGGCCTGGCGGGTTGCTTCGGCGTACTCCGCTCGCCGGCTGGTGACCCGGCCCGATGTCGTTGCAACCTTGCGATCCGTCACGTTCAGATGCCCCTTCGTTGGAGTTGCACTCCAGTGAGACTAGCACTACTCTCGTGAATCAGAGTCACACTCTAGTAGTGCGAGTCACACTCCAAACTGCGTCCCGGGCGAGCAAAGGAACGACGATGTCGACAGGCTTTTCGACCACTTCGGCGGCAGCCGCCGTCGCCGCCGAACTCAATCACCGACTCCCCGGTGGGCGCGTCCTGACCGGGCCCGCCTACGACCACGGCCGCCGAATCTGGAACGGCGCCATCGATCACGTACCGGCGGTGATCGTTCGTCCGCACACGGGGGCCGAAGTGCAAACCGCGGTCCTCGCAGCGCGCAACCACGACCTGCCGTTGTCGGTTCGCGGCGGCGGCCACGACTGGGCGGGCCGGGCGCTGCGGCATGGCGGGCTGGTCATCGACCTGTCCGCGATGCGGCACGTCATCGTCGATCCGCAAAGTCGGGTTGCGACCGTGCAGGGTGGTGCCACCGCCGGCGACGTGATCGGCGCGGCGCAGGCTCATGGCCTGACCGCCGCGGCCGGCACCGTCGGCGGGGTCGGCATGACCGGATTGACGCTGGGCGGTGGTTATGGCCCGTTGCTGGGCCGCTGTGGCCTGGCGCTCGACAGCCTGCTCGGCGCCGAGGTGGTGCTGGCCGACGGCAGCGCGGTCGTGGCCTCGTCGGCAGAGCACCCCGAGCTGTACTGGGCCCTGCGCGGCGGTGGCGGCAATTTCGGGGTGGTCACGTCGCTGAGCCTGCGGCTCCATCCGGTGCCCGAGGTTCTCGCGGGCCTCATCGCGTATCCGTGGTCTGACGCCAGCCGGGTGTGGACGCAGCTGGACGAAATCCTCGTCGAGGCGCCGGACGAGCTCACCGTGCAAACCGGCATACTGCCCGGTCCCGACGGAGGCCCGACGGTGTTTCTGTCGCCGGTCTGGTGCGGTGACCTGCCGGACGGCGAACGCGTCATCGCACCGCTGCACACCCTGAGCGCACCGCTGATGGCAAACGTCGGGCCGACCAGCTACGCGGGGCTGCTGTCCCAGTTCGACTCGTTTGTCGTCGACGGGCGCCACTACGCCGCCCGGACCCGCAATGTCAGCCGCTTCACGCCGGAGGTCATCGCGGCGTTGGTCGAGGCGGGACAGCGTCAAACATCAAGGTACTCGGGCGTTGTCGCGCACCACTTTCACGGCGCCGCCACGCGGGTACCGCTCGTGAGCACCTCGTTCGGCCAGCGGGCGCCGCACCGCATGATCGAGATCGTCGCGGCCTGGGAGCCCGGCGACGACGCGGCCGCACACGTCGGTTGGGCGGAGCGCGTCGATGCTGATCTGGCGCCGCACGCACTGCCCGGTGGCTACCCCAACATGCTGGGGCCGGGCGAGCACGAGCAGATCGCGCACGCGTACGGCAGCAACGCCGCGCGCCTGCGTACCGCAAAGGAGCAGTTCGACCCCGACGGCGTGTTTTCCGGCATCGGCTTACCGGGCTAATCGACGGGCAGCCGCGACAATGGCGGGATGCATGGTGTTCGCCTGGTTCTTTCGTTGGTAGTAGCCGTCGCCGTGTCGCAGGCTGCGGCCGCGCAGGCGAGTCCCGATGTGCCGCCGGTCAGCGACGCGGCGCGCGCGGCCGGTTTCGTCGACGTGCGCACCGTCGTCCCCGACGCCGTCATCGATCTGCGCTACGCGACGACGAACAACTTCACCGGTACGCAGTTGTACCCCTCCGACGCCCGATGCCTGGTGCACCAATCCATGTCGCAAGGGCTCGCGACTGCCGCGTCGGCGCTGCGGCCCGAGGGGCACCTGCTGGTGTTCTGGGATTGCTATCGGCCACACGATGTTCAGGTCAGGATGTTCAACGTGGTCCCCAACCCGGCCTGGGTGGCGAGGCCGGGCCCGTATGCGCACAGCCACGAGTCGGGGCTTTCGGTGGACGTGACATTCACCAGCGTGCAACCACAGTGCCCGCCCGAACGTCACGCCGGCGGGCTGTGCCTGGCCGACATGGGCACCGACTTCGACGATTTCACCCCGCGCGCAACGGCATTCGCCACTCAAGGTGTCAGTGCCGACGCTCAGGCGCATCGGGCCCGGTTGCGCGACGCGATGAAGTACGGGGGACTGTCCCCGTACTCCGGTGAGTGGTGGCATTTCGACGGTCCCGGAGCCGGCGTCGACCGTCCGATTCTCAACGTCCCCGTCGACTAGCCTATCTCATATAGTGAGATAGGAGTTTCATATTGTGACCGGGCGTCGGTAGGCTTGCCGTCATGAACGACCGACGTCGGGCCAGCTACACGCATGGTCATCACGAGTCGGTGCTGCGCAGTCATCAGCGGCGTACCGCGCAGGACTCCGCGAGCTACCTGCTGCCGTACCTGAGGCCGGGGCTGTCGCTGCTCGACGTGGGGTGTGGCCCCGGGACGATCACCGCGGACCTCGCGGACATCGTGGCGCCCGGATCGGTCACGGCCATCGATCAATTCGCCGACGTCCTTGACGTGGCCCGCCGCGAAGCCGAGCAGCGCAACCTATCCAACGTCTCGTTCGCGACCGCCGACGTGGATCGGCTAGACATTGCCGACGACACGTTCGACGTCGTACACGCACACCAGGTGCTGCAGCACGTCACCGATCCGGTGCAGGCGCTGCGCGAGATGCGCAGGGTGTGTGCGCCCGGCGGCATCGTGGCGGCGCGCGATGCCGACTACGCGGGGTTCGTCTGGTTCCCACGCCTTGCGGCACTGGACTTCTGGCGCGACATCTACCAACGGGCCGCGCGGGCCAATGGCGGCGAGCCGGACGCCGGCCGACAGCTGCTGTCGTGGGCGCTGGAAGCGGGATTCGACGACGTGACACCCACCGGAAGCCTGTGGTGCTATGCCACGGCCGAGACCCGCGAATGGTGGGGCGAAATGTGGGCGGACCGAATCCTGCACTCCGGTATCGCCCGCGACATTCTGCGGTTTGGTCTGGCCACCACCGCCCAGCTCGAGGAGATCTCGCAGGCATGGCGGGAATGGGCCGCGGCGAAAGACGGCTGGCTGGCGATCCCGCACGGCGAAATCATCTGCCGCGCGTAAGTATTCAGTCCAGGAAGAGGTCCGGAATGGGCTGCTCCCCGCCCCCGTAGCGGGACAGGTCCGCCACCCCGGCCGATTGCAGAACGTCGGAATCGATGTAGCAATTGCCGGTGGCTTCCCGGGCGGGGCGGGAGATGATTTCGACCGCGGCGTCGGCCATGATCTCGGGGCTGCGCGACGACTCGGCCAACTTCTCGCCGTCGGCCATGTTCGCCACCGCGGCGGTGGCGATATACGTCTGCGGCCAAAGGCAATTCACGCCGATCCCGGCTCTCCCGGGTTGGAAGGCGAATTCCGCCGCCCAGCCCAGCGACAGCAGCGTCATCCCGTACTTGGACAGCGTGTAGGCCGGGTGGGCGCCCAGCCAGCGCGGGTTCATGTTCACCGGCGGCGAGATGGTGAGCACGTGCGGGTTGGCCGCTTTCTGCAGGTGTGGCACGCATGCCTTGGTCAGCAGGAAGGTGCCGCGCAGGTTGACCTCCTGCATCAGGTCGTATTTCTTGGCCGACAACACGGCGGTCGGTTCGGTCGCGATGGCGCTGGCGTTGTTCACGCAGACGTCGATGCCGCCGAACCGCTGCACCGCGGCGTCGACCACCCGCTGCACGTCCTCTTCGCGTCGCACATCGCCGACGACCGCGAGCGCCTTGCCACCGGCCGCCTCGACCTCGGCGGCAGCGGTGTGCACCGTACCGGGCAGCCGGGGATGCGGGGTGTGGGTCTTGGCCAGCAGCACCACGTTGGCGCCGTGGCGGGCGGCGCCGATCCCGATCGCGAGTCCGATGCCCCGGCTGCCGCCGGAGATCACGACGGTGCGGTCGGCGAGCTTCTTATCAGCCATTCCCTATCCTTTGTCCAGGTCAGCGCATGGTATTGGCATTCTCTTTTTTTGCAAGTACGTTATTCATCGATGGATAATACGGCCCACACTCCCTCCGGCATCCCGCTGCAGCCCGTATACGGGCCGGCGGATAGGAGCGCGGAGCCTCCGGCGCCCGGAGAGTTCCCGTTCACCCGGGGCAACTTCGCCTCCGGCTATCGCGGCAAGTTGTGGACTTTCCGGCAATACTCCGGCTTCGGTACCGCCGAGGAGTCCAACCGCCGCTACCGATACCTGCTCGATCAGGGCGGAACCGGGCTGTCGGTGGCGCTCGACCTGCCCACCCAATGCGGCTACGACTCCGACGACCCCGAGTTCGGCGAGGAGGTCGGCCGGGTCGGCGTCGCGGTGGACACCCTGGCCGACTTCGAGATCCTGTTCGACGGCATCCCGCTGGACAAGCTCAGCACGAGCATGACGATCAATGGAACGGCGGCGATCCTGCTGGCGTTCTACGTCGCCGCTGCCGAGAAGAAGGGGATCCCGCGGGCCAAGCTCACCGGGACGATCCAGAACGACATCCTCAAGGAGTACGCGTCACGCGGAACCTGGATCTGGCCGCCCGAGCCGTCACTGCGGTTGATCGCCGACACCATCGAATTCTGCGCGGCCGAGGTTCCGAGGTTCAACGCCATTTCGGTGGCCGGTGCGCACTTCCGCGACGCCGGCGCCAACGCGGTGCAGGAGATGGCGTTCACCCTGGCCGACGGGGTGACCTATTGCGACACCGTCGTCGAGCGCGGCCGCATGACGATCGACCAGTTCGCACCCCAGATCTCGTTCTTCTTCTACACGCACGGCGACTTCTTCGAGGAGATCGCCAAATATCGTGCGGGACGCCGACGTTGGGCGACCATCGTGCAGGAGCGCTACGGGGCGACGACGGCCAAGGCGGCGATGTTCCGCTTCGGCTGTGTCTGTGGCGGCGCATCGCTCTACGCGCCGCAGGCGCACAACAACATCGTCCGGGTGGCCTACGAGGCGATGGCCGCGGTATTGGGCGGGGTCCAGTCGATGTTCACCGCGGCCTGGGACGAGCCGTTCGCCCTGCCCACCGAGGAAACCACGACATTGGCGCTGCGCACCCAGCAGATCCTCGCGCACGAAACCGGCGTGGGTAGCGTCGCCGACCCGCTGGGCGGCTCGTATTTCGTGGAGGCGCTGACCGATGCGACCGAGGCCCGCATCATCGAGATCATGTCCGACCTCGAGCGGCACGGCGGCATGGTCCATGCCATCGAGGACGGTTACCTGCAGGGCCTGATCGCCGACGAAGCCTTCAAGATGCATCAGGACGTCGAAGCCGGAACCCGCCCGGTGGTCGGGGTCAACCGGTTCGTGACCGAGGAACCCGAACCCGACGTCGTCACCTACGAGCTCGACGCCGAAGGACGTGATCTGCAGCTCAAGCGGCTGTCCAAGGTGAAGGCCGAAAGAGATTCGGCCGCAGTCGAATCCACTCTCGCAGCACTGGCGCGCGCCGCGGAGGGCGACGACAACCTGATGCACAAGTTGGTCGACTGTGCCAACGCCTACTGCACGGTCGGGGAAATGGTCTCCGCGCTCAAGGCAGTATGGGGCGAATTCCAGCAACCGGTGGTGTTCTAAATGGCGGTAAGAATTCTGGTCGCGAAACCCGGCCTTGACGGACACGACCGCGGCGCCAAGATCGTCGCCCGAACCTTGCGTGATGCCGGATTCGAGGTCATCTACACCGGCATCCGTCAGCGCATCGAAGACATCGCGTCGATCGCGGTCCAGGAAGACGTCGCCGTCGTCGGGCTGAGCATCCTGTCCGGTGCGCACCTGGCGCTCACCGCCCGGACCGTCGAAGCGTTGCGCGCCGCCGACGCCGCCGACATCGCCGTCGTCGTGGGTGGAACCATCCCGCATGCCGATGTCCCCAAACTCGTCTCGGCCGGTGCCGCGGCGGTGTTTCCCACCGGCACACCGCTCGACACCTTGGTGCGCGAAATCCGAACCCTGACCGGCACTGGGGAAATTGAACCGAAGCAACCCGCCACGGAGGAACCATGCGCGTCGGAGTGATGATCGGCGCCGAGCGCGGCGATATGGCCCGCAAGGTGGACAAGCTGGCCTCCGATATCGAATGGGCCGAGTCTGCGGGCCTGGATACCGCGTGGATGCCGCAGGTGCCCAACGACTTCGACTGCCTGACCATGGTGTCGCTGATGGCCGCGCACAGCTCGCGCATCGAGCTGGGTACCGCGGTGGTGCCGCTGCAGGCCCAGCACCCGATTGCCCTTGCCCGCCAGGCGCTCTCGACGCATGCGGTGGCCGGTGGACGGTTGGCGCTGGGTGTCGGACCGTCGCACCACTGGATCATCCGGGACATGCTCGGCCTGCCGTATGAGAAGCCGGCCGCCTACACCCGCGACTACCTGCAGGTGCTCAACGCCGCTATTGCCGGCCCGGGATCGGTTGACGTCGAGAACGACTCGTTCACCGTGCACAACCCGATGGCGATCGGGGCCGATACCCCGATGCCCGTCCTGGTCGCCGCGCTGGGGCCGGTGATGCTGCAGATCGCCGGTGAACTCGCGGACGGCACTGTGCTGTGGATGGCCGACGAGCGCGCGATCGGTGATCACATTGCACCGAAGATCACCAAGGCCGCCGCGGACGCCGGTCGGCCCGCGCCGCGGATCATCGCGGGTATCCCGGTATGCCTATGTGCGCCTGCACAAGTCGACGAAGCTAAGGAGCGGGCCAACCGCATCCTGGGCGAGGCCGAGGTGTCGCCGAACTATCAGCGCCTACTCGACCGGGGCGATGCCCGCGATGTCGGCGATCTGTGTGCGGCGGGCGACGAGGCGCAGATTCTGTCGCGATTCCGCGCTTTCGCCGACGCCGGTGTGACCGACTTGTCGGTGCGGCTGCTGCCGATCGGCGACAACCGGGACGAGCTGGTCGCTTCCAAGCGCCGTACCCGTGAAGTGATCGCCTCACTCGCAGCGGAATTGCGTTGACTGGCAGCAACACCGGGCCGCTGGCAGGGATACGCATCCTGGAAGTCGGCACCATGCTGGCGGGTCCGTACGCGACCATGCTGCTCGCCGATCTCGGTGCCGAGGTCACCAAGATCGAACCTCGCGGCGGCGAAATCTCCCGCAGCGTCGGCGCCACCTACTTCGCCAGCCTTAACCGCAACAAGTCCAGCATCACATTGGACCTGAATTCCGATGCGGGACAGCAACGGTTGGGTGAACTGGTCGCGGACGCGCATGCGCTGCTGGTGAATCTGAAGCCGTCGGCCATCCGGCGGCTGGGGCTCACCTATGACGAGCTGCGGCGGCACAACGAGCGGATCGTCTGCGTCGCGATCACCGGATTCGGGCTCTACGGCGGCGACGATCCGGCCTTCGACTACGTGGTGCAGGCCGGCGTCGGCACCGCCGCGTTGACCGGCGACCCGGCCGGCCCGCCGACGCTGCCCGGTTACTCCTCGGCCGACAATTCCACCGGAATGACCGCGGCGCTTGGGCTTTTGGCCAAGATCATCTCCGGCACCGGTGGGCAGGTCGATGTGTCGCTGCGCGACGTGATGCTGTCACAGCTGAACTATCACGCGTCGGCCTATCTCAACAACGGTGTCGAGCCGCAGCGCCGACCCTACGGGGCACACTCGTATTACGTCCCGGCCCAACTATTTCCGACCGCCGACGGGTATCTGGCGCTGTTCATCACGCACGACGGCTTCTGGAAGTCGTTTGCCGCCGAAGCGGGCATCGGCGGCTTCGAAACGATGGCCGAGCGCGTCGCGCGCCGCGACGAAGTGCTGGCGGTTGTCACCGCAATGCTGGCAACCGACACCGCCGCCGGATGGGAACGACGACTCCGCCCGCTGGGAGTTCCGGCGGCGGCCGTTAGGACCCTGCCCGAAGCGCTCGAGGCGACGCCGGAAGTGGTTGTGTCGGCAGGGGATTTCCGCCTCATCGGCAGCCCGATCCACGTTTCCGGGTATCAGCCCGACTATCGACCACCGCCGGAGCTGCCGGAATAGGCCGCACCGTCTGCCGAGCGTGAAACGAGCTTCACGTTCGGCCTCGAGCGTGAAACCAGCTTCACGTTCGGCGTGAGACGCGCTACCGCGCTACCGCGCTACGGCAGCCTGCTTCTCCTCATAGAGCCGCGCCCACTCGGCGCGCGGCCGGATCGACACGTCCACGTCAGTCGCCTTGGCGCGCAAGGCTTTAACGGTTGCCTGATCGCGAGCGGTGCGGGCGAACGGGTCCCAGCCGAAGAACCGGCAGCTGTTCTCCCACGTGATCTTGTTGATGTCGGCGTCGTCTGCGCCGGCGGCGTTGAGCTCGGCCAGCACCTGCTCGGGCGCATCGGGCCAGAAGCAGTCCGAGTGCGGGTAGTCGCACTCCCAGGCGATGATGTCGATGCCGATCTCGTGGCGCAGCTTCAACGAAGTCTTATCGGTGACGTAGCAGGCCAGCGAGTGCTCACGGAAAACGTCGCTGGGCAGCTTGTCGCCGAAGTCGCGGCGCAGCCACCTCTGGTTGGTGTAGTGGCGGTCGCTGCGGTCCAGGTAGAACGGGATCCAGCCGATACCGCCCTCGGAGAAGGCGAACTTCAGGTCGGGATAGTTGCGCATGGCGGGGCCCCACAACAGATCCTGCGCGCACATCGCCGAGACCTGGGTGGCCAGAATGATCATGTTGTCGATCGGCGCGTTGGGGGCCATGCTGATCGCCCCGAATCCGGTGCCGATGTGCAGACACATCACCACGTTCTCTTCGGACAGCGTGCGGAACACCGGGCCCCAATAGTCATCGTCGTGGTAGCTCGGAAGGCCTTCCAGATGCGGCAATTCCGGCATCGTCACCGCCCGGCAGCCCTTGGCCGCCACCCGGCGGATCTCGGCGCACATGGCCTCCGGATTCCACGTCGGCAGAATGGCGATGGGGATGAACCGGTCCGGGTAGGAGCCGGCCCACTCGTCGATGTGCCAGTCGTTGTAGGCCGCCACCATCACCAGGGTCGCCTCCTCGCGGTGCATGTTGAGGTGACGCGCGGAGAAGCCGGTGAACGTCGGGAAGCACATCGACGCGAGGATGCCGTTGCGGTTCATGTCCCGAACGCGTTCGTGGACGTCGTAGACGCCGGGGCGCATTTCGGCGAAACCGGCCGGATCGCGGCCCCATTCCTCGGCCGGCCACGACACCACGGCGTTCAGTCCGCTCACGCCCTGCGGCCGGCCCTGGTACATCCACTGGTCGACGCCCTTGTCGTCGACCACAACGATCGGGGCCTCGGGCTTGTACTTGGCGGGCACGTGGCGCAGGAACATGTCCGGCGGCTCGACCACATGGTCGTCAATGCTCACCAGGATCAGGTCATCGACATCCATCAAGCTTTCCTCTCGCACACAGTGGTACAGCCGAATTCGGCTAGCCGTCGAGCTCGGTCGTCGTTGCCAGCAGCCGCGGAATCGGCGCGGGATCCAGCAGCAGCGCGTCGGACATCGTCAGCTTGCCGGCATTGGCGATCATGTTGTCCAGGACGGCCTGCAGATCGTCGCCCTCGATCTCGTAGATCGCGACATAGGGGCCCTCGCCGTTGATCGGACGCAACCGCCGCGCCGAGACGATTCCGTCCAGAGCCACCAGTTCGGGCAGATGAACTTCGTCGTACCAGGTGTTGTACTCCTGCTCGCGTTCGGGCGAACTGGGTCGACTCTCCACGAGCATGATGCCCTTGGCCATGTCGCCACCTCTTTCGTGACTATTCGTAGCGCACCGTGACGGAATCAGTATCGGGTACACCCTGGCACGTCAAAATGTAGCCGTCTTCCACTTCGTCGTCGTCGAGAGCGTCGTTAATTCGCATGGTCGCGTGCCCGCTCTCGACGCGGGCCATGCACGTGCCGCAGTTGCCGGCCTCGCAGTTGAACGGAGGATCCAGGCCGGCCCGCCGGGCGCTTTCCAGCAGCGTCTCGCCGGGAACCAGCGGCACCGTCGCCTTCTTGCGTTCCAGGTGGATCGTCACCGTGCCGGGCTCGGCACCGTTTGTCGTGGGATCTGCCACCCTTGGAGTCTCCTCGATCGTCGCGGACCGCCGCGCTGGAACGCTCGGGTTCCACCGTGGCCGCCCCCGCCCGTACTTGCGTTCTTCAGTATAGAGAATACTATTCTCACTAATCGATAGCATCTTCTCTACTGCGCCGATGTCGGGTCAGCCTGGCCTGCGGGGAAGGACAGGACGTGACCGAGCCGGCCGCGCTCGTGTTCGAGGAACGGCAATTCAGCCTGCCGCAGCTCGACGCGATGGCCAACAGTCTGGCCGCGGCCCTGGGCAAGAACGGTGTCGCCGCGGGCCAGCGGGTCGCCGTCATGTCGTCGAACCGGCCGGAGTTCGTCGCCGTCCTGCTGGCAATCTGGCGGCTGGGCGCCACGGCGGTGCTGATCAGTCCGGCGTGGAAGCGCGACGAGGTCGACCATGCGCTGGCACTGACCAGCCCGGGCCATGCGGTCGGGGACCACGCGGTGCTGGCCGGCCTGATGCCCATGCTGCACCTGGATGAACCGGTCGCGCCCGCCGAGCCGATACCGATGTCGGCGCCGCCGCGCGCCGATGCGGTGCTGGTGTTCAGTTCGGGCACCACCGGCCTCCCGAAGGCGGTCCGGCACACCCACGCCGCGCTGACCGACGCCGTGCGGCACTGGCGCGACGCGTTGCAACTCACCCGGCAGGATCGAATTCAGGTCGCCACGCCGCCGTCGCACATCCTGGGTCTGCTCAACATCGTCACCGCGCTGCGCACCGGCGCCTGGCTGCGGCTGCATCGTCGCTTCGACGTCGACCGGATGCTCGATCACATCGAAAAGGACCGCATCACAATCGAAATGGCGGTCGCGCCGATCGCCCTGGCCATCGCCTCGCACCCGACGCTCGAGTCATACGACTTGTCGTCGCTGCGCTTCATCATGTGGGGTGCAACGCCGGTCAGCACCAGCGTCGCCGAGACCGTGACACGGCGTACCGGCGTCGGATGGGTCCCGGCCTATGGCACCACCGAACTGCCGGTCATTGCCTGCAATCCGGTCGCCGGTGCCCGGCTCGACACCGTCGGGCGCCCGGTGCCGGGGGTGGAGCTGCGGGTCGTCTCGTTGGAGACCGGCCAGCCGGTGGGCCCGGGCGAGGTCGGTGAGATCCAGGCGCGGTCCACCTCGTTGATGGCCGGCTACCTGCCGGCCGACGCGACGGACGAGGCGATGTGCGACGGCTGGTATCGCACCGGCGACGTCGGCTGGCTCGACGCCGATCGTTGGCTGCGGATCACCGACCGCCTCAAGGAGATGATCAAGGTGCGCGGCTTTCAGGTCGCGCCAGCCGAAATCGAGACGGTGTTGCACGGGCATCCCGCAGTCAAAGACTGTGCGGTGTTTGGAATTCCGGACGGGATCAACGGGGAAGCCGTCGTCGCCGCGGTCGCCACGCGGGCTCCCGGTGACACCGACGCGGTCGCCGCCGACCTCACCGCCCGGGTGGATGAGAAGCTGGCGTCCTATAAACATCTGAGCCGGGTCGTGTTCGTGCCCGATATCCCTCGCCTGCCTTCGGGCAAGGTGCTGCGCCGAGTGCTGAAGGAGCGCTATGGATGTACGTCTGACAGCTGAACAGCAACAGTTGCGTGATGCCGCCGCGAAGCTGGCCGATGACCTCGGCCCCGCCACGGTTGCGGACCTCGCCGACGGCAGCCGAATCACTAGGCTGGACAGGCAGGTTGCGGCGACGGGCTGGCGATCACTGCGCTCCGACGGGGCTTCCGGTGTCGAAGTCGCGATCGTCGCCGAGGAATTCGGGCGCCGGCTAGTCGACACCCCGTTCCTCGGTCCGGTGCTGGCCGACGACCTCGCACACCGGATCGGTGCCGATGCCGGCGAAGCGACGGTGGCCGTGCAGGATCGCGCGATCGACGCGCGTGGCGCCCGTCGCGGCTGGTCGCTCTCCGGCAACACGGTGCTGGCCGCCGACCTCGGCGCCGTGCAGTCCGGTGCCGACTTGACAAGAGCCGAAGCGGAATTGGCGGGCTCTCCCGAGACGCTCGGCGAGCTGGCGGACGACGCGGCGGCCCGGTGGTACGCCCTGGCGCTGGTCACCACATCGGCCGACCTGGTCGGCATCGCCCGGGGCGCGCAGGCCGTCGCCTGCGACTACGCGAAAATTCGCGAGCAGTACGGCAAGCAGATCGGCTCATATCAGGCCATCGCCCACCTGCTGGCCGAAAGCCTTGCCCTGATTGAAGGTTCGGTCAGCGTGCTGCGGCATGCCGCGTGGGGTGTCGACGAACTCGAGCCGGCGCAGGCCATTCGGGCCGCCCAGATCGCGAAGGTCTACTGTGCGCGTGCCACCAGGACCGTGTGTGAGACCGCGGTTCAGGTACACGGCGGCATCGGCAATACCTGGGAGTGCATCGCACATGTCTACCTGCGTCGGGCCCTGACATCGACAGAGCTGTGGCCCGTCACGTTGAAGGAGATCGATCTTGGACTTTCGTGACTCACCCGAAGAGGCGGCCTTCCGCGAGCGACTGCGGACGTGGCTTTCGGCGCACGCCAAAGAGTTTTCCGGCTCGGGCGACGAATATTGGGAGCGCATGGCCGACTGGCATCGCGCCCTGTACGAGAACGGCTTTTTCGGCCTGTCCTGGCCCAGCGATTGGGGCGGGCAGGACCTGGCGCCGGTGTACGACGTCATCGTCGACGAGGAACTGGTGCGCGCCGGCGCCCCGCCGCGCCCGAGCGTCGGCTACCTGGTCTACGGCATCGGCGCGCACGGCGGCGACGAACTCCGGAAGCGCTTCCTGCCCGGCATCATCAACGGCACCGAGCGCTGGTGCCAGGGTTTCAGTGAACCCGGAGCAGGGTCGGATCTGGCGTCGCTGACCACCAGCGCCACCCGCGACGGCGACAACTACGTCGTGCACGGGCACAAGATCTGGACCAGCTATTCCGACGTGGCCGACTGGTGTCTACTGCTGGCCCGCACCGATCCCGAGGCGAAGCGGCACCGGGGTCTGTCGGCGTTTGTGATCGCGATGAAACAGCCTGGTGTGCAACAACGTCCGCTGCAGATGATGAACGGCGTCACCAACGAATTCGGTCAGGTGTTCTTCGACGGCGCCACGGTGCCGGCCGACCGGATGGTCGGTGCTCCCGGTGACGGGTGGGCGGTCGCGATGACCGTCGTCGGACACGAACGCGAACCCTCCACCCTCGGTTACGCAGCTCGATACGGCAAGCTCGTCCGACAACTGTTGGCGCGCAACGAGGGTGAGGTGTCCGAGGAACTGGCCTGGGCGGCGGTACAGTCGGACATGTTGACCCATCACGTGCGGCGGCGGCTATCCGAACAGTTGGATGGGGTATCGCACGGGTCGGAAGGCTCGTTGGACAAACTGCTGATGACCTGGGTCGAGCAATCCGTGGGGCACGCCGCACTGGCGGTCGCCGGGACCCGCGATCCAGATCTACTCAGTGCCTACCTGTACAGCCGCGCGCAAAGCGTCATGGGCGGTACATCACAGATACAGAAAAACATCATCGCTTCACGAATCTTGGGATTGGGAGTCTGACGTGTACGACATGCCTGCTGAAATCGATGTCCGCGCCGACGGTGCACTGCGGATCATCACGCTGAACCGCCCGGATTCGCTGAACTCGGTCAACGACGACCTGCACTCCGGGCTCGCGCGGATATGGCAGCGGTTGACCGATGACCCCACCGCCCGCGCCGCGGTGATCACCGGTGCCGGCCGGGCATTCTCCGCCGGCGGTGATTTCGGATATCTTGAGGAGCTCTCGAACGATGCCGACCTGCGGGCCAAGACCATCCGCGACGGGCGCGAGATCGTACTGGGCATGGCGCGGTGCCGAATTCCCTTGGTGGCGGCGGTAAATGGGCCCGCCGTCGGTCTGGGCTGCAGCCTGGTCGCGCTGAGCGACATCGTCTACATCGCCGAAGACGCCTACCTCGCCGACCCCCACGTGCAGGTGGGGTTGGTCGCCGCCGACGGCGGCCCGCTGACCTGGCCGCTGCATATCAGCCTGTTGCTGGCCAAGGAGTATGCGCTGACCGGCACTCGCATCAAAGCGCAGCGCGCCGTCGACCTCGGGCTGGCCAACCATGTGGCCGCGGACCCGGTCGCAGAGGCAATCGCTTGCGCCAAAAAGATTTTGGAGTTGCCGCAACAGGCGGTCGAGAGCACCAAGCGAGTGCTCAACATTCACCTGGAGCGGGCGGTGCTGGCCAGCCTGGACTATGCCCTGTCGGCCGAAAGCCAGTCATTCCTGACCGAGGACTTCCGGGCCAACGTCGCCAAATTCAACGCCGCGAAAAACTGAGCCGCACCTCGCGACTCAGTTCTTCGACGGGATGTGACTAGCTCTTGGCCGCGGCCTTCTCGCGGGCCTCGGCCGTCTTCTCGGCGACACGCGCCGCCTCGGCCTGCGCTTCCTTCTTGGCCACGTCGCGCTGCGCCTTGGCCTTGTCCTGCTGGGCGCGGCCTTCCTTGCGGAGACCTTCGTGGCTGATCAGGATGCCGACGATTTCCTTGGTCTTTCCGATGGCGTCTTCGATGACACCCTTGATGCCTTCCACGAGTCCATTGTCGCGGTCACTCATAATGGCGCCCCCTTCGTGAGACGTTGATGGTCTAGGGACTCGTACCCGAAGAGGCCGGTGCGGCAACGTTTTAATCAGCGCGTCTGGTGTGGCGTCGGTCACCCCACCCGCTCACCAGCACCGCAGCTCCGGCGCCACCGGTCGCGACGACGGGCGCTCGGCGTGTCGGGCAAGCGTGTCGTGGCAGGCCCTCGTCGACGAGCGCCGAATGTCGGGCAACTAATCCTTCGCCAGGAATGCGTGCAGCTTCTCCACCGCGTGATCGATGGTGAAGCTGGCCGGCGGGTGCCGGGGTGGGAATTCTTTGAATGTCTCGAGGAACGTCATCGGAGAAGTAGAAGAACCCACGCCGCGGACTGGTCTCGACTTCGCCGGTGAGGTACGGCAGCAGGTTGAAACCGTCGATGTGCACCGTGAACGTCTTGTCCTCGCCTTGCAGGCGGAGCGTATGACCGTTCCTGAGCTTGGCACTGACATCCGGCTCGCCAGCGGCCGCCACTAGCGTGGGCAGCCAATCATGGTGCTGGACAATCCCATTGGAGACCACGCCAGCGGGGATCCCCCATCAGTCCGTCGCTGTAACAGCTCAGGTTGGTGATCCCGATGTCGTCACCCCAGATGACCAGAATGTTCGGCTTCTCGTTCGGCATGTCCGTACCCCGTTCCGCGCAGCTGACGACCGATTCCGCTCACCACTGACGCTAGCCATCCGAACCAGCGGGCGGCAGGGGTTGGGCCGGGCTTTCTGCCTGAAATCCGGATGATTCAGTCGCCGTCGTGGTGCCGCAAGAAATCGCGCATCACCTCGTCGAACCGCTCCGGTTCCTCGATGAACGGCATGTGAGAACTCGACTCGAACAACTCGAACCGCGAGTCCTTGATCCGCTGATGTATTTCCCGCATGTGCTCGGGGTCGCATTCGTCGTACCTGCCGGCAACGACGAGGGTCGGCAGGGCGATCTCGGTCAACCGGTCGAATACGTCCCAGCTGCTGATGTTGCCGACGATGCGAAAATCGCTGGGGCCGAACATCGTTTCGAAGATCTCGGCTCCCATGCGGATGAACGCTTCCTGAAGGTCGGGTGGCCACGGGTGGACGCGGCAGAGATACGTCTCGTTCCAGGTACGGATCGCGTCCTGGTATTCGGGCGAGTGCGTCGTGCCGGCGGCTTCGTGGCGATCGATGGCGGCTTGAGTGGCGGGGTCCAAATCGCGCTTGAGCCGGGCCACCATGTCCGAAAACGCGGGGATGGACGCGATGCTGTTCGAGATCGTCAGGCTGACCGCGGTCGACGAGATGTCAAGCACGTACTGCTGCGCCAGCATTCCGCCCCACGAATTACCGAACATATGGAAGCGTTGCAGGCCGAGTGCACCGATGACGGCGTCCATCTCGGCGACCGAGCGTTCCACCGTCCAAAGTTTCGTGTCCGAGGGGCATTCGGAATTTCCGCAGCCGAGCTGATCCCAGAAAATGACCTCGCGTTCATCCGCCAGGCGTTGCAGCGAAAGCAAATAGTTGTGCGGTACACCCGGCCCGCCGTGAATGGCGAGCAGCGGAAGACCCGGCCCGCCGCCGACGCGCTTGAACCACACATTTCCGCCCGGAACCGCGATGGTCCCCTCCGACTGAGTCATCGCTCGCGATGCTAGTAGTCGGCCCGGGCGACCGCCCTCCTTGCAACTCCCACTCTCGGCCTGAGAGAATAAGATTCTCATGAATGTGCGGGTGGCTCTCGGAGTCCCGCATTGTGCTGGCTGAACTGGAGAAACCCGTGCCTGAAGCTGTCATCGTGTCCGCCCTACGCACCCCGATCGGGACCGCCCGGAAGGGAACGCTGCGCGACACCACCGCGTTCGAGCTCGCACACCACGTCGTTTCGGAGGCGGCCACGGACCTGGATCCGGCGCAGGTCGACGACGTGATCCTGGGCGAGGGGCTCTATGGCGGCGGCGTCGTCGCCCGCCATGCGGCCCTCACGGCGGGGCTGTCCCATGTGCCCGGCCTGGCCAACAATCGGCATTGCGCGGCCGGGCAGGCGGCGGTGCAGAGCGCGGCGGCAAGCGTGCGCGCCGGGATGGACGAGCTGATCATCGCCGGCGGTGTGAACGCGGCGTCGACCTCGCCGCGCTCCCGGATCCAGGTGGACGGCGAGTGGGTCGACTGGTTTCCGCCGACGCACCCGGACCGACCCGACGCGCCGAACATGGACATGTCGATCACCGTGGGCTGGAACGCCGCGGTCAAAGCGGGCGTGAGCCGCGAGGAGATGGACGCCTGGGCGCTGCGGTCGCATCGCAACGCGATCGCGGCGATCGACGAAGGCCGCTTCAAGGAGGAGGTCGTTCCGATCGAGACGCCGCACGGGCTGTTCTCGGTCGACGAGCACCCGAGGCGCGACACCACGATGGAGAAACTGGCCGCGCTCAACCCGCTACATCCCGAGATCGAGGGCTTTTCGATCACCGCCGGCAACGCATGCGGCGCCAACGACGGCGCCGCGGCGCTGGTCATCGCGAGCGATCGGCTTGGGTTGCCGGCGCTGGCGACCGTGCGGTCCTGGGCCTCGGTCGGCGTCGACCCCGCGATCACCGGCCTGGCGCCCGTCGACGCGATCCCGAAAGCCCTTGCCCGTGGCGGTCTTTCGATCTCAGACGTGGACCTGTTCGAAATCAACGAGGCGTTCGCCGCGATGTGTGTGGCGACCATAAAGATGCTCGAGCTCGACCCCGACAAGGTGAACGTCAGCGGCAGTGGTTGCGGGCTCGGGCATCCGGTGGCGGCAACCGGGGCCCGGATGCTGGTCACGTTGGTGCACGAACTGCGCCGGCGCGGTGGCGGAATCGGTGTCGCCGCCATGTGTGCCGGTGGTGGCATGGGTTCCGCGACGGTCATCGAGGTCCCGGCTCCATAATGTGTTTATGACCATCGCCGACCTAATCGCCGGAGCGCGCAACGGATCTCAGCGCGCGGCGGGTCGGCTGCTCAGCCTCGTCGAGGGCGAACAGCGCGACGAGGTGCTGGCCAGCATCGGCCCGGCAAGCGCGCTCACGGTGCGTGTCGTCGGTATTACCGGACCGCCCGGCGCGGGTAAGTCGACGACGGTTGCGGCCCTCGTCGGCGCCTACCGTGAGCGTGGCTGCCGGGTCGCCGTGCTGGCCGTCGACCCGTCGTCGCCGTTCAGCGGCGGCGCGCTACTGGGTGATCGCATTCGAATGGCGGCCCATATCAACGACTCTGACGTGCTGATCCGCTCGGTGGCAAGCCGCGGACACCTCGGGGGTCTGGCCGCCGCGGTGCCGGCGGCCATCCGCCTGCTGGGTGCGATCGGTTACGACATGGTGCTGCTGGAAACCGTGGGGGTGGGGCAGTCGGAGATCGAGATTGCCGCGGTGGCCGACCCCACCATCGTCATCCTCAACCCAGGGGCGGGAGACGCCGTCCAGGCCGCCAAGGCGGGCGTGCTGGAAGTCGCCGACATCGTGGCGGTCAACAAGGCCGACCGCGACGGTGCCGAACAGACCGTGCGGGATCTGCGGGCCGAGACCAAGGCGCCCATCGTCAGCCTGATCGCCGCTCGGGGGGAGGGTGTCGCCGAGCTCGTCGCCGCCATCGACGACCATCACCGCACCGACAGCCGGGAGCGTCGGGTGGCGCGCGCCCGCGCCCAGATCCTTTCCCTGGCCCAAAGCCAGCTGCGGGCCCAGCCGGATCTCGACGTGCTCGCCCAGTCGGTGGTCGACGGCGAGGACGACCCCTATTCGGCCGCCGCGCGACTGCTGTTGCGCGCAGGTCAGGACCAGGACTGATCGTCGCGTGTCCCCCAATCGGGGGACAGGGCATTCATCCGGATTCCGGCCCGATCGGCGGAGGTTTGCCCAGCTAAACCGGCCTAACTTAACTCTTGTATCCACGACGAGTTAAGGAGACCCCGAAGATGACTCGCACACCCGAACTGTCAGCGGCACGGTTGCGTGACCAGCTGGAGATGTACCGCCAAATGTGGGTTTTGCGCCTGCTCGACATGGCGGTGGAGGAGTTGCGCATCGACGGTCGCCTCAACCAACCCGTGCAGGCCGCATTCGGCCAGGAGGCCGTTGCCATCGGCACCGCCGCGGCACTTCGTCCGGGTGACCTGATGACCACCGGCATCATCCACCTGCAGCACGCCCAGCAGATCGCTTGCGCGCTGCCGCTGGGCCCGGCCATCGCCGCGTTGATCGGCCCCGAGTTCGGCCCGGACAGCGACGAGGACGCCCCGTTCGTGGCCTCGATCCGTGGGTTGTCTTCTTTCTCAAGCGCTTTGCAGCAGTCGCCGCTGCTGGCCGTCGGACACGCCTACGGCAAACAGCTGCTCGACGACGGCAGGGTCACGGTGTGCGCCATGGAAACTCGCGACGCCAAGTCCGCGGACTTCGCCGAGGCCGCCCACATCGCGATGTCCTGGCAGCTTCCGGTGGTGTTCGTCGTCGAGAACGCACGTCAGGACAGCAGCGCGACCGAGTGCCACGGAATGCCGGTGCTCTCGGTCGACGGCAACGACGTTGAGGCGGTTCGGGAATCGGTCGCCGAAGCCGTGCGGCGCGCGGGCGCGGGCGGAGGTCCCATCCTGGTGCGGGCAATGACCCAACGTACGAATGGCGTCGCCTCGGTGGACCCCCTGGTGTTCGAAAGGCAGCGCCTGATCAGCGGCGGCATCAGTGCCGGCCACCTCTACGAGGTGGAGCGCCGAGCGCGCCACCTGGTCGCCGAGGCCGAAGCCCACGCGAAGGCGATGTTGGCCGAAGAGCAGCCGGCGCCGATTCGGGAGCCGGAAGTGTGGCCGGCCGCTAGTTGAGCAGGCCCTGCCGCATTGCCTCGGCGACCGCCGCCGCGCGATCGCTGACCCCGAGCTTCTCGTACAGCCGCTGCACATGCGTTTTGACCGTGGACGGCGCCACAAATAGCTCGCCAGCGATCGCGGGGATGCTTTGACCGCGAGCAATGCGATTGAGCACCTCGCGCTCCCGAGCGGACAGAACAGGAGCCGACGGTTCGGCTCGTTGCCGAATCTGCGCGGCAAGGCCTCCGGCAAGCGAGGGTGCCACCACGTCGTTGCCCTTCGCGCACTCGAGTACGGCTTTGACGATCTCGGTGCGCGTCGAGTCCTTGAGCAGAAAGCCGGCGGCGCCCTGCTGCAGCGCTTGATACACGATCGCCGACTCGTCGTGAGCCGACAGCAGCAGTACACGGGTGGGCAATTCGTTGCTGCGGACCGCCGCGGCCACTTGGGCGCCATCCATGCCGGGCATCCGGAAGTCGAGCAACGCGACGTCGGGCCGGTGCTCCTTGATCAGTTCCAGCGCCTGCGTACCGTCATCGGCCTCGCCGACGACATTCACTTCACCGCTGAGCGCGAGCGCGCGCACTACCCCTTCACGGAACAGCGGATGATCGTCGCCGACGACGACGCGGACCTTATCGGGCGTTGCTGCGCCGGCCATGGCGGACAGTCTAGCTGTTTGCCGCACCAGCGCAGATTGCCACGGCGGACAACCTGATGCGGGTTTTGCCACGTAGCCCCGGTGGGTTGAGCACAGATGAGTACTGTGTTCGCGTGGCCGATACCAGCGACGCGGAGTTGCATCGGGTACGCAGGATTCACCAGCTGCGCTCGTATCGCATCGCGTCGGTGGTCCGCATCGGTGTGGTGGGACTGATGGTCGCCGCCATGATCATCGGCACGGCCCGGTCCGAGTGGCCGCAACAGAGTCTGCTGATCGTCGCGTACGCATTCGTCGCACTGTGCGCCGGCGCGCTGGCATTTTCCCCGTTCCATCAATGGGTTGCCTTGGGCCGGTTGCAACCTTTTGCTTTCACGGTCATCGACGTTGTCGCGCTGACAGTCTTTCAGTTGCTATCCACCGACGGCATTTATCCGCTGCTGATCATGACGATGCTGCCCATCCTGTTGGGTCTTGACGTTTCGTCGCGGCGCGCCGCGGTGGTGCTGATCTTCTCGATGATCGGATTCGCGATCGCGGTGCTTCAGGACCCGGAGATGCTGCGCTCGATCGGACTGTTTGAGGCCACTTTTCGCTTTGTGCTCTACGGATTCCTCTGCGCCACGGCGTTCGTCGCCGTCCGCATCGCCGAGCGGCACACCCGCTCGGTGGCGGGCCTGAGCGTGCTGCGGGAGGAATTGCTCGCTCAGACGATGACCGCGCAGGATGTGTTGCAGCGCCGGATCTCGGAGACCATTCACGACGGACCATTGCAAGACATCCTGGCGGTGCGCCAGGAGCTCGTCGAGCTGGAGACGGCACTGCCCGGCGACGAGCGCGTGGAGCGCGCGCTGGCCGGTCTGCAAATCGCTTCACAAAGCCTGCGGCAGGCGACTTTCGAGCTGCACCCGGCCGTCCTGGAGCAGGTTGGTCTGGGTGCGGCCGTGCAGCAGTTGGCCTCCGACACGTCCCAGCGGTCCGGCATCAAGATCTCCACCGACATCGACTACCCGAACCGCAATGAAATCGACCCGATCGTCTTCGGGGTGGTGCGTGAATTGGTTTCGAATGTGGTGCAGCACTCGCAGGCCCGCAACGCCTCGATCACGCTCGGGGTCACCGACCACCGATGTGTCTTGCATGTGGTCGACGACGGGGTGGGATTCAATACCGAGACGATGGCGCGCCGGCTGGGGGAGGGCCACATCGGGCTGGCATCGCACCGTGCCCGGATCGACGCCGCCGGAGGCGTTTTCGTATTCCTCGACACCCCCGTGGGCTCGCACATCTGCGTGGAAGTGCCGTTGCGGTCGTGAACCGTTACTTCAGGTCGACGGACTTCCCGGTGGCGGCGGCGTAGCCCGCGCGGTACCCGAAAACCATTGCCGGACCTATGGTTCCGCCGGCACCACCGTAGGCTCGGCCGGTCGCACCGGCCATCGCGTTGCCCGCGGCGAACAGCCCCGGGATGGGTTCCCCATTGACGTGGAGCACGCGGCCGTCGCGGTCGGTGCGCGGCCCGCCCTTGGTACCCATCGCGCCGATTTGCACCGGGACCGCGTAATACGGCGCGGTGTCGATCGGGCCGAGCGTCTTTCCGGCGGCCGTGGTGGCACTGTCGTCGCCCCAATAACCGTCGTACGCACTGGAACCGCGGCCGAAGTCGGGATCGGAGTCCGCGGCGACGTGGCGGTTCCACTCGTCGATCGTGCGGATCAGACCGTCGGCGTCGATTCCCGTCTTGGTGCCCAGTTCCTTGAGGTCCGCGGACTCGCAGAACCAGTCGGGAACCGGATCGCCGGGTGCGATACCCAGAAATCCGTAGCGCTGCAAGTGAACTGAATCGAATACCATCCAGCCGCGATCGTTGACGTACCCGCCGCGGGGATCCAGGTAGTGGAACGCGCCGGCCATCGAGTTGTAGTCGCAGGCCTCGTTGACGAATCGGTGCCCGGCCTGGTTGACGATGATGCTCCTCGGCCGAGTTCGCTCCAGTCGCACGCTGCGGCTGCGCTGCTTGCCCTCGATCGTGTCGCCGGGGATTTGCACGATCGGGACCCACCAGGCCTCACCCATGTTGGCCAGATCCGCGCCGTGTGCCATCGCCATCCGCAGCCCGTCGCCGGTGTTGCTCGGCGGCGAGACCGCACCGTGCATCGGGCCGCGCAGGAAGGCCTGCACCAAGCCCGGATCCCATTCGAAGCCACCGACGCCCAGGACGACGCCGCGGCGCGCGCGCACGTTGATACGCTTCCCGGCCAAGGCAATTCGAACACCGGTGATTTCCCCGCCCTCGGCGATGAGTTCCTCGGCGCGGGCGCTGGTGTGCGGTGTGATCCCGGCGTCGAGCAATCCCTTGAGCAGCCCCGCAATCAGCGCGGTGCCGGCGACGCACAGATCGCTGCCTTCCTCGATCGTCACGTGCAGGCGCGCCCGGGTTTCGGCATCGATGCCGACGTTGGACCAGTCGGCGGGAAACGACGTGATCCGGCCGCCCCAGTCGCCGAGCTGGTTGAGGTCGAACGGCCCCGCACTCAGCGACCGGCCACCGGTGGGCTGTCCGCCCGGCAGCTCCGGGCGGTAATCCGGGAAACCGGTGGCGACTTCGAAGCGCAGGCCGCTGTGTCCCTCCACGAATTCCAGCATGGTCGGGCCGGTCCGCACGAACGTCTCGACCAAAGCGTCGTCCATCGTGCCGTGCGACTGCGCGCGCAGGTACCGCAGCGCGTCGTCTGCAGTCAATTCCCCGTCGGGAGAACGGTTATGGGCGGGGATCCACACGACGCCACCCGACACCGCGGTGGTCCCGCCGACGGTCGGGGCCTTCTCGAAGATCTCGACGGAGGCGCCGGCGGCTGCCGCCGACAGTGCGGCGGTAAGCCCGGCCCCGCCCGTGCCGAGCACGACGACATCGACTTCGGAATCCCAAGACATCAACTGCAATCCCTTCAGCTCAGCAGCTCGGACAACTGCTTCGCGGCTTTGACGACCGCCTCCCTGCCGCGCAGCACCACGTCTTCCCGATGGGAGATCAGGTTGATGCAAGTCGGTGGGGATGGTGCCGGGCGGTGGACCGCCACGGCCAGGCCGTAGGTGTTCGGTTCGATCTCTCCGTAGGTGCTCACCCAGCCACGCTCGCGTGCCCGCGACACCAGGTCCCGTTCACCCGGGCGCGGCGGCAGGCTTGCGAGCAAAGCGATTCCGGCGGCGCCGCGGTCCAGCGGATACCGGCTGCCCTCGTGGAAGGACAGCTGGTAGGCGACGTGGCTCGGCACAATCACCGCGACCGCCACCTGTTGATCGCCCTCGGCGACGAGCAACGACACCGTGGTCCCCAGCTCGTCGGCCAGGGCTCGTAGCGTCGGCAGACTCAGCTGACGCACATTGCGGTCGAACGAGGCGCCAAGCACCGCGAGGCCGGCGGCCGGTCGGTACCGCCCGTCTTCGCCCTTGGCCACCAAGCGGAATTGGGCCAGTGTCGACAGCAGGCGATAGGCGATGGTGCGGTGCACCCCGACCTGGTCGGCGAGTTGCTGGACGGTCAGTCCGGTCGGAGAATCCGCCACCATTTGCAGCGCAGTGATTCCCCTGGCCAGCGTCTGCGAGCCGGTACCCGAACCCGTCACAGCCTTGACATACCTCCACGCGAGAGCGAAGCTCTAATATATAACGCACACATACGTGCGATATTCGCACACTAGATAAGTCTAAAACGAGAACCAGATTTCCACCAGTAGTAGTAGGCAGAGAGGCATCGTGGCCGAGTTCGAGAGCATCTGGAGCGATCTGCAGGGTGTCGCGTTTGAGCAGGGCTATCTCGACGCCGGGGGAGTCCGGACCCGCTACCTGCGCGCCGGTGATCCCGGCAAGCCGGTACTGATGCTGCTGCACGGGTCCGGCGGCCACGCCGAGGCTTACGTGCGCAATCTCGGCGCCCACGCCGAGCATTTCTGGACCTGGTCGATCGACATGCTGGGTCACGGGTACACCGACAAGCCGGGGCATCCGCTGGAAGTCAGCCACTACGTCGAGCATCTTTTGGCGGTGCTGCGCACCATCGGGGTGGACCGCGCCTACATCAGCGGCGAGTCGCTCGGCGGCTGGGTCGCCGCGCGCACCGCGGCCGATCATCCGGATGTGGTTGAGCGACTGGTGCTTAACACCGCCGGCGGCTCCCAGGCCGATCCCGTGGTGATGCAACGGATCATCACGCTGTCCATGGCGGCCGCCGAGAACCCGACCTGGGAAACCGTGCAAGCGCGCATCAAATGGCTGATGGCCGACAAGTCCAAGGACTACGACGACCTGGTGGCCAGCCGCCAAAGGGTGTATCGCCAGTCGGGATTCGTTTCCGCGATGAGTGACATCATGGCGTTGCAGGACACCGAGATTCGCGCTCGAAATATTCTCGGCCCGGCCGAATACGGCTCGATCGTCGCGCCGACGCTGGTGTTGTGGACCAGCGACGACCCCACCGCCGACGTGACCGAAGGACGCCGGATGGCATCGATGATCCCGGGCGCGCGCTTCGAGGTGATGCCCGGTTGTGGTCACTGGCCACAGTACGAGGACGCCAAGACGTTCAACCAGTTGCATCTCGACTTCCTGCTGGGACGCTGATGGCAACCGACGGGCGCCAGAAGGCAGGGGTTGATGTCGACGTCGTGATCGTCGGCGCGGGCCCGGTCGGTTTGACCCTGGCCAATATCCTTGGCCTGCAAGATGTCCGAACGCTGTTGGTCGACGAGCGTGACTCGCTCATCGACTACCCGCGCGGGGTCGGCCTGGACGACGAGTCGTTGCGCACCTTCCAATCGATTGGTCTGGTCGATCGGGTCCTGCCGCATACGGTGCCGAACCAGATCTTGCGATTCTTCGACGCCAAGCGCCGGGTGCTTGCCGAAATGGCCCCGCCCGACGCGCGCTTCGGCTGGCCGAAGCGCAACGGGTTCGTGCAGCCACTCGTCGACGCCGAATTGCTAACTGGTCTGGACAGATTCGACTGCGTCGAGGTCCGCTGGAGCCGGCCGATGACGGCGTGCGAGGAAACCGCCGACGGGGTCACCGTCGAGCTCGGCGGCGAGGGCGACAGCTCCACGGTGCGGGCCCACTACGTCGTGGGCTGCGACGGCGGCCGCAGCATGACCCGCCGGGTGATGGGCGTGTCCTTCGACGGAACGACGTCGTCAACGCGTTGGCTGGTGGTCGACATCGCCAACGATCCGCTGGGCCACCCGAACAGTGAGGTGGGTGCGGACCCCGAACGTCCGTATGCCTCGATTTCCATCGCACACGGAATTCGCCGCTTCGAGTTCATGATTCACGCCGACGAGACCGACGAGCAGGCCGAGGATCCGGCGTTCCTGCAGCGGATGCTGGCCCGCATGGTGCCGCAACCCGACCGGGTCGACGTGATCCGGCGCCGCGTGTACACCCACCACTCGCGAATCGCCGGCGCGTTCCGCAGCGGCCGGATGCTGCTGGCCGGCGACGCCGCACACCTGATGCCGGTGTGGCAGGGGCAGGGCTACAACAGCGGCATCCGGGACGCGGCGAACCTGGGCTGGAAACTGGCCGCGGTGGTCAACGGCCGGGCCGCCGACAAGTTGCTGGACAGCTACGACATGGAGCGCCGCAAGCACGCGCGGGCCATGATCGACCTTTCGACGATGGTCGGCCGGGTCATCTCGCCGACCAATCGCCGAGTCGCCACGGCGCGCGATCTGTTGGTGCGCTCGGCGTCAATTGTGCCCACGCTCAAGCGATATGTGCTCGAGATGCGCTTCAAGCCGATGCCGCGCTACGAGCACGGAGCCGTCGTGCACTCGGCGAATCCCAGCGCCGAATCGCCGGTCGGCACGCTGTTCATTCAGCCCCGCGTCGATACTCGGAGCCAGCAAGACGTCCTGCTGGACGACGTGCTGGGGCCGTGGTTCGCCGTGCTGTGCTGGAACAACAACCCGCGCAAGATTCTCGGCGCTGAGGCCTTCGCGAAGTGGAAAGCGTTGGGCGCTCGCTTTGTTGCGCTGCGGCCGTTGACGCAGCTGCACTGGCCGGGGCACGACGATCCGGATGTCGTCGTCGTGGGCGACCGCACCGGTGGCCTCAAGTCCTGGTTCGATGTGCACTCCGAATCGGTGGTGTTCCTGCGTCCCGATCGGTGCATCGCGGGCGCCTGCATCGCCCAGCTCTCTCCCGATCTCAGCGCGTCGCTGCTCGATGCCCTCTCACTGATCCCGGGAGGGGGTGATGTCGACAGTGGCAATGGCTCTGTGCTGTATGTCCCACAGCCCGCTCCTGAATCTTCCGGGGCCGTCGCGGGACCTGCTTGACGACATCGAAGGCGCCATCGCGCAGGCTTCCGAATTCGTTCGCGATTACGATCCGGAGCTCGTCGTCATCTTTTCTCCGGACCACTACAACGGATTCTTCTACAGAGCGATGCCACCGTTCTGTATCGGCTTGAACGCCAATGGAGTTGGCGATTACGGCACGCATGCCGGCCCGCTCGACGTCCCGACCGACCTGGCCTCGCAGTGCGCGGAGGCCGTGCTGGAAGCGGACATCGATGTGGCGGTATCGGCCAGCATGGACGTCGATCACGGGACCGTCCAGCCGCTGGAGAAGCTCTTCGGGGACGCGCTGGCGCGTCCGGTGATTCCGGTCTTCATCAACGCGGTCGCGGTGCCGCTGGGACCGCTGCATCGATGCCGCGCGCTGGGCGCGGCGGTGGGCGCTTTTCTGGCCACCTTGGACAAGCGGGTCCTGCTGATTGGGTCCGGTGGACTCTCGCACAGTCCGCCGGTGCCGACACTGGCGACCGCGCCGGAAGCGGTGCTGGAGCGGATTGTGCAGGGCCGGCCGATGACGCCCGAGCAACGGCAAGCCAGGCAGGCCGCCGTCATCGAGGCGGCCAGGGCCTTCGCCGGTGGCGAGAGTGATCTGCAGCCGCTGAATCCGGCCTGGGACCACCGCTTCCTGGAACTCATCGACGCCGGGCGGCTTGATGAGTTCGACCTCTGGTCGAACGCGTTCGTACTTTACGAGGGCGGTAGCTCCGCGCATGAAGTCCGCACCTGGATAGCGGCTTTCGCCGCACTGGAAACCGCGGGCACGTACCAGACGGCCTTGCGCTACTACAAGCCGGCCGAAGAACTCATCGCGGGGTTCGCGATCAGGACGGCGACGCCGGCATGACGGGCGCGGAGATGAACGGCTTCGATCACGTCGTCGACGTGCTGATCGTCGGGTCCGGCGGTGGCGGGATGGCCGCCGCCCTGACCGCGCACGCGTCCGGCCTCGACGCGTTGGTGGTCGAAAAGGCCTCCTATTTCGGCGGTTCCACCGCGTTGTCCGGCGGCGGCATCTGGGTTCCCGGGGCACCTTCACAGCGCCGGGCGGGCTACTCCCCGGACCCCGAAGCCGTGGTCGAATACCTGCTCAGGATCACCGAGGGCCTGGTCAGCGAGGCACGTATCCGGCAGTACGTCGAGTCGGCGCCGAAAATGCTGGAGTTCCTCGAAGGTCTGTCCGGCTGGTTCGAATTCGTCTGGAAGCCCGGCTATGCCGACTACTACCCGGAATTGCCCGGCGGATCCGAACTCGGCAGCACCATCAACGTGCCGGCCATCGACCTGCGCAAGCTGGGCGCCGACGAGCAGCTGATGCTCAAGCCACTGGCACTTGCTCCGCGGGGAATCTGGCTGGGCCCCAAAGATCTTCGGACCTTTTTCCGAATCAGGCAGTCGTGGGCCGGCAAGGGGATCCTGCTGAAGCTGATCTGGCGGATGTTCAAGGCGAGAGCCTTCAACGAGCGGATGGCCGCGATCGGACAGTCGCTGGTCGCCCGGTTGCGTCTGGCGATGCGGGAGAGCGGTATTCCACTGTGGCTGGACTCGCCGATGACCGAGTTGCTCACCGACGTCGACGGCTCGGTGACCGGAGCGGTGATCGAGCGTGATGGCGCCAAGCGGCGGATCGGGGCGCGCCACGGGGTCATCTTGGCTTCCGGGGGATTCGACCACGACCTGGCCTGGCGCAAGGAGCACCTGCCCGTGGTGGACCAGGACTGGAGCTTCGGCAATCCCGTCGCGATGGGCGACGGCATCCGGGCAGGCGAAAAGTTGGGCGCGGCGACCGACCTGCTCGACGAGGCATGGTGGTTCCCGGCCATCCAATGGCCGGATGGCCGAATGCAATTCATGCTCAACGAGCGCATGATGCCCTCGCAGTTCATTGTCAATGGCGACGGGAAACGCTTCATCAACGAGGCGGCGCCCTACATGGATTTCGGGCACGCCATGATCGACGGCCAGAAGTCCGGGGTCACGCACATCCCGTGCTGGCTGATCACCGACCACCGGTCGTGGAAACGTTATGTCGTCGGCGGTCACCTGCCGATACCGAAGATTCCCTTCGCACCGGTGCCCACCGGCGGGAAAATTCCGTCGGCGTGGCTGGAATCGGGCGTGGTCAAAGCGGCGACGAGCTGGGACGACATGGCGGCCAAAATCGGCGTGCCGGCGGGTCAGCTGCACCAAACGGCAAGCCGTTTCAACGAACTCGCGCGCAAGGGACATGACGACGATTTCAACCGGGGCGACAGCGTCTACGACAACTACTACGGCGACCCGACCCTGCCCAACCCGAACCTGTATCCGCTGGGGGATCCGCCGTATTACGCGTTCCGGATCGTGCTCGGCGATCTGGGGACCTCGGGCGGTCTGCTGACCGACGAGCACGCGCGAGTGCTGCGGCCGGACGCCACGGTGGTGCCCGGACTGTACGCGGTGGGCAACACCTCCGCGGCGGTGATGGGCCGCAGTTATGCGGGGGCCGGGGCAACCATCGGCCCGGCAATGACCTTCGGCTTTGTCGCCGCCAAACACCTAGCCGCCCAAGCCGTTAATTCTCCTAGGAGGTAGCAATGAAAATTTCACTGTTCTACGAATTCGCCCTGCCGCGTCCCTGGGCGCCCGACGACGAGCGGGAAGTGCTGCAGGACGCCCTGGACGAGGTCGAGGTCGCGGATAAGGCCGGGTTCTCCACGGTGTGGCTGACCGAGCACCATTTCCTTGAGGAGTACTGCCACTCCACCGCGCCGGAGATCTTTCTGGCCGCGGCCAGCCAGCGCACCAAGAACATTCGGCTGGGCTTCGGCATCATGCATCTGTTGCCCGCTGTCAACCACCCAGCCCGGGTGGCCGAGCGGGTCGCCACCATCGACCTGCTCTCCAACGGGCGTGTCGAATTCGGTACCGGGGAAGGGTCCTCGGTCGGTGAACTCGGCGGCTTTGATGTCGATCCGGCCGACAAGCGCGCTCAGTGGGAGGAGTCTCTCGAGGTCGCGATCCGGTGCATGATCGAGGAGCCGTTTACGGGTTTCAAAGGCGAACAGATCCAGATGCCGCCTCGCAACGTCATCCCCAAGCCTTTGCAGAAGCCGCATCCCCCGGTCTGGGTTGCCTGCACCCGGCCGGCCAGCGTGCAGATGGCCGCTCAAAAAGCCATCGGTGCATTGAGTTTCGCTTACACCGGACCCGGGCCGCTGAAAGAGCGGGTTGCGGGCTACTACAAGGAGTTCGAGGAGAAGGGCGTGCCCATCACTCCGCAGATCAACCCGAACATCCTGGCCATCGGTGGCGACCTGTCGATGATGGTTGCCAAAACCGAAGAGCAGGCGCTGCAACGTCTTGGGCAGGGCGGCGGATTCTTCTCGTTCGGCATCATGCACTACTACCTGACCGGGATGCACACCCCGGGCCGCACCGGGGTGTGGCAGCGGTACCTCGAAGAGGTCGAGAAGGATCCGACGCTGGCCTATGGCCCCGGCCGCGGTGCCATCGGCACGCCGGACACCGTGCGCGAGTTCCTGCGCGGCTACGAGGAGAGCGGTGTCGACGAGATCATCCTGCTGCTCAACCCGCGCAGCCACGAGGGCACCATGGAATCCATCGAGCTGATGGGCAAAGAGGTGCTACCGGAGTTCATCGAGCGCGACCAGAAAGCGGTGGCCGCCAAGGCCAAGCGGCTCGCGCCGGTCATCGAGAAGGTCGAGGCCCGACGCCAGAAGTCGAGCGCGCCGCTGTTCGACGAGACCTACTCGTTCGGCGGCCTGCCCACCGGGCGCGATAAGTTCACCGCCAGCGAGATCCCCGAAGCTATGGCGGAGATCAACGAGGGTCGTGTCCAGGCGGCGCAGCGGGCCAGGGAAGAACAGAACAAGAAGTGACTCCGAAAGGCTCTGGGACTTAGGAAGAGCGTGGGCGCAATCGACGGGTTGTGGCGATACGACGGCCGCCGTGCGGTGGTGACCGGATGTGCGTCGGGCATCGGCGAACATGTGGTGCGCCAACTCACCGAGCTAGGGGCCGAGGTCGTCGGGCTCGACAAGCGCCGACCGTCGTTCGAGGTCAACGAGTTTCATGAGGTCGACCTCGCCGACCCGGATTCCATCGATGGCGCCGTAGCGTCCATCGGCGCGCGGGTCGACGCGCTGTTCAACGTCGCCGGCGTCTCTTCCGGGATCGGTGACCCGTCGCTGGTTGCCACGATCAACTTCCTGGGGCTGCGGCAGGTCACCGAGGCGCTGGTCCCCAAGATGGCCGCGGGTTCCTCGATCGTGAGCGTGTCCTCGCTCGCGGCGGCCGCCTATCGGGAACATGCGGCGGCGGTGGCACCACTGCTGAACACCGCGACGATGCAAGACGGCATCGACTGGTGCCGCGCGAATCCCGATGTGCTGGGCAACGGCTACCAGCTGTCCAAAGAAGCGATCATCTTCTACACCATGCGCAGCGCCACGCCCTTGGGCGCCAACGGTATTCGCATCAACTGCTCCGGGCCCGGGGTCACCGAGACGCCGATCCTCGATCAGCTGCGGACGGCGTACGGACAGGGCTTCCTCGACGACATCCCCAAGCCGCTGGGTCGGGTTTCCGACCCCGCCGAGCAGGCCGCGGTGCTGCTCTTCTTGAATAGTGGTGCAGCCAGCTACATCACGGGTCAGATCATCTGGGTCGACGGTGGAAACGTCGGCGCCGCGATCGCTCGCGAACTCGAGGAAGGACGGGCCCCATGGCCAGCATGACGGACTTTCGGCGGGTCGCAAGCGACGTCTCCAATTGGGGACGGTGGGGGGACGACGACGAGCTCGGCACCCTGAACTTCATCACCGCGGACAAGGTCGCGCAGGCAGCGAGCCTGGTCAAGCATGGCAAGGTGTTTGCGCTCGGCGTCGACTTCGGCGCCTCCGGTCCGCAGGGCGCCTTCGAGTTCCGGCACAACCCGGTCCACATCATGACCGTCGATGGCGGCGATGTGAACACGCTCGCCAAGTACGGGCCGAGCTGGCCGCGTAACCCGGTGGCCAAGCAGCTGAGTAGTTACATGACGGCCGACAACCCGTTTCGCTTCAACGACGACATCATCATCATGCCGTTGCAGGCGGCAAGCCAGTGGGATGCGCTGTCCCACGTCTACTACGACGATCACCTGTACAACGGTTTCCCGGCGGATTCGGTGACCAGTATGGGCGCCTACCACTGCGGCATCGACAAGGTTGACGTCAAGGGCATCACGTCCCGCGGTGTGCTGCTGGACTTGGTTCGCCATCGGGGCGCGGAGGTGTTTCTCGAAGCCGGAAACCCGATCTCGCCGGAAGAGCTAGACGACGTGGTGCGCGCTCAGGGCGTGACGATCGGGCGAGGCGACATTGTGCTGATCCGGACCGGCTGGTGGACAAGGTTTCTGATGACCGGGAACAAGACCGAAGGCTATTCGGGGCTGGACTGGCGATGTGCCCAGTGGCTGCATGATCACGAACTCGCCGCCGTGGCCGCGGACAACCTCCAGGTCGAAGACCTGGAATCCGGGGTCGACGGGATCACCTTCCCCCTGCATCTGCTCTGCCTGCGCGACATGGGGATGATCTTCGGTGAATACTGGGATCTCACCGCGCTGGCGCAGGACTGCGCCGCCGACGGCGTCTACGAGTTCCAGCTGGTCGCACCGCCGCTGCGGGTGGTCGGCGCCGTCGGCTCCCCGGTCAACCCGATCGCGATCAAGTGATGGACTTTGCCCGCAAGACCATGTCGGTGGACGGCCTGACCACCGGCTACCTGGAGGCCGGCGAAGGCGATCCGGTGGTGCTGCTGCACGGCGGTGAGTTCGGCGCCAGCGCCGAACTCGGTTGGGAACGCAACATTTCCGCGCTGGCCGCGCACTACCGGGTGCTGGCCCCGGACATGCTGGGGTATGGAAATTCGGCGAAGGTGCTCGACTTCGTCGACGGCCGTGGGATGCGGATACGGCATGTGGCCCGCTTCTGCGAGGTCCTCGGCATCGGCTCGGCGCACTTCGCCGGGAACTCCATGGGTGCGATCAACCTGCTCAACGACACCACGTCCGAGGCGCCGCGGTTGCCGGTACGTAGCTTGACGATCATCTGCGGGGGCGGAGAGATCCAGCAGAACAAGCACTTTGAGGCACTGCAGGAGTACGACGCGAGCCTGCCGGCCATGCGCCGTATCGTCGAAGCCCTGTTCCACGACCCGGGCTATCCGGCCGACGAGGAATACGTGGGCCGCCGCTACGAGTCGAGTACCGCGCCGGGGGCGTGGGAGGCGGTGGCCGCGGCCCGTTTCCGCCGGCCCGGTTCGTCGCGGCCCCCGACTCCGTCGAGCACCCGAGCCTACGAACGCATCGACGTACCGACGCTGGTCGTCGAAGGGGGACAGGACAAGTTACTGCCGCCGGGCTGGGCCGCCGAGATCGCCAAGCAGATCGACGGTGCCCGCTCGGCGGTGGTCGCGGATGCCGGACACTGCCCGCAGATCGAGCAGTCGGCAACGGTCAACGACTTGCTGCTGGAATTCCTGGCTTCTTAAAAGACGTATTCCAGCCGGGTCATCATCCCGGCGACCTGGTGATAGGTGTTGTGGCAATGCATCTGCCACACGCCCGGGTTGTCGGCCACCAGGACCGCCAGGATCTTCTGTTTGGGCAGCACCATCACGGTGTCCTTGCGGGCGCCGAGCGATCCGTCTGGATTGATCAGCTGGAATGTGTGCCCGTGCAGGTGGATTGGGTGATACATCATGGTGGTGTTGTCGAACGTGATGGTGGGCCGCTGCCCTTGCTGAACGTGTAGCGGATTGGTCTTGCTGTAGGGTTCGCCGTTGATCGTCCAGTCGTACTGGACCATGTTGCCGCCCAGGACGACCGGAAGGTTGAGTCCCGGTTCGGGCCGACTCAACATGACCGACGTTGCGGCGGTGAACATCTCGATGGTGCCCACGCGTCTGTTCAGTTCGGCCGGTTGGAATTGCGGATCGGGCGGGCTGCCCTTTCCGGTGGAAAGCAGCGCGCGCGCCAGCGCCCCTTTGCCCTCGGCCATTGCGACCAGTGGGAAGACTCCGTCGGCGGCGGTCACGATGACGTCATACCGTTCGGCCATCCCGATCAACAGGGCGTCGACCTGCCTGGGCACGACGGCGTAACCGTCGGTATGGGTGACCGTCATGGGATGGCCGGCCAGCGCGACGCGGAAGGTGGTGTCGGAGCCGGTATTGATGAAACGGATCCGGATTCGCTGGCCCGGCTTCGCATTGAAGGTGGTGGGAGCGGCCGGAATTCGGCCGTTGATCAGATAGTACGGATAGGCGATGTCTCCGGCGTCGCCGCCGAGCAGGTCGCTGTTTCCGACACGTCCTGTCGGCGCTGCGGTCGGAGAGGTGGTCGGGCTCGTCGGGCTGGTTGACGTTGTCGGGCTTGTCGAAGTGGTCTCGCTGGTCGAGGTGGTAGGGGTCGTCGAGGTGGTAGGGGTCGTCGAAGTGGTCGAGGTTGTGCCGGGCATGTTGGGCACGTTGGACATGCTGGGCTTGTTCGGGTTCGTCAGTTCCTCGTAGAGCTGTTGCGGGCTCTTTCCCACACCATCGGTCCAGTCATCAAGGACCACAACCCATTCGACGTCGTAGTTGCTCTCGGTGGGGTCGTCGATGATGACCGGCAGGTACAGTCCGGTGTCCTCGTCGAGGCCGGTGTGCGGATGGGCCCAGTAGGTGCCCGAATTCGGCGCCGAGAACTGGTAGGTGAATTCCTGGCCCGCTTCGATGTTCGGGGTGGCCGGCTCCGCACCATCCATGTTGTTGCGCAACGCGATACCGTGCCAATGCACCGACGTCGGATGGTCGAGCTTGTTCGTGACCTTGACCACGAGCTCGTCGCCGATCCTGGCCCGGATCAGCGGTCCCGGAATCGTGTCGCCGAAGGCCAGCGTCCGGACGACCGGTCCGCCCAAATCGATCTGCGTCAGCTGCGGCGTCAAACTGACGTTCACCGTGCGTCCGCTGTGGGGTCGCGCGGCTTCCGCGGCAGCGATCGCGGCGGCCATCTTGTCGGCACTGCTCAGTTCCTGCGGCTTGGAGCCGCACCCCGCCAGCGTCAATCCGCCGGCGACGCCGGCGGCCATGAAGCCGCGCCGGGTAAGCCGCGCCCCGTCAAAGGGAATCCCACTGGTGGGTAGCAGCGGCATTAATCGCTCCTTGTGGTCGGTCGATATGGGGCCCGGCGAGTTATACCGTGCTAGGGAGTTAGCCAGAACGCAACTGTTTACTGGGATTGTCAGCCGGTTTGCGGCCGGGAAGCCGTCCAGTCGCCGAAGCTGGTGGGGTAGACGTCGACTTGTTCGCCGTCGATCGGAACGATGCTGCGCTCGTCGAGCAGCGCACCGTAGTAGCGGGCCTGCGGGTCGGTCACCACCTCGCGCGCATCGCCCGTTGCGGCAAACCAGGTCCGGATGAAGTCATCCATGCCTTGCTTGTCGGGGCCGGCGATGTTGATCAGCCCGACCGGATCTCCGACCGCGGCGCGAGTGACGGCCGCGGCGACGTCGGCGGAAGCAATGGGCTGGAACGCTCCGTGCGGCGCGCGAACGGTGTCGCCGTCGACCAGCGAATCGGCAATGCCGCCAACGAATTCGAAGAACTGCGTCGCCCGCACGATCGAGTGCGGGAATCCCGATTCCACGATCACCTTCTCCTGGGCGACCTTGGCCCGCATGTAGCCGCTGTCGGGTAACCGGTCGGCTCCGACGATCGAGAGCGCGACGTGGTGCGCCACGCCGGCGGCCCGCTCGGCCTCGAGGAGGTTGCGGGTGGAGGTGGTGAAGAACGCCAGCACGTCGTCGTCGGCCCAGGACGGCGAGTTGGACACGTCGACCACCGTGTGGACACCCGCGACCGCTTCGGCGACACCTTCGCCGGTGATGGCGTTGACACCCGAGCGCGGCGACGCCGGGACGGCCTCATGGCCCTGTTCGGTCAGCATGGCGACGACCTGCGATCCGATCAGCCCGCTGCCACCGACGACCAAAACCCTCATGATCACGCCTTTCCAAGTTATCCCGATGAACTTGCCCACTCAGCATGGCGGGTGCGCCCGTTGGTCGGAACCCCAGTTCACGACAAGTTCCGACGGAGACCGTCGTTGGTGCTGGCCACCGAGTAGCAAATCGCGGTCGAGATCACCGTCGGGACCAGCAGCGAGATCACCAATACGAACCCGACGAACGCACGGTTCGGGGTGGTCAGCCAGCCAGTCGGAAGACGCGCCAGGCTGACGGCGAGCCAGGATGCGGCGACCGCGAGGAACAGGGTTCCGATCGTGGCAATCTTGATCGACCGCAACGCCAATTGCGTTGTCTCGGTGGTTTTGACCAGTGAGCGATTGAGATTTCTGGTGCGGATGTAGACCACCACGAGGTCAAGCAGGATGGCCAGCGCGCAGAACGTCACGATCGATCCCGTCATCCACAGCGCGGGCGGATGGCCGAGCACGAAATGCAGGTAGTCGATGCTCGTCTCGCTCATGATCAGGGTCGTCGCCATCGCGGCGCCGAAGGTCAGCCACCCGCCGAGGTCCGCGACGAAACAGTAGGCTCGGACGTCCGCGGGGTCCTCCCTGGGCGCCTTGTTCACCGCGTGGCTGGCCAGCATCCAGCCCAGCCCGCCGAATAGTGCGGTGGTGCCCGCCGCGAGCATGCCGGTCGCGAGATTGCCCTGGGTCCAGGCAATTGCGCAGATGGCCTGGCGGTCGCCGTTGTCGGGCGGATGAATTCCGCTGATGAGGCTGAACAGAAAACTGTCGAGCATCAGGATCAGCACCGCCGACGAGAACAGCGCCAGAGTGTGCACGCCTTCGCGGCTGTTGCGGTCGAACAGCAAAGCGATTGCGGTGATCAGGAACCCGCCGAGCACACCGGCGAGCTGTGACGTCGACGCCGCCGACGCGATCATGCTCCATTGGTCGGAGGTGCAGAAGGTATCGGGATTCATCGCCGCCGCAATCCGGTAGCCGGGCTCATGCGCCAAACCTTAGCCAGCGCGGGCGCCGGCTAAGTCAAAAGTTTGCTGTTTGCCTCCAAGGACCGCTGCCTTAAATCAAGTGCTTGACTTAAAGTGGCGCGCGCCGATTAACTCTCCGTGTGGTCAACGAATTGGATGGCAAGGTCGCCATCGTCACCGGCGGGGCGTCGGGCATCGGTCGCGGCATCGTGGAGCGTTTCGTGGCCGAGGGCGCGCGGGTCGTTATCGCGGATGTCGAGGCCGATCGGGGTGCGGCCGTGGCCGCGGATCTGGGTTCCAGCGCTTCGTTCGAGCGGACCGACGTCTCCGATCCCGAACAGGTGGGGGCGCTGGTCGCGAGCGCCGTCGAGAAGTTCGGTGGGCTGCATGTGATGGTGAACAACGCCGCAGTCTCCAGCCAACTGCGCCGACTGCTAGACGACGACCTGGCGGACTTCCACCGGATCATGGGCGTCAACGTCCTGGGCGTGATGGCCGGTACCCGAGATGCCGCACGGCACATGGCCGAAAGCGGCGGCGGATCGATCATCAACCTCACCTCGATCGGCGGGATCCAGGCCGGTGGTGGCGTGATGATCTATCGCGCGTCCAAAGCGGCGGTCATCCAGTTCACCAAGTCCGCGGCAATTGAGCTGGCGCGCTATGAGATTCGGGTCAACGCCATCGCGCCAGGGAGCATACCCACGCCGATCTTGGGGAAGTCGGCCGCCGGGATGGACCCGGAGGAGCTGGCGCAGTTCGAGGCGCGGATTCGTCAGGGGATGCGCGATGACCGCCCGCTCAAGCGCGAGGGCACGACCGACGACGTCGCCCAGGCCGCGCTGTACTTCGCGGGCGACCGCTCGCTCTATGTCACCGGAACCGTGCTGCCGGTGGACGGCGGGACCTCGGCCGGCAAGGTCATCCCGTCCAGGAAGCGCGAGGGATGACGACCCGGCTCGAGCGTGACACTGCGGTCACGTTCGGGGCCCAGCGTGACCCCACAGTCACGCTGGAGGCCGCCGGGCGCAGGAGTCCGCGCATTTAAATCAAGCGCTTGACTTAAACGGGTCCACGAGGTTGACTAAGCCAATGACCGCGGCAGGCAGGGCCGTTCGCACCGAACGAGCCAGCTCCACCCAGGAGGCGATCCTGGTGGCTGCCGAGCGGCTGTATGCCGAGCACGGCATGTTCGCGGTGTCCAACAGGCAGGTCAGCGAGGCCGCGGGGCAGGGCAACAACGCCGCCGTGGGCTACCACTTCGGCACCAAGGCCGACCTGGTGCGGGCCATCGAGGAGAAGCATCGCGGACCCGTCGAGGAATTGCGTGAGCAGATGGTTGCCGACCTGCTGGCGTCCGGTGGCTCGGACGAACTGCGTGCCTGGGTGGCCTGCCTGGTGCGCCCACTCACCGACCACCTCGAGGACCTCGGGAACCCGACCTGGTACGCGCGGTTCGCGGCGCAAGCCATGACCGATCCGGCCTACTACAACATCGTCGTCAAGGGTGCGCTCAGCTCAGCGTCGCTCGTCGAGGTGGTCGACGGCTTCAACCGCTGCCTGCCCAACCTGCCGGCCGATGTGCACTTCGAACGCAACATCATGGCCCGAAACCTCTTGATGCACACCTGCGCGGATCGCGAACGTGCCCTCGCCGCAGGTGCTGCGATGGCCCAGCCCTCTTGGCGCGCAGCCGCATTCGGCCTCATCGACGCGATCGTGGGGCTGTGGCTGGCGCCGGTCACTCCGTACGAATGAAGAGCACACTGATGAAAGTGACTGTAGACCAGAACATTTGCGCATCCTCGGGCAACTGCGTGATGAATGCACCCGAGGTGTTCGACCAGCGCGACGAAGATGGTGTGGTCGTGCTGCTCAACGAGCATCCTTCCGCCGAGCAGACCGAAGGTGCCCGCCAGGCAGCCGCGGCGTGCCCAGCCCAGGCAATCTACCTCGAGGAATGAAATGTCAGACGCACTGACGACTGCTGGGATTTCTGGGGCGGAGCCGCCCCACGAGATTCCCGACTACCCGATGGCCCGCAACGCGGGGTGCCCGTTCGCCCCACCCCCGGATGTCATGGCCCTGGCCGAAGAGCGACCGTTGTCGCGGGTCCGGATCTGGGATGGCAGCACCCCGTGGCTCATCACGGGTTATGAGCAGGTGCGCGAACTGTTCTCCGATTCCCGCGTCAGTGTCGACGACCGGGTGCCCGGTTTCCCGCACTGGAACGAAGGCATGTTGTCGACCGTGCACAAGCGGCCCCGGTCGGTGTTCACCGCCGATGGCGACGAGCACACCCGCTATCGCCGGATGCTGTCGAAACCGTTCACCTTCCGGCGCGTGGAAGGCCTGCGGCCGACGATCCAGCAGATCACCGACGAACACATCGACACGATGCTGGCCGGTCCGCAGCCTGCGGATATCGTTGCCGCCATTGCGCTTCCGGTCCCATCCCTGGTGATCAGCCAGATGCTCGGGGTGCCCTACGAGGACGCCGAGATGTTCCAGGAGCACGCCTCGATGGGGCTGGCGCGCTATGCCACCGGCGCGGACACCGCCAAGGGCGCGATGAGCCTGCACAAGTATCTGGCTCAGCTGGTCGAAACCAAGATGGAGAACCCCGCCGAGGACGCGATCTCCGATCTGGCCGAACGCGTCAAGGCCGGTGAACTCAGCGTCAAAGAAGCCGCGCAGCTGGGCACCGGATTGCTGATCGCCGGGCACGAGACGACCGCGAACATGATCGGGCTCGGAGTGCTTGCCCTGCTTGTGAATCCCGATCAGCTTGCCGTGATCCGCGATGCCGAGGACCCGAAGGTTCTGGCCAGCGCGGTGGAGGAGCTGCTGCGCTACCTGAGCATCATCCAGAACGGTCAGCGTCGCGTCGCCGTCGAAGACATCCACATCGCGGGCGAGACCATCCGCGCCGGCGAAGGCATCATCATCGACCTGGCCCCAGCGAACTGGGATCCCGACGCCTTCGCCGAACCCGACCGGCTGTACGTGCACCGCGCGGGCGCCGACCGCAACGTCGCGTTCGGTTACGGCCGCCATCAGTGCGTGGGTCAGCAACTCGCGCGGGCGGAACTGCAGATCGTGTTTCAGACGCTGCTTCGCCGCATCCCGACGATGAAACTGGCCGTGCCCTTCGAAGAAGTCCCGTTCAAACACGACCGGCTCGCCTACGGTGTCTACGAGCTCCCGGTTACCTGGTAAACGAAATCCATTGAGCAGCAGCCCGATGATCACTTCTGAAACGCCGATCCAAATGGAGGGTCAATAATGTCAACGCCGACAACCACCTCGCTCTACCCGCCCGGAGGCTACGGCGCTCCCAAGGATCGGCGTGGTCACGCCGTGGGCAGCGATGTGGGCCTGCCCGAGGGAACCGTCGTCTTCTCGGCCGACAACCACATCTCACTGGCCGACGACATCTTCTACGACCGTTTCCCGGACGACCTGAAGGACAAGGCGCCGCGGATCTGGTACGAGGACGGCGCCTACCAAGTCGGGCGCAAGGGACAGTCGTTCCTACCCGGCGATTTCAGCGCCGTGCTGATGCAGTACGACGACCTGCCGGGGGCGGCAAGCACCAATATCGAGGCCCGCATTCAGGAGTTGCACGAAGACGGGGTCGAGAAGGAATTGGCCTTCCCCAACGCGATACTTGCGCTGTTCCATTACCCGGACAAGCAACTTCGTGAACTGGCGTTCCGCATCTACAACGAATACATCGCCGAGCTGCAGGAGCGGTCGAACGGACGCTTCTACGGTGCCGGGCTGATCAACTGGTGGGACCCGCAGGGCGCCAGGAAGACGCTGGAAGAGCTGAAATCGTTGGGGCTCAAGACTTTCCTGCTGCCGCTCAATCCGGGCAAGGACGACGACGGCAACGTGATCGATTACGGCAGCACTTCGATGAAGCCGGTGTGGGACGAGATCGAAGCCGCCGGCCTTCCGATCACCCACCACATCGGTGAGACCCCGCCGAAAACCCCGTGCGAGTTCAACAGCGTGGTGGTCGGCATGATGATCAACATCGACGGCTTCCGTGAGCAGTTCGCCAAGTACCTCTTCACCGGGATTCTCGACGACCACCCCGGGCTGCGGATCGGCTGGTTCGAAGGTGGAATCGCCTGGGTGCCTTGGGCTTTACAAGACGCAGAGCATCTGGTCGGCTCCTACCAGCACATGTTCAACCGGCCGCTGGAACACGACATCCGTTACTACTGGGACACCCACATGAGCGCATCGTTCATGGTCGACCCGCTGGGTCTGCAGCTGATCGACCAGATCGGTGTGGACAAGGTGATGTGGTCCAGCGACTATCCGCACAACGAAAGCACTTACGGCTATTCCGAAAAGTCGCTGAAGTCCGTCGTCGACGCAGTCGGTCCGGCGAACGCGAAGAAAATCGTCAGCGACAACATCACGAAGTTCTTGGGCCTGTAGTGACGACGTTCGCGCAACTGGACACCAGCACCGGTAGCGGACTGGTGATTCCCGAAACACCCGACTTGGGGCGCCTGCGTCGCGAGACCGGGGCCCGGCTGCGCTCGGCCATGGCCGAGCGTGGCGTCGACGCGATGATCCTGCTCGGCAACAACGCCGTGGTCTACGCGACCGGTGCCAGCTGGCCACTCGGCGACGCCGGCCTGTCCTACGTCGAGCGACCGGTGGCCGTAGTCGTCGCCAGCGACGAGTGGCCGCACCTGTTCCTGCCGTTCCGCGAGGGAGCCTCGCAGGAGTCCGACCTGCCTGCCGATCACCTGCATGGCCCGGTCTACCTCGAATTCGAGGAAGGCGTGGCCAATTTCGCGCGCACGATCGCCGGGTTGATTCCGCCGGGAGCGGTGATCGCTGTCGACGAGTGCACGGGCGCAATGTCTCGTGCCGCGAACCTGTTGTTCCGGGGCGGCGCTCCGGTCGACGCGGCGGCGATCGTGAGCGCGGCCAAGTCGGTCAAGACCCCGGACGAATTGTCGTGCATGCGCACCGCGATCCGGATCACCGACGAAGCCATGGTCGAAGTCCAGAAGCGGCTGGCCCCCGGAATCCGTCAGATCGATTTGTCGGCCAGCTTTTTGCGGCGTGCCTTCGAGTTGGGGGCCACGGCCAGCATGCTCGAACCGATCTGGCAGGTGATGCCGCCGAGCAAGGCCGAGGGCGTGTGGACCACGCACGGCGACCTGGCGCTGCCACTGCTGAGCACCGAGCGCGAGCTGGCCGAGGGTGACGTGCTGTGGACCGACGTCAGCATCACCTACCAGGGTTACTGCTCTGACTTCGGACGTACCTGGCTCGTCGGCCGGGACCCGTCGCCGCGCCAGCAGGCGCAGTTCGACAAATGGTTCGAAATCATGAGCGCGGTGCTGGGTGTCGCCAAGGCCGGCGCAACCGCCGCGGATCTGGGGCGGGCCGCGATCAAGGCCAATGGTGGCACCAAGCCGTGGCTGCCGCACTTCTACCTGGGCCATGGCATCGGCGTCAACGCCGCCGAAATGCCAATGATCGGAACGGATCTCGGCCAGGAATTCGACGAGAATTTCGTCCTCAAGTCCGGGATGGTGCTGGTTCTGGAGCCCGTGGTGTGGGAAGACGGCACCGGCGGCTATCGCAGCGAAGAGGTGCTGGTGATTACCGAGGAAGGCTGGATTCGCTTGACCAACTACCCCTATGACCCCTATGGCAACTGAAGTCCTGCCCGACGAGCGCACGCTGCGCTCGGGGCGTCGCCAGCGGGCGCTAGAGCAGATGGCGGCACACGATCTCGATGTGCTGGTCCTCGGGCGCCAAGCCAACGTCCGTTATGTAACCGGGGCGCCGCAACTATGGGTCGCGGGCACCCGGCCGTTCGGCCCCAGCTGCGTGCTCGTTCGTGAGACCGGTGCGGTCCACCTGCTGAGCACATGGGATGAGGGTATCCCCGACGACATCCCGCATGAGAACCTCTACGGCATTTCGTGGAATCCGGTGAACACGATGTCGGCACTGCAGCGCATCCCGGGTGCGGCAACCGCCCGGCGGGTCGGAACCGATGCGCTCTCACCGGTTTTCGCTCAGCTCCTACCGACCGCGTTCCCCAACGCGCAGCTGGTCGATGGAGAGCTGGCGATGCGGGCCGCCCGCCGGATCAAGACCGCTGAGGAGATCGCCGCGTTGCGGGAGTCCGTCGCGGTGGCCGAGTCGGCACTGTCGGCCGCGGTCTCGGAATTGCGGCCCGGGGTAAGCGAACAAGCGCTGGCCGGCGCCCTGTTGGAGGCCGCGGCGGCCGGCGGGGTGAGCACCCCGTCGAATCAAGATGTCGCATGGGTGACTTCGCGCAAGCACCCGTGGCGCCGGGCCGACGGTGCCGGTCGTATCCAGGACGGCGATCTGGTGGCGTTCTCCGCCGGGGTTCTGGCGGGCGGCTATGTCGGCGAGGTCGGACGGACCTGGCCGGCCGACCGGAGGCATGCACCCGACGGCGCCGCGGCTCTGTACGGACGCTGGGAGGGCCTGTGGGGCAGGCTGATTGCGGCCTGCCGGCCCGGCGCTGGAGCGAGCGAACTGCTGGCTGCCTACCAGGCTGCCGGCGAACCCGAGCCGCCGATGCCGGTGGCCCGCGGCCTGGGCATGGGATTCGACCCGCCCGTCGTCTCCAAGTACCTGCCCTCGACCGCGGCGGACGAACGTTTGGAGGCGGGGATGGTGCTCGCCGTGACGGGCTACGTGTGGGAAGAAGGAGTCGGCGCGGTATTCGGGCGGGAAGCGGTCCTGATTACCGCCGACGGGCCCGAAGTGCTTACCGCGAGCCCGTCCTGGCAGCCCTAGCCATGCCTGACCCCGCGGAGCCGGCAGCCGAAGAAATCATCCGCTACGACAAAGACGCGAAGACGCGGATCGCGACGATCACGTTCGACCGGCCGGACTATCTCAACGCGCCGACGATCGCCTCGCGACTGCGGTACGCGGAGTTGTTGCACCAGGCCGGTATTGACGACGACGTCAAGGTTCTGGTGATTCGCGGCGCCGGCGACGATCTTGGCTCGGGCGCGGATCTGACCGAGGTCATGCGGGTTCGCGATGCGGCAGACCTTGGCCCACGGCTCGCCGAATACCGAATCCGCCCCGATGACGTCAGGTATCCGCCGCAGGGTTCCTTTCGGAACGGTGCCACCCTCGGACAGTGGTACGCCAACCCGAACTCCGGTATCCGCGGGCTGCAGGACTTCAAGAAGATCAGCATCCTTGAGGCAAAGGGCTACTGCTACGGCTGGCACTTCTACCAGGCGGCCGATGCCGATCTGGTCATCTCCAGCGACGACGCGCTGTTCGGGCATCCGTCGTTTCGGTACTACGGCTGGGGCCCCCGCATGTGGTGGTGGGCGCAGACCATGGGCATCCGGAAATTCCAGGAAATGGTGTTCACCGGAAGGGCTTTCACCGCAGCCGAAATGTATGACTGCAACTTCCTCAACAGCGTGGTGTCCCGGGACGAACTCGAGGCGGAAGTCGAGAAGTACGCACTGGCATGCGCCCGCAATCGTCCCACCGACACGGTCTTCATGCAGAAGGTCTTCTTCGAAATCATGAAGCAGTTCCAGGGCGAGTACCTGGGCAGCATGCTCAGCGGCGTCTTCGAATCGATGGGTGCCAGTGTGCGCGCGGACAGCGGCGACGAGCTGATGCTCGATGACGCCATGAAGCAGGGCCTGGGCGACGCGGTCAAGGACAACGACAGCAAGTTTCCCGCCGAATGGGCGCTCAGCAAGAAGGCCCGCAAGAAGGCGCGTGCCGGCAAGGAAACCAAAGCGAAGCGAAAGAAATAGTGGCGCCCGTCGAACCGCCACTGGCCGGGTATACGGTGATCGATCTGTCCGCCGGCATCGCGGGCGCCTATTGCACCAAGTTGCTCGCCGACGGCGGCGCGGACATCATCAAAGTTGAAGCACCAGAAGGTGATCCGCTGCGCGCGTGGTCGGCTTCAGGTGCCGCCATCCCGGCCGACGGTGACGGTGCCTTGTTCAGCTTCCTGGCCGGCGCCAAACACAGCGTCGTCGCCGACGCAGGCGAGGACGCCGAACTGGTGAACCGGCTGCTGGCGTCGGCGGACGCGGTAGTCTGGTCGGCCGGTTCGAAAGTCGCTGAGCACCCGGACTTTACGCCACCCGCCATCCATGACCGCCACCCGCATCTCACCGTCACCGCAATTACGCCGTTCGGGCTCAAAGGCCCCTGGCGAGACCGCGCCGCGACCGAGTTCACGCTGCAGGCGTGGTCGGGCGGAATCGTCGGGCTGGGGCGTGGCGAGCAGGAGCGGGCCCCCGTCTTCGTCGGCGGACAGGTCGGCGAGTACCTGGCCGGAGCCTATGCAAGCGCGGCCACCCTGACGTCGCGATACCGTCGAATCGACGGCGGGGCAGGCGAACTGCTGGACCTGTCGATGCTGGAGACCCAGATCCTGTGCCTCACGTATTACCCGGTCACTTACTTCGAAGTGCTCGGCCGGCCGTGGCGAGACGCTCGTCGGCCCACTATACCGGGAGTGGCTCAGGCGAAAGACGGCCTGGTGGATCTCGGTTGCGGCACGGCGCAGCAGTGGTTCGACTTGTGCGCGATGGTGGGTCACCCGGAGTGGATCGACGAGGAGTCGCCGCTGTCGATCACCGAGCTCGCCAATGTCTACGCCGACGAGATCTTCGCTTGGATGGCCGCCACGCCGGTCGATGAAATCCGGGAACTGGCAACCGCATTCCGCATCCCCAACGCGCCCGTCGCCAACGGCGCGAATGTCTCGTCGTTTGACCAGTTCACCGAGCGCGGTTCGTTCGTCCGCAATCCGCGCGACGACTTCGAGCAGCCGAGTCACCCGTATCGAATGCGGCCCGCACAATTGCGCCAACCGCAGCCCGCGCCACGGCTGGGGGAGCACACCGAGCAATACCGCACCGCGCATCTGTCGCCGCGGCCCGCTCCTACCGGTGCGGCTAAACCATTGCCGTTCACCGGCCTTCGGGTGTTGGACATGACGACGTTCTGGGCGGGCCCCTGCGGCACCCACTTCCTCGCCATGCTCGGCGCCGAGGTCATCCACGTCGAATCCACCCGCCGCCCGGACGGCACGCGGCTGATTGCCGGTATACCGATCACCGAGGACCAGTGGTGGGAGAAGTCCCCGATTTTCGAGGCCCTGAACACCAACAAGAAGGGCCTGACGCTGGACTTGCAAAGCGCGCGCGGGCGGGAGTTGCTGCGTGAGCTCGTCGCCACGTGCGATGTGGTGGTGGAAAACTTCACCCCACGGGTGCTGGATCAGATCGGCCTGGATTTCGCGGCCGTTCAATCGATTCGGCCGGACGTGGTGATGGTGCGGATGCCCGGCTTCGGCCTCGACGGGCCGTGGCGCGACAACCCGGCGTTCGCCTACGTGATCGAAGCCGCGTCCGGCGTCAGTTGGCTGACCGGCTACCCGGACCGCACGCCGTACGACCCCTATTCGATCGGCGACCCGAACGCGGGTGTGCATGCGCTCAACGCGATACTGCTGGCACTCGAGCACCGTCGCCGCACCGGTCAGGGGGTGTTCGTCGAAGCGGCGATGGTCGATGCGGCGCTGAGCATCTCCGCCGAGCAGATCATCGAATACTCGGCATACGGGGCGCTGTTGGAGCGTGACGGCAACCGGGGACCGACGGCCGCGCCCCAGAACCTTTACCGCAGCGCCGATATCGACGAATTCGGCCGACTCGACAGCTGGGTGGCCATCGCCGTGGCGACCGATCAGCAGTGGGAGAAGCTGTGTCGGGCGCTCGGATCGCCTTCCTGGGCAACCGATCCCACGCTATCGAGCGCGGCCGGCCGGCGCGCGCACCAGGATTCCATCGACGAGCACCTGAGCGCCTGGTGCGAGACCCGCGGCCGCGACGACATCGTCGCAACCCTCTGGGGCGCCGGCGTGCCGGTGGCCAAGGTGCTGCAACCGCATCGGCAGACCGAGCTGGAGCAGCTGACGTTTCGCGGCTTCTTCGAAGAAGTCGATCATCCGGTGAACGGGCGGGCACGGCTCAGCACCGTGCCGATGAGGTTCTCCAGCGGGCCGGAGCGGTTTCACGCGAATTCCGCACCCACCCTGGGGCAGCACAACCATGAGTTGCTGGCCGAGTTGGGCTTGACCCCCACCGAGATCACGGATCTGGAAGCCAGCGGAGTCATCGGCGTCACACCCGGGATGCGGTCGGGCTAGTGCTTCCACCCCTCGGCGGCCTGGTCGTCGAAGGTGTGGTCGATGCGTTCGAACCTGCGCTTGACCGAGGCCCGGGCCGCCTCGTGCGGCAGGATGTACAACCGGTTGGCCAGAATCGCATCGGCGGTGAGCCGCGCGACCTCGTCGACCGTCACGCCTTGATCCTGCGTCGGCGGCAGCGGCCCGAACCCCTCGGTTAGATCGGGCGCTGAGGCAAGTCCGTAGTCGGCACCACGGATGCGTTCGGAATTGGAGACCAGCTTGGTTTCGATGACCATCGGGCAGAGCACCGAAACGCCGATCCCGTTGTCCTTGACCTCGCGGGCCAGCGTCTCGGCCAGGCCGACAACGCCATATTTGGCAACGCCGTACGCCCCGAGGCCGGCGTTGGGCACCAGTCCGGCGAACGACGCGGTGAACGCGATGTGGCCACCCTTGTCCTGCTCGATCAACTTCGGCACGAATGCCTCGACGGCGTGGATCGAGCCCCATAAATCGATGTCGATCACCCAGCGCCAGTCCTCGTGCGTCATCGTCACGAGCGGTCCCGCGACCACGATGCCGGCGTTGCTGAATACGACGTCGACCTGGCCGAGCAGGCGGAACGCCTCCTCCGCGAGGTGAGCCATCTCCTCGACGTGCCGCACGTCGCATGCCACGCCGTGCGCCTCGGCCCCCCGGCTTTTCAGTTGTGCCACCGCGTTTTCCAGCGCGGCCTTGTCGACGTCGGCCAGCACGATGCGGGCGCCGCGGCGGGCGAACTCGGTTGCGGTGGCCAAGCCGATCCCGCTTGCGCCGCCCGTGATGACTGCCCCGCGTCCCTCGAATCCGTCCATGGAATCCGAGCGTATTCCTCCCGCCCCGGCGACCCTGATCGCGGTCCGACCGAGTGATCGCGGTCCGACCGAGTGTGAGTGGGCTCCTATAGATAGGACACTAACTATTAGGCTACTATTCAAACATGGCCAGCCTGACCGCACGCGAGATCGATCCGCTCGCCCTCGAGCACCAGGTGTGCTTCGCGCTGGCTACCACCAACCGGGCAGTTCTGGCGGTGTACCGACCGCTATTGGAGCCGCTGGGCCTGACCCATCCGCAGTATCTGGTGATGCTGGCGCTGTGGGATCACCGCAAGGCCCCCGCGGCGAACGAGTCTGCGCTGTCGGTCAAGCAGATCGCCGCCGCCTTGCAGATGGATTCGGCCACGCTGTCGCCGATGCTCAAACGCTTGGACGGACTTGGCCTGATCACCCGCGCCAAGAACGCCGCCGACGAGCGCACCACCGATATCACGCTCACCGAACGCGGAATCGCCTTGCGCGAGCGTGCACTTGAGATTCCGCCCGCCGTCGTCGCACGGCTGGGTGTCGAGCTGGCTGAACTCGAGAACCTGCATGAGGTCCTGACCCGAATCAACGCCGCCGCCGTAGCGGCGGGCGCATTACAATCTTGACGTCCACCCTGAGGAGCATTATGACCGCCGCGAAACCCAATCTCTGGCAGCGCATCGGCTATTCCTACGGCCGGCGTCTGCCCGACTCGATGCGCACCTGGGTCGCGCGCGACCTGGCCGGCGAGGGAGCCATCCGCCGGCACATGATCAGATGGGCGATACCGCCCCTGTTCGTCCTCGCGCCGCTGTGGCTGCTGCCGGCTTCGGTCTACGTGCACACCGAGATGACCGCGCCGCTCTACATCTGGGCGCTGCTGATTTCCCTTGCCCTGAACAAGGTTTGGCGCCGGCATCGGTTGGCAGACCACGGTCTGGATCCCAACCTGGTCGACGTGATCAACCGGCGGAAAAACGCCCGGATGCACGAGGACTACATCCGCCGTTACGGGCCGCGGCCCGAATCCGCCGAATGGCAGTCCAACAGCAGCCCGTTCTAGCGGCTACTTCAGGCAGCTGCCACCGTCGACGGGTAGCGTGACGCCGGTGATGTAACGCGCCTCGTCGGACGCCAGGAACAGCACCGCGTTGGCGATGTCCTCGGGCTCGACCCAGCCGATCGGCAGGGTGTGCATCAGCTGGCCGACGACCTTCATGTCCTCGGGGCCCGGGTTCTCCAGATCGGGACGGAACAGCTTCATCGTGCCCTCGTTCATGAACAACGGGGTGTTGACGTTGGTGGGGTGCACGGAGTTGACGCGAATGTTCTGCGCGCCGAGCTCGACGGCGAAGGTGCGCATCAAGCCGACCACACCGTGCTTGGCGGCGACGTAGTGACCGGTGTGCGGGTAAGCCTTGAGCCCGCCGACCGAGCTGGTAAGGATGATCGAGCCACCATTGCCGCCCGCGAGGATATGTGGCACACCGGCTTTCACCGTCTTCCACACCCCGCCGAGGTTGATGTCGATCATGGCGGTCCAGTCGGTTTCGCTGGTCTTGTCCAGCGTTTGGCCACCGTTACCGATGCCTGCGTTCGCGACGATGATGTCGAGCTTGCCGAGCTGCTCGACCCCTGTGTCCACCGCGGACTTGAGTGCGTCGTAGTCCCGGACATCGACCTCGGCGGTGTAGATCCGACGGTTTTGTGCCTTCACCAGGTCTGCGGTCTCGGCCAGATCCTCCGGCGTAGAGGCGGCGATCAGATCCACGGTGTCGATCTTCTTGCAGATGTCGACTGCGATGATGTCGGCGCCCTCCTGGGCCAACCGCACCGCATGTGCACGGCCCTGACCACGCGCCGCTCCGGTGACGAAAGCAACTTTGCCTTCAACACGTCCAGTCATCGCTACCTCAATTCCTGATATTGACTCGAACCGGCTTGCCTCAGCGGAGAACAGCCGGGGGAAGCGCTTGAGGGATTTCCTCCACCGCGATGACTGTCACGGGTAATCAATCGCCTCTCGCCGGGACCGCGTACACCCCGTTCCCAGGGGAGCGGGGAGGGTGCCGCCACTGAACTCTGTCATCACCCACCAATGAGTGTCAACGACGAATCCGTTTTGGCTACTTGTAATTCTAGATATTAGAGAATCTAATTCTCACCCGGCAAATCACGTGCGTTATTTGCTCAGGTCAGGTATTGGCGAGCAGGGCCGCGCGGGCCGCGGTGTTGGCTACGAGCCGACGAATCCGCGTGAACAGAAGTCCCATACTTCGTCGGCGCTGATCGGGTGCACCGTCGCATCGTCGGAGCCGCCGCTCGATTGCGCGATGAACATGACGGTCTGCATCGTCATGGCGGCTACTCGCTTGGGGTTGATCTCGGCCCGCAACTCGCCTGCCTCGCTTGCCGCTTCCATGAGCTCGGTCAACAACGCCACCAGGGGAGCGTGGGCAACCTTCACTTCGACTGGGTGCGTAATTAGCAACCGAGGCGCAAAGTCGGTGAACAGCGGCCGCTTAGCGGTTGGGTCGGGGCGCGAGGCTTCATAGAGAAGCTCGACAGCGACCTTGAGCCGCTCGAGCGGGTCGGAATGGCTTTCGGTCGCGGCCCGGATCTGGTCGGCCGACCGGCTCATCGCGTCTTCGAACAGGGCGAGCAGCAGCTCGTGCTTGCCGTCGAACTGCAGGTAGAAGCTGCGCAGCGATTGGCGAGAGCGGTCCACGACCTCCTGGACGGTGAAGTCCGTGCTGCCCTTTTCGATGATGATCGCCTGCGCCGCGTCGAGGAAGCGCTGAACGCGCTGCGCCGCACGCAGTTTCGCAGTCTTGATCGATCGCTCGACCGCGCGCTGCTTCCAAGCCGGCTCTTCGCTTGGGGTGGTCATGGAAGGCTCGGACGATTGCCGCGAGGGGAGAACATGGTTGGACTCTACCGGAGAACGCCGTGACATCGCTGCGCTCGACCCCCTCACGGAGCATGTGTTGGAGATTGTAACTTCCTTGCTACGAGAATACTATTCTCGTACACGTGTGTATAGAAGCGGAATCGCAAGAGTGAACCGCGCCGTCGGCGGAAACCCGGATCTACTGACGGTCCACACGCCAGCGAATCCCAGGGGAGTGCTGTGCAGCTGACCTTTGACACCGACGTCGAGGAGTTCCGCGCGGAATTCGCGGCCTTCCTGGACTCCAATCCCCTCGACGCCGCGGAGACGGGCGAACGGCCGCAATCGAGTTCGGACATTCCGGAGTGGGCCCGCCGCTGGCAGCGGCTGCTGTTCGACAACGGGTGGCTGCTGCCCGGGAACCCGCCGGAGTTCGGTGGGCGCAACGCCACCCTGCTGCAGCAATACGTGTACCTCGAGGAGTTGTCGCGGCGGCGGATCTATCAAAGCTTCAATCCGCAGGGCGTCGGCATCATCGCGGCGTCGTTGCTGTCGTTCGGCACGCCGGAGCAAAAGCAGCGCTGGGCGGTGCCGATTCTGCGCGCGGAGATGACCGCGTCGCTGGGAATGAGCGAGCCCGGCGCGGGCTCCGATCTCGCCTCGCTGAAGACGCGAGCGGTACTCGATGGCGACCACTTCGTCGTCAACGGGCAGAAGGTGTGGACGTCGGGTGCCCATCACGCCGACGTTCTGCTGACGTTCGTGCGCACCGATCCCGATGCGCCAAAACACAAGGGCATCAGCGCTTTACTGATTCCGACCGACACCCCCGGTGTGGTCCGCCGTCCGTTCGCCTCGGTGGGCGACATCGAAGACGTCGACTTCAACGAGGTCTTTTTCACCGACGCACGAGTGCCGGTCGAGAACCTGGTCGGGGAGCTCAACGCCGGCTGGCGAGTCGCGACCGGCTCACTCGGCCACGAACGAGCGATGCTGTGGCTGGACTACGCCGACATGCTGCACGCGCTGACCGTCGAGTCCACTCCTTCGGGCGCGGTGCAGCGCGATCGCTACGGCACCCTGGTGATGGATTTCTTCGCGATGCGGTTGCTGGGTTCGGCGACGTTGGCCAAGGCCGCGCGCGGTGAAGAGGATGTGCCGGCGCAGTCGGTGCTCAAGCTGCTCGGTTCGGAAGCGATGCAGCGCGCCTGCGAGGACACGCTGCACGCCAAGGGGGGCGAGGGATTGGTGTTGCGTGGGGTTACCGCGCCATTCGCCCCGCTCAACCTGGACAGCCACTACGGCAGCTGGTTCGATCGCTACACGCGCACCTTCGCCGCGACGATCGCCGGCGGCACGTCCGAAGTTCAGCGCAACATCATCGCCGAACGCGTCCTCGGCCTGCCGCGCGGTTAGCAGTTGTTGGTGGCGGGATTGTCCAGGCACCGCTGCAAGCGGTCCGGATCCTGGGAGTCCAGCCAGGAGTAGTAGCCGATGGCGATGAGCCCGGCCACGATCGCCACCACCCCTAACACCATGCCGGCCATCGCGGCCCGGGGATTCGTCGCCTCACCGCGACTGGCCCGCCGCCGGGCGATATCACCCGTGATCAGCGCCGCGATACCCAAGGGCACCCCGATCAGTAGCCAGCAGGTGGCCAGTGCGACACCGCCCAGGATCACCGCAGCGACGCCGGCCTGATTTCGATGTTCTACGGGGTAGCGCATGTACGCCAATACTAGGCAGTACGCTTGGCCGCGCGACCCGCAGGCGTTACAGCTGCACCAGCCGGGGCGCAGATCCCTTGGCCCGCAACGCCATTCCGGCCTGAGAGGTCAATTCCCGGGTGCTGCCGAGCAAGCTGTCCAGAATCAGTGACCGTTTGATGTGGACGTGCAACTGGTGTTCGGCGGTGAAGCCGATGCCACCGAGCACCTGCTGGCAGTGGCGTGCCGCGGTCAGCGCCGCCTGACCGGCCGCAGCCTTGGCGAGCAAGCTGGCCAGGTCGTCGGCGTCGTCGGTTGCCGTGGTGGCGGCGTGCAGGGTCGCCTCGGCGCCCTCGATCGCGACGAGTGTCTCGGCCAGTCGGTGCCGGATCGCCTGAAATGAGCTGATGTGGCGGCCGAACTGAACACGATCCAGGGCATGCTGGCGCGCCAGGGCAAGCATCGCGCGGCTGGAGCCGACCAGCCACCAGCCCAGCGCCCGACGCCCGCCGGCGAGCCCGGCTTGCGCCGCTGAATCACCTTCTGCGACAGGATGTATCGGTATCTCGTTGTCGATCGCCGAACTCGGAATGTCTTCGCGTTTCCACACCACCCAGGAGCCTCCCGCGAACGGAAGCGGGGTGACGCCGCCCGGCGCCCGTCCGGCCGCGCGCAGCACCACGTCGTTGAGCACCGGGGCGTGCGCACCGGTTTCGCCGAGCAGTCGAAACACCAGAGGGATTGCAAAATCCGGGATTTCGTCCAGCATGTCGTGCCAGCCGAGGTCGGTCAACGCCGCATCGAGCTTGGCGCCGGAGGCCGAGCTCATGGCAGTGCGTATCGACTCGGCCAGCAGCTGCAGTTCTTCGGAGTCTGAGGTCAGGTCCACGGTCACTCCTTCCCGAGGTCGAGAAGCCGGCGGGCGATGATGTTGCGCTGAATCTCGGCGGTACCGCCGTAAATGGTCGACGCACGCGAATACAGATACTCCGAGCGCCACGGCGTCTCGTCGAGCTCCAGGGTGCCGGGCAGCAGATCGCGGACGGTGTCGTAAAGCCGCTGCTCGGCGCCGGCCAACAGCACCTTGTCGATCGAGGTGTCGGGGCCCAGGCGCGCGCCGTCGCGCAGCCGGTACTGGGTGGCGCGGGACCGGCAGCGCAGCGTATGCAGTGCGAGATAGGCTGCGCCCAGCTCGAATTCATCGTGGCCGCTGTGCTGGCTGCCGCCGGATACCTCGGCGATGAGGTCGTCGAATCGGGAGTAGAGGTAGGCGATCCGCTGCCAAAAGCAGGTGGACCGCTCGAAGGGGAGCAGGTCCATCGCGAGCCGCCAGCCGTCGCCCGGCTTGCCCAGCATCCGGCTCGATGGGATCACCACATCGTCGTAGTACACCTCGCAGAACTCGTCGACGCCGTGCATCGTGCGTAGTGGGCGGACGGTGATGCCGGGGGTGTCCAGGTCGACGAAGAACGCGGTGATGCCGTCATGGCCGGGCCCGGTGCGGGTGAGCAGGATGCAGCGGGTGGAAAACTGCGCGAAGCTGGTCCAGACCTTCTGCCCGTTGACGATCCAGTTGTCGCCGTCCTGAACCGCCCGGGTGGTCAGCGACGCCAGGTCGCTGCCCGAGCCCGGCTCGGAAAAGCCTTGGCACCATTGCTCTTCACCGCGCAGCAGTCGCGGCACCATTTCGGCGGCGAGTTCTACGGGGGCGTAATCGATCATCGTGGGTGTGAGCACCTCGAGCATCGAATACGGGCCGGGCTCGGCAAGGCGGCGGCCCACCACTTCTTCGCCGACGATCGCGCGCAGCACCGCCGGCCCGCCCAATCCGCCGACTTCTACCGGCCACCCGTAGCGCATCCAATCGGCGTCGTACAGCGCCCGGCTAACCCGCAGGAATTGCTGCATATGGCCCTGCAGCGAGTGATCGGGGCCGGGCGTTAAGTCGTTCTCGTCGAGCCACTTTCGCAGACCCGCCCGGAACTCCTCGACATTCACGGGGTGGGGCGGCCGATGGCGTGCGGTCGCCCGGAGTCGTGTACGCCGCTGCGGCGGATGAATGTCATGGCGCGGGTCTTGAGTCGCCATCCCTCCGCGGTCCGCGAGTAGGTGTCGCGGTAGTAGCCGATCCGCATGTCGTGCGTGGAGCCGTCGATGAAGCACAGCGGCTGGGTGCCGCTCGCCGAATCACCGTCGATGTTTTCCACCAGGGCAGTCCCGGTGAGGAACAAGCCCTTTGGCGCGGCGGCCACCAACTCCGGGAACTTGTCCAACTTGTAGGTGGAGCCGAACGCGCTGTAGGTGCCGTCGGGCGTGAACACGCCGATCAGACCGTCGATGTCTTCCTGGGTGATGGTGACGGCGTAGCGGGCGAGTAGCTGCTGGATCTCGACCAGGTCGTCAATTCTGGTTGGCTGATTTGTCGACATAGACCTTGCCGCCTTTCATGACAAAGCTGACGTTGCGAGTAACCGTGATGTCTTCCAACGGGTTTCCGGGTACCGCGATGATATCGGCAAGCTGACCTTCCGCGAGCCGGCCCCGGTCGGTCGAGTTGATCAGCTCGGCCGCGGTCGTCGTGGCCGCCCGCAGCACCGCCAACGGCGGCATGCCCCACTCGACGAGCGTGACCAGCTCGTCCGCGTTGCGGCCGTGCGGTATCGCGGGCGCGTCGGTACCGACCGCGATCTTCACGCCGGCCTCGTAGGCGGCCTTGATCGATGTCTTCGCCTTCGGGAACATCTCGGCGGCCTTGTCCTGCAACTCCTTCGGAGCGCGGGACACGTCCATCGCCTCGGCGAGCCTGCGGGTGGTCACCAGGAACCGGTCGTTGTCCACCAGCATCTGGATGGCCTCGTCGTCCATCAGGAAGCCGTGCTCGATGCAGTCGATACCGCACGCGACCGCGTGTTTGACCGCTTCCGCCCCATGGGTGTGCGCTGCGACGCGTAACCCGCGCCGGTGCGCCTCGTCGACGATCGCGCGCAGTTCTTCATCTGAATAATGTTGTGCGCCGGCCTCACCCGTCAACGACATCACGCCGCCGGAAACACACACCTTGATCAATTGGGCGCCGTGCTTGATCTGGTACCGCACGGCCTTGCGGACCTCGTCGACGCCGTTGGCGATGCCCTCTTCGACCGTGAGCTCAAGTGCGCCCGGCATGAATGCGGCGAACATCGTCGGGTCCAGGTGACCGCCGGTCGGCGTGATCGCGTGGCCGGCCGGGACGATGCGGGGCCCGTCGATCCACCCCGCGTCGATGGCCTTGCCCAGGGCGACGTCGAGCAGGTAGCCGCCGGTCTTGACGAACAGGCCCAGGTTGCGCACGGTGGTGAAGCCGGCGCGCAGCGTGCGCCGGGCGTTGCCGACCGCGCGCAGCACCCGCGTCGGAGGATCGTCCTGCACCTGGGACAGCCCTGGCGTCTCGCCGCGCCCGCCCATCAGGAGGTTGACCTCCATGTCCATCAGGCCCGGCAACAGGATCGCCTCGCCGAGGTCGATGACAGTGTCTTCTGGGCCCGTCGGGCCCGAGCCCCCGACGCCGACGATCCGGTCGTCCTCGATCTTCAGGATGCCCGGCCGAACGATCTCACCGGCGTCGACGTCGAGCAGCCCGGCGGCCTTGAGCGTCAGCACCGCTTAGATCACCGGCTCCCGAAGGACTTCAACCCATGCCGCGCCACTGTCCGGGACGCGCGGCTGCTTCCATGCCTCGATCGGGAAGGACACCATCACCAGCGACTGCATGATGTGCATCAGAGTTTTCGCGTCCTCGGGTAGGTCGTCCAACGGGAACTTATCGCAGTACGCGATCACATCATTCAGCAACGGGAACGCGACGTTGTAGAACTCCTGCATCTGGGGCATCGTCGACGCCAGCCGCTTGGCGTAACGCTCGGGCTCGGTGGCCAGATCCCAATCCAAATACGGCTCCAGGGCCGCGAATTCAGACGGTAGCGACATTGCGCTGGTGCTCCTTGACGTAGTTGGCGGTCGTATGGTGCAGATGGCGGATCAAGACTTCCTGGTCGCACAGCAGGAACTCCTTGACGGCCCGGGTGCCGATCATGGTCTGGGTGGCTTCCAGGGTGTTGGCATCCTGCAACGCGTACTCCTTGAACGTCACCGCGGCCAACTCCTGCGCCAATCGCTCCCGCGCGTTCTTCGGCGGAACGAAATACAGCGACGACTCGAAGATGTGCTTGTCGACCGCGGTCGGCCAGTAGTGGTAGGTCAGGTACCAGCCCGGCTCCCAGATCAGCAGCATGAAGTTCGGGTAGAACAGCCACGAGTCGATGCCCCACTGCGGCACCCGCTTCACGTTGACGCCCGGCGGCAACTCCAGGTTCTGGATGATCTCCGGCTTGTCCCACGGCCCGAACAGACCGCTGCGCAGCACCTGGTCCAACGGCTTGACCATGGACATGTCCGGGGGCGGCGCCTGACCACCCCAGGTGGACTGCAGGTTGTGCGGGCCGGCCAACTCGTAGTGCAGCGCCTCGTAGCCGAACTTCTGGATCTTGGCGGCTTCTTCCTTGGTGTACTGCCCCTGGTGCAGGATCGGCGCGTGGTAGAACTCGACGAACGCGTCGATGAACAGTTTCCAGTTGCTGCCGACCTCGGCCCGGTAGGAGTAGGTCTCGGTCATCTCGCCGAAGGGGTAGCCCTCGATGCTCTTCGCCAGCGGCCCGAGGTAGTCGATCAGCGGCGCCGCGTTGTCGTCGAAGTTGATGAAGATGAAGCCTTCCCACACCTCGCAACGAACGGCTGCCAGGCCGTAGTTGCCCTTGTCCAGGTTGAAGAACTCGTCTTCCTGCTGGACGAAGGTCAAATCGCCGTCCAGGCTGTAGCGCCAGGCGTGGTACTTGCAGGTGAACTGCCGGCAGGTGCCGGAGGTCTCTTCGTTGGGAAAGTCGTTCCACACCAACTTGTTTCCGCGGTGCCGGCAGACGTTGTGATACGCCTTGACGGTCCCGTCCTTGGTCTTGGTGATGATCACCGACGTGCCCTTGCCGGCCGACGGCAGTTCCCGGGTGAAGTAGCTGCCGGTCTTGGGGAGTCGCTCGACCCGGCCGACGTTCAGCCAGGTCTTCTTGAAGACCGCATCACGCTCGGCCTCGAAGAAGGCCGGATCGATCGAGTCGGTGTAATCGACCGGCGCGGTTCCCAGGTCGGGATAGTTTTCTGTCCAGCTGCCGACAGCCGGCTTGGGGAAATGAGCCACGGTTCTACCTCTCTGATCCGTCTAGTGGTGCTCGAGCTGTATGCCGAAAGTGTTGAAAGCCATGGCCAGCAAGGCGTAACAGCCGACCGTGAAGACGAAATCCATGCGCTGCTGGTCGTTGAGCCGCTCGCCGAGTGCCGCCCACGTTTCGTCGGACAGTTGCGATTTCTCGTCCAGCTCGTCGACCGCGGTGAGCACCGTACGGTCGAACTCGTCGGATGCCTCGCCGCGTTTGACGGCGTCGATCTGCTCGTCGGTGATGCCGGCGTCCCTGGCCATGCTGACGTGGTGCGACCACTCGTAGGCGGAGTCGCGACGGTGCGCGACTCGCAGGATGGCCAGTTCGCGGATGCGGGTCGGCAGCGTGGATGTCATCAACAGATGGACGTTGAACCGGAGAAACGCCTTGGCCAACGCCGGATGGTGAGCCAGTGTGCTGAGCGCGTTGTTGGTGTCTGCGCCACGCATTGCCGAGAGGGCCTGCTGGGTAGCCTCGTCCCACTGATCCGCGGGCAGCGGCGGCAAGCGCATCGACGGTGTCCTCTCGGCGAAAGAGAATTGGATTCTCATTTACAACTAACAGACTTGCATGATTCGCTCGGTTGGTCAATGCCAGCGGGTAGTGATCCGCTGCTGGGCCACCCGCGTGCCGCTTCGGGCCGGCTTATCGACGGTCCGGGCGACACCATCGGGCCGTGAGTGAACAAATTTTTGGTTTTTTCTTTGGTCGCAAGCCCGGTGCTGGCATTTCCGTGATCGCGTAGTCGCACGTGAGAGGGCCATCCGCGCCAAGATGAGGTATACCGGAACAGTGCCCGTATTTGCCCGGCCGGCCCGGTGGATGTTGATTCTCACCTGGCGAGAAGCTAGTTTTCAGAGGTAGCGGGGCGAGCCGACAGCCAGCGTCCTGGAAGCAGACTGCACGTGGATCCGATGGAGGAAGAAGCTCATGAACAAAGAAGACATGATGCTGATCAGCGTCGACGACCACACTGTCGAGCCACCCGACATGTTCAAGAACAACTTGCCGAAGAAGTACCAGGACGACGCGCCTCGGCTGGTGCACAACGATGACGGCTCGGACATGTGGAAGTTCCGCGACACGGTCATCCCGAACGTCGCGCTGAACGCCGTCGCCGGCCGGCCCAAGGAAGAGTACGGAATCGAGCCGACGGGTCTCGACGAGATCCGGCCGGGTTGTTACAACGTCGACGAACGCGTCAAGGACATGAATGCCGGCGGCATTCTGGCCTCGATCTGCTTCCCGTCGTTCCCGGGCTTCGCCGGGCGGCTGTTCGCCACCGACGACCACGACTTCTCGGTCGCGCTGGTGCAGGCTTACAACGACTGGCACATCGACGAGTGGTGCGGCGCCTACCCGGCACGGTTCATCCCGATGGCGATCCCGGTGATCTGGGATGCCGAGGCGTGCGCCGCGGAGGTGCGCCGGGTGTCGAAGAAGGGCGTGCACGCGCTGACCTTCACCGAGAACCCGGCCGCGATGGGCTACCCCAGCTTCCACAACGATTACTGGACGCCGTTGTGGAAAGCCTTGGTGGACACCGACACCGTCATGAACGTGCACATCGGATCGTCGGGCCGGCTCGCCATCACCGCGCCGGACGCGCCGATGGACGTGATGATCACGCTGCAGCCGATGAACATCGTGCAGGCGGCTGCGGACCTGCTCTGGTCCAAGCCGATCAAGGAGTACCCGGACCTGAAGATCGCCCTGTCCGAGGGCGGAACCGGCTGGATCCCCTACTTCCTGGAGCGTGCCGACCGCACCTACGAGATGCACTCCACCTGGACCCACCAGGACTTCAAAGGGAAGCTGCCCAGCGAGGTCTTCCGCGAGCACTTCCTGACCTGTTTCATCAGCGACAAGGTCGGCGTCGCGCTGCGCAACATGATCGGCATCGACAACATCTGCTGGGAAGCCGACTACCCGCACAGCGACTCGATGTGGCCGGGAGCGCCCGAAGAGCTGTGGGATGTGTTGAGCCTCAACGATGTTCCGGACGACGAAATCAACAAGATGACTTACGAGAACGCCATGCGGTGGTACTCGTTCGACCCGTTCACCCATATCCCGCGTGAGCAGGCTACTGTCGGCGCGTTGCGCAAGGCCGCCGAGGGACACGACGTGTCCATCAAGGCGGCGGGCCACGACAAGGACAGCAGGGCGGGTTCTTCATTCGCGGACTTTGCCGCCAACGCGAAAGCGCTGAGCGGCAACAAGGATTGAGCCTCATCGGAACGCAGGCGCGCCGGTGCAGGTCGACTAAAGGAGATTGAGCAGTGCCCGGCGACGGAATGAATTTTGAGCTGACCGATGACCAGGAGCTGATCCGTAAGTCGGTCGCCGAACTGGCGCGCAAATTCGACGATCAGTACTGGATGGAGAAGGACCAGGCGCACGAATTTCCGACGGAGTTCTATCGAGCCATAGCCGACGGCGGCTGGCTCGGCATGACGATTCCGACGGAGTACGGCGGCCATGGCCTCGGAATCACCGAGGCCACACTGCTGCTCGAAGAGGTCGCCAAGTCCGGCGGCGCGATGAACGCCGCCAGCGCGATCCACCTGTCGATCTTCGGCATGCAGCCGGTCGTCGTGCACGGCTCCGACGAACTCAAGGCCCGCACCTTGCCCACGGTCGCCAATGGCGATGTGCACATCTGCTTCGGGGTCACCGAACCCGGTGCCGGGCTTGACACTTCGCGCATCACCACGTTCGCCAAACGCGATGGAGACAAGTACATCGTCAATGGCCGCAAGGTGTGGATCTCCAAGGCGATGGAGTCCGACAAGATCCTGCTGCTCACCCGCACCAAGAGCTACGACGAGGTGGCCAAGAAGACCGACGGGATGACGCTGTTCCTCACCGACCTCGATCGCAGTCGCATCGATATCCGCCCGATCCGCAAGATGGGCCGCAACGCCGTCAGCTCCAACGAGTTGTTCATCGACAATCTCGAAGTACCGGTCGAGGACCGGGTTGGCGACGAAGGTAAGGGATTTCAGTACATTCTCGACGGCCTGAATCCCGAGCGGATGCTGATCGCGGCCGAGGCGCTGGGCATCGGCCGGGTGGCACTCGAAAAAGCGGTGAAGTACGGCAACGAGCGTGAGGTCTTCGGCCGGCCGATCGGCATGAACCAGGGCCTGCAGTTCCCGCTCGCGGATTCGCTGGCCCACCTCGACGCCGCCGAGCTGATGTTGCGCAAAGCCACGTGGTTATACGACAACGGCAAACCCTGTGGGCGCGAGGCGAATACCGCGAAGTATCTGTGTGCCGATGCGGGCTTCACCGCCGCGGACCGGGCGTTGCAGACGCACGGCGGCATGGGTTACGCGGAGGAGTACCACATCACGCGCTACTTCCGTGAGGCGCGATTGATGAAGATCGCACCGGTCAGCCAGGAGATGATCCTGAACTTCCTGGGAGCCAATGTCCTGAAATTGCCGAGGAGCTATTGACGTCCACCGAAGAACCCGTCCTGTTGTCGGGTGACAGCGATGGGGTACGCACGCTGACCCTCAACCGGCCGCGCCGCAAAAACGCGATCAGTCCAGAGCTTTGGATCGCACTGCGCGACGCGCTGCTCGCCGCGGGCCGTGACCGCAGCGTGCGTGCGCTGGTGATCACCGGTGCCGGCGGGGCGTTTTGCTCCGGGGCCGACATCGGGATCGCGGACGACATTCACCCGAAATACAAGCTGCAGCGCCTGACCGACGTGGCGCTGGCGTTGCACGAGCTGCCGATACCGACGGTGGCCAAGGTGACCGGCGTCGCGGTCGGAGCCGGATGGAACCTGGCGTTGGGCTGTGACCTCGTCGTCGCGACGCCGGAATCGACGTTCTCGCAGATCTTTTCCAAGCGGGGTCTGTCGATCGACCTCGGCGGCTCCTGGTTGTTGCCGAAACTTGTTGGCCTGCAACAGGCTAAGCGGCTGGCGCTGCTGGCGGAGACCATCGACGCCGTCGAAGCCCTCGCGCTGAACCTGGTCACCTGGCTGGTGTCCGCCGCCGAGATCGATGCCTTCGTCTCCGACCTGACCGCCCGGCTGGCGGCGGGCCCGCCGATTGCGCTGGCCCAGACCAAAGCCCTGCTGAATGAGAACGCCGATCGCACCCTGCGCGACGCGTTGGCCAACGAGGCGCGAGCCCAGATCGGTAACTTCGCGACCGCGGATGCGGCCGCGGCCTATGCCGCCTTCAGCGAGCGACGGGAACCGACGTTTACTGGTCGGTGGGCGCTATCGAAATCTGACGAGGAATCGGAGTAGGGACATGCGAGAGACGGTCATCGTCGAGGCGGTGCGCACGCCGGTCGGCAAACGCAATGGCGGGCTGTCGGGCATGCACGCCGCGGACCTGTCCGCGCTCGTCCTCAACGAGGTGCTGGAACGCGCCGGAGTCAGTCCGGACATCATCGACGACGTAATCTGGGGATGCGTGTCTCAGGTCGGCGACCAATCCAGCAACATCGGGCGCTACGCGGTGCTGGCCGCCGGCTGGCCCGAGAGCGTTCCCGGGACCACCGTGAACCGGGCCTGCGGGTCCAGCCAGCAGGCCCTCGACTTCGCGGTGCAGGCGGTGATGTCGGGCCAGCAAGACGTCGTCGTGGCCGGGGGCGTCGAGGTCATGAGCCGTGTTCCGTTGGGTTCGGCCAGGGCAACCGGCATGCCTTACGGACCGAAAGTTCGGGCCCGCTACGACGACTTTTCCTTCAACCAGGGCCTGTCGGCGGAGATGATCGCCAAGAAGTGGGGCTTCTCGCGCACCCAGCTCGACGAATTCTCGGTCCAATCTCACGAACGAGCGGCCGCGGCCCAGGACGGCAACGCGTTCACCGAGCAGATCGTGCCGGTGTTCGTGGAGGACGGCGGAATCATCAACGCCGACGAGGGGATTCGGCGGGGGAGCACCGTCGAGAAACTGGGATCGCTGAAGCCTGCGTTCGCCGAGGACGGCGTGATCCACGCCGGCAATTCCTCGCAGATCTCCGACGGCGCCGCCGCGCTGTTGGTGATGACGTCGGAGATGGCACTGAATCTGGGCCTGACCCCGATCGTGCGGTACCGCGCCGGTGCCGTCACCGGAGCCGATCCCATACTGATGCTGACCGGCCCCATTCCGGCGACCGAAAAGGTGCTGAAGAAGGCCGGCGTTTCGCTGGACGAAGTGGGCGCATTCGAGGTCAACGAGGCCTTCGCACCCGTCCCGCTGGCGTGGCTCGCCGAGACCGGCGTCGACCCGAGCCTGGTCAATCCGCTGGGCGGGGCCATCGCGCTGGGGCATCCGCTGGGCGGGTCCGGGGCGGTGCTGATGACCAGGTTGGCGCACCACATGCGCGATAACGGCATTCGCTACGGGCTGCAGACCATGTGTGAAGGCGGCGGCACGGCCAACGCCACCCTGGTCGAACTGGTCGCCTAGCACCGTCCAAAGAACTTCTTAAGAGTCCACCTGAGACTCTTGTCACAGCGGGCAAACCTACCTACTGTGTGTTTACTAGGTTGGTTCAGCCCACCAATCGGTCAAAGGAGTCCGGTGCCCGACGCACGCCGTTACGACACGCTTCTCGCCAAAGGCGAGGACCGCAAGGAGCGGATCCTCGCGGTCGCGCAGCGCCTCCTCACCCGCAACGGCTGGCGCAACACCACCTTGGCCCAGATCGCCGGCGAGGCCGGCGTCACTCCGGCGGGGCTGCTGCATCACTTCGCGTCCAAGGAGCAGCTGCTGCACGCGGTCTTGGACGCCCGCGATCAGGACGACGATTCGCACGCCGACCGGGCCGGCGACCTGCTGGCGCAGATCTGCGCGGTGGCCGACCGATTCAGCCGGGCGCCCGAATCGGTCGGTGCGTTCACAGTGCTGCTGGTGGAGAACATCCTTCCCGATGCCCCGTTGCACGACCGCATGCTCGATCGGCACCGGCAAGCCGTCGACATCGTCACCGAGCTCATTCGCACCGGTCAGGCCGACGGCCGGTACCGCGCGGACATACACCCCACCATCAAGGCAGTGGAAATCCTCGCCTTCGTCCACGGAATGGAAACCACATGGTTGCTCGATCCTTCGATACCTCTGGCCGAGGTCTTCAAGCAGTACGCCGAGACGCTGGCGCGGGACTTCGCGCCGCCGAGCAAACCATTGAGCACGAGATGAGGTACCGGCTTGATGTCGTCGCCTCCGGCGTCGTCGACGTGGTGCGGTTCGCCGGGGGGTGGCTGTTCGACCGGTCGATGGCCGGATGGGACGTCACCGTCCTGCTCACCGACCTGGCCGACCACCCCGATGTGCGGCCGCTGCAGATCATTGGGGTCCGCACCCTCGACCTCGAGTTCGCGCTGGAGTCCGTGGACGACCGTCCCCACCCGCAGGCCCTGGCGGCCGCGGCGGACCTGATCGGGTGCGATTCGCGGGTCCGCCAAGGCGTCTTGCAGGCTCTCGATCGCGGCGTCACCGAGGTCACCCTGTGGGGAGACACCTGGCCCGCGGAGCTGGATGGCAGCGTGGGCCTGGTGCAGCACCGGCTGAGCATGGCCGCGCAGATGTTCAAGGGCAAGGCGCTGGCCGCCGCGGCAATACCCGAGTTCTCGATCGGTCACACCGAGACGTTCCGCAGCGGGCTGCTGCCCTGTCCGTCGGTGGCCGCCGATCTGGTCCCGGCCAGCTAGTTCCCCGCCGCATGCCGGCCCGAATCCCGGGCTCCGACGGCAGGTCATTACCCAGTCCCAGCCCCCATAGCGGCACCCGTCGTTGACGACGATCATGCCGTGTGGAAATCTAATACTCATCTCTGAGAGGCTCATTCTCACTGCTGAGATTCGAACGGAGCAAGATGACGAACGACTTCTCCAAGTTGGACTTCTTCCGCGGCAAAGAGCTCATCGCCGACCCGTACCCCTATTACGAGTCGCTGCGGGAGCAGTGCCCGGTGGCCCGGGAAGACCACCACGGGGTCACGATGGTGACCGGTTGGGAAGAGGCCTGCGCCGTGCTCAACGACGCCGAGACATGGTCCTCCTGCACCTCGGTGACCGGCCCGTTTCCCGGCTTTCCGGTGCCGCTCGAGGGTGACGACATCACCGACCTGATCGAACAACACCGCGACGAGCTGCCGTTCAGCGACCAGTTGCCCACACTCGACCCGCCGACCCACACCAATCACCGCTCCCTGCTGATGCGGTTGATCACCCCCAAGCGCCTCAAGGAGAACGAGGACGCGATGTGGGCGCTCGCCGACCAGGTGCTCGACGACTTCCTGCCATCGGGGAAGGGTGACTGGATCAAGGGCTTTTCGAGTCCTTTCACCCTGCTGGTCATCGCCGACCTGCTGGGCGTGCCGATGGAAGACCGCGACAAGTTCGTGAAGGGCATCGCCGAGCACGCGGGCGGCGGCATCGGGGGCACCGGCAAGGAGTCGCTGTCGCACAGTCCGCTGGAATTCCTCTACGGCTTGTTCTCCGACTACGTCACCGATCGCCGCCGCGAGCCCCGCGACGACGTGCTGACCGGCCTGGCGACCGCCACCTTCCCCGACGGCTCGATCCCCGAGGTCGAGGACGTGGCCAGGGTCGCCAGCAACGTCTTCTCGGCGGGCCAGGAGACCACGGTGCGGTTGCTCGGTGCCGCGCTGCAGACCCTCGGGGAGCGCCCGGACATCCAGGCGCAGTTGCGCAAGGATCGCAGCCTGATCGGCAACTTCATCGAGGAGTCGCTGCGCCACGAGAGCCCGGTCAAGGGCGACTTCCGCCTGAACCGGGTGCCGGTCAACGTCGGCGGGGTCGACCTGCCGGCGGGCACCACCGTGATGATCGTGCAGGCCGCAGCCAACCGGGACCCGCGGCGATTCGAAGACCCCGCCACCTTCGATCCGGCCCGCAAGAATGCACGCCAGCACATCTCGTTCGGCCGCGGCATCCACAGCTGCCCGGGCGCGCCGCTGGCCCGGGCCGAAACCCGGGTGGCCATCGAGCGGCTGCTCGATCGCACGGCCGACATCAGGATCGACGAGGACAAGCATGGACCGGCGAATGACCGGCGCTACCAATATGTTCCGACGTACATCCTGCGCGGCCTGACCGAATTGCATTTGGAGTTCACGCTGGCATGAAGGTTTGGGTAGACGACCAGCGCTGTCGCGGTCACGGTATGTGCCTGACGGTGTGTCCGGACGTGTTCAGCCTCACCGACGACGGCTATGCGGTGTCGATAGAGGGCGATATTCCAACGGAATTGGAGTCGGCCGCCCACGAGGCCATCGAGTTCTGCCCGGAACAGGCCATCAGCGAGATCAAAGACGAGAACTGACGAAATTCCTACCGACGTAAGGAGATTCAATGCCTAAGGGATATGTCATCCTGACCGAGGCCATCAAGGACCCGGAGGGCATGAAGGCCTACGGCAAGGCCGCCGGTTCGGCGATGAGCGGTGCCACCATTCTCGCGGTGGACACCAAGCCCACGACGATCGAGGGCAGCTGGCACGGCGACCAGACCGTCGTGCTGGAGTTCGAATCCGTCGACGCTGCCCGCGCGTGGTACGAATCCGAGGGCTACCAGAAGGCGGCGAAGCTGCGGCAGGCAGCCGCCGACTGCAATGCGGTCATCCTCTCCGGATTCTGACCGCTACTCTCCGACGATCGCGATTGCCTGCCGAGGGCATTGACGGACGGCTTCGCGCACGTCCGCCTCGTTCTCCGGGGTGACTTCTTCCTGGTGGACGGTCAGCATGTCGTCGTCGCCGAGCTCGAAGATTTCCGGGTTGATGCCCATGCAGACTCCGTTGCTCTCGCAGAGTCCCCAATCGACTTCGATTTTCCTCGTCATTGCGACCCCTTACCGAACCACCTTGACGGGCACGTGCTTCCAGCCCGCGACATTTTGCATGGTCACCCGCTTGCAGCCGTCCCAATCCACCTCGTAGCGCGGCATGAAATCGACCAGCTTCTCCAGCGCGATCCGGCTTTCCAGGCGAGCCAGCGCGGCGCCGAGGCAGCTGTGAATCCCGTACCCGAGGCCCAGATGCTGTGCCTCGGTCTGGTCGCGCTCGATGTCGAACGTGTCGGCGTCGGTGAAGGCATCGCTATCGCGGTTCGCCGCGGCGCCGCACAGGAACACCGGCTTGAAGGGGGGAATCACGCCGCCGCTGACATGAGCCTCTTTCAGGGTGTAGCGGACGTTGTACTGGACCGGTCCCTCGTAGCGCAGTAGCTCTTCGACCGCCCCGGGGATCTTGCTGCGGTCGTCTTGCAGCTTCTGCCACTGGTCGGGGTTGCGTGCGAAGATGACCGCCGCATTGCCGATCAGCTTGGTGACGGTCTCGGCACCGGCGCCGCCCAAAAGCGTCGCGAATCCGGTGATTTCGATGTCGTCGAGCTTGCGGGTCGTACCGTCGTCACAGGGGATCTCGGCCGTGATCAGCCTGCTGATCATGTCGTCCTGTAGGTTCCCGCGCCGCTCCTGGATGAGGCCGAAGTAGTACATCGCGGTGTCGATGTTGGCCTGCATGCCGGATTCGCTGATCTCGATCTGGCCCGGCTCGTGATGCAGGCTGGTGTCGATCCAGTGCCGCACCTGCTGGCGGTATTCCTCGGGCACCCCGGCCATCCGGGTGATGACCTCCACCGGGAACGGTCCGGAGAAGTCCTGCACCACGTCGAAGTTGTCCGGATCGCATGCGCTCAGGTAGTTGTCGATGACCTCGTGGATGGTGTCCAGCTGCGAGGTGATCGCCCGTGGAGTGAACGCCTTGTTGAGCAGGCTGCGCATGTGCCGGTGCTCCGGCGGGTCCATGAAGATGATCGACTTCTGCTCGGGGGATACGCCCCTGCGCACCATCGCCAGGTCGCAGCCGCGCGCCGACGAGTAAGTGTCAAAATCCTTGAACGCGGCCGCCACATCCTCATGGCGGGTCAGCGCGTAGAAGTCTTCCTTCTCGTCGTAATAGAGCGGAGCGTCCTCGCGCATCCGTGCGTAAATATCGAACGGGTTGTTGTAGAACTCGTCCGAGTACGGGTCGAAGACGACTTTCGGTTTTGTCACTGCAGACTCCTCGGTGACGCGATGCTGGGCTGGACCTTTACGATTGAATGCCTGACTGTAACGCTAACGGTAGCGCTTTCGTCGCGAACCGGGAAGAACCGAAGTGCCGTCATGTCAGACCTTTCCGCCGACATCGAGAACTTCGATCACGTCATCGAGGGCACCGAGGTCGCTGCCGAGGTCTTCGGCGATGCTGCGCACCACTGCCACGTCTTTTCCGACGAATTCCCCGGCCATCTCGATGAACCCCGCGACGGAGCCGCGGGCAGCGACGATGTCCAGCACCCGGCTGGTGGCGCTGCCATGGGCCAATGCGCCCAGCACGGTCGATTCCGGAACGCCCAGGCGCTCGCCCAACCGGATTGACTCCGCGAGCAGCCCGATGTGGCCGGCGAACAGCGCATTGTTGACCAGCTTCACCGTCTGGCCGGCGCCGCGCGGGCCGACGTGCAGCACCGGATCGCCGTAGCAGCCCAATACCGGTCGCAGGCGGTCAACGGCGTCATCGGCGCCGCCGACGAACAGCGTGAGCTTTCCTGCCGCGATGTCGTGCGGGCCGCCGCTGACCGGCGCGTCGACGACCTCGACCCGGCCGGTCCGGGCGGCGATGGCCTCGATCGTTTTCGGGCTGGCCGTGGTGTGTACCACCAGCGTCGAGCCCGACGGCATCGCGGACAGCAGCGCGCCGTCCAGGCAGACCTCGCGGACCTGCTCGTCGGTGAACACGCAGAGCACCACCGCATCGGCCTGCGCGGCGTCGCTGACCTCGTTCACCACGGTTGCGTCCAACTGCTCGAGATCGTGCCGCTTGGCGTCGTCGGCCGCATCGCGGACCAACACGCGGACGTCGTGGCCGGCTGCCGCGAGACGCGCGACCATCGGGCGGCCCATCCGCCCGGCGCCGACGAACCCGACCTTCACCTCGGGTGATCCATCATGGCCAGCGCGGCGTCGGCCGCATCGAGGACGGCGCCCCCACGAGCGGTGGCCGCCTCGGCGAGGTCGACGATCAGCCGCACATCCTTCTGCAGCAGCGTGCCTGCCAAACCGGCCAGCCGGTCCAGAGTGCCTTCGCCGCCTATGACATTGAGCGCGAAGCTGTTTCCACTGCCGCGGGATACGACTTCGACGAGCCGTTTCGGGGTGACGCCCAGGGACTGCGCCAGTGAAAGGGCGGTGGCCGCGGTGCCCAGGTTGGCGGTGAACAGCAAGTTGTTGAGCAGCTTGGTGGTTTGGCCGGTGCCCAGCTCGCCGAGGTGGACCACAGGATCGCCATAGGTTTCGAAGACCGGACGGCAGCGCTCGACGTCGTCGGTGTCGCCGCCGACCATCACCATCAGACGGCCCTCGGCGGCGGCCGGACCGCCGCCGCTCACCGGCGCATCGATTACCGAAGCGCCTTTATTGCCAACCCTTTTCGCCAGTGTTTTGCAGGTGTTGGGGTGCACGGTGCTGTGCACCGCGATCACGCTGTCGGGCTTGAGGCCGGCGAGCAGCCCGTGCTCGCCGTTGGCGATCTCCTCGATGTCGGCCTCGCCGACCACGCAGAGGCAGACCAGATCGCTGGCCGCGGCGAGTTCGGCAGGTGATGACGCGATTTCCGCCGAGGTGTCGGCGAACGGCTCGACCGACGCGGGTCGGCGCGCCCACAGCGTGGTCGCGAAGCCGCCATCGATGATCCGCCGGGCCATGGGGCCGCCCTGACTACCCAACCCGATGAATCCCACCTTCATCCGGCAGCCTCTTCGCCCGCCGAACGCGCGGCCACACACTCGTCGGCGAACCCAAGGACCACCGCGTGGTAATCCGCGGCGGTGTGGCCGAGGCTGATGTTGTGGCCCGCCTCGAGTTGCCGGTGCAGGCCGAAGCGCGGCGCCGAGGAGAACATCGCGGTGATCTCTTGTACGGCCGAATCGTCAGTCTGCCAGACCTTTTCGTGCTCGGCGATGCTGAAGTGCACCGGCACCCGCACGGCCGGCGCCAGCGTCGGGAAGGTTTGACGGGCCCAGTCCGACACCATCTGGTCCTCGTAGGACGGAGCCGTCGGGGAAACGGTGACTCCGGTCAGGATCTCCGGCGGATACAAGTGTTCCGGATGCCATAACAGCTCGCGCAGCCCGGACGGCCGGCGCTCTCGCGTTGCCGTCTTGAGCATTTCGCGCGCCGCGGGGTGATAGTGCCGGCCGGTGCCGGCCAATTCGATGCCGAGCAGATCGGCGCCGCGCTCGTCGGCGGCCATCCGCATCGTCAGCTCGCAGCCACCCGAATGACCCATTACGAACAGGCCTGCGCCGCTTGGTCGTTCGCCGATAATGCGCTCGACCGCACCGTACGCCAGGTTGACGCGTTGTTCGCCCTCGACCATCGCCTCGGGATACGGCGCCGAACTGCCGTAGCCGGGGCGGTCGAGCGCGACCACGGTGAATCCCGCTGCAGCGCCGGTGCGTAACAGCGAATACGACGGATGGCCCGGACAGTCGAAATAGACGGCGGTGGTGCCGCCGCCGTGGATGGCCACGATCACGGCCTTGGGGTCGGGCGCTTCGCAGACCACCGCCGACATCGGCACCCCGTCGACGATCACCAACCGGGGACGCGGAGTCGGCTGGCTGCTCATGTGTCGGCCCGGAGCAGCAGCACGCCACTGGGAGTGAGGCCGCCGCTGCTGACCACGCCGACCCGCGCACCGGCGACCTGGCGATCGCCCGCCTCGCCACGCAACTGGCTGACGGCCTCATGCAAGAGGCCCATCCCGTGGGTGCGGCCGTGCGACAGTTGGCCGCCGTGCGTGTTGAGCGGCAGCTGGCCGTCACGGGCGATGTTCTTGCCGCCGTCCAGAAAGTCTTTGGCTTCACCGATCCCGCAGAAGCCCAGCGCCTCGATCCACGACAGGCAGTTGAAGGTGAAGCCGTCGTACAGCTCGGCGACGTCGACGTCTTCGGGTCGCAACGAGGTGCGGGTCCACACGTGCGCGGCCTGGCCGAGCACCTGCGGCTCGTGGGTCAGCGTGCTCTGGTCCCAGTCGAGCCGCTCGACGATCTGCGTTCCGACCGCTTCCACGAGGACGGGCGGCTTGGGCATATCGCGGGCGGCATCGACGGCCGAGACGATCACGGCGATCGCGCCGTCGCAGGGCACGTCACAGTCGTACAGGCCGAACGGCGTGGTGATGGGGCGGGCGGTCAGGTAGTCGTCCATCGTCATCGGGGTCCGGTAGATGGCCGTCGGGTTGAGTTCGGCGTTGGCGCGCTGGTTCAACGCGATCCAGCCCAGGGTCTCTTTGGTGGTGCCGTACCGGTGGAAGTGGCGCTGCGCGTTCATCGCCAGCGTGTGCGCCGCCGAGGTGGCGCCGAATGGCATCTGCCAGCCCGACATCCGGCCCATCGAGGGGGCGATCTTGCCCTGCTTCATCAGCTCGCCGTGGGTGGCTTCCCACAGCGTCCGGAAGCACAGCACGTGGCGCGCCAGGCCGCAGGCGATCGCCAGCATCGCTGAGATCACCGAACCGCCGGGGCCGAACGTCTCCATGGTGCCGTTGTGCCACGCCGGCCGGATTCCCAGCGCGGCCTCCAGCGCGGTGACCCCGCCTTCCCCCATGCCCGCGACGTTGATCGGGCCCGGGTAGGTCGACAGGCCGTCGATGTCGGCGAAGGTGAGGCCGGCGTCAGCGATCGCCGCCTCGCACGCGTCGATGGTGAGCGACAGCGGCGGCACCATCAACCGCCGCCCGACTTGCGACATGCCGATCCCGGTGAGGGCGGCCTTGTCCTCGAATTTCTCCCGGGTGAGCATCGGCTGGATGTGCTCGGCGAAGCGTTCCGGCGCGATCTCGTCGGCGGGCAGGGGAGCGGACTTGGCGTCCGGCAACGGCCGGAACAGGGGGAACCACACGTCCTCGACCTGCTCGAAGGCGACTTCGACCTGTTGGCCGAGTTCGAGTCCGTCGGGGTCGCACTCCACGATGTTGGTGGTCAATCGGACGCGGGGGTCTTCGGTGATCGCCACCTGCGCGATGACGTAGGGCGCCACCAGTCCGGGCAGGCTGAACCGCTCGTTGATGGTGAACCCGGCCAGTGTCGCGCGGCCGGAGACGGCGCGTACGGCGATGTCGCGCGAGCGGCAGTACCGGCACACCGGCGCGGGCGGGTGGATCAGCGCGTTGCACGCCTGGCACTCCTGCAGTCGCAACTTGCCGTCGGCACCGGAGGTCCAGAAGAACTCGTTCTCTTCCGTGACCAGGGGCAATGGGCGGCCCGGTGCTGCTGACACGTCACCTCCGGGAGTCGCACGGCCGGCCTGGTAGGGCCATTATGCAGATTGGAGAATTACGTTATCAGCCTAGACAGGCACGATCCAGACGCGTTGCAGTGCTGGTGCTGCATGTCAGGCGAGGGTGGGGCTCCCGCCGTCAGTACGGCACCCAGGCGCCGTCGAAGAAGGCACCCCATTGGTGAAAGCCGACGTGCCACATCGGGACGTTCGGTGACCACCAAGGCCGTGGCGGCGGGGGCGGCACATCCGGTCCGGCGAATGACGGTGCGTAGGGCGGCGGGGGTGTGTACCACGCCGGCGGTGCCTGTGGCGGTTTGCACACGCCGGTCGCCTGATTCCACGACATGTTGGAATCGCACTGCGCCGAGCTGATACCCGGCGTCGCGATCACAGCGCCCGCCATCGCCGCGAAGACGACCGCGCCGGCGGCGGACATACGACGAACAAACCACATCATGATGCGCCTCCTATTGGGCATCCCAACCTTGCTTCGTCCCAGTTTATTTCGTAGACAACGCCACGACCAGCTAACAACGTCCGAGGGCGGCTCCACATCGAGCCCGACCACCCGTGCCATTTCCGATCTTCCGGGGGTTATGCTCCCAACAACATATCAAGTACTTCACATTGCTCCTCGTCATGATTGGAGGGCTTGTTGCTCGACGCGGAGAAGGTTCTGATCACCGGGGCGACGGGCAAGATCGCGTTCCCCATCGCGCGTGCCCTGGCCGCGGCGGGAAACGAGGTATGGGGTGCCGCTCGCCTGAAAGACCCCGCGGACCGCGAAAAACTTGTCGGCGCCGGCGTCTTGCCCGTCGCGCTGGACGTCAGCACCGGCGACTTCTCCGGTCTCCCTGACGATTTCAGCTACGTCTTCCACGCGGCGGTGGATCCCGGCACCGACGACTGGAATCGCTGCATCGAAACGAACGCGCAGATGTCCGGTGAATTGCTCCACCACTGCCGGTCCGCCAAGGGATTCGTCTTCTGCTCCACCGGCTCGATCTACGCCTACCAGGGACAACGCCCACTGACCGAATCCGATCCGCCGGGAGTGCCGCTGCGGGCGAACTACAGCATGTCCAAGGTTGCGGCCGAGGCGGTTTGCACGTGGATCGCCAAGCACTATCGGATCCCGCTCACCATCATCCGAATCTGTTCGACGTATGGACCCCAGGGCGGTGCCCCAGCCGATCGTCTCGATGCGATGCTGGCGGGCAAGCCGATTCGGCTCTATCCCGACAAGCCCAACAATTACAACCCCATCTACGAAGACGACTACGTAGAGCTCGGCGTCCGCGCCATGGAAGTCGCCGCGGTGCCGCCCGTGGTGGTGAACTGGGCCGGCAGTGAGACGGTCAGCGTCGAGGATTACTGCACGTTCGTGGGTGAGCTGGTCGGCGTCGAGCCGATCTTCGAATACACGGCCGAGGCGCACACGCCGTTATGGCCGGATGTCACCCACATGCACGACGTGCTCGGCCGCACTAAGGTGCACTGGCGCGACGGCTTCCGGCGCATGGTCGCGGCGCGCCACCCGGAAATATCGCTGCCCCAGCATGATTCGACGAGATCGTAAGGACGTACGCGATGCAGCTTCCCGGCACGCCATCCGACGAGGTCGCCGAGGTTCTCGCCGCCGGGCGGGGAGAGATCACCACGCTGTTCGTCTCCATGGCGACTCGCCATCCCGACGGAACCGACGCCGAATACCTGCGCTGGCACACGCTTGACCACCGGCCGGAGCAACATCGGCTAGCCGCGGTGCGCGCCTCGTTGCGGCTGGTGTCCACACCGGCCTGCCGCTCCGCGCGTGCGGTCAGCGGTGGACCGTTGGACGCGGTCGACCACGTGATGACGTACTTCTTCACCGACGCGGCAGGACTTCAGAACTTCAACGAATTATCCACGGCCCTAGGCAATGCCGGCCGCAAACTCTCGTTGCTGCCGCCGGTGGAGCGCGGCGTGTACGACGTCGGCAGCCGTGCGGCCGCGCCCCGGGTCAAGGTCGGGTCGGATGTGCTTCCCTGGCTGCCGGTGCGAGGTGCGTACGTGGTGGTCGAGCGGGGATCGGCAGCGGTGAACCCGCTTGTCGAGGTCGACGGCGTCGCCGGCGTCTGGTCCGCATTGTCGCGCCAGGTTGACGCCAATCTGGCTAGCGCTCAAGGGAATCAGTCGATCACCTATTGCTTTCTCGACGACGACCCGGTTGCGACCGCACAACGACTTCGGCCGGTGCTCGCGGCGCGTTGGGCCGAGCCAGGCATCGAACCACTTTTTGCCGCACCATTTTTCGCGGTGGTTCCGTACGAATGGGATCGATATGTCCCGTAGCCAGTGGGCCGCATGCGCGTCGGCTTGATGGTCGGCTCCGACAAGGAGCGCGCGCGTGCCGACCGGCTGTCCGGGCTCATCGGCGATGCTGTCGCGGCCGAAAGCGACGGTTTCGCCTCGTACTGGATGCCTCAGGTGCCCGGCTACCTCGATGCGATGACCGCCGTGACGCTGATCGGGCAGGCAACCGATCGCATCGAAATCGGAACGGCGGTCGTTCCGATTCAGACCCGCCATCCGATGATCATGGCGCAACAAGCCTTGACCACCCAGATCGCCTGCCGCGGGCGGTTCACCCTCGGCATCGGGCCGTCGCATCATTGGATCGTCAACGGTCAACTCGGATTGGACTACGCGCGCCCGGCGCGCTTGATCGGCGACTACCTCGACGTGCTCGTGGCGTCGTTCGTCGGACCGGGGACGGTCGACGTCGACAATGACAGCTATCACGTCCACTCGCCGGTGGATGTCACCGACACCTGCCAGGTTCCAATTCTGTTGTCCGCGTTGGGGCCGACGATGCTGCGACTCGCGGGCGAACGAGCCGGCGGCACCGTGCTCTGGATGGCGGACGAGCGCGCGATCGGCGACCACGTCGTCCCGCACATCACCGAGGCGGCGACCCGCACCGGGCGGCCCGCGCCACGGATCGTCGCCGGAGTTCCCGTCGCACTGTGCGCCAACGACGAGGCAGACGCCGCCCGCGCCTACGCCAGCGAGGTGCTCGGGCACGCCGACTTCTCGCCGAACTATGTGCGGGTGCTGGAACACGGTGACGCGCAGGACGTCGGCGACACCATGGCGGCGGGCGACGAGTCGGCGATCCTGGCCCGGCTGCGCCGCTACCGCGACGCGGGTGCTACCGATCTGGCGGCGCGAATTGTCCCGTTGGGCAAGGACGCGACGCAACGGACCGAATCACGACGTCGGACCCAGGAGTTTCTCGGGTCACTGTGTCCCGCGCTGTGATCAGCGCGTCGGTAGACCGAGCACTCGCGCCGCGATGATATTGCGCTGAATCTCCGACGTGCCGCCAGCGATGGTGCCCGCGTAACTGCTGATGTAACGGGTGAACCAGCTGGCGGTAAACACGTTGGGCGCGTGGGGGTTATAGGGTGCCGTGAGTGTCGTGTCGCGCAATCCGTCGACGCCCGCGCCGTCCAGCGCATGCCGGAGTGCGTTTTGTTCGGCCTCCGAACCGAAGACCTTCAGCACGGACAGGCCCGCCACGTCGACGTCACCGCGAGCCGCCCGCCCCAGCGCCCTCGAGCCGAGCAGCCGCAGCGCGCAATAGTCCATCGCGATGGTGGCGTAGTGGTCTGCGTTCACCTGGTCCGCCGGGCGGTAGTCCTCGAGAAGCTGCTCGAGCCGGTTCGCGAAGGCCATCCACATCAAGGTGCGCTCATGACCGAGTGAGCCGTTCGCGACCTGCCATCCGCCACCACGCGGCCCGACGAGATTTTCCGCGGGCACCCGGACGTCGTTGAAGAAGACCTCGTTGAAGTCCAGATCGTCGCGGTCGTAGACCGATGCGAAGGGACGGCACACCAGCCCGGGGGTATCGGTGGGAATCAGCACCGCACTGATTCCCTTGTGCCTCGGCGCGTTTGGATCGGTGCGAACGAACGTCAGGATGACGTCCGCGTCATGGGCGCCCGAGGTCCAGACCTTCTGCCCGTTGACCACGAAATGATCGCCGACCAACTCGGCCTTTGTCGAGAGCCCCGCCAGGTCGGAGCCGGCTCCCGGTTCGCTCATGCCCAATGACGCGGTCATGTCGGCACGCAGAATCGGTACCGCCCAGTGCTGCTTTTGCTCGTCGGTCCCGAAGGACAGCAGCGACGCCGCGATGATGCCGACGCCTTGGGGATTGAAGCAGTGGTAGATCCGGCGCCGCGACAGCTCCTCGCGATGCACGAATTGCTGCAGGATGTTCGCGTTGCGCCCGCCGAATTCGGGCGGATTTCCGGGCAGCAGCCAGCCGTGGTCGAACTGGAGCCGCTGCCAGCGGCGCGACCATTCGGGTACGTGCGATGTCGAGGTAGGTCGTTCCGCGGCCTGCGCCTGCGTCGGCAGATGCTCGTCGAGAAAGGCGACAAACTCCGCGCGGAAGGCTTCAACCTCGGCGTCAAAGGTGAGTTGCATTAATGCTACGAATCAGGGCCGGGAAGCTCAACGCGCGAATCCCCGTTGGGCTTCCTCTCATTCGTGACGATGGGCAACGGGTGGCCCGGCGCTGCTGACACGTCACCTCCGGGAGTCGAACGGCCGATTTGGTAGGGCCGTTATAAAAAACCGAGAATTACGTTATCACCTGCGATCAGGCACGATCTAGACCGAGCCGTCGAAGCCAAGGTCATCAACCGCGAAGGTGGATCATTGTCCGAATACGTCGCCGATGAGCAGTTCCAGGTGGTCCGGTTGCGGGACGGTCGGCGACTGAGTTACGCCGAATACGGCGATCCGAGCGGTTTTCCGGTACTCAACGCGCACGGCGGGCTGGCCTGCCGTCTCGACGTCGCAGCCGCGGCGCCAGTCGCGAACTTGTGCGGGATTCGTCTCATTTCCCCCGATCGACCGGGCGTCGGGCGGTCGGACCCGCAACCGGGCCGAACCATCCTGGATTGGGCGCGCGACATCACCGAATTACTCGACGGGCTCGATATCGCCCGATTCGCCGTGATGGGCTGGTCTCTGGGTGGACAGTACGCCGCGGCAGTGAGTTATGCTCTGCCGCAGCGGGTTACGCGCGGTGCAATCATCGCCGGGGCTGTGCCGTTGACCGAACCCGGGGTGATCGATGGTCTGCCGAGCATCGATCACACCTACATCCGCATGTCTTGTCGTGCGCCGTGGGCGGCGCGGCTGGTCTTTCGTGCGATGGGTCTAGCCGCCGTATGCGCCCCGCGACTCTATGGCCGGGTTGCCGCACGCGAACTCGGACAGGCCGACGCGGCGGTGTTGAGGGCAGACGGTTACCCGACCTTCGCACACATGTCGCGAGAGGCGCTGAGACAACCGCAAGGCGTCGTCGAGGAGTACCGAACCATGGTGCGCCCGTGGGGCTTTGCGCCCGAGGACATCCACGTCCCAGTGGACATCTGGGCCGGGACGGACGACAAACTGCTGGACCCGTCGTGGCCCGGCGAACTCGCCCGTCGCATACCGGACGCAACGTTGTATCAGCGACCCGGCGGACACTTCCTCGCCCACCTGTACTACCGGGACATCTTCACGTCGCTACGCGGGTGATGAGACGTTCAGCGCGTGAAGCCCCATTCGGCTTCATTCTCTTCGGTTTTGAGATGCTCGGCCGGATCGTCTGCGTCGGTGAGCGGCGGCTCAGGGGCGCGGAATCTGCGCTCGCCGAGCTCGGTGATCGCGTGCACCGGGCAGTCCAGCAGCGCCCGCATGACCGCGTCACGATCCGCTTCGGCGACGGTGCCATCCCCGATCAGGGCCGCATATCCCCAGTCGTCCAGCGAGAAGTATCCGGGCGCGTGCTTGGCGCAGACGCCGAAGCCGTCGCAAATGGTGCGGTCCAGGCGGATTTTCATGCGTGCCTCACAACTTCCGCCTCATACGGTCGGTCGGCGCGGAATGCGCCCCCGGCGCAATCCGGGCAGGTGCCGTCGAGATGCGCGGTGACTTCGGCCGGGAATTGGTCGAGCAGGCTGGCGGCGATATTGGTGGCGGCATCCAGCGTCGCGCAGGCCCCGCGTCCGCGCAGCAGCACCGACCAGCGGCGCAACCGGTCGACGTCTTCTTTCGTCGCGGCGCCGTCGCGCAGGGCCCCGGCGGCGGCAGCCATCGCCGCCGTCCCGTTGAAGCACGACCCGCACTGCCCGGCATTTTCGCGATCGAAGTAGGCCAGCACCGCCGCCGCGACCGCGACGGGGCAATCGTCGGTGATCACCGAGACTGCACCACAGCCCAGACCGCTGCCGAGGCGCCGCATCGTTTCGTGGTCGAGCGAGGTCTGCAGCACGGTGCGGTTGAGCAGGCCGGCGAAATACCCACCCATCAGCGCTCCACGTACCTGCTCTGGGGAAATACCGTGCAGGGCAAGCAATTCAGTGAAAGCCAAACCGTGGGGTAGCTCGTAAAGGACCGGCGGTTTGCCGCCACCGGTGATGGTGGCCAAAAACGTGCCCGGCGACAGCGACGTGCCCTGCGACCGGAACTCCGACGAGCCGTGACCCTGTAGGTAGGGCAGATTGGCCAGCGTCTCGACATTGCTGACCAACGTGGGCCGATCATCGACACCGGCCTCGAAGGGGCGCGGCGGCTTATCGGTCGGCTTGGCCGGGCCGCCGTTGATCGCCCGAACCGCGGCGGTCTCCTCACCGGCCACATACCCGGGCGCCACCGTCAGTACGTGGACCGTGACGCCTAGCGTGTCGGAATCGAGCTCGCCGAGCGCGGTTTCGACGCTGTGCGCCGACTCCGGGTCGGACACATACACGTAGGCGCGGTCCGCGGCCACGATCGCGGCGGCCAGTCGAAGCCCATCCAAGACCAGGTGTGGGCGATTGCGCAGCAGCCAGCGGTCCTTGACCGAAGCCGGTTCTCCCTCTTCGCCATTCGCGACGACGACGGGGCCAGCGGTGTCCGCGATCAGACGCCCGTTGTCGCGCACTGTCCGCAGCTTCACCACGAGGGGAAAGGCGGCGCCGCCGCGGCCGACGAGTCCGCTGGATTCGACTTCGCTCAGCAATGCCTCGGCGTCGGCGAGCGGGCGGTAGCCGCCGAGCCGTCGATAGGCCACGAGGTCCTCGCGGCCTTGTTCAATGAGCAGCCGCGGTGTGCACCCGGGAAGGGTGGCGGTGGTGATGGTCGTGGACTGGGTGGTGTTCAAAGCTGGCCTGCCATCGTCTTAGTTAGGCTTGCGCCCATGCGAACTGCCGTGGTGCGTGTCAACGTCGACCCGGAAAGCGTGCTCACGCCCGCACAACTAGGTGAGGGCATGGCAGCGCTCCTCGAACTCGCGGCGCAGGCCGGCGCGGGCGTGGTCGAGAACGACCTGGGGTCCATGCCCAAAAGCCGCCGTGAAGTCGAAGTGCTCGTCGCGGCCGAAGACGGCGACACGGCCAAAGAAACTGCGATAGGTTGGTGCGCCAAGGTATTCAGCGTCACCCCGGTCCCGGGCGTGATCACGTTTGTCAGCCGCGGAACCGATGACGACGCCCACGGCGTGCTCTCCGCGTTCGGCCTCACCGGTGACATCGTGCGCACCCCCGGCGACGAAGGATTCGACGTCGTCTACGTGACGCTGCGGGAGGCGGACCTCGAACGCATTCCGGAAAGCCGAGTCCACACGGCGCTGGAAGCGTCGCTCAATTGCGAAGTCCACATTCGCGTCGTGTAGCGCCATTACGAGCCCAGGAACTCGAGAATCGCGGGTGCCGCCTGCACCCAAGTGTCGAACATGTTGAAGTGCTTGACCCGGCCCGCCGCGCGGTCCTCGGACGCACGCTCCCAGGCGTCCTCGGGCCACGGCGGGTCGATCAGCTTCGATCCCTTGATCAGGCAGCTGACTTCCAGCGACGTCCGCTTGGGGTGATCCATGTCGTTCTCGCCGCCACGAATGATCAACGTGGGAACCTTTATCCGGTCGAACATTTCGTCCTCGACACCGGGAATCGTCTGCCCCGGCTTGGAAACGAATGCGTTGAGCCAGCGCAGCATGATCTTGAGGAAGTCGGCGGATTCGAAGTCGAGGAACCGTTGCTTGTTGGCGGGGTTCTCCGCGATCCGGTCGCGCCATTCGGTCACCTGCACCACGCCGTCCATCCCGGTGCCGCGCACCGCGAGAATGCTCGGGATGATGTAGAAGGAGCCGAGCACGAAACTGCCGTAGATGCCGCCGACGATGTTCCACACAACGAGCTTGGTGACCATCTCGGGGTAGAGCATCGTCGTCAGCATGGAATCCCTTGCGCCGCCGGATCCTCCGGCGAGAATGCAGCGCTCGAAGCCCAGCCCGGTGACCAGCTTGTGCAGTGTCTCGGCGCGCATGTGCGACTCGCTTTGCCCGTAGAACTGGACATCGGAGGCCCCGCAGTTGGGCCGGTCCCACAGCAGCACCCGGTAGCCACCCGCGGCCAATGCTTCCGCGAGCGGACGCAAGCCTTCGATTTCCTTGCTGAACCGCCCGCCGGGCGTCAGGGCGATGAGATCACCTGAGTCACCGAGGATTTCGTAGACGACATTTCCCCCGTTGATCTCGATTGAAGGCACGCGTTTCTCCTGTAGTTAGGCCTGGACCAGAACGTCGTTGCCGACGACACGCACCGGATAGGTGCGGATACTCCACTCCGGCTTGACCGCGGTGGTGCCGGTCGCCAGCTCGAAACCCCATTGGTGCCAAGGGCAGTAGATGAACTCGAGGTCTCGCACCATCACCGCGTCGCCGGGCACGGTCTCGTCGACGATCGTCCGTCCGCGCGGGCGCCCCGAGCACAGCGGACCGCCCTCGTGTGGGCAGTAATTCGCGATGGCGTAGAAGGTGCCGTTGACGTTGTAGACACCGACGCCGTGACGTCCGATCGGTACCAGCTTGTGCTTGCCCGGCGGAATCTCGTCTACGGTGGCGACAACGTGCTCGCGGCCCTGGGCGAGACGTGGCTCGGGCCGTTTGGTTTCCTCCGTCAACTCAGAGCACCCGAGTCTGACCCTCGAGGACCGGGACGGTCTCGGGCAGGTGATAGGTCGCGATGCCGTTCTTGTACATGACCGCATCCCGGGCGTGCTTGGGCAGGTGCTTGACCAACCAGCGCGGGTCGTCGAACGTCCAGTGCGGGTAGTCCGAGGAGAAGAGCAGGATCTTCTCGCACTCCATCCATTCCAGCGCGCGGGTCAGCTCGGTCTTGTCTTCCGGGTAGTCCAGCGGCTGGGTGGTGAACTTGATGTGGTCCTTGACGTACTCCGAGGGCTTGCGCTTGATGTCCACCCACGACTTGCGTGCTTCGTAGATCGCGTCCATCCGCCACATCAGCGGCAGGATCCAGCTGAATGCGTGCTCGACGAAGACGATCCGCAGCGTCGGGAACCGGTCGAAGACGCCGTCGAAGATCAGGCTCATCACCTGGTTCGCGGCCAGCAGCGAGTAGGTCACCATGAAGTCGTGGTTGTAGCTGGGGAATCCGACCGGCGGGATCGGTAGCTCGTCGAACTGGCTGCGCGACAGGTGGCAGCTCACGGTGATGTCGTGCTTGGTGGCGGCCGCCCAGATCGGGTCGTATTTCGGGTTGCCCCAGGGCGGGCGCGGCTCGGCCTTGATCAAAATCTGCGCCATGTAGGGGTGCCCGGCCCATTTTTCGATCTCCCGCGCGGACTCTTCCGGCTCCTCGATGGCGGCGCAAATCGAACCGCGCCAGCGCTCGTGCCAGTTGTTGTGGCTGTCCAGCCAGTGATTGGCCTGCCAGTCGTTCAATGCGGCCGACATCGCGTGCTGCGCTTCGGGAATGCGAGCAGGATAGGCGGCGGGTTCCAGGATCGCGATGTCGGAGCCCGCCTCCATGATCAGCTGGCGAAACGCCATGTCCGGGTCGCTGCACGGGAATTCGCCGTTGGCGGGAAACGCGTCCACCCGCATCGCGTAGGAGTGCGCGTAGTCGGGCGCGTCGTAGTAGATCTGCTCGCCGATGGTGCGGGTGAGGAAATACTTGCTGCGCCAGGGCTCCGGGATATACGGGACCAGCTCGCCGCGCTTGGGCGCCGGGTGGACATCCGAATCTACGCATCGGACGGCTATGCGCTCGGTAGCGGGAACCCGCTCCTGCGAATGGGTCAACGTCATCTGGGGTCTCCTCAGTCTGCCGTGTTACTTCTACTGTGCGCCCACCCCGGCGGGGATGTCTATGCCGTAGAGCTGCGCCGCATTACGCCAGCACAACTTTTCGCGTTGTTCGGCGGACAGCGCGCCGGGCAGCTTGTTGATATCCCCGCATTGCCAGTGTGGGTAACTCGAGCCGAACATCACCATGTCGTCCTTGCCGGTGAAGCCGAACCACTCGCCGGCGAATTCGGTGTCACCGGGCCCGTCGAGGCTGCCCTGCACGAAATAGACGTGGCCGGGCAGGTAGTCGCTGGGGATCCGCGGCGCCCAGGGCGTCTGCTCGAGGTGCGGGCGGCCGAACGTGTCCATCCGCCAGATAAACGGTGTGATGAAGTCCGCGGCGCCGTCGCCCCAGACGAACTTGAGACCGTCGAAGCGCTCGAACACTCCCTCGGCGATCATGTTCATCAGGTGATACAGGTAGTTCAGCGCCATGAAGCTGACGTATTGCTCGTAGGTGCGGGTGTTCCCGTTCGGCGTCGGCGGGAAGGCGATGCCCGAGCCGACTTCGATGTGTGCGGCAACAGGCAGGCCGGCGTCGACCGCGGCTTCCCACAGCGGCCAGAACTGTGGTTTTCCGTAGACCTCGCGGGATTGCAGCGGAACGCCGATCTGAACCACCCGTGGATGACCGCGCCATTTCTCGATCTCGCGCAACGCACCGGAGATGTCGTCGGGGTTCACCCGGATGGTGCCGCGGAACCGCTCGCCGTACTGGCTGGACTCCAGCCAGTTGGACACCATCATCTCGTTGTGCGCGGCGTGCAGCGCGCTGCCCAGATGCCGGTCCGGCATGATGCCGCGGGCCGCCGGATGCAGGACCGCGATGTCGACGCCGCGCTTCGAAAAGAGCTCATGGCCAACGAATTCGGGATCCGAGCCGGGGTACTGGCCATCCGGGCCCTCGGTGTTGGGCGCGTACTCACCACCCGGGGCGCCGTACCAGTCCATCTCGTAGTCGGGGAACCCGCGACTCTTGAACGGCTCACGCAGGGTCTTCCGCAGCGCTTTGTTGGACGGGAAGAAAATGTGCACGCTCGCGTCGATCAGCGGCGTGCTCGTCCCGTCAGCGTGTTCGATCACGACAGCCACCCTTCGGTTCCGGTAGCCAAAGTGAGCCAAACCTGGTCATAAGATAGATAATCTAACATTCTCATAGGCTGTCGATCAATGAATTTCCGGTAAGCGTCTCGTTTAACGATATGCGCTGGTAGCCGCTGGTATTGCCACCATCAGAGCAATCGTCGTTCTTCAATCCGGATAATACCATTCTCGGCACTCGTGGGAAGGTGGCTGCCGCGCCGGCGCGATTGCCTCGCCGCGGCCGGGCCCGCTACCCGGGCGTTACAGAGTCGCCGAACAGTGTCACGCCGTCTAGCTGGCGTCGACGCCACCGACGACGACGCCGGCCGCCTTCTCGAACGGCTTGATGACCGCCGTGAAATCCGAGTCGGCGCCTTGGTCGAGCGCGGCCGCCTCCCAGAGCCGGCCGATGGTCTCGGCGACGTCGACCGGCACGCCCAGGGCCTCGGCTTCGTCAAGATAGAGCCGCACATCTTTGAGCATCAGACCGGTGGCAAAGCCGTAGTCGAAGGTGCGGGGCAACACCGCACGCGGAAACTTGTCCCGACTCGCGCTCGTTGCACCCGAGCCCGCGTTGAGAACTTCGACCATCACGGCCGGGTCGAGACCGGCCTTGACGCCCATCACGACGACCTCTGATGTCGCGACCAACACGTTGGCCGCCAGGATGTTGTTGGCGAGCTTCATCGTTTGCGCCGACCCGGCCTTCTCTCCGATGTAGTACGGGCGACCGATCGCCTCGAGTACGGGCTGTATGACCTCGAATTCGCGGCGCGGACCCGAGACCATGATGGTGAGCGCCCCTTTCTCCGCGCCACCCACTCCGCCACTGACCGGGCTGTCGAGAGCGGCGATGCCTCGTTGAGCCAGCAGGTCATGGATCTGCACGGCGGTCCGGCTGCCCACGGTCGACAGGTCGACGTAGCGCTTGACCCGCGAGCCCTCGATCACACCCGTGGCCCCGGTGGCGACCTCGAGCGACACCGCCGGTGTCGGGAGGCTGGCCAGCACCGTTTCCGCGCGGTCGGCGACGTCTTTCGCCGCTGACGCGGCGCGGCCCCCGAGCGAGACGATGCGTTCGAGGCTGGTGCTGCTGGTGTCGAAGGCGACGACGTCGTGACCGTCGCCGATCAGGCGACGCGCCATCGGAAAACCCATGTTTCCCAACCCGATAAAGCCGATATCGGTCACGACTGCGGGCTCTGGTCCAGTTCGGCGAACACCTCGCGGGCGATGCGGAAGCTGTCGACCGCGGCCGGAACGCCCGCGTAAATGGCCACTTGCAAGAAGACCTCGCAAATCTCTTCGCGGGTAACGCCGTTGGTCAGCGCGCCCTTGATATGTGTCCGTAATTCATTCGGCCGATTGAGGATTGGGATCATCGCCAGGTTGAGCATGCTGCGCGTCTTGAGGGGCAGCCCGTCGCGGCCCCATACCCCGCCCCAGCAGTATTCGGTGACGAGATCTTGCAGGGGCTTGGTGAATTCGTCGGCGTCGGCCAGCGCCCGGTTGACGTACTCCTCGCCAAGTACCGCGGAGCGGATTTCAAGCCCGCGCTGGTATGTTTCGCGATCCAATGGTCTTCTCCTTTATGTCCGGGCCCTGCGCATCACAAACGGACGACGACGGTCTTGGTTGCGGTGAACATGTCGAGGGCTTCATAGCCCTTCTCGCGGCCGTATCCGGATTTCTTGAAACCCCCGAACGGCAATTCGACCCCGCCGCCGGCGCCGTAGGTATTGATGTAGACCTGGCCCGCCCGGATGTCGGCGGCGAGCCGGTGCGCGCGGGATAGGTCGTTGGTCCACACCGCGCCCAGCAACCCATAATCGGTCCCGTTGGCCAAGCCGATAGCCTCCTCCTCGCTGACGAACCTGTTCACGGTGAGCACCGGGCCGAAGATCTCCTCTTGGGCGATGGTCTCGGCGGGATCGACATCGGTGATCACCGTGGGGGCAAAGTATGCCCCGTCCGTCAACTTAGGATCCTGCGGTGGCTCACCGCCACAAAGGATTTCGCCCTTGACGTTGCCGGCAACCATCGTTTCCACCCGTTGTTGTTGTTTGCGGGAGACCAGCGGCCCGAGATCGGGGTCCTCGAGTCCCGGCCCGATCGTCGCCAACTGCAGCCGCCGGCAAACCATTTCGAGCAACGCGTCGTGAATGGACTCGTGTACCAGCAGACGCGATCCGGCCGAGCATGTTTGACCGGCGTTCTGCAGTATCGCCTTCGCGATCGATTCCGCCGCGCGTTCCAAATGTGCGTCGGGGAAAACGATCTGCGGGGACTTTCCACCCAACTCCAAAATCGTGGGTACGACTCGGTCGGCCGCGGCGTGGGCGATCGACGAACCGATCTGGGTGGATCCGACAAAACCCACGTGGTCGACGCCCGCGTGTGCCGCCAGAGCGGCCCCGGCTTCGGCGCCGATCCCGGTCACCACGTTGAACACCCCGGACGGCAAGCCGGCTTCAATTGCCAGTCGCGCTAATTCGACTGCGGTGCGCGGTGTTTCATCGGCGGGCTTGGCGATGGAGCAATTGCCCACGGCGATCGCGGGGGCCACGGCGCGGGCCAGCAACTGCATCGGGTAGTTCCAGGCGACGATGTGCCCGGTGACGCCGAACGGCTCCCGCCGCGTGTAGACGTGCAGATCCGTTGACAGTGGGATGGTTTGGCCGTAGTACGAGTCGATGGCGTGGCCGTAGAAGCGGAAGTAACGCGCGGCGACGGCGGCATCGGCACGCGCCTGGGTCAGGGGCTTTCCGGTGTCCTCGCTTTCGATCCGGGCCAACCGCTCTTGGTTGTCACCGATCAGATCGGCGATCCGCGTCAAGAGCGTCGCCCGCGCCTCCGGCGCGGTGTCCCGCCAGCTTTTCGATGCCGCCGCGGCGGCCCCGACGGCGCGATCGACCTCGTCGGCGCCGCCGCGCGCAACCGATCCGAGGGAGCGTCCGGTGGCCGGGTCGATGTTGTCGTAGCAGTCCTTCGAGGGCACTGATTCGCCGTCGATGAATGACTCAGTGATGGTCACGGTTGATCCCTTGACTTCGTTCGGCGTGCCGACGGTTAGCTAGACGCTAGTGAATAGTTGCATCAGAAGGCCCGGGCCGAAAGGGAGTGACCATGGCGGGAGCCAGCAGCGACGTCTGGGAAGTGATGTCGACGGCCCGGACGATCCGGCGCTTCACCGACGAGCCGGTCGACGACTTCACACTCGCGCAGTGCCTGGAAGCGGCGAGGTGGGCCCCGTCGGGCGCCAACGCGCAAGGCTGGCGTTTCGTCGTGCTGCGCTCACCCGAGCAGCGGGCCGTCGTGGCCAAGGCTGCTGCCCACGCCCTGGAAGTGATCGAGCCGGTCTACGGAATGAGCCGGCCCGCCGACGACGACAACAGCCGGCGCGCTCGTACCTACCGTGCGACCTACGAATTGCATGACCGGGCGGGCGAATTCACGTCGGTCTTGTTCGCGCAGCAGCACTTCCCGACGGCATCCGAGCTGCTGCTGGGCGGATCGATCTTTCCCGCCATGCAGAACTTCCTACTGGCCGCGCGCGCCCAGGGCCTTGGGGCCTGCATGACCAGCTGGGCCTCCTATGGCGGCGAGCAGCTGCTGCGGGAAGCCGTCGGGGTACCCGACGGCTGGTTGGTCGCCGGCCACATCGTGGTCGGGTGGCCCGAGGGCAAGCACGGCCCACTTCGTCGCCGCCCGCTCGCCGAGTTCGTCAATCTCGACCGTTGGGACGAGTCCGCCAGCAGCCTTTTTGCAGCTCCTGCGAGCCCACCGGCAAACTAAGCCACCGCGCCTCGGTTAACGCACGCCGATACGTCATACGCCGAATTCGAGATTATTACTTCCGGAAGGGAGAATGGTATTCTCGCGAGGGCGGTGACGACAGGAGGCGGCCTCGATGCTGTTGGAGTTCGATGCTGATCAGCGACTGTGGCAGGACACGGTGCGAGACGCCCTTGCAAAGCAATGCCCGCCCTCGCTGGTGCGGAGCGTGGCCGAGGATGGCGTAGACCCGAGCCCGCTGTGGAAGTCGTATGTCGACCAGGGCTGGACCGAGCTGCACGAATCGGACAGCGCGGTGGAGCTGGCCATCGTGCTCGAAGAGCTAGGCCGCGCAACCGATCCCACGCCGTTCCTGGCGACGATGAGCCAGTTCGCACCGCTTGTCGCGGACCGATTCGACCCACACCAGTCGGGCACCGCGGTGTACAGCGGGGTCGCGGCGCACCGTGACGCCGAGAGCTGGGTGCTGGCTGGAACGGCACGCCACGTCCTGGACGGTGACCGCGCGGACCGGCTGGCGGTCGTGACCGACGCGGGCGTGTTCCTCGTCGCATCCAGTCAGGTCTCGGCCCGGCGCGCGTCGGTGTTCGACCCGGTGCTGCACGTCGCCGACCTGTCGTTCGCCGAGGTCCGGGTGCCCGACAGCGAGCGGCTGACCGTCGACGCGGAACGCGCTCATCATCTTGCGCTGACGGGCATGGCCATCACGATGGTCGGCGCCTGCCAGCGCATCCTCGACCTGGTGCTCGAGCACGTCAAAAGCCGCCAACAGTTCGGTGTGGCGATTGGCTCCTTCCAGGCCGTGCAGCACAAGGCCGCCGACATGCACGTCGCGGTGGAACGCGCTCGCGCGCTGGCCTACTTCGCCGCGCTGACGATCGCCGCCGACGATCCGCGCCGCCGGCTGGCGGCCGCGATGGCGAAGGCGTCGGCGGGGGAGTGCCAGTCGGTGGTTTTCCGGCACGGTCTGCAGCTGCACGGCGCGATGGGCTTCACCTGGGAGAACGACTTGCAGTTCGCCCTGAAACGGGCCAAGGCGGGCGAGCTTATGCTCGGCGGTGCTGCCGAGCACCGCGCACGCATCGCGGAGGAATACCGTGCAGCTGACTTTTGATTCCGACGTCGAGGAGTTCCGGGCGGAGTTCTCGGCGTTCCTGGACGAAAACCTGCCTCCCGCAAGCGAAACACTCGAGCGTCCCCGCTCGGTCTCGCACATGCCGCAGTGGGCACGCGACTGGCAGCGGCTGCTGTTCGACAACGGCTGGCTGCTGCCCAGCCAACCGCCGGAATTCGGCGGACGCAATGCGACGGTCCTTCAACAGTTCGTCTACATGCAGGAACTCAGCCGCCGCCGGATCTACCACAGCTTCAACCCGCAGGGCGTGAATATCGTTGGCGCCTCACTGTTGTCGTTCGGCAGCGACGAGCAGAAGCGACGCTGGGCGGTGCCGATCCTGCGCGGCGAGATCACCGCGTCGCTCGGCATGAGCGAACCCAGCGCCGGCTCCGATCTGGCGTCGCTGCGTACTCGCGCGGTGCTGGACGGCGATGATTTCGTTGTCAACGGACAGAAGGTGTGGACCTCCGGCGCCCACGATGCCGACGTCTTGTTGACGTTCGTCCGTACCAATCCAGATGTGCCGAAGCACAAGGGAATCAGCGTGCTGATCATCCCAACCGACACGCCGGGTCTGGTGCGCCGGCCGTTCCCGTCGATCGTCGCGGCCGACGATCTGGACTTCAACGAGGTGTTCTTCACCGACGTGCGGGTGCCGGTGGAGAACCTGGTCGGAGAGGTCGACCAGGGTTGGAAGGTGGCCAACGGGTCGCTCGGACACGAGCGCACGATGATGTGGCTGGGCTTCGCGGATCGAATCGACAACATGATCGACGACTTCCGCCCCGGCACCGAGGTCGAGCGCGACCAGTACGCTTCCACGATCATGGACCGACAGGCGCTGCGCTTGCTTGGGTCGGCGGCCTTGGCCCGCGCCTCGCGCGGCGAGGACGACGTGGCCGCTATCTCGGTGCTCAAACTGCTCGGGTCCGAGGCCGAGTTGCGTGGGATGGACCTCGCGTTCACGGCCGCGGGATCGGACGGACTCGTCCATCCCGGCCAGACCGGTCCCTACGCGCACATGAACCTCGACCACTACTTCGCCAGCTGGTTCGAGCGTTATGCGCGAAGCTTTTCCGGCACCATCGCCGGCGGTACCTCCGAGATTCAGCGCAACATCATCGCTCAGCGTGTACTCGGTTTACCGCGCTAGTTGACTAGCTCCACTCGCGAGCAGAGGCGCCCGCTAGACCGGGTCGAATTTGGTGATCAGCCAGTTGCCATTGACCCTGGCCATACTCACCAACACGCTGCTGGAAGCCATCGCGGGGTCCGGATTGTCCTTGCTCGTGGTGCTCTGGTCGACCAACACCAGCACGACGGCCGAATCCGGATGCAATTCCTGAACGGCGGCCCCCAACACCCGAGCATTGGTTTTCAGTGACTTCTGTTTGGCCGCCGGAGCCACGATCTGTTCGGTGAACTGGTTGTAGTACGAAAGGAAGTCGCCAGAGAGGTGCGACTTGGCCGCGGCGAAGTCTTTGTCGAGTGAATCGGGCGAGTAGGACAGCAGCGCGACCGTTCCGTCGGACGCCGCACTGGCGACCGCGCTCGCGACGCTGGCGTCGGTCTGTTTGTCGGGCCGGTACTGCTTGAAGTACAGCCACGCCGCCGCGCCACCGGATACGAGCAGGAGCAAAATCAGAACAACGGGGACGACTTTCACCCTGCGCCGCGCCGGTGGCTCGCTAGGTCCACTGACTTCCGTCTCGTCGGAAGATTCGTCGACGGCGTCGGTGCTGCTGTCGTCGTCGGTCACGGAACGAACTCCAGCTTCGACATCTTGTATTGCCCACCCTCTTCGGTGACGGTCACCTTGAGTCGCCAGTTGCGCCGTTCGTCTTTGGCGCCCGCGGCGTTGGTGATCTGCGATGACGCGGCGACGAGTACCAACGCGGAATTCCCGTCGATGGATTGCACGGCTGCCGCATTCACAGTTCCCTGGGTAACGACCTTGGACTGCTCGACGACGGTCGTGAAATCTTTTGCGCGCTGCTGGAGATCGTCCTTGAACTGGCCGGTAGAGCTGTCGATTACCCGCTGAACATCCTCCTTGCTCCTGTTGAAGTCCAGGGAAAACATGTTGACGACACCTTGTCTGGCGCCCGCGACGAAGTTCGCGGTGCGCTGGTTGCGCTCGGTGATTTCATTACGTTGCCACACCATGTATCCGCTGGCCCCGACGAATGCGCAGATGAGGACGATCACGGCCGCTTTCCACGTCACGGACAACGACGGCAACCGCTGCCGCCGAGAGCGGGCCGACTTGGATTCCGATTCTGCGTCTTCGGCCGTTTCGTCGGAGACTTCTTCTTCTTCTTCTTCTTCTTCTTCTTCTGTTGCTGCTGCAGTCTCGGCTTCTTCGGAGCCGGTTACGTCGGCGTCGGCGTCGGTTACGTCCTCGCCGGTTTCGGCTGTCGCCTCGCCGGTGTCGGTTACGTCCTCGCCGGCGTCGGCGTCGGTTTCGTCCTCGCCGGTTTCGGCTGTCGCCTCGTCGGTGTCGGTTGCGTCCTCAACGGCACCCGCGGCTTCTTCGGTGGTTTCAGCGGTCTCAGCCTCTGTCTCATCCTGGGCTTGCACTTCGCGCCGGAGTCGGGCGGCACGGGCGCGGGCACGCGCCGCGGCCGCCAGTGCTTCGGCTTCGGCGGCTTCCGCCTCGGCTTCCGCGATCAATGCCAAAGTGTCGGCTTTCGACTTGGCCGGATCTTGCGGCGGCTTCTTCGCCTCAGCCATCGTGCTTACTCCCCGTCGCCCTCACCAGCGACTGACTCCCGTACGTCTCACGCGGCTACCATCGCACGAGCGAGAACTGGTAACTGTTGGTGCCCCCTGGCCCGCCACCGCAGCCCGTGTTGAATGTCGAGTCGACCTGACCCGCCAGCGTCACCGCATCCCACGAATAAACGTCATGCGAGGGAAAGAACTGGACCACGCAGCGCACACCGAAGGGATCGTCCACGGCCATGGTGTAGCGGCCGTTCGACAGGTGAGCATCGGCCTTCCATGGGGCTGCTTGCCCGTTGGGTTGCGGAGTCGCGTAGACGTTCATGCAGCCGGGCACTTTAGGAGTGCACGGGTTAAGCGACCAAATCCAACTGTGGCCGGTATCCCGGTTTGTATCCACTCTGTAGTTGCCAAACAGCGTGTCCGCGTGGGCGGTCGGCATGACGGCCAGCGCCGCCGTGGCAAGCGCAAGGCTTACTGCGAAAGTCTTCACCCGAGCGTCTCCCATCTCTGCACACGCTCGCCTCAATATAAGGCGCGGTCGGGCTGAACAGGCCGACTCGGACTGATTGGATCAGTCAACGGCCGGTTCGTCTAGGCCTGCTAGTCGATAACCGCAACTTCTTTGCGCTCGGTGATCGGCAAAGCGAGCTGCTGCTCGTCGCAGATGCGTTGCAGCTTGTCCAGTGTTTCGTCGAGGCCGGCGCCGACCGCGGGGCCGGGGGTGAAGGTGGCGGGCAGCTTGCGCATGCCCTGGATGACGCCGATGCATTCATAGTGCACAGTGCCTTCGGGGTCGCAGTGGTAGTCCGGCATCCGGTCCAGAACCGCGGTCAGCATGGACTTGAACACCGTGCGCGCCACGTTCGATCCGACGCAGCGGTGCACGCCAATGCCAAAGCTGAAGTGCCGGTTGCCTTTACGGTCGAGAAGGACCTTGTCCGGGTCGGCGAACACCGACGGGTCGCGGTTTGCCATGGCCCACGAAATCCACAGCCGCTCACCTTCTTTGAACTGATTGCCGACGAGCTCGACATCGTCGGAGAACGTCCTGCCATCACCTGCCGCCGGGGTGAAGTAGCGCAGGAATTCCTCGGTCGCAGGATCGAGGAGGGTGTCGCGGTTCTTGGAGAGCAACTCGCGCTCCTCGGGGTTCTCGGAGAGCCATTCCAGCGAATGGGCGGTCAATGCCGTCGTAGTGTCGAAGCCGCCGCCGATGACCAGGCCGAGATTGCCGAGGATTTCGAGGTCCGGGGCGGGCTCGCCGTCGATCCGCAACTGCAGGAGTCCGTTGACGATGCCGGGCCGCGGATTCTCGCGAATCTCGATCATGTTGTTGACCATGTCCAGGCCCATCTCGCGGTGCATCGCGGTGACGCGCTCGATGTCGGGGGAGTGTTCCGGGGTGTAGACGGCGGCGTGGACGGGCTCGCTGTATAGGTTCCACTTCTTCAGTGGGATGCCCAGCATCGCCAGGGTCAGCACGGCGGGCACGATGTTGGCCAGGTCGTCGACGAAGTCGATGCTGCCGCTTTCGATCTTCTCGTCGAGGCAGGCGCGGGTCACGTCATGGATGAACGGCTCCCAGCGCCTGACCGCGGCCGGCGACAGATAGGGGTTCAGCACGTTGCGGTAGGTGCGATGCTCGGGCTCGTCCATTTCGAGGATGCCGCCGCGCACCATACTGACGCGTCTGGCCTTCGGGATGGAGATGCCTCCGTAGCCGCGACGCTCGTTGTTGATGTCGTGGTCATTGGAGACCGCGGGGCAGCGTGCGAGCTCGAAGACTTCGTTGCTGCCGGCCGCGACCCAGTGTCCGTCGTAGGTTTCGCTCCACGCCATCGGGCACTTGGCGTGCATCTCCTCGGTGATCTGCTTGAACTGCGAGCGGTACTCCGCGGCATTCCGATCGAAGTGATACTTGTTTTTCTTACGGTCGTCGTCGCTCACGACGTCGTCGACGCTCAAGGTGCTGTCTCCCTTTAGGTTTCGTCCGTGATCATGATCGCCTGCTCCGGGCACGAGTGCGCGGCCTCGCGAACCTGGTCTTCCCGGTCGGCCGGCACCTCTTCGTTGACCGCCGACGAACTGCCGTCAATGTCGCTGAGCTCGAATGAATCCGGCGCAATCATCGCGCACAGGGTGTGGCCCTGGCAGCGTTCTGAATCAACCCAGACCTTCACGATGTCTCCTCCTGGGGGCTGCAGTGTGGCTCAGTTACGGTAGTCCCGACGACGACCTCGCTCAGGTGTTTCGGCCGCCGTTGACGCCCAATATCTGACCGGTGATGTAGCCGGCTTCCTCGGATATTAGGAAGGCGCATGCGGCCGCGATGTCCTCCGGCTTGCCGATTCGGCGCACCGGGGTCCGGGCGATTGTCTCGTCGATGTCGCCGAGGTAGCCGCGTTGTTCGGCGCTGCGCAGCATCGGGGTGTCGATGAAACCGGGCGGCACCGCGTTGACTGTGATCCCACTCGGGCCGTACTCGAGGGCCAAAGACTTGGTGAGTCCGTTGACCGCCGACTTGGCCGCGACATAGTGAGCCATATAGGGAGCGCCGGAGTGGGTGCTCGACGACGAGATGTTGACGATCCGTCCCCACCCTGCCTCGACCATGTCGGGCAGCACCGCCTGGGTCATGTGGAAGACCCCGTGGAGGTTGACGTCGATCACGCGTTGCCAGTCCTCGAACGAGAGGTTGCTGAACTTCTTGAACCCATCCAGGCCCGCAGCGTTCACGAGTACTGCCACCGGGCCCAATTGCGCGCGGATCGCCGAGACCGCCGCGTCCACCTGGGACCGATCCGTCACGTCGGCGGTGAAGGACAGATCGGCGTCCGACGGCCTCAGATCGATGGTCGCGACATCGAGCCCATCGGCGCGCAGCCTGTGGGCGACCGCCAGACCGATCCCGGATCCACCACCGGTGACCACTGCGGTCTTCACGCCAAGGTCCCTAGGCCAAATGCGGGCGTCTCAGTCACAAAGAATCTCCTTCGCAATTATGAGAACCTTACTCTCACGCGGAAGTGACGTGCAACATAGCGGCGAAACGCCCTGCTGCCTGGGCTGAGGCCAGCCACACGCTATCGTGTTGCCCGATAGGGGCGCTGGTCAGCCCCCTTGTCCCATTCCTATGACTTTCTTGAATTCTCGAGACTCGAATGTAAGATTCGCCGGGGACGAGAATGAAATTTTCGTGACCGTCACCACAATAGGAGCTAAATGTCAGCGCAGGTCACACTGTCGGAAGTCGCGCATACGAGCGGCTCAGGGGTGTCCCGCAGACTGCTCGACGGCCGGCAATCTGGCGTCGGTCGCGAGATGGGCGTTGCCGGGCTCGAAGAGTTCTTGGGGCGCAAGACCTTCGCCGTCCCGGTGATGGGAGGCAACAAATGAGGCCATTAGAGGGCATTCGCGTTCTGGAAGTAGCGATGTACGGGTTCGTCCCGTCAGCGGGTGCGGTGTTGGCCGAATGGGGCGCAGACGTAGTCAAAGTCGAGCATGCGGTGACAGGCGACCCCCAGCGTGGACTTCGGCAGACCGGCATGTTGCGCGTCGAAGGTGATCCGAATCCCAATATCGAGCACGCCAACCGCGGCAAGCGCAGCGTCGGACTCGACATGTCGGTTCCCGAGGGCAAGGAAGTGCTCTACGAGTTGGCCCGCCGCTCCGACGTGTTCTTGACCAGCTTCCTGCCCGGGGCCCGGCAAAAGTTCGGCATCGATGTCGACGACATCCGCGCGGTGAACCCGTCGATCATCTACGCGCGGGGCAGCGCGCTCGGGCCGCGCGGTGAAGAGGCGACCAAGGGCGGCTACGACATGACCGCCTTCTGGTGCCGGGCCGGTACAGCCGCCACCATCACCCCGATGGGGATGCCCGGAATGATCGCGCCGCCGGGACCTGCCTACGGCGACACCATCTCCGGGACCAACCTGGCGGGAGGCATTGCGGCGGCATTGCTCAAACGCGAGCGCACCGGGGAGCCGTCCGTCGTCGACGTGTCTTTGCTGGGCAGCGGGCTGTGGTCGATGGGCCACACGGTCGCATTGACCAAGCACCTGAACCAGCGGCTGGAGGCACCGCCGCCGGGTGTGCACGGCGCACCGAACAACCCGTTGGTGGGGCTGTATACGACATCTGACGGCCGGTACATCTCCTTCGTGATGATGCAGCCGACGAAGTTCTGGGCCGATGTTTGCCGGCACGTCGAGATGCCGGAACTGGCGGACGACCCGCGTTTTGAGACTGTCGAAAAAATTGCTGAGAACACACCCGAAGCCGTGGAGATCTTGACCAAGGCCATCGCAACCCGCACGCTTGCCGAGTGGAGCGACCGCTTTGCCACGCTGGCCGGCCCCTGGGCGCCGGTCCAGGACACGTTGCAGGCGGCCGACGATTCACAGATCAGAGCCAACGAATATCTTGTGCGCGCAGGCGAACTCGACCTGGTCGCCAACCCCGTTCAGTTCGACGTCACCGCGCCGCAAACCGGACCGGCACCGGGATTTGCGCAACAAACCGACGAGATCCTGCAGGAGTTGGGATTCGACTGGGACCGCATTATCGAACTCAAGACGGCAGGCGCCGTCACTTAACGCCGTCACCTAGAAGCGGAGCAGCCCTCAATTGTCTAAGCCGAACATCCCGTCTGTTCAGACCCGCCCGCCCTATCCGGGGGCGGCGGTCAAAAGTCGTTCGATAACGGTTGCGCGATTTTTGCTCCGCCTGGACGTGGCATGAGTCACAATGACCCGACGCTTCTCACGCATCAGAACGGAGGACCGGCGTTGAGCATGGTCGCCGCCGCTGCGCTGGAGGTCGATTCCGGAATGTGGCTGCTCGGTGAGCATTTCACCACCGACGTTGGGTCGAATCTACCGCAGCCGATGTGCAAGAACAAGACTGTCAGTCTCGTAACGGCGGGAAGGTCTGAGGCCGATGGCGGTTAAGGGCGGCGAGCACTGGTCAACGGGATTGCCTGCGCTGAAACTGAAATGGGACTTCTCGGGGCCCATGCAGGCGGTCGGAGCCTTGTTCGCAATGTCGGCCGACGCGGTCAAGTTCGTGTTCGTGCGGCCGTTCCAGTGGCGGGAGTTCTTGGAGCAGTCCTGGTTTGTCGCGCGGGTGGCGCTGGCTCCCACCTTGCTGGTAGCGATCCCGTTTACCGTTCTGGTCAGCTTCACGCTCAACATCCTCTTGCGCGAACTGGGCGCGGCGGATCTATCCGGTGCGGGTGCCGCGTTCGGTGCGGTCACCCAGCTCGGCCCGTTGGTAACGGTTTTGATCGTGGCGGGCGCGGGTGCCACGGCAATGTGTGCGGACCTGGGGTCGCGCACAATTCGCGAAGAAATCGACGCGATGGAAGTGCTGGGCATCAACCCGGTGCAACGGTTGGTCACACCGCGCATGTTGGCTTCTGGGTTGGTCGCCTTTTTGCTCAACAGCCTGGTCGTCATCATCGGCGTCCTTGGCGGCTACGTCTTTTCGGTGTTTGTGCAAGACGTGAATCCCGGCGCGTTTGCCGCAGGAATCACCTTGCTCACCGGCGTGCCCGAGGTGGTCATTTCGTGCGTCAAAGCGGCCCTTTTCGGTCTCATCGCCGGCTTGGTCGCCTGCTATCGGGGCCTGTCGATCACCGGTGGGGGCGCGAAGGCCGTCGGCAACGCGGTGAACGAAACCGTGGTTTACGCCTTCATGTCCCTGTTCGTCGTCAACGTGGTCGTCACCGCGATCGGCATCAAGATGACTGTGAAGTAGGGCTGCAATGGCGCTAAGGGCTGTATATCCGCGATTGAGCCGCCAATTCGAGAAGCCGGTTGCCTCGTTGGGCCGGATCGGCGATCACACCCTGTTTTACGGTAGAGCGCTCGCCGGGATGCCGTTCGCAGCCACCCATCACCGGCGCGAAGTCATTCGACTGATTGCCGAGATCAGCATGGGCGCGGGCACTTTGGCGATGATCGGTGGAACCGTTGTGATCGTCGGCTTCCTGACGCTGGCGGCGGGCGGCACGCTGGCCATTCAGGGTTACACCTCGCTGGGCAACATCGGCATCGAGGCGCTCACCGGCTTTCTGGCCGCATTCATCAATGTGCGTATCGCGGCACCGGTGGTCGCCGGGATCGGTTTGGCGGCCACCTTCGGCGCCGGGGTGACTGCGCAGCTGGGTGCCATGCGGATCAACGAGGAAATCGATGCGTTGGAGGCCATGGCCATTCGGCCGGTTGCCTATTTAGTGAGCACCAGAATCCTGGCGGGAATGCTGGCCATCACGCCGTTGTACAGCGTTGCGGTAATCCTGTCGTTCGTGGCCAGTCAGTTCACCACCACGTTCTTGCTCGGACAGTCGCAGGGTTTGTACCAGCACTATTTCAATACCTTCCTGAACCCGATCGACTTGTTGTGGTCGTTCCTGCAGGCCATCGTGATGGCGCTCACCATCCTGCTGATCCACACTTACTACGGTTATTTCGCGTCGGGTGGGCCGGCCGGTGTCGGCAACGCGACCGGTAACGCGGTGCGCACCTCGCTGATCGTCGTGGTGTCGGTAACACTGCTGATCTCGCTGGCTATTTACGGTTCCAACGGCAACTTCAACCTGTCCGGATAGGAGGTAGACGTGACAAACAGATTCGGGCCTGGCCCCATCGACCGGTCTGAGGCCGCCAGTGACGCGTCTCCTGTCGCCGCGTCACCTGGGCGCCATTTCGGCGCCCAGTCCTACGCGCGCCCACTGGCGGGCCTGGCCACCTTAATCGTCATCGTCGTCATCTTCGCGGTTGCGGTCGGTCTGTTTCGGGGCTCCTTCACCGAATCCGTGCCGCTGACCGTAATTTCGCAACGAGCCGGCCTGGTCATGAACCCGGACGCCAAGGTCAAGATGCGCGGCGTGCAAGTGGGCAAGGTCGCCTCGATCGATCCGCTGCCCAACGGCCAAGCGGCGATTCACTTGGCGATGGACCCCTCGCAGTTGCGCTTCATTCCCGGCAACGTGCTGGTCGACATCGCGTCATCGACGGTGTTCGGCGCGAAGTCGATCCAGCTGGTCGAACCCGCCCAGCCCTCGGCACAGCGGCTGCACGGTGGCCAGACGTTGCAGGGCCAGCACGTCATGGTCGAGATCAACACGGTGTTCCAGCAATTGGTGTCGGTTCTGGCCCAGATCGATCCGCCGAAGCTCAACGAGTCACTGGGTGCGCTGGCACAAGCGTTCAGTGGGCGCGGCCCAAAGCTCGGCCAATCCCTGGCCGACTTGGATTCATTTCTGGCCAAGCTGGAGCCAAGCCTTCCCGCGTTCAGGCATGACCTTGCGGTCTTACCGGTAGTGGCCAACGCCTACGCCGACGCGGCACCGGACCTGTTGAAGACCGCCTCCAACGCGACGCGGATTAGCAAGACGATCGTCGACGAGCAGCGCAACCTGGATGCATTGCTAATCAGCGCGATCGGCTTGGCCGACATCGGCAACGACGTCCTGTCGGCGAACCGCCAACCGCTGACGGACGTGATGCATCTGCTGGTGCCGACCACTGATCTGACCAGCGAATACCACGAGGCGCTCACCTGCAGTTTCGCCGGCCTCATACAGTTATCGCACGGGGCGCCGTTGTCCGAACCGAGCATCAACATCTCGGCGAGTCTCACGTGGGGCGCCGAACGTTATCGCTATCCGACGAACCTGCCCAAGGTTGCGGCAACGGGCGGCCCGCACTGCGTGGGTCTACCGAAGCTGCCGTTCAATACGAGCCCGCCGCAATTGATTACCGATATCGGCGCTAACCCCGTGGGCTACGGAAACCCGCAGCTGCTTCTGAACTTCGACGGCCTCAAGCAGCTGTTGTATGGCCCGATCGAGGGCCCCCCACGCAACCCCGCTCAGATCGGACAACAGGGATGAGAACGCGCGCCACGCTGATCAAGTTCGCGGCCTTCGCGGTCGTGATGGCGATGCTGACCGCCTTCCTGTTCTTCATCTTTGGCCAGTACCGGACGGGTTCGACGACCGAGTATTCGGCAGTCTTCAGCGATGTGTCGCGGCTCAAGCCGGGGCAGTCGGTGCGGGTTGCCGGAATCCGGGTGGGCACGGTCGATAGCGTGTCGCTGCAACCGGACAAGAAAGTTGTGGTGAAGTTCGATGCCGACCGCAACGTCGTTCTCACCGAGGGCACCAGGGTCGCGGTCCGCTACCTCAACCTGGTGGGCGATCGTTACCTCGAACTCATCGACGGTCCGGGCTCGACCAACCATCTGCCGGCCGGCGGTCAGATTCCCGTCAACCGCACCGCGCCTGCGCTTGACCTCGATCTGCTGCTCGGCGGACTGAAACCCGTTACCCAGGGTCTAAATGCGCGCGATGTCAACGCGCTGACTTCAGGATTGTTGCAGGTGTTTCAGGGTCAAGGCGGGACTCTCGAGTCGCTGTTCGCCAAGACGACGTCGTTTTCAAATGCCTTGGCCGACAACGATCAAACCGTGCAGCAACTGATCGACAACCTCAACATCGTGCTCGGCACGGTGTCCAAGGACGGCGCCCAGTTCTCCGGCGCGATCGATCGCCTCGAGCAGCTTGTCAGTGGGCTATCTCAGGACCGAGACACGATTGGGCCCGCCATTGACGCCTTGGACAAGGGAACCGCCTCGCTGGCGGATCTGCTTGCCGCGGCGCGCCCGCCGCTGTCCGGCACTATAGCCCAGTTGAATCGGCTGGCGCCCATACTCGATGGCGATAAGGATCGACTCGATGCCGCAATCCAGAAGGCGCCCAGGAACTACCGCAAGCTGGTGCGACTCGGTGTGAACGGCGCCACCATCCCGTATTACCTCTGCCAGTTCGGGATCCGCGGCACGGATCTTCAGGGCAAGACCGTGCGCGCCAATATCTTCAGGTCAGATGCAGGAAGGTGCACCGAACCCTAATGCTTAAGTATCGCGGAGGTGGCCGGGTCAAGGCCGGGCTCATCGGCGTCGCCCTGGCGGTGCTAGTAATCCTGGTGGGCTTGTCGCCCGACCGGTTCATTGCTTGGGCGACGATGGTCCGCTACCAGGCGCTGTTTTCGGAAGCCGGCGGCATCGCATCGGGCAACCCGGTGATTGTGTCGGGGGTAAAGGTCGGCACGGTGTCGGATGTGTCGCTGGACCACGGCGATGCTCTGGTGACGTTCACGACGAAGGGCAACGTCCTGCTCGGGTCGGAGACCACCGCGCATATCCGCACCGGCTCGTTGCTGGGTGAGCGGATGCTGACGTTGGAGTCTGCCGGCGGCGGCACGCTGCATCCGATGGCTCTCATCCCGGTTTCGCGCACGTCGTCGCCTTACTCGTTGACGGAAGCGGTCAGCGACTTAACATCGGACACAGCGGGAACCAACACCGCGGCGCTGAATGAGTCGTTGGACACTCTGGCGGCGACGCTCGACCAGCTCGCACCCCAAATGGGGCCGGCCTTCGACGCACTCACCCGGTTATCCCGCACCCTCAACAGTCGTAACAAGAACCTGAGCGAGCTCTTCAAGAGTGCCGGCGACGTCACCGGCATACTTTCCGAGCGCAGCCAGCAGGTCAACAAGCTCATCCTCAACTCCGACTCTCTGCTCCAAGTCCTGGTGGCGCGGCGACAAGAGATCGTGGACCTGTTGGCCAACACGTCGGTGGTGGCCAAGCAGCTGACGGCGTTGGTGCACGACAACGAAAGCACATTGGCACCGACGCTGGAGAGGCTGAATCGGGTGACCGAGGTGCTGCAGAAGAACCGCGACAACATCGGCAAAGCGTTGCCGGGTCTCGCCAAATTCCAGATCACGGTTGGCGAGGCCATCGCCGGTATGTATGCCTACCAGGCGTTCGCCCCGAACTTCCTTATCCCGCAACTCTTCCAGGAGTTGTTCGACTACCTCTGGGGATTCCGCACCTTCGACACTTCCAAGGGTCCCGGCTTCCCGTCGCCGATACCTCGGGCGCTAACCCCATGGCCGTACAACTCCATTCCACAGTGCCCTGGCTGCACGTTGGGCGGCAGGATCGGAGGATCACAATGACCCCCCGGATCCCGCGCAACAGGCTGACGGCCGTGACGGCGGTTGTCTTGGTCGGGCTCATCGTTGTCGGCGTGGCCGTGGTCGTCCGCAACACGTTCTTCGGCCCGAGGACGATTACCGCCTATTTCACTACCGCCACCGCGATCTATCCCCATGACGAGGTGCGGGTTTCGGGCGTGAAAGTCGGCAACATCAAATCCATTCAGCCGCAGGGCACGCAGGCCAAGATGACCCTCGAGGTCGACCGCGACGTGCCCATTCCGGCGGCCGCTAAGGCGATTGTCGTCGCCCCGAATCTGGTGGCCTCCCGCTACGTCCAGCTCTCACCGGCTTATCGCGATAGTGGGCCGGTCATGAGCGATGGGGCTGTGATACCGGTGGAGCGAACTGCGGTGCCGGTCGAGTGGGACGAGGTCAAAACCCAGTTGATGCGGCTGGCAACGGATTTGGGACCTAAAAGCGGGGTGTCGGGCACGTCCGTGGGTCGTTTCATCGACAGCGCCGCCAACGCGCTCGACGGCAATGGTGACAAGCTGCGGCAAACACTCGGTCAACTGTCAGGCGTGGCTCGGATCCTCGCCAACGGTAGCGGCAACATCGTCGACATCATCAAAAACCTGCAGACTTTCGTCGCTGCGCTGCGCGACAGCAACGTCCAAATCGTGCAGTTCAACGAGCGTCTGGCCACGCTCACCAGCGTTGTCAACGACAGCAAATCCGACCTGGACGCGGCGCTCACGGATCTGTCGACGGCGGTCGGCGAGGTGCAGCGGTTCGTCGCCGGCACCCGCAACCAGACGAGCGAGCAGATCGCCAGGTTGGCCGACGTCACGCAGAACCTGGTCGATCACCACATGGCCCTGGAAAACATTCTGCACGCGGCGCCCAATGCGCTCGGCAACTTCTTCAACGACTACAACGCCGACACCGGAACCATCGTGGGAGGATTCGGGCTCATGAATATGGCGAATCCGACGTGGGGGGGACAGGTTTTGCTGTCCGTACCGGGCTGCACCCAAATGGGCGCCGTCGAGAACATCACCGCGGTCGAATCGGGCAAGCTGTGCTCCCTGTTCCTAGGTCCCGGATTGCGACAAACCAGCTGGAACAACTCGCCACTTCCCCTGAACCCGTTCATATCCAAGTCGGTTGACCCGTCCAAGATCCTCTACACCGAACCGCGCCTGGCGCCCGGCGGCGAGGGCCCGAAACCCGCAGCACCCGAAATCCCGCCTGCGGTGTCGGCCTACACCGGCCTGCCGGGTGATCCGGTGGGACCGCCGGGGTCGGTGCCCCTGGGGCGGATACCGGGCGCGGCGATGCCGCTGCCGCCCCCGCCGTCGACACCCGTGCCACCGCCACCGGCGCCGAGTGTGTCGGACATGCTGCTGCCGGCCGAAGGGCCACAACAATGATCGCTCGGGGTGCGGTTCGGCGGGTGTTGGTCGTGGGCTGTTGTGTGGTGGTGTCGGCGTCGGGATGCGCCTTTCATGGCCTGAATTCGCTGCCGTTGCCGGGTGCGGTGGGGCGTGGGCCGGGGGCCACCATCTATCACGTCGAGTTGCCGAATGTCGGGACGATGGAGTCGAATTCGCCGGTGATGATCGACGATGTCGTGGTCGGCAGTGTCGGTGAGATGCGGGTGCAGGGCTGGCATGCCGATGTTGAGATCTCGGTGAAGCGCGATGTGGTCGTGCCGGCCAATGTGGTGGCCAGCGTCGGTCAGACCAGCCTGTTGGGGTCGATGCATGTCGAGCTCAATACCCCACTCGGGCAGTCGGGCAGCGGACGGTTGCAGCCGGGTGCCACGATTCCGCTGAGCCGGACCAGCGCCTATCCGTCGACCGAGCAGACGTTGTCGTCGCTGGGCGCGGTCGTCAACGGCGGCGGGCTGGGGCAGATCGGGGAGGTCGTCCACAATTTCTCGACCGCGCTGTCCGGGAACGAGGGCGCGGTGCGTGATCTGATCACTCGCCTCGACACGTTCGTGGGGACCCTGGACGATCAGCGGGACAACCTTGTCGCCTCCATCCAGGCGCTGAACCGGCTTTCCGGCACCTTCGCCGAGCAGCGCGACGTGCTGACCGAGGCGCTGAACAAGATTCCGCCGGCGCTCGATGTACTTATCAAGGAGCGCCCGCGGTTGACGGCGGCTCTCGATCACCTTCGGGTGTTCAGCAACACCGCGACCCGGTTGGTCAACGACGCGCAGGACGACCTGGTCAAGAATCTGAAGAACTTGGAGCCGACCATCAAAGCACTTGCCGACGTGGGACCGGAGTTCGGCGCGGCGATCGCGGCGGGCTTCGTGTTCCCGTTCACCCAGAACTTCGTCGACCGAGCAGTCCGAGGCGACTACTTCAACCTGCATTTCGATTTCGACCTGACGATTCCACGGCTCAAGAAGGGACTGTTCCTGGGGACCCACTGGGGGCAGCTGGATATGCCGGTCCCGCCGGTGCCCGGGGACCCGTATCGCATGAATTACACCCTCGATCCGCTGCATAATCCCGTGCGGCCACCGTGGATCGATCCCAATGCGCTGCCCCTGCCCGGGCCCCCACCTGGCGTCCCGCTGCCCGGACCCCCGCCGGGTGCATCGATACCAGATGCGGGTCTTGGTCAAGCGCCGCCGCCGGCAACGGCACCGACGGGAAGTGGCGGATAGATGCTGACGCGCTTCGTTCGGCTACAGCTGTGGATCTTCACGATCGTCGGGACCCTTGGCGTGATCGCGATGGTCCTCTTCTACATCCAAGCGCCGACGCTGCTGGGTATCGGCCGGATGACCGTGACGCTGGAGCTGCCGGCCACCGGCGGCTTGTACCAGTTTTCCAACGTGACCTACCGTGGGGTTCAGCTGGGCAAGGTCACCTCGGTGGGGTTGACGCCGACCGGCGCGAAAGCGACGCTGTCGCTTAGCACTTCACCCAAGGTGCCCGCGGACCTGACGGCGGCGGTGCTCAGTGTCTCCGCGGTAGGCGAACAGTACGTGGATTTGCGGCCCAAGACCGATTCGCCACCCTACCTGCATGACGGCTCAGTTATCGCCATGCGCGACACGACGATTCCGCAGGCGGTCGGACCGATGCTCGAGCAGCTCAACGCGTTGGTCGGCAGCATTCCGAAGACCAAACTCGGTCAACTACTCGACGAGACCTTCGAGGGCTTTAACGGTACCGGCTACGACCTGGGCTCACTGATCGATTCCTCGGAGACACTGTCGCGCGACTCCAACGGCGTCGTCGATCGCACCCGAGCCCTCACCGAAGACACCGGGCCGCTATTGGATACGCAAGCCCGCACCACCGATTCGATCCGGACGTGGGCACGCAGCTTCGCCGGCATTTCAGATACGTTGGTGGACAACGATTCCCACTTCCGCACCATCCTGCAAAAGGGTCCTGACGCAGCTGACGAAGCATCCCGGCTTCTCGAACAAATCAAACCGACGCTGCCGGTATTGCTTGCCAACCTGACCACAATCGGACAAATCGGCGTCACATACCACCCCTCGATCGAGCAGCTGCTGGTGTTGCTGCCGTCTTCGGTTGCCATCGAGCAGGCCGCTGCCGGCGAAAACCATCCCGACGGTAGGGCTTACGGCGACTTCGCAGCTACGGTCGACGATCCGCCCATTTGCACGGTCGGCTTCATGCCACCCAACACATGGCGATCCCCGGACGACCTCAGCGACATCGACACACCGGACGGGTTGTACTGCAAACTCCCGCAGGATTCGCCGATCGCGGTTCGCGGTGCCCGCAACTATCCCTGCATGGGGCACCCGGGTAAGCGCGCGCCGACCGTCGAAATCTGCAACAGCGACAAGCCGTTCATGCCGCTGGCGATGCGCCAGCACACCCTCGGTCCCTATCCACTGGATCCGAACCTGCTCGCCCAGGGCGTCCCGCCCGACGACCGGATTACCACCAACGACAGAATCTTCGGTCCGGTCGAGGGAACGCCGCTGCCGCCGGGAGCGGTGCCGCGCGGCACACCCGCGGGGCCCCGGGGAGAAAGTCCCCCATCGGGCACGGCCGGAGCCGCTGTCCCCCCCGTGCCGTCGTCGGGACCAACGCTGGCGCCCATGTCGCGAATGTCGGCTGATATCCCGGCTTTCGCGCCACTCGACGTCCCTTCGCCGGGAGAGCTTCCCGCACCGTCGGCGCCCCCACCCCCGCCGCCACCGCTGCCCGCCGTTCCTGCGCCACTGGACCAGGTCGACGGTGGACAGCCCCAGGCTGCGCCAAGTTCGTTCGGGCCTAAGGCATCTAAGCCTGCGCCCTCGGTCGTGGTGGCAAAGTACGATCCGCACACCGGGCGCTATGTCGGTCCGGACGGGAAGTTGTATCAGCAGTCGGATCTTGTTGCTCCGAAAGCGCCCAAGACGTGGAAGGACATGCTTCCCACCTGACGCCGCCCTGGAACCATGCCCGACATGGCGGTACTACCGCGCTTGCGGGGGAGGTGGGGTAGTGAAGCTACGACCGCCTGCCTAGGAGAGTCGGTCCAGGCGCAACGGCATCGCGATATCAAGCCACTGATTTTGCCCGCAGGCACCGCTTGGGCCAACTGTCTTGTCCTTACCGGACAGGGTCGGCGATCCGATTTGGAATCCACCATTGTCGTTCACCGGGAAGAAGAAGTAGGTCTGCTGTCCGCTGAACGCGGTACCGTCTTCGCACCGCTCCCAATTCGGCACTTCGCGCTTCACCTTCCACATCGCCCCATCAAGTAAATACGCGGGCGCGCTCCATCCCTGGTCGCTCGTCACCATGCCATGGCATTCCTGGAAATTGGTGCACGTCGAGCTGATGGTCCACGTTTGGTAGACCGTCGGCTCGCCGAAATATTGGTCATTTCTCTGCGCCCAATCGCCGATCGACGTGACGCGGAACGTCCCGTTGATGGCCACTTCTTCCTTGGTTGTTGCCCGGGCCGTCGGTGCCGCGGCTAAACCGCCGAAGATGGTGGCCGCCACCAGCGTTGCGGTGGTGAGTGTTTTCACTGAACGCATCAGGTGCTCCTCGAAGCGCATCATCCGACAGTCCTCTGGCAGCTTTCGCCATCGGTTGCGGCGTTCTCGAGCGATGACATTACACCGCTTCGGCCGACCAGGTAATGGTTGGGAAGAAGATTTACTGCGCTCATGCGACCGGGTCGAATTTCGCGATCAGCCAGGAATCGTTGACCTTTGTCACCGTGACCAGGATGGCGCTCTGCGTCTTCTCGGGATCTTTCTTTTGCACGCTTGCCGTGGTCTGGTCGACGAAAACTAGCACGACGGCCGAATCGGGATGCAAATCCGAAACTGCGGCCCGAATCACCTTGGCGGTCGCCGTCAATTGCCCCTGCTGCGCAGTCGGCGCGACGACATCTTCGGTGAATTTGTCGTAGTAGGCCAAAAAGTCGCCGGTGAGATGCGATTTCGCATTGTCGAAATCGCGATTTAGATGCTCGTACGAATACGACAACGCCGCCACGGCGCCATCCGACGCCGCCTGGATTGCCCGGTGTGCTGTCGGATCGCCGACCCGCTGATCCGGCCGGTACAAAATGAAGTACACACCGGCAGCCACTGCCACGGAAGCAATGACGAACGTTGTCGCGACTATCGAACGCCACCTTGCCAAATACCGACGGGCCCACGGCCGGAGCGCTGCCAGCCGGCGGACGCGTACCGATTCCTCGCTAGCGGGTGGCCGCTCACCCTCGTCGTCGGGGGAATTCTCCGAGCTCTCAATCGCCGTTTCGTTGCTGTCCAGCGACGAGCCGCGCTCGACACTCATGGCAGGAATTCAACTTTCGACATCTTGAGTTGACCGCCGTCTCGGTCCAAATTGACACTGACCCGAAACAAGGCCGGCGGCGGTTTGGCGTTATCCGGGCCAGTCGGAGTGGTTTTCGCCGCCACGAGCACGATTCCCGAATTGTCGCTCAATGACGCGACCGCGACGCCTTCCACGGTGACCTTGCTGCCGACCTTGGTCTCCTCGGCCTTCTTGACTATCAGCGTCGACAGCACTGACAGCTGGTTCTTCTGGTCGCCCGTCGAGGCATCGATCATGCGCTGGACGTCATCCTTGGCATGATCGGGGTCAATCGACATCAGGGCCGTGACCGCTTGCCGGGCGGCTGCACTGAACTCCGCGGCGAGCTGCCGATTGTGGACCGCGGTGTGGTGCTGCCACAGCATGTAACCGCTCGCGCCGAGAGAAGCGGAGGCGAGCACGATGCCGACGCCGATCGCAATTGATTTCCGCCCCGGGCGGCGAAACCATCGCGGACGCGCGGGACGACGCGGCAATCGTAGCCGTTTCCGGGCCGGCTTGGCGGGGCGCTGCTCGACATCCCGGGACCCGGCATCGTCGTCCGCGTCCCCGGTTTCTGCTGCCTTACGTAGCCGTGCAAGGCGTGCCCGAGCCGCCTCGGCGCGCGCTTCGGCCGTGGCGACTTCGTCTGCTGCGCCCGGTTCCGCGACTGGCGCTACAGCGCCCGAGTCGACGTCGGCGTCAGGCCCCTCCGGATCGTGCACGGAGAGGCAGCTTATCACTTCGGCCTGGGCTCAACGCCTTTCTCAGGCAGCTCCCTTCACGGCTCTTACATGCGGAAATCCATGCCAGTCAGGGAATCGGCCGAATAGCGTTCGCGGTCTCCCGCGCGGACGGCGGTTCTTGCTCAGGAGATCTTCTCCAACTAGGAGAATTTTCTTTTCAGGTGTGGCAAAGTGATCGAGTGCGATTAATCGTGGCCCTATTTGCCGCGTTGCTCGGCACCGGTGTGCTGGCGGCGCCGCCCTCCTTCGCCGGGCCGACTGTCTGCGACTATCCCGCCTGCACGCCGGGCATCATGCCGCATCAGGTCCTCGGAGCGCCGTGTGACAACACCACTTACTACGCCTTCGGTGTTCCCGACGGCTATGTTTCCTTCTCCTCGGAGCCTGGCCGACTGATGTTCTGCGGTTCGCCACGGAGATACCAGCCTCGATGGTTCCGGTCGCCTCCGATGGCTGGAGTCAAGGACGAAAACGCCAACTGCCAGAATTACCTGAACTACGTCGCGCAGTCGCCCGACGGTCTGTTCCTCATCTGTATTGCCCACGACGGCATTTCGAGCTGGGTCCGCGCCGACACCTAGCCGCACCGTTGCCGTTCAGCTGGCCCATCGGCGGATGCGTTGACAACGTTCGACACACAGGACGCTGCGGCATCGCTCGATCACGCCAACCAGTCGGACAACAGAGTCCCGAAAGCAGTGTCGCTGCGAGAGGCGCGACAGCTTTGCGATGCCCCTCCTCTCTTCCCGTTCGGGCTGGGTTTTGCCGTCAACGAGCTGGAGACGATGGGTTTCTCGCTGCGGCTATTCGGCTTGCCGAGCCCGTTGGCGAACGCGACACGATCCACTATCTCTTTGTCAGCGTGCGTAAACGGGGTCGAAGCCTTGCCGGCGGAGTGATGTGGCGTCTATCGAAAAAGCGCTCGGGCCAATCATTCTGCGCGGAATGGTCAACCAGCTCCGGGGTGCGGGTGACCCGGCGGAACATCCTCATCACCGGCGCGAGTTCGGGTTTGGGTGCCGGGACGGCACGAGAGTTCGCCGCCAAGGGGCGCAATCTCGCGCTTTGTGCCCGCCGCACCGACCGGCTAGACGAGTTGAAAACCGTTCTATCTCAACAGCATCCGAACGTCAACATCGTGGTCGCTGGGCTGGATGTGGACGACCACGGGCAGGTGCCAGAGGTGTTCGCCGAGCTCAGCGATGAATTGGGCGGTGTCGACCGCGTGATTGTCTCTGCGGGTATCGGCGCGGGCGCGCCCTTCGGTTCGGGTCAGTTGGGGGCCAATAAGACAATCATCGAGACCAACCTGGTGGCCGCGCTGGTTCAGATCGAAGCGGCGTTGGAAATGTTCCAGGCAATCGGTTCTGGGCATCTGGTGCTGATGTCCTCGATGCTTTGCGTGAGGGGATCCCGGGTGTCTGGTCCGCCTGTGCGGCCAGTAAAGCTGGGCTGCGCTCGCTGGGGGAATCGCTGCGGGCCGAATACGCCAAAGGCCCGATCAGGGTATCGGTGATGGAGCCGAGTCAGATCAAGTCGGAGATGAACCCAAAATCCGGCTCCAGGATGTCTATGCTCGACAACGCAATTGGTGTCAAGGCGCTGGGCGCCGATAACGCAGCTGCTGCGGGTTGTGCCACTATCGCACATCAATCGCTTCACCTAGCCCTTACCGATCAACTGCGAACGCAACACTTACTGAATGAAAAATGGCCGTACCGCCGGTACCGAATATTCCGCCGGCCGTGCGCCATTGCAGATTTCATCGCATTTGTGCAGCTAGGCGTTGGCAGTTTTTACATGACCCGTGGTCATCGACGGAGCTAACGGGTTGCCTTCGTTGTGGTGCTGCGGGACAACGTTGTTCAGGGCCCCCAAGCAGCGGCGCCCGCCGCCCGCTAAGACCGCGATTCTCTGGTCAGATCCAATTAACCCGACTAACATCATCGCTTGATTCGTCGCCCGGCGACGAATCATCAGTTGCACCCTCAATTTGGCGGTGAAGGCCGTCTGAAAACCAATAGGTGTTATGGCTATACGGCGAGTAGCGGCGCAGCTGAAGTCCTCGCGACCGCACAGGTCTCTTGACGAGATGGCCGCTGCCGCCGGTGCTTCCCACTCCTTGTCCGGACCAGGCTTTGGCCCGGATCATTATTGCGTCAACCGTTCACCTGATATACGTGGCCGGGGCGCCGACCGATGCGAGTGAACTTCCTCGGTAACAGCGATTTAACTCGCGGTGAGCCCGAACGAACGCGGCAACCGGTCGCAAGCCCGGCGGAGTCACCGCCGCGCGTTCATCCCGTTGAATCGTCGACGTCCGCAGCGTTGCGGGTCCGCGAAAAAGACGAGAACTTCCCGGTCGCGCTGCGCTTCATACCGAAAGCAGTGCGCGATGACCTCCATGCGATTTACGCGATTGCTCGCACGATCGACGACCTCGGCGACACCGCACCAGGGGATCGCGTTGCCGCGCTGAATGACTTCCGCGCCGATCTCCACCGAATCTGGCGGGGTAGCGCGCCGCGGTCGGGGGTCCTGCAGGCACTCGCGCCGACGGTGCAGGCGCACGGCCTGACCGCCGAACCATTTGACCGCCTCATTGAGGCCAACCTGATTGACCAACGCGTCTCGAGGTACGAGACGTTCGAAGAACTGATCGGGTATTGCCGGCTCTCCGCTGACCCGGTGGGACGGTTGGTGCTCAACGTGTTCGACCAGCATTCGCCGGAGGCGGCGGAACTGTCGGACCGGGTATGTCGGGCGTTGCAACTGCTTGAACACTGGCAAGACGTCGCCGAAGACCGGCGCGCGGGCCGCGTCTACCTGCCTCGAGAAGACCTCGCGGCCTACGGCGTGGGTGAAACGGACCTCGACCGGCCTCACGCCACCGAAGCCCTTCGCGAGTTGATGATGTTTGAGATCGGCCGCGCCGCAGCACTACTCGAGTCCGGTGCGCCGCTAGTACGGCGGCTGACGGGATGGGCACGCGTCGTGGTTGCCGGTTACATCGCGGGCGGGCGCGCCGCCGCGAAAGGGTTGCGTCGCACACGCGGCGACGTGCTGGGCCGCCCGGCCAGGGCTCGCCGCCGCGATGTCGCCTGCTCGGCCGCCGCGTTGTTGCTTCGCGCTCCAACGGAATGGGCCCGATGAGCACGCTGGAGGACGCGTACCGCGTCGCGGAAGACATCACCCGTACCCAGGCGTTGAACTTTCACTACGGCATCCGGCTCCTGCCATCGGATAAACGGTCCGCGTTGTGCGCGGTGTACGCGCTTGCGCGGCGGATCGACGATATCGGCGACGGCGATCTGCCGCCCGAGCAGAAAGTGGCCGAACTGTCGTTGGTGCGGAAATCACTTGGAAATCTAGATCATTCGTCCGATCCCGTGCTAGTGGCCGTCGCCGACTCGGCGCGCCGGTTCCCCGTTCCGGTATCGGCATTCGAGGAACTGATCGACGGCGTGCAGATGGATGTGGAAGGCGTTACCTACCAGGATTTTGCCGACCTGGTCGTGTACTGCCGGCGGGTGGCCGGATCGATCGGACGGCTGTGCCTTTCGATCTTCGGGCCGGTCGAACCGCGTACGTCGCGCTACGCCGACCAGCTCGGCATTGCGCTGCAGCAGACCAACATCCTGCGCGACGTGCGCGAGGACCTGCTCAACGGCCGAATCTATCTGCCACAAGGCGAACTCGATCGGTACGGCGTCCGTTTGACGGTCGACGAGCTCGGCGAACTCGACGACCCGGACGGACAGCTCGCTGCGCTACTCCGGTTCTGCTCCGGGCGTGCCGAAGATTGGTACTCGTTGGGGCTCAGGCTGATTCCGCATCTGGACCGGCGCAGCGCCGCGTGCTGCCTGGCCATGTCCGGCATCTACCGTCATTTGCTCACCATCATCAAGACTTCGCCGGCGAGCGTGTACGACCGGCGGCTGTCGCTGTCGGGAACCCAAAAGGCGCGAGTTGCCGCCGTCGCATTGGCCAGGGCGGCGTTATGACCGGCGCCGCGTCGTCCCGCCTCGCCGTAATCGGCGGCGGCCTGGCCGGGATCACCGCCGCGTTGCGCTGCGCCGATGCCGGGGCCGCCGTGACGCTGTACGAGGCCCGGCCCCGGTTGGGTGGATTGACCTGTTCATTCCGCCGCGGCGAGCTGTGGGTGGACAACGGCCAACACGTGTTCCTGCGCTGCTGCACGGCTTACCGCTCGCTGGTGCAACGGCTCGGCGCCGAGCACATGACCACGCTGCAGCCGCGGCTCGACATCGCCGTTCGGAGTCCCTCCCGTGCCGCGCGGCTGCGGCGCACGGGCTGGCCCGCGCCGCTGCACCTGGCCGGGTCGCTGGCGCGCTACCCGTGGCTGGATCTCGGCGATCGCCTGCGATTCGCCCGCGCGGCGTTGGCGCTGCGGGCGGTCGACGCCGCTGACCCGGCCACCGACCAGCGTGCCTTCGGCGACTGGCTGCGCGAGCACGGTCAAAGCGCCAGTGCCGTGCATAACTTGTGGGAGCTCGTCGGCATCGCGACCCTCAACGCCCGCGCCGACGACGCGTCGCTGTCCCTGGCGGCCACCGTGTTTCAGATCGGCATGCTGCGCGACAACTGCAGCGGCGACATCGGTTGGTCTGCGGTGCCGTTGCAGCGGCTGCACGGCGACACCGCCGCCGATGCCCTCGCCAAGACGGGCGCCACGGTCCAGCTTCGAACCGTGGTGCGGTCGCTGTGCCGAGACAATGACGGATGGAATGTGGAAACCGACACGGGCTCGGCCCGCTTCGACGCCGTCATTCTGGCGGTGCCGCCGACTGCTGCCGAAGATGTGCTGCCCGATGGCGCGGTGGACTTAGCGCCGGGATGGTCGCGGCGACTTGGCAGTTCACCGATTATCAACCTGCACCTAATCCTCGATCGCACGGTGTTGCGGGAGCCGTTTGTCGCGGCAGTCGATAGTGAGGTGCAGTGGGTATTCGACCGCACCCAGCAAAGCGGGCTGACCTCGGGCCAGTACCTTGCCGTGTCGCTCTCGGCCGCCGACGAGTTGATCGACGTGCCCACCGCTACCCTGCGCGGTCGCTTCCTGCCCGCCCTCAAGTCGATCCTGCCGGGGCTCGAATCCGCAGAACTGCGAGACTTTTTCGTGACACGCGAGCGGGAGGCGACCTTTCGCCCATCGCCCGGGACGGCCCGGCTGCGACCACCTGCGCGTACGGCGATGTCGGGTGTATACCTGGCCGGGGCGTGGACGGCCACCGAATGGCCCGCGACGATGGAGGGCGCGGTGCGCAGCGGTGACGCCGCGGCCGCCGCGCTGCTCGCCGACGCGAGATCGCTATCGACGGAGGCGGTATGACGCCGATAGTCCAAACGTTGAATGATGCGCGCGAATCGATCACGCCGCTGCTGCGCAAGATGGTGCACCGGCTCGACCCGAGCACCCGGCTCGTGACCTCCTACCACCTCGGCTGGTGCGATAAGGACGGTGCCCCGACTAATACCAACGGCGGCAAGGCTATTCGGCCCGCCCTGGCGCTGTTGGGTGCCGGGGTCGCGGGCGCCGAGCCGGAAGCGGCACTGCCCGGCGCAGTGGCCGTTGAACTGGTACACAACTTTTCGTTGGTACATGACGATCTGATAGATGGCGACGCCGAGCGCCGGCATCGGCCCACCGTCTGGGCGCAGTGGGGTGCCCCGACCGCGGTGCTGGCGGGGGACGCGATGCTGTCGCTCGCGCATGAGGTGCTGCTGGACCTGCGTTCGCCGCACGCACGCACCGCCGAAGCGATGCTCGCAGCCGCCACCAGGGAATTGATCCGGGGGCAGACTCTCGACATCGCTTTCGAGAGCCGCCGCGCCGTGAGTCTCGACGAGTGCATAGACATGGCGCGGGGCAAGACCGGGGCACTGATTTCGGTCAGCGCGGCAATCGGCGCGGTGCTGACCGGTGCGCCTACGGAAATGACCGACGCGCTGGCCGCCTACGGCGATCACCTTGGCGTCGCGTTCCAGCTCGTCGACGATCTGCTCGGTATCTGGGGCCAACCTGAAATGACCGGCAAGCCAGTGTATTCCGATCTGCGGTCGCACAAGAAGACCCTGCCGGTCACCTGGGTGATCGAGAACGGCGGGGCGGCGGGTCGCCAGCTCGCCGCTTGGCTGGACGACGAGTCGCGCGACCCGACCGATGCCGAACTGGCCGACATTGCCGAGCTTGTCGAACAAGGGGGCGGACGCGCATGGGCGACCGATGAGGCCGCCCGCCGCGCCGCCCTGGCCGACGAGGCCGTCACACAAGCCGGGGCCGTATCCGAGCCAGCCGGCCAGCTGCGCGCACTGGCCCGCTACCTCATCGATAGAGAGGCATAGATGTCGACGGCACCGAACCGGATACCCGAACCGGCACCCACCCCAGATGATCTCTGCGAGGTACGAGCCGCGTTGGATGCCGCGGTGCGCCAGCTGCGGTCGCAGCAGCATCGGGGCGGCGGATGGAAGGGCGCGCTCGACACCAACGTGACCATGGACGCCGAGGATCTGTTGATGCGCGCGTTCCTGGGCATCCTGACACCCGAGGCAACCGAGCCCACCGCACGATGGATCCGCTCGCAGCAGCGCGCGGACGGTAGCTGGTCGGTATATCCCGGCGGTCCGGGCGATCTGTCCACCTCGGCCGAGGCCTGGGTGGCTTTGCGATTGGCCGGGGACGGCCCGGCGGAGCCGCACATGGCCAAAGCGGCCGAGTTTGTGCGCGGCGCAGGTGGAGTCGAAAACAGTCGCGTATTCACGCGAATATGGTTTTCGCTGTCCGGTTTATGGTCGTGGGACGACTGTCCGGAGCTGCCGCCGGAGCTCATATTCTTCCCCTCGTGGGCGCCGCTGAACATCTACGACTGGGGCTGCTGGGCACGCGGAACGATTGTGCCGCTGATGATCGTCTGCACGCTAAAACCGGTGCGCCCTCGGTCATTCGGGATCAACGAGCTGCGGTCGGGACGGCCCCGCAAGCTCGACTGGCCGTGGACCATCGCCGGTATGTTCCAGCGGCTCGACAAAGCGCTGCACTGGTACGCGCGGCATCCGGTGCGGCCGCTGCGAACCTCAGCGATGAAGCAGGCGCTCGAATGGATCCTGGCCCGCCAGGAAGCCGACGGCGCGTGGGGTGGCATCCAGCCACCGACGGTGTATTCGATTCTGGCACTGCATCTTATGGGCTATCCGATGGACCATCCCGCGGTGCGCGCCGGCCTCGCCGGGCTCGACGGCTTCCTCCTCCACGAGGACACTCCAGACGGGCCCACCCGCCGACTCGAGGGCTGCCAGTCACCGGTGTGGGACACCGCGCTGTCACTGGCGGCACTGCTGGACGCGGGCGTGGCCCCAGACGACCCGGCGGTGTTGCGCGCCACCGACTGGCTGCTCGACAAGCAGATCACCCGACCCGGGGATTGGCACGTGCGCCGTCCCGAATTGACGCCCGGCGCATGGGCATTCGAGTTCGCCAACGACAATTACCCCGACACCGACGACACCGCCGAGGTCATCCTGGGCCTGAGCCGCGTCAAGCATCCCGACGCCGCCCGGGTCGCCGCCGCAGTCGATGTGGCGGTGGACTGGACTGCGGGCATGCAGTCGGGCGACGGCGGCTGGGGTGCGTTCGACGCCGACAACACCAGCACGCTGGTGACCAAGCTGCCGTTCTGCGACTTCGGTGCGGTCACCGACCCGCCGTCGGCCGACGTCACCGCGCACGTCGTCGAGATGCTCGCCACCGAGGGGGCCCACGCCGAGCGATGCGAGCGGGGCGTGCGATGGCTGCTCGATCACCAGGAGCCGGACGGTTCCTGGTACGGCCGGTGGGGCGTCAATTACGTCTACGGAACGGGCGCGGTGGTGCCGGCATTGATCGCGGCCGGCGTTGACGCCGGAGCGGTGCCGATCCGTTCCGCGGTGGATTGGTTGAAGCGGCACCAAAACGACGACGGCGGGTGGGGGGAGGACGCGCGCTCGTACGTCGACCGTGCCTGGGTGGGGCGCGGGGCGTCGACTCCGTCACAGACCGCGTGGGCGTTGCTCGCCCTGTTAGCGGTCGGGGATGACACCGAGGCGGTGCAACGGGGGATCGCGTGGTTGGTAACCACCCAGCGCCCCGACGGCGGATGGGACGAGCAGCATTTCACCGGTACCGGATTCCCGGTCGACATGTATATCAACTACGAGATGTACAAGCTGGTGTTTCCGATCTGGGCGCTAGGTCGTTATCTGCGGGCACGCACATGAGGTCGGCGGTCGTGTACCTGCCGATGAGGCAGGAGCGGCCCGGGCCGTCCGGGCCCGTGCTGGTCGCCGACATTGCGGACCCGTCGACCGCGGGGCCGCATCCCGGAGACCTCGCCGTGGCAAGCGAATTACGTTACGACGGCACGGTGTGGACGACACACGCCGGCCCGCTTGTCGCGAATTCCTTGCGGCGGCTTGGACTTCGGGTGCATCTCGGTCCCCTTGCCGTCGAGGCCGAGTGGGCATGTGCCGCGACTGCGGGCGCTGAGCAGACCGTCGCACTACGCATCAACGCCCGCAGCGCAGACGAGGCGCGAACCGTTATGGGCACTGCCGGACCGGCGATTCACCAGTGGGCAGCCGCGGTGGGCGACCGCGACATCATGCTGGCCGGGCCACGCTCTTTCTGCGCAGGTGTGGATCGGGCGATCGAGATCGTCGAACGGGCACTGCGACATTTCGGCGCACCGGTGTACGTGCGCCGCCAGATCGTGCACAACCGTTATGTCGTGGGTGATCTCGAGACGCGCGGCGCGGTATTCGTCGATGAGGTCGACGAAGTGCCCGGCGGTAGCACGGTAGTCCTTGCTGCGCATGGTGTCGCGCCGTCGGTGCGCCATGAGGCCCACGCGCGCGGATTGCGCGTGATTGACGCGACGTGTCCTCTCGTGGCAAAGGTGCACGCTGAAGTACGCCGTTTCGCGGGCAATGGGAATACCGTGGTCCTCATCGGCCACGACGAGCACGAGGAAGTAGTGGGCAGCCGCGGTGAGGCACCAGAAAACGTAGTGGTGGTGAGCAGTCCCGCTGAGGCGGAACTAGTCCGGCCGACTAATCCTGACAAGGTGGCCTACGTCACCCAAACCACCCTTGCCGCCGATGAGACCGAACACACCGCGGCGGTTCTCCGAGAACGTTTTCCGGCAATCGTCTCGCCGCCGCAGGAGGACATCTGCTACGCGACGACCAACCGCCAGGCGGCCGTCCGCGAGGTCGCCGCGCACTGCGATCTCGTTCTTGTGTTAGGTTCGGACAACTCCTCGAACTCCCACCGTTTGGTAGAAGTAGCCGAAAGATGTGGCACCACAGCATATCTCGTGGAGGATGCTGGTGCCGTCGATTTACGCTGGCTGGCGGGCGCTCGCCGGGTCGGTGTGACGGCGGGAGCATCCGCGCCGCCACATCTGGTGGACGAGCTGGTGCGAACTCTGTCTGGACTTGGGCAGACCACCGTCCGGGAAGCGGTCGTGGCCGACGAGGACATCGAGTTCAGTCTTCCTCTGGAGGTGAGATGAAGTGGCGAGGCTCCATGTCTACCTCGGCAGTCGTCTGACCCGTGAGGCCGCCGGCAGAAGTGTTGGCCGCCCGCCGGATATGCACGTGACCCGACAAAATATCCCCATCACCGGCGCTAGTTCCGGCTTGGGCGGCGGGATGGCACGGCAGTCCGCGTCTCAGGGACGCTACCTCGCGCTGTCTGCTCGCCGCACCGATCGGCTGGCCGAGTTGAAAGTCCCGCTGTTGCGTGTGGTTCCGCTATCGATGCTGATGCGTTTCGCATAGCAAGCATTTTTCGGCCGGCCGCTGATAATTGCGGCCTGGTGCACGCTCGGAGGGAGAGAGACAAGCATGCATCCTCGGTACCCGAATGTGTTCAGCCCGGTACAAATTGGCCCGGTGGAGCTGTCCAATCGTTATTACTTTGCACCGCACGCTATTCCGCTGAACGTGGGGTCGGCTCCGTCTGAGGATTTCGTGGCCTATTGCATCGAGCGAGTCAGGGATGGCGGTTGCGGTCTGGTGATCCTGAGCTGCACCGCGCATCAGCGCGGGCGTTCCTTTCAGCCTTCCCCGTACCTGAAGAAGAGCATTCCTGCCTTCGCCGCGCTGGCCGACGCCGTGCATCAAGCAGGGGGGAAAGTCTTCGGCGAGATCTGGTATCACTGGATGACTCCCGGTCACTGGCAATCGATGGCGCCGCAAGCGCCGTCGTTTGGCCCGTCGGTTTCGCAGTTCGCATTCAACGGGATCAGCGGCTCGACCCGCGCGGCCACACGTGACGAGGTTGCGATGATCGTCGACGCGCATCACCAATCGACAGTGCATCTACGTGAAGCCGGATTCGATGGCATTGAAGTCCACGCCGCGCACGCCACCATCATCGAGCAGTTCCTGTCGCCCTATTACAATCGCCGCACCGACGAATACGGCGGGCCGCTGGAGAACCGAATGCGCATGCTGGTCGACGTGCTGCAATCGGTGCGCGACGCCGCGGGCACCGCGATGGCCGTTGGCGCGCGTCTCAACTGTGATGAGCTGATCGAGGGCGGCTATCAGAGCTCCGAAGCCTATGAAGTGGTGCGATCGATCTGCGCGCAGCGGCTGGTCGACTTTGTCGATCTGGACGTCGGTATGGAGCCGCTGCAGCTGAAATACGGTATGCCGACGGTCTTTACCGAGGAGTTCTCTTATCGGCCCTTCGTGGAGAAGGTCCGCGGCGCGGCGGGTGACGTGCCGGTGCTCAGTGTGCTGGGCCGGGTAACCAAGATGAGCGATGCCGAGGCGGCCATCGCCGCAGGGGTGTGCGATCTCGTCGGGTCGGCGCGTGAGCTGATCGCCGAGCCGCGATTCGTCAAGCACGCCCGTGAGGGCACCGAGGAACAGGCGCGCACCTGCATTGCCTGCAACTGGTGCCTTGGCGGCATCAACTATCGCGTCATCGGTTGCACGATCAACCCGGCGTCGTTCCGGGAAAGGCTATGGGGTGACCACACATTCGCCCCTGCAACTCAGCTGTCGAGGGTGATTGTGGTCGGCGGCGGGCCGGCCGGGCTCGAGGCGGCCCGAGTCGCAGCGCTGCGGGGCCACGAAGTCACGTTGCTGGAAGCCCGACAAGAGCTCGGCGGGGCGCTGGAGCTGTGGTCGCGCTTGCCGGGGCGCGACTTCTACCGACATGCGATCGACTGGTGGGCCAGTGAACTCGCGCGGCTGGGTGTAGCCGTCCGGCAGGGCAAACCGGCGGCGGCCGACGAAGTGTTGGCACTGGCTCCCGACGCCGTGATCGTGGCCACCGGAGCCAGCTACAGTCGGACGGGCCGCAGTGCCTTTCTCGACCAAGACATCCCAGGCGCCGACAAGCCACATGTCTGGTGCCCTGAAGACATATTGGAGGGCCGCGCACGGCCGTCGGGCAAGCTCGTCGTGGTGGACGCCGAAGCAACGCATGCTGCCAGCGGTGTGGCAGAACTGCTTGCGGCCCGCGGAGCCGAAGTGATCCTGCTGTCACCCAACTACGCGCCCTATTCTCACCGCGAAGTGATGAGCCTGGAAGGTGATTCGATCGCCCAACGATTGGCCGAGGCCAATGTCGTATTCCAACCCACGACCTGGGTTCGCCGCATCGGTGATCACGATCTGCACATCATCGACGTCAACAGCGGACGCGAGTCGACGCTCCCGCGCATCGATGCCGTCGTCCTGGCAACCGGACGGATCCCTGTTGACGGTATTGCACGCGAACTCGAAGGCAATGTCGCACAACTGTTCACCATCGGTGACGCTCTCGGGGTGCGACCGTTGGCAACGGCCGCCTACGAGGGGCAGAAATTCGCCCGGTTGATCGGCGAACCCGATGCGCCCAGAAATATGGCGGAGGCCTATTTCGCCACCGACGTCCTGGTGGCCCGATGAATCGCGCTCGTTTGACTCCCCGGTCCCTTGCGGTGAATCCGCGCAGATCATCGAAATACATTCTGCAACAATCGATTCAATCCCAGCGCTGCACAGTCGAGCATCCGGCATTTCAGTGCCGGGGACGAGGTGACGCAGTATGCTAACGCCCACCGCTACCGGGGAAGAGGTGATCGTGCGCGATTCCAAGGTCTCACCGGTGTTTTCCAATGTCGCAGTCAGGACGCCGAGATGAGAATTCATCGACTGAGCGGATTCGACACCAGCCTGCTTCACCTGGAATCCCCGTCACAACCAATGACCGGATGCGCGTTGTGGGAATTGGACACTTCGACCATGCCCGGGGGATATAGCTTCGCCAACTTCCGTGCGACGCTATCGCAGCGACTCGTCGCAGTGCCGGAATTCCGGATGAAGATGGCTGACAGCGCACTGAATTTGGACACTCCGGTGTGGGTGGAGGATCCCGACTTCGATCTCGATCGCCATCTGCACCGCGTCGAGCTGCCGGCGCCGGGCAGCAGCGATGAACTGTCGGCGCTCGTAGGGCGCTTGATCGCCGAGCAGATCGACCGCAGCCGGCCCTTATGGGGGATGTGGGTGATCGAGGGATTGTCTGGCACCGATTCACGCATCAGCGGCCGGGTGGCGGTGATGCACCGTATGCATCACGTGCTCGCGGACGGGACCACCGCCAACGACATTTTGGCGCGGCTCTGCAGCACCGAAGCCGACCCTTCGCGGCCGGAACCCATTGAGGGGGTAGGGACTCTCAGTCAGCGGCAGATCGTCGTTGATGGTTTGGTGCGGTTCGCGCGACGGCCCTGGTATCTGCTCAAGGTGCTGCTCACAACCATCGCCGGGGCGATCACGACGATCCGTCGGAATGCCCGGGGTCAAACTATGACGGGACTGTTCAACGCGCCACGGACCATGTTCAACGGCACCGTCTCTAGCCGTCGCACCGTGGCCTACGTCCAACTGGACCTCGATGACGTCAAGGCGGTCAAGAACAAGTTCGGAGTCACGTTCAACGACGTGATGCTGGCGCTGGTATCAAGCGCGGTCAGACGATTCCTGCTTGATCGTTCCGCGCTGCCGCAGGCCACGCTGGCCGCGGCGATGCCGGTGTCGATTTTTCAGCCGAACCGCGCGAGCCGCAATCAATTGTCTGCCATGATTTCCAGTTTGTGCACCGATGTGGCCGATCCCATGGCGCGGCTTAGGGCTATCGCTGCGGCGAGTTCGGTCGCGAAAGACCATGTTTCGGCGGTCGGTCCGTCGCTGGGGCTCGATTGGACGCAATTCGCTCCCCGGTTGTTAGAGGTGGGTTGGCGGATCTACCGATGGTCTGGGCTCAGCGACCGCCGACCGATCTACAACCTGACCCTGTCCAATGTGCCCGGACCACAAGTGCAGTGCTACTTGATGGGAGCGAAGGTCAAAGCGAGCTATAAGTTCGGACCGGTTTTCCACGGAGCCGGTCTGAATGTCACCGTTATGTCGCTCAACGGCAAGGTCGATGTCGGCCTTGTTTCGTGTACGGACCTGCTGCCCGACCTCTGGGAGCTGGCTGATGGTCTCCCTATCGCTCTCAAGGAACTACTGGACATGGCCGGCCGGATCGAGCGCTGTGCCGATCGCCCGGCAGCGCAGGAACCCCATACAAAAAACAACGATTGGGCAACATGAAACGCCGAAATCCTCTGAAGCTTCGCCCCGGCTCGTGCATCAAACAGCTGAGATTCTCCGCGGGGTTAGCATTTGGCCGGCTGACGCTCGCCTTTATGACGGTCTCCGACCGCCTAACGCAGATATTTGTCGAGCGCTTCTATCCGTTCTTCACGCGCCGGTTCGCAAATCAAGTCCGCTTGATCAATTTGGGCTACGAGGAGGATCCGCCCATGGGCCTGTCGTTGCCGCAGTCCGACGAACCCAGCCGGTTCATGATTCAGCTCTACCACCGCACGGCGGCGCAGGTCGATCTGACTGGCAAAAGGGTGCTGGAAATCAGTTGTGGCCACGGCGGCGGGGCCTCGCACGTCGTGCGCACCTTGGGCCCCGCTTCTTACACGGGACTGGATCTAAACCGTGCTGCAATCGACTTTTGCCGTGCAACCTACGATCTGCCCGGCCAGAGCTTTGTGCATGGCGACGCCCAGAACCTGCCCTTCGCCGACGACTCCTTCGACGTAGTGCTCAATGTCGAAGCTTCGCACGGCTATCCCGACTTTCCTCGTTTCCTTGCGGAAGTCGCGCGTGTGTTGCGCCCAGGGGGGCATTTTCTCTACACGGATCTGCGACCGCTGCCGTGGATAGCGCAGTGGGAGGCGGCGTTTGCCGACGTCCCGATGCGGGTGCTGTCGGAAAGGCACATCGATGAGGAGGTTTCGCGCGGACTCATAGGAACTGCCCAACGGCTGCACGACCTCGTTGCAGGCCGCGGTCCGAGGTATGTGCTCGACGTCATCCGTTTTGCGATGGTCGTATATGACAAGGCGACGCTTGGCCCTCGTCGATCGTCGTATCGGATGTACTGCCTTGCCAACGATGAAGGCAGCGTCGGCCAATAGTCGAACCAGCCGTCGCGTGGCCGGGCCAGCCTTACCGTTGTCGCTATCTCTTGGCGTGTCAGCACAAATCATGAACTAGCATCAAGGTGGAGGTAAACCGAATGCCCCGCGATGTTCTGCCACCAGGCCCCCGACTCCCGGCATTCATTCAGCTGGCTGCTTTCGCGTCGCAGCCGTGGAAATTCCTGGATTCGTGCGCGGCTCGTTACGGAGACGTGTTCACATTGCGGTTGGCCAGCCAGCAACCCTGGGTGGTTGTGTCGCATCCCGATACGGTGAAAGAGGTCTTGACCGGCCCGCCTGAAGTGCTGCTTGCCGCGGAGGGCAATCGCATGATGCAACCACTGATGGGTGCGAACTCCTTGCTGCTGCTCGAAGGGGATGCGCACAGGGAGCAGCGTCGACTCATTGTGCCGTCTTTCCGCGGCAACGGCCTCAAGTTCTATACCGACAAGGTGACCGCTGTTACCCAAGCGGAGATCGCCCGTTGGCCGCGCGGTAGGCCGGTGCGCCTGTACCCGCGGATGCAAGAGTTGACGCTGGAGGTCATGCTGCGCGGCGTTTTCGGGCTGAGCACGGGGACCCGTCTTGACCAGTTGCGGGCGGAACTATTACGGATGCTAAGGAAGAAATCGGGACCGCTGATGCTGACTGTTGGTCCGCCGCGAATGCGGGCGGCGCTGACGCGCAACTTCCTCATGGGTCAGATCGACCGCTTGGTTCATGCCGAGATCGACGACCGACGCCGGGCTGGAGATTGGGCCGAGCGCAGCGACTTGCTGTCAATTCTTCTGCAAGCCCGCCACGCCGATGGCCAGGCGTTGAACGATGCGGAGATTCGCGACGAGCTGGTAACCATGCTCTTGGCCGGCGAGGAAACGACGGCGACCTCGCTTGCGTGGGCAGTAGAACGCCTTGTCCGTCATCCCGAGCACCAGGCTCGACTGATCGAGGAAACCCGGGTCGGGGACCACCGGTTCGTGGACGCCGTTGTCAAGGAAACGCTGCGGGTGCGACCTGTGAGCTCGATGGTCATGCGGAAGCTCAACGCGCCGATGCAAATTGACGGCTTCCGGTTACCGGCCGGCGTGAGCGTCGTGTCGTCGATCTACCTGACGCACCGGCGACCCGACCTTTACCCCGACCCAGAGTGTTTCCGCCCGGAGCGTTTCCTTGACCAACCGGCAGGAACCTATACCTGGATTGCCTTCGGCGGCGGCGAAAGGCGTTGCCTGGGCGCGACCTTCGCCGAGCTTGAGATGCGGGTCGTCCTCAGCATGTTGTTCGACACTTTCAAGGTTCGTCCCGCCGACGAGCGCCCAGAGCCGGTGCGATGGCAAGGAATGCTGACCCCGGTGCCCGGGCGCGGGGCCACGGTGGTGCTCGAATAGGGCATTTCGAAGACGCTGGTGACGCTTGGATCTATGTTCTAGATTCGGCATTGGCCAACTACCGGCCACTCCACGACGCCGATTTGGAGTCCGATGACAGTGCAATCGCAGTGGGTATTCGACCCGTATTCCGAGGAATTCTTCGCCAGTCCGCACGAAATCTACCGGCGAATGCGTACGGAGGCACCGGTTTACTATCACGAGGACCTGGACTTCTACGCGCTCACCCGGTATGAGGACGTGGCCGCAGCGGCTAGAGACTTTCAGACCTACTCTTCGGCGGGTGGCCTCGACTTGGCGATGATGAGAAGTGGCCAGGAGCCGCCGCCTGCGATCTTGTACTTAGACCCGCCTGAGCACGGACGCATGCGGGGTCTGGTCAACAAGGCCTTCACACCGCGCTCGGTCGAGGCGCAGCGAAACACCGTCATCGAGACGGTGCAGCGCTGCCTGAGCAATGCCAATCCCCGTCGATTCGATGTGGTGCAAGACTTCTCGGCTATCTTTCCCGGGGAAGTCATCACTTCCATGGTCGGAGTGCCGGCACCCGGACGCCAACAGTTCCGGGAGTTCGTCCAAGTGGCGCTGAGCTACCAACCGGGCCAGACGGCGCCGGACGAGACCACTGTGACGATGATGTTGAACGCGGCAGCGTATTGCTACAACCTGGTCCAGGAGCGTCGCGCGCAGCCGCAAGACGACATGATCAGCACGCTGATCGAGGCCGAGATCGAGCGCGGGGATGGCGAGAAGACCAGCCTGTCAGACGACGAGATCACGCTGTTCGCAATGTTGGTCGGCGGCGCGGGCACCGAGACCGTGACCAAACTCGTCGCCAACGCCGTGGCGGCATTCGCACAGCACCCCGACCAGTGGCGCGAGTTGCATGAGGATCGCGCCAAGATCCCCGCGGCGGTGGAAGAGGTGCTGAGATACGACAGCCCGGTACTGTATACCCTCCGGCGCACCACGAAAGAGGTGACGCTGCACGGGGTTACGATCCCGGCGGGCAAGCCGGTGTTCCTGTGCGAGGTGGCGGCCAACCGCGACCCGGAAGTCTTCAGTGACCCGGACGTCTTCGATATAGCCCGTGACCCCACGCGCGCGCAGCACCTCTCACTCGGGTATGGCGTTCATAGTTGCCTCGGCGCCGCACTGGGCAGGATGGAAACCGCCATCGCGCTCGACCATCTCCTTGATTTCATGCCGCGCTACGAGGTCATCTGGGAAGACTGTCGACGAGTTAACGCGTCGACGGTCGCCGGATGGGGGCAATTGCCGGTGCGGGTGGGGTAAGACGCGCGTGTTGGCCGCTTGCGGTCGTGGTTCTCAGATTGGTACATCTCAGGCGATGACATCGAACTGGTCGCCGACCCGACTCGGCAACCTCAGCGGCAAGCGGATCATCGTCACCGGCGCAACCAACGGCGTGGGCTTGGCCACGGCACGCGAGTTGGCCAAGGCTGGAGCGCACGTGATCATGGCCGTCCGCAATCTCGAGTTGGGTGCGCAGCGTGCCGCCGAAATGGGTGGCGAGACGTCGTTGGTCAAACTGGATCTCGCCGATCAATCGTCGGTGCGCGCATTTCCGGGCCTGTTCGACGGCGACGTGGACATTCTGATCAACAATGCCGGCGCGATCGCGCCGCGGCGGACCGAGACCGTGGACGGCTTTGAGATCACACTGGCCACGAATTTCCTCGGTCCGTTCGCGCTGACCAACCTACTGTTCGACCGGGTGCGCTCGCAGATCATCAACGTCGGCTCCGACCGTCACAAGTACAAGTCGTCGGTGATCGCGTTCGACGACCCGCATCTGCGTGCTCGCAAGTGGTCGCGCTACCCGGCCTATGGCCGCTCGAAGCTGGCGGTGATGCTTTGGGGACTCGAATTGGACCGGCGTCTGCGTGCCGCCGGATCGCCAGTGATCAGTCAACTTACCCATCCCGGCTGGGTGTCGTCGAATCTGTTGAAAACGTCTGATACCCGCGTCATTTCAGCCGGGCATTGGATGTGGCAATGGGTTCCCAAGACGATCGGCAACGACCTCGAAGCCGGTGCCGCGCCAACGCTGTACTGCATCAGCGAGCCGATTGCACCGGGTAGCTACGTAGGTATCGACGGCTGGCTCGGCTTCAAAGGCGGCCCGACGCTGGCCGGACGCGCTGCGAAGGCCTGTGACTACGAAGCTGCCCGTAGGTTGTGGGAACTCGCGGAAAAAGAAACCGGCACAACACTTCACGTGTAGCCGCATCGAGCAGACCTTCCAAGACCACCTGATCACCGTGGTCGCCCCTGTGGCGGCAGCCTCTACATCGAGCCCCAATCCGGTTGGGGCACGGAGAAATTCGACCCAATCACCGACCGCCGCCGCGTGCGATCGTGTTCGATGACGATTACTCTACTTCTGCGCGACCGCGATCAAATAATCTAGCCACGGGCTCCATATAGCTACTGCGGTGGGGCCGTTCATTCGCCGGAGCCAAGGATGGACACTTCGGTAATCCGAGTTTTTGAGGCGATGGCGGACAAAATTTGCGAAGTCGTCGAAGACGTAGTCCCGAATTGAATACACATTCACTTTCTCGAAGCCTGTTTCTCGCAAGACGTCGCTATATCCCGAAGCATCGAAATCATTCGCTTGACCGTGCGCATACACCGAGCGAGCAGCCGATCCGACGATGCCCCACCGGGCGTTAGGTCGTGGGACTGCCTCCTTGGGCAGCGGAATGATATCCGCAGTCACGAGGCGGCCGCCGGGCTTGAGAACCCGGAAAGCTTCACTGAAGAATTCGCGACGCGAAGGAAAGTGAAAGGGCGATTCAAGCGCAACTACCTTGTTCACAGATTCGTCCGGCCTGGGCAACTCACTGGCCGACCCGTGGACGTACCGCACGGTACTCGCGAGGCCCAATGCTTGTGCTCTTCCGGAAGCTATCTCGATTTGCTTTCTCGATACGTTTATTCCGATAATCTCCTGAGGCTGAAACTCTTTGGCCCAGAGGAAATCTTGGTCACCGAATCCGGGTCCAGCATCGACCACGATGTCACCAGGCCGGATGTCTGCTTCTCTTCCCACTAAGCGCGCAAATTCAGCACAGGCCTCATCGAGAGTCGTAGGATTGTTTTTCCAATACCCGTAATTCAAAAACATCGAGTCTTCCGCGAAATTATTCGCGTCGTTGAACACCGTGTCGTATAATTTGCCCATACTCTGCGGCGTCGTAATATCCAAGCCAACGCTCATTAATTGCTTCAGCTCGTACATCCACCGTGCTTGTCGGGCAAGGGTACTTTCTGGCTGCGGCTCGGTTGTTGGCATTGTCATCTCCCGAAGAATCGCATCTCGAACTGGTCGGTGTGTCGGGCGAGCCTACTGTTCATCCCGACTCCTACCAACCTAGTGGTCCGTGTTGATGTTGGTTGACGATTCGCTTTCTTGAGGCTGTGGTCGGCGGTCTGTTCCAGGCGACCGGGTGGGTGACTCAGCGAGATTCATCCGGCCGCCGACGTCGGGGTGAAGTACACCTGCACGAGCGGCTTGTCGGTCGCCAGTCGCGGACTTCGATGCGTATGGCTGTCCTGGCAGGGCGCCACAAGCGCTATGACGAAAACAAGAGCAGGGCAACCGCACACCCGGCGCCGCTTGACGAATAGCTACCTAGGTTGTCTCGAGGCAGATATCGGCCTATCGAGACTGCAGCGTCGCGGCACCGGGATAGACTGCGACATGATCGTGTCGCGGTCCGGCCGAAGTGTGGCTGCGGGTCCGTGTGAATGCGGTGTGGGCTTTAGCGGTATCCGGTGGACCACCTGATCGCTGGTCGGAGGGTCCTTCCAAAGGGAGTGCGTTGACAACCTTCGAAGCTCAGGACTCGGCCACACAGACCGACCTCGTCAATCAGCCGGAGCAGACCGCCCCGCTGGAAGAGGCGCGACTGCTTTGCGATGCGCCTCCGCCTTTCCCGTTCGGGTGGTTCGCGGTGGCGCTGTGTCACGAGCTGCGTGCGGGTGCGGTGTTGACCCGTCAGTTCATGGATCGCGAGATTGTCATCTATCGCACGGAGTCAGGAACGGTGTGCGCCACCGAGGCGTACTGCCCGCATCTGGGAGCCCATCTGGGGCACGGCGGCGAGGTGTGTGGCGAAGAGCTGCGTTGTCCGTTTCACGGCTTCCGGTTCTCGGTGAAAGGTTCGTGTGTGTACTCGCCGTCGGGTGCCCCGCCTCCTGCGGCGCGCCTGGGTCTTCTCGAAGTCCGCGAGATCCACGGTGCCATTTTCGTGTGGCATGGCCCCGCCGGACAGGTGCCGTGGGAGATTACGCCGCTGGGCGGCGATGAATCGGACTGGCACCATGTGAGGCACACGGTTCGGCACGTACACAGCCATCCGCAGGAACTTGTCGAAAACAGTATCGACATTACGCATTTTGTTGCATTGCATGGGCTGCGGAATGCTCAACTGGTCGAGCCGCCAATTTTTGACGGCCCGCGAATGCGCGTTGACTACACCTACACTCAGCTGACTCTGCGGAAGTCCGAAGTTGATGTCAAAATGCGCATTCGAATCGACGGTTTGGGCTTCGTTGTCGATGAGGTTGATTCACGCGGACTTTCGCTGCGGGTCTTCAGCTTGGCGACTCCCGTCGGTGAACGCGACACGGTCCAACATCTGCTTGTGAGCGTGCGCAAACGGGGCCGGAGCGTAGTGGGTAAAGCCGTATGGCGTTGCATCGAAAAGATTAGCGGGCCGTTCATCCTGCGCGGACTGGTCGACCAAATCAAGCAAGATGACCCGGTATGGACGAACAAGAAGTATCTGCGCCGACCGGCAATTGCTGAGGGGGATGGTCCGATCCACGCGTATAGGCGGTGGGTGAGTCAGTTTTATTCAGAAGGTGCCGCCTGGTGACGGCGGGCACAACCCGCCGCAACACTGCTAACTCAAAAGGTTGAGACACGTTGCCCTCCGTACTCATCACTGGCGCAGCCCGGGGCATCGGAAAGTCGATCGCGATGTGAATGGCCGCGGACGGCTGGGGCGTCATCGCAGGCGTCCGAACGGAACAAGGTGGCAAGGCAATCACCGCGATGAATCCGCGCGGGTAATACTCGACGTTCAAAGTCGATCGACGAACGTGCTAACCCCTGAGTTGGCTCACTTAGTGGTCAAGTTCGATGCAGATGTGAGTGACCGCTTCCCGACAGTCGTGTTGGGAGATTAACCGTTGTCAGCCCGCCGCAGTCTGCAATTCGAGTAGTGCAGCTGGTATACCGTCTGCCAGATCCCAGAGGTCGGGCACCAAATCCGGGCAGCACACCAAGCCGATGTCGAGTTTGCCGTAAAGCGACATCACAACGACGTCGAGCCCACCGCCCTCGATGATCGGCCCGAAGGCATACCTTCCCGTAATCGCCGCGCCCAGCAAATAGCTCTGCGTCGCTGGCCCGCGCACGTTCGAGACGCTCACGTTATTCACAGGCCGGCGTTCACTTAACTGGGCCCACCTGTAGATGCGCGGTCCGAACGCTAACAGGCCGGGGAAGTGTTCCAAAAAGTATTGTGGCAGCCGAGATCCAATTGCCGAATCATCCCGCTTAGTAGCCGAAGTCATCCCGGCGATAGCTCTCAGCCGGTCGGCTGGATCGACTACGTCGCTGTGCAAGTTGATCAATCGAACAGCCACCTGGTTGCGGCCTGCGTTGGCCGGATCGGACACCGCGATGGGCATCCACGCGAGAAGTCCGACGTTGGGCAACGCGGCGCGGTCGAGCAGAAATCGTCTCAACGCGCCCGATATCACAGCTAACATCACGTCGTTGACCGTAACGCCGAACCTGTCCTTAACGGCCTGGGCATCCGCAAGATCCAGCTGGACATACGCTGCGGTGCGGCGGCTGGTGAGTTTGCCATTGAACGGAGTTCGCGGAGCGGCTGGCATTTTTCCAAACCAGCCGGCCGCCGCTATGCCTCGCGCAGAACGAAGAGCCTTTCTGGCATCGAAGAGCAGGCCGACCAACGCCGACAGTAGCGTCTTGGTCAGATGCCAAGGCCGGCAGGCAAACTGCACCCACCCGTCAAGCACGATCTGCCGATTGCTGACAGTCCCGATCCCTCCGATGGCCTCCGGCGACGGTGGGTCGGCCTCGGTACTGCAGAGCCGTGCGAACATGTCGAGGGCCTTCTGGCCGTCCGCGAGAACGTGTTGCATCCGCAGCATCACCGCGACATTCGCCGTCAAGCCCGGGTCAGCATCGACGAGTCCCTCGATCACGAACATGTCCCACACCGGTCGGCCGCGGTCCATCCGTTCTGCGACCAGACGCCCGCCCACCTTCGAAAGCTCATGAGGACCGCCCGGTGCCGGCAGCTCGATCCGGTGCAGGTGGTTGTCAAGGTCGAAGTCGGGATCGTCTACCCAGACCGGAGCGCCGATATTCAAAACACTGTCCGCCAATTTCATGCGGAATTCAGGCAGCGCATCGATTTGCTTCAATAGCTTTTCACGGAAAGCTTCGAAGCTATATCCGCCTGGCATCGTCGAAGTGTCCAGCATGAACATGCCGCAAGCGGTCATCGGCTGCTTCGAGGTCTCTAGGCGCAGCATGCTTGTATCGAATCCACTGAGCCGATGCACGATTCAGGAGGTTAGCAAGTAAGCCGTGTGCAGTCACGCAAAGACATCAGGATTCTTGCAGCAACTCCGGCAACCTCAATCAAGGTCGGCTTGCGCCACAGGATCTGACGGCAAATGCGCATCGACACCTATCGCGGCTGACGAGCGAGAGCATGAAACAGGCGGTCTCGCGCCGCGGTGGGCAGGTTCGGCAGCACGGCGAGTTGCATTCGTGCATTGAGGCCGACGACATAGCGTGCCCGTGGTCGACGAGTGGTGAGGGTTCGGGCCACCACTTCGGCCACCCTGCCCGCCGCCAACACCAACCACTCCGCTGCGGGGGTTGATTGCGCAAGCCCTACCAGGTGTCGCGCATACCGGCTGCGATGTTCCGATGAGATCACCGCAGTCATCTCGTCGACCAGCCCGCCAGCGGCGCTTTGCATCTCGGTGTCAATCTGAGCTGGTTGAACGACGCTGACCGCAATCTTCCACGGACGGAGCTCAATTCGTAGCGTGTCGGCGAACGCATCAATCGCGAATTTCGAAGCGGAGTGAGCACCGTGCAATGGGTAAGACACATTGCCTGCGGTCGGCGACAGCGAGTCCTACGAGTTCAGGCGCGAGTTCCTGGCGTCGCTGAAACCCCGCGGTCTGTCGGGGGTGCATCTGGTCATCTCCGATGCTCACGCCGGGATCAAAGCTGCGGTGGCACCACAGTTCACCAACTCCTCATGGCGGCGGCGCCGAGTGCATTTCATGATCTTTTCCAACCCGGCAGCGTTCCTGCGGCTGGCCGCCGCGGTGGTCATCGAAGCCCACGACGAGTGGCAGGTCACTCGCCGCTATCTCTCCGATATCTCCATGGACGAAATGCGTACCGTCATCGCCGCCAAACACGCCGCCGCCACGTGCCAAACAACACCAAATCACCTAGCGCTCAACATGATTTGATGATCGCTACGCGTGAACCACGCGGGATCTAAAGTCCACCACTCACCGGGACGCTATCCGCGTTGATGCGGTATCGCTTTTTGAACCGCATCGCGCAGGCCGCTGCTGGACGCGGCGAGCTGACTTGAGTCCAAGCCGGTTCACGTTGTGAAAGCGGTCGGCCTCAACTCAATTCGCTGCCGCGGGCACCTTGGTGATGACGGCGGGCACGTACGGCCGAGAGACAGAAGGATCGTACCGGGGAATCCAGTCAGTGGGAATTTGTACCCGGAACCGCTGATGGAGTTGGGCGAGCAGGAGTTGCGCGATCATCTCGGTCATCGGCGCACCGAGACAACGGTGTGGTCCGGCGCCGAAGGCGACGTAGGCCAGGTTCGGCCGCGCCGCGATGGTGTCCTTGTCGTAAAACCGCATCGGATCGTAGCTGTCGGGATCAGGACCCCACCAGCGTGCATCACGATGCAGGGCATACGGCGATACTCCGACACGGCTTCCGCGACGGATATGGTATCCACCGATGGTGTCGTTAACCTTTGCAACCCGCAGTAGGAAGGGAGGGGCCTCCAGCCGCAGACCCTCCGCGAAGCACGCCCTCGCCCACTGCAGCCGATCCAGATCATCGAAAGTCGGCACCGCCCCACCAAGCCCATCAACCTCGTCGTAGAGCCGCTGCTGAGCTGCTGGATTCTGCGGGAGCAACCCCAGCGTCCACGCCAACGACGCGTCGACGCTGTCCCAAGCGGCACCCATCAGGCTCATGATGTCCAAGACGGCGTCGCGCCGACGGATGGACCTGCCGTCCCGGCGGTGCGCGTCCAGAACCACCTGCATCGCGTCGTCGTAAGATTGACCGTCGGCCAATCGTTCGTCCACTCGCCGCAACACCCAGCGCCGCATCCGCAACCACGCCTGTGCGATATTCCCGGCTTCCAGTAGCAGCCTGGGGCGGCCGAGAAAGCCCAAGGAAGACGTAAACGGGGACAGCAAGGCGCGGACATCGACTGCAACCTGGTGCAGCTCGGCGTCGGTGAGCTCTATCGAAAACATCACTCGCATGAACGCCGGCATGATCACAGCGGGCAGCTCTTCGTGCAGATCGATCCGTTCGCCGGACTCGGCGAACCGATCCCATCTGGCCAGGCTTTTGTCGAACTCGTCGGCGAGACACGTGGCGATCCTCGTGAGCTGCCGGCGACCGAACATCGGTGCCAGCGCCTTGCGCCGCTGGCGATACTTCTCCCCCTCCAACATGGCCAACCCAACGCCCACCGCAAACCCGGCGAAGCCGGCGCCCGGACCGCTCGTGCGGCCGTACTCGCCCTCCCGGCTATTCAGGACGTGGGCCACGTGGTCGGGATGGTTCACCACCACCACTTCAGCCATCGGCCACGGAAGCCGATAGACGTCACCGTAGCGGTTTCTCAACTCCCGCAGGTATCCGCAGGGGTCCGCCCAGTAGTCGCCCATCACGCCGACGAAAGGCCGCCCACGTGGGCCGGGCGGGCGCGGCGCATCAATCCGCCGCCGCGACTGCAACCAATCCCGCCCACGACCGACAGGATTCCGGGTAATCCAGAATGTATCCGAGGTCGCCGTCATCGAGTACCTCTCGGGTCGCACCCGCCAGTGAACCGTTGTTGCAGTTGCGTACAACAGACCGAAAATTACACCGGGTTGCTCTGGCGGTCAACGCTGTCACCCGCCCTATCTCTCCGATATCTCCGTGGACGAACTGCGTACCGTCATCGCCGCCAAACACGCCGCCGCAGCACGTGCCAAATAACATCAAATCACCTAGCGTTCAACATGATTCGTTGATCTCAACGCGTGAACCACGCGGGATCTGAAGTCCACCACTCACCGGGACGCTATCCGCGCGAGCGCCGCAGCCGCGGGAGCACGGCCTGTGTGACCGCACGTTGTCCGGTCACGTTCACCTCGAATGAAGTCCGGCGCACCTCAGTTGGTGGGACGGCTTCCACTGGTCCGCTCACCGCTATCCGGGCATTGTTCACGACTGCATTGAGCTGCGTCGGTAACGAATTGGCAAGCGCGCTAATGTGTTCGGCATTTGTGATGTCGAGCAGTACCGGCGAAGTCCGGCGCGGATTCGTGGCGGCGATTGCCTTGCCATCTTGCTCCGTTCGGACGCCTGCGATGACGTCTGAGCCCTCCGCGGCCATTTGCATAGCGGTCGACTTTCCGATGGCTCGGGCTGCGCCAGTAATCAGTACGGAGGCAAGGTGTCTCAGCCTGCTGAGTGGCAGGGTTTTCCCGCTCTCACCAGGCGGCACCTTCTGGATAGAACTGACTCGCCCATCGTCGATACGCGTGGATCGGGCCATCCCCCTCAGCAATGGCCGGACGGCGCAGATACTTCTTGTTGATCCATACCGACTCATCTAGCTTGACTTGGTCGGCCAGCCCGCGCATAACGAACAGTCCGAACACTTTTTCGACGACACACCAGAACGCTTTGCCCACTGGGCTTCGGCCCCGTTTGCGCACGCTCACAAGCAGATGCTGGACCGTATCGCGTTCACCGACCGGAGTCGCCAAGCCGATGAACCGCATTGAGAAACCGAGTATGTCGACCTCGTCGACAAGGATGCCCAAACCGTCCATTCGAATGCACATCTTGACGTCAACACCAGACGTCCAGGGAGTCGGTTGGGTGTAGGTGTAGTCAACGCGCATTCGCGGGCCGTCATAAATTGGCGGCTCGACCAGTTGAGCATTCCGCAACTCATGCAGAGTACTGAGATGCGCGATGTCGATATTGTTCTCGATAAGTTCCTGCGGATGGCTGTGTACGTGCCGAACCGTGTGCCTCACATGGTGCCAGTCCGATTCATCGCCGCCCAGCGGCGTAATCTCCCACGGCACCTGTCCGGCGGGGCCATGCCACACGAAAACGGCACCGTGGATCTCGCGGACTTCGAGAAGACCCAGGCGCGCCGCAGGAGGCGGGGCACCCGACGGCGAGTACACACACGAACCTTTCACCGAGAACCGGAAGCCGTGAAACGGACAACGCAGCTCCTCGCCACACACCTCGCCGCCATGCCCCAGATGGGCACCCAGATGCGGGCAGTACGCCTCCACCGCGCACGCCGTTCCCGACTCCGTGCGATAGATGACAATCTCGCGATCCATGAACCGACGGGTCAACACCGCGCCCGCACGCAGCTCGTGACACAGCGCCACCGCATACCACCCGAACGGGAAAGGCGGAGGTGCATCGCAAAGCTGTCGCGTCTCTTGCAGCGACACCGTTTTCACCGCCGTGACGTCCGACTGAGTGATGGGATCGACCTGCGCCGCCGGCGAAGCACCAGTGTCGGCCCCGGTTGGGTACGGTTGCGGCCGGGTTTTGCCCGCCGTCACCAGGCTGCACCTTCTGGATAGAACTGACTCGCCCATCGTCGATACGCGTGGATCGGACCATCCCCCTCAGCAATTGCCGGACGGCGCAAATACTTCTTGTTAGTCCATACCGACTCATCTTGCTTGATTTGGTCGACCAGTCCGCGCAGGATGAACGGCCCGCTCATTTTTTCGACGCCACACCAGAACGCTTTGCCCACTGGGCTTCGGCCCCGTTTGCGCACGCTCACAAGGAGATACTGGATCGTGTCGCGTTCACCGACCGGAGTCCACAGGGCAAAAAACCGCAGCGAAAAACCGAATAGATCGGCCTCGTTGACAACGACGCCGAAACCGTCGATTCGAAAGCGTATTTCGACGTCAACACCAGAATTCCACGGAGTCAGCTGAGTGTAGGTGTAGTCAAGGCGCATTCGCGGGCCGTCAAAAATCGGTGGCTTGACCAGTTGAAAATTCCGGAACCCATGCAAGGCCCCAAAATGCATGATGTCGATATTATTTTCGGCAAGTTCCTGCGGGTGGCTGTGAACGTGCCGAACCGTGTGTCCCACCTTGCGCCACTCCGATTCATCGTCGGGCGCATCAATCTCCCACGGCACCTGTCCGGCGGGGCCGTGCCACACGAAAACGGCACCGTGGATCTCGCGGACTTCGAGAAGACCCAGGCGCGCCGCAGGAGGCGGGGCACCCGACGGCGAGTACACGCACGAACCTTTCACCGAGAACCGGAAGCCGTGAAACGGACAACGCAGCTCCTCGCCACACACCTCGCCGCCGTGCCCCAGATGGGCACCCAGATGCGGGCAGTACGCCTCCACCGCGCACGCCGTTCCCGACTCCGTGCGATAGACGACTATCTCGCGATCCATGAACTGACGGGTCAACACCGCACCCGCACGCAGCTCGTGACACAGCGCCACCGCGAACCACCCGAACGGGAAAGGCGGAGGCGCATCGCAAAGCAGTCGCGCCTCTTGCAGCGACACCGTTTTCACCGCCGTGACGTCCGACTGACTGACGGGATCGACCCGCCCCGCCGGCGAAGCACCAGTGTCGGCCCCGGTTGGGTACGGTTGCGGCCGGGTCTTGCTCGCCGTCACCAGGCTGCGTCTTCTGGATAAAACTGACTCACCCATCGTCGATAGGCGTGGATCGGACCATCACCGTCAGCAATAGCCGGACGGCGCAGATACTTCTTGTTAGTCCACACCGGGTCATCTTGGTTGATCTGGTTCATCAGTCCGCCCATAACGAACGGTCCGAGCACCATTTGGGCGCAACGCCAGAAGGCTTTGCCCGGGAGGCTTCGGCCTTGTTTGCGTATGCTCATCAACAGCAAATGGCTCGTATCGCGCTCAGCAACGAGTGTCGCCAAACCGACGAGCCGCAGCGTGAAGCCGAGTGTCTCCACCTCGGTAATGGCAAAGCCCAGACCATTCAGTCGAATGCGCAGTGTGACATCAACATCAGACCTCCACGGGGTCTTCTGTTTGAGCGCATAGTCAACGCCCAACCGTGGGCCGTCAAAAGTTGCGGGGCGAGAGACCTTAACTTTTCCGAACCCATGCAAAGCACTGAAATGCGTGATGTCGATGCTGTTTTCGAGGAGTTCCTGCGGATGGCTGTGAACGTTGCGAACCCTGTATCCCACTTTGCGCCACTCCGATTCATCGTCGGGCGCATCAATCTCCCATGGCACCTGCCCGGCGGGGCCGTGCCACACCAAGATCGCACCGTGGATCTCGCGGACTTCGAGAAGACCCAGGCGCGCCGCGGGAGGCGGAGCACCTGACGGTGAGTACACACACGAACCTTTCACCGAGAACCGGAAGCCGTGAAACGGACAACGCAGCTCTTCGCCACACACCTCGCCGCCGTGCCCCAGGTGGGCTCCCAGATGCGGGCAGTACGCCTCGGTGGCGCACACCGTTCCTGACTCCGTGCGATAGATGACAATCTCGCGATCCATGAACTGACGGGTCAAGACCGCGCCCGCACGCAGCTCGTGACACTGCGCCACCGCATACCACCCGAACGGGAAAGGCGGAGGTGCATCGCGAAGCAGTCGCGCCTCTTCCAGCGACAGTGATCTCGCCGCCGTGACGTCCGACTGAGTGACGGGATCGACGTGCGCCGCCGCGTCCTGAGCTTCGAAGGTTGTCAACGCATCCTCCTATAAGGACCTCCCGCAACGTGGTCCTCCGGATGTCGCTTCAGGCGCTACCGCCGTCCCGCATGGACCGGCGGCCGCCACCTGTGCCAGGCCACGACGCGATTGTCGGCAAGCCTAACCCGTGCCGGCTCAACAGGGGATACCTTTTCCTGCCTCTTCACCGACAACTGGCCCGCTTCTGCTCATTGCACCAAGTCCAATGAGCAGATACATGTCGGAGGCCGCGGCATTTAGCCGAAAACCTCAGGCGCCGCACGAGGTCCGTTGGTAGCCTCATCGACTGGGCACGTCTGCAATGATCTTGCTCGTGAATGCATTTGGCCGCTCTGTCGGTATCGACGTGGAGGTGCATCGGTGACGACCACCCCTCAACTGCCGTTTGTCCAGGAGTCACCACTCGATATCGCGCCTGAATTGCGCGCGATACAGCGAGGCACCATTCATCGGGTCCGCACTGCGACCGGCGACGAAGCCTGGCTAGTCCTCGATTATGCGCACGTGCGACAACTGCTCGATGACGAGCGTCTCGGCCGGGCGCATCCCGATCCCCAAAACGCCCCTCGCGTCTCCGAATCGCCATTGCTCGGAATCGTGATGGGCAACTTCGAGACCGAAGCGGCCGACCACGCCGTAATGCGGAACCTGCTGCAGCCCCATTTCTCGCCCAAACATCTGCGGGCGTTGGTCCCAAGGGTGGAGGAATTCACGACCGCGTTGCTGGACGAAATGGTAGAGCAAGGTCCCCCCGCTGATTTGCACTCGCAATTGGCGATGCCACTACCGATTCTGGTGATCTGTGAACTGCTCGGGGTGCCCTATTCCGATCGTGACCAATTCAGGCAGTGGACCGAGGATGTAGGCAACTTGGAGGATCGCACACGTTCCGAGCGGGGGATGGCAGAGCTGTTCGGCTACAGCATGAAGCTGGTCCAGCACAAACGCGCCCATCCCGACGACGACGTGATCTCCCGGCTCAGCGCCGCCGACGACCTCGACGACACTGGGGCCACCTTGCTGTCCTTCGCCTTGCTGTTCGCCGGCCACGAGACCACGGTGGTCCAGATCTCGTTGGGGACATTGATGTTGCTGGCGAACCGTGACCAGTGGTCCATGCTTCAGAACCAGCCAGCGCTGATCCCCAGAGCCGTCGAAGAACTAATGCGGGCATCGACAATGGGGGCCACCGTGGGCGGAATCCCCCGCTATGCGCGGTCCGATTTTGACTTCAATGGTGTCACGATCCACGCGGGAGACCTCGTGCTGCTGGACATCATTTCGGCCAACCACGACCCGACCGTGTTCGCCGACCCCGAGCAACTGACCATCACCCGCAACGAAGCAGCCCACCTCAGTTTTGGATTCGGCCCACACTATTGCGTCGGGGCCCAGTTGGCCCGTATCCAGTTGCAAACGGTTTTCACACAACTCATCCGACGCTTCCCGTCCATGCAATTGACCTGCGACCCTGCCGCAGTGCCCATGCGTCAAGACACGATTACTGGCGGCCTCGTTCAACTACCGGTGTCTTGGTAATGACTGCACCGAATTCTCTTTGCAGCCAAGGCAATCGAGGACATCGACCTGTATGCCGTGCGCTGGATGCATCACCGGGAGGCTAGCCATCCGGATCGGACGCTGATCGGGAAGGCTTAATGAGCTGCGAGACAGCAGCCGCGCGAGCATCACGGTCATCTCTGTTTTGGCCAGCTCTGCTCCGAGACACCGGTGCGGCCCCGGAATAAACGGCAGATACTCGTCGGTCCCTGGGATCCGGTAACCGGGTTCGGCCGGATCCCACCGCTGCGGCCGGAACGCCAGGGGTTCGGGCCAGGCTTCCGGCGACCGATGCGTGATATAAGGACTGAATATCAGTGTGCTGCCCTGTTTGACCCGCCTGCCGGCGAATTCGAAGTCTTGGGCAACATGGCGCAGCGACATCCCGGATGGCGAGTACAGTCGCAAGGTCTCGTGCACCACGCCGTTCAGATACGTCAGTCGCTTCAAATCCGCTGCTTCGGGCCGGCGGTCGCCGAGGACTTCACGAACCTCCGCCGCGGCGCGATCCCACACCCCCGGGCCGGTGAGCATTCCGTAGATTGCCCACGCCAGCACCGGATGCGTGGTCTCTTCCGCTTGGATCACGTTCACCACCTGATCGCGAATCTCCTTGTCGCTCAGTGGTTCTCCAGAGCCATCGGCTCCGTGCACCAGTGTGGCAAGGAAGGTGTTGTCTTCGTCGGCCCCATCCCGGCGCAGTCGATCGATCTCCGCGTACACCCGCGCGTCGATCTTGCGCATCCCGGCCATCGCCCGGCGCGACTGCGGCGTGGACAGCCGCCGCTTCAACAACGCGACCTGCGGCACGCCGCTTCTGGCGAGATCCAGCGAGTCTTGGATGTGCTCCGAAATGAACGGAGTATCTCTGGCCATCTCCCGACCGAATAACGAGTCAATGGTGCTGCGCCGTATCGCGGAGCGGAATGCCTGGAAGACCTCGATTCGCTGCCCGGGGCGCCACTGGTCGATGACGACGTCGGCGTTCTCCGCAATGACTGCCAGATGGCGCTCGATTTGGCGCCGGTGAAAGAGGGGCTGCAGGACTCGCCGCATACGCCGGTGGGCCGCCCCGTCGCTGACAATCAGCGCCGACTCACCACTCACTGGAATGAACGCCTGGAAAGCCTTACGCCAGCTGAACAATTCGGGATTCGCCAAAATGAACCGGTTGGCCTCCGGACCCAACAGAAAAGTAAAAGGGCCGACCACCGTGATCGATCCACGCCGGCGATACAGAGTCGACATCATTTCGGCGGGAAAAAACGTCAGGGTTCGATTGCGAAACTGCTCGACGGAGCGGGTGGCAGCAGGAGTACTAGCAGGAAGTGCGGACATCCAGCCTCCCTCGGCCGCCTGGCTAAACTCGCGTTTGAGAATAACCGGCGCATTGGTGTCCTGCACCGAGGAATCCGTTGACGAACTTGGGCGGCGACTCACTCGCAAGATACCCGTATTTGGCCTTCGAGCATTGGAATGGGGGCACTTGCCGGTGCGGGTGGGGTAGTTCGTTCGGGCCGGCTGTCCCTAATCTGCGGCCACACCGATCTCGGCCGCGCTGATGAGCCGGCGGGTGATGCGCCTCAGCTGGCAACGCAGCGTCTCGTCGTCGATGTCGGCCACCAAGGGGTGCACCACTCCGACCGCGATGGCGCCCGACATCATCGCCGCCAGCACCTCGCTGTCGTCGCCCGCGTCGCCCACGAGCACTCCGTAGAGGCGCTGGATAAATTGTTGAAACTGTTCCTGCTCGCCCAACAACCGGACGATAACGGGATCGAACTGCAGGGTGCTGGCCGCGCCGCGGCGTTCGACGGCCAGATCGATGACCCGGTCCAGCAGCAAGTCGCGTGCCCGCGGCGGATGATCCTCGGCCTCGGCGGCTTCCAAAGCCTCCTCCAAGTCCCCGAGTTCGCGTTCGGTGAGCGCGATGACGATCTGCTCTTTGGTGTTGAACTGGTGATAGACCGCCGCTTTGGTGACCCCTACCTCGTCGGCGATCATCTGCAAAGACGTGCCGCCCACACCGTGGTCCGCGATCAATTTCAGCGCTGCGTCCAGCACGCGCGTCTGTGCTGGGCTGCGTTTGACAGCGCTGAATCGGCGTCCGGCCGGCGGGGGAACCACACCCAGAGCCTAGCCGAACGGCTATTGACCTCAGGGTAGCCGATCGGCTAGTTTCGCTGACGAGCCGAACGTGGCCAAGTGGGTTCGTGCCGGAAGGAGTCAGGCAATGTCCGACATCGGCGAGAACACGGAAAGCCCCAGGCCTTCGTGGCCGTCGGCGCGGGGTACCGACGGTGAGGTGATCCTGCTGTGGACGCTGCCCGTCTTGCTGATTCTCTGGATCGCCGGCTTTTTGCTGTTTCCGGGCTTCAATCCGCCGATGTCACCCTCGATGTCGGCGGAGCAGGTTGCCGCGTTCTATCGGGATCCGGCCCACATCCCGCAGATCCGGTACAGCATGATCGTTTTCAACTGGTTCGGCGTGTGCCTGGTCCCGATCCTGGCCCTGATCGTGCTGCAGATCCGCCGAATGGCACATCGGACCCCGATCTTCTCCTACGCGATGCTCGGTTGTGCGGCCGGCGGCCCGGCGTTGTTTCTCATCGCCAACGTCTGCTGGCTGCTGGCCGCTTTCCGTCCCGAGCGGAGTCCGGAGCTGACTCAGCTGCTCAACGATTTCGGCTGGATCACCTTCACCATCCTGGTGCCCTTCCTGATCGGGCAGAGCGTGATCCTTGCCCTGGCAATCTATTTCGATGATCAGCCGCGCCCCGTGTTCCCCCGCTGGGTGGCCCACTTCAACCTTCTGGTGGCCGCAGCACTGGTGCCCGCATCCTTTGTCGGAGTGTCATTGACCGGGCCGTTGGCGTGGGACGGCTTCCTGTCGTTCTGGGTGAAAAATGTTGCGATCGCCGTCTGGATCGTCGTGATGGGCGTCGCATTGGGGCAAGCCATCTATCGCGAGCGCGCCGAGAACCGTGGGCGCCCAGATGAACTGGTCAACGCATGAGTGCGGTGATCACACCGCCGACGTCGCCGGCCACACCTCCCTCGGGGCCACTGCCACAGCGGATCGTCTGGCACCTATGCCACGGCCCCAAGCGCGAGCTGTGGCTGGCGTGGGCGATGCTCGTCGTTTTTTACAACCTCTTCTTTCCGGTGTTCTTCATCGTGGCGCAAGTTCAGCCTCCGCCGGAGCCCACCTGGGACCTCGCCACGCAGGTCCATTGGTTCCAGGAGCGCCATCTCGGCATACCTCTCGGTTTCGGTGTCATGTTCGCCATCAGCGGCGCGATCGCGACCAACAACGCCCTGATCGCATATTCGATGCGCCGTATGTCGGTCAGCCGCGCGTTCGGGTACTCGTATCTGATCATCTACTCGCTCAGTGCGATTCCCGGAATGCTGCTGCTGTGTATCGCGCTGATCGTCGGGACGTTGCGACCAGAACGCAACCCCGAACTGATCGGTTGGCTCTATGACTTCGCTTTCCTGTCCTTCGATGGAACTATGGGAGTCTTCCTGATCGGATCGTTGATCTGGATGGTCGCGATTCTGCTCGACAAGAATCGGGTGTTTCCGAAGTGGTTCGGTTATCTCAATCTGTGCAACGCGTTGACCGAGGTCGTCGTGGCGCCCTGCTGGATCTTCCGGCGTGGTGTGTTTGCCTGGGACGGTGAGATCGCTTGGTGGCTGGACATGGTCGTGTTCGGCATCTACCAAGTCACATTTGTTGTCATGCTGTATCGGATGATCCGTCGCGAGGACTTCGGCACCGGGCCGCTGCCGGACCTGCCGCGGAAAAAGGCTGTCGCGCAATGACCGATCTAGCCGACAAGGACAAACGCACCAGGTTCGTTCCCGGCCAGCCCGACATGTGGGCCTTCGTGTTGTTCGAGACACTGGTCTTCACAGGGTATTTCGGCTTCTACCTGTTTTCTCGAGCCCGAAATCCCGAGCTGTTCTTGCACTCCCAGGCGCACCTGGACCTGCGTATCGGCGTTTTCAACACCCTCGTCTTATTACTGAGTTCGTGGTCGGTGGCGCGGTGTGTTCAGTCGTCGCGCGCCGGTGAGTACCGGGCGGCGCTGCGAGACGTGTTCATCACGGCCGCGTTCGCCGCAGTCTTCCTCTGCGTCAAGGTGTTTGAGTGGGCGAGGCTGGTCGGTACGGGGAACGGCTTCGACAGCAACGACTTCTTCACCTACTACTTCTTTCTGACCGGGATCCACTTCGTTCACCTGTTGATCGGCTTCGTCGTCCTCGGCATCATCGTCTACCAACTCCGAAGTCCCGCGCGGCGCTCCCAGGAACTGGTCGAGACGTGCGCCACCTACTGGCACACCGTCGACTTCCTGTGGGTGCTCATCTTCGCGCTGCTGTACGTGGTGAGGTGAAGCGTGAGATTCAACAAGAGGCTGCTGGTGGTGTGGGTGATCCTGGCGTTGCTCACGCTCGGCTACCTGGTGATAGACCACTCGGTCGACGGGTCGCTGAAATCCAGTGCGGTGGTGACATCGAGCGTCATTGTGATCGCACTTATCAAGGTGCGCATCATCTTTCGCGAGTTCATGGAGGTGCGAAACGCCCCGGTCTTGCTCTGCCGGCTCACCGACGCCTGGGTGGTGGTGATGGCCGTGGCGATGCTCAGCTGTTATTTCGTCGGACTGCAGATCCGCTAGTACTCGCGAAGGAGTGGTTCAGCCCACGGGTGCGACCGCGTCTGCGGTCGTGAACGACAGGTGGAGTTCGCTCAGGCCCCGCAGGATATATGTGGGCTCGTAGGTGTAACGACGATCGGCTGCCGGCCCGTGGTGGGTTTCGTTGATTTCGATGCGCGGCATCCGATCCAGGATGCGTTCGATGGAAACCCGGCCCTCGACTCGGGCCAGCGGTCCGCCCGGGCAGGAGTGCACGCCGCGGGCAAAGGCCATGTGCTCGCGGACATTCTTGCGGCGGATGTCGAACTCGTGCGGGTGCTCGAATCGGCGCGGGTCGCGATTGGCCGCGCCCGGTAGCACCATCACAACGGTGCCCGGGGCGATATCGACGCCGCCTACGGAGGTGGCCCTGCGGGCCAACCGGCAGTCGCTCTTGACGGGGCTGTCCATGCGCAGGGATTCCTCGATGAACCCGGGAATCAGGCTGCGGTCGTCGCGAAGCTCCTGTTGTATATCGGGGCGGTCGCCAATGACCTGAAGTGCGGCGCTGAGCAGCTTGGCCGTGGTCTCCTGTCCGGCGGCGAAAAGGAACGTCGCCGAGCGAGAGATTTCGATGACCTCGGGAGTCGATCCGTCTGGGTATTTCGCTGTCGCGAGTGCGGTCAGCACGTCCTCGCGCGGATTGCTTCGGCGGTCCTCGATGTAGGAACAGAATTTGTCGTCGAGCCACTCCAACGGGTTGATGCCGACCGATTCGTGGTCAAGTGCCCCGACCCGGGCCCCGGGGCGGTCTGCTCCCAAGACGGAGCGGAACTCCTTGTGATCCTCCTCGGGAACTCCGAGCAGATCAGCGATCACCAAAGTGGCGAACGGCTTGGAATACTCGGCGATGAACTCGCACTCACCGGTGCTGAGGAACTCGTCGAGTTGGCGGTCGGCGAGGCGCCACATGAACTCCTCGTTGTGCTTCAGCCGGCTCGGCGTCAGCAGCCTGCTCAGCACCGACCGCGCCTTTGTATGGTCCGGCGGATCCATGGTGACCATGTGCTCGTTCATCGGAAACGAACCGCGGTGCTGCTCGATCAGCGGGCTGATGTCGTCACCTTCGACTTCGAACGGCAGTGGCGGGAACGGGCCCCCGAGCGCAACGATGTTGGAGAAGGTTTCCGGGTCCTTATAGACCTCGGTGGCTTCTGCGTAACCGGTAATCGCGACGACCCCATAGTGTGGCAACCGCAGCACCGGATTCTGGCTGCGCAGGTAGTCGAAGTACGGGTGCGGATCTGGGACCAGAGACTGATCGGTGAAGAAGTCGATCGACTCGTAGTTGCTCATCGGGTTGCGTCTCCCTGGGCTGGCTTACCGGTGATGTTCGGCGGGCACGCTTTATGGCCGCGCGATTTCGAAAATCTGCTGAGCACCTGCTTAGCATGGCAGTAATGTCATGGTCAAGGTCACAACGCCGGGCCGCGCTACGATTCCCGTGGTCGGCAGGTAAGCGTCGACAGGACGGAGAGCGGCATGACATCGGCCCGCAGGATCGGGGCTCCGGACGCCAAGAACCGTGGCCTGCTGCTCGACGCGGCCGAACAATTGATGATCGAAGAGGGCTACGCCGCCGTCACGTCGCGCCGTTTGGCGAACAAGGCGGGGTTGAAGCCTCAGCTGGTGCACTATTACTTCCGCACCATGGAGGAGCTGTTTCTCGAGGTTTTCCGCCGCCGCGGTGAAGAAGCGCTCGAGGTGCACGCGCAGCTGATGCAGTCGCCGCAGCCGCTGTGGGCGGTGTGGCGATTCGGCACCGATCCCGCATTCACGCGAATTTCCATGGAATTCATGGCGCTGGCCAATCACCGCAAGGAGATGCGGGCCGAAATCGCTTATTACGCAGAACGATTCCGCGAGGAACAACGCCAAGCGGTGACAATCGCGCTGCAGAAGTATGGCGTCGACCGCGCGGAGATGCCTCCAGCGGTGGTCACCGTGCTGATGTCGAGCCTGTCGAGATTCCTGGTGCTCGAGCAAGCGGTGGGGATTTCCGCCGGTCACGCCGAAACCGTGGAATTAGTCGAAAGTTACCTGCGTCGCCTGGAAGGCGAGCCGCAGCCGTTTGCGGGAGTACCGGAGGCCTGGGTGGTTCACCAGTTCCGCAACGAACAGAGCGCGCCCTTGGGGCCGCCGTTGGATACGACCACGGCCCCATCCACCGCCAGAACGCAGTGAAGCCCCGGCGCGCCGGGCTCCGTGCCCGTGCTCGCCACGACCATCGCGTAGTCGTCGGGGTCCGTCATGTCCAGATCGAAGGTCCACGGCTTGCCCGGGCCGAGATCGACATTGGCGTGTGGAGTGAACGAATACGGGTTGTGGCTGTAATCGGCGAATTTTGCCGGCTGGTGGTCCAAGTAATAGATGTCGGTGTAGATCGGATTCTCCGCGGTCACGGCGTACTTGACGTGGTGCATGACCACCGGGTCGGGGTCGGCATGGGCCCGCGGAGTGCTTACAGCCAAACCGGCGCCTATCAACAGCCCGGACATGGCCATTGCCGATCCGATGCCCACTAGTCTCTTCACGCTGGTATTCATGTCGCTCCTCCGGCGGCCGTGCCCGGCTTGGCATTTCGGTTCATCACCCGCTCTGCGGCCTGCCAGTGCGCGTCGGCAACCCACAGTCGTGCAAAGGATGCTATCGCCTCATCAGGCGAAACACCGCTGATTACTCGTTTTATCTCGGCGGCCGGCTGGCGGGCGAGCGAGGTGGCAATCGAACGCCAGCCCTCATCGAACGAGGCGCGCGGCAAGACCACGTCCACCAGCCCCATCCGCTCGGCCTCCGCGGCGTCAACGGTTTTTCCGCTGCCCGCCAAAAGAAGTGCTCTGCTTTTCCCGACCAGGGCGGCCAGCCTCTCTGCGCCGCCCCAGGCCGGCATGATTTCCAGTGTCACCTGGTTGAACGCGATCTTGACGTCGCTCGCGGCGACCCGGATGTCGGCGGCGACAGCAACTTCGGCGCCACCGCCAAAGGCGTGGCCGTTGAGCGCGGCGATCACCGGCGCGGGGAAGCTCGCCAGTTGGTCGCAGATCGAGCGCATCCGCTTCGCCATCGCCGCGGCTTCCTCTTCGGTGCGCAGCGCGGCGAGCTCCTTGAGGTCACCCCCCGACACGAAAGCCTTGTCTCCGGCGCCCCTGATCACCAGGGCTTGGGCACCGGCCGCAGCATCGAGCGCCTTCTCCAGCTGGTCCATGGTGTCGAGCGCGATCGCATTGCGCGCGTGGGGGCGGTCGATGGTGAGTACCGCCAACCCATTGTCGAGCTCCAAATCCAGCATGTGTCTTTGCTCCTCGAAGAGCCGTCGATATTGGCATTCTCGTGCGGCGAGAATAGCATCATCACTGCAGGCTGAACGGGTTCGTTCATCAAGGATTAGGGGTGGCCCAGTGCAGAACCGAATCGTCGTGGCGACCGCCGCGGTGCTCGCTGCGGCCGGCCTCGGAGGATGCACGTCGCGACCACCCACCCAACTCTCCGGCACGGCATCTGTGACCGTCAACGGCAACGACGCGAATTTCCACATCGTGAAGTGCAGTCAACGGGAATGGACTCGGACGATCGATATCGGTGGCAACTTTTCCGGCGCCAGTTTGATCATCGACGAAGGGGCGCAACCGGCGTCAGCCGAGTCGGTGCGCATTCGAAATCTGGGCGGGTTCAACGGGATGTACGCCCGGGGCGACGGCAGCGGTGCCGAGATGAGTATGAGTGGGGACAAATTCACCATCACCGGTACCGCCAACGGGTTCAAAACCGACAAGCCGAATGAAGCGGCTTCGGTGCCCTTCAAAATAATCGCCACCTGCTAATCGCCGCTTCGCCTTGATGGCGACGCGGCCGAGTGTCGTTCGCCACTGGGGGGCCACGTTGCGTCGATGACCGTCGAGAGAATAGTATTCTCACAAAACGCGAAGGAGGATTCCATGGGCCAGTTATCGCATCGTGTGGACGTTCCGTTTCCGATCTTTGACGCGGATAACCACCTCTACGAACCGCCGGAGGCGCTGACTAAGTTCCTGCCCAAGGAGTACAAGGACTACGTCCAGTACGTGCAGATCAATGGGCGCACCAAGATCGCGATCCGCGGCCAGATCAGCAACTACATTCCCAACCCGACCTTCGAGGTCGTCGCCCGGCCGGGTGCGTGGGAGGAGTACTTCAAGTACGGAAACCCGGACGGCAAGACCAAGCGCGAGCTGTTCGGCGAGCCGATGCGCGCGATCCCGGCGTTCTTCGAGCCCGGCCCGCGCCTGGAGAAGATGAACGAGCTGGGCCTGGACCGCACCCTGATGTTCCCGACGCTGGCCAGCCTCCTCGAGGAGCGGCTGTCGGACGACCCGGTTGCCATCCACGTCCTGGTCCATGCGCTGAACGAGTGGCTCGACGAGGTCTGGGGCTTCAACTACCAGAACCGCATCTTCACCACCCCGGTTATCACCCTGCCGATCGTCGACAAGGCGATCGAGGAGCTGGAGTGGGCGGTCAAGCGTGGTGCGCGCTGCATCCTGGTCCGCCCGGCTCCGGTTCCCGGCTTCCGCGGTCCGCGGTCGTTCGCGCTGCCCGAGTTCGACCCGTTCTGGGAGCGGGTCGTCGAGCACGACGTGCTGGTCGGCATGCACTCCAGCGACAGTGGCTACTCCCGGTACACCTCCGAGTGGGACGGTGCCAACGCAGAGATGCTGCCGTTCCAAACCAATGCGATGGGCATCCTCAACGAGTGGCGGCCTATCCAGGACTCGGTCGGGTCGTGGGTGATCCACGGTGCGCTCTACCGCCACCCGAAGCTGAAGGTCGCGATCGTCGAGGCCGGTTCGAAGTGGATGACCCCGCTGCTGGAGGGCCTGGCCGAGGTCTTCCGGAAGGCCCCGGAGGCGTTCCCGAGCGACCCCGTCGAGATGGTCAAGAACCGCATCCACGTCAGCCCGTTCTTCGAGGACGGCATCGACGATCTGGTCAACCTCGTCGGAGTGGACCAGGTGCTGTACGGCTCGGACTGGCCGCATCCCGAGGGGCTGGCGGAGCCGACCTATTACATCGAGGCGCTGTCGCACCTGTCCGCCGACGACCAGGCGAAGATCATGGGCGGTAACCTCGCCCGGCTTGTCACGGTGTGACAGGTACTGAACTGTGGGAGACCATCCCCGAGATGGTCTTGAGCGCGGCGGACCGCTTCGGCGATGCGGAAGCAATCGTCGACGGTCCGCTGCGTTTCACGTTCACTGAAGTAGTCGACCGAATCCGTTGCGCCGCAGGTGCATTCGCGGAGCTCGGTGTTGACAAGGGCGAGCGAGTCGCCCTCTGGGCACCCAACTCGGCGGAGTGGATCATCGCGGCGTTCGGGCTGCTCACCGCCGGCGGCGTGCTGGTGCCGGTCAACACACGGTTCAAGACGGAGGAAGCGGGCGACATCATCGCTCGCAGCGGGGTGAAGGCCGTCCTCGTTCAGAAGGGATTTCTGGGCCAGGACTACATCGCACCCGCGGGGACCCCGGTGATCGATCTGAAGTCCGACTTCCTTTCCAGCGGTGCGCCGTTCGAGCGGGCGGTGAGCGGCGCCGACATCTCGGACATCATCTTCACTTCGGGCACGACCGGCCGCCCGAAGGGCGCGATGATGAATCATCGCCAAACGCTGCGCATGTACGAGGAGTGGGCGACGCTCGCGGATCTGCGACGAGGCGACCGCTATTTGCAGATCAACCCGTACTTCCACACGTTCGGTCTGAAGGCTGGGCTCATCACGTCTTTCCTGCGCGGCGCGACGATGCTGCCGGTCGCCGTGTTCGACGTCGACACCGTGGTGGAACTCATTGCGCGCGAACACATCACGATGCTTCCCGGCCCACCCACTCTGTATCACTCGTTGCTGACGGTGGGGGACAAGTCCAAGCTGTCGACATTGCGGGCCGGCGTGACCGGTGCCGCCGATATCCCCGTCGAGTTGGTCCGTCGCATCCATGACGAGCTGCCGTTCCAGACGCTGATGACCGGCTACGGACTCACCGAGGCCGGCAATGTGACCCTGTCCCTGCCCGGCGATTCGTTCGAGGACGTCGCCACCACCGCGGGTGTTCCGTGTGAGGGGGTTGAGGTGAGCATCGCCGACGACGGCGAGGTGCTGGCCCGCGGCTACGGCGTCATGCAGGGTTACCTCGACGATCCCGCGGCCACCGCGCAAGCGATCGACGCCGACGGCTGGCTGCACACCGGAGACCTTGGCAACTTCACCGATGCGGGACGCCTGCGCATCGTCGGCCGCAAGAAGGACATGTTCATCGTCGGTGGCTTCAACGCCTACCCGGCCGAGATCGAGGGCTTCCTGCTCAGCCACCCGGCGGTCGCGCAGGCCGCGGTGATCGGCGTGCCTGACGAGCGGCTTGGGCAGGTGGGCAAGGCGTTCGTTGTCCTCAACGGTGCGGTCGGCGCCGACGAATTGATCGGCTGGTGCCGTGACCGGATGGCCGGATTCAAGGTGCCGCGCACGGTACAGTTCCTTGATTCACTTCCACTCAACGCGACGGGGAAGGTGATGAAGGACCAACTCCGATGAACAACGGCGATATTCACTCGATGGTGATTGCGTCGGACTATCGCGTTCCGGATCCCAGCCGGGTGTGGCCGCTGCTCGAGCGCAACAGGGCGGCCCTCTCCGATATCGGCGCGCACCATGTACTGGTCTACACCTCAACGCACGACTACGGCCGCGTACTGGTGATGATCGGTGTGCATAGTCGCGAGCCGATCGTGGAATTGCTGCGGTCACGGGTGTTCTTCAACTGGTTCGACGAGGCGGGTGTCGAGGACATTCCCGCGGTGTTCGCCGGAGAGATCATCGACAGGTTCGTCCCGGCGCCGCTGTCGAATCCCGCGGTGCCCGGAGTCGTGGTGGCCGCCATCGCGTCGGTCGAGGATGTGCCGGCGCTGACCGCGGGCGTCGACTCGGCGATGGAGAGGTTTACCGCGGCCGGCATCCGAAAGACGTGGGTATTCCAGGCTTTCGACGACAATCACGAGGTGATGATCCTGCAGGAATTTCCCGACGAAGAAAGCGCGCGGCAGTGGATCGAGCACCCGGATGCCGCCGCCCAGTGGATGTCGGGCGCGGGAGTCGGTCCTTACCCGCCGCTGTTCGTCGGCCAGTTCACCAACATCATGCGCATCGAGAGATAAGCGACGCGACCGCGCGATGTTCGTGTGCCTGTGTAACGGAGTCACCAGCCACACGGTGACTGACGCGGTCCAGGCCGGGGCATCGACGACCAAGGCCGTCGCCCACGCCTGTGGGGCCGGTGCGGACTGCGGTCGTTGTCGCCGCACCATTCAGGCAATACTCAAATCGACAAAGCCCGGTCTCGGGGCTTGAATCAGCGGCGCCTGCTGCCATCCGGCGACATCGGCCCAACGAGATCGACCAGTAGGGGCGGAATCTCCATGCGGGGCAAGACCACCTCGACGAGCACCATGCGATCCTGATGCCCCGCAGCCGCGGTCAGCGCGTCGTCGAGTTCCCCATAGGTTTGCGCGCGGAACGCGAGGTGATTGACCACGCCCAGCGCGTTGGGAATGTCGGTCCAACTCCAGCTGGCGATGTCGTTGTAGGGCGCCTTCTCTCCGTGGATCGCCCGTTCGACCGTGTAGCCGTCGTTGTTGACCACCACGATGACCGGGGAGAGTCCTTCGCGAAAGAACGTGCCGAGCTCCTGCACGGTCAGCTGCGCGGCACCGTCACCGATCAGCAACACCGCCCGTCGGTCCGGGTGCGCGACCGCCGCGCCCAGCGCCGCGGGCAACGTGTAACCGATTGAGCCCCAAAGGGGTTGGCCGATGAACGTGACTCCCTTGGGCAGCCGGTGGTCGGCCATACCGTAAAAGGAAGTGCCCTGATCGGCGAGTACGACGTTTCCGGGTGTGAGCGCGATGCACAGCCGGTCCCAGACCATCTCCTGGGTCAGGGCCTGATCGCGTGCGGGCGCGTTGGCTCCGGTTGCGGGCTGCCGGCCCGCCGGCGGCTCGACCGGTGGTGACGTGATCCCGCGCCCTGCCAGGATCTCTGCCAGCGCCCCGAGCGCGGCGCCCATTTCCATTGGCGCGAACACCTGGCCGGCCACGCTGCTCTGATACTGGCCGACGTCGATGGTCCGGGCCGAATCGATGTGCTGGCTGAAGAAGCCGCTGACCATGTCGGTGAACACCACGCCGGCGGTGACTAAAACGGGCGCGTCTTCGATCGCGGCCCGCACCTGCGGCGCGCTGGCCGCACCCGCATAGATCCCCAGGAAGTTGGGTGAGCTCTCGTCGCGCAGGCTCTTGCCCCACATCAGCGTGGCGTACGGCACCACGTCGGCGGTCAGCAATGCCTCGAGTTCTTTGACCGCCTGCAGACGATGCACCAACAGGTCGGCCAACACGGTCAACCGGTTGTCACCGATGAGTTCGCGGGCCGCGTCGATGAACATCGCCAGCGCGCGAGGGCTGGTACCGCCGGTGTAGCGGGGCAGCGGCGATTCGGGGGGTTCGGTGGGGAAGCGCGCCACATCGGTCGACATCAGTATGTAGCCCGGTCGCTTCTGCTCGCGCACCTCGGACAGCACCCGGTCGATCTCTCGGCATGCCGTTGCCGGCATGAGATTGGCTTGAGCACAGGTGATTTCGCGGCTGATACGGAAAAAGTGTTCGAAGTCGCCGTCGCCGAGCGAATGGTGCAACGCCCGTCTGGTGCCCTGGGCGTCTTTGGAGGGGCCGCCGACGATATGCACGACCGGCACGTGCTCGGCGTAACTGCCGGCGATCGCATTGGTCGCAGAGAGCTCACCCACTCCGAATGTCGTTACCACAGCGGCCATTCCGCGCAGCCGTCCATAGCCGTCGGCGGCGTAGCCGGCGTTCAACTCGTTGGCGTTGCCCACCCACCGAATTCTCGGATGCGCGACGATGTGGTCGAGGAATTCCAGGTTGTAGTCGCCGGGGACGCCGAAGATCTCGGAGACGCCAAGCTCGGCGAGACGGTCCAACAAGTAGTCACCGACGGTGTAGACGGAATCCGCGGGGCCGGCCCCCGCGTCTGGCGTGGTATCAGTCACGAAGTCGACGGTACGCTCGGTCGAAAGCGCTCCCGGCCGGACGCCGTTTCGCTATCGTGCGGGCCATGGCGATCAACGAAACCCGCGAAGTTGTTATCGAAGCCAGCCCCGAAGAGATCCTCGATGTCATCGCAGATCTGGAGTCGAATCCAGAATGGTCACCGCCACACCAGAGCGTTGAAATTCTCGAGCGCGACGCCAACGGGCGCCCCGCCAAGGTCAAGATGAAAGTCAAAGCCGCGGGTATCACCGACGAGCAGGTGATCGCTTACACCTGGGGCGACAACGAGGTGAGCTGGTCGCTGGTCAGCTCCGGTCAGCAGCGCTCACAGGATGCGTCCTACAAACTGACGCCGAAGGGTGACGCCACCAAGGTCACGTTCCAGCTCAGCGTCGACCCGGTCGTGCCGCTGCCCGGGTTCGTCTTGAAGCGCGCCATCAAAGGCACGGTCGATACCGGGACCGAGGGCCTGCGCAAGCGGGTGCTGCAGGTGAAGAAGGGCAAGTAGTCGCCGTGAGCGGGGGGCCCTTGGCCGGCATCAAAGTCATCGAACTCGGCGGCATCGGACCCGGGCCGCATGCAGGGATGGTGCTCGCCGACCTGGGTGCCGACGTGGTGCGGGTGCGCCGCCCCGGCGGCCTGACGATGCCGGCCGAGGACCGCGACCTGTTGCACCGGGGTAAGCGGATCGTCGACCTGGACGTCAAGACCCAGCCGGGCGCACTGCTGGAGCTCGCCGCCAAGGCCGATGTGCTGCTGGACTGCTTCCGCCCGGGCACGTGCGAGCGACTCGGCATCGGGCCCGACGACTGCGCGGCGGTCAACCCGCGGCTGATCTACGCCCGGATCACCGGCTGGGGGCAGGACGGACCGCTGGCCTCGACCGCGGGGCACGACATCAACTATCTATCGCAGACCGGCGCACTTTCGGCGCTGGGTTACGCCGACCGTCCGCCGATGCCACCGCTGAACCTGGTCGCCGATTTCGGCGGCGGTTCGATGCTGGTGCTAGTCGGTATCGCCGTCGCACTGTACGAACGGGAACGGTCGGACCGGGGTCAGGTGGTCGACGCGGCGATGGTCGACGGGGTCAGCGTGCTCGCCCAAATGATGTGGACCATGAAAGCAATTGGGAGCCTGCGCGATAAGCGCGAATCGTTTCTGCTGGACGGCGGCGCCCCGTTCTATCGCTGTTATGAGACCTCCGACGGCAAGTACATGGCCGTCGGTGCCATCGAGCCGCAGTTCTTCGCGGCGCTGCTGAGCGGGCTCGGTCTGTCGCCCGACGAGGTGCCGGGTCAGCTCGAAATCGGTTCGTACCAGCAGATGTACGACATCTTCGCGCAGCGGTTCGCCAGCCGGACGCGAGACGAGTGGACGCAGGTTTTCGCCGGCACCGACGCCTGTGTCACGCCGGTGCTCACGTGGAGCGAGGCCGCCACCGACGATCATCTGAACGCACGGTCGACGGTGATCACCGCCCATGGTGTCGAGCAGGCCGCTCCCGCTCCGCGTTTCTCCCGAACGCCGGCCGGGCCCGTCGGGCCGCCGCCGGCCGCCACCACGCCGATCGACGAAATCAACTGGTAGCGAATTAATTACCCCGAACACGTTCCGCGCCTGGTGCGGGGTTGCTAGGTTGAACTGAGTGGCTGTCAAGGCATCACGTGAATTCATAGTTGATGCGCCGCTCGACGTGGTCATGGGGGCGCTCGAGGATGTCAACGTGCTGGAATCCTGGTCGCCACTGCATAAACGGATAGAAGTGATCGACCGCTATCCCGATGGCCGGGCGCACCACGTGAAAACCACCATTCGGATTTTCGGCCTCGTCGACAAAGAGGTCCTGGAATATCACTGGGGCCCGGACTGGGTGGTGTATGACGCCAAAGGCACGCACCAACAGCACGGCCAGCACGTCGAGTACAACCTCAAGTCCGAAGGTCCCGACAAGACGCGGGTGCGGTTCGATATCACCGTCGAACCGGCCGGGCCCATTCCCGGATTCGTCGTCAGGCGCGCGATGCAAAACGTCCTCGACGCCTCGGTGAAGGGGCTGCGGAATCTGGTCGAGCGCGGCGGTTCGGATAAAGCACCGTAACTCTCGCTCCATTGCTAATTTGTAGGCAGTGGCCATACGCGCATCGTCGGAAATCGTCATTGAGGCGCCCCCGGAAGTAATCATGGAGGCGCTGGCCGACATGGACGCCGTGCCCTCATGGTCTCCGTTGCACAAGCGGGTCGAAGTAGTCGACCGATATCCCGACGGCCTGCCGCGCCACGTGAAGATGACGATCAGGGTGAGCGGCATCGCCGACACCGAAATGGTCGAATACCACTGGGGTCCCGACTGGATGGTGTGGGATGCGCAGAAGACCGCCCAGCAACACGCTCAGCATGGCGAATACAACCTGCAACGTGAGGGCGACGACAAGACCCGGGTGCGATTCAGTCTCACGATCGAGCTCAGGGCGCCGCTGCCCGGATTCTGGGTGAAGTCAGCCGGCAGCAAAGTTCTCTACGCCGCGCTGGAAGGCCTGCGAAAGCGCGTGATGGGGGACGGGGATTCTAACCAAGCTTAAGTGCGGACAGTCTTCTGATCGCCTCGTCGAGAGTGTCGTCACGCTTGCAGAAAGTGAAGCGCACCAAGTGATTCCACAGATCGGCATGCGGCGCCGCCGGATCGCAGAACGCTGACATCGGAATAGCGGCCACGCCAACCTTTTCCGGTAATGCCGCGCAGAACTGCGTGCTGTCGTCGAAGCCGAGTGGGCGTGGGTCGGCGCAGAGGAAATAGCTGCCGCTGCTGTCGTGCACCGCGAAGCCGATGTCGGCGAGGCCCGCGGCCAGCCGGTCGCGCCTGGCCTGCAGCGAGCGCCGCAGTTCGTCCACCCAGGCATCCTCGGTGTCCAGCGCCAGGGCGACCGCGGGCTGGAACGGCGCACCGCCGACGTAGCTCAGATACTGTTTGGCGGCTCGCAACCCGGCGATGAGTTCTGCTGGGCCGCAAGCCCACCCGATTTTCCAGCCGGTGCAGTTGAACATCTTGGCCGCACTGGAGATCGTGATGGTGCGTTCGGCCATACCGTCGAAACCGGCCAGCGGCAGGTGGCGATGGCCGTCGAACACCAGGTGCTCGTACACTTCGTCGGTAATCACCAAAAGATCGGCCGCCACTGCGATCTCGGCGACGGCCTCCAGTTCGGTCGCGCTCAGCACGGCGCCGGTGGGGTTGTGCGGCGAGTTGATGATGAGTGCTCGGGTCGCCGGAGTCACCGCTCGCCGCAGCGCGTCGATGTCCAGCGCGAAGCCGCGGCCGTCGGAAACCATCGGTACGGCGACACGGTGGGCGCCGGCCATCGCGACCACCGGCGAGTAGGAGTCGTAAAACGGCTCGATCAACAGCACCTCCGAGCCGGGCTCGACCAGGCCGATGACCGCCGACGCGATGGCCTCGGTGGCCCCGACCGTCACCAGCACTTCGGTGTCGGGGTCGTACACAATGCCGAAATGCCGCTGTCGCTGTGCCGCGATGGCCTGGCGCAGCGGCGCGATGCCGATCCCCGGCGGGTACTGGTTGGCGCCGTCGGCGATCGCATCTTGCGCGGCCTTCAGCAGTGCCGGGGGTCCGTCTTCGTCGGGAAAGCCCTGACCTAGGTTCACCGCGCCGATGCGCGCGGCCAGTGCCGACATTTCGGCGAACACCGTGGTCGCGTAGGGCCGCAATCGCGACACCGTCATGGTCGTCGAGCTTAGGCGGGGCCGCCGAGTATGCAGCCCGCCGACCTCGATCGTGAAACTAACTTCACGCTCGGGAGTGAGCGTGCAACTAACTTCACGCTCGGCCCCGGCTGTGACTGCAGCGTCGGTTTCGAGCTGCCTTGACCAGCTGGGCGACCGCCCAACCAACAGGTTGGCCGGGAGTCCCTGTTAGGGTGCACATAGACGGACCCGAAAACCCATTTGTGAAGAGGAAGTCGACATGTCCGAAGAAGCCTTCATCTATGAGGCCATCCGCACACCACGCGGGAAACAACGCAACGGATCGCTGAACGAGGTCAAGCCAGTCAACCTGGTGGTCGGCCTGGTCGAGGAGCTCCGCAGGCGCAACCCCGACCTGGACGAGAACCTGATCAGCGACCTGATCCTCGGCGTCGTCTCCCCGGTCGGTGACCAGGGCGGTGACATCGCTCGCACCGCGGCGTTGGTGGCCGGGCTGCCAGAGACGACCGGCGGCGTGCAGCTCAACCGCTTCTGCGCCTCGGGCCTGGAAGCCGTCAACACCGCCGCGCAGAAGGTGCGCTCCGGCTGGGACGACCTGGTGCTGGCCGGCGGTGTCGAGTCCATGAGCCGCGTACCGATGGGCTCCGACGGCGGCGCCTGGGCGACCGATCCGGAGACCAATTACCGCATCGGCTTCGTGCCGCAGGGCATCGGCGCCGACCTGATCGCCACCATCGAGGGCTTCTCCCGCGAAGACGTCGACACCTACGCGGCCCGTTCGCAGGAGAAGGCCGCCGAAGCCTGGTCGGGCGGTTACTTCGCCAAGTCGGTGGTGCCGGTGCGTGACCAGAACGGTCTGGTCATCCTCGACCACGACGAGCACATGCGCCCCGGGTCGACTGTGGAGAGCCTGGGCAAGCTGAAGACCGCGTTCGACGGTGTCGGCGAGATGGGCGGCTTCGACGACGTGGCGCTGCAGAAGTACCACTACGTCGAAAAGATCAACCACGTCCACACCGGCGGTAACAGCTCCGGCATCGTCGACGGCGCCGCACTGGTGCTGGTCGGTTCGGAAGCGGCCGGCAAGTCGCAGGGCCTGACCCCGCGGGCGCGGATCGTGGCCACCGCCACCAGCGGCGCGGACCCGGTGATCATGCTCACCGGTCCTACCCCTGCGACCCGCAAGGTGCTCGACCGCGCCGGCCTGACGCTGGACGACATCGACCTGATCGAACTCAACGAGGCGTTCGCGTCGGTGGTGCTGAAGTTCCAGAAGGACCTCAACATCCCGGACGAGAAGCTCAACGTCAACGGTGGCGCCATCGCGATGGGCCACCCGCTGGGCGCCACCGGCGCCATGATCACCGGCACCATGGTCGACGAGCTCGAGCGCCGCAACGCGCGGCGCGCGCTGATCACACTGTGCATCGGTGGCGGCATGGGTGTCGCGACCATCATTGAGAGGGTTTAAGACCATGGCAGAGAACACCATTCAGTGGGACAAGGATGGCGACGGCATCGTCACCCTGACACTTGACGACCCCACCGGCTCGGCCAACGTGATGAACGAGCACTACGCCGAGTCCATGCATAACGCCGTGGAACGCCTTGTCGCAGAAAAGGATTCGGTTACCGGCGTGGTCATCACCAGCGCGAAGAAGACCTTCTTCGCCGGCGGTGACCTCAAGGGCATGATCCAGCTCGGCCCGGAGAACGCCGGCGAGGCGTTCGACACCGTCGAATCGGTCAAGCGTGACCTGCGCGCCCTGGAGACCCTCGGCAAGCCGGTGGTAGCCGCGATCAACGGCGCCGCGCTCGGCGGCGGCCTGGAGATCACGCTCGCCTGTCACCACCGCATTGCCGCCGACGTCAAGGGCCTCGTGGTCGGCTTCCCCGAGGTGACGCTGGGCTTGTTGCCCGGCGGTGGCGGGGTGACCCGCACCGTGCGGATGTTCGGCATCCAGAACGCCTTCATGAACATCCTCTCGCAGGGCACCCGGTTCAAGCCCGCGCAAGCCAAGGAGAACGGGCTTGTCGACGAACTCGTCGGCTCGGTCGAGGACCTGGTGCCCGCCGCCAAGGCGTGGATCAAGGCCAACCCCGACTCGCACACCCAGCCGTGGGATGCCAAGGGCTACAAGATGCCTGGCGGCACCCCGTCCAGCCCGGCCCTGGCCGGCATCCTGCCGTCGTTCCCGGCGCTGCTGAAGAAGCAGCTCAAGGGCGCGCCGATGCCGGCGCCGCGGGCCATCCTGGACGCGGCCGTCGAGGGTGCGCAGGTGGACTTCGACACCGCCAGCCGCATCGAGAGCCGGTATTTCACCCAGCTGGTCACCGGCCAGGTCGCCAAGAACATGATCCAGGCGTTCTTCTTCGACCTGCAGGCCATCAACGCCGGTAAGTCACGGCCCGATGGCATCGAGCCGGTCAAGATCAACAAGATCGGCGTGCTCGGGGCGGGCATGATGGGCGCGGGCATCGCGTACGTCTCGGCCAAGGCCGGCTACGACGTGGTGCTCAAGGACGTCAGCATCGAGGCCGCCGACAAGGGCAAGAACTACTCGGAAAAGCTTGAGGCCAAAGCACTTCAGCGGGGCAAGACCACCGAGGAGAAGAGCAAGGCGCTGCTGGCCCGCATTACGCCGTCCGCCAACCCCGCCGACTTCAAGGGCGTCGACTTCGTGATCGAGGCGGTCTTCGAAAGCCAGGACCTCAAGCACCAGGTATTCCAGGAGATCGAGGACATCGTCGAGCCCAACGCGCTGCTGGGGTCGAACACCTCGACGCTCCCGATCACCGGTCTGGCGACCGGGGTGAAGCGCCAGGAAGACTTCATCGGGATCCACTTCTTCTCGCCGGTCGACAAGATGCCGCTGGTCGAAATCATCAAGGGCGAGAAGACTTCTGATGAGGCGCTGGCCCGGGTGTTCGACTACACGCTTGCTATCGGCAAGACCCCGATCGTTGTCAACGACAGCCGCGGGTTCTTCACCAGCCGCGTCATCGGCACGTTCGTGAACGAGGCGCTGGCGATGCTCGGCGAGGGCGTGGAGCCGGCCAGCATCGAGCACGCTGGTTCGCAGGCCGGCTACCCGGCGCCGCCGCTGCAGCTGTCCGACGAGCTCAACCTGGAGCTGATGCACAAGATCGCCGTCGCCAGCCGTAAGGGCGTCGAGGACGCCGGCGGCACCTACGAGCCGCATCCCGCCGAGGCGGTGGTCGAGAAGATGATCGAGCTCGGCCGGCCCAGCCGGCTCAAGGGCGCGGGCTTCTACGAGTACGTCGACGGCAAGCGCACCAGTCTGTGGCCGGGCTTGCGGGAGACGTTCAAGTCCGGTGCCTCACAGCCCCCGCTGCAGGACATGATCGACCGGATGCTGTTCGCCGAGGCGCTGGAAACCCAGAAATGTCTTGACGAGAACGTGCTGATGACGACCGCCGACGCCAACATCGGCTCGATCATGGGCATCGGGTTCCCGCCGTACACCGGTGGTAGCGCGCAATTCATCGTCGGCTACCAGGGCGCGGGCGGTACGGGCAAGGACGCCTTCGTGGCCCGGGCCCGCGAGCTGGCGGCTAAGTACGGCGACCGCTTCCTGCCGCCGGATTCGTTGACGTAGCGGGCCCTAAACCCCAACCGCCACTTGTGTTCTGGTGGGGGATTGGTGGACTGTTTGCCCGCCTCTCAGCGACAACGCTCGGCGATGGTGGCTGGCCGTGCTGCGCTAGGTGCAAGGTGAGTACGTAACGGAGCTCGTTTGTCGCTGAGAGGCGGGCAAACCGGGTGCCGGCTCGGCGAGAGACTCTTGTGGTGCGCGTGACGTTAGTTGCAGGCCGCGGCGATCCGGCGCCACTGCTCGCGGGGGAAGGCCTGCGGGTCGGCGAGCAGCACCTGGACGCAGACGTGATCGGCGCCGGCGGCACGGTGCTCGGCAACCCTGCGCAGAATGGCGGCTTCGTCACCCCACGCGATGATCGCGTTGAACAGCCGATCGCTCACCTGTGCCACGTCATCTTCGGAGAACCCGCTGCGCAGTAAATTGTTGGCGTAGTTGGGTAGCGCCAAATAGGAACGCAGCCAGTCGGTTCCGATACGGTGTGCTTCCTCGGCGTCCTCGGTGAGGATCACACTCTGCTCGGGCAGCAGCAATGGACCCTCACCCAAAGTCGAACGTGCAGAAGCGGTGTGCTCGGGTGTGACCAGGTAAGGATGTGCCCCGCGCGCGCGGGTTGCCGACAAGGTCAGCATCTTCGGACCGAGCGCGGCCAGCACCCGCTTGTCGGTGGGAACCGGTTGTGGCGCGGCGTCCAGTCCGTCCAGAAACGCGGCCGTCGCGGCCAAGGGTTTGCGGTACCGCCCCGGCTCGCCGGCATCGATCAGCGGGGCGTGGCTGACACCGATGCCCAACAGGAAACGGTCCCCGTGTTCGGCGGTCAGCGCGGCATAGCGTTCGGCCACGTCGCCGGGTGAATGCATCCACAGGTTCAGGATCCCGGTTGCGATGATCGTGCGCTTGGTCGCGGCCAGCAGGCTGCCGACCGCGTCGAACACCTGGCCGCCGACATCCGGAATCCACAACGCCGTGAAGCCCAGCTCGTCTAATTCTGCTGCGGCATCAGCGGATTCGGCCGGGTCGCCGTAACGCAGTTGACTGCTCCATATCCCGACACCGGCAAGCTCCATCGCAGATCGTTCCTTTCGTGGCGGGCACCTCTGGCTCGCTGTGGCCATTGACGTCAAACGATGGCGTACTCTTTGTACTGCATCGAATCGTACAGACGGGCACCGTTGGTATTCATTTTGGCGATGGCTCTGCTGACACCGGCGGGGAGCACCGAGATCAGCTGAGCGGCGCGAGTCAGCCCCCACACTCCGGCTCGGGAATTGGGCACGATGGTCTTGGCGGCGGTGCGGGCAAAAGCACGACTGCGCCGCACGGCGTCGGCCATTGCCCGTTCGTAGGACGTGAACGCGCGTGGGTAGTCGCCCTTGGCTTCGGCCAATTCGCCCGCCAGCACGTAGGCGCCTATTACCGCGAGGCTGGTGCTGCCGCCCACTGCCGGCCCGGGACAGTACCCGGCGTCGCCCACCAGTGCGACCCGTCCGCGCGACCAGGTGTCCAACTCCAGCTGGATGATCGAGTCGAAGTAGAACGTCGGCGCGTGGTCGAGCTCGGCGAGCCAACCGTCCACCGCCGGATCCATCCCGGCGAATGTCGTCCGCAATAACTCCTTCTGCCGCACGACATCTCGGTAGTGATATTGCAGTTCTTCCTTGCTGCGGAACATGAACAGTGCGCGCGCGTCGTCCAGGGGCTGCGCGGTGTAGATCGCCGCCATCCTTCCGGCGCCCATATGCACCGCCATTTCCCCATTGCGGGCAAGCGATTTCGGCACAGATTCGACCGCCAGGTAACCACCGAGAAACCTGGTGCGCCCCGCGTCCTCGCCGAAGACCAGGCGGCGCACGTTTGAGTGCAGACCGTCGGCGCCGATGACGACGTCGAACGTGCGTGGCGCGTTGTGCTCGAAGGTGACGTCACCGCCGGCCGACAGCGACGTGATCGAGTCGCCGAATAGGTACTCGACGTCATCGCAGCCGGCGCGGTAATAGGCCTCGCTGAGGTCGTCGCGCATGATCTCGACATGCCGGTCGGATGACGCGCCGAAGAGCTTGGTCAGGTCGACGCGCGCCGGGCGCTGGACGCCCTCGCGATACATGGTCATTTCTGTCGTGCCGGTCGCGAGCGCCTCGATCTGTGGCAGCACACCCATCTTTGCCGAGATTTCCATGGCCGGGCGGAACAGGTCGACCGCGTGGCCGCCGGTCTTCCGCAAGTGGGGTGCGCGCTCGACGATCGTGACATCGAATCCATGGCGGATAAGCCAGTACGCCAGTACGGGGCCGGAGATGCTGGCCCCCGAGATCAGAATCCGCATGCCGACCTCCTTGGAGTTAGGTGACCCTAACATAGCACTTACCTATCGGTAAGTCAGCTAAAATTTTTGGGTGACGAGACCGCGGTCAGATACCCGTCGGCGCATCCAAGAGGTCGCCCGGCAGCTTTTCCTTCAGCAGGGCGTGCAGCGGACCAGCCTGCAGGACATCGCGGACCGGCTGGGCATCACCAAACCCGCGTTGTACTACCACTTCACCTCGCGCGAAGAACTGGTGCGCAGCATCGTGATGCCGTTGATCGAAGACGGCGAGCGGTTCGTCGCCGAGCAGGAAGGCCGCCGCGACGTCGATGCCCGCGAATTGCTGGAGGGCTATTTCGATTTCCACTACCTGCACCGTCAGTACATCGTGCTGGTGCTCACCGAATTGACGATGCTGGCCGACCTCGGGCTCATCGACAGGGTGCTGGCCTGGCGGGATCGGCTGGGCAAGCTGGTATTTGGGCGGCGGCCGAACCTCGCACAGTCCACCCGCGCGGTGGTGGCTTTCGGCGGTCTGCAGGATTGCTGCCTACAGTTTCCCGACACCCCGTATGAGGCGTTGCGGGCGGCCTCGGTCGACGCCGCGCTCGCCGCGCTCGGCGGGTGACGCTGGGTTACGTCCCTGCCCCGCTCGCGGTGCTTTGGTCCTGGGCGTTCTGCTGGAAGATATCGCCGGACGTCTGGCCGTTGTCGTTCACGAAGTTTTCATCGCCGTTGTCGACGTTGACGATCCGGGCGCCGGCCGCGACGGCTGCGGGCGCACCCGGCTGCGCGCCGCCGAACAGTGCGAGTGCCGCGACGGTCGCCGCCCCGGCCAATGTCACTTGGATCAACTTGTTTGCCATGCATTCATTAACCGCTCGGTTACCAGGAGCGGGCTGGGTGCTTTATATCCATCCGCTATGAGGTTCCGGCTCGTACCGGCGACAGCTAGAGTGCCTAACCATGCGCTTTGGTTTCTTCATTCCGCAGGGCTGGCGGATGGATCTGGTAGGCATCGACCCCGCGAAACACTGGGCGGTGATGCGGGACTTGGCGTCTTACGCCGACGGCAGCGCCTGGGACTCGGTGTGGGTTTACGACCACTTCCATACCGTCCCGATGCCGAGCGCCGAAGCGACGCACGAGGCCTGGTCGTTGATGTCGGCCTACGCCGCGACCACGTCGCGCGTCAAGCTCGGCCAGATGTGTACGGCGATGAGCTACCGCAATCCGGTCTATCTTGCCAAAGTGGCGGCCACCGCCGACATCATCTCCGGCGGTCGCATCCAGATGGGCATCGGCGGCGGCTGGTACGAACATGAGTGGCGCGCTTATGGTTACGGATTCCCGTCGGCCGGCGTGCGGCTGGGTCGGCTGGATGAAGGCGTGCAGATCCTGCGGGACGCCTGGCGCGACGGCAAAGTCAGTTTTGCTGGCAAGCACTATCAGGTTGACGGTGCGATTGTCGAGCCGAAGCCGTTGCAGGACAACGGTATTCCGCTATGGATTGCCGGCGGGGGGGAGAAGGTGACGCTGCGCATCGCGGCGCAGTACGCGCAGTACACCAATTTCACCCCGGAGCTCGAGGCCTTCAGGCACAAGTCCGAGGTGCTCGCCGGGCACTGCCGCGACGTAGGCACCGACTTCGACGCGATCGTGCGTTCGGCCAACTTCACGGCCATCATCGGCACGACGGAGGCCGAGGTCAAAGACCGGCAGCAGCGGGTGCGTGACCTGCTGGTCAACTATGTGCCTGAGGCCCTTGCGGATTCGATGACCAGCAGCCTGCCGGACTCGGCGACGGGCACCACGGAACAGGTGATCGAACGGCTGACCAAGATCCGCGACCTCGGTTGCGAGTACGCGATCGTCTACTTCCCCGAGGCGGCCTACGACCGCTCCGGCATCGAGTTGTTCGAGCGCGAAATCATTCCCGCCCTGAGCTAGACGTCGGTGGTGGTGAACCGTGTCTTGACCGGCGGCGCGGCCAGCAGTGGCGGGAGTTGCGTCACCTTGCCTTCGCCGGCACGAAACGCGCGATAGGCCTCGTCGGCGTCGACCGATTCCCACTCTTCGTAGATGATCCAGTGGGCTTCGTCGTCCTCGTTGACCCAGACGTCGGTGCGGAGATTTCCCTGGAATGCCCGGGTGGTTTCCAGCGTCCGGCCCATCAGCTCACGCCCGGCGCCGACCTCGTCGGGCTTGAACTTCAGTTCCAGTAGCACGATGACCGTCATCGTCGTCTCCTCGTATCGTCACTGTGTGCTGCTCACCGCGAGCACACCGTTGAACCTACGGTCGACCCACTTGACGAAATCGGGCGCCTCCGGAATTTGGTCGGCGGCCGCGAAAAGATCGGCGAGGCGTTGTTCGGCGGCGACCACCTTGTCGTCGAGGGGCACGGGCAATCGCAGCAGGTGACTCTGGGCGAGCTCGGCGATCTTGATGTCCAGGCCCACGGCCTTGGCGTACTTCTTCGCCCACTCCGACGGATTCTCGCGCGCCCACTGTGCGGCTTTCTGGTAGCGGATCAACAGATCGGCCAGCGCGGCGTTGCGCTTCGGGTCGGTCAGTGCGCGGGTGGATGCGCTTCCGAACTGGTAGCCGTTTTCGGCGGTGCCGATATTGCGCACCTTCAGCGTCAGGGTGGCTTGCGACGTGTAGGGCTCCCAGATGACCCAAGCGTCGCCCTGCCCGTTGGCGAACGCCGACAGCGCATCGGCCGGCTGCAAGAAGACCAGCTTCACGTCCTTGGGCTTCAGCCCGACGTCGGCGAGATGCTCGAGCACGTTCGCGTGCGCGGCACTGCCCTTGGCCACCAGGATCGTCTTACCCTTCAGGTCGGGAACCGAGGCGATCGATGAATTGGCACGCACCAGGATCTGCTCGCCCGTCTCGGCGCCGTCCCACGCCGAGACCACCCGGGTCTTCGAGTTGGCCGCGGCACCGAAGACCGGTGGGGTGTTGCCGGTGACCGCGAAATCGATCTTGCCGGCGGTCAGTGCCTCGATCTGCGGAGGCCCGGACGTGAATGTCGAAAACGTGATCTTGTACGGCAGATTGTCGAGTGCACCGGCGGCGCGCAGCAGCGCTTGGGTACCACCTTTTTGATCACCGACTTGCAGGGTCAAACCGGAAAGCTCGGACACCGGGACCGGCGCCGGCACCGCGATCAATTGCGGTCCCAGAGACCGCGACACGCAGCCGGGCGTGCCGGCCACCAACGCCAGCACCAGTGCGGCGCGAATGGCGATGCGGTGCTTGGCCGTCAAAGCCGAACGCCGAGCTTGTCGAGGAGGTCGGCGCGGTAGTGATCGTGCACAGCGGTGCGCTCCGACGGGGTGGGTCGCGGGGCTTCGATCTCGATGGAGTGGGCAACGCGGCCATCTTCGAGGACCAACACCCGGTCGGCCAGCTCGATGGCCTCGTCGACGTCGTGCGTGACCAGCAGCACGCCGAATCCGTGACGGCGCCACAGGTCGAGCAGCAGCGCGCGCATGGATAGCCGGGTGAGCGCGTCCAGCGCGCCGAACGGCTCGTCGAGCAGCAGCAGCTGGGGTTCGGCTACCAGTGCCCGGGCCAGCGAAACCCGTTGTGCCTGACCGCCGGACAACGTCAGGGGCCACGCCGCCGCGTGATCGACAAGGCCGATTTCGCCCAGCGCCCGCTCGGTCCGGTCCCGGGCCGCCTCCGGCGAGAGGTCGGTGCGGTTGAGGCCGTAGCGCACGTTGGTCTGCACGTCGCGCCACGGGAAGAGTCGCGGCTCCTGGAAGGCGACGGCCGGTGCGCCGGCGACCTCGCGCTCACCGGTGTGGTCGGGGGAAAGCCCTGCCAGCACCCGTAATACGGTCGACTTGCCGCAGCCGCTGCGGCCGACCAGCGCGACGATCTCGTGCGTCTGGATTTCGAGGGAGATACCGTCGAGAACCTTGCGGCGGCCGTACCACTTATCAATATTGTCGAGCCTGCCGACGACGGCGGTCTGTCGTTCAGATGTGACTGTCATGTGCGGTACCTCAGGGCTCGATGTTCAAGCGCTCGAACGATGGCATCGGTCCCGATGCCCAGCAGCGCGTAGATGACCAGGCAGAAGATGATGATGTCGATGCGCAGGAAGTCGCGGGCGTTGTTGATCAAGAACCCAATGCCTTTGTCCGCGTTGATTTGTTCGGCGACGATCAGCGTCAGCCACGCGATCGCCAGCGACTGCCGCAGCCCGACCAGCACCTGCGGTGCCGCGCTCGGCAAGATGATGGTGCGCAGCCGCTGCCAGAGCGAAAAGCCAAGAACATCAGCGGTTTCCAGCAGTTTGGGGTCGACCTGCTTGATCGCGGACACGGTATTGAGGTACAGCGGGAAACTGACGCCGAGCGCGACCAGCAGCACCTTCGGCAGCTCGCCGATGCCGAACCACAGGATGAACAACGGAATCAAGCCCAGATGTGGGAGTGCGCGCACCATCTGTAAGGGCGGGTCGACGGTCGCCTCGAACCACCGCGACAACCCGACAACTACGCCCAGGGCAACACCGAGCACCCCGCCGAGCAGCAGGCCTTCGGCCACGCGCAGCCCGGACACCTCCAGGGCCTCGACGAGCTTGCCGTTTCGGATCAGCTGCAGGCCGGCATCGAAGATCAACTGCGGGGCCGGCAACACGTCCTGGGGGATCAGTCCGGTGGCGCTGAAAAGTTGCCACAACCCCAGCAGCACCAGCGGGGACGAGATCCGGATGATCGCCCAGCGGCGCTGCTTGCGCGGCCTGGCGACCGCGGCTGCCGGCGCAGATCCGACGGCTGTCTGGGCGGGAGTGCTGACCATTGTTCGCAAAACCTCTGGGGGAAGCGGGCAGACGCTAACGGGTTACCGGCGGCATTGCCCGTGCTGACGGTAGGCGGATCGGCCAGCTTGGATAAGGGTTTGGCTCCGTGTGACGGGAACACGGCGCAAGCCGCCGGCACCGGGTGTGCGGCCGCCATGCCGGCAATGAGAATGCCGTTTCCACTTTTCGGAAGGCTGTTATACGGTTTAGTGAGCACAATTCTGTTGACCGACGACGGAGGACCCCTCGATGCAGAAGGCACTCGCTCCCGAAATCTCGACCTGGCCCGACGACAGCCCGCAGTTGATCGGCAGTCGGTGCGGTGACTGCGGCGCCACCACCTTCCCGGTGCAGCAGCGGTGCCCGCGGTGCAGTGGTGGAGCCATGAGCGACGTGTTGTTGCCGCGCAGCGGAACCCTGGTGGCCTGGACCACCCAGGGCTTCCCACCCGGGGCCCCCTACGCCGGCCCGACCGGCAACGACTTCGTGCCGTTCGGCGTGGGCCTGGTCCAACTCGGCGACGTGATCCGCGTCGAGGGCCGGCTGACCGAGAACGACCCGGCCAAACTCCAGTTCGGCCAGGAGGTCGAGCTCACCATGGTGCCGTTCACCACCGACGCGGACGGCAACGAGATCATCACGTTCGCTTTCCAACCGGTCTAGATAGAGGAGCCTGAGATGACTAACGACGCAGCCATCATCGGCGTGGGCCTGCACCCCTTCGGCAGGTTCGACAAGACAGCGATGCAGATGGGCGCCGAGGCGATTCAGTTCGCCCTCGATGACGCCGGTGTGGGTTGGAAGGACATCCAGTTCGGCTTCGGCGGCAGCCACGAAGTGTCCAACCCGGACGCGGTGACCCGCCTGGTGGGGCTGACCGGCATCACCTTCACCAACGTCTTCAACGCCTGTGCCACCGCGGCCAGTGCGATTCAGCAGACCGCCGACACCATCCGGTTGGGCAAATACGACATCGGCATCGCCATCGGCCTGGACAAGCACCCGCGCGGGGCGTTCACCGACGACCCCGCCAAGCTGGCGCTGCCGCAGTGGTATGCGCAGAACGGGCAGTTCGTCACCACCAAGTTCTTCGGGATGAAGGCCAACAAGTATCTGCACGACCACAACATCTCGCAGGAAACGTTGGCGCGGGTGGCCAACAAGAACTTCCGCAACGGCGCGCTGAACCCGAATGCCTTCCGGCGCAAGGAGATTTCCATCGAGGAGATCCTGGCCTCGCCAGTGCTGAACTACCCGCTGCGGCAGTACATGTTCTGCGCACCCGACGAGGGCGCCGCGGCCGTCATCATGTGCCGCGCCGACATTGCGCACAAGTACACCGACAAGCCGGTGTACGTACGCGCCTGCGAGATCCGCACCCGCACCTTCGGTGCGTACGAGGTGCATGCCACCTTCGCCCCGCTCGACGAGGACGTCTCGCCGACGGTGTACGCGTCCAAGGCGGCCTACGAAGCCGCGGGCATCGGGCCCGAGGACGTCGACGTCGCGCAGCTGCAGGACACCGACGCCGGCAACGAGGTCATCCACATGGCCGAGACGGGACTGTGCGCGGACGGCGAGCAGGAGAAGTTACTGGCCGACGGCGCCACCGAGATTCACGGCTCGATACCGGTGAACACCGATGGCGGGCTGATCGCCAACGGTGAGCCGATCGGCGCATCGGGACTGCGGCAGATGCACGAGCTGGTGCGTCAGCTGCGCGGCGAGGCGGGCGACCGTCAGGTGCCCGGCAACCCGCGGGTCGGTCTGGCGCAGGTGTACGGCGCGCCCGGCACCGCGTCCGCGACGATCCTGTCGCTCTAGCCTGCCTGATTGCGGGCGACCCGCGGCGCCCGGCGAAATACGCCGCGCTTGCGATCGCCCTAGATTGCCGGTCCCAGAAGGTCATCCGCGTCGCGGATGATGTAGCCGTAGCCCTGCTCGGCCAGGAAGCGCTGCCGGTGCGCGGCGTATTCGGCGTCCAGGCTGTCGCGGGCCACCACGGAGTAGAAGATGGCGCCACCGCCGTCGGCCTTGGGCCGCAGCAGCCGGCCCAGCCGTTGGGCCTCCTCCTGGCGTGAGCCGAACGTGCCCGAAACCTGCACCGCCACTGAGGCTTCCGGCAAGTCGATGGAGAAGTTGGCGACCTTGGACACCACCAGCGTCGAAATTTCGCCGGTGCGGAAAGCGTCGAACAACGCCTCACGTTCCTTGGTCTTGGTGGAGCCCTGAATCACCGGGGCGTTCAGCTCGGCACCGAGCTCGTCAAGCTGATCGAGGTAGGCGCCGATCACCAGCGTCTGCTCGTTGGGATGCTTCGCCAGAATCGACTTGACCACAGCGATTTTGGTGTGCACCGTCGAGCACAGCTTGTAGCGCTCTTCGGGTTCGGACGTGGCATAGATCATTCGCTCGTTGTCGGTCATCGTGACCCGGACTTCGACACACTCCGCCGGGGCGATCCAGCCCTGCGCCTCGATGTCTTTCCACGGGGCGTCGTAGCGCTTCGGCCCGATCAGGGAGAACACGTCACCCTCGCGGCCGTCTTCGCGGATCAGCGTGGCGGTCAGGCCGAGCCGTCGCTTGGACTGCAGATCGGCGGTCATCCGGAACACCGGTGCGGGTAACAGGTGCACCTCGTCGTAGACGATCAGCCCCCAGTCGCGGCTGTCGAAGAGTTCCAGATGGCGGTATTCGCCCTTACTGCGGCGGGTGATCATCTGATAGGTCGAGATCGTGACGGGCCGGATTTCCTTGCGTTCGCCCGAGTATTCGCCGATTTCCTCCTCGGTCAGCGAGGTGCGCGCGATGAGTTCGCGTTTCCATTGCCGGGCAGCGACGATGTTGGTGACCAAGATCAGGGTCGTCGCACTGGCTTTCGCCATCGCGGCCGCGCCGACCAGCGTCTTGCCCGCTCCGCAGGGAAGCACCACCACCCCGGAGCCGCCCGCCCAGAACGAGTCGGTGGCCAGCCGCTGGTAGTCGCGCAGCTCCCAGCCGTCGGGCTTCAGGCTGATCGCATGTGCTTCGCCATCGACGTACCCGGCGAGATCCTCTGCAGGCCAACCGATCTTGAGCAGCATCTGCTTGACGCGGCCGCGCTCGCTGCCGTGCACGATGACGGTGTCGTCATCGATCCGGGCGCCCAGCATCGGCGCGATCTTCTTGTTGCGCAGCACCTCCTCGAGCACCGCGCGATCCAGGCTCACCAGGGTCAGGCCGTACACCGGACTCTTGACCAGTTGCAGCCGGCCGTACCGGGCCATGGTGTCGACGATGTCGACCAGCAACGGCTGCGGCACCGCGTAGCGCGAGAAACTGACCAGCGCGTCGACGACCTGCTCGGCATCATGGCCCGCGGCGCGCGCGTTCCACAGCGCCAGGGGCGTGATGCGATAGGTGTGCACGTGTTCGGGTGCGCGCTCGAGCTCAGCGAACGGCGCAATGGCGGCGCGGGCCGCGTCGGCCAGTTCGTGGTCCACTTCCAGCAGCACGGTCTTGTCGGACTGCACGATCAACGGTCCGTCAGTCAATGGCGCCGCTCCTCCTCATCGCGCTCCGCGCTCTGCATCGTCGTCGCGGGTCATCAGTCCATTATCCGTTGTCCGCCGACACCACCGACGTGATGCGGTGGATCGCGAAGTCGCGCAGCCGCCCCACCGCCGAATCAAAGGCCACCAGCTGCCCGCCTCGGACGGCGATCGGCGACACCATCCGCTGGCTGGCCACGCCCGCGGCGTCGAGGTAGCCGATCACCAGCGTGTCCTGATTCTTCGCCGCGTCGACCAGCAGCGACATCGCGACCGCCGGGTCGACGCGGCTATTGCCGAACGGCACGGTGGTCACCTTGCGCAGCACCGACACGACCGCGTTCAGCGTCTCGGGGTTGGGCCGCGGAGTCGCGCGGTAGGGCCGGCGTTGCTGCGGTGTGGGTACTCGCGACCGCAGCGGGCGGACGTCGACGATGGCGCCGCTGGAATCTTCGGCGGCCGGGGCGAAACCGGCGGCCCGAAGTGTGGCGAGCATTTCGGCGATCGGCGCGGGGGACACCGCGACCGTCGGGGCCAGGGCCCGCAGCTGCAGGTCCTCACCTGCCGCTACCGCCTGGGCCAACAACGCCGGGTCTTCGCAGCGCACGAACGACGCGGCCATGCCGATGCGAAGTTGGCCGTGCCGGCGCGCGACGTCATCGATGAGGTACGTGAGTCCTTGTGGCACAGGTGTTTTAGAGTGGTCGGCGAAAAATTTGTGCATCCAGTCGCGGGTCTTGCCGACGTCGAGCGCGTGGCGAATCGATTGCTCGCTGATGCGGTACACCATCGCCGCGCCGGCCGATTCGACGTTGGCCACCGACGCCAGTTCCTCGGCGAGATCGCGTTGCAGGGGTCCGGGCACCACGACGGTCAGATCGGCCTGCATCAGGAAGTGGTCGATCGGTTTGGGCAGCGCCCGCGCCATGGCGTCGACCGTGGCGGAGAAGTCGATCGTCTCCGCCAGCAGCGCGCGGCCGGGAGTGCTGATGGCCCCGCGGCCCACCAAGCCCAGCGCGTGGCTCTCGGCCAGCAGATCGGCCATCGGCCCGGGCTGCAGGCGCCGGGTCCAGCGTGGGCGCCGCCAGATCAGCGCCGCCGACGCCGTCGCCGCGTCGACACCGGCGCCCACGGGCAGGTCGGCGAGCATGCCCAGCAGCAACCGCCGGTCCAGCGGAGCCGCCGTCGAGTACAGCGAATCCGACAGGGCCGCATAGGGTTTGCCGTCCGGGCCGCGGCCGCCGATCAGCGCCGGGCGCCCCGGAAGATCGAGCCAGGCGCTGGCCAGCAGGTGCCAACGCTCGGCCGCGGACATCGCGGCGAAGCGGTCGGCGGCCACCGTCGGCGCCCAATACAGGCCGTCAGCGTTCTCCGGTTCCGGATCGGGCGTCCCATTGGCGATCAGCCCGGCCGCGGCCGCTACCTCGAGAACCAGGCCCAGGCGCGGCTCGTCGATTCCGGTTGCTTTGGCCAGCCGCTTGACTTCGCGAACTCCCAGACCGCCGCTGCGCAGTTCGGAAACCGGTGTGGTGCCAAGGCTTTCCAGCAGCACGTCGAATTCACGCAGCAGGTCGATCACGGCTCCGGCCGCCGCGGCGTCGACATCACCGGTTGTGGTTGTCGACACCACCGGGTCGGGCGCGGTCAGCTGCATCGGGCCGGGCTGCTCGCCGCGCAGCACCTGCGCGACATGGCGGGGCAAGATCACCGTCTCGGCATCGACCCTTCGCAGCAGGCCCATGGCCAGCAGCTGCGGCACCGGCCGATCCGCAGGCGCGCCGGGCGCGGCGTCGCGGGTGCGCCCCATCGGAGAGCCTTCGAGCAGCTTGTCCAGCACCTCCCGCTGCGCCTGGTTGAGCCCGTCGATCAGCTCGGAAATCTGCTCGCCGTTGCGTGATGCGTCCTCGAGCGTCACCTGTCCCGGGTGCCAGGGCAGGGCCATGCCGGCGTCGGCGGCCAGGCGCGTCGCGGTATCGCCCCACACCAGGGCGCGCTGCCGCAGGTCGTTCAGCGCGTCGATCACGTCGGCCTCGGGAGCGCGGCCGTCGATCAGCGCCAGCAACTTCGCGGTCGGCACCGCCGCGGTGTCCGCGTGCAGCACCAGCAGTGCGTCGAGTACCGCCAGCCGCAGGAAGTCGAGCTCGTCGGTGGCAGCCTTGACCGACTGTCGGGCCCCGGCGCGCGCGGCCAGGGCCGCGATGCTGCCGGGTGGCGGCTGGGCAAGGTCCGGCCGTAGTTCCAGCAGTTGGATCAGCCGCTCGTCGGGCAAGTCGGCCAGCCAGGACCCCAGCGGGATATCCGGGGTGTTGTCGGTCATCGCTGACCAGCGTAAAGCAGCTGCCGGAACTTCCGGCGGCGGCGAGTGCGCACCGGCCCCTGCCGCCGGTTGTGGGGAAGAACTCTCCCGTTGCGACTGGCGTCACGCGCGCGTGCGCGACCTGTCAGAATGGACGGCGTGGCTGACATTGCTGAGAGCAAGACGGGCAAAACCAGGTACGTCGACAACGGCTGGCCGACGACGGACCCCGACGACCACGCGGTGAGCGAACTCGTATGCGATCGGACGGGTGCACTCTCGCCGTTCGGCGACCTGGTGTTCCCCGTGGAATCCGACCACCTGCCCTACATCCACCCGGTCACGGTCGTCAACCGATAGATATTGCCACCGATGGCTGGGGCATCCGGGGCGTCCAGACCTGCGCAGGCCTGGCAGTCGCAGGAATCCCGCCCGGACGCGCTGTCGCACCTCGACGAGCGAGGCGCGGCGCACATGGTTGATGTCACCGAAAAGGGAGTCACCAAGCGCACCGCCGTCGCCGCAGGCGCCTTGCGAACCTCCGCCCACGTCGTCGCGCTGATCTCCAGCGGCGGCCTGCCCAAGGGCGATGCATTGGCCACCGCCCGGGTGGCGGGCATTCTGGCAGCGAAACGCACCAGCGACCTGATCCCGCTGTGCCACCAGCTCGCGCTCACCGGAGTGGACGTCGATTTCACGGTCGGTGAGTCGGACATCGAGATCGTCGCGACGGTGCGCAGCACCGACCGTACGGGTGTGGAGATGGAGGCGCTGACCGCCGTCAGCGTGGCCGCGCTTACGCTTTACGACATGATCAAGGCGGTTGACCCGGCGGCCCGTATCGATGATGTCCGTGTGCTCCGCAAGGAGGGTGGCAAGACCGGAAGTTGGGTGCGCTGATGGGCGCCCGATCCGCACGGATCATTGTCGCCTCGACCCGGGCTTCGGACGGTGTGTACACCGATAAGTGCGGCCCGATCATCGCTGAATGGCTTGAGCAGCATGGATTTTCGGCCGCGGATCCGGAAGTGGTCGCCGACGGGAGCCCGGTCGGCGAGGCACTGCGCGGCGCGCTCGACGACGACGTCGACGTCATCCTCACCACGGGTGGCACCGGTATCTCGCCGACCGACAGCACGCCGGATCAGACGGTCGCGGTCGTCGACTACATGATTCCCGGCCTGGCCGAGGCCATTCGCCAATCCGGGCTGCCCAAGGTGCCGACCTCGGTGCTGTCGCGCGGCGTGTGCGGGGTGGCCGGCCGGACCTTGATCGTCAACCTGCCGGGTTCACCCGGCGGCGTACGTGATGGGCTGGGGGTGCTTGCCGACGTGCTCGACCATGCCCTCGACCAGATCGCGGGCAAAGACCACGAGCGATGACGGTCGTCCTGCGCGCCGAGATCACCGAGCAGCCGATCTCTCTTGCCGAGCATGAAGAACTGGTAGGGCACCGGTCGGCCGGAGCCATCGTCGGGTTCGTCGGCATGATTCGCGATCACGACGGGGGCCACGGGGTGACGCGGCTGGAGTACTCCGCGCATCCGTCGGCCGCGCAGGTGATGGCGGAGGTGGTGGCCGAGGTCACCGGGGCTGGCACTGGCGTGCGCGCGGTCGCGGCCAGTCACCGGATCGGTGCGCTGCACATCGGCGAGGCGGCCCTGGTCGCCGCGGTTGCCGCCGATCACCGACAGGAGGCGTTCGCCACCTGCGCCCAGCTGGTCGACACCATCAAGGCGCGGCTACCGGTCTGGAAGCACCAGTTTTTCGACGACGGAACCGACGAATGGGTGGGTTCGGCCTAGCGGCTTCGACTCAGCGCTGCGTCAGTTGACGGGAGCCGATTGCGCCAGCGAGTCCAGCGCATCGTTGCCGTTGACGTCTTCGCCGCGGATCGCTTCCCACAGTTTCTGCGTGTAGCCGACCTTGGCGGCCTGCTGGACGGCGTCCGAAGGCGGCGGTGCGTCCGCCGGTGGCGGAGCGTCGGCGGGAGGCGGAGCGTCGGCGGGAGGCGCCGGCGGCATGGCGTCCGCCGGAGGCGGCGTCAGGTCTGCGGGCGGGGCGGGCGGCACATCCGCGGGGGGCGGGGCCGGTTGGTCGAAGGAGGCCAGCTGCACCGGCGCGGGCGGGTCTGCGGGCGGCGGAGGCGGCGGAGGAGGAGCGTCCGGCGGAGGCGCGTCGGCCGGCGGCGGGGCCAGCGGGCCCGGGTCGCCGTTGAGCCCCGGCACATCCAACCCTGCCGGCGTCGGAAGGACCTCGCGCGGGGTGGGACCCGACAGCGGTCCACCACACACCGGCCAGGCGCCACGACCCTGCGTCGCGAGCACGCGCTCGGCGACGGCGATCTGCTGTTCCCGGCTGGCCAGTTCGGCCGACGGGGCGTAGTCGCCGCCGCCGTGCGAGGCCCAAGTGCTGGCGTTGAACTGCACGCCGCCGTGGTAGCCGTTGCCGGTGTTGATGCCCCAGTTGCCGCCGGACTCGCAACGGGCTACCTGATCCCATTCGCTGTCGGTGGCTGCGGCTGCTTGACCAGCCAGGGCGATGCTGCTGCCACCAAGTACCGCCCCGGTGAAGGCGATCTTGGCGACGCTGATGTTGGATGTCGTGGGCTTACGGTGACGTCCGCTCATGCGTGCGCGAAGTTTCCTCTCTCTGCACGCCTACGAGGTCAGCTGTCGGGTTCGGGTTGGAGAGGCCACCCGGCCGGTGCGTCGTCCCGAAGGAGTCGGCGCCGGCTTCACCCCAAGGAGTCGCAAGCGACTCCGATCCGATCACGGTGGACCGGTGGGTCCCCCGTCTCCATCCACTTTCGGTGTCCCCCGCCCACTGGATGGAGCTCGGCGCGACGGGTAGGGGAGGAACGCCACCGGTTAGCTTGGCGAACCTCCGGAGACCGTAGCCGGTTCTGTTGAGCCCGTCACTTTCTACGAAACTCGGCGTTTCCCGCACGGACATCTTTGAAAGACGCAGGAATACCTGGGATTTACGCAGGTCACTATCACCCGATATCGGGCCGTGTCCGAGCCGTTATCATTCCGTTACGTGAGCTATCTCACAGAATTAACCGCCAGCGAAGGGCGGTAACACGTCAATCGTGTTACCCGAGCGCAACGCTTTGGTTTCGTCGCGGACCGCGATGCCGTCGCACAGATAAGAGCAGCGGTCCAACACGGTTGCAAGCCGCGTACCCGGAACGGCGAGTCTTTGAACCAACTCGGCCACCGTGGCGCCCGGTTGCAGCACCACCGTTTCCGAATCGGCGCCGGCCGCCGCGCGCGCGGCGGCGAAGTAGCGGATCGTCACCTGGATGCCGTCGGTGTCGACGGAGAACTCAGCCACCGATCGCGCTCATCGGGCGGTCGGGCTGGATGAAGTTCGGGTCGTTGATACCGTGGCCGGCGGGCTTGGCCCACATCGCGGTGCGCCAGGCCGCCTCGATCGCGTCGTCGGTCGCACCGCCGCGCAGCAGGCTTCGCAGGTCGGTCTCGTCGGCGGAGAACAGGCAACTGCGGATCTGGCCGTCGGCCGTCAGTCGGGTGCGGTCGCAGGTCCCGCAGAAGGCGTGCGACACCGAAGCGATGACGCCGAATTTTCCGGCCGGCGTATCCGGGCCGGTGTCCACCAGCCAAAGCTCGGCGGGCGCCGAACCGCGCGGCGTCGGATCCGGAAGCAACCGGAAGTGCGGTCGCAGCGCCGCCAGCACGTCGTCGGCCGTGAGCGCGGCCTCTCGGCGCCACTGGTGCCCGGCGTCCAGCGGCATCTGCTCGATGATGCGCAACTGGTAGCCGTGTTCGAGGCAGAACCCCAGCAGCTCAACGACATCCTCGCGGCCGGTGGCGGGATCCAGCACCGCGTTCACTTTGACCGGCGCCAGCCCGGCAGCCGCGGCGGCGGCCAGGCCGGCCAGCACGTCAGCGAGCCGGTCGCGGCGCGTGATGGCCGCGAAGCGATCCCGGTTCACGCTGTCCAGCGAGATGTTGACCCGGTCCAGCCCGGCCGCGGCCAGCCCGGCCGCCCGTCGTGCGAGCCCGACAGCGTTGGTGGTCAGCGAGATCTCGGGGCGGGGACGCAATCCGGCCGCCGCCGCGACCACCTCTTCGAGGTGGCGGGACAACAGCGGCTCACCGCCGGTGAACCGCACGCTGGTGACGCCGAGCCGGGTCACGGCGATGTGCATCAGCCTGGCCAGCTCCTCGGGCCGCAGCAACTGCTCGCCGGGCAGCCAGTCGAGGCCTTCGGCCGGCATGCAGTAACTGCAGCGCAGGTTGCATCGATCGGTCAGCGACACGCGCAGATCGGTCGCGGCCCGGCCGTAGGTGTCGAGCAGCGGGCCGTCCGTTGGCATTCCGGCGACAAGTGGGCCGCCGGCCGCGCCGCTCGTCAGGCTCGGCACCGCGGGCACACCCAGTGCGGTCAACGTCATGCGGGCACCCGCGCCAACGCGCCCGTCGACCCGACCGGAACGATCTCCTTGCCGAGCGGCATCAGCGACACCGGGATCAGTTTGAGGTTGGCCAGTGCCAGCGGGATACCGATGATCGTCACCGCCATGGCCGCCGCGCTCACCAAATGACCGATCGCCAACCAGATGCCGAACAGCAGTACCCAGATGACATTTCCGATCAGCGCTCCGGCCCCGGCGGTCGGCTTGTCGACGATCGTCCGGCCGAATGGCCACAACGTGTAGGAGGCGATGCGCAGCGCAGCAAACCCGAACGGAATCGTAATGATGAGCAAGAAGCTGATGAGCGCCGCAACGAAGTATCCGACGGCCATCCAGAGGCCGCCGAATACTAGCCAGATGATGTTCAGAATCAGGCGCATATCTCCTCCAGCAGTACTGCCAGCGTAGCGAGTCACGGGGAAACGGGGGTGCTGGCCCGGCAACCACCCGAGTAGGATCTGAATCCGCATCGCGTCCTGCACAAGCGGGACGCTTCTTGTGTTGTCCATTCCTAGTTATCTCCGTCAGACAAGCAGGTGAGACCAGTGCCGACCGGCAAGGTTAAGTGGTACGACGCCGAAAAGGGGTTCGGCTTCCTATCGCAGGAAGAAGGCGAGGACGTCTACGTCCGGTCGTCGGCGTTGCCCGAGGGCGTTGAGGGGCTGAAGACGGGGCAGAAGGTCGAATTCGGCTTGGCTTCTGGCCGCCGCGGACCGCAGGCGTTGAGTGTCAAGCTGATCGACCCGCCGCCCACCCTTGCCAAGACCCGGCGCGAGGCACCCGCTGTCGACCACAAGCACAGTCCCGATGAGCTGCACGGCATGGTCGAGGACATGATCACGCTGCTCGAGGGCACCGTCCAGCCCGAGCTGCGCAAGGGGCGTTACCCCGATCGCAAGGTGGCTCGCCGTGTCTCCGAGGTGGTCAAGGCCGTGGCCCGGGAGCTCGACGCCTAACTGCCCGCCGTTTGGCACAGGGAGTACCGCGTCCCAGTTTGGGTACTCACTCCTCGCGACAGTCGTGTAGCGAGGAGGCTGCGATGGCACAGCAAGCGCAGGTCAGCGAGGAACAAGCGAGAGCTCTCGCCGAAGAGTCCCGCGAAAGTGGTTGGGATAAACCGTCCTTCGCCAAGGAGTTGTTTCTCGGCCATTTCCCGTTGGAGCTGATACATCCGTTCCCGAAACCGGCTGATGCCGACGAGGCGCGCACCCGGGAGTTTCTCGCCCGGCTTCGGGAATTCCTGAACACCGTCGACGGCAGTGTCATCGAGCGCGACGCACAGATCCCCGACGAATACGTCAAGGGCTTAGCCGAATTGGGCTGCTTCGGCATGAAGATTCCGTCCGAATACGGCGGGCTGAATATGTCGCAAGTCGCCTACAACCGGGCATTGATGATGATTTCGTCGGTTCACCCCAGCCTTGGCGCGCTGTTGTCGGCGCATCAATCGATCGGGGTCCCCGAGCCGCTGAAGCTTGCCGGCACCGACGAGCAGAAGCGGAAGTTCTTGCCGCGGTGTGCAGCCGGCGCGATATCGGCCTTTCTGCTCACCGAGCCGGACGTGGGTTCGGACCCCGCGCGGCTGGCCTGCACGGCGACGCCGGTCGACGATGGGCAGGCCTACGAACTCGAGGGCGTGAAGCTGTGGACCACCAACGGTGTGGTCGCCGAACTGCTCGTGGTGATGGCCCGGGTACCCAAGAGCGACGGGCACCGCGGCGGCATCAGCGCCTTCGTGGTCGAAGCGGATTCGCCCGGGATCACCGTGGAGCGGCGCAACAAGTTCATGGGACTGCGCGGCATCGAAAACGGTGTGACCCGGCTGCACGCCGTCCGGGTGCCCGCCGAGAACCTGGTCGGCCGGGAAGGTGACGGCCTGAAGATCGCGCTGACCACGCTCAACGCCGGGCGGTTGTCGATTCCCGCGAATGCGACGGGATCGTCGAAGTGGGCGCTGAAGATCGCTCGCGAATGGTCCGGCGAGCGGGTGCAATGGGGCAAGCCGTTGGCCAAACATGAAGCGGTGGCGCATAAGATCTCGTTCATCGCGGCCACCAACTATGCGCTGGACGCCGTGCTCGAACTGTCTGCTCAGATGGCCGACGAAGGGCGCAACGACATCCGCATCGAGGCGGCGCTGGCCAAGTTGTGGTCCAGCGAAATGGCTTGCGTCATCGCCGATGAGCTGGTGCAGATCCGCGGTGGCCGTGGCTATGAAACCGCGGAATCGCTGGCCGCGCGCGGCGAGCGCGCGGTGCCGGCCGAGCAGGCGGTACGCGACCTGCGGATCAACCGCATCTTCGAAGGATCGAGCGAGATCATGCGGCTGCTGATCGCCCGCGAAGCCGTCGATGCGCACTTGAGCGCCGCCGGCGACCTCGCGAAACCCGACACGGGGTTGCGGGAGAAGGCCGCCGCGGCGGTCGGCGCCAGCGGCTTCTATGCAAAGTGGTTGCCGCAGCTGGTTTTTGGTGAAGGACAACGGCCAAGGGCATACAGCGAGTTCGGTCCGCTGGCGTCACACCTGCGGTTCATCGAACGCTCTACCCGCAAACTGGCCCGCAACACCTTCTACGGGATGGCGCGCTGGCAGACCAAGCTCGAGCAAAAGCAGGGCTTTCTGGGGCGCATCGTCGATATCGGTGCCGAGCTGTTCGCGATGTCGGCCGCGTGTGTGCGTGCCGAGGGGCAGCGCGAGGCGGATCCGGCTCTGGGACAACAGGCTTACGAGCTGGCCGAAACGTTCTGCCAACAAGCGATCTTGCGGGTCGAGGCCCTGTTCGATGCGCTGTGGGCCAACACCGACAGCAGCGATGTGCAGCTCACCCACGAGGTGTTGCAGGGACGGTACAGCTGGCTGGAGGACGGGATCGTCGATCAGTCCGACGGCACCGGGCCGTGGATCTCGCACTGGGAAGCCGGTGCGTCGACCGAGGAAAACCTGGCTCGGAGGTTTCTGACGGTATCTGCGTCGACGGGGTCAAGCTCGAAGTAGCAGAATCGTCAGCATGTCCACCTATGTCGCCGGTGCGGGCGAATTCACCCGTGACACCAACTACATCACCACCCGCATCACCGCCGACGGACGCGACGGCTATGCCGTCGAACCGGGGCGGTATCGGCTCGTCGTCGCTCGCGCCTGCCCGTGGGCGAACCGCGCAATCATCGTCCGCCGGTTGCTGGGCCTGGAAGATGCTCTCTCCATTGGGTTTTGCGGCCCCACCCACGACCAGCGCAGCTGGACGTTCGACCTCGACCCGGGTGGCGTCGACCCGGTTCTGAAGATCCCGCGGCTACAAGACGCCTACTTCAAACGCTTCCCCGATTACCCCAAAGGGATCACCGTCCCGGCGATCGTCGACGTCGGAACCGGCGCCGTCGTCACCAACGATTTCGCGCAGATGACCCTGGACTTGTCCACGGAGTGGACCGCCTACCATCGCGATGGTGCGCCCGAGCTGTACCCCGAGCGGCTGCGCGCCGAGATCGACGAGGTCAGCAAGAGGATCTACACCGAGATCAACAACGGGGTGTACCGGTGCGGTTTCGCCGGCTCGCAGGACGCCTACGACGCCGCCTATGGCCGGCTGTTCACCGCGCTGGACTGGGTGAGCGATCGGCTGACCAACCAGCGATACCTGTTGGGCGACACCATCACCGAGGCCGACGTGCGACTGTTCACCACGCTGGCCCGTTTCGACCCGGTCTATCACGGGCACTTCAAATGCAACCGCAGCAAGCTGAGCGAGATGCCGGTGTTGTGGGCCTACGCGCGTGACCTGTTCCAGACGCCGGGCTTCGGGGACACCGTCGACTTCGTCCAGATCAAACAGCACTATTACATCGTGCATGCCGATATCAATCCGACCCGTATCGTGCCCAAGGGGCCGGATCTGGCCAACTGGCTTACCGAACACGGACGGGAATCGTTGGGGGGCAAGCCGTTCGGCGACGGAACGCCACCCGGGCCACCGGTTGACGGCGAGCGAGTGCCGGCCGGCCACGGTGCATAACCGCGAACGGACCGACGCACACAGGGACGTTTGCGGCTTCGATTACTTGACCGGTGCCGGCCAGGGCGAGGGGACTGGGCGTTGCCGGACTCGTTGCGGCCACCAGAACCACTTGCCCAAAAGCGCGGCAATGGATGGCGTCATCAGCGACCGGACGATCAGGGTGTCGAAGAGCAGGCCCATGCCGATGGTGGTACCCACCTGGCCCATGATGGTCAGCTCGCTAACTGCCATGGCCATCATCGTGAAAGCGAAGACCAGCCCCGCCGAGGTGACGACCGAGCCGGTGCCGCCCATCGACCGGATGATGCCGGTGTTCAGACCGGCATGGATCTCTTCTTTGAACCGGGCCACCAGCAGCAGGTTGTAGTCGGCGCCGACGGCCAGCAGGATGATGACCGACATCGCCAGCACCATCCAGTGCAGCTCGATGCCGATGATGTGCTGCCAGATCAGCACGGACAACCCGAACGACGCACCCAGCGAAATCAAGACCGTTCCCACGATGACCGCCGAGGCCACCACACCTCGGGTGATGATCAGCATGATGATGAAAATCAGACAGAGCGAAGCGATTCCGGCGATCAACAGGTCGTAGGTATTGCCGTCCCTAAGGTCGCTATAGATCGACGCGGTGCCCGCGAGGTAGATCCTGGAGCCTTCCAACGGCGTGCCCTTGAGTGCTTCGTACGCGGCCTGCCGGATAGCTGGGATGTGCGAAATGCCATCGACTGACATCGGATCGCCATCATGGCTGATGATGAATCGCACCGCATGGCCGTCGGGTGAGATGAAATTCTTCATGCCCTTTTTGAACTCGGCATTGCTGAAGGCTTCCGGGGGCAGGTAGAACGAGTCGTCGTTCTTGGACGCGTCGAACGCCTTGCCCATCGCGTTGGAGTTCTTCTGCGCCTCGTTCTGCTGATCGAATAGACCTTTCTGCGTCGAATACATGGTCAGCATCGTGACTTTCATGGCCTTCATGTTTTCCAGCATTGCTGGCATCAGCGCCACCATCTGAGGCATCAAAGTGTCGAGGTGATCCATGACGGGCAGCAGGCTCTGGATGTCATCCGTCGTCGTGTCGACACCGTCGAACAGGTCGAAGACGGATCGTAACGAGTAGCACACCGGGATGTCGAAGCAGTGCTTTTCCCAGTAGAAGTAGTTGCGAATCGGTCGGAAGAAATCTTCGAAATCGGCCATGTGGTCCCGTAATTCAGAAACATCCAGGGTCATCGCATGCATCTTGGCGACCATCTGGTGCATATCGTTGGCCATCTTCGCGGTGATGTCTGACATCTTTTGCATGCTGTCGATAGTCGTCTGCATCATGTCGGCCTGTTTGAGCATGTCGGCCATCTGGTCTTCTTGGTACTTCTGATTCATCTGCTGGCTGACGCCCTGCATGCTGATCAGGAACGGGATCGAGGTGTGCGCAATCGGTCTGCCGTCGGGGCGGGTGATCGCTTGCACGCGACCGACTCCCGGTACCCGGAAGATCGTCTTGGCGATCTTGTCGATGACCAGGAAGTCCGCGGAGTTGCGCAGATCGTGATCACTCTCGATCATCAGCATTTCGGGGTTCATCCGCGCCTGCGAGAAGTGCCGATCGGCCGCCGCGTATCCCTCGTTGGCGGGTAGGTCGGTGGGCAGATAGGCGCGGTCGTTGTAGTTGGTGCGGTACCCGGGCAACGTCAGCAAGCCGACCAGCGCCACAGCGATCGTCATGACCAGGATGGGACCGGGCCAGCGCACCACGAATGTGCCGATCTTGCGCCACATCCGAATACGTTGTGTCCGCCTGGGTTCCAGCGTCTTGCCGAAACGCGTCACCACCGAGATCACCGCAGGGCCCAGCGTCAAGGCGGCGGCCACCACGACCACCATGCCGATGGCCAACGGGATACCCAACGTCTGGAAATACGGCAGGTTGGTGAAGTGCAGGCAGAACGTCGCGCCGGCAATCGTCAGGCCCGAACCGAGCACCACGTGTGCGGTGCCGTGAAACATGTCGTAATAGGCGTCTTCTCGGGAGAAACCCCTACCCCGGGCTTCCTGATACCGGCCGATCAAGAAGATCGCATAGTCAGTGGCCGCCGCGATCCCCAACGTGACGACCAGGCTCGTCGCGAACGTCGAGAGCCCAATGATCTTGTAGTAGCCCAGGAATGCCACCGTCCCGCGCGCGGCCGACAGCTCCAACACCACCATCACCAGCGTCAGCAACACCGTGACGATCGAGCGATACACCAACAGCAGCACGGTAATAATCACGGTGAAGATGCACAGCGTGATGACCTTCAGGCTGCGGTCACCGGCCACGCGCTGGTCGGCCGATAGCGCCGCGGGCCCGGTGACGTAGACCTTCACCCCGTTGGGCGGGGCCGCACTCTTGACGATGCTTTGGACGGACTCGACGGAGTCGTTGGCCAAAGCTTCGCCCTGGTTGCCGACCAGACTCAACTGCACATAAGCGGCCTTGCCGTCGTTACTTTGCGCGCCCGCCCCGGTCAGCGGGTCGCTCCACATGTCTTGAACGTGCTCAACATGTTTGGTGTCGGCGTCGAGCTTCTTGACCATCTGGTCGTAGTACGCGTGGGCATCGGCCCCGAGCGGCTGCTGCCCCTCCAGAACGATCGTCACCGAGCTGTTGGACTTGTACTCGTCAAACGCCACGCCCATGAGCTTGCTCGCGACCACCGATCGCATGCCGTCAGGCGCCATCGACACCGAACGCATTTTCCCCACCTCATCGAGGTCGGGGACGGAAGTGCCGAGCACGGCGATGAGCGCCAACCAGCCCAGGATGATCGGTACGGCGAACCTGCGGATGAACCGCGGAATCTTTTCCGGCGCGGGTTCGTACGCCGTCGGCAACCGCTCGGCTCGGTCGGTCTCGAAGCCCGTGCTCATGCTCATTTCACCAGACCGAGGGTCAGGGCATGCACGTCGTTGCCTATTCTCCGCATTCTTGCCTTCAGCATCAATGGTGATGCCGCGACGAGGAATATTCCCGCATGGGCGTGCAAAAGCCTCATCGGCGGGTCGCTAAAGGCCCTATTGCAGAATCCTGCTGGCGAATTGCCACCCCAACAGATAGAGCAACATGGAAATCGCATACACCGCAGTCGATTCCACAGGCCTTTGTTTCCCCGCCATGACCCCGCCTTTCCCGCGGCCACGCCACTAGCCGGCCCCAAGACTGCGTGGGCGGTGAAACCGGCCGACGGTGCATCCGCCTGCATTCTCTTCGAGTCGTGCCCGTGCGGCGAAACTTACGCGAATTGGTGTGCCATCATGGCCAGCTACATTCCACGTGCTGCAGAGCGTGTCGTTGGGTGGGCAATTGATGGCCGCTGCGAGAATGCCGGCATTCCATAGGACCTGAGGGGTGTCAGTCGCCTCGTCCTCTGTCAGGTCCCACACAACAGCTCCCGGCACCGTTCGAGGTTGCGGGCGCACATAGGGCTGACCCATCCACAGGTGGACTCCGTGGACCTGTCCATCACTCATGACGACCGGCTCAGTGCAGATAACGGCATTATGATCCTGCGCGTTTACTACGCGGGCCTTCTTGCTTTTTGCGGTCGCGCTCAAGGTGGCCGTTGTCTCGTCAATATTTGACCTTCTTCTGAAAAAGGAAGGCAGTGGTACAAATTTGCTTAAACGGTATCCTTGCGCGACGAGGTAGGGATCAGAACCCAACATTTCGACCAGCAGCCAGTCCTGCCCCACCGAGCTGATGGTACGGGAGTTGTCTTGGCGCCGAATAAAAATGCCGACAAGTGGTCAAACCTCTGAGCCCGGTGGCGGCCAACGGGGGCCGACTTCGATAACGTCGGCGTCGACACCAGTTCGCCCGGCTCAGTGCGTCAGCCGCACCGACCATTCCGCATGCGGGACATCGTGCAGTTCACCCGACGGGTCGACCACCAAAGTCAGTAGCTGCACGACTATTCCGGTCAGCCGTCCGCGCTGCGGGTCGATCGCCGGGATCGTGACCGCGAGCCGGGTACCCGGACGGAACATGGTGGTCGCGGTGTTGGCCGGGTCTTCATACACCTGCAGCAGCCGCCACGGTGCCCGCGAAATCGCTTCGGGGACCGAGAGTTGCACCGGATAGTTGCCGTTGACCCGCAGCTCGCCCTGAGCCTTCGGTTGCTGGCAGTCGTCGAGGTTGAGCACGTTGCAGTACAGGTAGGGCCCCACCCGAACCGAGTGCCCGTGCGAATACGCGCTGATCTCCGGTCGCTGCGGGCCGGAGTCGCGCACTAGCCACCAGGTGCCGACCCCGGCGCCCGCGGCCAGCAGCGTGACGACGACCGCAAGCGCCACGGCCACACCACGTTTCACTTCGGCACCGCCGCGGTCATGCCGTTGTCGCGGGGCATGCCTTCTTGTTCGACCATCACCGGCCGGTTACCGCCGAGGCCCGGGATCAACGAGTTGCCGCGGAAGCTGACGATGGTCTGGGCCAATCCCAGAATCAATATCGCACTGATGGCGGTGAAGCCTACCCACAGCTCGGTGTAGACCATTACTCCCACCGCACCGCCCAACACCCAGGCCAGCTGCAGCGTCGACTCCGAGCGCCCGAATCCCGACGCCCGGGATTCCTCGGGCAGGTCGTCTTGCAGCGATGCGTCCAGCGACGCCTTGCCGATTGCGGCGGCGGCGGAGGTGATCAGGGTGGCGATCGCGGCTGCCATCAGGGTGCCGGCCACCGCGGCGGCCAACGCGACCGCGCACACCGCCACGGTGCAGCGCACCACCAGGATCGACGGCCTGCCCAGCTTCAGCCGCGCGCTGGTCATATTGCCGGCGAAGTTGCCGATCCCGGCCGCCGCGCCGATGATGCCCAGCATCGCGAGCTGAGCCCAGCCGTCGGCGGCTTCATGCGACTTTGCGACGAACGCGGGATACAGAAACAGGAACCCGACCATCACCTTGATCGTGCAATTGCCCCACAGCGAGGTAATGATGTTGCGGCCCAATGGTTGTCGCAGTGCCCCGCTGACTTCCTTATGAAAGCTCCGCCGCGCCGGTTCGCTGTCGTGGCGATAGCTCAGGGTGGCGGGGACTTCACCGGCGGTCACCTCGACCCAGCGTGGAATCCGCATCGACAGCATCGCGCCGGCGATCGTCACCGCGACCACCACGAACAACGACCCGGGCAGTTGTAAGAGCTGCGTGCCGGCGTACTCGACCCCGCCGGCGATCGCACCGCCGGCGATCGTGCCGCCGAGCAGACCGAACATGGTCAGCCGGGCGTTGACCCGCACCAGGTCGATGGTCGGCGGCATCACCCGTGGTGTCACCGCGCTGCGCAGCACACTGAACGACTTCGAAAACACCATCATCGCGAGCGCGCACGGATACAGCACCCACGACGGGAAACTGCCGCTGGCGCCGTCGTAGTTCATGATCAGCACTACCGCCAACACGGTGCGCAGCGCGAACGACAGAGCCAGCGCGACGCGGCGGCCGTGCTGCAGGCGGTCCAGGGCCGGACCGATGAGCGGTGCGATGACCGCGAAGGGCGCGATCGTAATCAACAGGTACAACGCAACTTTGGACTTACTCTCCCCGCTGGCCGCGGCAAAGAACAACGTGTTCGCCAGCGCCACGGCCATCGCCGAGTCGACCGCCGAGTTCGCGACCACCGGCCACGTCAGCGCCGTGAGGCCGGACTTGTCGGCGCCATCGGCGGTGGCCGCCCGCTGGACCATCCAGTACATCCGGGAGCCCATCTCGCGGCTGCGCATGGCGGCCGCGCGGGTGACGGTGATCCGTTCACGTTCACCAGGGGAGGGGCGGCGTGGCGGCGGGGTGTCGCGGTTCGGTGCCTTCTGCCGGCCCAGCGGCGGCAGATAGCGGTTGGCGCTGGGCGGCGGTGGCGGGCGCCGCGTGCGTCGATAGTCGGCGTCGTCGGTGGGGTAGTTGGCCATGCCGGGGTGCTGATTGGTCGAACCATTGCGGGTCCGGCGGCCCGAGTTGGGGCCCACGCGGCCCGGATCATCACGCCGCCGTCCAGACACAAATCAATTCTCTCTTATACCGAGGGGCAACCGGGCGTGGCTCGCCAACCTAGTATTGGAGACGCAATGCATGGAGAAGAGAGCGTGACCGGGCCCATCGAGGAATCCGCCGTGGCAACCGTGGCCGAGTGGCCCGACGGGTTGGCGGCGGTGCTTCGGGGTGCGGTCGATCAGGCCAGGGCAGCCGTCGCGGAGTTCAGCGGACCCGACGCGGTAGGGGATTACCTGGGCGTCAGTTACGAGGACCCGACCGCCGCCACCCACCGATTCTTGGCTCACCTGCCTGGTTACACCGGGTGGCAGTGGGCCGCCGTCGTAGCCGCTTACCCCGGCGCCGACCAGGCCACCATCAGTGAAGTCGTGCTGATCCCCGGGCCCACGTCGCTGCTGGCGCCCGATTGGGTGCCGTGGGACCAGCGGGTGCGAAAAGGGGATTTGAGCCCCGGCGATCTGCTGCCGCCGGCGGCGAACGACGAGCGGCTGGTCCCCGGTTTCACCTCCAGCGGCGACCCGCAGGTCGACGAGACGGCCGCCGAGGTCGGGCTGGGCCGGCGTTGGGTGATGGGTCTGTGGGGTCGCGCCGACGCGGCCGAGCGATGGCACACCGGGGACTACGGTCCCGACTCGGCGATGGCGCGGTCCACCAAGCGGGTGTGCCGCGACTGCGGCTTCTTCCTGCCGCTGGCGGGATCGCTGGGCGCGATGTTCGGGGTATGCGGCAACGAGCTGTCGGCCGACGGACACATCGTCGACAAGCAGTACGGCTGCGGCGCCCACTCCGACACACCGGCGCCGGCGGGCAGCGGTTCGCCGGCGTACGAGCCTTTCGACGACGGTGTCCTCGACGTGATGGCGCCGCCGGACCCCACGGCAGAGCTGGCCGAGCCGCCGGCAGATCCGCCGGAGGCCCCGGCCGATGGGACCGAGCCGCCCGAAGAATTGCCCGAGGCGTCGGCAGATTCCGCAGCGGAATCCGCTGCGGTGCCCGAGGCCGTCGCCGAGACCGTGGCCGAGACATCCGAGGTGCCGCAGGCTTCCGAAACACTCGAAGCGCCGGCCGAGTCACCCGAAGCCGCGTCGGACGCCCCGGAATCCGCGACGGACTCGCCCGACTAGTTATTGCCGTCGAGAAAGGTTTCCAGACCCTTCTGTGCGCCGCGCTCGCCACGTCGGGCACCGGCGAGCTGCAGCAAGAAGATCGACGTACCCACGACGCCAGTTCCCAGCCCGGCCAGCGCGATCGGACGCCAATTCTCTAGGGCGGGAACAAGAAACGCGACGGCCACGGCGATCAGCCAGCCCACGGCGCCGATGGCGATGAACGGCCACACCCGCAGCAGCACGGGTGGCAGCGGTGGTGGCTCGGGAGTCGGGCCGGGTTCGGCGCTCATCGCGATCAATCTAACCCGCAGCCGAGGCCGCCGCGGCGCGGGTTGCGGGCGGCCGTCTTGGCGAATGCGTCGTAGGCCACCCTTCGACGTTTCTTAGCCCGAATTCTCGAGTTCCGATGTAACCTCGCGCCATGCCTGACAGCGATGCGCGGCTGGCGGCCGACCTGTCGTTGGCGGTCATGCGGCTGGCCCGCCAACTGCGGTTTCGGAATCCGTCCGCTCCGGTATCGCTTTCTCAGCTGTCGGCATTGACGACCCTGGCCAACGAGGGCGCGATGACGCCCGGCGCCTTGGCGATTCGCGAACGCGTCCGGCCTCCGTCGATGACCCGGGTGATCGCGTCGCTCGCCGACGAGGGCTTCGTGGACCGCACCCCGCACCCCGTCGACGGCCGGCAGGTGCTGGTGTCGGTTTCGGAGTCGGGAGCCGAATTGGTCAAAGCGGCCCGGCGCGCCCGTCAGGAGTGGCTGGCCGAACAGCTCGCGACGATGGACAGCGATAAGCGCGCCACCCTTCGCGAGGCGGCCGACTTGATGTTGGCGCTGGTCGACGAAAGCCCGTGAGTTCGCGCCTGGATGTCCAGGACGTCGACGATCCCGACGACCCTCGGCTCGACGATTTCCGTGACCTGAACAGCATCGACCGGCGCCCCGACCTGCCCACCGGCAAAGGGCTGGTGATCGCCGAAGGTGTGCTGGTCGTGCAGCGCATGCTGGCGTCCCGGTTCACCCCGCACGCCCTGCTCGGCACCGAGCGCAGGCTCGAGGAACTCAAGGACGACTTGCCCGGCCCGGCATGCTCGGCACCGTTCTACCGGACATCCGCCGAGGTCATGGCGCAGGTGGTCGGCTTCCACCTCAACCGCGGGGTGCTGGCCGCCGCGCGACGCGTGCCCGAGCCGAGCGTGGGCCAGCTGGTCGAGGGCGCGCGAACCATCGCCGTGCTCGAAGGCGTCAACGACCACGAAAACCTGGGCTCCATCTTCCGCAATGCGGCCGGGCTGGGCGTGGACGCGGTGGTGTTCGGCAGCGGCTGCGCCGATCCGCTGTACCGACGCGCCGTGCGGGTGTCGATGGGGCATGCGCTGCTGGTGCCGTATGCCCGCTCCGCGAACTGGCCCGCCGATCTCGGGATGCTGAAAGAGAGCGGCTTCCGGCTGCTCGCGATGACCCCGGACGGCGAGGCGCGCGTGCTGGCCGAAGCGATGGCCGCCGCGCGCGACGACCGGGTCGCGGTGCTGGTCGGCGCCGAAGGGCCGGGCCTGACTCCGGCCGCCCTGAAGTTGAGCGACGTGCGGGTACGCATCCCGATGTCACGCGGCACGGATTCGCTCAACGTCGCGACTGCCGCGGCGTTGGCGTTCTACGAGCGGGTTAGGCTCGGCGCGTGAGCGACAAATTCGGCCAGCGCACCCAGTCTGTGCCCTGGGCAACGGGTTTGACGGTCGCGGGGTTTGTCGCCGCGGTGACCGGCGCGGCGATTGTGGTGCTCAGTCTCGGTCTGGTCCGGGTGCATCCGCTGTTGGCCGTCGGGCTCAATGTGGTGGCCGCGGGGGGACTGGCGCCGACGCTGTGGGGGTGGCGGCGCACACCGGTGCTGCGCTGGTTTGTGCTGGGCGCGGGTGTGGGTGTGACGATCGCGTGGCTGGCGCTGCTCGCGCTCACGCTGTCGAGCTAGCGCTGTCCGCCCGAGCGCACTCCGAGCAGCACGTCCTCCCAGGCCGGAATCACGGGTTTGCCGCGACGGCTGTGCACCGGCGGCCCCGGCGGCGCGGCGGGTGCCGGCTGCGCGGGCGCTGCCGCAGCGGGTTCTTCGAACTCGACGTGGGCCACGCGGGCAAGCGGGCGCAGCGGACGCTCGAAGTTCGGGTCGATCAGCTCACTGGCCGCGTCGTCGATCGCGGTGACCGTTCCGCCGTGGGCGCCCGGCATGAAGCAGAAATGTGCCAGGTTGTCGGAGCGGCCGACCTTCCACGCCAGTTGCGCGGTCCAGCGGTTGTCCTCATTGCGCCACGCGTCCCAGCTGAGTCCGCTGGGGTCCAGACCGCGCGCGACCATTGCGGTGCTCACCGTCTCCAGCAGGGTCATCACCGCGGGGCCGTCGGCAAGCATCGGATGTGCGGCCGTTGCCAACTCGGCGGCGCGGTAGCGCTCCAGCAACACCGGGTGGGCGAACCGGCGGACCCGCGAGATGTCTGAGCCCGACGCCGCGGCCACCTGCTCGACGGACGCGCCGGCCCGGATCTTGGCCTGAATTTCCTTGGGGCTCAGCATGTTGGTGACCTCGATGTCGAGGTGCGGTTGCTCCGGCGGCGCCACTTCCTTGCGCACCAGGTCCCGCAGTCGATCGTCGGCCGCCAGCTTGAATTGCTCCGCGGGGTCATCGCCCTCGCAGAGGATGTATTTGCTGTCGGCGTCGAGCCCAACTACCTTGAGTTCCCGCATGGCTTCTCCTCGCAGGCTTTGTGCAGGTCAGCGACGACCCATCACTGTGCCGCACTCTAGTCCAGCTAACGCCCACAACCTGTGCTGACACGCTGGGCGGTTTGCGCAGGGATGGCCGACGGGTCGGTATTGAATTTGTCCGGCTCCTCAGCTGCCCGGTCCGGGCCGCATCGTCGCGAACTACAGCCGTTCGACGACCCAGTCGACGCACTGCGTCAACGCGCTGACGTCGTCGGGGTCGACCGCGGGGAACATCGCGATCCTCAACTGGTTGCGGCCGAGCTTGCGATACGGCTCGGTGTCGACGATCCCGTTAGCCCGCAAAGTCTTGGCGACCGCCGCGGCGTCGACGTCGTCGACGAAATCGATCGTGCCCACCACCTGGGAGCGCAGCGCCGGGTCGGAGACGAACGGCGTGGTGTACGGCCGCTCCTGCGCCCATGAGTACAACCGCTGCGACGAGTCCGCCGTGCGCTTGACCGCCCAGTCCAGTCCGCCGTTGCCCAGCATCCAGTCGAGCTGTTCGGCCATCAGCGCCAGCGTGCCGATCGCGGGGGTGTTGTACGTCTGATCCTTGAGGCTGTTCTCGATCGCGATGGGCAGCGAGAGGAAGTCGGGAACCCAGCGTCCGGACGCGGCGATGGCCTCGACCCGGGCCAACGCGGCGGGGCTCAGGATGGCCAGCCACAATCCGCCGTCGCTGGCGAAGTTCTTCTGCGGCGAGAAGTAATAGGCATCGGTGTCGGCGATGTCGACCGGCAGCCCGCCCGCGCCCGACGTGGCATCGATGAGAACCAGCGCGTCACCCGCCGGGCGCCGGATCGGGACAGCGACGCCGGTCGACGTCTCGTTGTGCGCCCACGCGGTCACGTCGACGGACGGGTCGGTCTGCGGCTCGGGTGCGCTGCCGGCGTCGGCCTTGACGATGATCGGATCCCCGACGAACGGGTTGTTGGCGACCGCCGAGGCGAACTTCGAGCTGAACTCGCCATAGGTCAGGTGCAGTGAGCGTTTGTCGATCAGCCCGAACGCGGCGGCGTCCCAGAACGCGGTCGCGCCACCGTTGCCCACGATGACCTCGTACCCGTCGGGCGCTGAGAACAGCTCCGACACCCCCTTGCGCACCCGGCCCACCAGATTCTTGACCGGCGCCTGCCGGTGCGAGGTGCCGAACAACGCGGCCGCGGTCGTCGTCAGTGCCTGTAGTTGTTCGGGTCGGACCTTGGATGGGCCGCAGCCGAAGCGGCCGTCACGGGGTTTGATGTCAGCGGGAATCTGAAGCTGGTCAGCCATGCTCACCAGGGTAGTGAGCCGACTCGCGACGGCATGGGGGCGGGCCGTTTGTTGTGCCCCGCCAGCGGCTACCTAACGCCTGGCAGCGCTGTTGCAGCGGCACCAAAGTGTGAGCCAGGCCACACCAAGTCGGTGACCACTGGTCAGGCAACAGTGTTTGCGGGGCCCTAGTCAGTTCCCGGTACCTGCGGTACTGTCTAGACATACGACGTCCAAATGTAAACCTCGTTGGGGAGGGCTTGGGTATGGCTAGGACGCGAATGGTCCGGCGCTGGCGCAACAAGATGGAAGTGCGCGACGACGCCGAGTACGTGAAGATGCTCGCCACACTGTCTGAGGGGTCGGTGCGGCGAAACTTCAACCCATACACCGACATCGATTGGGAGTCACCGGAGTTCGCCGTCACCGAGAACGACCCGCGGTGGATTCTCCCGGCGACCGACCCGTTGGGCCGTCATCCCTGGTATCAGGCACAGCCCGAAGAGCGCCAGATCAAGATAGGTATGTGGCGCCAGGCGAACGTGGCCAAGGTGGGTCTGCACTTCGAGTCGATCCTGATCCGCGGCCTGATGAACTACACCTTCTGGGTGCCGAACGGATCTCCGGAGTATCGGTACTGCTTGCACGAATCGGTTGAAGAGTGCAACCACACCATGATGTTCCAGGAGATGGTCAACCGGATCGGTGCCGACGTCCCGGGCATGCCGCGGGTGCTGAAGTGGGTCTCGCCGTTGGTCCCGCTGGCCGCTGGGCCGTTGCCGATCGCGTTCTTCATCGGCGTGCTGGCCGGTGAGGAACCGATTGACCACACGCAGAAAAATGTGCTGCGCGAAGGCAAGTCGCTGCACCCGATCATGGAACGGGTGATGGCGATTCACGTGGCCGAGGAGGCGCGGCACATTTCGTTCGCGCACGAGTTCCTGCGGAAGCGGCTGCCGCATTTGACCAAGAGGCAGCGGTTCTGGACCGCGCTGTTCTTGCCGCTGACGATGAAAGCGTTGTGCCGCGCAATTGTGGTGCCGCCCAAGGCCTTCTGGCGCGAGTTCGACATCCCGCGCGAGGTCAAGAAGGAACTGTTCTTCCGCTCGCCGGAATCGCGCAAGTGGCTCAGCGACATGTTTGGCGATGTGCGGATGTTGGCCTACGACACCGGCCTGATGGAAAACCGCTCCGCACGGCTGATGTGGCGGATCTGCAAGATCAACGGCAAGCCGTCGCGCTACCGCAGTGAGCCACAGCGCCAGCACCTGTCCGCCGTCCCGGCCGCGTAGCCGCTGCGAGTTCGCTTATGCCGCACGTTATTACCCAGTCGTGCTGTAACGACGGGTCCTGTGTCTTCGCCTGTCCGGTGAATTGCATTCACCCGTCACCGGACGAGCCGGGATTCGCGACGACCGAGATGCTGTACATCGATCCGGCCGCCTGCGTGGACTGCGGCGCATGTGTGAGCGCCTGCCCGGTGGGAGCGATCGCGCCCGACAACCGGCTGGAAAGCACGCAGCTGCCGTTCGTCGAGATCAACGCCTCGTTCTACCCGGAGCGACCGGCCGACGTGAAGCTGCCGCCCACGTCGAAGCTGGCGCCGGTGATCCCGGCCGCCGAGGTGCATGCCCGCCGTCGGCCGCTGACCGTCGCCATCGTCGGGTCCGGGCCCGCGGCGATGTATGCCGCCGACGAACTGCTCATCCAGCATGGCGTGCGGGTCAACGTCTTCGAGAAGCTGCCCACGCCTTACGGTTTGGTGCGTGCCGGGGTGGCTCCCGATCACCAGAACACGAAGAAGGTGACCCAGCTTTTCGACCGGGTCGCCCGAAATCGCCACTTCCGCTTTTACCTCAACGTCGAGATCGGCAAACACCTGAGCCATGCCGAGTTGCTGGCGCATCACCACGCCGTGCTGTACGCGGTGGGTGCGCCCGACGACCGCCGGCTCGACATCGACGGCATGGGCCTACCGGGCACCGGCACCGCCACCGAGCACGTCGCGTGGATCAACGGCCATCCCGACTTCGACGATCTGCCAGTCGATCTCAGCCATGAACGGGTGGTGATCATCGGCAACGGCAACGTCGCCCTCGACGTTGCTCGCGTGCTCACCGCGGATCCCGACGACCTGGCCCGCACCGATATCTCCGACCGCGCACTCGCGGCGCTGCGCAACTCAGCGGTCCGCGAGGTCGTCATCGCCGCGCGCCGTGGCCCTGCCCACTCGGCGTTCACCCTGCCCGAATTGATCGGTCTCACCGGCGCATCCGACGTCGTCCTCGACGGCGGCGACCACGAGCTGGTGGCACGCGATCTCGCGACCGCCTCCGACTCGTTGACCCGCAACAAGCTCGAGATCCTGAGCAAGCTCGGCGACGCGTCGGCCCCGGCAACCCGCCCCCGCATCCGGCTGGCCTATCAGCTCACGCCGACCCGCGTGCTGGGTGAGCAGCGCGCCGCCGGTGTGGAGTTTTCGATCACCGGCACCGAAGACGTGCACCGGATCGATGCGGGTCTGGTGCTGACGTCGATTGGCTACCGCGGCAAGCTGATTCGTGATCTCCCGTTCGACGAGTCGGCATCGGTCGTTCCGAACGACGGCGGCCGCGTCGTCGACCCCGGCTGCGGCCGGCCGGTGACCGGGGCCTACGTCGCGGGGTGGATCAAGCGTGGCCCGACGGGATTCATCGGCACCAACAAGTCCTGTTCGTTCCAAACCGTCCAGGCACTGGTCGCCGATTACAACGCCGGCACGCTGACCGACCCGGTGACCAAGCCCGACGGACTGGACGAGCTGGTGCACGCCCGCCAATCCGGCGTCGTCGACTCCGCGGGATGGGCCGCCATCGATGCCGCCGAGATCGCCCGTGGCATCGACGACGGCCGCCCGCGCAACAAGTTCACCGATGTCGCCGACATGCTCACGGCCGCGGCGACCGCGCCGCCGGCGCCCAAGCGCCGGCTGCTGACGCGGCTGCTCGGCTAGCTACCCGCTTGCGCCGGACATCGCCGCTTGGATCTCTTCGGGGCTGACCTCGCGCACCGGCTGGCCCAGTGACCAGTGGTGGCCGAACGGGTCCGCGACCACGCCGTAGCGGTCACCCCAGAACTGATCCTGCAACGGCGCCACCACCGTCGCGCCCGCGTCCACCGCCCGTTGGAACTTCGTGTCGACGTCGGTGACCGTGAGGTGGATGGTCACTGGAGTGCCGCCCAGTGACTTGGGCGTCATCGATTTGCCGCCACAGGTCTCCGGGAAGTCGTCGTTGAGCATGACGTTAAAGCCGTTGATGCGCACCGCGGCGTTGACCAGCCTGCCGTCCGGGCCGGGCACGCGGCCCAGCTCCTCGGCGCCGAAAGCCTTGACGTAGAAATCGATTGCCGCCGCGGCGTTGTCAACGACGAGGTGGGGGATGACTGCGGGTTCGATGTTGATGGCCATTGGGGTCTCCTTGCTGTCGGGTCGTACGCCAGCCCCGGCTCGGGACTGACTCACGGTTATTGACTGCGCCCGCGATGCAAACTCATCGCGGCGGACCCATTCAACCGCCGGGTACCGACAACGGGGTTAAGCGTTGGTGAGAACCCGGTCCCAGCCCTCGACGTCAGCCGGCTTGCGCGGGGCCGGGCCCACGTAGATGGCCGACGGGCGGACCAGCTTGCCGAGCCGCTTCTGCTCGAGAATGTGTGCGCACCAGCCCGCGGTGCGCCCACAGGTGAACATCGCCGGCATCATGTTGGCCGGCACCTCGGCGAAGTCCAGGATGACCGCGGCCCAGAACTCGACGTTGGTTTCGATCGCCCGGTCCGGACGGCGCTCGCGCAGCTCGGCCAGGGCGGCCTGCTCCAGCGCGACCGCGACCTCGTGGCGTGGCGCGCCCAGCCGCTCGGCGGTCGCGCGCAATACTCGCGCCCGGGGGTCTTCCGCGCGGTAGACCCGGTGCCCGAATCCCATCAGCTTGTCGCCGCTGTCCAGGATCTTCTTGACCAGGCCACGCGCGTCGCCGGTGCGCTCGACCTCTTCGATCATCGGCAGCACCCGCGCCGGTGCGCCCCCGTGCAGCGGCCCGCTCATCGCGCCGATGGCACCGGACAGGGACGCGGCCACGTCGGCGCCGGTGGACGCGATCACCCGGGCGGTGAAGGTCGAGGCGTTCATGCCGTGCTCGGCGGCCGACACCCAGTAGGCGTCGATGGCCTCGACGTGCCTCGGGTCGGGCTCACCCTGCCAACGGGTCATGAAACGCGCTGTGACCGTTTGGCATTCATCGATAACCCGTTGCGGCACGGCCGGCTGGTAGATGCCGCGCGCGGACTGCGCGACATAGGACAGTGCCATCACCGACGCCCGGGCCAGCTGGTCGCGGGCGGCGGCTTCGTCGGTGTCGAGCAGCGGCTTGTAGCCCCAGATCGGCGCCAGCATCGCCAGGCCCGCCTGCACGTCGACGCGAACATCGCCGGTGTGGATCGGCAGCGGGAACGGCTCGGCGGGCGGCAAACCGTGGCCGAACCTACCGTCGACCAGGAGAGCCCAGACATCGCCGAATGTCACCTGCTGATCCACCAGGTCTTGGATGTCGACGCCGCGGTAGCGCAACGCGCCGCCGTCTTTATCCGGCTCGGCGATCTCGGTGGTAAAGGCGACGACGCCTTCGAGACCGGGGACAAAATTTTCCGGGACCACAGACATAGGAAAATTCTTGCACCTCGGAGTTTTGCCGACGCTACCGGCCGGTAGCTACCACCGGTAGCGTTGGCGCGGTGGCCGGACCAGACGACGATCACCTGCAGCGGATGCGCGTGGAGTACGGGTCAGCCGAGCGCGATGGGAGCTCGGATCTCGACGTTTCCTGGCTCGACGATGGGTGGCTTGCGTTATTGCGGACGTGGATTGAAGACGCCGAACGCTTCGGGGTCTCCGAGCCCAACGCGATGGTGCTGACGACGGTCGCGGACGGCAAGCCGATGAGCCGTTCGGTGCTGTGCAAAAGCGTCGATGAGACCGGTATCACCTTTTTCACCAACTACGACTCGGCCAAAGGCATCGAGCTCGCCGAGACGCCGTATGCGTCGGCGACCTTTCCCTGGTACCTGCTGGGGCGCCAAGTCCACGTCCGGGGCGCGGTGACCAAGGTGGACCCGCGGGCCACCGAGGACTACTGGTCCAAGCGGCCGCGTGGCTCGCAGCTGGGTGCGTGGGCGTCGCACCAGTCGCAGCCGATTGCATCCCGTGCGGCGCTGCTCGACCAGCTGGCCGAGGTGACCGCCCGCTTCGCCGATTCCGAGCGCGTCCCGGTGCCGCCGAACTGGGGCGGGTACCTGATTGCGCCCGAAGTAGTGGAGTTCTGGCAGGGCCGAGAAAACCGGCTGCATAACCGCATTCGGGTCGTCGGTGGCCGCGTCGAGCGGCTGCAGCCCTGATCACATGTGGCGGGCGGCGGTGAGGCCTAACACCGCACCATAAGGCGGGGTTTACCTCAAAGAAAGCCGCGAGGTCAGCAGAGCAGACCCCGGGCAGGCGCGTCGTCGCGATAACGACTACCTTCAGCTGTACGCACCTAGTCAAGGCGCAGCCATACCAGCCAGAGCGCAAAGGGGTTCTCGTGGCCGACACCGACGACACCGCAACTCTGAACTACCCAGGCGGTGAGATCGACCTGCAGATCGTCAAAGCCACCGAAGGCGCCGACGGTATTGCTCTGGGCCCGCTGTTGTCCAAGACCGGCTATACGACGTTCGACAACGGCTTCGTCAACACGTCCGCGTGCAAGAGCTCGATCACCTACATCGATGGCGACGCCGGCATCCTGCGCTACCGCGGCTACCCGATCGATCAGCTCGCCGAGAAGTCGACCTTCATCGAGGTCTCCTACTTGCTGATCTACGGCGAACTGCCCACCACCGACCAGCTGGCCGACTTCACCAAGCGGATCCAGCTGCACACGATGCTGCACGAGGACCTCAAGCGGTTCTTCGACGGCTTCCCGCGCAACGCGCACCCGATGCCGGTGTTGTCCAGCGCCGTCAACGCGCTGTCCGCGTACTACCCCGACTCGCTTGACCCAACCGACAACGAGGACGTCGAGCTGTCGACGATCCGGTTGCTGGCCAAGCTGCCGACGATCGCCGCCTACGCCTATAAGAAGTCGGTCGGCCAGCCGTTCCTGTACCCGGACAATTCGATGTCGCTGGTGGAGAACTTCCTGCGGATGACATTCGGCCTGCCCGCCGAGCCCTACCAGGCCGACCCCGAGGTGGTGCGGGCGCTGGACATGCTGCTGATCCTGCACGCCGACCACGAGCAGAACTGCTCGACGTCGACGGTTCGGCTGGTGGGGTCGTCGCAGGCCAACCTGTTCACCTCGATCTCCGGCGGCATCAACGCGCTGTGGGGGCCGCTGCACGGCGGCGCCAACCAGGCCGTGCTCGAGATGCTCGAGCAGATCCGCCAGAGCGGCGACGACGTCAGCGAGTTCGTCCGCAAGGTGAAGAACCGCGAAGAGGGCGTCAAGCTGATGGGCTTCGGCCACCGGGTCTACAAGAACTACGACCCGCGGGCCCGGATCGTCAAGGAGCAGGCCGACAAGATCCTGGCCAAGCTGGGCGGCGACCCGCTGCTGGACATCGCCAAGCAGCTCGAAGAGGCCGCGCTGACCGACGACTACTTCATCGAGCGCAAGCTGTACCCGAACGTCGACTTCTACACCGGGCTGATCTATCGGGCCCTCGGGTTCCCGGTCCGGATGTTCACCGTGCTGTTCGCGCTGGGCCGGCTGCCCGGCTGGATCGCGCACTGGCGGGAGATGCACGACGAGGGCGACAGCAAGATCGGCCGTCCGCGCCAGATCTACACCGGCTACACCGAGCGCGACTACGCCGGCATCGACGGACGATAGCGGGCCCTAGCCGAGCGAGGCCAGGACCGCCATTGCGGCGTTGTGGCCGCCGATGCCCGACACCGCGCCACCGCGGCGAGCACCTGAGCCGCACAACATGATTCGTGCGTGGGCAGTCGCCACTCCCCATTGACCGGCGGGGGTGTCGAGCCCCTCGTCGTCATCCGCGAACGGCCAGGACAGTGCGCCGTGGAAGATGTTGCCCGCTGTCATCGCCAGGGTGCGCTGCAGGTCCTGGGTGGTCGTCGTCTCGATGCATGGCCGGCCCTGCGCGTCGCTCATGACCACGTCCTGAATCGGTTCGGCGAGAACCGAATTCAGCGACTCCAGTACCGACGCGGTCAGCTGGTCGCGGGAGACGGGGGAGTCGCCTTCGAGCAAAGAGTGGGGTGTGTGCAAGCCGAACGCCGTCATCGTCTGAGCACCCGAGTCGCGTAGCGCGGGCGACAGGATGCTGGGGTCGGCCAGCGAATGGCAGTACACCTCGCACGGCAACGGATCCGGTAGCTCCCCGGCGGCGGCGCGTGCGTAGGCCGTATCCAGTTGGCTCCATGTCTCATTGACGTGAAACGTGCCGGCGAACGCCTGTTCGGGGGTAACGCTGTCGTCGCGCAACCGGGGCAGGCGCCGCAGCACCATGTTCACCTTCACCTGTGCCCCCGGTGCGATCGGCGCCGGCGCCTCACCGAGCAGCTCGGCCAACACCGTCGGGGTGACCCCGGCCAGAATGAACCGACCGTGAACCCGGCGCTCTTCGCCGTCCCGGCGGTAGCGCACCTCACCGTCCGGCTCCATGCCGTAAACCTCTGCACCAGTGACGATTTCGGCACCGTGACGGACAGCGGCGGCGGCCAGGGCCGCGGTCACCGAGCCCATCCCGCCGATTGGGACGTCCCAGTCACCGCCGAGCACGTGATACAGGAAGCAGATGTTTTGCCGCAGCGACGCATCGTCGAGACGAGCGAACGTGCCGATCAGCGCGTCGGTGGCGATCACGCCGCGGACCAGGTCGTCGCGCACCGCGTCGGCGATCGCGCGCCCGATCGGTTCGTCGACGATCGCCCGCCACGCCGCGGCGGCCTGCGGATCGCCGGCGTCGGTGACGTGGCGGCGCGCCTGCTCGCGGGTGCGCAGCGGTTCGAGCAGCGTCGGCCAGAGCCGTTCGGTCACCAGGCCGCAGCGCCGGTAGAACTCGGCGAAGCCGCGCTCGTCGTCGGCGGCGCCGACCGCCCGGAACGAATCCTGCGATCCGACCAGCAGCCCACTGCGCCCGCCCGTCGCGGGTTGGGGCGTGTAGGACGAAAATTGCCGCCGCGCCAACCGCACTTCGGCGCCCAAGTCCGTGACGATGCGTGGTGGCAGCAAGCTGACCAGATACGAGTACCGCGACAGCCGGACCTCGACGCCGTCGAACGCCTGCGCCGAAACCGCGGCCCCACCGATGTGCCCCAGTCGCTCCAGCAACCGCACCCGAAGCCCGGCTCGAGCCAGGTAGCCCGCTGCCACCAGGCCGTTGTGGCCCCCACCCACGACGACTACGTCACAATCCGGCGTGTCACCGAGGGACATGGCTAGCCCAGGTAGCCCTCGACCTGGTCGCCGGGACGCACCGCGGCCTCGCGCGGATCACCACCGGTTTCGCGCAGCGCGCGGCGCTGACGCAGCAGGTCCCAGCACTGGTCGAGTTCTACCTCGACCCGGCGGAGCCGTTCGTGCTCCTCGGACTCGCTGATGTCGTGGTGCTGAAGCTGTGCCCGCAGGTCTTTCTCCTCGGCAACAAGATTGCGAATGTGCGCCAGGGTTTCGCTGTCGGTCGGTTTACTGCCCATCGCTCCAGTGTGCCCGACGCGAGCGGTGGCGCAGGGGCGAGTCGGTAGGCTGCAATATTGCCCGCGGGACGGAGGCGTCGCGGCACGCGCATCGAGGAGGGGAAATATCGTGGGCCCACGGGCGCGTGTCGGCCTAGCGCCTGACGCGCGGCGGGCCCGCATCTCCTTCCCGCGCTCGCTGGGCTGGCCCTGGCTGATCGGTTTGGTGGTTATTCCGCTACTGATAGCCGCAATCGGCCATGGTGTGTTCGCACGGACCGGGGCCGGCACGGCGCCGGTCGTGGCATCGTCGAGCAAGCCCGGCAAGCCGCCATTGTCCTTGGCGCCGCTGTCAATTGCCCGCAACGGCAACAACGTAACTCTCACCGGCGAGTTTCCCGACGATTCCGCGAAAGCCGTGCTGACGAAGGTGCTGAAAGGCGCACTGCCTGCCGGCGTCGACATCATCGACCAAATCGTTATCAACCCGAATGTCGACGGGCTCGATTTCTCCAATGCCGGACCAATTTTCAAGAACAGCGCGTCGATTACCGACTTCAATCTCACGGTCAATGCAGGCACGATCACCCTGACCGGAACGGCCGCGTCACAAGATCAGAAGAACACGATCGACGCCGACGCCGCGCGCACCTGGTCGAATCTGACTGTCGTCGACCAGCTTGCGGTTGACGGCTCGACGCCGCCACCACCGCCCGCGCCTGCGGGCCAATGCGGCGATCTGCAGTCGGCCGTCAATGCCGTGACCGGCGGGCCGATTACGTTCGGCAACGACGGATTCAGCCTGACCCCGGCCGACGTTCAGATTCTGGCCCAGGTCGCGGACAAGCTGAAGGCGTGCCCGAACGCGCACGCGACGATCAACGGCTACACCGACAATTCCGGTACCGAGGCGGTGAACATCCCGCTGAGCAACAACCGCGCTCAAACGGTGACGAATTTTCTTGTCGCCCAAGGTGTTACTAGTGATCATCTGACCGTCAGGGGTCTCGGTTCGATCAACCCGGTCGCCAGCAATGACACCGCCGATGGTCGCGCCAAGAATCGTCGCGTCGAAATCGTGGTTGGCTGAGGAGGATCCGACATGGATTTCGTGATCCAGTGGTTGTGGTACCTGCTGGCCTTTGTGGCGGGATCGGCAGTTGCCTGGGTGATCGCCGCGCTCATCGGTATCCGCCGATGAATCACGTGCACTGGTGGCTGATCGCCTTGTCGTTCACGATGGGGCTGGTGTTGACGCTAGCGCTCCTGGTCCGGGCTATCAAACATGAAGTGCCGCTTGAGGTCCCGGTCGATCACCCGGTGATACCCGATCCTCCGACGACGAGGATTGTGACCGAACCGCCGACGACGAAGATCCCGGCGAATAGCGAATCGCGGACGACGAAGATTTCGGTGCCGCCGCCCGCGCCCTACGGGCCCGGCTCCGCGCAACCCGGCCCCGATGGCCGTGGACCGGCGGGATGGTTGGTCAGGGCGCGCATCGATACCCGGCTTTACTACACCCCCGACAACCCCGGCTACGACTCGACGGTTGCCCAGGTGTGGTTCAACGACGAGCAATCCGCTTTACGGGCCGGATTCACGCCGTGGCACAACAACTCCGGGAAATGACCCCAATGCATTAACTCGGCGCGGGCAGGCGCAGCAGCAGTCGCGCGCCGCCCAGCGGGCTGTCGTGCAGCGAAGCCGTCCCGCCGTGCAGATGGGCTTGCTGGGCCACCAGGGCCAGCCCCAGACCCGACCCGGAGTGCGAGGCCGTCGACCCGCGGGAGAACCGCTCGAACACCACGTGGCGCTCGCCTTCGGGCACGCCACTGCCGTTGTCGTCGACGGCGATGTCCACCCCGGCGCGCGAGCTGACCGCCGACAGCTGGACCCGGGTGGCGCCGCCGTGTTTGACGGCGTTGGCGATCGCGTTGTCGACCGCGAGGCGCAAACCCGCCGGCATCCCGACGATGATGCAGGTGGGCGACGGCACCAGCGATACATCGAGGTCGGGATAGACCCGCGTCGCGTCGTGGGCGGCGCGATCCAGAAGTTCGGTGATGTCGACCGGCACGTGATCGTCGGAGGTGGACAGCTCGCCCTGGGCCAACCGCTCCAGCGCGCTCAGCGTCGCCTCGATCCGGGCCTGCGTCCGGATGACGTCGTTGATCACCTCTTTGCGCTGGTCATCGGGCAGATCGAGGGTCGAGAGCACCTCGAGGTTGGTGTGCATCGCGGTCAGGGGTGTGCGCAGTTCATGCGAGGACACGGCAGCGAAATCGCGGGCCGAGGAGAGCGCCTCCTTGGTGCGGTTCTGCTCGTTCCAGATGCGTTGCAGCATGCCGCGCATGGCCTCGGCGATCTCGACGGCCTCGGTGGCGCCATGCACTTCGACCCGTGGCGCCTCGTCACCCGCATCGATCAATCGGGTTTGCTGCGCAAGCTGTTTGAATGGGCGCACCGCGAAAGAGGCCAGCAGCCACGCGAACACCGTCGACGCGAAGATGGCGAACCCACAGATGAGCAGCACCCGGCGGTGCAGGTTGTTGGTCTCGGCCAGGGTGGCGTCATATGTCGCGCCGACCGCCAGCGAGGTTGGCTCCGGCCCCGGGATCTCAACCGTGCGCACCCGATACCGCACGCCGTTGATGTAGGTGTCGGTGTAATCGACGTCGGACCGGGGCAGCGTGACATCGGAATTCGACTTCACCCGGCTGCCGCGCCGGATCGTCATGATCGCGTCGCGGTCGTTGGGTGAGCGCGGGATCTCGTCCAGACCGCGCGGCAGGAACGGGATCGCGAAGCCGGCGGCCTCGTCGAGCCGGCGGTCCAGTCGCTCCTTGCGGTCGTTGGTGATCCCGACCCATACGACGGCACCGACGATCAGCACCGGAATCGCGGCACCGATGGCTGTCGCGAGCACCACCCTGGTCCGCAGCGAGGGCGTGCGGGCCAAGATCCGCGACAGGAATTTCATCGCTGGTGCTACCTATCGCATCGTTATTGCATCCGCAGGACGAACCCCACCCCGCGGACGGTGTGCAGCAACCGGGGACCGCCGTTCGCCTCCAGCTTGCGGCGCAGGTACCCGATGAAGACGTCGACGACGTTGGTGTCGGCGGCGAAGTCATAGCCCCACACCAATTCCAACAGCTGCGCACGGGACAGCACGGCCGTCTTATGCTCGGCCAGCACCGCCAGCAGGTCGAACTCGCGCTTGGTCAGATCGACGTCGACGCCGTTGACCCGAGCCCGCCGGCCGGGAATGTCCACTTCCAGCGGTCCCACCGTGATGGTTTCCGACGAGGACGACGCGACGGAACCCCGGCGGCGCAGCAGCGCCTTGACCCGCGCGACGAGCTCGGCCAGCACGAACGGTTTCACGAGGTAGTCGTCGGCACCCGCCTCCAGGCCCGCGACGCGGTCGTCGACCGAGCTGCGGGCGGAGAGCACGCAGACCGGGACGTCGTTGTCCATCGCGCGCAGCGCGGTGACCACGCTGACGCCGTCCAGCACGGGCATGTTGATGTCCAACACAATCGCGTCCGGGCGGGTCTCGGTGGCGCTGCGCAGGGCCTCGGCCCCGTCGACGGCGGTGGAAACTTCGAATCCGGAAAGCCGCAGGCCGCGCTCCAGCGAGGCAAGCACATCGGCGTCGTCGTCGACGACCAAGACGCGAGGCGAGCTGACACCAGAGTCCATGCCGCCCATCTTGCCGGATTGTTGCCTTAGACGGGTCATCGGGGAGTAGCCCGGTGCCTAAATGGTTACGTATTCGAGTCTCTGCCGCGACTGGCGACCGATAACGCCGTGTCATGATCGAATCCAGGTGGCAGGCCATGACATTGGGTGTCTTGGTCAACTTTGTTGTTGCGGGCCTTGGATTTCGGTGCCACTGGCCGTAACGGACCTTCTACAGACGGAATCGCTGTGACTGAGGCCATGGGCCCGCCGGGTAGGCCTGCTCTTCGGTCAACTTCTGCGATCGCCGTTGCGCCCAACCTTAAGGGTCCAGCGTCGGCCCTGAAGCAGCCGCTTCGCTACCTGATTCCGATCGTCATCGTGGTAGTGGCGATCGCCAGTCTAGTTGCCACGGTTGGCATTTCGATCATGCTGGCCATCGCCGTCGCGACTTTCGTTGTGGCCGCCTTCATCATGATGACGCCGTCGCTGGTCTGGCGGGTCGCCTCGAGGAGCTTGCTGCTGACGAAGCAGGCGACGACGGCGTCGAACCGGATCGCCGAAATCTTCGATGCGCCCTGCGATATCACCGACGGGCCCAGCCCCGCACCCGCCCGGGCCGGGCGCCTCGAACTGGACAATGTGGGGTTTCGGGTGCCCGATCCGGTAGCGGGCGACGAATGGTTGCTCCGCCATGTCACGCTGGTCGTCGAAGCCGGCGAGACGCTGGCCCTCGTCGGCGCCATGGGCACCGGGAAATCCCTTCTGACAGCGCTGCTTTCCCGGATCTACGACCCGTCGGAGGGGCGGATATTGCTGGACGGCCAGGACATCCGGGAGGTGTCGCTGCCGTCGTTGCGTTGCGCGGTAGGTACCGCATTCGAGGACCCGACGATGTTTTCGATGTCGGTGGCCGAGAATCTACGGATGGGCCGGCCGGATGCCACCGACGCGGAATTGTCCGCGGCGATCGACAGCGCGGCGGCGGGGTTCGTTCACGATCTGCCGTTTGGGATCGATACCCGCATCGGCGAGCAGGGCATCCGGCTCTCCGGCGGGCAGCGTCAGCGGCTGTGCCTGGCCCGGGCGATCGTCGCGACGCCGAAGTTGCTGGTGGTCGACGACGCCCTGTCCAGGCGCGACGCCCACACCGAGACCGAGATCACCGCGGCGCTGCGGGCGGCACTCAAGGATGTCACCGGCATCGTCGTCGCGCGCCGCATCTCTACGGTGCTGCTCGCGGACCGGGTGGCTCTACTGGAAGAGGCCGAGTCCGGCCCGACCATCACCCACGTTGGCAGGCATGCGGAGCTTTTCGCTCGGGTGCCGCGATACCGCCAACTGTTGATGGTTCATCACGGGCTTGGCAACGACGTCATCGACGTGCGCCAGCTGCCGTCGCACGGCCGTTACGCGTAACTGCCTCACGGCAATCCGATGCCGCGATAGCGGCGCAGTCGTTCGGCGATACGCTCGTCGCCGGGTATGTCGCGCAGCGCATGCACTTCTGCGGCAATCGCGCCGGACAGTCGCTGAGAGAACTCGATCGGCTCGTCGGCGGCGTCGGGATGCTCGGGCACGATGGCGTCGACGATCCCGGAACGCAGCAGGTCTGCCGACCGAATGCCTTGGGCCTCAGCAAGTTCCGGGGCGTGCGCGGTATCGCGAAAGACGATCGCGCTGGCACCCTCGGGTGGCAGCGGGGCCAGCCAGCCGTGTAGCGCGGCCAGTACCCGGTCGGCGGGCACCATCGCCAGTGCCGGCCCGCCGCTGCCCTGGCCCAGCAGCACCGACACCGTCGGGGTGTCCAGCGTCACCAGCTCGGCCACGCATTGGGCGATCTGGCCGGCCAGCCCGCCCTGCTCGGCTTCGGCCGACAGCGCCGGGCCGGCGGTGTCGATCACCAGCACCAGCGGGAGCCGCAGCTCGGCGGCCAGCGCCATGCCGCGGCGGGCTTCCCGCAACGACGCGGGCCCGACGAGCCCGCCGGTAAGGCGCTGCTGGCCGAGCACCACCGTGGGCTGGCCGGCGAATCGGGCCAGCGCCAACAGGGTCGTCGCCGCCTCCCCGCTGCCGGTACCGGACAGCAGCACCGGTTCGGTGGCGCCGTGGCGCAGCAGATGGCCGACACCCGGCCGGTCCGGCCGTCGGGATGCGATCACCGAATCCCAGGCCGGCACATCGGGTATCGATTTGGCCGGCGCCGCGGCGGGCAGCGGCTCGGGAGGGTCGGCGATGACCGTCAGCGCGCGATCCACCGTCCGGCGCAGCTCGTCGATGGCGACGACGCCGTCGATCACGCCGTGCCGTTGCAGGTTCTCCGCGGTCTGGATGCCCGCCGGGAACGGTTCGCCGTAGAGCTGCTCGTACACCCGCGGCCCGAGGAACCCGATCAGCGCGCCCGGCTCGGCGACGGTGATGTGCCCCAGCGAGCCCCACGACGCGAACACCCCGCCGGTGGTCGGGTTGCGCAGGTAGACGAGGTAGGGCAGATGTGCCCGCTTGTGCAGTCTGACGGCCGCGGCGATCTTCACCATCTGCAGAAACGCGACCGTGCCCTCTTGCATGCGGGTGCCGCCGGAGCTCGGCGAGGCCAGCAGCGGCAGCCGCTCGGCGGTGGCGCGCTGCACGGCGGTGGTGATCCGCTCGGCCGCCGCCACCCCGATCGACCCGCCGAGGAAGCTGAACTCGCAGACCACGACCGCCACCCGGCGCCCGTGTATTCGCCCCTCACCGGTGAGCACCGCTTCGTCGAGGCCGGTGGCGGCCCGGGCGGCGGCGAGTTCGGCCGCGTAGGCCTCGCTGATCGGTATCTCCAGCGGATCGCTGTCCCAGCTCACGAAGGAGCCTTCGTCCAGCACCGCATCCTGCAGTTGTTCGGTCGTGATGCGACTCACGCGGCCAGGCTATATAGGCTGGCGCTCATGATCGGTATCACGCAGGTCGAAGCCGTAATGACCATCGAATTGCAGCGCCCCGAGCGCCGCAACGCGCTGAACTCGCAGCTCGTCGACGAGCTACGGGAGGCCGTGTTGAAGGCCGGTGACGGGACCACCCGCGCCATCGTGCTGACCGGCCAGGGCACGGTGTTCTGCGCCGGTGCGGACCTGAGCGGCGACGCGTTTGCCGCCGACTACCCGGACCGGCTCATCGAGCTGCACAAGGCGCTGGATGCCGCTCCGATCCCGGTGATCGGCGCGATCAACGGTCCGGCCATCGGCGCGGGCCTGCAGCTGGCCATGCAATGCGACCTGCGGGTCGTCGCACCGGACGCGTTCTTTCAATTTCCGACGTCGAAATACGGCCTCGCCCTCGATAACTGGAGCATCCGGCGACTGTCGTCGCTGGTCGGACACGGCCGGGCCCGGGCGATGCTGCTGACGGCCGAGAAATTGACCTCCGAGACGGCACTGCAGACGGGAATGGCCAACCGGATCGGGACGCTGGAAGATGCCCAGGCCTGGGGCGCCGAGATCAGCGGGCTGGCGCCGCTGGCGATTCAGCACGCCAAGCGGGTACTCAACGACGACGGTTCGATCGAGGAGGCCTGGCCCGTGCACAAGGACCTGTTCGACAAGGCCTGGGGCAGCCAGGACGTCATCGAAGCGCAAGTCGCCCGCGTCGAGAAGCGGCCGCCGAGGTTCCAGGGCGCCTGACGGTCATGGTGCCCGCAGCGCTTCGCCTAGCCGCCGGGACGGTCACGCTCGTCGCCGGCGGGTGGGTACTGCGCGCGCTGCATGGGGCACCGGCCGCGCTGGGCGCCGACCCGTCGTCGATCCGCGATGTGGCGCAGCGTTCGCCGAATTTTTCCGACGGCGTCTTCGTCAACCTCGAACCAGCCTCGAATGCCAACTTGGACCGCGAGCAGTACGCGCTGATCGCCTGGGAGCTCGTGGGGGGACGCGGCCGCAGCCGGCCGACGGCGCCGATCCCGCTGGGTGCGCCCGGCGCGTTCGATGCCGCCCCCGGCCGATTGGCCGTCAGCTGGCTGGGCCACTCCACCGCCCTGCTGGAGATCGACGGCTACCGGGTGCTCACCGATCCGGTCTGGAGCCACCGCTGCTCGCCGTCGGACGTGATCGGACCGGAGCGTCTGCATCCGCCCCCGGTGGAGCTCGAAGCGCTGCCCGCCCTCGACGCGGTGGTGATCAGCCATGACCACTACGACCACCTCGACATCGACACCGTCGTCGCGCTGGCCCGCACCCAGCGGGCGCCGTTCTTCGTCCCGCTCGGCGTGGGTGCGCACCTGCGCGCGTGGGGCATACCCGGGCATCGCATTGTCGAACTCGACTGGAATGAAAGCGGTCACGTCGACGAACTGACCCTGATTGGCCTGCCCGCACGGCATTTCTCGGGCCGCTTCCTGGACCGCAACACCACGCTGTGGGCGTCGTGGGGAATCGTCGGTCCCAGTCACCGCGCCTATTTCGGTGGCGATACCGGATACACGAAGAGCTTCGCGGAGATCGGCTCCGAGCACGGACCCTTCGACCTGACCTTGCTGCCGATCGGCGCCTATAACCCGGGGTGGCCCGACATTCACATGAATCCCGAGGAGGCGGTCCGGGCCCACCTCGATCTCACGGCCGGCGGGTCCGGGCTGTTGGTGCCGATCCACTGGGGCACTTTCCGGCTGGCACCGCACCCGTGGGCCGAGCCGGTCGAGCGGATGCTGGCGGCCGCGGAAGCCGCCGAAGTCACGGTGGCGGTTCCCGCGCCCGGTCAACGTCTCGATCCTTCGGCGCCGCTGAGATTCAACCCGTGGTGGCGGTTGTAGATTTGCGCCCGGAATCTCCTAGCGCACAACGCAGTTCGGTGTAGGCGCGAGCGAGATCGTCCAGCGTGAATCCTCTGTTGAGGCCGCTTGGGTTGGGCAGCACCCATGCCGTGGTGTCGGCGAACCCCGGGGCATACGGACCCCAGTCGATTTTCGGTACGCCGGTCATTGCGGCCAGGGCACGTTTCCCGAGGAAGCCGATCGAGCGCGGCGCGTAGCGTCGCATCTTCGCTTCGAACTCGGGTCGGGCGCGGCGGAACTCTTCCGTTGAGACTTCGCTGGCCCGCCGGGTCGGTCGACTGACGACCGCGGTGATGCCACAGCCGTAGTCGAGCAATCGGCGCTCGTCCTCCGGCCGCAATCGCGTATCGGTGAATCCGGCCAGCTGCAATACGGACCAAAAACGGTTGCTGCGATTCGAGAAGTTATGGCCGTCGATCGCAGCAGTCGTTGCCGGGTTCATGCCACAGAAGACGATATCGAGACCCGCGGCAAGGATGTCCGATTCATAATGCATCATGCCGATACTCCCATCACGCAAGCACGCTAAAGTCTGCGGGCATGACGAAACGCGCGGCCCTCGCCGCTGTCGTGATGTTGCTGGCGTTGGTCGGATGTGGCTCTGGCCATCCCATATCGAGTCCGCTCGCTACATTGTCTGACGCGCCGCCCAACGAGGTGTCGGGTCTGGACATTCCCTCCGGCCGCATCGACGCCGCCATCTCGAAGGTCGACGGCCTGGTCGAGGACCTGATGCGCAGCACCGGCGTCCCCGGCGTGTCGGTGGCCGTTGTCCGCGGCGGAAAAACCGTGTACGCCAAGGGGTTCGGCGTGAAGGATGCGACCAAGAGCAGCGGCCAAGACAACAAGGTCGACGCGGACACCGTCTTCCAGCTGGCATCGGTGTCCAAATCGGTGGGCGCGACCGTGGTGGCACACGCAGTGACCACCAATGCCGTCACCTGGGACACGCCGGTGGTAGCCAAGCTGCCGTGGTTTGCGCTGTCGGATCCCTACGTCACCGGCCACCTGACCGTCGCAGACCTGTACTCGCACCGCTCCGGGCTGCCCGATCACGCCGGCGACAAGCTGGAGGATCTCGGCTATGACCGCCGGCAAGTGCTGGAGCGGCTGAAGTACTTGCCGCTCGCCCCTTTTCGAAGTAGCTACGCCTACACCAACTTTGGCTTGACCGCGGCCGCCGAGGCAGTGGCGGCCGCCGCGGGTAAGTCCTGGGAGGACCTGTCCGACGAGGTGCTCTACCGCCCACTGGGTATGGCGTCGACGAGTTCGAAGTACGCCGATTATCTGGCCAGGCCCAACCATGCGGTGCTGCACGTCAAGGTCGGCGACAAGTGGGAGCCGCGCTTCCAGCGTGACCCCGATGCGCAGACACCCGCGGGCGGGGTGAGTTCGTCGATCAACGACATGGCCCGCTGGCTGACGATGGTGATGGCCAACGGAACCTACAACGGCCAGCGGATCACCTCGCCCGAAGCCCTGCTGCCCGCGATCACCCCGCAGGTCGTTTCGATGCCCGCGTCATCGCCAAAAGCCCGGGCCGGCAACTACGGTCACGGTTTCAACGCCTCGGTGAGCTCGTCGGGGCGCACCGAGTACAGCCACTCCGGCGGCTTCTCGTCGGGCGCGGCGACCAACTTCGTCGTGATGCCCTCGGCGGATGTCGGCATCATCGCGCTGACCAACGGCGCGCCGTACGGGATTCCGGAAGCCCTGAACGCGCAATTCATGGATCTGGTGCAGTACGGCCAAATTCGCGAGGATTGGCCGGCCCTGTACAACCACGCACTCGGTTGGATGAACAACGCCGAGGGCTCGCTGGTCGGCAAGCAGGCCCCCGCCCACGCCGCGCCGGCCCGACCGCTCACCGACTACCTCGGCGTCTACGCCAACGACTACTGGGGTCCGGCCGTCGTGACCCAAAATAACGGGCAACTCCAGCTCGCACTGGGGCCGAAGAATCAGACGTTCGGGCTCACGCACTGGGACGGCGACGCCTTCACCTTCTCGATAACCGACGAGAATGCCCCGCCCGGAACGGTTTCCAAAGCTGTGTTCGCCGGGAACACACTGAATCTCGAGTACTATGACACCGACAAACTGGGATCGTTCACCCGATGAACCTTGCTGCCACCTCAGGCTTGACCGACGCCGAGGTGGCGCAGCGGGTGGCGGACGGTAACAGCAATGCGGTTCCGGCACGTGCCGCCCGCAGCACCGCGGATATCGTTCGCGCCAACGTTTTCACCCGAATCAATGCGATCCTCGGCGTGCTGCTGGCGATCGTCCTCGCGACCGGCTCGGTCATCAACGGGCTATTCGGCCTGCTGATCATCGCCAACAGCGTCATCGGGATGGTTCAGGAGATTCGGGCCAAGCAGACGCTGGACAAGCTGGCGATCGTGGGGCAGGCAAAACCACTGGTGCGCCGGCAATCCGGGACCGCGACACTGCTGCCCAGCGAGGTGGTGATTGACGACGTTATCGAGCTCGGGCCCGGCGATCAGATTGTCGTCGACGGCGAGATCCTCGAGGAAGACAACCTCGAGGTCGACGAATCGCTGCTGACCGGGGAGGCGGACCCGATCGCCAAGGATGCGGGTGACGCGGTCATGTCGGGGAGTTTCGTCGTCGCCGGCACCGGTGCCTATCGCGCCACCAAGGTCGGCCCGGCGGCCTACGCCGCCAGGCTCGCCGACGAGGCCAGCAAGTTCACGCTGGTGAAATCCGAACTGCGTAATGGGATTAACCGGATTTTGCAGTTCATCACCTACCTGTTGGTGCCGGCCGGCCTGCTGACGATCTATACGCAGATGTTCACCACGCATGCCGGCTGGCGGCAGGCGGTGCTGCGGACGGTCGGTGCGCTGGTGCCGATGGTGCCCGAGGGATTGGTGCTGATGACCTCGATCGCGTTCGCGGTCGGCGTCATCAGGCTCGGACAGCGCCGTTGCCTGGTGCAGGAGTTGCCCGCGATCGAGGGTTTGGCCCGCGTCGACGTGGTGTGCGCCGACAAGACGGGCACCCTGACCGAAAGCGGTATGCGGGTTTCCGATGTCGCCGAACTCGCGGCCGGGCAGTCGGCGGCCGTCGCGGATGCACTGGCCGCGCTGGCCGCGGCCGATCCGCGTCCCAATGCCAGCATCCAGGCGATCGCCGAAGCCTTCGACCAGCCTCCCGGCTGGATCGTCACGGCCACAGCACCTTTCAAGTCGGCTACCAAATGGAGCGGCGTGTCCTACGCCGACCACGGCAACTGGGTGATCGGCGCGCCCGACGTGCTGCTCGACCCGGCTTCGACGGCCGCCGCACAGGCCGAACGGATCGGTGCACAGGGGTTGCGGGTACTGCTGCTCGGCGCCGCCGATGTCGCCGTGGATCACCCGAACGCGCCGGGCCAGGTCACGCCGGTCGCGCTGGTGGTGCTGGAGCAGAAGGTACGCCCGGACGCCCGCGAAACAGTGGAGTACTTTGCCGCCCAGGATGTTTCGGTGAAGGTGATCTCCGGCGACAACGCGGTATCGGTCGGCGCTGTGGCGGCCAAGCTCGGGCTGCCCGGCGAGGCGATGGATGCCCGCCAACTACCAACGGAGCCCGGCGAATTGGCCGACACGCTAGATAGCTACACCACCTTCGGTCGGGTGCGGCCCGATCAGAAACGGGCCATCGTGCACGCGCTGCAAGCGCACGGGCACACCGTGGCGATGACCGGCGACGGCGTCAACGACGTGCTCGCCCTCAAGGACGCCGACATCGGGGTGGCGATGGGCGCCGGCAGCCCGGCGTCGCGGGCGGTGGCACAGATTGTGTTGCTGGACAATAAGTTCGCGACGCTCCCCTACGTCGTCGGGGAAGGCCGGCGGGTGATCGGCAACATCGAGCGGGTCGCCAACTTGTTCCTGACGAAAACGGTGTACTCGGTACTGCTGGCGCTGTTCGTCGGTATCGAATGCCTGTTGGCCAAGCCGCTCAAGGCGGACCCGTTGCTCTACCCGTTTCAGCCGATCCACGTCACCATCGCCGCGTGGTTCACCATCGGCATTCCGTCGTTCGTCCTGTCGCTGGCCCCTAACAATGAGCGCGCCTATCCCGGCTTCGTCCGGCGTGTGCTGACGTCGGCGCTGCCGTCCGGATTGATCGTCGGCACCGCGACTTTCGTTTCCTATCTGATCGCCTACAAGGGCCGCCATGCCACCTTCACCGAACAGGACCAGGCGTCGACGGCCGCACTGATCACGCTGCTGGTGACCGCGCTCTGGGTGCTGGCGGTGGTGGCGCGTCCGTACCAATGGTGGCGGGTCGCGCTGGTCGCCGCGTGCGGGCTGGCTTATGTCGCGATCTTCAGCATCCCGCTGGCGCAGGAGAAATTTCTGCTCGATCCGTCGGATCTGACCCTGACGTCTACCGCGCTGGGGATCGGGGTGCTGGGCGCCGCCGCGATCGAGGCGACGTGGTGGATCCGGGCCCGGATGCTCGGGATCGAGCCGCGGTTGTGGCGGGCGCCCCAGACTGACTAAGCCGACGAGGGCGGTGCGGATAATCCGGATTCCGGCCAGTAGGGTTCTACCAGCAAAGAAGGATCTCCGGCGGCCCCGGGGATCCGCGGGGAAGGGACAGCGCATGGGATTCCTGGACAAGGCAAAGGACCTGTTGGCGCAGAACGCCGACAAGGTCGAGACCGCGATCGACAAGGCCGGCGAGTTCGTCGACGACAAGACCCAGGGCAAGTACTCCGACACCATCCACAAGGTGCAGGAAGAGGCCAAGAAGGCGATCGACGCCCAGGGCCCCGGCGACCAGCAGAACTGAGCGCATGGCGAAACTTTCCGGATCCATCGACGTACCCCTGTCGCCAGAGCGGGCCTGGACGCACGCCTCCGATCTGTCCCGTTTCAAGGACTGGCTGAGCATCCACCGGGTGTGGCGCAGCAAGCTGCCCGACGACCTGCAGAAGGGCACGGTCATCGAATCGATCGTCGAGGTCAAGGGCATGCTCAACCGGATCAAGTGGACGATCGTGCACTACAAGCCGCCGGAAGCCATGACGCTCAACGGAGACGGAGTCGGCGGGGTCAAGGTGAAGCTGATCGCGAAGGTCAAGCCGAAGGACGACGGATCGGTCGTCAGCTTCGACGTGCACCTTGGTGGTCCCGCGCTGTTCGGCCCGATCGGCATGATCGTGGCCGCCGCGCTGAGAAGCGACATCAACGAATCCCTGGAAAGATTCGTCACCGTGTTCACCGCTCCCGACCCCGGCCGCAACGGACATGGTGGCGCCCGCCGCTGACCGTCTGGCAGACCTGCTTCGCGCCACCGCCGGTGTCGAACTGCCGGTTCGGCTGCGTGCCTGGGATTCCAGCGAAGCCGGCCCCGCCGACGGCCCGATCCTGGTGGTTCGTTCCCGTCGCGCGTTGCGCCGATTGCTTTGGTGCCCAGGCGAACTCGGCTTGGCACGCGCCTACGTGACCGGCGATATCGACGTCGAGGGCGACCTGGCCGATGGCCTGCGGCGGGCCTGGCGGCTGACCCGTTCGCGTCCGGCCGTCTCGATCTCGCGCCGCGGTCAGATGGCGGCGGCGCTGCGCGCGGTGCGGCTCGGGGCGCTGGGACCGCCGCCGAAAATTCCGGCCAGCGAGGCGCGGCTGTCCGGGCGGCTGCACAGCCGGCGACGCGACCGGGCGGTGATCGCCCATCACTACGACCTGTCCAACGACTTCTATCGGCTGCTGCTGGATGACCACATGGCTTACTCGTCGGCGTATTTCACCGATGAAGACCAATCGCTGCACGACGCTCAGACCGCGAAGCTGGATCTGATCTGCCGCAAGCTCGGACTCGAACCGGGCATGCGGCTGCTGGACGTGGGATGTGGCTGGGGATCGCTGATCCTGTACGCGGTGCAGCGCTACGGCGTGCGCGCGACCGGTATCACGCTGTCGGCCCAGCAGCGCGAGTTCATCGAAGACCGCGCTGCCGAGCGCCGTCTGGCCGACGGCGTTGAGGTTCGGTTGCAGGATTACCGCGACTTCGGCAACGACCCGGGTTCGGCGGGTGCATTCGATGCCGTCGGCTCGATCGAGATGGGCGAACACGTCGGCGAGCAGTGGTATCCGGCTTATCTACGGATCCTTGGCCGCGCGCTGCGACCCGGCGGCAAGCTGTTGCTGCAGCAGATGTCGCGACGGGCCGACGCGGCGCCGGGCGGGGGAGCGTTCATCGAGGCCTACATCGCTGCGGACATGCACATGCGACCGCTCTGGCAGACGGTGCGCTACGTGCAGGACGGGGATTTCGAGGTCGCATCCGTCGAGGCCATGCGCGAGCACTACGCCCGCACCGCGCAATGCTGGATCGCGACGCTGGACGAGCACTTCGACGAATTCGTGGCGATGCTGGGCGAAGAAGTCGCCCGGGTGTGGCGGCTATATCTGGCCGGCGGCATGCTGGCCTTCGAGGAAGGCCGGATGGGCGTGGATCAGATCCTCGCCGTCAAACCCGCCGTGCGGCGATGAGTTTTCGGATCGGCACCAGTCGATGTGTGTGAGCCCCGCGCATGGGGCCAGGACACTGACAGGAGAACACCGTGCCCATCCGAGACGGCGCCCCGCTGGGCGCACCCTGCTGGATCGATTTGACGACATCGGACCTCGACCGCGCCCAGGACTTCTACGGCACGGTCTTCGGCTGGACGTTCGAGTCCGCCGGACCCGACTACGGCGGCTACATCAACGTCGCCAAGGGTGGCCACCGCGTCGCCGGCATGATGGCCAACCAGCCGGAGTTCGGATCGCCGGACAATTGGACGACGTACTTCCACACCGCCGATATCAACGCGACGGCCGCCGCGGCGACCGCCGCAGGTGGCGCGGTGTGCGTGGAACCGATGGAGATACCAGCCAAGGGGTACATGGGCCTGGCCACCGACCCGTCCGGAGGATTAGTTGGCTTCTGGCAGCCGCTGGAGCACCGCGGTTTTGAGGTGATCGGCGAGGCCGGCTCAGCAGTCTGGCATCAACTGACCAGCCGCGATTACCGTGCGGCCCTGGACTTCTATCGCGAGGTTTTCGGCTGGCGCACCGAGCAGGTCGGTGACAGCGACGAATTCCGTTACACCACAGTATGGTTCGGCGATCAGCAATTACTCGGCGTAATGGACGGCGCCACCTTTCTGCCCGAGGGCGTGCCATCGCAGTGGTCCATCTTCTTCGGCGCCGAAGATGTCGACAAAACGCTGCAGGTGATCGCCGAGAACGGCGGAGCCGTGCTGCGGGGAGCCGAGGACACGCCATACGGCCGGCTGGCCGCGGCCACCGACCCCACCGGAGTCGTCTTCAACTTGTCCTCCCTGCAGGAGTGACGCAGCGGGTCGCATCGGCGCACGCTGCGCGTGGCGAGCGGGCGGCGGGTCCGGCGCCCTATTAAGGTCGCACCCATGACCCGCCGCCTGCGTCCCGGTTGGCTGGTGGCCTTGTTTGCCCTGGTCGTTTCGGCCAGCGCCTGGTTGCCGTGGCTGACGACGTCGGTCGGTGGCGGCGGTTGGGCCAGCGCGATCGGGGGTAAACACGGCAGCCTGCAGCTTCCGTCGGGATTCGGCGCGGGCCAGCTGATCGTGTTGCTGTCCTCGGCGTTGCTGGTGGCCGGGGCGATGGTGGCTCGCGGCCTGTCGGTGCGGATTGCTTCGATTGCGGCGCTGGTGATTTCGCTGCTCATCGTGGCGCTCGTGGCGTGGTACTACAAACTCAACGTCAACCCGCCGGTGTCCGCGGAATACGGACTCTATGTCGGTGGGGTCGCCGCGGTCGCCGCGGTCGCGTGCTCGGTTGTGTCGCTGATCGCCGCCCTCGTCACCGGTCGCGCCGGCCGCTGAGACTCAGCTCGTCGGGAACTCGTGTTTGCCCGACATGGAGCTATGGCCGGGCTCGTTGACTCCGAACACAAAGGGCGCGAACACGACCTCGCGACCGTCTGGATCGCGATAGGTGACCGCGCCCGTTGCTGCCCAGTACGGGTGCTGCTGCACCTCTTCGGCCCCTGCCTGCTGCAGGCGCGTGATCGCGGCCCGCTGAGACTGCTCGTCCGGAAAGTACAGGCACAGCTGCTCGTGATGGTCGACCGTGACATCGCCGTCGGGGGCCTCCACGATCTCCATCGTCAGGTTCCAGCTGGGCAGACCGAAGATCGCGCCGTTGCTGCCGTAGCTGGCCTCGAACGTCTCGAACAGCGGCAGCCCCACCAGGTCACGGTAAAACCGCACGGTCGCTTCGAAGTTCGACGACCGGCGAGCAAAGCGGATGGCGCCGATCGGGGCCAGCTGCATGGGCCAGTGCGTGGTCCGGCGGGGCTTTTCGGAGTTCATTGCCACCCTATGATGACGTGTCGGCGAGTCGCGGGGTTCACAGGCCCACGGCGGCGGCGGCCGACTCGGCGGTGTCCCAGCGCCGCAATTGCGCACCGGGCGCCCAGGTCGAATGCGTGCCGCTCGAAATACGTTCCGGCAGTTGCAGTTTGCACACCGGCCCGTCGGCGACCCGGGCAGCATCGAACACCAGGCAATACGAGGCGTCGGTGTTCATGTCGGTGGTGAGAGTGACCAGGTAACCGTCGTCTTCACCAGCGGCACCCACGCGCGGCGCCATCGCCGTCTCGCTGCCGTAGACGCCGTCGCCGAACGAGAAACCCTCCTGGCCCCCGGTATGCAGGTCATGTTTGACCAGTCCGTCGAACAGGAACCAGCCCGGCTTCCCGGTCGCGGCGTAGGCGTAGCGGTAGGTGCCGCCCGCGTAGTCGGGGTTGATCGTTCCGAACTCGGTGATCGAGTCCGACAATTGCTCCTCTTTCACCGCACCCGTGACCAGGTTGAAGCGCCACCGGTGCAGCCGGGCCTGCAGGCGGTCCAGCGCGAGGAAGCGAAACAGCTTCTCCCACTTGGTTCCTCCGGTGTCCAGCGGTTGAGGATCGCCCTCGAAGAAGCCGTCCAGCACGATCTCGTCGCCGTCCTCGTAGGCGTTGGTGAAGTGCAGCACAAACGTGGGGTCCGCTTCGAACCACTTGATATCAGCGGTCGATCCGCGGCGCGGGATCACCGCGAAGCGCGACGGAATGTCGGGGTAGAAGCGCGGCAGGTGCACGTCGTGTTCGAGCAGTCGCGGATTCCAGAACAACGGGAAATCGTTGAGGATGGCGTAGTTTTCGGTGAACGCCATGTCGTGCGGGAGACGCGGGCCGGGCAGCGGGATGTCGACGTAGTGGGCCAGCTCGTTGTCGTCGTCGACGACGCCGTAGCGCATGTACGGATCCTGCTTGCTGTAGTTGAAGAACAGCAGTTCTCCGGTCTTGTTGTCGACCTTTGGATGCGCGGACACACCCCAATCCAGGGGGAAGCGCCCGTTCCAGCTCTCCTTGCCGAGGGTGTTGGCCGAATACGGGTCGATCCGGTACAGATCGCCGCACTGGTAGAAGCTGGTCAGTGCGATGCCGCGGTGCACGATGACGTCGGTGCTCGACGCGTCCTTCATCTTCGTCCGCGCCCCCCAGCCCTCGTCGCGCTGGGCCAACTGCACCGGTTCGGCCAGGCCCGGCCACAGCGGCTCGCCGGCGTCGTTCTCTGCCAAAAAGCCGTCGGTGCGAATAAACCGATTGCGGTAGAACGCCTTTCCATCGCGGAAGCCGACCACGTGCACCATGCCGTCGCCGTCGAACGGGTGATAGGTCTTCAACGCCGGATGCAGCGGGTTCTCGGTGTTGCGCAGATAGACGCCGTCGAGGTCGCCGGGGATTTCGCCCTCCACCGCGACCAGGTCGTTGGCGTCCCACTCGGTGGTCTGCGGTCGCCACGGGCCGATCCGGTAGGGGTGGTCGTCGTCTTCGGGCAGGGTCGACAGGAACTTGCCGACGATCTCAACATCCATGTCATGCGCCCTTGGTCGTGCCCACGACGAAACTGACCGTGGTGGCGGTACTGCCGCCGAAGTTCAGCGTCCCGAAGGTCTTTGCACCCTCGACCTGATAGTCACCGGCCCCGCCGCTGACCTGTTTGGCCGCGTCGAGCAGCATCCGTACGCCGGAGGCACCGACCGGGTGTCCACCGCCGATCAGCCCGCCGCTGGGGTTGATCGGGAGCCGGCCACCGATCTCGATCTCCCCGTTTTCGATGGCCTTCCACGATTCGCCCGGACCGGTCAGCCCGATGTGGTCGATGGCCAGGTATTCGCTGGGCGTGAAGCAGTCGTGCACCTCGAACCCGTCGATGTCGTCGAGGGCCACCTGTGCCCGGCGCAGGGCGTCGAGCACCGCGGACCGCACGTGGGGGAGCACGTAGGGGTCCCCGTTGTTTTGAGAGGCGGCCCGGTCCAGTTTCTGCTGCAGACCCAGCCCGACGGTGCGATGGCCCCAGCCGTCGATGCGGCCGATCGGGCGCGCATCGGGATGGTCGCGCAGGTAAGCGTCGTTCACCAGGACCAAACCCGCACCGCCGTCGGTCATTTGGCTGCAGTCGTACCGTCGCAGCCGGCCTTCGGTGATCGGGTTGGTCTTGTCGTCAGCCGTGATCGGGTCGGGGACGGTCCAGCCCCGGGTTTGGGCGTTGGGGTTGCGCCGCGCGTTGGTGAAGTTGAGGTGCGCGATGGCCCGCAGATGGGTGTCGTCCAAGCCGTAGCGCCGGTCGTACTCGTCGGCCACCTGCGCGAACATCGATGGCCAGAGATACTTCGCGTCGGCGCCCTCGTGTCCGGTCCACGCGGCGGCGCCCAGATACACGGCGGCGATGTCACCGGGCACGGGTTTCTCCAACTCGATCCCGATCACCAGGGCGGTGTCGTAGGCACCGGAGCGCAGATCGGCGATCGCCGACAGCGTCGCGACACTACCGGATGCGCAGGCGGCCTCGTGCCGGGACGCCGGGGTATCCCAGAGCCCGTCACACACCGTCGCCGGCATGGCGCCGAGGTGGCCCTGGCTGGCGAACATCTCGCCGAAGGCATTCGCGACGTGGACCACTCCGATGTCCGCGGTGTCCACCTTGGCGGCGGCGAGGGTGCCGTCGACTACCTCGCCGGTCAACGCCGCGAAGTCGCGGTTCTCCTTAGTGAGATTGCGAGCGAAATCGCTCTGGTAACCGCCGAGAATCCACACGTTTGTCGAGCCGTCCATACCAGCGCACGGTACTCCTGGATGACCCCGGAAATAGCGGACCCGTCGGCTCTCGGGCTGAACCGACGGGACCTAGATGGGCGCGTAGGCCGGCCGACGCGCACACCCTGTTGGGGCATTACCATCCCCGGCCGCTGGCAAACATGGCAAACAGTGTGGGCCGCGAGCCGCCGGAACCGCCCTGAGCTGCGCAAACGAGGGTTTCCCCTGTTCAGGGGTGCATCGTGCCTAGACGGATCCGCCGACAAGTTCGGTCGGTTCGGGTCCATCCGGGGGCCTCGCGGACCGGTCCGACCCCGCATATTGCGAGTCGGCGAGGTCAACCTCGGCCAGGTCGATGCCCTTCGTCTCGCGGGCAGCGATGGCGGCGACGGCGCTGACCGCGGCGGCGCCCGCCAGGTACCAGGCGATGGGCACCGCCGACTTGTAGGTCGCGAGCAGTCGAACGGCGATGATCGGCGCGAGCGACCCGGCCACGATCGATGTGACCTGGTACCCGAGCGACACGCCCGAATACCGCATCCGGGTCGGAAACATCTCGGCCATGGCGGACGGCTGAACCGCGTACATCACTCCGTGAAACACCAGGCCGATGACGACCGCGGACATGATGATCGCGTTGCGTCCGCTGTTCATCATCGGGAAGGCGAAGAAGCCCCAGGTGCCGGTCGCGATGGCACCGGCGAAATAGACTGGGCGCCTACCGAATCGGTCGCTGAGATGCCCGAAAAAGGGAATGACCGCGAAATGCGCGGCGTGCGCGGCCAACAGCCACCACAAGATGGTTTTGGTATTCGCGTGCACCTGCACCTTGAGATAGGTGATCGAGAACGTGACCACCAGGTAGTACATGATGTTCTCGCCGACCCGTAATCCCATAGCGGTGAAAACGCCACGCGGGTAACGCTTTATCACTTCCAGGACGCCGGCCCGAGCTGATTTGTTGCGCTCTGCCTGTCGCTGCGCTTCGAGGAAGATCGGGGCATCGGTGACCTTGGTGCGGATGTAATAGCCGATCAGGACGACGATCGCGGACAACCAGAAGGCAACGCGCCAGCCCCAGCTGAGGAACTCCGCGTCCGACAGCGTCGAGGTGAGAACCAGCAGCACCGCCGTGGCCAGCATGTTCCCACCCGGCACACCGGCCTGCGGCCAACTCGCCCAGAACCCGCGGCTGGCGTTCGGGCTGTGCTCGGCCACCAGCAGAACCGCGCCGCCCCACTCACCGCCCACGGCGAAGCCCTGGACGAACCGCAGCGTCACCAGCAGCGCCGGGGCCCAGTATCCGATCTGAGCGAAGGTCGGCAGACAACCCATCAGGAAGGTCGAGACGCCCACCAGCAGCAGGCTCAGCTGTAGCAGCTTCTTGCGTCCATGCCGATCCCCGAGCTGGCCGAAGACGATTCCGCCCAAAGGACGTGCGGCGAAGCCGACGGCATAGGTCACGAAAGCGGCGAAAATGGCGTCGAGGTCGTTGCCGCCCTTGGCGAAGAAGACTTTGCCGAACACCAGTGTGGCCGCGGTGCCGTAGAGGAAGAATTCGTACCACTCGACGACGGTGCCGGCCATGGAGGCCGCGACTACTCGGTTGAGGTATGCGCGTCCGGCTCCGAATCGTTTGGGCTGCAACCCATTACTCACACTCACCGCTCGCCCTCCTTGGCGGACCGCCCACCTACTCGGGAGTCCGGGCCGCGTTGTTGCGGCTCGCGGGGATGATGGGCGTGCTGCGGATGGGAGCGTACCCTCCCTGACGTGGCAACGCGGGTTGTCCGTGGCGTTTGCCCCCGCGGCCCAGGATTCGCGGCGCCGCACTGGGTTTCGGTATGCCGGGAGCCGGCAGTTCTAGCGTCCCGGCCGAGGCGGCAAAGCCGGGGGACCGGAGGGTGGCAGCGGGACCTGGGGTGCCGAGGAAGGCAGCGCGGGCCCCGACGACGGCAGGGCAGGCCCCGTCGACGGTAGCGGTGGCGGCTCGGGGGGAGCCAGCTCCGTTGTCGTCGTCGTGGTCGTTGTTGTGGTCGAGTCGGTCGAGGTCGTGGTGGTGGGTGTCGCGGTCGCGATGCCGCCGGAGTTCTGGCCGATCCATAGCGCCGCCGCGATGGTGACGCCGGCGGCGGGCATGAGGGCGATCAGCCGGATGACCGAAGTCGTCATGTCAGAGCCTTTACTCCCGGGCAGAATCGGTATCCGCAAGTCGGCTCAAATGAATCCGCTATACGGATCAAGCAGGACAGATATTAGCACCGGGAGCAGCGCGAACAACGGGACGATGCGCATTCCACGCACTGTTCATGAGCGCTTCGAGGTGCGTTGGCGCGACGGCGGCCCGGGGGAGTGAGCACGGGCACCGTGGAACGCCTCTAGCAAATTCGCCTGGGAATGGCTTGAAAGCAGGGTTTCGACGCGGTCACGGATACATACCTATTAGCTGATCGCTAGTCACACGAGCCCCTTGGATCACTATCGTCACATGAGCCAACTGCGTACGTCAATGTGGCGTCTCGCTCCTGGAAAGGTATGACTTTGTCGGGGATTCTTCGGACCATGTCGCTAGCGCTGGTGCCGGTGGCCGCTATCGCGTACATCGTTGCGGCTGGACCCGCGCCGTCAGCAAACGCCACTCCGTGTGGTGCGCCCGACGCCAACATCGAGCCACCGCCTGGACAGCCGGCGATGCCCGCGCCGCAGCCGGTCGTCCAACCGCCGACCGGGCGAAGGCCCTCTCATACCAATGACCAGGCGCCGCTGCCCAAGTTGGGTCCGCTGATCGCTTCGTTGATCAAGCCGACTACCGGTGGCGGCCAGCGATACTCGGCGCCGATGGTTCCGCAGGCGGGGGTGGTGCCACCGCCGGCGCCGACTCCGCCCGCGCCTGGACTGCCGCAGTCACCGAACGCCACGCCGCTGCGGCCGAACGCGGCTCCGGCACCGGCTCCGCAGCCGGCGCCGCAGCCCGCGCCGGACGCGGCGGCACCGCCCGCCCAGATCGCGGGGGCGCCGACGTCGCTGGTCGACTGGGTGACGGGGCCGAACGGCCCGAACAAGACCCTGCAACGGTTCGGTATTTCCGGTACCGATCTCGGAATCGTCTGGGACAACGGCGATGCCGCCAACCGTCAGGCCTTGATGGCCTTCGGCGACACCTTCGGCTACTGCAAGGTCCGCGGTCAGCAATGGCGGTACAACGTGCTGTTCCGCAGTAACGACCATGATCTCTCGCAGGGAATCCACATCGCCGACGGTGTGCCCAACAACAACTACTCCGGCTCCCCGGTGTGGAGCAACGGCCTGTCCAAGCAGGTCGTCAACACCATCCACAAGGCGAGCCACGAAACGGGCATCATTCCGACGTCGGCCATGTCGCTGGGCCGCACGCAGTACATGAGTTACATGTCGATCCGCCACTGGGGTCACGACGGCGAATGGTCGACGAACTATTCGGCCATCGCGAGGTCGAACGACAACGGCCAGAACTGGGGGATCTTCCCCGGCTCCATCCGTACGGCCTCGGCGGATGCCGTGCCCGGCGCCGGGTTCACCCCCGGCAACGAGAACTTTCAAATGGGTGCGTTCATGAAGGGGCAAGACGGCTACATCTACAACTTCGGGACGCCGTCGGGACGTGGCGGCGCGGCCTTCCTGTCGCGCGTTCCCCCGAACAACTTGCCGGACCTGTCCAAGTACCAATATTGGAATGGCGATAACGGTGGGCACTGGGTCCCGGCGAACCCGGGTGCGGCGACGCCACTGTGGCCCGGCCCCGTGGGCGAGATGTCGGCCCAATACAACAGCTACCTGAAGCAATACCTGGTGCTGTACACCAACGGCGGCAGCAACGACGTGGTGGCGCGGACCGCGCCGACGCCGGAGGGGCCGTGGAGTGGGGAGCAACCGCTGGTGTCGTCATTCCAGATGCCCGGCGGCATCTACGCGCCGATGATCCACCCCTGGTCGTCGGGTCGGGACCTGTACTTCAACCTGTCGCTGTGGTCGGCGTACGACGTGATGTTGATGCACACGGTGCTGCCGTAGCCGCTTCCGTCAGGACGGGGCGATGATCCGGTGTTCGTAGGCGAAGACGATCGCCGCGGCGCGGTCGCGCAATCCGAGCTTGGTGAAGATGCGACCGATGTGGGTCTTAACGGTGAGGCCCGAGATGAAAAGCTCGTCGGCGATTTCAGTGTTGGTGTGTCCCTTGGCGATCAGGGTGAGCACGTCCTTCTCCCGCGGAGTGAGCTCGTCGATCGAGACGGCGGGCGTGACCGACGGTGCGGCGCTAGTGCGATAGGCGTCCAGGACCCGCGCCGTGACCGCCGGGTCGAGGTAACTGTTGCCGCTGCCGACGGCTCGCACGGCTCGGATGAGTTCCTCGGCCGGCGAATCCTTGAGCACGAAACCGGCTGCACCGGCCCGCAATACACCCGATAGCAGTTCGTCGTCGTTGAATGTTGTCAGCGCGAGCACCGGTGGCCCACCGGAATCGGTCAGCCGCCGGGTGGCCTCGATCCCGTCAACGCGTTTCATCCGTAGATCCATCACCACGACATCGGGGTGATGTTGCGCCACGGCGTCGGGAACCTCGTCGCCGTCCGAGCATTCGCCGACCACGACAATGCCGTGGCGGGCGCGCAGGATCAACGACAGGCCCGACCTGACCAACTCCTGATCGTCGACGATCAGGGCGGTCACGGCGGGTTCGTTTCCGGTCACGATGCCTGTATTCGTGTTGGACAGTCGGATTCGTGCGCACCCGACGGCACGCTGGCATGCACCGACCACGCATCTCGGATGGGTCCGAAATTAACTGTGCCACCGAGCAATTCAATGCGCTGCATCATGCCATGCAACCCCCGCCCGGGTGTGACCGTTCGCTCGCTGTCCGCGGCGGAGAGCTCGTTGACGACATTGAGTGTCGCCGCGGTGCGCGATGCGGTGAGGGTAATCCGTACCGGCGCGTCGGGCGCATGCTTGGCGACGTTGGCCAGTGACTCCTGAGCGATCCGGTACAGCGCCAATCCCGCGGCCGCGGAAACGTCGTCGAGCGATCCGCTGACCGCGAAACTGACGTTCAGCCCCGCCCTGCTGAAATCCTCGACCAGGCTGGGGATATCGGCAATACCGGGTTCTGGGGTAAGGCCCGTGGTCTCGGCATCGAGCAATCCGACGGTGCGGCGGATGTCGGCCATCGCCTGTCGCCCTAAGTGTTCGGCGCGCTGCAGGGCACGAACGGTTTCCTCGTCGACGCCGTCATGCTCGAGCGCGTGGCGCGCGCCGGTCAGATGCAGCAAGGTGACGCTGAGTGAATGCGCGATGACATCGTGCACTTCCCGCGCGATGCGCCGGCGTTCGTCAGCGGCGGCGTGCTCGGCCAACTGGTCCTGCATCAGGCCCTGCTTGGTCAGCAGGTCTTGCTGAGTGCGCATCAGATAGCCGACGAGCCAGCCGATCGCGACGAAAGCCAAATACAGCGCCGGGGTGTTCAGGCGGTGCATCGCCGCCGCGTATACCAGCAGGGCAGCCGCGGAAGCGGCGGCCAGGGCGCCGCCCCGCGCCGTAGTGATAGCGCTGACCATGCCGACGGTCAGGGTCAGCATCAGCGGGGCGAAATCGCCGGTAATCGCTGTGGGAGTGGCGAACAACAGGATTGCGGTCCCCGCCATGAACGCCGCCCACAACGTGGGTCCCTCGTGCCTGTTCATGATGCCGCTGAGATCGAAGGTGAAGAACACGATCTCGGGGCTGAACGCAATCACCATCGCGATCACGACGATCGGCCACTCTGAATCGGGACGCTGCAGGGCCGCGATGCAGCCGATCACGACCATCATCGCGTCGAAACCCGCCACGACGGTCATGCTGAAGCCGGAGGGCAGCAACTGTTCTTTGCGTCGCGCCCAGGCTTGCACGCGGCGCTTCAACGCGTCCGGCATGGCCTGATCGTAGAGCGCGCGAGAGCCATTGACATCATCCCGGGGCAGGCTTGGAATGTCCTACCCCGGTAGTACATTCCAACTCGTCACAGTCTGTGCATCTCGCGAGACATCGCTGCATCCTCGATGAAAGCCTCGCGATGCGGGTGGTGGTAGCGCTGCTGGGGTGCACTGCGCGGCACTCGCGTCCGAAATGCACTGCGGATCGCCTCGGCGCTACCCACCACCAAGTCCGCAAGCAGACGACCAATACTGTTGCTTGGCAACGGAAATGATCCGACGCCGACCGAGGTTGAAGTTGCGGGGAGAACCACCCCGGCGAACCAGCCGGTAACCAATGCGTGTTCGACTGGGCCCGAACGCCGCCACACAGCGCCGACGTCAGCCATCGGATCGCGCTTCGTGTTGTGTCATGAATCGACGCTACGAATTTGGGCTGTCGACCCACATCGTGCCCAGGTTCGATCTTGATCTGCGACCGTAGTAGGAGCCGCGCCGCGCAAAGTCTGCTACCGCCGTATCACCCGATCCGAAAGTTCCTGGTCTGGCAAACGGAGCGCAGTTGGGATAAAGATGTGGTGGGGGAGACCGGCCACGGCCTGTATCGCTGCATTGGAGAGCAGTGCTTGAGGGGAGGCGAATTCGGTGCAGACCAACACGCGCTCCGCACGGATCGTCGCCACGAGGATTCAGCCGCCCACCTACTTAGGCAAGCTCGTCGCACGCGACCGTCTTATTGATCTGCTGCGAGCCAACCGCAGCAAGCGCCTGGCCTTGATCCACGCGCCGGCCGGATTCGGCAAGACCACGCTGGCGATGCAATGGCAACGCGAATTGCGTGCCGAAGGCGTTCCGACGGCATGGATCAGTCTCGACCGCGACGACAACGACGTCTTCACGTTTTTGGGGAACCTGATCGAGTCGGCCCGTCGCGTCGAACCCACCGTCGGAGCCGAATTGGCCGATCTCCTCGAACAGCATTCTCGCGACGCGCAGCGTTATGTGCTGGCCGAGTTGGTCAACCACGTCGCCGAATACCGCCAGCCCGTGGCGATCGTGCTCGACGACTGGCATCTGATCGACGACGCCGACACGATCGCGGCGCTCGAATTCCTGCTCGACGTCGGCCCGGACAATCTGCACCTGATCGTCACCAGCCGAACCCGCACACCGGCGATCGGCAAGCTCAAGGTGCGCGACCAGGTCAGTGAAATCGACGCGACGCATTTGCGATTCGACCAACGGGAATCCGCGGCATTCCTGCTCGAGCTCAACGCCCTCGAACTCGACGGCGAAGACGTGCTGCGGCTGTGGTCGAGCACCGACGGCTGGATCGCCGCACTGCAACTGGCCACCTTGTCGCTGCGCAATACCCAGGACGCGTCGGCGTTGATCAGCGGTTTCTCCGGCCGTCACCACTCCATCGGCGACTATCTCGCCGAGAACGTGCTGGATGCCCTGCCCAGTGCGCTGCTCGACTTTCTGCTGACCACCTCGATCTGCGATCGCCTGTGCGGTGGCCTCGCGGCGGCCGTCAGCGGCCAGCCCCGCGGGCAGGCCATTCTCGAAGAACTCGAACGCCGCGACATGTTCCTGATGCCCCTCGACGACAACCGCGAATGGTTTCGCTACCACCACCTCTTCGGCGGATATCTGCGCCAGCGCCTGGAGCGCGACCATGCCGACCGGATCCTCGAGCTGCACCGGACCGCCTCGGCGTGGTTCTCCGAGCAGGGCCTCCTCGGCGAGGCGGTCACGCACGCGCTGGCCGCGGGTGATGACACCGAGGCCGTTGATCTGGTGGAACGGCAGGCCATGTTCCTGGTCGAGCACAGCCGGATGGCCAGCCTGCTCGGGCTGGTGAACAAACTGCCGAAGGATCTCTTGCCCGGCAGGCCGACGCTGCAGATCGCGGTCGCGTGGGCGAATTGTCTGCTGCAGCGGGCCGAAGACGCGCAGATCGCACTGGATCACGTCCGCGCCGCCCTGGCTGGTGCGACCGATGCGGCCTCCGCGGACATCCTCGGCGAAGCCGACGTCGTGCAGGCGTGTACCGACGTCTACCGCGACCGCATCGACCGCGCCGCCGCTCTGGTCGCGCCGTGCATCGTGGAGAAGCCCAGTTGCCGGCCGTTTCTGGTGGCGGTCTCCGCCAACATCTGCACGTTCGTCGACATCCACACCTTCGCCTACGACACTGCCCTGGCGCGCCAGCAGTGGGCCAACCCATTTCACGCCATGGCCAGCGGCCCTTTTGCCGGTGTGTACGGACGATGCTTCGCGGGACTGGCCGCGTTCGCCCAGCTCGATCTGCGCACCGCCGAACAGCGCTACGTCGAGGCCCGCGATCTGGCGCAGAGCATGGCCGGCGAGCATTCCCACGCCGCGCGGTTGGCGGGCGCACTGGTGGGTCGGCTGTGCTACGAGCGCGGCGAAATCGAAGCGGCTGAAACGCTTTTGGAGGAATGTCACGAGCTTGGGGCGGAAAGCGGTGTTCCCGACTTCATGATCGCGACCTACTGCACGCTGGCACGCATCAAGGTCTTGCGCGGCGACATCGATGACGCATTTTCGCTGCTCGATGAGGGAAGTATTGCGGCGCAACAATTTTCGCTACCTCGGTTATCCGCGGCCATCGACAGCGCACGCTTGAGCCTGCACCTGGCCGCGGGCGACGTCGACCGTGCGCGCGACGTTCTCGCCGGCCAGGACACCGCGATTCCGTCGGCGTCCAACGGCATCGAGTTAGCCGTCCGTCACTACCGCCTCCACATGCAGGCGCAGATCCTCGGCGCTCACGGCGATCACGACGGCGCGACGGCCCTGCTGGTTAAGGTCCCGCAGGAATGCCGCGCCGCGGGAGCACGGTATGGCGAAATCGGCAGCACCGTCGCGCTCGCCAGAGCATTTTCATTGGCCGGCGACACCAACGCCGCGGCGGAGGTGCTCGTTCCCGCGCTGGTCGCCGGAGCGGAATCCGGTCTGGTTCGCACCGTCGTCGATGCCGGGCCCGAGTTGCTGAATGTCATTGTCGGACTTCGCGAAGCGAGCCGAACCGGTCGATGGGCCGCCGAGTTGCCAGAGGTGCCGGCGGAGTATCTGTCGTTGCTGCTGACCACGGCGCACAACGACGCCCAGAATGCTGCGATTCCGGTGATTGGCCGCGCCGGGGAGCGCAGCTCCCTGCCCGAGGAAGAGCTCAACGGCCGTGAAGTCGAAATCCTGCGGCTGCTGGAACGCGGCCTCACCAACAAGCAGATCGCCCGCAACCTCGGCGTCACCATCAACACCGTCAAGTGGTACCTGAAGAACATCTACGTCAAGCTCGGTGTCGCGCGACGCGGCGAATCAATCGCCGAAGCACGTCGACGCCAGATCCTGACTTGATCCGATCAATGAAGACGGTCGAGCAAGCTTCGCGCCGCCGCGGTGACCCGTGCACGGTCGAAGGTGATTGACATCTCGTAACGCCGATCTCCGTCACCGTCGGGCCCGCACGTGGGGAACGTTCGCTCACGCGCGATCAGCGCCGCAGCGGTGTCGGGGCCGAGCACCAGGACGGTCGACTCGCACGTTAAGGGATCGTCGTCGTCGAGCCGCACCTGCCTGACTAAAGGTCCCAGCTCCGCGGGCAGATGCTTGCCGAAAACCGCTACCAGCGGCGAACTTTCGGCGATTGCCGAGAGATTTCGGCTCGATATCTCGTGAATGTCCTCGGAGCCTCTCAGCGTGAAGAGAATCATCGGAGGGGTTTCGGCGTTGACGGCTATCCGGCCGATGTGTCGGGCGAGTTCGGTCACGGTCTGCTTGCGGACGATCCGTGTCGTCGGAACGGCCTCTGCCAGAACGAGGTTCGCCGGGTCGACCTTCGTCGGGGGCTGTGTTGTTCTCATCGGCCACGAGAACGCCCGTGGCGTAATGGGCAGCTCGCCGGGGGCGCCGAACCGGATGCCCTGACCCAGTGTGGCGCCGTACGCCAACGCCTGTTCGAGATGGTCGTCGGTTTCGATACCTTCCGCGCAAATCACGGCGCCGGTCCGTTCGTGGTGCGCGGTGATGGCCGCGACGGTGCGGGCCTGCATCCGATCCGGCTGGTGCTGTATCAAGCCCATGTCGAGTTTCAGGATTTCGGGCGACAGCACGTCGAGCAACACCAGCGAATCGGGATGTGAGCCGATGTCGTCGAGTGCGATCGCGAATCCCAGGGAACGCAGTGCCGCGACCTTACGCAGAAGTGCGCGCGGATTGGTCAACAGTCCCCGCTCCGTGACTTCGAACGTGAGGCGGAAGCGTGCGGCGGCGTGCATGACATCGTCGTCTTGCGCCGGGTCGATGTGCGTGGTCGCGGGTTCGCAATTGATCAGCAGCAGCATCCCGGGAGTCGAAGTACCCAGCAGTGCCCCTCGAGCCGCCGCTCGAATGCACGCCCGGTCCAGCGTATTCAACCGGCCGGTCTGCGCGGCGCGGGTGAAAACGTCGGTAGGCGATGGATTGTCCAGCTCCGGCCAGCGTGCGAGCGCTTCGTAGCCAACTACTGTCTCGCTCGGCAAAGCCACGACCTGCTGAAATGCCGAGACCAGCCCCGTACCCGCGACCGCTTCATCGAGAGCATCGGTCATCGTCGGATTCGGGGTTTTCACGCGGCTAGTCGAGCGAACGTCCAGCGGTCATGAATTTAACGCTAACGCCGAACACCGTGTTTGACCGCGTCGCCCACCCCTTTTTCCCCCGCTGGCTACCCCTACGGGTGGCGGTTATGTTGGACGTCCGTAGAATAGCGACGTTATTTGTCACGGCCCGCGGGCCCCGGATGGGCATGTCGATGGTGAAACAATCCGATAATTACGACCTGCTCAGTGCCTATCTAAAAAACCGCGGTCTGCAAATCGTTTGGCAAAGATCGAATTTCCTTGTCATCGCCGCGCAATCCGCGCTGCCGGTGATCATGCTGTGGAGTCCAACCGGACCCACCCAGCCGGCGTTGCGGGCGATATCGGTCTCGATATCAGTGCTCGGGCTAATCGGCGCAACGCTGTGGTTGTTCCATTGGCCCACCCGACGAGAGTCGGTGCTCTTCGCGTTTTCGGCAATGGCCGCCATTGCCGTCGCGTCCTTGTGCCTATCCAACCCTTATACCGGCCTGATGGGATGCACCGTTTTCGCCATTCTGGGTGGCTTCATCGCGTACTTTCACTCGATTCGTCTGGTGCTCATCAACTTCGTCCTGGCCGTGGTCTGCGCGGTGATCCTGGCGGATCGATTCATCGAGGCCAGCGGCGACGTCGCCCTGATCAGCGCCGGGCTGATTACCGTTGCGGTGCTCAATCTCGGTGTGCCCTTCGGCATCGTGTCGCTGATGCACACGCTGCGGAACGACCTTCGAAGTACTGACCGCGATTCACTGACCGGCTTGCACAACCGGCGCTCGTTCTACAACGCGGTGTCTGAGCTGATGGCGCTGCACGGCCGACCCGCGGGCACCTACCTGGTGACCGTGGTGATCGACCTGGACAACTTCAAGCAAATCAACGACACCCAGGGACATGCTGTCGGCGACCAGGCGTTGGTCGCCGTCGGCTCGGCGCTCGAGCAGACCTGCCGACCCGCGGCGGTGATCGCGCGTGTCGGCGGTGAGGAATTCGTTGTCGTCGACACCGCCGCCACGCCGCAGCATAAGAATATGACCGAACGGCTCCGCCAGGCGGTCGCCGACATTCCGTTCGCGATCACCGCCAGCATCGGGACTGCTGCCATTGCGCTCAATGAGCTTTCAGCGATCGCCGACATGGAAGTCATCGACGATTTGATCGGCACCGCCGACGCCGCGATGTATGAGGCCAAACGCGCCGGAGGCAATCGGGTCTGCCACTTTCCGGAGCTGATACCGCGCTCCGCACGGCTGCCCGTGTCCGGCTCGTAGCTCCTGACCCGCCGGAGACCCCGAAGGAGCCTGGTAGGCAGGGGCTTTCACGTCGAAGTGTTTGCGTCGTGGCGCGCTTTTGGACGGGCCAAGATCATGAACGCATGGATCAGAGCATCTACACCCAAATCGGCGGATACGAAGCTATCGAGGACGTAGTCGACGACCTCTACGATCGCGTGCTTGCCGACGATGAACTTTGCGGCTTCTTCATCGGAACGAACATGAACCGCCTGAAAGGAAAACAGGTGGAGTTTTTTGCGGCCGCGCTCGGTGGGCCCGAGTCCTATACCGGCGCCCCGATGAAGCTAGTCCATCAAGGACGAGGAATTGCCATGCGTCACTTCGACTTGGTCGTGCAGCACTTGGTCAATGCGCTGAATACGGCCGGGGTTCCGCCGAGAACGATGGGGCAGATCATCTCCGCGATTGCTCCACTTGCCCCTGAAATCGCATCTGGTGGCGCCACCACGGCGCCGCTGAGCTGAGCACGCCACAGGTCGATCGCAACTCCCAAGAGCCACAGGCTATTACGGGAGTGGCCAGGGCCGTGCCGCGGTCAACTTGCGGCGGGGCAATCCTTGGTGTGATGCGACATCAGACGCCTACGGTGATCGCAAGTCCGTTGCGTCACACCGTGCATACGCGCCTCGCTCGGGGTCAGGCCGAAGTGTTGCTTGAACACGGTGTTGAAGGTGCTTCTCGAACGAAAGCCACTGGCGATCGCGATGCTGTCGATCGAGGTGCTCGACGGCGACTGGCGGAGCAGATCGGCGGCGCGGGTAAGTCGTGTGGTGCGGATCAGATCGCTGGTTGTGGTGCCGGCGCGCTGCAGGGCTAGCTGAATTTGACGGACCGACCAGCCCAACGAGTGGGCGACACCGGTTGGCGTGAGGTCGGGATTGCTGGCGTAGCGCGCGACGTGTTCGCGCACCGCCTGCTCGACTGAACCGAGCGTGTCAGGAGCTCCGCCGCGACCGGTCATGCAAGCGAACAACAGGTCGTTGATGGTGGCGCAGGAACGGGAGAACTCGTAATCGTCGAGGGTTTCGTACTGCATGCTCACGGTCGAGATCATTGAGCTGACTACCGAGCCGAGCCCGCGCCGGAAGTCCATCACGACGGGGCCTTCCGGCAAGTTGAGGGGTCGGCGTGCGTCCGCGACATCGAACGTCCAGCCCCGAGCCCAGGAGCCGTGGCGGATCTGAAGGGCGCGCGACTTGCTCAGGAGCAGAGCCTGACCCGGTTGCAGCTGGATCTGACCGCCGTCTTGCTCAAAGTCGAGGACGCCGCTGCGGATGATGAAGAGCATGCTCCCGAGATCGCCGTCGGCGCGCACGTCAGCGTCGGTCTTCGCATAGTGCAGGCCCTCTGACCAGAAATCGACCACGCGGTGATCTCCGTTGTGCTGAACGATGCTGCCCGCTCTGAATCTCGCCGTCTCGGGGAAGAGGAAGTGCAACGAACCGTGATTTGCACAGACATGGTCGACCCAGTACCCGGCCGGATCGTCCAGGGCGACGCGCGTGTCGCTGCGCTCTGCGACGTAAGAACTCACCACGCCGGGAGGCCGCGCCTTGGCGCTGAATTGATTCCCTGTGTTCATCGGAGCTCGGAATCGCCTCTTCCCACACTCGCGTCTGACTAAATGACCATCAAGTATCCCCGTCTAGTAGACGTGGGCTACTGGACGTGCGCGACCCGGCGCATTGTGTGCGCAGACCACCCATCGTTGGCTCTACCTCATAGCCAGCGCACTGCGGCGGGCAAATATTTCCGATCCGCGCGTCATCCCAATTCGCGGGGAGTCAGCCGCTCGAGGGTGCGCAGGAAGATCCGTCGCTCCCCGGCGTCGAGTTCGCCGAGCCAGCGCTCTTCGCCGCGCTGTATCTCGCTCTGTACTGCGTCTTTGACGCGTCGGCCCGCTTCGGTGATGGCGAGCAACCGCACTCTGCGATCGTCCGGGTCGGGCCGGCGTTCGATGTATCCGTCGTCCTGGAGGTCGTCGAGGGTGCGAATGATCCGGGTCTTGTCGGCGCCGATCGCCGCGGCCAGCGCGGCCTGGGTACGCATCGAGGACCGGTCCAGCGCCAGCAAGACGACGTAGCCCCACATCGTCACGCCGTGCGCGTGCAGCACCGGCTCCTCCGCCGCGACCAACTCGCGCAGCAGCGGCGCGAGCATCGCGGCGAGGTCAGGGCGCCGTTCCGGCGACTTCGCAGCCACCGCGTCATGATAGGCATTGCAATATTGTATGCGTGTGCATATCATATGAACATGCTTACTAACTCAGCTGACATCCGGCCGGTGCACCGCGTAGCGGTGCTGCACTCGATCGACATCGTCAACACCGTTACGCGCGACGACTTCGGCAGGCCGACGCCCTGCGGAGATTGGACACTTTTGGACCTTCTCGCCCACATGACCGTCCAACATCGCGGATTCGCCGCGGCGGCGAGAGGCGCCGGCGCGGACCTCGAGAACTGGAATGTGGATAGCGTCGTCGACGCGGTGCGGGCCGATCACGCGAGTGCCTATGCCGATGCCGCACTCGACGTGATCGACGCATTCGCGGCCGACGGCACGCCCGAGGCACTGTTCGGACTACCCGAGTTCGGTGCCGGTGCGGCGGTCCCCGGCGCGATGGCCATGGGCTTTCATTTCGTCGACTACGTCGTCCACGGCTGGGACGTCGCCGCCTCACTGGGCCTGCGCTACGAGCTACCCGCCGACGTCATCGCCGCCGCCCTGCCCCTTGTGCTGGCCGTCCCCGACGGCGAATTTCGCAGCGGGCAGGGCGCGCCGTTCGGCCCCGCCATCGAGGGGCCGGGCGGCGAAAACTTCGACCGCGTCCTGAGCCATCTCGGCCGTCGACCGGACTGGGCGCAGCGATACTCGACGGCCACGCGCCGATGAGTGTCCTTGTGCGAGAAAGCATTTAATTCACGCTAATCGCGGCGCAATACGTCGCGCAAAGTGCCGCAGTGAATTTGGTTGCTCCTCAATGCATCTGCGGATTGCCAGAGAAATGGCCCTGTTGTGCGCGCGCATCGTGCTCCGCCAGGCCGGAATTCGAGCGAGAAACCCAGCGAAGCGCATCGGTGCGTATTGCCACCGTGCCCGCACGTTACTGTTCTCTAGTCGGCCTCAGCGGACAACCGAATAGAACAGGTGGGGACACTCATGACCGCAGCAGCACCCTCGTCGGCGCTCGACTCGCGGGTCGGCCACTACTACCGGATGGAAGACATTTACCAGGTCGGCCGCGAGAAGCTGCGCGAGTTCGCCCGTGCCGTCCAGGACTATCACCCCGCGCACTGGGATGTCTCCGCCGCCGCCGAGCTGGGATATTCGGACCTGGTGGCGCCGCTGACGTTCACGTCGGCCCCGGCCATGGCAGCCAATCGGCACCTGTTCGAATCGGTGGTCATCGGTTACGAGATGTACCTGCAGACTGAAGAAGTCTTCGAGCAGCACCGACCGATCGTCGCCGGCGACGAACTGCACATCGACGTCGAACTGTCGTCGGTACGAAGGTTCGCCGGCAGAGACTTGATCACCGTCACCAACACCTTCACCGACACCGCCGGCGAGCGGGTGCACACCTTGCACACCACCGTCGTCGGCGTCACCTCCGAGGATGTCGACCCGGCGATCAGGGCGACCGCGCAGAAAGTGATGATGCACGACGTGAACCTCGCCGGGATCGACTACTCCGATGCGGACTACCAGAAGACGGTGCGTCCCGCGGGCGAGGTGCGGATCGCCAACGACACGACCCGCACCCCTGGGACGCCGTCCTTTGAAGAGGTCAAGGTCGGCGACGAGCTACCGGTGCAACACGCCCGACTGTCCCGCGGCGACCTGGTGAACTACGCCGGGGTGGCCTGCGACGCCAACCCGCTGCACTGGGACGAGAACCTCGCCAAAATGGCGGGACAGCCCGATGTGATCGCCCACGGAATGCTCACCATGGGGTTGGGTGCTTCGTTCGCCTCCACATGGACTGGCGATCCCGGTGCCGTTACCCGCTACGCGGTCCGGCTGGCCCAGCCGGTGATCGTGTCGGCGGCCGAGGGTGCAGACATCGAATACAGTGGCCGGATCAAGTCGTTGGACCCCGCGACCCGCACGGGTGTCGCGATCGTCACCGCGAAGTCCGGTGGCCGAAAGATCTTCGGCCTGGCGACGGTGAACGCCCGCTTCCGCTGACTTGGCGGCAGCCCGTGGTATTGGCGCCGCGCGATCAGCCGAACCTGCGGCAGTCCCGGATCAATAGCGAAAAGTCTGCGCCCACTTAGCATTTGCGTTAGGTATTCGCCTCAGGAAACCTCGGTGAGGGCGGCGTCGAGTTGCCCGGTGAGGTGTTTCCAGTACAGCCAGTCGGCCACGGCGTGGCGCTGGGCAGTCGGGTCGGCCGAGGCGTGAGCCTCGGTGAGGATGACTTGTTGGCAGTGAGCGGTATAAGTATGAAACGCACGCACGTGTGCGGTTCCTCGCCCGGAAGCGCTGCTACCCATGGTCCGCATTAGCCGCGCCCACAGCTTCAAGCGTTCATCGGCCGGCGGGCCGGTATCGGCAGGTGCCGGCGGAAGCAGGTCGGTCAGCCGCCCTTCGGGGGTAGCGGCCAGTCGTTCGGCGGCCTCGGGATCGACTACTTCCAGCCGGGACCGGCCGATCATCTCCCCGCCGTCGGGGATGTCGTCGGGTTGCAGCACGACTCTGGCCGCGCCGGGATCGGAGTCGGCGAACTGCTCCGCGGTGGCGATCACCGCCCGCAACTGGGCGCCGCGATGAGTCGCCCACCCCTGCACCGCCAGCATCGGATAGGTAGCCCAACTCGCCCGCTCAGCGGACGGGATCGTCTGGTCAGCTGAGGCCATGTGCACCTGGTTGGGCAAGAACACCCCTTCGGGTATGTAGGCCAGCCCATAGCTGTTGGCCACCACGATCGCGCCGTCCGTCATCAGCGCGGTCACCCAGAAGAAGCCGAAGTCCGGTGCCAGGTCGACGACCGGTGCGTTCAGCGCGGCAGCGATGCGCCGCGCCAACTGCAGCCGGTCGGTGCCGTCGCGGCGCGATGCATCGGCCGTGGCTGCCCCGGCGATCGCATCGCGTTCGATCCGTGCCCGCGACGCCGGGATCATCGCCATCGCGGCGCCGTCTGCCGACTGCGCGGGATCGGTCGACGCGCGAGACGGGGAGGGTTCGCGCTGCGCCGACGCCCGGAGCTTGGCCGCCGCGGGGCTCATGCGTGGGCTGTTGCCCGGGGCCATGCCGTCGCCCCCAACACCCCCACCCGCCGCCGTGATCGGAGCGACGCCAGCTCCGGCGGCACCCGATGCCATCGGCATGACCGGCATGCCGGTCGCGCTGGCCGGCGACATTCGCGGCGAGGTGTCCGGCGGTCCACCTGCCGGCGGTGGCGCGTCGGTCAGCGGTGCGGCAGCCAGGTCATCGTCATCGTCACCGGCACTGCGTGAGGACGCGGCCGGACCGCGCGCGGGGCCCGCAGCAACCGTTGCCTCGGCCGGCGCCGCAGCAGGTGTCGGCGAGGCCGGTGACGAACCAGGAAAACGCGGTCCGCCCGGAATCGACGGCGGGACGCCCCCCGCGGCAGTCCCGGGCACATACGGCTGGGGAACTACCGGTGTCGGCGGCGAGGTGTCCTCCTGCCACGACCCGCCCTTGGAGTCCTCGTCCCCCGGCCTGGAGTCGGGAGATTCTTCGTCGCCCGGCGCGGACCCCGGAGGCGTTTCGTCGCCCGGCGCCGGTGATTCTTTCTGTTCCAGTAGTCGCTGCAGCGCGGTATCCGGCGGTTCCCAAGCCTTGCTTGCGAGGATCCGCTCGGCGGTCACGGCAACAACGCCGGCGTTCGCCCCCTGCGCCGCGGAGACCACCGCATCGATCGCGGCGGTGCGCTCGGCTTCGTCTCGCCTGACGTCACCCTGCAGCATGGCGATCTGCCCGCGAGCATCTTCCACGTTGTCGGTGATGTCTGACTTTGCTCCAATGAGCGACATGGCGATGTACCTGTGCCAGGTAATCGCGGTGGCAAGACTGTTTTGCAGCGAAACCAATCCAGCTACGTCTGCTTCCAGCTGGTTGTTGGCGGCGCCGGCGGCATTGCCCGTCCAGACGCCACCCGTGAAAACCTCGCCTTGCTCATGGCGGCAGTTTCCCAAGACCTGATTGACCTGTTGCAACACCTGCGTGTACTGCTGGGCCCGGTCGTAGTGAGTGTTCTCGTCGACCCCCGGCCATCCACCCGGCGTAAGCATCCGCTCGACATACTCGCCCGTCGGCCGCGCCAGGTTCATCGCCTACTCCTGTCCTAGTAGCGCCGATCGGGTGGATTGGGATCGCTCGGCCGAAGCGGGTCGGCTTACTGCTCGGGCACGTCTTTGGCAGCGCGCAGACCGACAACGCCTTCGGTCCACGCCCGGTTCTCCGTGTACAGCGCGTCGTCGTCGCCCGCCACGCGTTTGCCCTTGCCGGCGCCTTTGTCACCCTGGCCGCCCACCGGAGCGCCGCCCATGCCCATGCCCCCGGACTGGCCCGGCACGCCCCGGCCCAGGTTTCCGAGCCCCGGCGCGGCCCCGGCAGGCCGTGCCGGCGCGTCTGCGATTGCGGATCCCAACGGCATGTTCGGCATACCGGCCCCACCGAACGACGCCGGTTTGACACCGGCTGGCAGGGGCGGCGGCTTGTTTCCGGCCATGTCCGGCAACGCCACATCCAGCTTCGGGACGGGCGGCTTCGGGGGCATGCCGTTGAAGCCGGTGAGCCCGCCGGGGAAATTCGTGAGTGGATTGCCGGGGTCCGGGAGATTGTCGTCGGGTATCGGAATTGACGGGTTGATCTGGTACGCCGACGGCGGCTTCGGCGGACTCACCGGCGCAATGGGCAAAGCGGCCCTTGACTGGTATCCGGCGAGCGCGGTTTCGGAGTTCTTCTGTAGCTCCGGCATCACCCGGGCCGCGAAAGCCGGACCTTCTTTATTGTTCGGCGCATACGCATTTAGCTCGAACCAGGTGAGCCAGTTGTAGTCGAGCACATCGCTTTTCGGTATCAGCCACGCAATGATCCCGGAGTTTCGTTCATTGCCGAGACGGACCTGGCTCCACCTCACGTGCTCATGGCGAGCCCAGCCGTGCGCGGTGACGACCTGTCGGGCCTGACCGGCCAACTGGACGCACAAAGCCGCCATTTGATCCAGCCAATTCTGCTGTGCATTGAAATTTTCCTCAACGGCTGCCCGCGCCTCACCGTGCCACTGCAAGAAGGGCCGGAACCGACTCCGCGCATCCAGCAACGCTTGCTGGTACTTTTCCCACGCATTCGCGAAGTCGTTGAACGACTTGCCCTGATCGAGTTGCTCGAGTTCATGCGCGGTTTCCAAAACATCTTTGAAGGCACCCGGTTCGGGGTCTCCCGCCGCGAGCGGCGTGGCACCGAGTGTTGCCGGTTCGAAGTCACCAGCCGCATCCCGGGGGCCGGGCATCACCACTCCGACGACGGACGTTTCGGTCTCGATGGCCTTCTTGGCGTGGTCGTCGGTGCCCTCGTAGGCTTTGGCCGCATTTCGCAGCGACTCTGCCAGACGTTTTCGCTCCTGTTCACCAGCCATCAGGAAGAGCCGTAAATTATCGGCGGACAGCACAAGCTGAGCGGCCGCGTTCTTGACCATCGCGAGGGCACACGGCGGCTGGGGAATTTCAGTGGGGACGCCCGGTATCGGGGCTTCCAGTTCGGTGGCTCTGGCTAAGAGTTCAGTTACCTCAACACTGAACGTCCCCGGATGTGTCATAGCGACTCATCTCCTGCTTGTCAGAATCCATCACGAAGAAAGCTGGCAACTATTGTTGCCGACGTTCGTTCATCGATATCCCGAAGCGACTGGGGCCATTTCGTCGGCACTGGCATGGCGCCCCGGCATCATGGTTAATAAGCCTAACCTAGGTTGACACAAGCTATTCGCGGCAAAATTCGGGCCTTCGGATGCAACGGCGCTGCAGTCCGCCAAGCCGGCGGCCAAAACACCAGCAAACCTCAGCCGGCTGGCCGGTGGCAATCAGATGTATAGCGGATAGCTAAGAGTCAATTCTTGGACGTTCCGCTGGTAGTAAGAGTGCCCCCGGCAGGATTCGAACCTGCGACACCGGCTTTAGGAGAGCCGTGCTCTATCCCCTGAGCTACGAGGGCGGACGGGCCTGAGCTTACCGTGACGGCGGGCTCAGGCCCGTTGGCCGCGACTGCGGTCAGCGCAGTTCGGCGATCACCTTCGAGAAGTTGGCGATGTTGTTGTCCTGCACGGTGAAGGAGGACACGCCGTACTTCTCCCGGTAGGTGCGCAACGTGTCGGCGATCTCGGCGGGTGAACCGCTGAGCACCGAGGGCTGGGACAGGATCTCCTCATCGGAGAGCTCGGGTGCGTAGGCGCGGGTGAGTTTCAGGTCGGGCTCGGTCTCGCCGTCGCGCGGCATCGCCGTGATCGCCAGGTTCAGCTCGAGTGTGTCGAACCGATCGCCGGCGGCCTTGCGGACGAAGTCGACCCGTTCGGCGAACGGATCCTCGACGTCGTTTACCTTGGAGCCGGTCAATCCGATGATGTTGGCGTTGCGGGCCGCGATGGTCAGCACGCGGTCACCGTTGCCGGCGATGATCAGCGGCGTCGACGGGTGGTGTTCCTTCAGATACTTCGTCATGTGCTCGAGGTAGTCGACCCGGGCGCCCGCACTGGGATAGGGGATCTCCGCGGCCTCGAACTCTTCGCGGACGTAGCCGGTACCGAGCCCGATCTCGAGTCGGCCGTCGGAAAGCAAGTCCAGGCCCTGCATGTCCCGGCTGAGCAGGGCCGGTTTGTAGAACGCGGAGTTGAGCACGTACATGCTCAGCCGCAGCGTCGTGGTGTGCATTGCGACCGCGGTCAGGGTGGGAAAGGGTGCCGCGGCACCCAAATGGTCAGGAACACAAAGAATGTCGAAGCCGGAATCTTCCGCGCGCTTCGCCTTGTCGAGGAGTGCCTCGCGCGACTTGAAGAACCGCATACTCATGCCAAATCGAAAATCCTTGGCCACCAACAACCTCCGTTAAATGAGTTAGGAATAATTACCAGGAGCGTGCCGCGGCTGCCAACCCCCGCACCAGGGCGGAGGTGACCGGCGACAGGCCATCAGACCCCGGCAGCGGGCTGCGCGGGCTGAGACCTCTGACGCGAACGGACAATTCGAGTTGTGTTCCGCCTTCGCGTACCCGGTTTACCGGGTTGTCAGGATGTAGCCCCCGTAGTTCGAGCGGAATATCGTCGAGGTCGGTGACGACCTGATAGCCGCTCAGCTGAATGTGTCTGGCGAGGTGGGTGGCCAGCGCGCGATTGCGGCCCCCGGCCAGCAGTTGCGTGCTGCGCCCGATGCGGCCATACCCGTGCAGCGAGACCGCGACGTCGACATGCTCGAGAAACTCAGCGAGTCGCGGTGATTCAGCCGGATCGAACCGCGCCGACGGTAAGTGATGCGGGTAGCGGTCGGGATGGCGCAACAGATACACGGACGCGCCCGCGGCGTCGGCCGCGCGTTCGGCAATGACGTCGGTCATCTCTTCCAGGCCGCCGCCATGGATGGCCAAGAAGCCGAAACGGGACCGCAGCCGACTGGTCTCGAGCACACCCGGCTGGATCAGCAGCTCCGAAAGTGACTGTGGCCCAGGCCCGGACGCCGACCTTGCGGAGGCCGGGCGAGGCCAGCGGGTGGGATCCCAGCGCCGTAAGAAGTCGATCCAGCGTTGCGGAAGCCCGTGATGGACGGCGCCGTCGATGATCTTTGGCAGGTAGCCGGGGCGGGGCGGTCCCGGGGTCGTCCGGTCGTCGATGTAGACCCAGGCCGGTGCCGGGCCGTCGTCGGTGTGCACGGTCAATTCATCGCGCCGGTAGCGCACCGGAACGCCCTCGGCGCTGTCCAGGGCGGCCAGGTCGTGGTCGGAAAGTTGCCAGAGCACCCCGTGCACCTGATTGCCGGCGAAGGGTTCGACGGTCGCCACGCCGCGCTGATTGATCAGCCAATCGTGATCGGACAGCACCGCCGGCCGCGGATCGGTGGCATCGGGACAGCGTCGCGCCATTTGTCGGACGCACAGGTTGGAGCCATATGCGAAGTAGAGATGCCGGCGCGTCTGCATTCAGCGGCTCACCGTCAGACAATTCGGCACCAGGTGAGCCTATGTGCTTCGTATAGCTATGTAAAACAAGGTCCGAACTACGGCCTCTGCGGCTCGTCCGGCTGGCCGCGCGGCCTACGGGCAGTAGGTCGATACGGCGAGGTTCACCATCGCGGTGGTGTCGCCGAAATTAATGCCGCGCGGGCCCAAGGTGTTGTGGATGTCGTCCGCAATCTGTTGCGAAGACCAGCCATTCCACCGGTCGGCACAGATGTGGTGCGCCATAAAGAGGATGTCGCCGTCGTCCCCGGGCGGCCACGTGAATCCGAGGGCGCGCATGTGGGCCAGGAAGTTGGCGTCAGCGGTATCGGCGGCCGCGACCGAAGCGGTCGACACCAGGGCGACGCCAACCATGAGGGGGGCGGCGAGTCCGGCCAACCAGCGGGATAAAGGCATTTGATGCGTTTCCCTTCCGTCTTCACGTTGAAGGCCGCGTAAGTGTGCGAGTCGAAAGCGGCGCAAATATGAAGAATAGAGAAATCTTGGACAAAGCACATGGAACGGCTAAACAGTGAACGCTCGATTGTCAGTGCGGTTTCACGGTCAGATAGATCAGCACCACGTTCAGCACGCTCACCAGTAATGCGACGCCCCAGCCGATGACCGTCGTGATCGGGTGGTTGGTGTCGGCGCCCATGAGCTTGCGATTGCTGGTGAGTCTGACCAGTGGCAGCACCGCGAACGGAATTCCGAACGACAGCACGACTTGCGAGATCACCAATGAGCGGGTCGGGTCGAGACCGAATGCCAGCAGCGCGACGGCCGGGCACAACGTGACCAAGCGGCGCACGATCATCGGTATTGATCGGTGCAGCAGACCTTGCATGATCATGGCGCCGGCGTAGGCGCCCACCGACGACGACGCCAGGCCGGACGCGAGCAGTCCGACCGCGAAGAGCACCGCGATCGTCGGGCCCAACGTGGTGTGGATCGCGGCGTACGCGCCGTCGATGGTTCCGGTCACTTCGCGGCCCTGCAGGTTGATCGCCGCGACGAGCAGCATCGCCGCGTTCACCGTCCCGGCGACGGCCATCGCCAGCACCACGTCCAGCCGGGTGACGCGCAGCAGCCAGCGTCGCTGCGGGCCGGGCTCGGGATGTCCGTGCCGATCCAACACCAGACCCGAGTGCATGTATACCGCGTGCGGCATCACGGTGGCGCCCAGAATGGCGGCGGCCAGCAGCACGCTTTCGGCGCCGTGGAACCGCGGCACCAATCCGCCGAGCACGGCGTCGGGCGGGGGCGTGGCGACGAAGAAGCTGGCCGCGAACCCGATTGCGATGATCAGCAGCAAGCCCGTGATGACGCGCTCGAAAAGAATTTGGCCGCGCCGGTCTTTGATCGACAGCAGCAGCAACGAGACCACGCCGGTGATGACCCCGCCGAGTGGCAACGGCAGACCGAACAGGATCCGCAGCGCGATCGCGCCACCGATGACTTCGGCGACATCGGTTGCTATCGCGACGATTTCAGCCTGTGCCCAGAAGGTCAGCCGGAGCGGGCGGCTCATCTCCTTGCCGATCGCCGAGGGCAACGAGCGCCCGGTGACCAACCCGAGTTTGGCCGAAAGGTACTGCACCAGGCCGGCCATCACATTGGCTGCGACGATCACCCACAGCAGTAGGTAGCCGAACTGCGTGCCGGAGCTGACGTTCGCCGCGACGTTCCCCGGATCGACGTAGGCGATCGCGGCGACGAATGCCGGCCCGAGCAGATACCAACTCGTCTTCAACGAGGCCCGGGTGTCCTGCGCCAACTGACCGACCTTCGCTGCGTACGTATTACCGAATAAAAAAGTGAGGGTAGCCGATAAACGCCCGGGGCCGAACCTCGGCCCGCCGGATTAGGTGGCGCCGATGCTGCCGCCGCCGTCGACCCGGACGATTTGGCCCGTGATGTAGCCGGCGTCCTCGTGGAGCAACATGCAGATCACGTGCGCGATTTCGGCGGGGGTGCCTACCCGCTGCAACGGGATGTCCTTGAGAACCAGCGCTTCGCGCGCCGACCCGACGGGGCTGCGTTCCCGGTACATCTCGGTCTCGATCGGCCCCGGGGCCACGGCGTTCACGGTGATGCCAGACGACGCGAGCTCACCGGCCCAGATGCGGGTCGCGGTCTCCAATGCGCCCTTCGCGGCGGCGTACGGAGTGCGTTCATCGACGCCGGTCGTCGTCAGGCTGCTGATGTTGACGATGCGACCCCACCCCGCCTCGACCATGCCGGGCAGCACGGCCTGCACCACCTGCACCGCGGTGCGCACATTCATGTCGTACGTCAGGGACAGGTCGTCCAGATCGATCGACCCGATGTGGCCGAACCGGGCCAAGCCGACGTTGTTGACCACCGCGTCGACCGGGCCTTCGGCGACGATCGCTTCGAGGGCTGCCGCGGTGGCCGCCCGATCACCCAGGTCGACCGCCACGAATTGGCCCGGAAAGTCCGGCGGCGCCGTGCGCGCGAGCCCGATCGGCTCGTAGCCGTCGGCGGCCAGACGGTCTACGACCGCACGCCCAATTCCCTTCGACGCCCCGGTGACCAGCACTCGCCGCTTCGACATCGCCTTCCCCTTTCGCGCTCGCAGATGCGACCGTTTAGGGGAACGCCGAAAGGCCCGCGTCTCATGCCGTGCGTTCGATCACCCGGGCAAGTAGGGCCCCTTACCGGTGACCAGTGGCAGGTCGAGGGTGGTCACGATTCCCGGGGCCGCGGCCACCACTGCCGGGATCGCATTGACCACCCGCATCGCGGTGGCCACCAATCCGGCGTGGTTGTGATCGCCGTTGGGGCTGCCCAGGCAGACGTCGACCGCGTAGGACGGTTCGCCGGTGATCTCGATGCGATAGGAACCGCCCTCTTGAGCGGGTTGCGGCCACTCGGGGCACAGGTCCTCGCGCAACCGGGTGACGTGTTCCAGCACGACGGCGGCCTTGCCGTCGACCATCCCGAACACCTCGAACCGCAGTGCCGCGGCGGTGCCCTTGGCGATATGACCCGACGCGATGTCGAAGTCCTCGGGCGCAGGAATCCGGACGTACTCCTGAGTGACGGCGTCGAGCGTGATGCCCAAGCCCGCTGCGATTTGCCGGATCACCGATCCCCACGCCAAGCTCAGCACACCGGGCTGCAGCAGCATCGGCAGCTCGTCCATCGGCTTACCAAAGCCCATGACGTCGAACATGACCGCGGCGCTGTCGTAGGTCGCGTAGTCGACGATCTCCATGCACCGAATCTGCTGGATGCTCTGACAGGTGCCGGCCAGCGCCAGCGGCAACAGGTCGTTGGCGAAACCGGGATCGATCCCGTTGACGTAGAGACTCGAATTTCCCTCGCGGGCAGCATCTTCCAGCGGCTTGATCAGCTCCTCCGGAATCACTTCCCATGGGTATTGCAAAAAGACCGGTCCGCTGCCGACGACGTTGATTCCGGCCGCCAGGACACGCCGGTAGTCCTCGAGTGCCTCGGGCAGCCGGTTGTCGGCCAGTGCGTTGTACACCGCGCACTGTGGCCCGGTGGCAAGCACGGCATCGAGGTCGGTGCTGGCCAGCACACCGGTCGAATCCGCAAGTCCGGCAAGCTCTGCCGCATCCTTACCGGCTTTGGAATCCGAGGACACCCAGACGCCTCTGAGCTCGAATTCGGGGTTGGTGATAAGCGCTTTCAGTGCGTGGACACCGACATTGCCGGTGCCCAATTGGACGACGGGGATGGGCATGAGGGGCTCCTTAGCGGTGGGTGGTCACAGGTCCGGGACGGGGATGTCGAGATTCGGGTAGGTGAGGCCACCGTCGACCTCGAGCGTTTTACCGGTAAGGAAGCTGCCCGCTGGCGACGCCAAATAGACTGCCGCAGCGGCAATGTCGACCGGGTCGCCGAGGCGGCGCATCGGGGTCACCTTCTCCATCGGCTCGCGCAATTCGTCGTTGGAGGCCACCACGTCGAGTGCGGAGGTCAGGATCGAGCCGGGCGCGATCGCGTTGACCCGGATGCGTGGGCACAGGTCCAGTGCGGACGATCGCGTGTAGTGAGCCAGCGCGGCTTTGGCGGTGGCGTAGGCGGCGAATCCGCGTCCGGCCAGCCGGCCCATCGTCGAGGTGATGTTGATGATGCTGCCGCCGCCGGAGTGCTCCAGCATCAACGGCACCGCCGCGATGGTGAGCGCGTGGGCGGTGGCGACGTTGAAGGTGAATGCGTCCTTGAGGTCTTTTGTCGACGTGGTGAGCAGCGTGTTGGGCATGGTCCCGCCGACGTTGTTGACGACGATGTCGAGCTTCCCGAAGGCCTCGACGGCCTGCTCGGCCAGCTTCGCGGTGGCCTCCGGATGAGCCAGGTCGGCGGTCACGATGTGTGCCTTGCGACCCGCGGCGCGGACCTCTTCGGCGACGGCCTCTAGTTGGGATTCCGTGCGCGAAGCGATCAGAACGTCGGCGCCGGCTTCGGCGAACGCCACCGCGATGGCCGCCCCGAGACCACGGCCGCCACCAGTGATGACGGCGACTTTGTCGTCGAGACGGAACCTGTCAAGGATCATTACGGCCTCTCTTCGTTGAGTTGTCGGCCGAAACGGAAGCAAGACCGACCGTCTCGGATCGCGGCATTTCTGGAACAGGTTCTAGTTTGGCATACGGTAATGGCGATGTGGCGTCCGCATACCGCGTCGGTATTACCGCTGCCAATCGCGATGGAAATTGCGGAGGCTCCTGACGGCCTGCGACGATAGCTGACGAATTCGCCCGACATCGTCTCGTTCGTACCGTCGAAGGATTGAATTGAGAATCAACCGATTTGGTGCCGTCCTGTGCGTTGTGGCTACTGCAGCACTGATGTTGTCGGCGTGTGGCAATGACAACAACGCTACTGGTGAAAAGTCGACGACACCGGCGTCGCCGGTGAAGGTGAGCTGCGGCGGCAAACCGAAACTGAAGGCCAGTGGATCCACGGCCCAGGCGAACGCGATGACGCGGTTCGTCAAGGCTTACGAGCAGGCGTGTCCGGGCCAGACGGTGAATTACACACCCAACGGTTCGGGCGCGGGAATCGGCGAATTCGCAGGAAATCAAACCGATTTCGCTGGTTCGGACTCGACGTTGGCGCCGGGCGAGTACGCCGCCGCCGAGCGTCGCTGCGGCTCACCGGCGTGGCAGCTGCCCACGGTGTTCGGCCCGATCGCGATCACCTACAACGTCGACGGCCTGGCTTCGCTGACTCTCGACGGTCAGACCACGGCCAGGATCTTCAACGGCGGCATCACCAAATGGAATGATCTCGCGATTCAGGAGCTCAACCCGGGCGTCAGCCTGCCCGCCGAGCCGATTCAGGTCGTGTTCCGCAGTGATGAGTCGGGGACAACGGATAATTTCCAGAAGTATCTCGACGCCGCTTCCAAGGGCGCATGGGGTAGGGGCGCCGGAAAGAAGTTCAACGGCGGTGTCGGTGAGGGCGCCAAGGGTAACGACGGCACCAGCGCGGCCGTTAAGGCCAACGACGGATCCATCTCCTACAACGAATGGTCATTTGCGCAAGCCCAACACCTGGGCACCGCCAAGATCGTCACGTCGGCGGGTCCGGACCCGGTTGTGATCAGCGCCGATTCGGTGGGCAAGACGATTGCCGGAGCGCCGATTGTCGGACAGGGCAACGACTTGGCTCTCGACACGAATTCGTTCTACCGCCCGAATCAGCCCGGCGCGTACCCGATCGTATTGGCGACGTACGAGGTTGTGTGCTCGAAGTATCCCGATCCCGCGGTCGGTACCGCCGTGCGGGCGTTCCTGCAGAGCACGATCGGTGCTGGCCAGAATGGCTTGGGAGACAACGGATATGTTCGCGTTCCGGATGCATTCATATTTCGGCTGTCGGTTGCCGTCAACGCGATCTCGTGATTGTAAGCCCTTGGCATCCTGCGGTTGTGTGGGGGTCGCATGATTGCGTCGACGGGCGACAGCGGTGACAAATTTTGCCGAACGTTAACCTGTTCTTACTGTAGGTTCCCGGTCGCGAGGATGACGGTTGGTTTTGTAAGCTGCGGCTAGTGCTGCGGCGTTCAATCGTAAAGGTGAGGAACTGAATTGAAACTCAACCGGTTTGGCGGCTTGGTCGGGGTCCTGGCTGCTGGAACATTGGTTATCTCGGGATGTGGCAGCGACAACAACGCGACCGGAGGCAGCACGACAACGGGTGCGCCGTCGGGCAAGGTGACCTGCGGTGGCACCAAGACGCTGAAGGCCAGCGGTTCGACGGCCCAGGCAAACGCGATGACGCGCTTTGTCAAGGCGTTCGAACAGGCCTGCCCGGGTCAAACATTGAACTACACGCCTAACGGTTCGGGCGCCGGAATCCACGAATTCACCGGCGGTCAAACCGATTTCGGCGGATCGGACTCGCCGCTGAGCCATGACGAGTACACGGCCGCGCAGCAGCGCTGCGGCGGCGCGCCGGCGTGGAACTTGCCTACGGTGTTCGGTCCGATCGCGGTCACCTTCAACATCAATGGGGTGACTTCGCTGAGCCTGGACGGTCCGACCCTGGCGAAGATCTTCAACGGCGGTATCACCACGTGGAATGATCCCGCGATCCAGGCGATCAACGCCGGCGCGACTTTGCCGGGCGAGCCGATTCACGTCGTATTCCGCAGTGACGAGTCCGGGACTACGGACAACTTCCAGAAGTATCTCGACGCCGCTTCCAATGGCGGATGGGGCAAGGGCGCCGGAAAGAAGTTCAACGGCGGTGTCGGTGAGGGCGCCAAGGGCAACGACGGCACCAGTGCGGCCGTCAAGGGCACGGAAGGGTCCATCACGTACAACGAATGGTCCTTCGCCCAGGCGCAACACCTGAACATGGCCAAGATCGTCACGTCGGCGGGTCCGGACCCGGTGGCGATCACCACCGACACGGTGGGCAAGACGATCGCCGGAGCCTCGATCCTCGGGCAGGGCAACGACCTGGTCCTCGACACGATTTCGTTCTACCGGCCCAAGCAGGCCGGCGCGTACCCGATCGTGCTGGCGACGTATGAGGTTGTGTGCTCGAAGTACCCCGATTCCCAGGTCGGCGCGGCGGTGAAGGCATTCCTGCAGAGCACCATCGGTGCCGGCCAGAATGGCTTGGGGGACAACGGATACATCCCCATTCCGGACGCGTTCGGATCCAGGTTGTCGGCTGCGGTCAACGCGATCTCGTGACCTGAGGTCGTGGTGTCCGAAGGGCCGGGTGTGAGTCTGTCCGGGACAAAGCCTGTCCTGGCTGCGATTAACCCACGCGCGGCGCGGCGGGGCGACCGAATATTCTCCTCGGTCGCCGCCGCTGCCGGATCGACGATCGTGATCGCGATCGTGCTGATCGCGGTATTCCTGTTGATTCGTGCTATCCCGTCGCTGCGGGCGAACCACGCGAACTTCTTCACCAGCAACGAATTCGATACCAGCGACGCCGAGAAGTTGGCGTTCGGTATCCATGACTTGCTGATGGTCACGCTGCTGAGTGCGATCAGCGCACTGGTGTTGGCGGTGCCGGTCGCGGTCGGAATTGCGGTGTTCCTCACTCAATATGCGCCGGTGCGGCTGGCGCGCCCGTTTGCCGCGATGGTCGATCTACTGGCCGCGGTACCGTCGATCATCTTCGGGCTGTGGGGAATCTTCGTGCTGGCGCCCAAACTGGAGCCGTTGGCCGAGTTTCTCAATCGCAACCTGGGGTGGGTCTTTCTGTTCAAGCAGGGCAACGTGTCGCTGGCGGGCGGCGGCACCATCTTCACCGCCGGCGTTGTGCTTTCGGTGATGATCCTGCCGATCGTCACCTCGGTAGCGCGAGAAGCGTTTCGCCAGACCCCGCTTATTCAGATGGAAGCTGCCCAGGCGCTGGGCGCAACCCGGTGGGAGGTCGTGCGAATGACCGTGCTGCCGTATGGGCGCAGCGGTGTCGTCGCGGCCTCAATGCTGGGTTTGGGCCGCGCGCTCGGCGAAACCGTTGCGGTGCTGATTATCTTGCGCGCGTCCGCCCGCCCGGGTAACTGGTCCTTGTTCGACGGTGGATACACGTTTGCCTCGAAGATCGCCTCCGCGGCATCCGAATTCAGCGAACCGCTGCCGACCGGGGCCTATATCTCGGCGGGATTCGCGCTTTTCGTGGTGACGTTCGTGGTCAACGCGGCCGCCCGTGCGATCGCCGGCGGGAAGGTCAACGCATGAGCACCGAGACACTCCGCGAGCCGCTCAAAGTCACGGTGTTGCAACCGCTCAGTTGGCGGCGCAGGATCACAAACCACGTCGCGACGGCCCTTTTCCTCGTCTCGTTCGGTGTGGCGCTGGTACCGCTGGTCTGGGTGCTCTGGGTGGTGATCGAGCGGGGTGGGTACGCCGTCACCCGTCCGGGTTGGTGGACGCATTCGCTGCGCGGGGTGCTGCCCGAGGAGTTCGCCGGCGGGGTCTACCACGCGCTGTACGGGACGATAGTGCAGGCGGGCGTGGCTTCCGTGCTGGCCGTGCCGCTGGGCTTGATGACTGCGGTGTTCCTGGTGGAATACGGCTCGGGCCGGCTGGCGCGGGTGACCACGTTCATGGTCGACGTGCTCGCCGGGGTTCCCTCGATCGTGGCGGCGCTGTTCATCTTCAGTCTGTGGATCGCCACTTTGGGGTTTCAGCAGAGCGCTTTCGCCGTGGCGCTGGCACTGGTCCTGCTGATGTTGCCGGTCGTGGTGCGGTCCACCGAGGAGATGCTGCGACTGGTGCCCGACGAACTGCGCGAGGCCAGTTACGCGTTGGGTGTTCCCAAATGGAAAACGATTGTGCGGATTGTCTTTCCGATTGCGACGCCGGGCATCATCTCCGGCGTCCTGTTGTCCCTTGCCCGCGTGATCGGCGAAACCGCGCCGGTGCTGATCCTGGTCGGTTACAGCCGTTCCATCAACCTCGACATCTTCCACGGCAACATGGCCTCGCTGCCGCTGATGATCTACACCGAACTCACCAATCCAGAACATGCGGGATTTCTGCGGATCTGGGGCGCGGCGCTGACGCTGATCATCCTGGTGGCGGCGATCAACCTGATCGCCGCGGGTTTTCGATTCTTGGCAACGCTGCGGCGCTGACCGATCAGGAGCGTGACGCCGCTTTGGCGGGAGACTTCTTGGCCGGCGCCTTCTTTGCGGCAGTCTTCTTGGCCGGCGCCTTCTTTGCGGTGGCCTTCTTCGCCGGTGCCTTTCCGTCCCCGGAGCGCGCCTTCACGCTGGCCTCCAGCTTGGCGAGCAAATCGGAGACGTCTTCGGTCTCGTCCAGCTCTTTGGGTTTTTCCTCGGCGGTAAATGCCTCTCCGCCTTCGAGTTTCGCGTCGACGAGCTCCTGCAGCTGCTCCTGGTAGGTGTCGCGGTAACGGTCCGGGTTGAAGTCCTCGGCCATCGACTCCACCACTTGCCCGGCCATCTTCAGCTCCGCGGGCTTGATCTCGACCTTCTTGTCCAGCACCGGGAAGTCGGGGTCACGGATCTCATCCGGCCACAACAAGGTGTGCACCACCATGACGTCGCGCTTGCCAAAGTCCTTCACCCGCAACGCCGCAAGCCGGGTCTTGTTACGCAGCGTGAAATGAACGATGGCCATCCGGTCGGTCTCGGCGAGCGTCTTGGCCAGCAGTACATACGATTTGGACGACTTGGAATCCGGCTCCAGGAAATAGCTGCGATCGAACATCATCGGGTCCACGTCGCTGGCCGGGACGAACTCCAGCACTTCGATTTCACGGCTGCGTTCTTCGGGCAGGGTGGAGATGTCGTCGTCGGTGATAATCACCATCTGGCCGTCGTCGGATTCGTAAGCCCGGGCGATGTCCCGGTATTCGACAACCTCGCCATCCACCTCGCACACCCGCTGGTAGCGAATGCGGCCGTTGTCCTTGGCGTGCACCTGATGGAACTTGATGTCGTGGTCCTCGGTGGCGCTGTAGACCTTGACCGGCACGTTGACCAGCCCGAACGAGATCGAACCCTTCCAGATGGAGCGCATGTTGTCAGTATGCCCATACCATCGCCGGCAAAACAGCTCGACAGGCCCGTGAGCTGGGATTCAGCGGCTTTCAGGCGCTCGCCGTCGACCGGGTTGTCCGCCGTCGCCGCCGCAGCTCGGTCCCGCCGGAATAGCGAAACTCGTTGACGGTCAATCCGATCGAGCGGTCAAACCAACGGGGGTGCGTCCCCGGAATAGTGGCGAACCTGATTGCCTCCGGCGCGTTTGGCTTCATACATGGCGGCGTCTGAAGTCCTGATCAGGTCGTCGATGAGTTGCATGGCCGGGGTAATCGGGCCGATGCTGAGCGGGGCGCTCGAGGTGCCGATGCTCGCAGTGATGTCAAAGGGAATTGTGGCTATCGCCTCGCAAATTCGTTCGGCCATCCTCGTGGCGTCGGGCGTTCGTCGGATGTCGGCGACGACAAACTCCTCGCCACCGGCCCGGCCGATCACGGCGGTGGCGCGACAGCTCCGTTGCAGCCCCGCGGCGACCGCGACCAGCGCCTGATCGCCCGCGGCGTGGCCGTGCGTGTCGTTCAGTCGCTTGAATTCGTCGAGATCGATGACCGCGACCACCAGATAGGCGCCCACCGTTTTGCGATGGACCCTGATCAGTTCGTACGCCGAGTTGTTGAAGGAGCGCCGGTTGTGCAGGCCGGTGAGTGGATCACGGCCCGAGCTCTGCAGATCGGTTCGCAGCGTATGCACCAACGACTGCATGCCCAAGGGCACACCGATGTTGAGTCCTATCACCACGATCAGGGAAGCGGCGGTCAGGGCTACGTCGCCGGTGTTCGCGATGATTCGATACGACAGCACCAGCACGCACGTCGCGGCCACCGCGAGGTTGGCAAAAACGTAGGGCGCGGCGTGGAAGTAGGCGATGTAGCCACCCAGCATCGCAAAAGTCGCGCATCCCATCAATCCCACATAGGGGTTGGACAGCGTCAAGAGCGCCGCCGCGATGCCGGCCATTGCGATCAGCAACCAGCTGCTGGACTGACGTCGCGTCGGCCAGCGTTTCAACCGCAGGCTCGCCCCGGCGATTCCGAATGCCGCCGCCACGAGTGTCACCGTTCGGGTCACCGGATCTGCGGGTCCGGCCGGACTCCAGAGCATGATGAGCGGGAAGGCCGCGAAGGACGCGATGAAGACGGCCGAAATCCTGCGCCACGGTATGAGAAGGCCGTGACTGTCCAGGTAGGCACTGATCCAGTCGAACTGGTCTGGCTGCTTTGCCACGGAACTCGCCCATACCTCCTGGTGTTCGCCAACGCCGTTGACCGCTGTCGACTCAGGGTCCATGTAGCGCTGCGACTGACGAGCCGACTTTACGCGCGCATTCGCGCAATCTCGGCCACCGAGGTACTGGGTGAAACTGACGGGGCTAGAAGGCGATTGAGCGGAGGGCGGCACGATCGGGCAGATCGGCGCCGGCGCGCCCGACGGTCAGCGCCGACACCAGCCCCGCCGCTTCCAATGCCGCGGTCAGTTCGTCGAGCCGGATCCTGGCCAGGGCGGCCCGCCGGTCGCCGCCCAACAGGTCCATTTCCCAGAGCGCGTCGAGCAGGCCGACCATGAACGCGTCGCCGGCGCCGATGGTGTCGACCACCCGGACCTGCTTGGGGGCCACCTGTGCCTCGCCCGCCGCGCAGAATGCCCGCGAACCGTGTTCGCCCATCGTCACGGCGACGATCGCGGGTCCCAGTGCCAACCAGGCTCGGGCCGTCTGCTCGGGCTCGTGATCGGGATCGATCCAGCGCAGATCCTCATCGCTGACCTTGACGATGTCGCCGCGCTCGATCAGATGCTCGATGCGTTGGCGCGCCAGATCCCGGTTCGCGATCAGTGATGGACGCACGTTGGGGTCCAGGGTGACCGTCGCCGACAGCCGGTAGGCGTCGAGCAATGCCGCGACGGCCAAGCACCCCGGCTCGAGGACGGTCGCGATGGACCCGGTGTGCACCAGCAACGGCGGTGCAACCTCGGGCGTGCCGGAGAGCTGCCAGTCCAGATCGAAGGCGTAGGAGGCGGACCCGTCATCCGCGATCGTCGCCACCGCGGTCGGCGTGCGAGCGGCGGTCATGCTTCCCGGAACAAGCTGTGCGCCAGAGGCTTTGACGTAGTCCGCGATCCGCCGGCCGTGCGAGTCGTCGGCGATGTGAGTCAGGAAGTCGACGTTGCGGTCCAGCCGGCCCAGTCCGACGGCGACGTTGAGCGGACTGCCGCCGACATGTTCGTCTCCCTCGACGATATCGATCAGCGACTCGCCGATCACCAGACCGCGGGTCATCGGACCAATGCCTCCAGCGTCGCGCGAGCTCCCTTGGCGTGCAACGATTCCAGCGCCCAGCGGTATGCCTGGACGAAGCTGGGGTGCTGGGCCAGATCTCCAAACACCGCGGTGACTTCGATGAACGCGGTGGGATTTTCGTGCTGCGTGCGGGCGATCGGTACCAGCGAGTCCGCCAGCTGGTCCACCACCTCGAAAGGCGCACCCCATTCGTCGGTGCCCTCGGCGTAGCGGGCCCAGCTTGCCACCGTCGCCGCCGCCAGCCGGACCGAGCCATCGTTGGCCAAGTTGTCGTTGATGACCGGCAGCAGCCATTTCGGGATGCGATCCGACGAGTAGGCGCACAGCCGGGCCACGGTGTCGCGCACCCCCGGGTTGGAGAACCGCTCAATCAACGTGCGGCTGAACGCGTGCAAGTCGATCCCGGGCACCGGCGGCAGCGTCGGGATGGCCTCGGATTCGAAATAGCCGAGCAAGAAGTCGGCGAACAACGGATCGCGCGCCGCTTCGTGGACGAACTCGAAGCCGCACAGATGGGCGAAGTAGGCCAGGCATTGATGGCCCGCATTGAGCAGCCTCAGCTTCATCAACTCATACGGCGCGACGTCGTCGACCAGCAGCACGCCCGCCCGCTCCAGCGGTGGCCTGCCATCGGCAAAATCGTCTTCGAGCACCCAGGAAGTGAACGGCTCGGCCACCACCGGCCAGCGGTCGTTGACACCGAAGTTGCGCTGCACTTCCGCGGTCATCTGCAGTGTGGTGGCCGGGGTGATGCGGTCGACCATCGAACTCGGGAACCTGCTGTTCTCCGCGATCCACTGCGCCAACCCGGGGTCTCGGCGTTCGGCATTCGCGAGGACGGCCCGGCTCGCGATCTCACCGTTGTTCTCGATGTTGTCGCACGAGACGATCGTCGGCGCGGCGGTCCCGCTGCGGCGGCGCCGGTCCAGGGCCTCGGTGATCAACGTGAAGGCGGGCCCGTCGGGGTCGCGGTAACCGCCCTCGGTAATGGTCAGCGAAATGATCCGGGTGGACGGCGCCGTCAGCACCGCCAGCGCCGACTCCGGGTCATCGGGGGCGTATCGGTAATCGACGATCGAGCCGATCACGTGCGCATCCCGGCTACCGTCCGGGTTTTCCAGAATCAGCGTGTAGAGCCCGTCCTGATCATTCAGGACGTCGCGCATGGTCCAGTCCGCGGGCATCACGCCCACCCCGCAGATGCCCCACTCGTGCGCCAGGCCCTGCTGCAGCAACCGGTCGATGTACATCGCCTGATGGGCCCGGTGAAAGTGACCGGCCCCGATATGCGCGATACCGACGCTGACGCTGCCACGGTCATAGGTGGGTGCGTCGATCGGCAGCCTTGCGAGCGCCGCATTGTTCAGATTGATAGCGCTAGCCACCGTTGGCCAACTCCTCCCCGGCCACCGCCCGGATCCCTACCGGGCTCGCGGCACTCTCTCGACGGTACGACGACCGCGGGCCATCAGCCCCGCGGCTTGGACCGGTCCCGGACCAGTCACAGCCCTACGTGAGTGGGGAGCGGCCAGCCGGCACCGCCGACAACAGCAGGAAATCGGCAAGAGCAGGCCACGAATCGGTTATCGCGACGGCGCCGGCGTCGATCAATTCCGCACGGCGGCAATCCCGTTCGTCGGGTAGCAGGAACATCAGGTTGCCGACGGTGGCATAGCCAGCCGCGACCGCGGAACTCACGCCGGCCACCGAGTCTTCGACGGCCAGCCCCTGTTGCGCTTCGACGCCCAGCACCTGGCCGGCATGCAGATACACCGCCGGGTCGGGCTTGCTTGTCGGCACCGGAAGAGAATCCTCGGCGCTGAAGGTCACCGCCTCCGATATCAGCGCGTCGAGACCGGTGGCCGTGAAGCAGGCACGCAGGCGCTTGGTGGCGCTGGAGCTGACAGCCGCGAGCGCGTAGTGCGCGGCGAGGTCTCGCAACGGCTCCAGTACCTGCGGATCGGGTGTCAGGGTGACAGCCAAGTGAGCGGTGACCCGCTCGCGCTCTTCGCGCACCCATTGCTCGAGTTCGTCGACGGACAAGCCGTTGCCGCTCGTCAGGTCGCCGGCCGAGGCGATCACCGCTGCGGGACGGCCCAGGGCCAACGTCTGATCGAGCGGGACTTTGCATTGCACCGCCAGGTCGAGAGCCGTGGTTCGAAAATTCTTCCCGACGGCCCGCTTGCGCAACTCTTCCGAGCTGAGCGGTGCGCTCACGCCGAACCTGGCCAGGAAACGATTCGTCACCTCGGTGGATGCGTCGAATGCCGGCCGCTCCGAGGCAAACAGGCTGTCGTCGGCGTCCAAGAGCAAGGTAGTGATCGGCGCCGGGTCGAATTCGCGCACAAAGGTCAGTCCGCCGTTCATCGCGACACCAACTCCCGCTCGTCGTTGCGCATCGCGTCGCGCAGCGTGGGCACCACGCCGCGCTCGTCGATATCCGCAATCATGTCGCCGAGGCGTTCGGCAAAACCGGGAACCGCGCGCACCTGGCCGAACATCTCATGCCCCAGCAGCGGATCGGGGTTGCTGCTCGCCATGTTGGCCAACTTAACCACCGGTATCGCCTGCGAGTCTTCGAGGCTGATCTTGCGCCCCACAAGATCGTGGCCCCGCATGTATCGGGCCCACCCGGCAACAGCCAACATCAGCAGCGTGTGCGGCCTGCCCTGCGCGATCGCCTCCTCCAGCGACGGCATCACAAACTGCGCGATTTTGCTTGTTCCCCGTCGAGCCAGCCGCGACAACTGGTCGCTCATCCGCGGATTGCTGAGCCGGTCGAGCAAGGTGCCCCGGTACTCGGGGGTGTTCATCCCGGGGACGGCGGGCAGCAGTGGCTGAATCTCGTCGCGCAGCAGCTTCTCGACGTAATCGTGGACGACGTGGTCCCGCATCGCTTCGTCGGTGCGCTGATAGCCGGCCAAGGTGGCCAAACACCCAAGCGCGATATGGGATCCGTTGAGCAGCCGAGTCTTGATCAGCTTGTGGTCGCGGACATCGGTAACGAATTCGGCACCGACCAGGTCGAGCGGCGGACGCCAATTGCAGAAGGAATCCTCGATCACCCACTGGCGATACGGCTCGGTGACGACCGGAAATTTGTCGGCCACGCCGAAGGTCTGCTCGACGAATTTGCACTCCGACTTCGAGGTTTGTGGGGTGATCCGATCGACCATGGTCGACGGGAACGCGACATATGTGTCGATCCAACGGGCAAGCCCCGGGTCCTTCAATGCGGCGAACGACACCAGCGCGGTCCGCGCCGGCTGGGTGTCACCGGGAATGTTGTCGCAGCAGAGCACGGTGAACGGCGCGATGCCCGCGCGGCGACGCCGGTCGAGAGCTTCGGCGAGGTATCCCCACGCGGTGCCATAGCCGTCGTGCGCGACCAGGTCGGCGCGTACGTCGGGGTCCTCGGCGTCGAACTCGTCGGTGACCGGATTCAGGAAGTATCCGTTGTTGGTGATGGTCAGGCTGACGATGCGGGTTTGCGGGTCTGCCAACGCGGCACGGACCGCCGCGCCATCATTCGGCGCGTAGTGAACCGAGCCGATCGAGCCGACCACTCGGGCGGTCTGGCGGTCGTGGCCGCGCTGCACGACGGTGTACAGCCCATCTTGTGCCGACAGCAGGTCTTTGGCGTTGGACGAGTTGAGGCTGACGCCGGTGACCCCCCAACGATCGGAGATGCCCGAGCGGGCAAGGTCGTCGAAGTAGACGGCCTGATGGGCGCGGTGAAAGTTGCCCGCACCGATGTGGACGACACCACGCTGAAGAGCCGACCTGTCGTAGGTGGGCACATCAACTCGCTGCGAATGCAGTGGGAGTGTCGCGTCGGTCAGGGGGACGCCGCCTTTTGGACGCCAAGGGGGAATGACATCAAACATTTCCTGTCTGTGCCCACGGATGGTCGCCGGTCTAACACGTCCGTGGGTCATGTCACACACAAAGGGATCGCTAAGGGCGATAATCGGTGGTCAAAGCAGTTAACAAGCCTGAAACGCGTAGGTTGACACCATGGCACCGCGGGTGACGCTGACCAACCCCGACAAGGTGCTTTATCCTGTGACCGGCACCACTAAGTCCGACATCTTCGGCTACTACACCGCTATCGCGGAGGTGATGGTCCCGCACATCGCCGGGCGTGCGGCTACCCGCAAGCGTTGGCCGAATGGCGTTGAGCAGTCTTCGTTTTTCGAGAAGCAACTGGCGTCCTCGGCGCCGGACTGGTTGCCCCGCGCCAGTATTGCCCACCGGTCCGGGACGACGACGTATCCGATCATCGACAGCGCCGACGGGCTGGCCTGGATCGCGCAGCAGGCGGCGCTGGAGGTACACGTGCCGCAATGGCGGTTCGTCGCGCAATGGACCCGCAGTAAAGCCGAAGAACTCAAGCCCGGGCCCGCAACGAGATTGGTGTTCGACCTCGACCCGGGCGAGGGCGTCACGATGGCGCAGCTGGCCGAAGTGGCCCGCGCGGTGCGTGACCTGATCGCCGATATCGGGCTGACCACCTTTCCGCTCACCAGCGGCAGCAAGGGGCTGCATCTCTACGCGCCGCTGGCGGAGCCGGTGAGTAGTAATGGCGCCACCGTGCTGGCGAAACACATTGCACAGCAACTGGAAACGTCGATGCCCAAGTTGGTCACCGCGACGATGACCAAGAGCCTGCGGGCCGGCAAGGTGTTCCTGGACTGGAGCCAGAACAGCGGATCGAAGACCACGATCGCGCCCTACTCGCTGCGCGGGCGGGAGTACCCAACCGTCGCAGCGCCCCGGAGCTGGGAAGAACTCGACGACCCGGCGCTGACTCAGCTGCGCTACGACGAGGTGCTGGACCGGGTGGCCCGCGACGGCGATCTGCTGGCGCCACTCGACGCCGACGCGCCCGTTGCGGATCGGCTGACCCAGTACCGCAGCATGCGCGACGCGGCCAAGACGCCCGAACCCGTTCCCCACACTAAACCCGCTGCGGGCCAAGGAAATACGTTTGTCATCCAGGAGCATCACGCACGCCGGTTGCATTATGACTTCCGGCTGGAACGAGACGGCGTACTGGTGTCGTGGGCGGTGCCGAAAAACCTGCCCGAGACCACCTCGGTGAACCATCTTGCGGTGCACACCGAAGACCATCCACTCGAATACGGCACGTTCGAGGGCGACATTCCCAAGGGGGAATACGGTGCCGGCAAGGTGGTCATCTGGGATTCCGGAACTTACGACGTCGAGAAGTTCCGTGACGACGAGGTGATCGTCAATCTGCACGGCAGCCGAATTTCCGGACGCTACGCGCTGATTCGAACCAACGGTGACCAATGGCTGGCGCATCGGATGAAGGACCAGCAAGTCTTCGAGTTCGACGAGCTCGCTCCGATGCTCGCCACGCACGGTTCGGTGGCGGCCCTCAAGTCCGGTCAGTGGGCGTTCGAGGGGAAGTGGGACGGCTACCGGCTGCTGATCGAGGCGGATCGCGGCAGTGTACGGGCGCGGTCCAGAAGCGGTCGTGACGTCACCAAGGAGTATCCGCAATTAGGTTCGCTGGCGGCAGATCTGGCCGATCACCATGTGGTGCTCGACGGAGAGATCGTGGCGTTGGACAAGTCCGGCGTGCCCAGCTTCAACGAGATGCAGAACCGCAACCGCGCCACCCGCATCGAGTTCTGGGCGTTCGACCTGGTTTACCTGGACGGTCGCTCGCTGCTGCGGGCGAAGTATTCCGACCGTCGTAAACTCCTCGAAACCCTGGGCAGTGCAAGCGGTCTCATCGTTCCAGAGCTGGTGCCCGGCGAGGACGGCGCGGCGGCCCTCGAGCATTCCCGTGCACACGGCTGGGAGGGCGTGGTTGCCAAGAAGCGCGACTCCACCTATCAGCCGGGCCGGCGCTCGGTGTCCTGGGTCAAGGACAAGCATTGGAGCACACAGGAAGTCGTCATCGGCGGCTGGAAGGCCGGAGAAGGTGGGCGCACCAGTGGCATCGGCTCGCTGATGGTGGGGATTCCCGGCAGCGGCGGCCTGCATTTCGTCGGCAGGGTCGGCACCGGCTTCACCGAGCGCGACTTGGCCAACCTGAAAAAGACACTGGCCCCGCTGCACACCGACGAATCCCCGTTCGACGCCCGGCTGCCCACCCGCGATGCCAAGGGTGTGACGTTCGTCGAGCCGGTTCTGGTCGGCGAGGTGCGCTACAGCGAGTGGACCCCGGATGATCGTTTGCGCCAACCGAGTTGGCGTGGACTACGGCCGGACAAGAAACCAAGTGAGGTGGTGCGCGAATGAAGTGGGTGACCTTTCGAGGTGCTGGCGGCGAGCGGACCGGGGTGCTCTCCGGCGACGTGATCCACCCGATGCCACCGGGTGTGACACTGCTCGACCTGGTCGGGCGCGGCGCCGAGGGATTGCGCCAAGCCGGTTCGGAGGCAAGCCGTTTCGATCCGATACGTCTGGATGACGTGACGCTGATGGCGCCGATCCCGCGGCCGCCGTCGATCCGGGATTCGCTGTGCTTCCTGGACCACATGCGCAATTGTCAGGCGGCCGTGGGCGCCGGGCGGGTACTCAGCGATACCTGGTATCGCATCCCGGCGTTCTACTTCGCTTGTCCGGCAACCGTTCTCGGGCCCTATGACGATGCGCCAATGGCGCCCGGAAGTGCTTGGCAGGACTTCGAATTGGAGATTGCCGCGGTCATCGGAACCCGCGGCAAAGACCTCACGGTCGAGCAGGCCGAAGGGGCCATCATCGGCTACACCATCTTCAACGACTGGTCGGCGCGGGACCTGCAGCAGCTGGAAACCCAACTGGCGATCGGGCAGGGCAAGGGCAAAGACAGCGGAGTCACGCTGGGCCCCTACCTGGTGACACCCGATGAGCTCGAGCAGTATCGCCGCGACGGCAAGCTCGACCTGCAGGTGACCGCGTTGGTGAACGATCACGTGATCGGGTCGGGCTCGACCGCCCAAATGGATTGGAGCTTCGGCGAAGTCATCTCCTACGTCTCGCGCGGGGTGCAGCTCACGCCCGGTGACGTCGTCGGCTCCGGCACGGTGCCCACCTGCACGCTGGTCGAGCACCTCAGCATGACGGAACTGGAGTCGTTCCCCGGATGGCTGCGCGACGGTGACGTCGTCACGTTGCGGGTGCAGGGTCTGGGGGAGACCCGGCAAACCGTTCGCGCGAGCAGTCCGCCGCACCGGCTGGCGCCCCGGCCCAATCCGGAGGCCGCGCCCGCGCCGAACCGGGTCAATCGGGCACCCGCGCTCGTGCCCTACACCCGCGGGCTGCACGAGGTCGGTGATCGGGTGTGGGCGTGGACGTTGCCGGACGGCGGCTATGGCTGGAGCAATGCCGGTCTGGTCAGCGGCGATGGCGCCTCGCTCCTGGTCGACACCTTGTTCGACCTGGCGCTGACCCGCGAAATGCTCACCGCGATGGGATCGATCACCGGACGCGCGCCGATCACCGACGCGTTGATCACCCACTCCAACGGCGACCACACCCACGGCAACCAACTGCTCGACGCGTCGGTGCGCATCATCGCCGCGCAGGGCACGGCCGACGAGATCGAGCACGGGATGGCGCCCGAAATGCTGGCCATGGTGCAGACCGCCAATCTCGGCCCGGTCGCAACGCCGTATACGCGAGACCGGTTCGGGCCCTTCGACTTCAGTGGCATCGAGGTGCGCAACGCCGACCAGACGTTCGACCGTGACCTGACCATCGAGGTCGGCGGGCGCCGGATCGAGCTGCTGAACCTGGGTCCCGCGCACACCGCCGCGGACTCGGTGGTGCACGTGCCCGACGCGGGGGTGCTGTTCGGCGGCGACCTGCTGTTCATCGGCTGCACCCCGATCGTGTGGGCGGGCCCGATCGCCAACTGGGTCGCCGCCTGCGATGCGATGCTCGCGCTGGACGCGCCGACGGTGGTACCCGGGCACGGTCCGATTACCGATCCGGACGGGATCCGTTCGGTGCGTGGCTATCTCGTGCACGTTGCCGAGCAAGCCAAGGCCGCCTATGACAAGGGGCTGTCGTGGGCCGAGGCCGCCGACACCATCGACCTCGGCGAGTACGCCACCTGGCTGGACGCCGAGCGGGTGGTAGTCAACGTCTATCAGCGCTACCGCGAACTCGACCCGGACACACCGCAATTGGAGACCATGGCGTTGCTGGTGATGCAGGCCGAGTGGCTGGCCAAACGCTCGTCCTAGCCGCGAAACTGTAATTGGCAACGCGTTTCTCAAGATCAACCGTCGGTAGTTACAGCCTCGCGGCCTAAAGCGCAGGCTAAAGCGCGGCGGTGACAAAGCCGACGTTGGCGGCCGGACCGTGCTGCCGATGGGCGGCCGGTAGGTCCGGCAGGCCGGCGGCGGTGAAGAGTTCGGCGAGCGTGAACCTGTTCACGTCCCAGCCGCGGGCGTCCAGATATGCGGCGACATCGGTGTGTTCCCCGGGGTAGATCAACTCGGCGTAATCCAATTCGAATCCGTGCCGGCCCAAGCTGTCGGTGATCTTTTGCGCCTGCTCGTGGGAGTCTTCCGCGGATCCGATGACCGATCCATAGTCGGCGGCCAGCCGGCTACCGTTGGCGCTCAGCGAAATAACGTTGTCCAGCAACCGAACCTCGGCCTGCGGCGGCAGGAAGCCGATGAGCACGCCTTCGGCGAGCCACGCGGTGGGCTGGGCGGCGTCGAAACCGGCGTCTCTCAGCGCGGCCGGCCAATCTTCGCGAAGGTCGATGCCGACGGTGCGGTGCTCGGTGGTGGGCTTCGCACCGATCTTGGCCAGCGTGGTGGCCTTGAATTCGACCACTTCCGGCTGGTCGATTTCGTATACGGTCGTGCCCGCCGGCCAGGAAAGCCGGTAGGCGCGGCTGTCCAGCCCCGCCGCGACGATCACGACCTGCCGTACGCCTCCGTCGGTGACTTGGGCGAAGTAGTCGTCGTAAAACCGTGCGCGGGCACCGAACGTGTCGGTCATCCGTGGGATGCCCAGGGCGCTGTCATCGCCGGCGGAGTCGAGTTCGCCGGTGGCCACCCGGTTGAACAGGTCGATGCCGACAGCGCGCACCAGCGGCTCGGCGAACGGATCGTCGATGACCGGCTGCGGTCGTTTGGTCGCGGCCGCCCGCGCGGCGGCGACCAGGGTGGCGGTGGCGCCCACGCTGCTGGCCAAGTCCCAGGTGTCGATCTCGCTTCGTGCCATGGTTTCTCCCTCGGTATCGACTCAAACACGGTATGCCTCATCGGTAAATAACGACGTCGCATACGGTTTCGATATGCCTGCCGTGGAATTGGACACTCTCGAGGACAACATCGCCTGTATCACACTGAACCGCCCGCAGCGTCTCAACGCGATCGACGGGTCGTTGATCGACGGCGTGGACGCCGCTCTGGACGTGCTCAGCAGCGGCCAGTACCGGGTCGCGATCATCACCGGCGCCGGGCGCGGATTCTGTGCCGGCGCCGATCTGAGCGGCACCGGCCAGGCCTGGACCCCGCCGGCCGGCCCGGCCACCCCGCCGTTCAAGGTCAACTACGACGCTCAGGTCCGGCTGGCCAACCTCTACACCCGGATCTACGAACTGGACATTCCGGTGATCGCGGCGGTCAACGGCGTCGCCGTCGGCGGTGGCCTGGCGTTCACGCTGGTCAGCGATATCCGGGTGGCATCCGTCCAGGCGCGGTTCGGTTCGGTATTCATCAAGGCCGGCTTCTCGTCGATGGACATGGGCACCAGTTACCTGCTGCCGAAAATCGTCGGCGCCGGGGTGGCGCGCGAGCTGATGCTGACCGGGCGCATCATCGACGCCGACGAGGCCTACCGCATCAAGCTGGTGCACGAGGTGGTTGCGCCGGACGATCTGCTGCCGGCGGCATTGCGCAAGGCCCGCGAGATCGCCGAGAACAACCCTTACGGCGTGTGGCAGACCAAGATTGGCCTCAACGCGGCACTGGACGCGCCCAGTTTGCGGCACGCCATCGAGATCGAGAACCGCACTCAGATCCTCAGCGGTTTCACCAACAACCCCGTCGAGGCCGCCAAGGCGCACATGGAGAAGCGGGCTCCCAAATGGGATCCGCTGTGAGGCGTTAGCTTTGGCGGTGAGCCGCTCCCGGCTGCGCCGCACTTGCGACCGCCGCTAGATCTTCGCGATCACGTTCTCCGCGAACATCTCGAGGTTGTGGATCTTGCTGTCCAGCGCCTCGGTGTCCTTGCCCGTGATGTAGGGGATGCGGAAGCCGACGATGACGTCGGTGACGCCCTTGTCCTCGAGCCGTTTGATGCCGTCGGGGGTGTAGGCGTCCACCGAGATGACGTGGATCTCGAAGGGGCCGGTCTTGCCGGCTTCTTCGCGATACTTCTTGAGCTTGTCGATCAGCCCGTCGAGTTCTGCCGGGTCGCCGCCACCGTGCATCCAGCCGTCCAGTCGCGCCGCGCGCTTCAGCGCCGCGTCGGCGTGGCCGCCGATCAGTATCGGGATCGGTTTGGTCGGAGCCGGAGTCATCTTGGTCTTGGGGATGTCGTAGAACTCGCCGTGGAATTCGAAGTAGTCGCCGCTGGTGAGTCCCTGGATGATCTCGATGCATTCGTCCATGCGCTTGCCGCGCTTGGCGAACGGGACGCCGAGCAGCTCGTAGTCCTCGGGCCAGGGGCTGGTGCCGACCCCGAAGCCGATGCGGTTGTCGGTCAGCGCGGCCAGCGAACCGATCTGCTTGGCGACCAGTGCCGGCGGCCGGATGGGCAGCTTGAGGACGAAGAAGTTGAAGTGCAGCTTCGTCGTCACCGCGCCCAACGCCCCTGTCAGCACGAAGGTTTCGATGAACTCCTTGCCGTCCAGGAATTCCCGATTGCCGTCCGGCGTGTACGGGTACTTGGAGTCGGATTCGAAGGGATAGGCGATGCTGTCGGCGATCGTCATCGCGTGGTAGCCGGCCGCCTCGGCGGCCTTGGCCAACGGGACGTAGTACCTAAAGTCAGTCATCGCTTCGGCGTAGGTGAACCGCACGTCATCCGCCTTCCTGTGGGGGCCGTCACACGACACTAGAACGTGTTCTAGTTTGGCTTGCGAGCGGGTCCCACACAGCGGGAAGAGGCGACCTGACTACAGCTGGTTTTCGGGGCCGATCACGGCCCACACCGTCTTACCCGACGCGGTCGGTGTGCTGCCCCACGCGCGGGACAGCGCGTCGACGATCGCCAAGCCCGACACGTCGATGCCCTTGTCCGGCGACGGCAGCCGCGTGGCCGCCGAAGTGCTCTCGTCGGATACCGCGATGGTCGCGGTTTCGCCGTCGGTCTCGATCCGCATCTTCGGGACGCTTCCGGTGTGCTCGAGCACGTTTTCCACGAACACATTGACGACCACCAGCGCGACCGGGATGAGCCCGGATTGCTTCCACTCGGTTAGCCACTCGCGGACCAGCCGGCGTGATTCGCGCAGGCTGGTCAGGTTCGCGGGCAGCTCGGCATCGGTCCGCTGGATGGTCTGACGGGTGAGCTTGCCCAGCGCTTTGATGGCCCCTTTTTCGGTCGAGTAGACCGGCATAAAGCGCGTCACCTCGCTGCGGGTGATCGCCTCGCGGGTGGTGCGATGCGCGCTGACCAGCACAATCGGTACCTTGGTCTGGGTGCCGAGCTGCAGATGGGCACTGATGAAAGCCGACCATGCCGACTCCGCGGGCACCTTGAGCTCGCTGATGTTGACGATGACGGCCGTCGGCTCTTCCAGCGTGGCCTTTGAGATGCTCTCGCGCAGCGCCCCGGAGTTGCTGGCGTCAAGCACACCGCCGACGGTCAGGACGGCGATCGAGTCGTCCGTCCGCGTCGCAACGGCCAGCGAGCTCGGCGACTCAGCTATCGCGCTCACGCTAGGACTCCTTTCCGTCTAGGACATTATCCCTGCTTATCGCGCTCCGTGATGCAGCGGTTTGTGGGCGCGTGTCCTAATTGCGGTTAGGGCACACGAATCCTAGCGCGGTCGGAAAGCAACCGAACGTATCGATCCGGCACTCCATCTCCTGCTCCTCGAATTCCCATCGGGCGAACCAAATGAGGAACCGCCCCCCCGGCGGCAGAGACTTCTCACGTTAGTTCAGTGGCATCCAACCCACCAGCCAAGAGAATTACGAAACGGTCAGGATTGCGCCATCGCATAGGGGGGAGCGCCGACGCCGGCGACCGCGTGGGTGCCCCACGGCGTCTGTTCGACGATGCGGGCCGGCGCGCTGTGCTCGCCCACTGTCAGCGTGGCCGTCCGAATCTGCTTGAGCGCGTCGTCCGGTAGTGGCTGAGTCGGTGAACTAAAAAGCGTTCCTTGCCAGTGGTAGCGGCCGTCGATCGGATCGAGGTGCCCGGTTAGCCGCACCCGCACCGGATGAGACGTGCCGGCGATGGTCAGCGTCGCGATGCCGTCATAGATCTCATCGTCGCCGGGAGCGCTGGACGACAGATCGAACGCTGATGCGACCCGGAACGGCGGAGCGGCTTGGAGATGAGCGCGCTCGTTGAAGACCTGCTGGCTGCTGCGCAGTACCTCGATTCGGGTGCTGCCGCCGCGCTTCATCAGCCCGAGGCATTCGACGACGTAGCGAGTTTGCGCGACGACGTCGGGGCCGGTGATCGAGAAGTAGTTGGGGAACCCGTGAATCGCGACGCCCAGGAAGGGCTCGGTCCCGTCGACCCAAATTTGTTTGACGGACAACCCGCCGGTGCCGATCAACTCGGGCGCCGGATCGGCGATCGTGAACCCGGTGCCGTAGATGATCACGTCGGCTTGGTGGTCGACGCCATCGCTGGTGCGGATGCCCGATGCGGTGATCACACTGATCGGCGACGTCGCCAGTGCGGGCCGAGACAGCTGCTGACCCAACGCCGCTCGGGTTCGTCGCTGTAGCCAGCGCTTGACCCGGGTTGGCGGCAAAGGCAATTCGGCGACGATTCGGCGCGGTGCGTGCGCGAAAATAGTGACCGAGGCCGCCGCGGCGGTCAGCTGTGGAAGGTGATGACCGGCGGCCGAGTCGGTGCCGATGACCGCGACGTGCTTGCCGGTCGGGTCGAAATCGGTGTCCCACTGCGCCGCGGGAAAAGACGTGCCGCGAAAGTCGTTGCACCCAGGCAGCTTTGGTGTCCATGCAACGAGGATCGGTTGGTGGGCCGCGACGACCGCGCTGCCGTGCAGCGTCTCGTCCGCAGCGGTGCGTAACTCCCAGGTGTGGGTGCCGTCGTCGAACCGCGAGCTAACGACCGTATCGACGACAACGACGTCGGTGATGCCCGCCGCGAGCAGTTCGGTTGCGACAGCACGGGCCCGGGCTCCCGCGCCGATGACGATGACCTGCGTCGGGCTCACAGAAAGTTGGTGCGCTTCCAGCCGCGACGCGCGATCGGGCCCAGCAGGCCGATTTCGTTCAAAAATGCTGCGAGCGGGGCGAATCCGGCCGTCTGTATCTCGTGTCGGTGCGGGCTGCTGCGCGCGATCGCCCGCGCGAGTTTGGGGTCCAGCCCGAGCCGCGCGTAGGGGATCGGGTTGCTGAACAGGAAACGGAAGAAGTATCCGCCGAGGCCGTTGATGTTGGCCATGAACAATTTGTTGAATCGCGGCATTGTCTGCGCACGCTTGCGGGCGCCGTCGCGCGCGAACTGGATATGACGGGCCTCTTCGGTGACGTGAATCCGCATGAGCCGCTGAATGATTGGCTGCAATTCCGGGTCGTCCATCATCTGACGTTGCAGCGAATCGAAAATCTCTTCGCCGATCAGGGCGGCGATCCATAGCATCGAGCCGTGCTGGAAGATCAGCGGAAGCGTGTTGATGACGTAGCGGTGCAACCGCCGCGGCTGTACCGGCTTGGCGCCGATGCGCTCGATGGCTTTGCCGAACATCACCATGTGCCGGGTTTCGTCGCCCAGCTCGGTCAGCTTGTAGTGCGTCGACCGGCTCGTCGGATCCTCGTGCAGGATCGTGCGCAGCAGCGACTGGTTGAGCATGTTCTCGAACCAGATTCCGGCCGAGAGCGTGTTGACCAATTCCTGGCGGGACAGCTCGATTTGTTGCTCACGGGTCATCCCGTCCCACATCGGCGTGCCGTACAGCGAGACCAGACGGGGCGGCAGATAGAACTTGTCCGGGTCCAGCGGTGCGTCCCAGTCGATGTCGACGACGGGCTCGTAGGACTTCTTGACCGAGCCCTTCAGTAGCCGCTCCGAAAACTCTTCACGACTCGGCCCGCCCGGCCGCACCGCAGTAGTCATCGCTAGGCGTCCCTTCATTGGGTCTTCCAGTCGATACCCATGGTACTGGGTACTTGGGGACCCGACTAGGTGTTCGAGGTTGCGATTCGGCAATGTGGCGGGGAACGAGGCATGAGGAGGTAGCGCGTGAGTCGGCACATCCACGTGATCGGCATCGGTGCCGGCGACCCCGACTACGTGACCGTGCAGGCGATCGACGCGCTCAACGACACCCAGGTGTTCTTCGCGATGGACAAGGGCGAGGCCAAAAGCGACCTGGTGGCGCTGCGGCGGGAGGTCTGCACGCGGTTCATCCGCGAACCGGGCTATCGCTTCGTGGAGCTGCCCGACCCGAAGCGATCGTGCGACGGCGATTACCGCGACGCCGTCGCCGACTGGCATGCGGAGCGCGCCCGGATCTGGGCGTCGGCGATCGCGAGCGAGCTGGGCCCCGACGGCATCGGGGCCTTCCTGGCCTGGGGCGACCCGTCGCTGTACGACAGCACGCTGCGGATTCTGGACGCGGTCGCGGCCGAGGTCGACTTCACGTTCGACGTCATCCCGGGCATCACCGCCGTCCAGGCGCTGACCGCCCGGCACCGCATTCCGCTCAACGACGTCGGCGAACCCGTGCTGATCACCACCGGCCGCCGGCTGCGCACGCACGGGCTGTCCGGGTCGGCGGTGGTGATGCTCGACGCCGACTGCTCGTTCACCACCTGCCCGGCCGACACCCGGATCTGGTGGGGCGCCTACCTGGGTACCGAAGACGAGCTGTTGGTGGCGGGCACCGTCGGCGAGGCCGGGCCGCGCATCGCGGCGCTGCGTTCGCAGGCCCGCGAACGGCACGGCTGGATCATGGATACCTATTTATTGCGGGCGCCGTGAGCCGATCGGCAAACTGAATAGATGCCCGAACTGCCGGAGATCGAAGCGCTGGTCGATCACCTGCGGCGTCACGCCGTAGGTTCGACGATCGGTCGCGTCGATGTCTCGGCGCTGTCGGTCCTGAAAACCTTCGATCCGCCGATCAGCGCGCTGCATGGCCTGACCGTCACCGCCGCCAATCGGTGGGGTAAGTACCTGGGGTTGCAGGCCGGGAATCTGCTGTTGATCGCGCACCTGTCGCGGGCGGGCTGGTTGCGCTGGTCGGACAAGCTGGCCGCGGCTCCGCTGCGACCCGGCAAGGGACCCATCGCGCTGCGCGTGCACCTGGGCGTTCCCGGCAGCGGGCCGGGGTTCGACCTCACCGAGGCCGGCACCCAGAAGCGGCTGGCGGTGTGGCTGGTCGACGACCCGGAGCTGGTGCCGGGGATCGCCGCGCTGGGCCCGGACGCTTTGGATCTGAGTGCCGACGACCTGGCCGGGGTGCTGGCCGGCAACACCGGCCGGATCAAGACCGTCATCACCGACCAGAAGGTGATTGCCGGGATCGGCAACGCCTACAGCGACGAAATCCTGCACGTCGCCAAGATCTCCCCATTCGCCACGGCCGGGAAGCTGACGCGCGAACAGCTCGCCACCCTGCACGACGCGATGATCTCGGTGCTGACCGACGCGGTGAACCGCTCCGTCGGCCAGGGCGCCGCGATGCTCAAAGGGGAGAAGCGCTCCGGGCTGCGGGTGCACGCGCGCACCGGGCTGCCCTGCCCCGTATGCGGGGACACCGTGCGGGAAGTGTCGTTCGCGGACAAGTCTTTTCAGTACTGCCCGACGTGTCAGACCGGCGGCAAGGTGCTGGCCGATCGGCGCATGTCACGGCTGCTCAAGTAGCCGAGCGTCGCGAACTTGACACCTGTCGATATGCTGCCCGGATGACCCGCCAGAAGATCCTCATCACCGGCGCCAGTTCCGGCCTGGGCGCCGGGATGGCGCGCAATTTCGCGGCCAAGGGTCGCGACCTGGCGCTGTGTGCCCGTCGCACCGACCGGCTCGAGGAGCTGAAAGCCGAGCTCTCGCAGCAGTATCCGTCCACCAAGGTTGCGCTGGCCACGCTGGACGTCAGGGACCACGAGCAGGTGCCGAAGGTGTTCGGGGAGCTGAGCGACGAGCTCGGCGGCGTCGACCGCATCATCGTCAACGCCGGTATCGGCAGCGGGGCCACGCTGGGAACCGGAAAGCTATGGGCCAACAAGAAGACCATCGAGACCAACCTGGTGGCCGCACTCGTCCAGATTGAGACTGCACTCGAGATGTTCCACAACAGCGGTTCGGGGCACCTGGTGCTGATCTCCTCGGTGCTCGGCAACACCGGAGTGCCGGGCGTCAAAGCCGCTTACTGCGCCAGCAAGGCGGGGCTGAAGTCATTGGGCGAGTCGCTGCGCGCCGAGTACGCCAAGGGGCCGATCAAGGTCTCGACGATCGAGCCGGGTTACATCGAATCGGAGATGACCGCCAAGTCGGCGAGCACGATGTTGATGGTGGACAACGAAACTGGCGTACGGGCGCTGGTCGACGCCATCGAGCGCGAGCCCGGCCGGGCCGTGGTGCCGCGGTGGCCGTGGGCACCGCTGGTGCAGCTGATGCGGGTGCTGCCGCCGCCGCTGACCAAGCCGTTCGCCTGACGTCAGTGCGAGACTGGCGTGTAATGCGCTGCGTCGCTGGTGAATTCGGGGTTGCCGTAGGTCGCTAGCCGCAGCTTCAGCAGTCCGATCACATACGCGTCGGTGATGTCCCGAAGCACCGGGATGCGACTGGCGTGGCTCACCGCGGTGAAACGCCCGATGATGAAGGGCGTGGTCAGCGCTACTCGCAGCAGGTCAATCCGGTCGAGTGAGACACCCATCGCCTCGGCGATGTCGCGATCACCATTGCAGAAGGTGCGCACGAATGTGAGCTTGCTGAAACTCTTTTCGACCGCTTCGGCGCAACGGTCGAACAATGAGGTGCCGGGGCGCAGATAGGCCGCCATCGTGCCGCGCACGAGTTCTTGGCAGATGCCGTCGAATCCGTGTCGCAGCAATGCCGAGCGCGCGTGCATGACGTGGACGATGTCGGCGGGTTCCGACGGCAGCAATTCCTCGGGCAGGCCCAGCAGAAAACAGCGGTACCTGGCGAATTCGATGGCGGCGCGTTCTTCGGCGGTGAACTTTGTCCGCCCCTGCCGGCGGACCTTCTGGGCCAACAGGTATTGGCCGATCATTCCGGCGGGCATCTGGTCGACCTGCGGCACCGGCATGCCGTAGATGGCTGTATCCCATTTGCGGCCCAGCTTGTCCGGCTTCTTCAGCGCGTTGTAGCGGACCATCGAATGCATCAGCCGAACCATTGCGGCGGCCTCGAAGCCGGGGCCGTGCCGGTCCAGCGCGCCGGGCAGGGTGGTGACGGCGAAGAAGCTGGCCGTCTCGTTGACCCGCCGGGCGGCCCGCTTGCCCGAGAGGGCTCCGGTCAGCGCCATCGGCAGCGCGGCGTAGGTGTTGGTGAAGGTCGCGACGAAGGCCCCGCGCGTGATGAACGGGGCGAGCAGCGCGGCGGGGATGCGTTCCTGGCGGGCGCCTGCGCGCACCTGGTCAAAGTCGATCCACTCCGGCGTCGCCTCCATCGCGGCGATGAACGACACCAGCTCGGGGGGTGCGTCGGGCACCGCCTCGAGTCCGTGCCGGCAGGCCGTCTGGAGCATGTCGATCAGGTGGGTGACGCTGTGCGTGGTCATCAGCGCGGCGTACGGATCGGCGACGACGTCGCCGAGCAGGGTGGCCGTGCTCATCAGCTCGACGACGCGGTCGTCTTCCAGGATTGGTGCGCGGTCGGCGACCCAGGGCGGCAGGGCGGTGTCGACGTCGGGCTCGGTGGCCAGGCGATCCGGCCGCTGGTCGAAGTCGAAGTCTCCGTACAGGTCGGGCTGCAAATCGCGTTGGCTACGGACTCGCTGCGCGAGTTCGGGGTAGTACGTGACCATTGCGACCTCCGGCTAACTAACAGTCAGTGAGTAATACTCACAAGTTGTTAGTTATGCTGTCAAGCGTGAGTGTGATCAACCCGAGGCGGCGCATGACCGGGGAGGGGCGGCGTGAGCAGATCCTCGACGTCACGCACGCGATCGTCGACGCCGAAGGCTTCCACGCGGCGACGCCGAACCGCATCGCGGCGCGGGCCGGCATCAACCGGTCGTTGATCTATCAGAAGTTCGGCGACCTGGCCGGGCTGTTCGTCGAACTGATCGACCGCGAGGCAGCGCGCGCCGGTGCCCAGTTCGCCGAGGCCGTCTCCGGATTGGATGCCGTCGCCGAAGACCAGTCGCTGGTGCTCGCGTTCGACGGTGTGCTGGCGGCTATCGACGCCCACCCGGCAACGTGGCGATTGTTCATGTTCCCGCCGCAGGGCGCGCCGCCGGAGTTGTATGCCCGGCTGGCTCAATCCGAAGCCGTCGTCCTCCAGTTCTTTGTCCGCGAACTGCTGCGCACCAATCCGCACGTGCACGATCCCGAATACACCGCCCGGATTCTCCATGCCGCCGGTCGCGAACTGCTGCGGCTACACCTGTCCGATCCGCAGACCGCGACCGTGGAGCGGTTGCGCACCTTTGTGCGGCGACTCGGGTCCGACGTGATGAGCCGTACTCATTGAGAGCGTCTAGCTGACCCGTCCCCGTTCGGTGCGGTAACGACGGACCAGGGCATCGGTCGAGCTGTCGGATTGCGGCGCGGGCGAGGTGTCGCTGGTGAGCACCGGAAGCAGCGCCTTGGCCTGCGTCTTGCCCAGCTCGACACCCCACTGATCGAACGAGTCGATTCCCCACACCACGCCCTCGGTGAACACCTGATGCTCGTAGAGCGCGATCAGCTGTCCGACCGCCGACGGCGTAAGCCGTTCGGCCAGAATCGAAGTCGACGGCCGGTTGCCCGGCATCACCTTGTGCGGCACCACCTCGGCGGGCGTGCCCTCGGCGGCGATTTCCGCCGCGGTCTTGCCGAACGCCAGCACCTGGGTCTGCGCGAAGAAGTTGCTCATCAACAGGTCGTGCATGCTGCCGGTGCCGTCGGCGGTGGGCAGGTCGTCGGTGGGCTGGCTGAAGCCGATGAAATCGGCCGGCACGATCCGGGTGCCTTGATGGATCAATTGGTAAAAAGCATGTTGGCCGTTGGTTCCCGGTTCGCCCCAAAAGATTTCGCCGGTGTCGGTGGTGACCGGCGTGCCGTCGGCGCGGGTCGACTTTCCGTTGGACTCCATGGTCAGCTGTTGCAGGTACGCGGCAAAGCGAGCCAAGTCGTTGGAGTAGGGCAGCACCGCGCGCGCCTGTGCGTCGAAGAAATTGGAGTACCAGAGGCCGATCAGGCCGAGCAGCGCCGGGGCGTTGGATTCCAGCGGGGCGGTCTTGAAGTGCTCGTCGACGATGTGGAATCCGGACAGGAAGTCGGCGAAGGCCTCCCGGCCGATCACCGCCATCACCGACAGGCCGATCGCGGAATCGACCGAGTAGCGGCCGCCGACCCAATCCCAGAACCCGAACATGTTGTCGGTGTTGATTCCGAATTCGTCGACCAGACGCTTGTTCGTCGAGACGGCCACGAAATGCTTGGACACTGCCGAGTCGCCGAGCACGTCGGTCAGCCAGCGGCGCGCAGCGGTCGCGTTGGTCAGCGTCTCCAGGGTGGAGAACGTCTTCGATGCGACGATGAAAAGCGTTGTGGCCGGCTCTAAGTCGGCCAGGGTGGCGACCAGGTCGGCCGGGTCGACGTTGGAGACGAAGCGGGCCGAAATCCCCGCGTCGGCGTAGTGGCGTAGCGCCTGGTACACCATCACCGGACCCAGGTCCGAGCCGCCGATGCCGATGTTGACGACCGTCTTGATCCGTTCGCCGGTGGCCCCGGTCCATTCACCGCTGCGCAATCGATCGGTGAAATCGCCCATCGCATCCAGCACGCTGTGGACGTCCTCGACGACGTTTTGGCCGTCGACAACCAGCTCGGCATCCCGGGGCAGCCGCAGTGCGGTGTGCAGAACCGCGCGATCCTCCGAGGTGTTGATGTGCACGCCGGAGAACATTTGATCCCGGCGCTCTTCGAGATTGGCCGCCCGTGCCAGGTCGATCAGCAGCCCCAGCGTCTCGCGGGTGACGCGGTGCTTGCTGTAGTCGATGTAGAGGTCGCCGACCGTCACCGTCAGATCGCGACCGCGGTCGGGGTCGTCGTCGAAAAATTCGCGCAGGTGGGTTTCGCCGATTTGCTCGTGATGCCTACGCAGGGCGTCCCACGCCGGAGTCGCGGTGATGTCGGGGATGGTGAGCACGGAGGTCATGGTTCGACCCTAGTGCCGACTTACGGGCCACAGCCACCGCTAGCGGGCAGCGCAATCCGCCGCAGTAATACGGAAATTAGCGGTAAAGGAACCCTCGGTATCGAGGATTGTCAGTGGCCGAGCCGGCCCCGGCCCAGGCGCAGCAGCAGCATCGCCAAGTCCTTGCCCTCCGGGCCGAGCTCGCTGTAACGCTGGATGACCTTCATTTCGCGGCTGTGGACCAGCCGGGTTCCGCCGGATGCCATCCGCGCACGACCGATCTCCCGAGAAACCTCGGCGCGCCTTTGGACAGCGGCGAGTATCTCGGCATCAAGCCGGTCGATCTCCAGGCGCAACTCTTCAATGTTGGCCAACTGTTCAATGTCGATCATCTCGACGCTCATCCCTACACCCCCGTGTTGTTTTGATGTTGTTCTTTTGGTCTTGTTCGCTATTGGGCTGGAAAACGTTTCTTGCACTGGAAAAAGTTCGAGCCCTGAATCCGGATGCGGACCACAGGGCTCTAGCGATCACAGCTAGACCATGGGCACCGCTGGCCGGTACCCACAGTAAAATCGGCGACGCCACTCGAGGATCGAGAGGCGGCGATGGAGCTGTGCATTGTCCATGTAACGAGTGTGCCACACGCTCGGACACCCGGGAGCAAAACGACGAGTTCAACACCTGCACCTTGCTCGGGGGCCCTAGCCTGGGCTTTTGTCGTCGGCGGGTAGCGCTAAATTAAGACAGACATGACTGTGCACGCAACTGATGCCAAGCTCGCCGCCGAGATCGATGAGCTGCTCGACGGCCTCAATCCCCAACAGCGCCAAGCCGTGGTACACCAGGGCTCGCCCTTGCTGATCGTCGCGGGCGCGGGCTCCGGGAAGACCGCGGTGCTGACCCGTCGAGTGGCCTATCTGATCGCCGCGCGCGGTGTCGGGGTCGGTCAGATTCTGGCCATCACCTTCACTAACAAAGCCGCCGCTGAGATGCGTGAACGGGTGGTACGGCTGATCGGCAACCGCGCTCGCGCGATGTGGGTGTCCACCTTCCACTCCACCTGCGTACGCATCCTGCGCAACCAGGCCTCGCTGATCAAAGGCCTCAATTCCAACTTCTCTATCTACGACGCCGACGACTCGCGGCGCCTGCTGCAGATGATCGGGCGCGACATGGGCCTGGACATCAAGCGGTACTCGCCGCGTCTGCTGTCCGTCGCGATCTCCAACCTGAAGAACGAGCTGATCGATCCGGACCAGGCTGTGTCCAACCTCACGGACGAATCCGATGACTTGGCTCACACTGTTGTCTCGGTCTACGGCGAATACCAACGGCGGCTGCGGGCGGCCAACGCCCTGGACTTCGATGATTTGATCGGCGAGACCGTCGCGGTGCTGCAGACCTTCCCGCAGATCGCCCAGTACTACCGGCGCCGGTTCCGGCATGTCCTGGTCGACGAATACCAGGACACCAACCATGCCCAGTACGTATTGGTGCGGGAATTGGTCGGACGCGACGACGGCAATTCGTCCGACGACGACGTCCCGCCCGCGGAGTTATGTGTGGTCGGCGATGCCGATCAATCTATCTATGCGTTCCGGGGCGCCACCATTCGCAATATCGAGGAGTTCGAACGCGACTACCCCGATGCCACCACTATTCTGCTTGAGCAGAATTACCGCTCGACACAGAACATTCTTTCGGCGGCCAATTCGGTGATCGCGCGCAACTCCGGACGCCGGGAGAAGCGGCTGTGGACCGACGCCGGTGAAGGGGAGTTGATCGTCGGCTATGTCGCCGACAATGAGCACGACGAGGCCAGGTTCGTCGCCCAAGAAATTGACGCGCTCGCCGAGCAGGACGAAATTACCTATAACGATGTAGCCGTCTTCTATCGCACCAACAATTCGTCGCGGTCGCTGGAAGAGGTGTTCATTCGAGCCGGCATCCCCTACAAGGTCGTCGGGGGAGTGCGGTTCTACGAGCGCAAGGAGATCCGCGACATCGTCGCCTACTTGCGGGTGCTGGACAACCCCGGTGACGCGGTCAGCATGCGGCGCATCCTCAACACTCCCCGCCGGGGCATCGGCGACCGCGCCGAGGCGTGTGTGGCGGTCTACGCCGAGAACACCGGCGCCAGCTTCGCCGACGCGTTGGTCGCCGCCGCCGCGGGCAAAGTTCCGATGCTCAATTCCCGTGCAGAGAAGGCGATTTCGGGATTCGTGGAGATCCTCGACGATCTGCGGGGCCACCTCGACGACGACCTGGGCGATCTGGTCGAGGCGGTGCTGGAACGCACCGGATACCGTCGGGAGCTGGAGTCCTCGACCGATCCGCAGGAGTTGGCCCGGCTGGACAACCTCAACGAACTCGTCAGCGTCGCACACGAATTCAGCATCGATGCGGCCAACGCCGCCGCGCTCGACGAGTCCCCACAGGACGAGGACGTGCCCGAAACCGGGGCGCTGGCGTCGTTTCTGGAACGGGTTTCCCTGGTCGCCGATACCGACGAGATTCCCGAACACGCGGCCGGCGTCGTGACGCTGATGACGTTGCACACGGCCAAGGGTCTGGAGTTCCCGGTCGTGTTCGTCACCGGCTGGGAGGACGGGATGTTCCCGCATATGCGGGCACTCGACGATCCGGGCGAACTCTCCGAGGAACGCCGGCTGGCCTACGTGGGCATCACTCGCGCCCGGCAACGTCTGTACCTGAGTCGGGCCATCGTCCGGTCCTCCTGGGGGCAGCCCATGCTCAACCCGGAATCGCGCTTCCTGCAAGAGATTCCGCAAGAACTGATGGACTGGCGGCGCACCGCGCCGGCTCCGTCGTACAGCGCGCCGGTGAGCGGTGCCGGACGGTTCGGGACACCACGCGCCGCGCCCACCCGCTCCGGAGCAACCAAACGTCCGTTACTGGTGCTGGCTCCCGGCGATCGCGTGACGCACGACAAGTACGGGCTGGGCCGGGTCGAGGAAGTCTCCGGCGTCGGCGAATCGGCGATGTCGCTGATCGACTTCGGCAGCGCCGGGCGGGTCAAGCTGATGCACAACCACGCTCCGGTCAGCAAGCTCTAAGACTCCTGTAGCCAGCGTTTGGTCTGCGGGTGCAGCGCCAACACGACGCTGGCGATCGGCAGCAGCGGGAAGGCGTGCACGATCCACGCGACGCGAGCGCCCGCGATGAAAACGCCGCCGTAGGTCAGCACCGCGACCACCGCACCTGTTGTGATCAAGTAGCGGCCCAGGGCGCGACGCTGCAGCAGCATGATCACGCCCGCGACGGTGGTGGTCGCGAAGACCAGGGCGAGAAACGCGATCGCGATACAGAACAGGCGATCGGTCCGCCACCAGCCGGCGATCAAATCGGTGGCCACCACCGACGTGGCCCATCCGCTGACGATGCTGACCGCAGCGGCCGCGATCACCGTCCGGGGAGTCGGTTCATCGACCGTGCGGTCGGGCAGGCTGCTGCGCGCGGCCGCGCGGGTGGCGCCCTGATCGGGTGCGGCCGGCTGGGGCAGATGCGTCGTCGGGGTTTCCGGGATCGAGGGCATCGGCCCGCTCGGGGCACGCCGAATGATCCGGGTTCGTGATTCGGGCGGCGGCTCGGTTGGCGCGGGGTCGTTCGGCGCGGTCACCTCAACCAGCGTAATTGCCGACGAAAATTCCTCGCTTGGCCAGCCACGGCACGGGGTCGATTCGTTCGGTGCCGCCTTGCAGCACCTCGAAGTGCAGATGTGGCCCGGTGGAATTGCCCCGGTTGCCGATGGTGGCGATCTGGTCGCCGGCCATCACGTGCTGGCCGACGCTGACCAGCGTGGTGTTGATGTGGCCGTACAGCGTGACGGTGCCGTCGGCGTGCAGCAGCTTGACCCACATGCCGTAGCCGGCGGTCGGGCCGGAGTCGATGACGACGCCGTCGGACACCGCCACGATCGGCGTTCCGATGGCGTTGGCGAGGTCGATGCCGGCGTGCAGCACGCCCCAGCGATACCCGAAGTTCGACGTGAAGATCCCGTGGGTGGGCATGACGTACAGCGGCTGCTGCAGTCGCGCCTCGCGCTGGGCCCGGTCGTTCGCGAAGGCCACGCCCTTGGCGAGCTCCTGGTTGTGCAGGGCGTTCGCCGCGGGCTGGACCGCGATCACCTGGGCGCCGCGCGGGCCGTTGCTGCTCGACCCGCCGGTCAGTGCCGACGCGTTGGCGGTCAGCACGGTCTCGGCCTTGGTGGTTTCGGCTTGGCTGGTCGCGGTGTGCGCCGCCGCGGCGGCCGCGCCGGCGGCCATCGACGCGATCAGCACGCGACCCTTGGCCGCGCTGGTCGGTTGCTTGCGGTGCTGCCCGCCGCGGCGGGCCACACCGGTCACGTCGATGTCGTCCGAGTCGGGGTCGACGCCGAGCTTGAAGGCGAGCTGGGCCAGCGCCTCGTTGGCGGCCGCGGGGGTGGGGGCCGCCAGCCGCAGCGGCGTCAGGTCGTCGACGTCATTTAGATCGTCGAGCTCGGGCGCGAGCAGTACGCGTGCTTCGTAGTCGAACGTGGAGTCGTTGCTGAGGTCCAGGTCGTCCAGCTCACCGGAGTCCGCGAAGTCCAGGTCGTCGAAGTCGAAGCCGTCCAGCGGCAGGATTTCGGTGACTTCGTTGAGGTGAGTTTGCGCCCAAGGATCGCGCTGATGGCGGCCGGCTCCTGACATCGCAGGAGTACGCGCAAGGCGGTGTTGGGACAAGCTGAAATGTCCTCGTATCGTGACCATACCGTTATCTGGACTTTAGGACGTTATCCGTTTACCGATCCGACTGGCAACCTCGGGGCCAGATTGTGAACTGGATCACGTTTGGCCCCTGCTGGCGTGTCGTGACCTGTGCCACATGGGTGGATGCGGCGGAAGGGGCCGTTTGGAGTGTGGATACAGTTCCACCGTGCGAGTTGCCGATTCCGGCACCGCCGCGCTGTAGGCCTTGCAAATAACTCGAGCGAAGACAGTGAGTTCATGGACCTTTTCGAGTATCAAGCGAAAGAACTGTTCGTCAAGCACAACGTACCTACTACGCCCGGTCGTGTAACCGACACCGCCGAGGGTGCAAAGGAAATCGCAACCGAGGTCGGCGCCCCGGTGATGGTCAAGGCGCAGGTCAAGGTCGGTGGCCGAGGCAAAGCGGGTGGCGTCAAATTCGCCGCGACACCCGACGACGCCTTCGAGCACGCCAAGAACATCCTGGGCCTGGACATCAAGGGCCACATCGTGAAGAAGCTGCTGGTCGCCGAGGCCAGCGACATCGCCGAGGAGTACTACATCTCCTTCCTGCTCGACCGCGCCAACCGGACCTACCTGGCGATGTGCTCGGTCGAGGGCGGTATGGAGATCGAAGAAGTGGCCGCCACCAAGCCCGAGCGGCTGGCCAAGGTGCCGGTGGACGCCGTGACCGGTGTGGACCTGGCGACGGCCCGCTCCATCGCGGAGAAGGGCCACCTGCCCGCCGAGGTGCTCGACGCGGCGGCCAACACGATCTCCAAGCTGTGGGAGCTGTTCGTCGCCGAGGACGCCACGCTGGTCGAGGTGAACCCGCTGGTGCGCACGCCTGACGACCAGATCCTCGCGCTGGACGGCAAGGTGACCCTGGACGCCAACGCCGACTTCCGTCAGCCCGGCCACGTCGAGTTCGAGGACCGCGACGCCACCGACCCGCTGGAACTCAAGGCCAAGGAGCACGACCTCAACTACGTCAAGCTCGACGGCGCCGTCGGCATCATCGGTAACGGCGCGGGTCTGGTGATGTCGACGCTCGACGTCGTCGCCTACGCCGGTGAGAAGCACGGCGGGGTCAAGCCGGCCAACTTCCTCGACATCGGCGGTGGCGCGTCGGCCGAGGTGATGGCCGCGGGCCTTGACGTCATCCTGAACGACAAGCAGGTCAAGAGTGTGTTCGTGAACGTGTTCGGCGGCATCACCTCCTGCGACGCCGTCGCCAACGGCATCGTGACCGCGCTGAACATGCTCGGCGACGAGGCCAACAAGCCGCTCGTGGTCCGGCTCGACGGCAACAACGTCGAGGAAGGCCGACAGATCCTGGCTCAAGCCAACCACCCGCTGGTGATCCAGGCCGAGACCATGGACGCCGGTGCCGACAAAGCCGCCGAGCTGGCGAACAAGTAAAGACCAAAGGAGCCATGGCCAATGTCTATTTTTCTTAACGCGGATTCCAAGGTCATCGTCCAGGGCATCACCGGCGGCGAGGGCACCAAGCACACCGCGCTGATGCTGAAAGCCGGCACCCAGGTGGTGGGTGGCGTCAACGCCCGCAAGGCCGGCACCACCGTGTCGCACGTGGACGCGAAAGGCAAGGACGTCGAACTCCCGGTGTTCGGCAGTGTCGCCGAGGCGATCAAGGAGACCGGCGCCAACGTGTCGGTCGTGTTCGTGCCGCCGAAGTTCGCCAAGGACGCGATCATCGAAGCCATCGACGCGGAGATCCCGCTGCTGGTGGTCATCACCGAGGGAATTCCGGTGCAGGACAGCGCATATGCGTGGGCCTACAACGTCGACAAGGGTCAGAAGACGCGGATCATCGGGCCGAACTGTCCCGGCATCATCACCCCGGGTGAGGCGCTGGCCGGCATCACCCCGGCGAACATCAGTGGCCCCGGCCCGGTCGGGCTGGTGTCCAAGTCGGGCACCCTGACCTACCAGATGATGTACGAGCTGCGCGATTTCGGCTTCTCGACCTCGATCGGTATCGGTGGTGACCCGGTCATCGGCACCACCCACATCGACGCCATCGAGGCCTTCGAGAAGGACCCCGAGACCAAGATCATCGTGATGATCGGTGAGATCGGCGGTGACGCCGAGGAGCGGGCGGCCGACTACATCAAGGCCAACGTGTCCAAGCCGGTCGTCGGCTACGTCGCGGGATTCACTGCGCCGGAAGGCAAGACGATGGGCCACGCGGGCGCGATCGTGTCCGGCTCGTCGGGCACCGCGGCGGCCAAGAAGGAGGCCTTGGAGGCCGCCGGGGTCAAGGTGGGCAAGACGCCCTCGGAGACCGCGGCGCTTGCCCGGGAGATCCTGCAGAACCTCTAGTTCTTTGCCGAGACTGTCCCCTACCTCCGGTGTGGCCCCAGTCAGATCGCGGATTCGACTGAAGAATCCGCGATCTGGCCGCAGTTTCGTTTTGGTCCCAGCGATCGGTTAGCCTGACGAACTAACAGTTGCCAGGAGGTTTGTAATGCCGGTCGATCCGCGTACTCCGGTGCTCGTCGGCGTCGGCCAGTTCACCGAGCGCATCGACGACCCCGACTATCGGGGCATGTCCGCGGTCGACCTCGCGACGGAGGCCGTGCGGGCCGCTCTGGCCGACACCGGCGCCAAAGACGTTGCCAAGGCGGTCGACACGGTCTTCGGGCTACGGCAGTTCGAGATCTCTGGACCGATGCCGGCGACGCTCGGCAAGTCGAACAACTACCCGCGTTCGGTGATGAATCGTCTCGGCGGCGACCCGGCCCGCGTGGTACTCGAACCAGTCGGCGGGCAGAGCCCGCAGAAGCTTGTCACCGAGGCCGGCAACGCAATTGCGGCGGGCGACGCCGACGTCGTACTGATCATGGGCTCGGAGCCGGGGTCGACGGCTCGCTTTTGGCGCCATGCCGCCGAGAAGGGGCAAGCCAAGCCCGACTTCACCGAACACGTCGAGGGTCAACTGGAAGATCGCGGCCACCAGATCTTCAGCTACATCGACGAGTACACGATCCAGCACGGCTTGACCGGGGCGCCCGTGCAGTACGGGCTGATGGAGAACGCCCGGCGTGCCCGCCTGGGACGCAGCGTGGCCGGCTATCGGCGCGAGATGGCTGAACTGTTTGCCCCGATGTCCAAAGTTGCTGCCAAGAACCCGTTTTCGTCATCGCCGATCGAGCGGTCGGTCGACGAGATCATCGCGATCACCGACGACAACCGGATGATCTGCGACCCGTACCCGCGTCTGCTCGTCGCGCGCGATCAAGTCAACCAGGGCGCGGCGGCCGTGCTGATGTCCGTGGCGGCGGCGACCCGCCTCGGTGTGGCCGAGGACAAGTGGGTCTATGTGCACGGCCACTCGGACATGATCGAGCAGGCGATGCTCGATCGCGTCGACCTCGGCGCGAGCCCGGCGGCCGTGCATGCGGCCCGAGAAGCGTTGCGGGTGGCCGGAATCGGCATCGACGACATCGCCACCTTCGATCTGTACAGCTGCTTCCCCTTCCCGGTGTTCGTCATCTGCGAAGCCCTGGGCATCGACGGTGACGACCCGCGTGGCCTGACCCTGACCGGCGGATTGCCGTACTTCGGCGGTCCCGGAAACAGCTACTCGCTGCACGGCATTGCCGAGACGGTCGCCCAGATGCGGGACAGGCCAGGGCAATTCGGCCTCGTCGGCGCCAACGGCGGCATCATGAGCAAGTACTCGATCGGTATCTACTCGACCACGCCGGTCGACTGGCGCACCGACAACTGTGCCGTGCTCAAGAAGGAGATCGATGCGCTGCCGAAGGTCGACGTCACGAAAAAGCCGGACGGGGCGGCGACGATCGAGACGTACTCGGTGCGCTACGACTGGCCGACCCGCACCGGCATCATCGTCGGGCGGCTCGCGGCTGACAACGCGCGATTCATGGCCACGACCGACGACGACGATCTCGTCGCGTTGATGTCCGACGGCGATCCTCTGGGTGCGGAGATCTTCGTGTGGTCGACCGACAACGGCAACCGGGCTTCGTTGGGCTAGACGCCGTCGTGCCCGCTCAAACCATCGACGTGAGCTTGCCCGCCAAACGCTCGACGTAGGCGGCGACCTCGTCTTCGGACTTGTCCGGCAGGCCGAACAGCACCTCGGTCACGCCGAGCTCGGACCAGTGCGCCAGCTTTTCGGGCACCGGCTTGAAGTCCAGCGCCACGATCTGCGGGGCACCGTCGCGCCCGGCGGCCGCCCAGGTGTCCTGCAACAGCTTCACCGGCGCGTCGATGTCGAAGTCGCGCGGCGTGGTGATCCAGCCGTCGGCGCTGCGGGCGATCCACTTGAAGTTCTTCTCGTTACCCGCGGCGCCCACCAGCACCGGGATGTGCGATTGCACCGGCTTGGGCCAGGCCCAGCTGGGGCCGAACTTGACGAACTCCCCGTCGTAGGAGGCTTCCTCTTGCGTCCACAGCGCGCGCATCGCTTCGAGGTACTCGCGCAGACAGGTGCGGCGGCGTCCGGCCGGCACGCCGTGGTCGGCCAGTTCATCGGTGTTCCAACCGAATCCGACGCCCAGGCTGACCCGGCCACCGGACAGGTGGTCCAGGGTGGCGATGCTTTTCGCCAGCGTGATCGGGTCGTGCTCGACGGGCAGCGCCACCGCGGTGGACAGCCGCACCCGCGACGTCACCGCGCAGGCGGCGCCCAGGCTTACCCACGGGTCCAGCGTGCGCATATACCGGTCGTCGGGCAGCGACTCGTCACCCGTGGTCGGGTGTGCCGCCTCTCGCTTGACCGGGATGTGCGTGTGTTCTGGCACGTAGAACGTCTTGAAGCCGTGGTCGTCGGCAAGTTTGGCGGCGGCGGCCGGGGCGATGCCACGGTCGCTGGTAAAAAGCACTAGCCCGTAATCCATGGACAGAATTAGAACGTGTTCTACCTGCGCCGAGCAACCCGCCCCCCGCAGAGCGTCTCGAAGACGGGGTGTCGCGACGATCCGCCCTGGTCGCGCGCGGGGGCCGGTCGTTCCGGCACTGCCGCCCGTACGTGCGCTAGCGTGGTTGATCGATCGCGCGTAACACAGGCGCGGGCACGTCTTGGCGTTTAAGTACGGCGGGCCCTGGAAGCACAGCGTCGCACCGCAACAGTGGCGTGGCGCCTGTCGAGGTCTTGAAGGCACTGGAAGCAACAGGAGGAGTCATGACCTACTCGCCCGGGAGTCCCGGCTATCCGCAAGCGCAGCCTGGCGGCGGCTCCTACCCCGGTGCCACCCCGTCGTTCGCGAAGACCGACGACGGCGAGAGCAAGCTGCCGCTCTACGTCAACATCGCGGTGGTCGTGCTCGGCCTGGCCGTGTACCTGCTGAACTTCGGGCCGACCTTCGTGCTTGCCGCCGACCTCGGTCCGGCCTCCGGCGGACGGGCCGGTGACGCCGGCACCGCGGTGCTCGTCGCCGTGCTGGCCGCGTTGCTCGCCGGGCTGAGCGTGCTGCCCAAGGCCAAGAACTACGCGGGCGTGGTGGCGGCCGTCGCCGTGTTGGGCGCACTGCTGGCGATCGCGGAGGTCATCAACACCCCGACCGGCTTCGCCGTCGGCTGGGCCATGTGGCCGCTGGTGGCGGCCAGCGTGCTCCAGGCAGTCGCCGCTGTCGTCGTGCTGCTGCTGGACGCCGGCGTCATCACCGCGCCGCCGCCGCGGCCCAAGTACGACCCTTATGCGCAGCAGTACGGACAATACGGCCAGTACGGGCAGTACGGGGGTCAGCAGCACGGCGGGTACTACGGTCAGCAGGGCCAACCGCAGCAGCACAACCCGCAGGCGGGGTACGGATCGCAACAGCAATACGGCGGCTACCCCTCGAGCCAGGCTCCGACCCAGAGCGCGATCCCGACCGGCGGCTACGGTGCCCAGTCTCCACAGTCCGGGCCGCAGTCCGCGGCGCAGCAGGGTCCGTCGACGCCGCCCACCGGCTTTCCCAGCTTCAGCCCGCCACCGTCGGTCGGCGGAACGGGCGCCGAGCAGCCCGGGGACCAGTCGCCCTCTGGACCGGCCCCGTCCTAACCGCGGGCTCTCGCGCCGCGTAGGGCACGTGCGCCAAGAGTGAAAAGGGTGTCAGAAAGCAGGGACAACCGGGCAGCGGGCGCTCGCCAGGCGCGCGACCTCGTCCGGGTCGCATTCGGCCCGGCTGTGCTGGCGCTGGTCGTCATCGCCGCGGTCACGCTGCTTCAGCTGCTGATCGCCAACAGCGACATGACCGGCGCGCTCGGGGCGATCGCCAGCATCTGGCTCGGTGTGCACCGGGTGCCGATTTCGATCGGCGGCCGCGAGTTGGGCGTATTACCTCTGCTGCCAATCCTGTTCATGGTGTGGGCGACCGCGCGCACCACGGCGCGGGCCACCACCCGGTATTCGTCGTGGCTCGTGGTTCGGTGGGTGGTCGCGTCGGCGCTGGGTGGCCCGTTGCTGATCGCGGCGATCGCGCTGGCCGTCATCCACGACGCGTCCACGGTGCTCACCGAGCTGCAGACACCCAGCGCCCTGCGCGCGTTCACCAGCGTCCTGGTGGTGCACGCCATCGGCGCCGCGATCGGGGTGGGATCCCGCGTTGGCCGACGGGCGCTGGTGGCGGCGTCCCTGCCCCTCTGGCTGGGTGATTCGCTGCGTGCCGCGGCCGCCGGCGTGCTGGCGCTGGTCGGACTCTCCGGTGTCGTGACGGCGGGATCGCTGGTTGTGCACTGGGCGACGATGCAGGACCTCTACGGGATCACCGATTCCATTTGGGGCGAGTTCAGCATCACCGTGCTTTCAATGCTCTACGCGCCCAACGTCATCGTCGGCGCGTCGGCGGTCGCGGTGGGGTCCAGTGCTCACATTGGATTTGCGACGTTCAGTTCGTTCACCGTTTTCGGTGGCGATATTCCGGCGCTGCCCGTGCTGGCCGCGGCCCCGACCCCGCCGCTCGGGCCGGTGTGGGTCGCACTGCTCATCGTCGGGGCATCGTCGGGTGTGGCGGTCGGCCAGCAATGCGCCCGGCGTCCGCTCCCGCTGCTTGCCGCACTGGCCAAGCTGCTGGTCGCCGCGGTGGTCGGGGCGCTGGTGATGTCGCTGCTGGCATTCGGCGGCAGTGGCCGGCTGGGCAACTTCGGCGACGTCGGGGTGGACCAGGGTGCCCTGTGGGTCGGCACCTTCTTCTGGTTCGCGGTCGTCGGCTGGGTCACAGTGGTGATGACCGGCGGGATCAGGCCCATCAAATTCAGAAGGCCCCGGCGGCCCCAACAGAAGCGCGCGCCCGCGCCGGCGGCCGAAGAGCCGAAGGACTTCGCGGACGTCTTCACCGAGCCCGAGCCCGAGCCCGCCGGCGGAGACGACCTGCTGCTCGACGACGAGGAAGCATTCATGTTCGCCGAACCGACGCCTGACGAGCCCTTGCTCGGCGAGCCCTTGCCCGGCGAACCCGCTTTCGACGAACCTGGCTCCGAAGCGCCCGAGCCCGCGTCCGGGCCCGACGAACCGGAGCACAGCGGGACCGAACGCGACTCCGGGGACTAGCTCGGCCGGGCGTATCGTCAGCCGGCCGTCGTCGTTAGTAGGCTCGCGATGTGGTCGAACCGCTCCGCGTGCCCCCGAGTGCGCCGGCGCGATTGGTGGTGCTGGCGTCGGGCACCGGATCGCTACTGAGTTCCCTGCTGGCCGCCGCCGTCGATGACTACCCGGCCCGGGTCGTCGCGGTCGGCGTGGATCGCGACTGCCGGGCCACCGAGATCGCCGCGGCCGCGTCGATACCGACCTTCAAAGTCCGGCTGGGCGATCACCCCGACCGCGATGCTTGGGACGCCGCCATCACCGAGGCCACCGCCGCGCACTCGCCCGATCTCATCGTCTCGGCCGGATTCATGAAAATCCTTGGACCGCAATTTCTTTCGCGATTCTGCGGACGTACGCTGAACACACACCCGGCGCTGTTGCCGGCATTCGCGGGAGCACATGCGGTCCCCGAAGCGCTGGCTTACGGTGTGAAGGTCACTGGCTGTACGGTGCACCTGGTAGACGCCGGAATGGACACCGGGCCGATATTGGCGCAGGAGCCCATTGCGGTCCTCGACGGCGACGACGAAGAGACATTGCACGAACGCATCAAAGTCATCGAACGGCGACTGCTGGTGGACGTGGTGGCCGCGATCGCGACCCGCGGCGTGACCTGGATCGGACGAAAGGCGACCCTGGGATGAGCAGAGCATGAGCACCGACGAGTCAAGAAGAGCGATTCGCCGCGCGTTGATCAGCGTCTACGACAAGACCGGCCTGATAGAACTCGCCCAGGGGCTGAGTGCGGCGGGCGTCGAGATCGTCTCGACCGGATCGACCGCGAAAACCATTGCGGACAAAGGGATTCCGGTGACACCCGTGGAAGAGCTGACCGGTTTCCCCGAGGTACTCGATGGCCGGGTCAAGACACTGCACCCGCGCGTGCACGCCGGGCTGCTCGCCGATCTGCGCAAGCCCGAGCACGCCGCGGCGCTCGAGGAGCTCGGGATCGCGGCCTTCGAGCTGGTTGTCGTCAACCTCTATCCGTTCAGCCAGACCGTCGACTCCGGCGCGGGCCTCGACGAATGCGTCGAGCAGATCGACATCGGCGGGCCGTCGATGGTTCGGGCGGCGGCGAAAAACCATCCGAGTGTGGCGGTGGTCGTCGACCCGCTCGGGTATGACGGGGTGCTCGCCGCGACGCGCAACGGCGGATTCACGCTCGCCGAGCGCAAGAGGCTGGCGTCGTTGGCCTTTCAGCACACCGCCGAGTACGACATCGCCGTGGCGAGCTGGATGGAGTCGACGCTGTCGCCCGAGCATCCGGAGACCGCGTTTCCGCAGTGGTTCGGCCACAGCTGGCGCCGCTCGGCGATGTTGCGCTACGGCGAGAACCCGCACCAGCAGGCCGCGCTCTACGTCGACCCGGCGGCTTGGCCGGGCCTGGCGCAGGCCGAGCAGCTGCACGGAAAAGAGATGTCCTACAACAACTTCACCGACGCGGACGCGGCCTGGCGGGCGGCCTTCGACCACGAACAGATCTGTGTGGCAATCATCAAGCACGCCAACCCGTGTGGGATCGCCATCTCGTCGGATTCGGTCGCCGACGCACACCGCAAGGCCCACGAGTGCGATCCGCTCAGCGCCTTCGGGGGCGTGATCGCCACGAATACCGAAGTCAGCGTTGAGATGGCGGAGTACGTCAGCACCATCTTCACCGAGGTGATCGTCGCCCCGGCCTACGCGCCGGATGCCCTCGATGTGCTGACGCGCAAGAAGAACATCCGGGTGCTGGTGGCTTCTGAGCCGCTCGCCGGTGGCTCCGAGCTGAAGCCGATCAGCGGGGGACTGCTGATGCAGCAGCGCGATCAGCTCGATGCGCACGGTGACAACTCGGTCAACTGGACGCTGGCGACCGGATCGCCGGCGGACCCGGCGACGTTGAGCGACCTGGTCTTTGCGTGGCGCACCTGTCGCGCGGTCAAGTCGAACGCGATCGTGATCGCCTCCGGCGGTGCCACCATCGGCGTCGGCATGGGTCAGGTCAACCGGGTCGACGCGGCGCGGTTGGCCGTCGAACGCGGCGGCGACCGAGTCGGTGGCGCGGTGGCGGCCTCCGACGCGTTCTTCCCGTTTCCGGACGGGCTGGAAACGCTGGCGCGCGCCGGCGTCAAGGCGATCGTGCACCCCGGCGGCTCGGTGCGCGACGACGAAGTGACCGCCGCGGCAGCCGAAGCCGGCGTCACCGTGTACCTCACCGGTGCACGCCACTTCGCCCACTAGCGCGTGCCCGTCGCGGGCGCTAAAGCCGGTACACATGACGCACGATTGCGGCGCGACGTAACTTGGAGTGGTGACATCACCGAGCAATCTGCCCCGAACCGTCGGCGAGCTGCGTGCGGCCGGCCATCGTGAACGGGGAGTCAAGCAGGAAATCCGCGAGAACCTGCTGACCGCGCTGGCCGAGGGTGACGACATCTGGCCGGGCATCCTGGGATTCGACGACACCGTATTGCCCCAGCTGGAGCGGGCGCTGATCGCGGGTCACGACTTCGTTCTGCTCGGCGAACGCGGCCAGGGCAAGACTCGGTTGCTGCGTGCGCTGGTTGGGCTGCTTGACGAATGGACGCCGGTCATCGAGGGCGCGGAGCTGGGCGAGCACCCGTACACGCCGATCACCCCGGAGTCGATCCGCCGGGCCGCCACGCTCGGCGACGACCTTCCGGTGGCGTGGCGGCACCGCAGCGAGCGCTACACCGAGAAGCTGGCCACCCCCGACACCAGCGTCGCCGACCTGGTCGGTGACATCGACCCGATCAAGGTGGCCGAGGGCCGCAGCCTCGGCGACCCGGAGACGATCGCTTACGGATTGATCCCGCGCGCGCACCGCGGCGTCGTGGCGGTCAACGAACTGCCCGACCTCGCCGAGCGCATTCAGGTGTCGATGCTCAACGTGATGGAGGAACGCGACATCCAGGTCCGCGGTTACACGCTGCGGCTGCCGCTGGACGTGTTGGTGGTCGCCAGCGCCAACCCCGAGGACTACACCAACCGCGGCCGCATCATCACCCCGCTGAAAGACCGGTTCGGCGCCGAGATCCGCACCCACTACCCGCTGGAGCTGGAGGCGGAGGTCGGCGTCATCGTTCAGGAAGCACACCTGAGTGCGGCCGTGCCCGATTATCTGACGCAGGTGATCGCGCGGTTCGCCCGCTATCTGCGCGAGTCCAACTCGGTCGACCAGCGGTCCGGGGTCTCGGCCCGGTTCGCGATCGCGGCGGCCGAGACCGTTGCCGCCTCCGCGCGGCACCGGGGCGCGATCCTCGGCGAGACGGACCCGGTGGCCCGAGTTGTGGACCTGGGCACGGTGATCGACGTGCTGCGCGGCAAGCTGGAATTCGAGTCCGGTGAGGAAGGCCGCGAGCAGGCGGTGCTCGAGCACCTGTTGCGCCGCGCGACCGCCGACACCGCGTCTCGAGCGCTCGGCGGCATCGACGTCGCGCCGCTGGTGACTGCCGTGGAAGGCGGTTCCGCGGTGACGACGGGCGAGCGGATCTCGGCCAAGGATGTGCTGGCCGCCGTTCCGGGTCTGCCCGTCGTGGAGGAGATCGCCGACCGGCTGCACGCGGAATCCGAGGGAGAACGCGCCGCGGCGCTGGAGCTGGCACTAGAGGCGCTGTATCTGGCCAAGCGAATCGACAAGGTGTCCGGGGAGGGCCAAACCGTCTATGGCTAACCCTGTTTCGAGGGGACACTCCTCGCGCTACTCGGCGTACACCGGCGGGCCCGACCCGCTGGCCCCGCCGGTGGATCTACGCGAGGCGCTCGAGCAGATCGGGCAGGACGTCATGGGCGGGACCTCCCCGCGACGGGCGCTGTCCGAGCTGCTCCGTCGCGGTACCAAGAACATGCCCGGCGCCGACCGGTTGGCAGCAGAAGCGAACCGGCGCCGACGGGACCTGTTGCGCCGCAACAACTTAGACGGGACGTTGCAGGAGATCAAAAAGCTGCTCGACGAGGCGGTGCTGGCCGAGCGCAAGGAACTGGCCCGCGCGCTCGACGACGACGCCCGGTTTGGCGAACTCCAGCTGGACGCGCTGCCGGCCTCGCCGGCCAAGGCGGTCCAAGAACTGTCCGAGTACAACTGGCGCAGTGACGAGGCCCGCGAAAAGTACGACCAGATCAAGGATTTGCTCGGCCGCGAGATGCTCGACCAGCGTTTCTCCGGCATGAAGGAAGCCCTGGAGGGCGCCACCGACGAGGATCGGCAACGCGTCACCGACATGGTCAACGACCTCAACGAGCTGCTGGACAAGCATGCCCGCGGTGAGGACACCCAACAGGACTTCGACGAGTTCATGGACAAGCACGGCGAGTTCTTCCCGGAGAACCCGCGCAATGTCGACGAGCTACTGGACTCGCTGGCCAAGCGTGCCGCCGCCGCGCAGCGCTTCCGCAACAGCCTGAGCCCGGATCAACGCGCCGAGCTGGATGCCCTGGCGCAGCAGGCCTTTGGATCTCCGTCGCTGATGCAGGCGTTGAACCGGCTGGACTCGCATCTGCAGGCCGCGCGGCCGGGTGAGGACTGGATGGGCTCCGAGCAGTTCTCCGGCGACAACCCGTTCGGCATGGGCGAAGGCACCCAGGCGCTGGCCGACGTCGCCGAACTGGAGCAGCTGGCCGACCAGCTTTCGCAGAGCTATCCCGGCGCCACGATGGACGACGTCGATCTCGACGCGCTGGCGCGCCAGCTCGGCGACCAGGCCGCCGTCGACGCGCGCACCCTGTCCGAACTGGAACGGGCTCTGGTCAATCAGGGCTTTTTGGACCGTGGTTCCGACGGCCAGTGGCGGCTGTCGCCCAAGGCCATGCGCAGGCTCGGCGAGACGGCGCTACGCGATGTGGCACAACAGCTTTCGAGCCGTCGTGGTGACCGCGAACTGCGGCGCGCCGGGGCGGCCGGCGAGTTGACCGGTGCGACCCGGCCGTGGCAGTTCGGTGACACCGAGCCGTGGAACATTCCCCGCACGCTGACCAATGCGGTGTTGCGGCAGGCGGGAACCGCGACCCTGGACAGCGCGAAGCCGGCCCTGAAGATCGCCGTCGACGACGTCGAGGTGTCCGAGACCGAGATGCGCACCCAGGCCGCGGTGGCGCTGCTGGTCGATACCTCGTTCTCGATGGTGATGGAGAACCGCTGGCTGCCGATGAAGCAGACGGCGCTAGCCCTCAACCACTTGGTGTCCACCCGGTTCCGTGCGGATGCCTTGCAGATCATCGCCTTTGGCCGGTATGCCCGGACCGTGACGGCCGCCGAGCTCACCGGCCTGGAGGGGGTCTACGAGCAGGGCACCAACCTGCATCACGCGCTGGCGCTGGCGGGCCGTCATCTGCGCCGCCACCCCAACGCGCAACCCGTCGTGCTGGTGGTGACCGACGGTGAGCCGACCGCGCACCTCGAGGATGTCGACGGTGACGGGTCGTCGGTGTTCTTCGACTATCCGCCCCATCCGCGGACCATCGCCCACACCGTGCGCGGGTTCGACGATATGGCGCGGTTGGGCGCCCAGATCACGATCTTCCGGCTGGGCAGCGATCCCGGCCTGGCGCGGTTCATCGACCAGGTCGCGCGACGGGTCGAGGGACGTGTCGTGGTGCCCGATCTCGACGGCCTGGGCGCCGCGGTGGTCGGCGACTACCTGCGGTCTCGGCGTCGTCGCTAACGGGTAGCCGGGCTGGTGGTGCGCCAGCCCGTAGTAGCGGTCAGCGAGAACTCGCTCAGCGCGCTCGAAATATGCTGTTCCAGATCGTCATTCGAGTTGTCGCGGCCCAGCTCATAGGCGAGCACCGAGACGAAGACCCGTCTGTTCACTCGTCCGGACACCAACCCCAGCGCGCCGTTGGTGCGGTACATCGTCGCGGTGGTGACGCCCGGGTAGAGCGACTTCATCGCGAAGTAGTCGGCGTCGCTGCCGTCCGGCCGGTTGGCCGCCGGATTGATCGCACCGAGGTTGGACGACACGACTGTCGTGGCGGTGCCGGTGACCACGCTGAGCAGCCGCCGGAAGACCGGCTTTGGAATCAGGGGAACCAGCGGCAGCAACGCCCACCGCTCGTCGGGCAGGTCTTGATTGCGGATGAGTGCCTGCTTGATCGCGGCGCGAATCTCGCCCAGGCCGGTCGTCGCGGCGGCCGGTTTGACCGCGACGTCGACGTTGACCACCGCGTTGGCGCGGGTATCCCCCGGGGTGCGCTCGTTGAGGGGCATCCCCACGTTGACCGAGCCGTCCGCCGCGACCCGCCCGACGCGCTGGGCCAGATGCGCCGCCAACCCCGCCAGCAGCGCGTTGCTGGTTCCGCCGAGCGACTGTGCGCGAGCATCCCACTCGTCGGCGTCGATGAACAGTAATGCCATGGGCAACGTGATGCTTTGGTCCGGTCCGCTGGGCGGTGCGGGCCGCCGCTTCGATGCCGGGGCACCGTCGTTGCCATGCCGGGCCATGCGTGCCGCCGCGACGACGGCGCGACCGATGTCCGCGGTGTCGCGGGCGGTTTGGCGTACGTCCTCGCGTAGCGCCTGCCACCGCGGCCGGGCTGCCGCAGCCGGCCAGGTGATCGCGTCGTCACGCCCGCACGCCGCGTCGGCCAACGACTCGCAGAGTCCGACGCCGTCCGTGAGGCAATGTGTGACAACGAAACTCACTACCGCACCGCCGTCGGTCAGCGGCAGCATCGCAAGATGCCACCCGGGTCCGTGTTCGGCGTCCGGCCGGTAGCTGGCCTGCGTCTGCAGCCACGCGTCGATCTCGTCGCGCGGTCGGGGTGTTGCCGCGATCTCGAGGCTGGGCCGATCGCTCGGCGATACCCAACGGTGGCGGCCGAACGGCAGGCGGGATCGTTCGATCCGGCGCGATAGCCGTCCGCGGCCGAGATGGTGGTGGAACCGTCGCAGACCGTCGATGTCGATGTCCCGGTCGTATAGCCAGATGCATTGCAACACACTGGTGGTCGCTGTTGCGCGCTCTCCGAGAAAGAGTGTCTGGTCGGCCAAATCCAGCACGTTGCTCATGTGCTAAGCCGCCGCGCCGTCGCCTTGCGTCGGGGCAAGGGCATATGGTCCATCCGAATTCGTTTCGGCGGCAAAGGGGCTGGACTGCTCCAGAGCCTTGCCCGCGATGCGGGCGAAAATCCGACTCAGTGTGTCGATGTACTGGTGCACCGACTCGCGGGCTACCTCGTTGTCCGGGAAGGAGATCGTGACCGTGGTTCGTTCGGCATGCCGGTTGATCCACACATTGACTCCGCCGTGGGACAGGCTGTCGCCGTAGGTGCCGAAATTCGTCTCGGCCCACAGCCCGGCCAGCGGAATCTTGCGAAAGTCGAGGAAGGACAGCATCATCGGCAGCTGCGAGGGCAGCTTGATGCCCAGTTCATCCGGTGTCGCGAGCTCCAAGACCCGTTCGACCGGTACATGAGCAAGATCCTTGGCCGCATCGAACGACTTCTGGGCGGCGCGGGCCGCCTCGGGGAACGAGCCGCCGGCGGTCGGCACGACGACCGGAACCATGCTCGCGAACCAGCCCACCGTCATCGTGTCGATGCCCTGTGTCCGAGTGTCCCTCGCGGTGAACCCACGGTGAACCTCGTTGCCGGTCAAGATGTATTCGGCCAACGCGGTGCATGCCAGAATGCCACCGATGAACCGGGCGCCGGCCGCGATGCAGGCGGCGTCGAACGCCTCCGTGCCGGCGGCATCCAACAACTCGACGGTCAACAGATCGCCGGCGCTGGTGGACCAAGTGTCGCCGATGGGCAGCGGGAAGCTCGGCCAGTCGCCGTCGGCGTCGCGTGCGAACGCGATCCAGTCCTTTATCTCGGGCGATGCCAGGGTCAGGTCCCCAACCTGCGTGCGCTGCCGCGCGGTGTAGTCGCGGTAGCTCCTGAGCTGTCCGGGCGTGGCGGGCCGGCGCGGCTCCGCGCCCTGTGAAAGTTCCTGATACGTCAGGTGGATGTCGAAGAAGATGACGCCGGCGGACAGACCGTCGATGTGCAGATGGTCGACACTGGCGTAGAAGGTGAAGTAGTCGGCGTGCTGCACGATGCCGAAGCTGAAGCAACCCCATTCGAGCGTTTCGCGGGTCGTCGTCAGGACATGGGTGCGCACTTGGTCGGGGGTCATATGTCCCCACGACACGGGCACCAAATCGATGTCTTCCGGGTCCTCGATGGGGCGGCGCACGATCACGCCGTTCTCGAATTCGAACCAGTTGTGGTAGGTGTCGTGCCGACGGACATGGGCATTGACCGCCGTGGTCATTGCCGGAATGTCACAGGTGCCCGCGATGTCCCACGCGACAACCATCAGCCGCGGTAGTTGCCTGTCCATGGCCTTGCCGTGGAAGGCGGCCCAGAGGTGTTGCGCCTGCTGGTAACTCGGCGCAAGCTCGCTTCGGCGCGCGGTGCGGGCCGCCTCATGCGTCGTCGGTACGGCGGTCCACATGGTGAGTGGACCGTGTGGCGGTTGCCATTCGCTGATGTTCCCCAGTGCGACCATTTCTCAGCCTCGCTGTGCGTATGCCGACATTCGGTGGGCGGCGAGGAGAGTGACGGAAAGGCCGGTCGCGCAACGTTTTTCGCGCAGCCTAAATAAGCCCTTCGCGCTGGATTCTTGCGACGCCCTTCCCGATACATTGGGGCCCTACCCTTGGCGTCGCATGCACCCCCTGAGCCGCTCGTTTGGACGCTAGTCGACGGCACCTACGATTTCGCGGTTTTGCGAAGAAATGCATTTCCCGGATACTCGCCCGCGATGCCGGTATTCTGGTCGATTTCCAGGCTAGGGATGCAAGGGCGCAAAGTGCACCCGAATGCGGGTACGCAAGACGACTGCGGCCGACCGGGAGATCTTGAGACGAAACTCCGGGTTAAGTCGCCTTACCCGTGGGGCCGGCGAGCTTTGCGCTTAATGCCCACACCGCCCCATAGCGAGAAGCCGTGGATATTCACCCTTGGCGCGCCGGGCGTACCTTGGCCCACGATTTTGCGATCGAATCCGCCCATTACTCCGCGGCCGTGGATCTCGACATTGACTTCGGGCGGAAGCAGGATGTTCTGCGCACCCATGATCGAGACCACGTGGATATCGACCTCGGTCGAGGTGAAGTCGGCGTAGCGCAGATCCACCACGCCGCTGCCCCACAACGTGAAGGTCGTCAGCTTCTTCGGCACGTTCCAGCGCCCGCGCCGCTCGAATCCGCTCAACAAGGCGAGCAGCAGGGTGGAGGGCGCCGGATTCGTTTTCCCGCCGCGGCGTGTGCTTAGCGGTGCACCCGGTAAATCGGCCCGGAGCCGATCCAGCTCCTCGTACGTCGTCGCCGCATACGCCCTGGTCAGACGGTCCTCGTAGTCTTTGAGCTGCAGGCGGCCCTGCTCGGCCGCATACGCCAGCAATTGCGCAATTTGTATGCGATCGGTATCGGCCGCACGCGATAAACCCTCGCGCGCGTCCTTCGCGTCGTTCTGCGCCGAATCGCTCATCATCCACGAGCGTACGACGTACAACTCTTGCTGCAAGAGGGTTGGCTAAATCGCAACCATCCTCCTACGCACGCCTAATTGCCGGCGCCATCGTCGGCGGCGGTGGGCGGGGCCCAACTGGGGGGACGTTTCTGCAGGAACGACAGCATGCCTTCACGCGCTTCTTCGGACACAAACAGCCGGGCGGATTCATCGGTAAGCCGTTCGGCGTCGCGGTCGAATCTTTCGAGCACGGCGGCCGTCGTCAGTGCCTTTGATGCCGCCAGGCCCTGGGGCGACCCGCGGCCGATATCAGCGACCAGTTTGGCCACCGCGGCGTCGACGTCGTCGGCCGCGATCGTGACCAACCCGATCTCCGCGGCCACGGCGGCGTCGAACGTCTCGCCGGTGAGGTAGTAGCGGGCGGCCGCCCGCGGCGACAGCTTCGGCAGCAGCGTGAGCGAGATGATCGACGGGGCGACGCCGATGCGCGCTTCGGTCAGCGCGAAGGTGCTGCGTGGCCCGGCCACCGCGATGTCGCAGGCGCCGACCAACCCGAATCCGCCCGCGCGAACATGGCCGTCGACGGCGGCGATGACCGGGAGCGGCGAGGAGACGATGGCGCGCAGCAAGGCGGTCATCTCCTTGGCCCGCGCCGCGGCCATGTCGAAGGGGTTGCCGCCACTGGCCTCGCTCAGGTCCGCGCCGGCGCAGAACGTGCCGCCGGTGTGCCCGAGCACCACCACCCGCACCGCCGGATCCGCTGCCGCGTCGCGCAGGCACCGGTGCAATTGGCTGACCAGAGTCGTCGATAGCGCGTTGCGGTTGTGCGGCGAGTTCAGCGTCAGCCGGGCGGACGATCCCGTGACGGCGTATTCGACGAGGGTGTCCATCAGTAGCTTCGAGGCAGGCCCAGGGATGTCTGCGCGACGAAGTTCAGCACCATCTCGCGGCTGACCGGGGCGATCCGCCCCAGCCGGGCCGAGGTCAGCATGGCCGCCACGCCGTACTCCTTGGTCAGTCCGTTGCCGCCCATCGACTGCACGGCCTGATCCACCGAACGGGTAGCCGCCTCGGCCGCAGCGTATTTGGCCATGTTGGCGGCCTCGGCGGCGCCCGCGTCGTTGCCGCTGTCGTAGAGTGTGGCTGCCTTCTGCAACATCAGCTTGGCAAGCTCGACCTCAATGTGGCACTGCGCCAACGGATGTGACAGGCCTTGGTGCGCACCGATCGGAGTTCCCCACACCTGGCGCGTCTTGACGTAGTCGGCGGCCTTCTCCAGCGCGAACCGGCCCATGCCGACCGAGCTGGCCGCGCCCATGATCCGCTCGGGGTTCAGGCCCGCGAAAAGCTGTGCGATTGCCGCATCTTCGGCTCCGACCAACGCATCTGCGGGCAGCCGGACATCGTCCAGGAACACCTGGAACTGGCGCTCGGGACTGATCAGCTCCATCTCGATGGGGGTGTAGGTGAAGCCGGGGGAGTCGGTGGGCACCACGAACAGCGCCGGGCGTAGCTTGCCGGTCTTGGCCTCCTCGGTGCGGGCCACCACCAGCACGGCCTGCGCTTGGTCGATCCCGGAGATAAAGACCTTCTGGCCCTTGAGGATCCAGTCGCCGCCGTCGCGGCGCGCGGTGGTGGTGATCTTGTGCGAATTGGACCCGGCGTCGGGCTCGGTGATCGCGAACGCCATGGTCAACGTGCCGTCGGCAATGGACGGAATCCAGCGCTTCTTCTGCTCCTCGGTGCCGAACTTGCTGATGATCGTGCCGTTGATCGCGGGCGAGACCACCATCAGCAGCAGCGCGCTGCCCGCGGCGGCCATCTCCTCCATGACCAGCGACAGCTCGTACATGCCGGCGCCGCCGCCGCCGTATTCCTCCGGCAGGTTCACGCCGAGGAAGCCGAGCTTGCCTGCCTCGGACCATAATTCATCGGTGTGCTCGTGGGCGCGGGCCTTTTTCAGGTAGTACTCGCTGCCGTAGTTGGACGCCCACGCGGCCACCGACTTGCGCAGCGCCTGGCGCTCCTCGCTTTCGATGAAGCTGGTGTCAGTCATTTAAGAATCTCCTTTTGGTTGGCTTTCGGGGTCCTCGACTATTGCCAGGACGGCCCCGACTTCGACTTGCTGACCGGTTGTGACGTTGAGTGAGCTGAGCACACCGTCGGACGGCGCGGTGATGGTGTGTTCCATCTTCATCGCCTCCAGCCAGATCAGCGGCTGACCGGTCGTGACGCTGTCACCTACCTGCGCGCCGAGCCGGATGACGTTGCCGGGCATCGGCGCCACCAGCGACCCCTTGGCGACGGACGAACCCGGCTTGGGGAACCGGGGCACCGCGTCCAAGTGAACCGGCCCACGCGCCGAGTCGACATAGACGTCGCGGCCATAGCGTGCAACCGCGAAGCGGCACGCCACGCCGTTGGCGTCGGCCAGCACCACCTCGTCGGGTGCTGCCGAGACCAGCTGCACCGGCTCACCTCCGGCCAGCACCAAACCTGTTCTGGTGAAACGGTATTCGACCCGGTGTTCGTTGTCCTCGTCGTCGGAGTACGTCTTGACCTGATAGCCCGAGGTCAGGTTCCGCCAGCCACTGGGCAGCGAGCCGAACACGGCAGCCGACGCGCGATTATGCGCGGCCTCGGCGAGGGCGGCGGCGATTGCCGACAAACGCACGACGCCTTCGTCGCCCAGCGGTGCCGACAGCTGTGCCAGGCCGTGCGTGTCGAAAAACGCGGTGTCGGTGGCACCGTCGAGGAACGCCGGATGTCGCAGCACGTTGACCAACAGCTCGCGGTTGGTGCGCAGCCCGTGCAGCCGGGTCCGGGCCAGCGCGTCCGCCAGCACCAGCGCCGATTGCCGGCGGGTCGGCGCGTACGAGATGACCTTGGCCAGCATCGGGTCGTAGTGAATCGACACGACCGATCCGTCGACAATGCCGGAGTCCAGCCGGATTCCGGTGCGCTGCTCCAGCGAGGCGAACTGTGCCCGAACCCCCGGCACGTCGAAGGTGTGCACCAGGCCGGCTTGCGGTTGCCAGCCACGCGCGGGATCTTCGGCGTACAGCCGGGCTTCGATCGAATGGCCTTGGGCAGCGGGCGGTTCGACATCGAGACGGTCTCCGTCGGCCACGGCGAGCTGTAGTTCGACGAGGTCGAGGCCGGTGGTCTCTTCGGTGACCGGGTGCTCGACCTGCAGCCGGGTGTTCATCTCCAGGAAGAAGAACTCACCGTCGTCGTCGGCGAGGAACTCCACCGTGCCGGCGCCGGCGTAGCCGATCGCGCTGGCCGCCAGCCGGGCGGCGTCGAAAAGCTTGTCCCGCATGCCCGGAACGCGTTCCACCAATGGCGAAGGAGCCTCTTCGATAATCTTCTGGTGGCGCCGCTGAATCGAGCATTCCCGTTCCCCGACGGCCCATACCGTGCCGTGGGTATCGGCGAGGACCTGAACCTCCACATGATGGCCGGTCGGCAGGTAACGCTCGCAGAACACGGTCGGATCGCCGAAGGCTGACTGCGCTTCGCGCTGGGCAGCAGCGACTTCTCCTGCCAGAGCGGATAACTCGCGGACCACTCGCATTCCGCGGCCACCGCCGCCCGCGGAAGCCTTGACCAGCACCGGCAGCTGCGCCTCGGTGACCGAGTCGGGGTCGAGTTCGTCGAGCACCGGCACCCCGGCCGAGGCCATCAGCTTCTTGGACTCGATCTTGGAGCCCATCGCCCGCACCGCATCCACCGGCGGACCGACCCAGGTCAGGCCCGCGTCCTGAACGGCGGCCGCGAATTCGGCGTTCTCCGAGAGGAATCCGTAGCCGGGGTGCACGGCATCGGCGCCCGCGGCACGGGCGGCGGCAATGATGGCCTCGGCATTCAAGTAGTCATTGGTCTTCGCCAGTCGCACCCGGGCGTCGGCCTCGGCGACGTGCGGGGCTGACGCGTCCGGGTCGGTGTAGACCGCGACGGTGCCCAGGCCGAGTCGCCGGCAGGTGGCGAACACCCGGCGGGCGATCTCGCCGCGGTTGGCAACCAGTACTCGAGTAACCATGGGGCTCACATCCGGAAGACGCCGAAGTTCGACGTCCCCTTGATCGGGCCATTCGCGATGGCGGACAGACACATTCCCAGTACCGTGCGGGTATCGCGGGGGTCGATCACCCCGTCGTCGTAGAGCATTCCGGACAAGACCATCGGCAGCGACTCGGCCTCGATCTGGCCCTCGACCGCGGCCCGCATCGCGGCGTCGGCGTCCTCGTCGACCTGCTGCCCGCGGGCCTCGGCGGCCGCGCGGCTGACGATCGAGAGCACGCCGGCCAGCTGGACGCCGCCCATCACCGCGGATTTGGCGCTGGGCCAGGCGAACAGGAAGCGGGGGTCATACGCGCGCCCGCACATGCCGTAGTGGCCCGCGCCGTAGGACGCGCCGATCAGCAGCGAAATGTGCGGCACCGTCGAGTTGGACACGGCGTTGATCATCATCGACCCGTGTTTGATCATGCCGCCCTCTTCATAGTCCTTGCCGACCATGTATCCGGTGGTGTTGTGCAAGAACAACAATGGCGTGTCGTAGCGGTTGGCCAGCTGGATGAATTGGGTGGCCTTCTGCGATTCCTCGCTGAACAGCACACCGCGGTGGTTGGCCAGAATTCCGATCGGGTAGCCGCACAGCGTCGCCCAGCCCGTCACCAGCGACGAGCCGTACATCGGCTTGAAATCGTCGAATTCGGAGCCGTCGACGATGCGTGCGATCACGTCACGCGGATCGAACGGGATGCGCAGATCCGACGACACAATGCCGATCAGCTCCTCGGCGTCGAACAGCGGCTCGGTCACGGGTCGTGGCTTAGGCCCGAGCTTGCGCCAGTTCAGCCGGGCCACCACGCGGCGCCCGATGCGGATCGCGTCGAGCTCGTCGTGGGCGAAGTAGTCGGCCAGACCCGAAGTGCGGGCATGCATTTCGGCGCCGCCGAGCGACTCGTCGTCGGATTCCTCGCCGGTGGCCATCTTGACCAGCGGGGGCCCGGCCAGGAACACCTTCGAGCGTTCCTTGATCATGACCACGTGATCGGACATGCCCGGGATGTAGGCGCCGCCGGCGGTGGAGTTTCCGAAGACGAGCGCGATGGTCGAAATGCCCGCCGCCGACAGGCGGGTCAGATCGCGGAACATCTGCCCACCGGGGACGAAGATCTCTTTCTGAGTAGGCAGGTCCGCGCCACCGGACTCCACCAGCGAGACCACCGGGAGCCGGTTCTGCATGGCAATCTGGTTGGCCCGCAAGATCTTTTTCAGCGTCCAGGGGTTGCTGGTGCCGCCCTTGACGGTCGGGTCGTTGGCGACGATCAGGCACTCCACGCCCTCGACGGCACCGATACCCACCACCACGCTCGCGCCCAGGGTGAAGGAGCTGCCGTAGGCGGCCAACGGGCTCAGTTCGAGGAACGGCGAATCCGGATCCAGCAACAGTTCGATGCGCTCACGGGCGGTGAGTTTGCCGCGGGAGTGATGGCGCTCAGTGTATTTCGCGCCGCCGCCGGCCAGCGCCTTGCCGTGCTCGACGTCGATCTCGGCGAGTTTGGCGATCATGGTTTCGGCCGCGTCGGCGTAGGTGGAAGCCTTCGGGTCGAGGGTGGACTGCAATACCGTCACGATTGATACCCCAAGAGTTTGGCGGACAGTGCGGTCAGGATTTCGGTGGTACCGCCGCCAATGCCCAGGATTCGCATGTCCCGATATTGGCGTTCGACTTCGGATTCGGCCATGTAGCCCATGCCGCCGAACAGCTGAACGGCTTGGTTGGCCACCCATTCGCCGGCCTCGACGGCCGTGTTCTTGGCGAAGCACACCTGCGGGATCAGATTCGTCTCACCGGCGAGCTGGCGTTCCACCACGTTGCGCGAATAGACCCGGGCAACGTCGATGCGCCGGGCCATCTCGGCCAGCGTGTTCTGCACGGACTGCCGCGATATCAGCGGGCGGCCGAACGTCTCGCGGTCGCGACACCAAGCCACGGTGATGTCCAGACACCGCTGCGCACTCGAATACGCTTGCGCGGCAAGGCCGATCCGTTCGGAGACGAAAGCCTGCGCGATCTGGGCGAAGCCGCTGTGCTCGGGGCCGACCAGGTTGGCCAGCGGCACCCGGGCGTCGACGTAGGACAGCTCGGCGGTGTCCGACGACCGCCAGCCCATCTTGTCCAGCTTGCGGCTCACCTCGAAGCCCGGCGTGCCCTTCTCCACCGTCAGCAGCGAAACGCCCGCTGCGCCAGGGCCTCCGGTGCGCACCGCGGTGACGACATAGTCGGCGCGCACCCCGGAAGTGATGTAGGTCTTGGCGCCGTTGACCACATAGTGGTCGCCGTCGCGCACCGCGCTGGTGCGCAGATGCCCGACATCCGAACCGCCGCCGGGCTCGGTGATGGCCAGCGACCCGATCTTCTCTCCGGCCAACGTCGGCCGCACGAACTCCTCGATCAGCCGCTGATCACCCGAGGCGATCATGTGGGGCACCGCGATGCCACAGGTGAACAGCGACGCGAAGACGCCGCCCGGTCCACCGGCCTGGTGAAACTCTTCGCAGATGAGCACCGCGTCGGCGCCGTCACCGCCACCGCCGCCGACCGCTTCGGGTAGCCCCGCGCCCAGCAGCCCGGCCGCACCGGCGCGCCGATGCAAGTCGCGCGGCAGATCGCCGGTGCGTTCCCACTCGTCGATATGCGGCAGGATCTCGCGTTCGGTGAACGAGCGCACCGTCTTTCGCAGCTGTTCGCGTTCCGGGGTGGTCCAAATGCTCATAACAGGCTTTCCGGGATGTCGACGTGGCGGCTGCGCAGCCATTCGCCCAGCCCCTTGGCCTGGGGATCGAACCGCGCTTGATAGGCGACGCCCTGACCGAGGATGCCCTCGATCACGAAGTTCACCGCACGCAGGTTGGGCAACACGTGGCGGGTGACGTCGAAGTCCGCCGCCTCGGGCAGCAACTCTTTGAGCAGCTCGACGGTCAACGTGTTGGCCAGCCAACGCCACTGGTCCTCGGTGCGTACCCAGACTCCGACGTTGGCCGAGCCGCCCTTGTCGCCACTGCGGGCGCCGGCGATGCGGCCCAGCGGGGCACGCCGGGTCGGACCATCGGCCAACGGTTCCGGCGACGCCGGGGGCGCCGCGGGCGATAACTCCAAGGTATCTGTGGCACAGGGGATATCGATGCGCGTGCCGTCGGTGTGCACCGCGACGTGTGGCACGAGTGTGGCATCGACGTAGGCCGCGGTGAAGACGCCGTAGACCTGGCCATCGCCCGGCGGGGCGGTGACGTGGAAGCCCGGATAACTGGCCAGCGCCAATTCGACTGCTGCCGAGGAGAATTGGCGTCCGACATTGGCGGGGTCGGGGTCGCGGACCACGCAGCGCAACAACGCGCTGGCGGCTTCCTCGCTGTCGGCGTCGGGGTGATCGGTGCGGGCCAGCGTCCATTCCAGCTCGGCGGGCTTGACGGTCAGCCCGGCCTCGAGTTGGCGGCGCACCAGCTCGGCCTTGGCCTCGATGTCCAGCCCGGTCAGCACGAACGTCATCGCGTTGCGGAACCCGCCGATGCTGTTCAGCGACACCTTGCACGTGGGCGGCGGCGGCTCGCCGGCCACGCCGCTGATCCGGACCCGGTCCGGGCCGTCGTCGGAGAGTTCGACGGTGTCCATGCGCGCCGTGACGTCGGGGTTGGCGTAGCGGGCGCCGGTGATCTCGTAGAGCAGCTGTGCGGTGACGGTGTCGACACTGACCAGCCCACCGGTGCCGGGGTGCTTGGTGATCACCGAGGATCCGTCGGCATTGACCTCGGCCAGCGGGAAGCCGGCGTAGGACAGGTCGGGAACTTCGGTGAAGAAGGCATAGTTGCCGCCGGTGGCCTGCACGCCGCATTCGATGACGTGGCCGGCGACCACCGCGCCGGCGAGCTCGTTGTAGTCGGTGCGGGCCCAACCGAAATGCGCGGCCGCCGCCCCGACGATCACCGAGGCGTCGGTGACCCGGCCGGTGACGACGACGTCTGCTCCGTCGGCCAGGCAGTCGACGATGCCCCACGCGCCCAGGTAGGCGTTGGCGGTCAGCGGAGTGCCCAGCCCGAGTTCGGACGCCCGGGGCGCCAGGTCGTCGCCCTCGACGTGGGCGACCCGTGCGGCGATGCCCAGGCGCTCGGCCAGGGCGCGGATCGCGTCGGCCAGCCCGGCGGGGTTGAGGCCGCCGGCGTTGGCGACGATGCGCACCCCGCGGTCGCGGGCCTCGCCCAGGCAGTCCTCGAGTTGGGTCAGGAAGGTCTTGGCGTAGCCGCGCTCGGGGTGTTTCATCCGGTCGCGGCCCAGGATCAGCATGGTGAGCTCGGCCAGGTAATCGCCGGTGACATAGTCCACGTCACCGCCGGTCAGCATCTCGCGCATCGCCGCCAGCCGGTCGCCGTAGAACCCCGAGCAGTTCGCGATCCGGGCAGCACCGGACCGGCCAGAACCAGAGGCCATTGGCGTCCTCCATTCAGGAATTACCGGTGCTCAACCAACCAACCACCCGGTAGGTTAGCGGGTACCGCCGGTGTCACGTCAAGGATGCCCGTCTCGGCGCCGCTGTCATAGCCGCGCAGGCCGCACGGCCCGTTTTGGCCAACAGCAGGTCACCGACTATTCTTGAATGCAATCGTCGCCGTCGGCCACACAGGTCTTGCCGCGCGACGCACGACCCGAAGCCCCACACCGAGGAGAAGGCCCGACCATGGCCGTACCCAAGCGCAGAATGTCGCGCTCGAACACCCGTAGCCGCCGCTCGCAGTGGAAGGCCGAAAAGACCGAGCTCGTCGGCGTGACCGTGGCCGGCCAGAAGCACAAGGTGCCGCGTCGACTGCTCAAGGCGGCTCGCCTGGGCCTGATCGATCTCGACCGACGCTAATCTCGGCAAATACCCGGCGCGCCTCTCAGGCCGCTCTCAGGCCCTAGGACGAAACTAGTGGCCGTGCGCATTCTTGTCGTCGATGACGATCGCGCGGTCCGCGAATCGTTGCGCAGATCGCTTTCCTTCAACGGCTACTCGGTCGAGTTGGCCCACGACGGGGTCGAAGCGCTGGAGATCATCTCCAGCGACCGGCCCGACGCGGTCGTGCTCGACGTGATGATGCCGCGCCTCGATGGTCTCGAGGTCTGCCGTCAACTGCGCAGCACCGGCGACGACCTGCCGATTCTGGTGCTGACCGCCCGCGATTCGGTGTCCGAGCGTGTCGCCGGCCTGGACGCCGGCGCGGACGACTACCTGCCCAAGCCGTTCGCCCTCGAAGAGCTGCTGGCTCGCATGCGCGCGTTGCTGCGCCGCACCAAGCCCGAGGACGCCGAGTCGGTCGCCATGACCTTCTCCGATCTGGCCCTGGACCCGGTGACCCGTGAAGTCACCCGCGGACACCGCCGGATCAGTCTGACCCGCACCGAATTCGCGCTGCTGGAGATGCTGATCGCCAATCCGCGCCGCGTGCTCACCCGAAGCCGCATTCTCGAGGAGGTGTGGGGATTCGACTTTCCCACCTCGGGCAACGCGCTGGAGGTCTACGTCGGGTACCTGCGCCGCAAAACGGAAGCCGACGGTGAACCGCGCCTGATCCACACGGTGCGCGGTGTCGGCTATGTCCTTCGGGAGACGCCACCCTGATGATCCGGTTCCAACGACGTCGGCGCGCACCACTGCGAGCCCCCAGCTCGTTGTCGCTGCGGTGGCGGGTGATGTTGCTGGCGATGTCGATGGTGGCGATGGTTGTCGTGCTGATGGCATTCGCCGTCTACGCGGTGATCGCGGCCGCGCTCTACAGCGACATCGACAACCAGCTGGACAGCCGGGCCCAGCTGCTGATCGCCAGCGGTTCGCTGGCCGCCGACCCGGCCAAGGCGATCGAGGGCACGGCGTATTCGGACGTCAACGCGATGCTGGTGAACCCGGGCCACTCGATTTACACCGCCCAGCAGCCCGGCCAGACGTTGCCGGTCGATTCTCCGGAGAAGGCGGTCATTCGCGGCGACTTGTTCATGTCCCGGCGCACCGCGTCCGACCAGCGCATCCTGGCGATCCACCTGCCCAACGGCAGTTCGCTGCTGATCTCCAAGAGCCTGCGACCCACCGAGGCGGTGATGACCAAATTGCGCTGGGTGCTGCTGATCGTCGGCGGCATCGGGGTTGCGGTTGCCGCCGTCGCGGGTGGCATGGTCACCCGGGCGGGGCTGCGGCCGGTCGCCCGCCTGACCGAAGCGGCCGAGCGGGTGGCCCGCACCGACGACCTGCGGCCGATCCCGGTGTTCGGAAGTGACGAATTGGCAAGGCTCACCGAGGCATTCAACTTGATGCTGCGAGCGCTCGCCGAGTCCCGGGAGCGGCAGACGCGGTTGGTCACCGACGCCGGACACGAGCTGCGCACCCCGCTGACATCGCTGCGGACCAACGTCGAACTCTTGATGGCGTCCATGGAGCCGGGAGCGCCGCGGCTGCCCGAACAGGAGATGGTCGACCTGCGTGCCGATGTGCTGGCGCAGATCGAGGAATTGTCCACTCTGGTAGGCGATTTGGTGGACCTCACCCGAGACGACGCCGGCCAGGTGGTGCACGAGCCGGTCGACATGTCCGAGGTCATCGACCGCAGCCTGGAGCGAGTCAGGCGGCGGCGCAACGACATTCACTTCGACGTCGATGTGATTCCGTGGCAGGTCTACGGCGATGCGGCCGGGCTGTCGCGGGCGGCGCTGAACCTGATGGACAACGCCGCTAAATGGAGTCCGCCGGGCGCCCACGTCGGTGTCCGGATGCGCCAGCTCGACCCGTCGCACGCCGAGCTGATCGTCTCCGACTTCGGCCCGGGGATCCCACCGCACGAGCGACGCCTGGTGTTCGAGCGGTTCTACCGGTCGACGACGGCGCGGGCCCTGCCGGGTTCGGGACTGGGGTTGGCGATCGTCAAGCAGGTGGTGCTCAACCACGGTGGACTGCTCCGTGTCGAAGACACCGTTTCGGGGGGCAATCCGCCGGGAACATCGTTTTTCGTGCTGCTCCCCGGCCGGCCGCTGCCGGCTTCGACGTATCCGACGGCCGGGACCGAAAGTGGGGTCGACGCCAACGGCGAAGCCAAGACCGACCCCGCCGTTCCGATGGATGGCGAGCCGGCGAACTCTCGGGAAGCGACGAACGTTATCTCAGTGGACTCTCAGTCCGCACGCGCAAGGTAGATGCAGATAGTGTTGGAAATCGAGCCAAGTCGAGCTCGATAGCACCCCCATTTAGAGGAAGAGCGACTTAGCGACATGACGAATGACCCGAGGTATTCGCCACCGCCGCAGCAGCCGGGATACCGCAGCGCGCCTAACCAGCCCGTGGGTCCCGCGTATGCCCAAGCACCTCAGCAACCGTATAACCAGCCTTTCGACTGGCGGTACCAACAGGGACAGCCGTCGCAGACCTCCCAATACCGCCGGCCCTACGAGCCGTTCGGGGACACCGGGGCGGGTCCGATCCCCGGCGGCACCGGGCCGGGCCGGATCCCCGGCGGCACCGGCGCGGGCCCGATTCCTGGCGGTACCGGTCCGGGCCCGATTCCCGGGGGGACCGGAACCCATCAGATCCCCGGCATGCTGCCGCCGATGGGGCCGCCGCGGCCGGAGAAGCGATCCCGCGCCGGTCTGCTGATTGCGGGCGCGCTGGGCATCGCGGTGGTGTCGGCGGGTATCGGTGGCGCGGCAGCCACGGTCGTCGAACTGGGTACGCACTCCACGATCGCCGGCGGCGGCGGACCCTCGGGGGCCACGCCCGGTGTGCCGGTGGCGAACATGCCGCCCGGCACCGTCGAACAGGTTGCCGCCAAGGTGGTGCCCAGCGTCGTGATGCTGGAGACCGATCTCGGTCGCGCGTCAGAAGAGGGCTCGGGTGTCATCTTGTCGTCCGACGGGCTGATTCTGACCAACAACCACGTCATCGCCGCGGCCACCGCCCCTCCGAAAGGACCGGCCGGGCCAGCTGGTCCAGGTGGGCCCACACCAGGCAGCCCGCCCCCGCCCAGCGCCCCGCCCGGCGGCCCGGGTGGTCCGGCACCGAAGACGACGGTGACCTTCTCCGACGGCCGCACCGCGCCGTTCACGGTGGTGGGTGCCGATCCCACCAGTGATATCGCGGTCATCCGCGTGCAAGGCGTGTCCGGACTGACCCCCATCGCGATGGGCTCCTCGTCGGATGTCCGGGTCGGCCAGCCGGTGATGGCGATCGGTTCCCCGCTGGGGTTGTCGGGCACCGTGACCACCGGCATCATCAGCGCCTTGAACCGGCCGGTGTCGACGACCGGTGAGTCCGGCAACCAGAACACGGTGCTGGACGCGATCCAGACCGATGCCGCGATCAACCCGGGTAACTCCGGCGGCGCGCTGGTCAACCTGCAGGGGCAACTGGTCGGCATCAACTCCGCGATCGCCACCCTGGGTTCGGATTCGCCCGACGCACAGAGCGGTTCGATCGGCCTCGGCTTCGCGATCCCGGTCGACCAGGCCAAGCGCATCGCCGACGAGTTGATCAGCACCGGCAAGGCGACGCACGCGTCGCTGGGCGTGCAGGTGACCAGTGACAAGAGCACACCGGGCGCCAAGGTCGTCGACGTTGTGCAGGGCGGTGCCGCCTCGAACGCGGGATTGCCCAAGAACGTGGTCGTCACCAAGGTCGACGACCGACCGATCAGCAGCGCGGACGCGCTGGTCGCCGCGGTGCGGTCCAAGGCGCCGGGCGACAAGGTAACGCTGACCTTCTCCGATCCCGGCGGTGGCAGCCGGACCGTGCAGGTCACCCTCGGCAAGGCGGATCAGTGATGAGAGTCGACGAGCCCATGTCCGAGCTCGGATATACGGTTGCACCCATGGAAACGGGTGCGGAATTGGTAGTCGGCCGGGCTCTGGTTGTGGTCGTCGACGATCGCACCGCCCACGGGGACGAAGAAGATCACAGCGGGCCGCTGGTCACCGAGCTGCTGACCGAGGCGGGATTCGTCGTCGACGGCGTCATCGCGGTCGCGGCTGACGAGGTCGAGATTCGCAACGCGCTGAACACCGCGGTGATCGGTGGCGTGGATCTGGTGGTTTCGGTCGGCGGGACCGGAGTAACCCCGCGCGATGTCACACCCGAGGCCACTGTCGACATCCTGGACCGGGAAATCCTCGGCATCGCCGAGGCGGTCCGCGCGTCCGGGCTGTCCGCGGGAATCATCGACGCCGGGTTGTCGCGGGGCTTGGCCGGCGTGTCCGGAAGCACGTTGGTGGTCAACCTCGCCGGTTCCCGTTACGCGGTGCGCGATGGCATGGCGACGCTGAACCCGCTCGCCGCACAGATCATCGGGCAGTTATCGAGCCTCGAGATCTAAAGTCGCTCGGCGAAATGTGCGCCGCGCTTTAGCCGCGGGAGCTCACTGCGATTCGGCGTCCGCGCGCGGCCCGAACTCGGGCGGCGGCGTGGTGCTAACCCCGCCGTGCCGGCCCGACGAGCCCCCTCCGTTGGTCTGCGCGAGCAGATCGCGGATCTCGGTCAGCAAGACGATCTGCGCGTCGTCGGCCTGCTCGACCTCGCCGCGCCTGCGGAAAGTGTTGTAGGGCAGCACAACCAGGAAGTACACCACCGCGGCGACCAGGACGAAGTTGATCGCGGCCGACACCAGGACGTTCAGATCGATGGTCTGCCCGCCACCGATGCTGATCTTCAGAATTCCGACATCGGACTGTTGGTTGACGCCGATCCGGTTGATCAGCGGCGTGATGATGCTGTCGGTGAATTTGGTGACCAGCGCGGTGAACGCCGTACCGATGACAACCGCGACCGACAGGTCGACGATATTGCCCCGCGCGAGAAACTCCTTGAACCCCTTGAGCATTCCGACGTCCTTTCTGGGCTGGACACAGTTTGCTGCGAGTGCTTGTGGCGAACGGCAGTCAGGTACTCAGTGCAGGGTGAGGGTCACTGCCTGCCCTAGCACCGAGCCTGCCACCGTGTTCGCCACGCGAGCCGGCAGCGCAACTAACACTACGCGGTCACCGTCCGCGGCCTGGACTTTCTGCTTGGGCGACACGAGCACAACGACCGCATCGGTGGCCACCACCTTGCTGATCGCCTGCGTGCCCGGCCGCGCATCGGTGGGCGGCGCGGCCAGCACGTCGACGACGTCGCCGGCGCGAACCAGATCGATCAGCGCGCTGTCGGCCAGATGCAGCGGCACGATGCGCGCGCCCGGCCCGGCAGTCGACTCGGCCAGCCGGCTGCCCAACAGGCGGACGTCGGTGAGCACCTCGCCTCGACGCGTCGGGCCGGCCAGCATCGAACCGACCACGGCGCCCAGGCCTGCCTGTGAACCATCGGGAAGCGTTGTCGCCAAACGCTTTTCGAGTCGAACATCGTCGGTCGTCAACGCGGCGCCGGGAGTCAGGTCACGCGTGGCCACCACCGCATCGACGCGGTCGCCATCCGGATTCGAGCGCACCGCCGCGACGCCGGCCAACACGACCAGCCCGCCCGCGACCACGCGGCGGGCCAGCACGGTTCGGGCCCAGTCCGGGCGCAGCGACGCCGATATCCGCTGCAGCAGCGCTGGATTCAGCGATGGTTCCCCCACGCCGCAACGGTAAGCGCAACGTGCTGTCGAACGTTCCCGTCCGGGATGCGTGCTGTGGATAACCCGCTAGCTGGACGCGGCGGCCGTCGACGACGCCGAACTCGTCGACTTCTCGCTGGACGTGGACTTGTCGCTGGAGGTGGATTTCTCGCTTGAGCCGGACTTCTCGCTCGACCCCGAGCTCTCGCCGGATCCCGAGCCGTTGGTCGACGAGCCATTGCTCGAACTCGACGCTTTCTTGCTCGATTCGCGGCTGTCGGTGCGGTAGAAGCCGCTGCCCTTGAACACGACGCCGACGGAGTTGAACAGTTTGCGCAGTCGACCCGAGCACTTCTCGCAGGTGGTCAACGTGTCATCGGTGAAGGCCTGCACAACATCAAACCGGTTGTCGCACTCGGTGCACGCGTAGCTGTAGGTCGGCACTCCCAAAACCTCCGTTAGATAAGCTTGTTAGCACTCTACAGTGCCTGAGTGCTAAAACAGCCATGAAATCCGTCTCATTCCCGGGCCCCACCGGCCGCGCGCAGCGTCACAATCCCGCGCTCCGGGGTGATCACGTGGGTCATCGGCACGTCGTGCGGATCGGCCGGTAACTCGTCGACGAACTCGTCGTCGCGCACCATCGCGATCAGGCAAGCGTGCGGATTCCTGGCGCCCAGCGAGCGGTCGTAGTAGCCGCGGCCCCGGCCCAGTCGCACGCCCCGATGGTCGACGGCCAAGGCCGGCACCACCACCAGGTCGGCATCGGAAACAGCCGACTCCGGTAGCCACGGCTCCGGCGGCTCGAGCAGGCCCCAGCGGCCGCGGACGAGTTCGCCCGGCCGGTACTCGGCCCAGCGCAGCCGCAGCGGGGTGCCATCTGCGGTGGTGCGTGCCACGGGCAACAGCACCCGTCGCGAGTGCTGCAGCAACATGTCCAGCATCGCGACCGAGCCCGGCTCGGTGCCCACCGGAACGTAGGCGCAGACGGTGCTGCCGCTGCTCACCGCCAGCGCGAGCTGTTCGTTGAGCATTCGCGCCTCAGCGGCGCGAACGTCGTCGGCAACAAGACTTCGGGCCGCCAGCACTTGCTCGCGCAATGCGGCCTTGGTCGAAGTTGTCATGCATCAACGATGACAGGATGGGTATTCGGCCTGCCATGCAGCGGTGGCAACCCCTCTGAGCGCTATGGTGTGAACGATGTCGCGGCCAGATGAAGTACCGATCCCGTACACGGCGATCGTTCCCGCCGCCGGTCTGGGCACCCGTTTCCTGCCGGCTACCAAGACGGTGCCCAAGGAGTTGCTGCCCGTCGTCGATACGCCCGGCATCGAGCTGGTCGCTGAGGAAGCGGCCGCGGCCGGCGCCGAGCGGCTGGTCATCATCACTTCCGAGGGCAAGGACGGCGTCGTCGCGCACTTCGTCGAGGACCTGGTGCTGGAGGGCACGCTCGAAGCCCGGGGCAAACAAGCCATGCTGGCCAAGGTGCGTCGCGCGCCGGCGCTGATCAAGGTCGAGTCGGTGGTGCAGGTCGAGCCGCTCGGATTGGGACATGCCATCGGATGCGTGGAGCCGGTGCTGGCGCCCGACGAGGACGCCGTCATGGTGCTGCTGCCCGATGACCTGGTGCTGCCGACCGGCGTGCTGGAGACGATGGCCAAGGTGCGCGCCGAGCACGGCGGTTCGGTGCTGTGCGCCATCGAGGTCACCCCCGAGGAGATCAGTGCCTACGGTGTTTTCGATGTCGAGGCCATCCCCGGTGCCGGCAATTCCGACGTGCTCAAAGTCAACGGCATGGTGGAAAAGCCCAAGGCCGAGGACGCCCCGTCGCTGTATGCGGCGGCCGGCCGGTACGTGCTTGACCGCGCCATCTTCGATGCCCTGCGCCGCATCGACCACGGCGCCGGCGGCGAACTACAGCTCACCGACGCGATCGCGCTGCTGATCAAAGAGGGCCACCCGGTTCACGTCGTGGTGCATCGCGGATCTCGACACGACTTGGGAAATCCCGGCGGCTACCTCAAGGCTGCGGTTGACTTTGCATTGGATCGTGACGACTACGGCCCGGAATTGCGGAAGTGGTTGGTGGCGCGATTGGGCCTGAACGAGCAGTAGCCGGCCGCCATGCCGGGCCCGGTGACGGGCGATCGGGCTGAGGCCCGATACGGCGCCCGTGAGGGTTGACGGCAGAGAGGCGCGGCGAGTGCGTTCGGTTGAGGAGCAGCAAGCCCGGATAACGGCGGCCGCGGTAGCCCCGCGCCCGATACGTGTGGCCATCGCCGAGGCGCAAGGATTGTTGTGCGCCGAAGAAGTGGTGACCGAGCGACCGCTGCCCGGCTTCGATCAGGCCGCGATCGACGGCTATGCGGTTCGCAGCGTCGACGTGCTGGGTATCGGCGAGGTGGGCAGCGACCTTACGCTCGACGAAACCGGCGAGCCGATGGCCGACGTGGACAACCCCGGTGGGCTGGTGCTTCCGGTGATGGGGACCGTCGAGGCCGGTGCCCGCACGCCGAGCCGGTTGCAGCCGCGGCAGGCCGTCCGGGTGCAGACCGGGGCGCCGCTGCCCACGCTGGCCGACGCGGTGCTGCCGTTGCGATGGACGGACGGCGGCACGTCGAAGGTGCGGATTCTGCGCGGGGCACCCTCCGGCGCCTACGTGCGGCGCGCCGGCGACGACGTCCAGCCCGGCGATGTCGCGGTGCGCGCCGGGACGATCATCGGTGCGGCTCAGGTGGGCCTGCTCGCGGCGGTCGGCCGCGAACGGGTGCTGGTGCACCCGCGCCCTCGGGTGTCGATCATGGCGGTGGGCGGCGAGCTGGTCGACATCTCTCGGACCCCGAGCAACGGTCAGGTGTACGACGTCAACTCCTATGCGTTGGCGGCCGCGGCCCGGGATGCCGGCGCGGAGGTCAACCGGGTTGGCATCGTGCCCAACAACGCGGCAGAGCTCGGCGAAATCGTGCACGGCCAGATCAATCGCGCCGAGGTCGTGGTGATCGCCGGCGGGGTGGGCGGCGCGGCCGCCGAGGCGGTGCGGGCGGTGCTGTCCGAACTCGGCGAGATGGAGGTCGTCCGGGTCGCGATGCACCCCGGCTCGGTGCAGGGCTTCGGGCAGCTGGGCCGCGACGGCGTGCCGGTGTTCCTGTTGCCGGCCAACCCGGTCAGCGCGTTGGTGGTCTTCGAGGTGATGGTTCGCCCGCTGATCCGGCTGTCGCTGGGTAAGCGTCAGCCGATGCGCCGCGTCGTGCAGGCTCGCACGCTGTCGCCGATCACGTCGGTGGCCGGCCGCAAGGGTTACCTGCGCGGTCAGCTGATGCGCGACCAGGACAGCGGTGAGTATTTGGTGCAGGCGCTGGGCGGAGCCCCGGGGGCGTCATCGCATTTGCTGGCGACGCTGGCTGAGGCAAACTGTCTAGTTGTGGTTCCCAGTGGGGCCGAACAGATTCGCACAGGTGAGATCGTCGACGTCGCTTTCCTGGCCCAGCGCGGCTGACTCAACTGCGCACGCTCGTGAACCTGTTGCGCTCTAACGCCCGCCATCCCGGTTGGCCCTCGGAGGTCGGGCCGCTGCGGGTCGCGGCCGGAGTGGTCCGGTTGCGCGCGGTGCGGATGCGCGATGGTGCGCAGTGGAGCCGTTTCCGGCTGGCCGACCGGGCGCACCTCGAGCCGTGGGAACCCACGTCCGACGGCGACTGGGCGACCCGGCACACCGTCGCGGCCTGGCCGGCGTTGTGTTCCGGCCTGCGCGCCGAGGCCCGCAATGGCCGCATGCTGCCGTATGTGATCGAGCTCGACGGACGGTTCTGCGGGCAGCTGACCATCGGCAACGTCACCCACGGCGCCTTGCGGTCGGCGTGGATCGGCTACTGGGTGCCGAGCTCGGCGACCGGCGGCGGGGTGGCCACCGGCGCATTGGCGCTGGGTCTGGACCATTGCTTCGGGCCGGTCATGCTGCATCGCGTCGAGGCCACCGTGCGTCCGGAGAACGTCGCGAGTCGGGCCGTGTTGGCCAAGGTCGGCTTCCGGGAGGAGGGCTTGCTGCGGCGTTACCTCGAGGTCGACCGGGCGTGGCGCGACCACCTCCTGATGGCCATCACGGCCGAGGAGGTCTACGGGTCGGTCGCATCGGCGCTGGTCCGCGCCGGACACGCGCGCTGGGCGTAACCGGTCGGCCCGCCTCGCCGAGATTGCCGTCATGGCTGGGTGCCCGCCGTGATCGCTTTCGAGACGGCCATTTTCGCCGCGTGACGACCCACCGCCGTAGGGAAATCGAAATAATTCTGTGGCTAGCGTGACATATGTGGCGTGTGATGCTTGATTGAGGCAAATTACAGGTGTGTAATTGCGCTGGTCAGGTCCCGGCCGCGCTGGTCAACCATCGGCCTCGCGGGGGACCCCGGCCAGAAGGAGCAGGTCATCATGCCAAGCATCCCGCAGTCGTTGTTGTGGATATCGCTCGTGGTGCTCTGGCTGTTCGTCCTGGTACCGATGCTGATCAGCAAACGCGACGCCGTGCGACGCACCAGCGACGTGGCGCTGGCCACCCGGGTGCTCAACGGTGGCGCCGGTTCGCGCCTGCTCAGGCGCAACGGCCCGGCCGCAGGTCACCGCAGCGATCCGGACTGGAAGCCGGAAGACTCGACCGACGAGGAGTTCGACGACGCGGAGCACCGCGACGACCTCGCCGAGCCCGACGACGAACACGATGCCGAGACCGAGGAACTGCGCCCCGCGCGTCCGGTGGTGATGAGGATGCCGGCCGCCGAGCCGGCCGAGCCCGACTACCTGGACGTCGACGTCATCGAAGACTCCGGCGCCCTGCCGGTCGGGGCCAGCGCCGCGGCCACCGAACCCGAACTTGCCCCGGTCGACGAAGACGAGCACGCCGAGGCCGACGAGGATCACCTCGACGACGAGTACGAATATGTCGAGGACTCGTCCGGTTTGGAGCCCGAGGCGGACGACGACGACCCCGGTGTGCGCGAGCGCGTGGTCCCGGCGAGCGCCCAGCGCCGGCGCCGTTTCGACACCAAGACCGCGGCGGCCGTCACCGCCCGCAAGTACGCCTTCCGCAGGAAGGTGCTGATGGTGATGGCGGTCGTGCTGGTCGGCTCCGCGACGGCCGCATTCGAGATCACCCCGACTGCCTGGTGGGTGTGCGGTGTCGCCACCGCGATCACGCTGCTCTACCTGGGCTATCTGCGCCGGCAGACCAGGATCGAAGAGAAGATACGTCGCCGCCGCACGCAGCGGATGTCCCGCGCGCGCTTTGGCGTCGAGAACACCCGCGACCGCGACTACGACGTCGTGCCGTCGCGGCTGCGCCGCCCCGGTGCGGTGGTGCTGGAGATCGACGACGAGGACCCGATTTTCGAGCACCTGGACTACGGGATGCCGCAGCAGAACTTCGGCTGGCCCCGGGACCTGCCGCGCGCCGTCGGCCAGTAGGCCTGTCGGCGCTGGCGCTCTCCCAGAACTGGTAGCCTGCTAGCGGTCAGGGGCTATAGCGCAGTTGGTAGCGCGTCTCGTTCGCATCGAGAAGGTCAGGGGTTCGATTCCCCTTAGCTCCACAACGTTTGAGATCCGTTTTGGCCTTCGGTCGAGGCGGGTCTAGTAGTTGAGGCGGCCACCGTGCGGCGGCGGGTTTGTCCTAACCTTGTCGCGCACTGGATGTTGAGCGATGTCTGATCATCTTGGTACCAACTGATCCACCACGGCGTGCTTTGTCAGGTGCAACGGCACGTAGTTACCGTCGATCCGCAGAGGTGGCCGGGTTGGGCCGCCGACGTAGACCTCCGGCGTTATCGCAGTCCCGGTTTCCAGGACGCAACTTCCCCAGAAATTGATTCGCGTGTAGGCCGGCTCTTCCCACATGTCGACCTTTGGCAATTCCTCAGGTCTCAGCGCCAATACGGGGCACGCTTCGAGGTGTCCAGGCCTCTCGACTAGCGTCGACACAACCGAGCCGTCTGTGCGGCGTCGGGCATTGCACCAGACCGCCTGCGCGTCGGTGATATCGGCTTGCAGCATGACCGCGTTTACTCCAAGCATTTTGTTCGGGTTGGCGTTCGAGCCGTACGCAAGGATGAAAACCCGGCCGGCAAGCTCGACGGCTTCGCCCGTCGCCACGTCTAACCAGCCGCTGTCAACCGGTGTGACCCGATGGACCGAACCGTCGACAAGCCGCCACGAGCATTCGGAGCGCTCCCCCGGGTAGGGCGTTGACGGCCAGTAGTCCGCCGATCGGCAAGTCCAGTGGTCCATCGATCGCTCCCTGCTGTCGTGGTCTCGAGATTGACCACCGCGATGAGCACGCCGTGACGGTGGGCTGTCGCGATCGCTCGGGCAGTGATCGCGCGGGGCATCGCGGAAAACAAATTCATTGCCAGTGTGCATTCGTTGCACGGCTTTGACACTCCCGCCCACGCTGATCGCCAGGCTGGCGCACAGTGCACCGTCGATCTTGCGGTGTGATTGGGCGGAAGTTTGCGCCCGGTGACCCTGCAATTATTCACCGCCGCCATGTCGCTCTACGCCAAGCCAGCGACGCAAGGATGCCTTGGCTCCTATGTGCCGGTGAGCGTTTCGGTGACGATTCGACCAACTGTGGGTTTGGTCAGATAGTGCGTGACATCGTGGGGTTGTGAGCCGTTGTCGACGATGTGGTTGCAGGGCTTGATGGTTGAGTTATCAGCTGGCAGGAACTGGTCGGTGAGGTCGAGGACAGCCGCTACAAGGTCGTCTGCGGCGGCCAGGTTTTCCCAGCGGTTCGCGGCTGGTGGAACTCCTGGAGGCTGCGGCCGCAGCCGATCGTAGACAATACTTCTAAGACCCAACGGCGATCCCAGGGTCATGAGCGTCAACTGATGGTCGCGGGGCAGTGCGGTCTCATAGGCGCGATGAACAGCCTCGTAGGCGACCACCGAGCCTAGCGAGTGGCCGATAACCAGGCGGGTGTCGGGTCCGATCCAGTGCAGCACTTGGTCTTGGGCATAGGTCCGGATCTGATCGTCGGTGAGGTAACGGGTGACTTGGGTCAGCGCCTTCCACACGAATCGGCTGGCCACGGCCATTCCGAAGGGGGCGAACCACCGTACGCGGGCGAGTGCATTCAACGCAGGTCGGCTGAGGCCCGGAGGGAGTCCCTGTGCCTCTTCGCCGACGTTTCCGTTGATGATGTCGAGTTCGTCTTCGGCTTGGAGGCGGTCGTCGGGATCGTCCGCGATACTTACAGCGGCTTCGAGCCACGCCATCGCGAGCTGTTCGGTCAGTTCCTCGACGTCGTTGGGAAGGGGTTCGGTGTCGAGGTTGACATCGTCGTCGCCCATGGCGCCGGGGTCGATGAAGGGGGTGCCGTAATAGGCCATCCGGACGTCTATATTTGAGGTTCCGTTCCGCCAGAGCAGGTCGGCCAGCTCTTGATTGCCGTGCTTGGCTACGCCGTCTGCCAGGGCGGGCAGCCACATTGACTCTTGGACCTTGGCGCCTTTCTGTTCCTGAGCGATGCCGTGCACCAGCACGATAGTGGCCATGGTGTTTCCCGGGGTGTCGAATCTGGGTAGTGGTGTGATCAAATTAACAGCTATGGCGGGCCGGCTGGCACTGATCGTCGGATCGCAATGTAAGTCGCTCCCGAAGTTGTCGTTCGTAAAGGCCTATGCCTGCGATCTCCATCAAGAATTGACGAATGCGGGCTGGGAGTCAGTCGGCACGGGCGATGGGCCACTGCTGAACCCGTCCATCGCTAAGTTGAAGGAAACCATCAAGAGCGCCATTGATGTGGCCAACAAAGCGAAAGCGACGCTGTTGTTCGCGTTCATCGGCCATGGCGAGGCCCACGGGGACCAGAACTTTTACCTGATGGCCATGGATTCGCCGACCGGCTGCCCGGACTCGGAGAACGCGTTACACCTGCCGCAGTTCGTCAACGAACGCCTCAACTACTGCCCCAGTCTGGATGGTGTGGTGTTTTTGGTCGACGCTTGCCAAGCCAAGGCGAGCATTGAAGGGGCGGCGAACCGGTGGACTGGAGTATTGGCCGCCAATCGGGGCCGGATGGAGTTGTTGGTGGCCTCTGGGGCCGGCAGCGCCTACGACGGGTGTTTCACCAAGACAATCCTCAGCACTTTCAGAGCCGGGCGAGACAATGCTGGCGAAAACCTGCTGTGTGCCGAGCTACAGCCCTTTATCAGCGCGACGTGTCGGAGGTCGCAAACCCAATACCTGGCCTATAGCGGCGGGAAGCTCGCCAGCGGGGATCCGGGGTTGTGGCTGGTACCCAACCGTGCCCGCATCCGGGATTGCGTCTTCGGCCGCCCGGCTGCCGGGCTGGTGGATCAGCTCCTCGCCGACGTGATCGCCACAGTCTCAATTGCGAAAAATTGCGAGGTCATCGAGGAGGCGGGGTTTTCGAAGCGGCTGCGGTTAGTAGTGGGTGGCGCGGGGTGCGGTAAGTCGACATTGCTGGCGTTGTTCGTCCGCCCAAAGGTGGCCAAGAGGTTTGGGCTCAAATTCGACGTCGCCGAGAACTACATCAAGGGCGCAGTGTTTCTGGACTCCACCTCGACTGTGGAAACCTTGGCCGCCGAGCTAGCTTCTCAGTTTCAGGTCACGGTACCCGAATTCGCCGGAGCCACCGCGGCGGTGGCCGCCGACCTGTCGCCCGACGACTGTAAGAAACTGGGCGCGTGGGACACGTCGGTGCTGTTGCCGCTGGCGCGCTGTATCGAATCCGGACGCATCCACGTGATCGTTGATGGTTTGGATCAGCCCGAGCCAGGGGCTCGGGAGGTGATCCTGGCTGCCTTGCAGCACCTGACGCACACCGCGACCATAGAGGAGCTGGGTCATGTGCGGGTGATCGCCGGCGTGCGCGGGGGGGAAGGCATCGACACGCGAGATGAACTCGCCCATGCCCACCGCGTCGACGTGTTGGCACCCGCGTTGTCGGAGATTGCCCGGGCCGCGACCACCGAGCTGCAAGCGGCACTGCTGGAGGCAGACCCTGCCGCGCCTGTTGGCCACCCTGCCGCGGGTGGCTGGTTGATCCCCCGGCTCCTCCGCGAATCCGCCGACAAAATTCGTAACTCAACCGGGTTCGGGAATCTCACCGAATTGGTCACCGCCCGAATTGAACTCGCATTGCACGGCGACACCACCGGCACAGCGGGGAAGCTACTGAGTCTGATCGCGGCGGCCGGGGTTGGGCCGGTGCTGCCGATCCGGCTACTGGCGGCCGCCCTCGGCGACCCTGGCACACCGGCGCGTCTCGGGCTCGTCCGCGACGATGTCGTGACGAGGTTCGGGGCGTTGATTAGCCGCGGTCAGCCCGGAATAGATCAAGAAACCCTCGGCATTGCCCATCTCGCTCTGCTCGAACCTATCGTCGACTACTTGAACAGTCATCAGCACGGCATTGCCGAGGCCCACCGAGAGCTCATCGAGGCGTACCAGCGCTGCTCGCAGACCGCTGGGCGGTCAGACGCGGAGGAGGCCAGAGACGATGTGGATGCTTACTGGAGAGCCGCTGCGCCGCGTCACTATCTCGGTAGTGCAGACTCCAGTGGGGCCATTGCGTTTCTGAGGTCCCTCAATACCCCGCGGGCGGCCGACAACCGCGACCGATGGGCCGGCTGGCTACCCGCCCTCACCTCGGCCGTCGGTGCCGATAACCCGGACACTCTGATCACCCGCCAAAATCTCGCTCGCTGGCGGGGGGAAGCTGGGGATGTGGCCGGCGCGGTTGCTGACTACCAGATGCTACTGGCCGACGAGGTGAGGGTGCTGGACGGGGATGACCACGCCCTGCTGATTACCCGCGGATCTCTGGCGTTCTGGCGTGGGGAGGCTGGCGATGTGGCTGGCGCGGTCGCCGAGTACCGGATGTTATTGGCCGACCACCTGCGTGTACTGGGCCACGATCACCCGGACACCTTGCGCGCCCGGCTCAATCTGGCGGCTTGGCGGGGTGAGGCGGGGGATGCGGCTGGTGCGCTCGCCGAGTTGGAGCTGTTGCTGCCTGACGTGTTGCGGGTGCTGGGTGTCGATCACCCCGACACGCTGATCACCAGGCTCAATCTGGCGGCATGGCGGGGTGAGGCGGGGGATGCGGCCGGTGCGCTCGCCGAGTTGGAGCTGTTGCTGCCTGACGTGTTGCGGGTGCTGGGTGTCGATCACCCCGACACGCTGATCACCCGCCGCAATCTGGGGCGCTGGAGGGGGGATTCGGGGGATGCGGCCGGTGCGCTGGCGGAGTTTGAGGCGTTGCTGCCCGACGTGTTGCGGGTGCTGGGTGCCGATCACCCCGACACCCTGAGAACGCGCCGCAATCTAGCGCGCTGGCGGGGTGAGGCGGGGGATGCGGCTGGTGCGCTGGCGGAGTTGGAGACGTTGCTGCCCGACGCGTTGCGGGTGCTGGTTGGTGACCACCCCGAAACCCTGAGGGTCCACCGATATATTGGGTTCTGGCGGGGTGAGGCGGGGGATGCGGCTGGTGCGCTGGCGGAGTTGGAGGCGTTGCTGCCTGACGCGTTGCGGGTGCTGGGTGCCGATCACCCCGAAACCCTGAGGGTCCACCGATATATTGGGTTCTGGCGGGGTGAGGCGGGGGATGCGGCTGGTGCGCTGGCGGAGTTGGAGGCGTTGCTGCCTGATGTGTTGCGGGTGCTGGGTGCCGATCACCCCGACACGCTGATCACCCGCCGCAATCTGGCGCTCTGGCGCGGCGAGGCGGGGGATGCGGCTGGTGCGCTGGCTGACTTGGAGGCGTTGCTGCCTGATGTGTTGCGGGTGCTGGGTGCCGATCACCCCGACACCCTGAGAACGCGCCGCAATCTGGCGCTCTGGCGCGGCCAGTCCGGGGATGCGGCCGGTGCGCTGGCCGAGTTTCAGGGGTTGCTGCCTGACGTGTTGCGGGTGCTGGGTGTTGATCACCCCGAAGCCTTGATCACCCGCCGCAATCTAGGGCGCTGGAGGGGGGATTCGGGGGATGCGGCCGGTGCGCTGGCGGAGTTTGAGGCGTTGCTGCCTGACGAGTTGCGGGTGCTGGGTGTTGATCACCCCGAAGCCTTGATCACCCGCCGCAATCTGGCGCGCTGGAGGGGGGATTCGGGGGATGCGGCCGGTGCGCTGGCGGAGTTTGAGGCGTTGCTGCCTGACGAGTTGCGGGTGCTGGGTGTTGATCACCCCGAAGCCCTGATCACCCGCCGCAATCTGGCGCGCTGGCGCGGCGAGGCGGCGGATGCGGCCGGTGCGCTGGCTGACTTGGAGGCGTTGCTGCCTGACGTGTTGCGGGTGTTGGGTGTTGATCACCCCGAAACCCTGAGAATCCGGCGTTATCTGGGGTTCTGGCGGGGAGATTCGGGGGATGCGGCTGGTGCGCTGGCTGACTTGGAGGCGTTGCTGCCTGACGTGTTGCGGGTGTTGGGTGTTGATCACCCCGAAACCCTGAGAATCCGGCGTTATCTGGGGTTTTGCCGGGGAGATTCGGGGGATGCGGCTGGTGCGCTGGCAGAGTTGGAGACGTTATTGCCTGACGTGTTGCGGGTGCTAGGGGCCGATCACCCCGACACCCTGGTCTCCCGCCGCAACCTTGCGCTCTGGCGCGGCCAGTCCGGGGATGCGGCCGGTGCAGTGGCCGAGTTTCAGGCGTTGCTGCCTGACGTGTTGCGGGTGCTGGGTGCCGATCACCCCGACACCCTCAAAACCCGCAATCTGGCGCGCCGGAGCCGTGGCGAGTGCGGGGATGCGGCCGTCGACGGGTAGCAAACCAACAATGTCGAAACTGCTGACCGTGGAACAACCGTCGGTGGAGTAAAACGTCATGCCGAACACCCGTTGTGCATCCCTCGACGTGGGCAATTCGGTAAGTTATAGACGCGCCCGAAAGGGTTCGATTCCCCTTAGCTCCACAACGTTTGAACTGGTCAGACGACCTTGTTGCCGAACCCGACGTGGCTGCGAATCAGGGGGAGAGTTGCCGCGGTGGCGAAGCCTGCGGGGGCTGCGCAGATCGCCGGTACGGCATTGAGCACCTGCATGCCGGTCGCCACACTCGCCGAGCGGACGTGCTCTTCCATGCTCGCGGCGCGGGTGAAACTCGCGAGGCAAAAGAAATGTGTCCGCATCGATGGGTCGCCCTCGATCGTCAGCGTCCAACCGTCCTGGGGCTTGGGCCAATGGCTCGGGTACTCGCCGCCGACGGTCCACAGCGTCTCGATCTCGACGAGCACCTCGCCGTCGCGCCGACCTGACCAATTCCACCGTTGCCCCGCAGTGGTTCCCGCACGCAGCACATGGTCGAAGATCTGATGATCCTCTCGCGCGGGGACCGCCTCGACGGTCGCGGTGACCTCATCGATGTCGGCGTTCAGTGCGTCCGCGAGAAACCAGACCTGTTCGGTGAAGATCCCACTGTTGAAGGCCAGGAACTCGCTGGCCGTTGTGTTGATCTCCTCGACCGGTTGCCCAAAGCGCATGTTGTCGAACGTGATCGACGTGCTTTCGTAGACCGACCAGTCGGCGCGTTCCTGCAGCGTGACCTTGTCGATGGTGCGGCACATGCCCGAGAGGGCGAGCGGCAGGGTGCCGGAGAGGTTCCCGGGGTTCAACCCGTTGCCGTGAACCGTGGTGCCGCCGGCCCGACAAGCCTCGAGCACCCGGTCGCGGTCGGCCGGTGCGATACGGCGCGGATGGAACAGGAACGCGGTCGTCGCAACGTTTTTCCCGCTGGTGAGCAGGGTGCATACCTCGTCGAGGTTGGTGTTGCGCGGGGTGTAGAGCACACAGTCCGCATCGAGTTCCACGATCTTGTCGGCATCGGTGGTCGAGATGACGCCGATCGGGTCGCGACCCACCAGGGTGCCGACATCAACGCCGTTCTTTGAGTCGGAATACACTCGGGCGCCGACGATCTCGATGTCGGGCCGGTGGTCGATGATGGCCGTGACCATCTCGGTACCTACCGTTCCGATGCCCCACGCGACGACGCGGAGCCGCGGTATATCGCCATCTTTGGTCACGGCTCCTCCTGACACAGACATCTGGGGTGGCCTTCATTGTGGCCCACTGCTGCGTGACCGAAACAGCCAGTGGCCGACGAAACAGTGGGATGCCGAAGGCGAAGGCAAGAGTCACCGACGGGCGGCGAGGAAACCTGTTATTTCCCTGGGCAACTCATTCATGGCTGGGTGGTAGGCGGTCTCGTGAGCACGTCGGCGACTTGCGCGCGCAACAGATCGCGCCGAAGTTTGGCGGTCGCAGTCTTGGGCAGCTCGGCCATCATCACGAAGGCGCGAGGTCGTTTGAAGGCGGCCAGCCCGTCGCGGCACCAGGCGACAAGGGATTCGGCGTCGGCGTTGCGCCCGGGCCGCGCCACGATGCACGCGACGGGCTTTTCCAAACCGGATTCGTCGGCGGCAGCGACGACGGCCGCCTCGACGACATCGGGATGCTGCAGCAACCGCTCCTCGACTTCTGCCGGCGACACCCAGATGCCGCCGGCTTTGAGCATGTCGCTGGAGCGGCCGAGCCAGCTGTACGTGCCGTCGGCGTTGCGCACGACGGCATCGCCGGTGCGCAGCCAACCAGCCTGAAACACCTGCCGGGTGGCATCGGCGCGGTTCCAGTAACCCGAGGCGATTGACCCGCCCCTGACATGCAGCATCCCGCGCGCCCCCACCGCGTCGACGACGGCTCCGGAGTCGTCACGCAGCTGCACTTCATAGCCGGGCACCGGAACCCCGGCCGATCCGGGCCGCGCCTGGCCCGGGCGGTTCGAGAGGAAGATGTGCAGCGCCTCGGTCGAGCCGACGCCGTCCAGCACCTCGACTCCGAACCGGTCCCGAAACCGCTCGAACAGCACCGGGGTGAGCGCTTCGCCCGCCGAAACACCCTGTCGCACCGACCCAAACGTGTCCTCGGGTAAATCACTGGCCAGCAGCGACGAGTAGAACGTGGGAACCGCGAAAAACAGCGTCGGGCGCTCGGCTCGTATTCGGTGCGCGATAACAGCCGGGGTCGGACGAGCCCGCTCCAAGACCGTGGTGGCCCCGACCGATAGCGGCAAGAAACACGAATTGCCGAGACCGTAGGCGAAAAACAGCTTGGCGACCGACAGGCACCGGTCTTCTGGCACGACGCCCAGCACCCGGGCGCCGTAGCTTTCGGCGACACTGCGGATACTGCCGTGCCGGTGAATGGCGGCTTTGGGCGCGCCGGTGGTGCCCGACGTATAGAGCCACAGCGCGGGCGTCTCGTCGCGCGTGTCGCACGTCGCGGCGACCGGATCGGCCGACGTGAGAGAGTCCCAGCGGTGCACGGCGACGTGGGGGAGCCCGTCGATTTCGGGCTGACCGTCGAAGACCACGTCGGTGACAGCACGGGCCGTGGTGGTGGCCGCCACAATCGCGGCGGCGAACTCCGTTGAACCGCAGACTATTCGAGCGCCCGAATCGGCGACTAGCTTGCCCAGCTCCGGTCCGGACAGCATGGTGGAAACCGGGACAGCGACGGCGCCCAGATACATCGCTGCCAGGATGCCGGTCAGCAGTTCGACGTCGTCGGCCATGCACAGCATGACCCGGTCTTCGCGGCGCACGCCCAGATTCTGCAGCCCACCGGCGACGCGATGTAGCTCCTCGGCCAGGTCCTGGTAGCTCAGCGTGCGGGTCGAACTGACGACCGCGGTGCGCTCGCCGCGACCTTCGCGCAGGTGCCGATCGACGAGATAATCCGCGGCATTGAAGCGCGAACGGTCGGGGGCGATAGCAGTGCCCGCAGCCGAATGTTCAGGAAAGGTAGACATATTCGAAATCGAACGGCTTGTCGTTGATGCCCTGGGTCGGTGGCGCGACCCAGCTGGCGATTTTGCCGGGCTCATACACGGGCCGCATCAGCGAGCGCACGAACCAGAGATCTTCGTTGGTGGGCAACCAGTTCGACTTCTGTTCCTCCCACCAGGAGCTCTCCACAATGCTGCCGGTCGGGGTGATGTGGTGATCGGCGTAGGCGCCGACCGCGCGGTTGAAACCGACATGGGGCAGCGCGAATCGGTAGTCGACGCCGTTGTCGGCGAGGATCTTGTTCCACCGCTTGACTCCGCTGTGGCAATCGCTGGTGTACTCGCTGCGCAGGTCCAGATTCAAGGCCAGCAGCGCCGGTAACTCGTCGGTGTCCCACGTTCCCTCGGCCGTGGGCCTGCCGAGCTCAGACCGGTCGTCGACGAGCAGATGATCGTCGGCCCGTCGCTCTTCTTGCCAGCGTCCTTTCAACCCGACGGTGAAGTAATTGGCTGCGTTGGTAGAGGTTTCGCTGCCGAACAGATCCAGCGAGACGCTGTAGTGAAAGTTGATGTACTTCTGGATGATCTCGAGGGGAATGCCGCCGAAGGGCCCGATGTCGCCGGTGTCATGCTCGCGCATCAGCTGGGCGCTGCGAGCAACCACGCGATCCACGCCGGTGGTGCCGACGAACATGTGGTGCGCCTCTTCCTTGAGCATGAATTCGCAGGTGCGGGAGAGCGGATCGAATGCGCTTTCCTTCAGCGTGCCGAGCTGGTATTTGCCGTCGCGGTCGGTGAAGTAGGTGAACATGTAGAACGCGAGCCAGTCGGCGGTCGACTCGTTGAACGCTCCCAGGATGCGCGGAGAGTCCGGGCTGCCGGAATTGCGGCAGAGCAGCGCCTCGGCTTCCTCGCGGCCCTCCCTGCCGAAGTAGGCGTGCAGGAGGTACACCATGGCCCACAGGTGCCGGCCCTCTTCGACGTTGACCTGGAACAGGTTTCGCAGGTCATACAACGAGGGCGCGGTCAGGCCGAGGAGCCGTTGCTGCTCCACCGAGGCCGGCTCGGTGTCGCCCTGCACCACGATCAGGCGCTGCAGATCGGCGCGGTGTTCGCCGGGCACCTGCTGCCAGACCGGCTCACCCTTGTGTTCGCCGAACGCGATGCGACGATCGGTCTTCGGTTCGGCAAGAAAGATGCCCCACCGGTAGTCGGGGAGACTGACGTGATCGAAGTGGGCCCAACCCTCGCGACCCACGGCCACCGCGGTGCGCAGGTACACACCGTGGGTTTGCACCGCCGGACCCATCTCGCCCCACCAATTGAGGAATTTGGGCTGCCATCCCTCCAGGGCTCGTTGCAGCCGGCGGTCCGAGGACAGGTCGACGTTGTTGGGGATCTTGTCTTCGTAGTTGATCGATGTGGTCACGACGTTATACCCGCTTCGTGTCGAAGTTGGCCGATTTGCCGGTGCCGTATCGGCGTAGCGCCCCTTCGGGCCCGGAAGCATTGGGCCGCAGAAAGATCCAGTTCTGCCAGGCCGATAGCCGGCCGAAGATCTTGGTCTCGACTGTTTCCGGGCCGACGAAGCGGTGATTGGCCTCCATGCCGGTGCAGGCGTCCGGTGACAGCGCCGCGCGCCCCTCCACGACGAGTCGGATTTCATCCTGCCAGTCGATGTCGTCGGGGGCGGCGGTGACCAGCCCCAGATCGGCGGCGCGGCGCGCGGTCAGTTCGACATCCATTGCTGTGTCGCACAACAGGTTTAAGTGGTCGCCGTGGCCGTAGAAGCGCGATTCCAGGCGTCCCAGGCCGTTGCCCATCGGAAAGACCCCGAAGTTGGCGGCCGTTAGCCGGATGCTTGCGCGCGCCTCGCTGTCCTCGTTGTCGAGCGGTGGGCCGTCGAGGATGTACTGGCGGTCGCAGGCCAGGGCCAGCTCGGCCAGCATCCCGGTGTAAGCGCTGCCCGGTTCGATCAGGGCGATGAGGCTGCGGCTGGTCACGTCGAGGCGCTTGAGCACCCGCTTGTAGTACTGCACGATTTCGTTGGCGAGCCAATGGTTTCCGGCATTGTGTAGGAGCAGACGTTCGTAGCCGTCGACCGTGGCCATATCGCCCCGGGTCTGCAACAGCCAGATGCCGATGTTGGTTTCGTTGGTCCGCAGCCGCAGGATGAGATCGTCGAGCTGACGGGTCAGCGCCAGGGGCCAGAACGCGGCTCCCTGCGCGGCGGCTTCGTCGAAGTCGGCGGGCGCGGGCTGCGTCGGGCCATGGAGCGTGATGGTGGCTGTGGAATTCGTCCGATCAATCGCGACGGTGACGTAGTCGTAAATGATCCTGTCGGAATTGATCTCGCGTTTCAGCGCGACGAGTTCGATGCCCCGGGCATCTGACGGGCGGGCTGAGCGCGCGGCGAGTTCGGTGGCGCGGCGGCGGACCGCATCATCGAATTGGCGCGGCGTCGCGAGCTCGTCGACCAGCCCCCACTGCGCGGCCGTCTTGCCACGCACGCCGTCGGAGCGGGTGGCGAACACGTCTGCGAGATCCTTGCGCACCCGGCGCTTGTCGACGACGCGGATGAGTCCCCCGGTGCCGGGCAGCACACCCAGCAGCGGCACTTCCGGTAGCGACACCGCCGACGAGTTGTCGTCCACCAGCAGGATGTGGTCACAGGCGAGGGCAAGTTCGTAGCCGCCGCCCGCGCAGGAACCGTTGACCGCGGCCAGGTATGTCTGCCCCGAGTTCTCGGTGGCGTCCTCGATGCCGTTGCGCGTTTCGTTGGTGAACTTGCAGAAGTTCACTTTCCATTCGTGGGTCGAGGCCGCGAGCATCTGGATGTTGGCGCCCGCGCAGAACACCTTCTCTTTGCCGCTGGTCAGGATTACCGTCTTGACCTCTGGGTGCTCGAATCGCAGTCGCTGCGTTGCGTCGTAGAGCTCGATGTCGACACCGAGGTCATACGAGTTGAGCTTCAGCTCGTAGCCGGGCATCAACCCGCCGTCCTCGGCTACGTCCAGCACCAGCCACGCCACCTCGCCGTCGAGGTGCAGGGTCCAATGCCGGTATCGGCCGGGCTCGGTGTCGAACGAGACGACGGCCGCCGAGGGCGCGTCGACGTCCGTCGCGGAGACGCGGGCGTGGTGTCCGACATCGATGTCGACCGCCATCGGTCCTCCTAAAGGTGGGAGCCGCATGCAGTCTCAATATATGACAATAGTTATGCGTATCGCAAACATTATGTAGAAGAAGAGCAGCGAACCTACTCGGCCTCCGCGGCGAATTCGTGCCACCGGCGCTGGGCGCGGTCGTGCCAACGCTGGTGCTGATCCCGAAAAAGCCGGGCCGCCGGTGTCCCGCTCCACTGCGATGGCAGCAATTCACGGGGCAGCTGGGGATCAAGGAACGGAAATCGCCGCCACTCGTGCACGAGCCTAATCTGCGCGACGAACACGTCGTCGGGCGTCGTTGGTTTGAGCCCGCGGAACTCGGTGATGAATTCCTGGTAGCAGCAATCGATTTCGGCCAGATCCCACGCGGAATTGACCATGTCGCGTTCGCTGCCCAGTGCACCGTATTCGGCGACAAAGGACAATGCCTTGCTCGACAACTCCAGGTTGTCGAGGATGTCCTTGGCTTCCGCGGCGACGGCTGTCCTCGGCGAGATCCAGACGCCCGGTGACGGCGAGCCGAAGCCGGCCCAGCTCAGTTGCGCGCGCAGCTTGTGGCGTAGGACGCGCATCGATTCGGGTATCGAGACCAGCACCACGAACCAGTGGCCGTCCCAGGACGGCTCGTCGGATCCGAAGGTATAGATGCGGTGGGCACCTTCCGCGAGGAGCCGCCGCCCGGCATCGGTGAGCAACCAGCGCGTCCGCCGGCCGACCCGCTCCGAAGACAGCCATCCCTCGGCTGCGGTGCGGGCCAGCGCCTGACGCGCCGAACCCTCTTCAATGCCCAACGTGGTCAGTGCGTGTACCAGGGTGGCGGTCCAGACGTGTTGGCCGGTCGGCTGCACGAATTCACCAAGGATCGTCATGAGCAGCGAGCGGGTGCTCGGGTCACCGACTTGATGGCGCCGACTCACGGAGGGAATCACCGCGGGGCGCTCGTCGGTTCCGCCACCGCGCCGCGACACTCCCGCCACGTCGTCCTCCCTAGGGCCAAGCATGCGAACCTCAAGCTTCTCATTGTCGCGGCGACCACCGCCGATGTCGTAGTCGTGGCGGCGCGCCGGTGGGGCCTAGGATCCCTATATGAGTAGGGCTTTCGTCGTCACATTCGCGGTCGGGCTGCTCGTTGCGGCATTCGGACTGATCTGGGCACTGCAGGGATTCGGGGTGCTGGGTGGTAGCCCGATGAGCAACACCACAACCTGGTCGATCATCGGTCCGATCACGGTGGTGATCGGCATCGCGATCGCGGTATTCAGTTGGCGCAAACTCTCGTCGAAATAGTCGTTCAGGCTTCCGCCACGGTGAAGTCCACCGTGTGCCACCCGGTGGCGCCGTCGGGGATGCTACCGACCTGATCTGCGGTTTGGGTGGCCCCGGTGTTGTCGGTGGCGCGCACCGTGATGGTGTGTTTCCCGGGGGTTTTCGCCTGCCACGGGAAGCTCCACAATCGCCAGGTCTCATTGGAGTAACTCGCGCCCAGTTCGGCGGGCTGCCACCCGCCCTCGTCGTTGCGGACCTCCACGGCCCGCACCCCGCGGTTCTGTGCCCACGCGACGCCGCCGAACACCACGGGTCCGCCCGGTAGTTGCTGACCGTCTTTCGGCACGTCGATGCGCGACTCGGTCTTGATGGGCGCCCGCGCTGCCCAGCCGAACCGTGTCCAGTACGCCTTTGCCTTATCGAAACGCGTCAGCTCCATGTCGACGACCCATTTGGTCGCGGACACATACCCGTAGAGTCCGGGTACCACCAGCCGGGCCGGGTAGCCATGCTCGATCGGCAGCGGCTGACCGTTGAGACCCACCGCCAGAAGCGCCGCGCGGCCATCGGTGAGGGCCTCCACCGGTGTGCCGGCGGTGAATCCGTCGATCGACGTCGAGAGCACCATATCCGCGTCCGCGTGCACGCCGGCCGCCGCCAGCAGGTCGGCCAGCCGGTAGCCCGTCCATACGCCCGTCGAAATCAATCTTCCCCCAACGGGATTCGACACGCAGGTCAACGTCGTCACCATCTCGACGACGTCGAAGTGGGCGAGGTCATCGAAGCGGTAAGTGGCTTCGCGGTTCACCATGCCGTGGATGCGCAGCCGCCAGTCGCCGTGGCTGAGTTGGGGAACACTGAGCGCGGTGTCCACCCGGTAGAAATCGGTGCTCGGGGTGATGAAGCTCGGCAGCGCGACGCCGTTCGGTTGCACATCGGCGGGTATGGGTGGAGCCGGTGTGCGCGGGGTGGGAAGCGTGACGGCGTTGCGGTCGGCGGCCACCGAATGCACCAATCGTGTGATGACCGCACCCACCACACCACTGGCTACGCCGAATCCGAGCAATCCGAACACGATCAGCGTGCGCCTGCGCGCGTCCGGCTCGTCTTCGTCGGCCGGGCCTGTCCGGTCGGGCCAGAACTGGCGGGCCAGTAAGCGCAGGGTCGCCACGCCGCAGACGGCACCCACGATGGTTGGGATCGTGTCGAGTGCCGTCGCGCCCTGCCGAGACAGCACCGCGGTGCATCCCAGGACACCCGCCGCGGCGATGACGGCGCTGCCGACCGGGCGGCGCCGAGTTTCGAAGCCCCCGGCGATCGCCGCGATCGTGGCGATCACCACGAGCACGACGATCGCCAGGAAGATTTTGTCCAGCGAGCCCAGGGTCTGGATCGCCCATTCCTTGACGGGTCCTGGAGTCAGGTCGACGACCACCGAACCGATCGCGCCACGCGGATTCGCCCGCGCGCCGAACGGGATGCTAACCAGCTCGGCTACTCCGAGCGAGACGGCCGCGGCGGAGACCCCGGCGATCATCCGCTCATTCGACGGGGCGGCAGCCACCGCAGTTACTGTACCCGCGTTGACCTAAGACACTGCAAAAAGCTTGCTAGGCATGGCGAACCGGCCCCTTCGGCATACCGCCACTGCGGTTGAGTCATGCGGCGCTGGGGTTCTCCAGCACGACGGCGACGCCCTGGCCCGACCCGATGCATACCCCGATGACCCCGTAGCGGGCGCCGCGCTCCTGTAGTTCGGTGGCCAGGGTGAGCACGTAGCGGGTTCCCGTGGCGCCGAACGGATGTCCTATCGCGACAGCGCCACCGTTGGGTGTCAGCTTGTCGTCCGGAATCACGAAACCGTCGAGCTGGTTGGGGAGTTCACGCAAGACTCCGAGGGCCTGGGCGCTGAAGGCCTCGTGCACTTCCCAGACGTCGATCTGCTCCGGAGTCAGCCCGGCCCGGCGGATCGCCAGCGGAATGGCCCATGCCGGTGCCAATCCCATGATGAGCGGGTCGATCCCGTACACCGCGCTGGACACCACCCGGGCCAGTGGTGCCACGCCGAGTTCGGCCGCTTTCTCCCCGGAGGCGACGACGACCGCGCTCGCGCCGTCGGTCAGCGGGGTCGAGTTGGCCGCCGTCATCTGGGTGGTGCCGGGTTGGACGGGCAGCGCGGCGAGTGTCTCCGCGGTGGTGTCGTCGCGGATGAACTCGTCGTGCTCGGCCAGCCGTGCGGGGGTCTTCCTCGTCGCGGGGATCGGCACGCTCATGATCTCCTTGGCGAACCGGCCGCGGTCGCGCGCGGCTTTGGCGTGCTGTTGGGACCGCAGCGCGAAAGCGTCGATCTCCTCGCGGCTCAGCGAGTACCGGTCGGCGACGTTTTGCGCGGTCTCGATCATGCTGATGTAGGCATTGCGGGCGAGCAGGGCCGGGTTGGGCGGACCGCCCGCGCCGGACCACATGGTGTCGAGCATGAGCACCGGGCCCCGTGGGCTAAACGGTGCTTCACCTTTCATCAGCGCCCATCCCGACCGCGACATCGATTCGACGCCGCACGCGATCCCAACGCCGAGATCGCCGGCTTTGATCGAGTGACTGACGTTGGCCAAGGCGCTCAGCGATGAGCCGCAATACCGATTGAGGGTTGCCCCCGCGACACTGTCGGGGAATCCCACCGCCAGCGCGGCCCAACGGGCGATGTCACCCATTCCTTCGTGCGCGGGATTCACGCAGCCGGCGACGATATCCTCGACGGCAGCCAAGGGCACGCCGACGCGCTCGCACGCGCCTTTCATGGTCATGCCCAGCAGCTCGTCGGTGCGGATACCCGACAGCGTGCCGCCGTAGCGGGTGAACGGCGTGCGGACTCCACCTAGGACGTATGCCTCAGTCATCGTTGACCTTTCAGATAATCGTCAGGACTGGCTGACGCTGGAGAAGTTTAGGCTCATCCGCGCCCCGGCCGGGGCTTTCTGCTTGGGCACGCAATGCTGCCAGTCACGCTGGCAGCGGCCCTGCATGATGATCAGGTCTCCGCCCGCTGGAGTGAACACCGTGCTGGGCCCGCCGCCGTTGGGACGGACCAGGAATCGACGAGGGGCACCGAGGCTGAGCACGGGCACGACTGCCGTCGTCGCCTGGTGCGCCGGACGGTCGGCGTGCCAGCCGGTGCCGTCGTGGTGGTCTCGATACCAGTTCATCCAGATCCGGTCGTACGGCACTCCGAGCCGCTCGCTCAGGCTGCCGGCCAGCTCGATCAGCAGTGCCGGTGCGACGGACAGATCGGTGTATTCGCCTGTGAGTCTGGGTTCCTTGACCCGGCGGTCGAACATCCAGCGGTGGCGTTGTTCCCACACGTCGAGCGTGGCCAGCTGCTCGAGCAGCCGCACGTGTCCAGTGAGGAAACCCGGCCCGTGGGTAATCCACGAGTGCTCGTCGAGTGAATGCTCCGTGGCATTGGCGAACGCGGCGATATCGATTGCCGGGGCGACGGTTTCATCGTCATCAAACAGCGTCGGTTGGTAGAGATGAGTCATCGACACCTCCTCGATACTTCGCGCCCCCTTCTCAACCGCGTATGGCGACCAAATAGTCCCCGCGATCAGCCGCGGAGGATGGCTCCGTAGCGTGAGGGGTCGGAGGTCAGCGTGCTTTTGATGACGCGGCTGATGTCGTCCGCGAGAACCTCGGTATCACCCGCCTGCAGTCCGTCGAGGGCCGCGGTCACCACCTGGTGGGGGTCGATCTTGTCGATCGGGAAGTTGTCACCCATGGGAGTGGAGACCGCACCCGAGTGCAAGGCGACGACGAGCGTGCCTTGGTCCTGCAACTCCAGCCGCAGCGCATCGGTGAGGTTCCAGGCCGCGGATTTGGTCGCGCTGTAGCCGGCCATGCCCGGGAACGAGAACCAGGACACGGCGGACAAGGCGTTGACGATCGCGCCGCCACCATTGGCCTTGAGCACCGGAGCGAACGCTTCGGCCACATACACAAGGCCAAACACATTCGTCTCGAACTCGTTGCGCATCTTGTCGAGATCGCCGCCCACGAGCGGTTGCCGATAGGAGACCGCGGCGTTGTTGATGACGATCCGGACGTCTTGGGCCTGCTCGGCCGCGCCCGCGACTTGCGCCCTATTGGTCACGTCCAGCGCGATCGGCACGACGCCGTCTGCCGCGGAGACCGAGTGCAGGGCGCGGGCGCCGGCGTAGATCTTGGCCGCACCCCGCTCGCGCAGCTGGCGGACCCACTCCGCACCAATGCCGCGGTTCGCGCCGGTGACGAGAACGACTGAACCCTTGATATCCATGAGAGGGCCTTTCTGTATTGCGTTGTGCGATCATCTGATGCCCAGTGGATTGCATTCGACGTCGAACGCGAACGTAACAAGCTCTCACCCAACTTCGCTGTCACAAAATTACTGTGGGCCAACGGATCACAGCTGCTGAAGAATTTGATAGCGCCGGGCCCCGCTACGGCCACCGGCCGGTTGCAAAATGGCAAAGATTATGAAAGTGGAACGGGCCCCACTTGTCGTACCGTCACAACACCGGGGTTGCGCGGACAGCAAGTCGGCAATGTTGTTATGCAGCTGTCACGCAACGCCTTGCGCCACAACCAGGGAGGGCCGCACTCATGGGAATTGCCAGAAGTCGACGATTGCTTTCCAGACTCTGGCTGCCAGCGTTGACGCTGATCGTCGTAGTCGTGACGGGCTTCGCCATCAACGCTTTTCATGGCATCTTCGGGTCGCGGGACATCACCAAGAGTTCGGGTAGCAAATTCGTCATAGCCCAGTTCAATCCGAAGAACATCAAGTACGAAATCTTCGGCGACTTCGGTGGGTGGGGCCGGGTCAGCTACTGGGATGTCGACTCCAAGCCCGTCGAGGTCAATCTGACGGCGTTGCCGTGGTCACATACCGAGACGACCACGATGACCACAGCGACCGCCGATATCACCGCACAAGCGGCCGGCGGAAATATCGGCTGCCGCATCACCATTGACGACCGGGTGCGGTCCGAACACACGGCGACCGGCGATCACGCCGGTGTCTGGTGTCAGGTGCTGTCCGCATGAGCGACGCTGTCGACGCGGAAACCGACACCGCGCCAGTCCCTGTCCAAGAGCCCGAACCCCCACCACCGCCAAGGCCGTTCGTCGCACGCAACCTACGAAGATTTGCACCCGTGGTCATCCTGGCCTGGCTGGCGTTTCTGGTCGTGATTAATGTGATCGTCCCACAGCTTGAGCCGGTCGTGGATGCCAACCGCGAAGCGCTGGTGCCGGTCGACGCACCTTCGGTCATGGCGCTCAAGCACATTGGGGAAAAGTTCAAAGAAGGCGACAGCAATGCACTGGTCTTTGTCGTCTTCGAGGCGGATCACAAATTCGACGAGAAAGACCACGCCTTCTACAACCAGATGGTCGCAAAACTCCGGCAGGACAAACATGTTCAGTATGTGATGAATCTGTGGGGTGAAGGTACCACTGCCGCGGGCGTTCAGAGCAACGACGCGAAGGCGAACTTCACCCTGGTGCGGGTCGCAGGAGATATCGGTTCGACGCTCAACGACGAATCGATCATCGCGGTTCGTGACATCCTCAAGCAATTGCAACCGCCGCCCGGGCTGCGGGTCTACGCCTCCGGTTCGGCGGTGCTGTCGGCGGACATGATCTACGTCGGCAACACCAGCCTGGAAACGATCATGCTCGTCACGATCGTTCTGATTTCCGGGATGCTGTTGATCGTCTATCGGTCGCTGCCGACCGCTTTCCTCATTCTGACGATGGTGTTGGTGGAGCTGTTCTGCGGACGGGGTATCGCGGCTTTCCTTGTGTACCACCACATGATCGAGATATCGGTGTACGCCGCAAATACGTTGGTGTCGTTGATCCTTGGCGCCGGTACGGACTACGCGATCTTCCTGATCGGTCGCTACCACGAAGGGCGACTCGGGGGGGAGACTCGAGAGCAGGCGTACTACTGTGCGATTAGCGGTGTGTCGCATGTGATTCTGGGATCGGGTGTCGCGGTCGCCGGCGCGATGTTTTGCATGAAGTTCACTCGGCTGAACTACTTCAACACCTGCGCCGCCCCATGCGCGGCGGGAATGCTGGTCGCGGTAGCGGCCGCGCTTACCTTCGGGCCTGCGGTACTGGCGATCGGAAGCCGGTTTGGGCTATTCGAGCCGAGGAAACACCAAGCCGGACATGGAATTTGGAACAAGGTGGGTACCGTCGCGGTGCGCTGGCCCGGGCGGATCCTGTTGGTCGGCTGCGCGGTGGTACTGGTCGGATCGATGACGTTGGTCAGCTACCGGCCCAACTACGACGACCGCATCTATCTGGCCAACAGCGTTCCGTCCAATCAGGGCTACGAGGCGAGCGACCGACACTTCCCGGCCAGCCATCTCAACGCAGACATGCTGATGGTCGAGTCCGACCACGATCTGCGTAACGCCACCGACATGATCGCCGTCGACCGGGTCGCGCGCGCGATCTTCCACACGCCCGGTGTGGGCATGATCCAAGCTGTCACCAGGCCGCTGGGCCGCCCGCTCGAGCACACCTCGTTCACCTACACCATCGGCACGTTGGGCACGAAAGTCAAAGAAGTCCTTCCCTTCCTGCGCGATGTGAACAACCGGCTCAAGGAGGTCTCGGCCGTCACTCAACGCCTGACCGACCTGACCCGCCATCAGCAGGAGCTGACCGCTCAGCAGGCCGGAGCCGCGCACCTACAGGCCGAAGCGGCCAAAGAAATGGCCGAAACCACTGCCGCACTGCGGGACGACTACGCCAACTTCGACGACGTCTGGCGCCCGGTTCGCAGCTATTTCTACTGGGAGAAACACTGTTTCGACATCCCGCTCTGCTGGTCGCTGCGTTCGCTGTTCGATGCGACCGACCAGCTCGACGGGCTGGCTGAAGGCTTGGAGAAAAATCTGCAGGCCGCACTGATCCAAGACCGAGTGACGCCACAGCTCGTCCAGATTCTGGCAGAAAATGCAGACCAGTTCGATCACCTGAACCAGATCGTCCGCGAAGAGAACAGCACGATCGAGCCCCAACTGACCCAGCTCGACGAGCTGAGCCGCCAGCTGATGGACTTCGGCACCGCGTTCGACACCTCGCAGAACGACGAGTTCTTTTACCTGCCACCGGATTCGTTCGACAACCCCTACTTCCAGATCGACCTGAAGTACTTCGTGTCTCCGGACGGCCATGCTGCCCGCTACCTCATCTACCACGACGGGGAAGCTCTCACCGAGGCAGGGATCCGGCACGATCAGAGCTACCTTCCGGCCGTCAAAGAGGCGCTCAAAGGCACCACGCTGGCCGGAGCACACGTGTATCTCGGTGGCGCAGCGGCCACATACTGGGACATCAAGGACGCGACCAGGATTGACTTGCTGATCGCTGCCACCGCAGCATTCGCGTTGATCTTTGTGGTGATGCTGTTCATCACCCGAGCAATCATCGCGTCGCTGGTGATCGTCGGGACGGTGGCGTTCTCCTTCTCCGGTGCGTTCGGTATGTCGGTGCTGATTTGGCAGAATCTGCTGGGCATCCCGCTTAGTTGGTGGAACGTTGTCTTCTGCTTCATCCTCTTGGTGGCGGTCGGGTCCGACTACAACCTGCTGCTCGTCGCCCGCTATCTTCACGAAAGCGAAGCCGGACTCAACACCGGGCTCATCCGGGCGGTGACCAAGTCCGGTCGCGTCGTCACTACTGCCGGCGTGGTGTTCGCCGTCACCATGATGGCGATGGTGTCCAGTGATCTCACGTCGGTCGGCATCTTCGGCTCGACAGTCGGCATCGGCCTGCTGCTCGACACCCTTATCGTGCGGTCGTTGATCACGCCCGCGCTGGCACGCCTGCTGGGGCCGTTCTTCTGGTGGCCACGTCTAATACCTCAGCGGCCGGCTCGCTGCGGCAGTGGGGCCGTCGCGCCAGAATCACACCACGAAGACGATCTGTATCGAAAAGTATTGTAAAAAACGAGAATGGGAGATCTCGCGATGAGCGTTCTTGAGTTACGCCCTCGCTGTGAGCGCTGCGGAAAGCCGCTGCCCAACGGATCACCCGATGCCCGGATATGCACGTTCGAATGCACCTTCTGCGCGAAATGCGCCGAGGGCGAATTGAAAGGCATCTGCCCGAACTGTGGGGGCAACCTGGTCGTTCGTCCGATCCGTCCGGCCAAGTTGCTCGAAGAGTATCCCGCGGCCGAGCCCCACGTGCCTTAATAAGACGCCAGGAAGAAAGGGGCACGTATGAGAGCATGGCTCTGGGATGGATTGGCGGGAATGGATCATTTGCGCTTGGCCGAGGCGCCTGATCCGGTGGTGAAAGAAGGCGAAGTCGTGCTGGAAATGCATTACGCCGCTTTGAATCCCGCTGATCGGATGCTGGCTGAAAGGCGCTATCCATATCCGGTAGATCCTCCGCTGCCACACGTGCTGGGGCGGGACGGCGTGGGCACGATCATCCAAGTAGGCGACGGTGTCAAGGACGTGCAGGTGGGGGATCAGCGCGTCATTCTGCGCGGCGACGTCGGCGTCTACCGTTGGGGCACCTTTGCCGAACGGGTCTCGATGTCGGCGAGCACCTTGGTCGAGGTTCCTGCAGGTTGGACCGAGGAGGAGTCGTCGGGCGCCACTCTCGTCTATCTGTCGGCATACCACGCGCTGACCATGTGGGAGCCGCTGAAGCCGAACTCGGTGGTGTTGGCCACCGGCGCATCGGGCGGGGTGGGACTGGCCGTCGTCCAGCTGGCGGCAGCGATGGGCCACACTGTCGTAGCGCTTTCACGCAGCGATGAAAAGCAGCGGCGTCTCAACGAGATCGGAGCAACTTTCACTTTCAGTCCGGAGGACCCGCAGTGGCCAGCGGGCGCAAAGAATGCGTTGGGTTCGCGAGGAGTGAACTTGGCGGTGGACACCATCGGCGGCAAGCTGCTGCCCCAAGTCATCGACACCATGGGCGAACTGGGCAGAATCAGCTTGGTAGGAGAACTCGGGGGTTCGGTGCCCGATTTCTACACGGGAACGCTGTTCTCTCGCCGACTGAGGATTGGCGCAATGGCGGTGGGCTACTACACGCCTGAGGAAAACCACGCCGCTTGGCGCAACCTCTTGCAACTGCTGGCGCGCTCTGGGGCACGGCCACTGGTTGACCGCCTGTTCTCGTTCGAGCAGTTGCCCCAAGCCTTCGACCGCCTGTCCGACGGCCCAATGGGCAAGGTCGTGTTGCGGGTCAAACCCTGACGGTCTACCGGCGGCCGCGGCGGTGGATACCAAAGTTGTCGATAGCAGTTCAATTATCCCTTGCGTAGCGTCGAAGTACATGAATTCGAACGGCCCGCACGGGATCAAGGATTTCTCCGAATCCAACGCGCTCAATCGCTTCATCCGGTTCTTCGCAGGAACGAGGTTAGGGGCGGCGCTGTTTCGGCCAACCGCCCACCATCTCGATGAACTCGTATCGAAGCTCAGCCGCGGCAAGCTGAGCTTTGTCGGTCTCGCCTCCGGCCTGCCCGTTGTCATCCTGACCACCCTCGGCGCTAAGTCGAGAGAGCCGCGAACCGTTGCGGTCCTCGGCATTCCCTACGCCGACGGGTTGGGCCTCATCGCATCCAACTGGGGCGACTCCAAGCACCCCGGGTGGTACCACAACCTCAAAGCCAATCCCGAAGGCACGGTCACGGTCGGCGCCGAGACATGGACGGCCGTTGCGCGACAAGCGACATCCCGCGAACGTGACGAGATCTGGGCCAAAGGTGTTGTCTTCTATCCTGCTTGGAGCAAGTACGAGGATCGAACCGGGGGACGCCACATAGAGGCGTTCGTCCTGGCCCGCAAGTGAATCCGCTGCCCGGAAAGCACTTTTAGGAACCTAGAGAAGGTTCGGGGTATTGGCTGAACCGTTGACGGTAAGCAGACGGCGGGATCCCGCGTACCCGCAGAAAAGAGCGTCGCATCGAATTAACACTTCCGAAGCCGCAGTGACCGGCGATCTCCTCCAGCGAGTCGGTCGATTCTTCGAGCCGGCGTTGGGCGGCTTCGACACGGACGTGGTCGACATAGCGGGCCGGTGTCTGATCCACCTCGCGGGTGAAGACGCGCGCGAAGTGGCGCGGACTCATGTGTGCGCGTTCGGCGAGCATCTCGACCGACAGATCAGCGTCCAGATTTTCGACCACCCACGCCTGAAGCTCGCGCAGCGGCTCGCGGTCGGCGGTTTGGGCGGCCAGCGCGGTGCTGAACTGGGATTGGCCACCCGGGCGGCGCATAAACAACACAAACTCGCGCGCGATCGACATCGCGACCTCGTGACCGCGATCTTCTTCAACCAACGCCAGGGCCAGGTCCATGCCCGCGGTGACTCCGGCGGAGGTGTAGACATTGCCCGATCGGATGTAGATGGGATCGGGATCGACGACGACCGTCGGATAGCAGGCGCGCAGTTGGTCGCTGAAGCGCCAATGCGTGGTTGCGCGACGGCCTTCCAGCAGTCCGGCGGCCGCTAGCCCAAACGCTCCGGTGCAGATCGAGCTGACCCGGCGCGACTTCTTCGCTGCCCGCCGCAAATCGCGAACAAACACCGGGTCCTCGATGGCGTTGAAGATTCCGTAGCCCCCGGCCAGGATCAGGGTGTCGATCCGGCCGCGCAGATCACCGAGCGCCACGTCGGCCGACAGTCCCAGGCCTGACTCCGCGCTAAAGCGTCCCTGCTGTGGCGCGGCTACCTGGATCCGGTAGCCGCCGGCCTCCGCGAATACTTCGTAGGGCCCGGACAAGTCTAGGGAATGCACCCCTTCAAAGCCGACGACAACCACACGTCGATCGCTCATAGTTCACTGCTCCCTCTACCTAGTGATGGCAGAAACTGCTGTATATATGTCATAGCAGACATTACCGACATCTCATAAAGTTGGCGGTACGCCGACGGGACAACCACTGCACGCACCCTTCGCGCTTCGCTGGCTCTGGGGATCAAAGGGGTGTTTGCGTCATGCCTGAGTACGACGCTCGGCTCGTGTTGCATACGGGCACAGTCACGGTGTGGGATTGCGAATGTCCTGGTTTGTGTAGGGGTAAGGCAGCCGAAGAGCATTCGCCGGGAACTCGGATCGCCTTTCCGCACCGCGGCGTATACGTGCATTCGGTCGGGAGCAAAGATCATGTAGCGGACGCGAATCAGATGGTGGTCACCAACGCCGACGAGCCGTATCGAGTAAGTCATCCGGTTACCGGGGGAGACGCGACGCTGACGCTCGCTGTCGATCCGGCGACGCTGTTGGAAGTCACGCCGGCCGAATACCGGTCTCCGCGCGCACGGCCCGCGCTCAATCGGACCTCGTTCCATATCGACGCACGCACCCAAGCTCTAGCGGCGCACTTGCGTCAACGCTTGAAGCGAGGAACGATCGGCAGCCTGGAGGCGGAGAGTCTTGCACTGCATCTCATTCGACACGCGTTGGGAAATAACACATCTCATGGTGCTCGGCGCGGCAATCGTCGCCCGGAGGAGATCGCCGACCAGGTGAAGATGCTACTGTCCGCTGATCCGTGGCGGCGCTGGACATTGACCACGATTGCCGAAGAGGTCAGTGTCACACCGGTTTATCTCACCGATGCCTTTCGTCGAGTCGAGGGCGTCCCACTCTACCGTTACCATCTGCAGTTGCGACTTGCCCTCGCATTGACTGTGCTGGCGCAGTCCGACGACCTGATGACGCTCGCCATCGAACTCGGCTTTCATAGTCACAGCCACTTCAGTGCGGCGTTCAAGAAGGCATTCGGGCAGACTCCGTCAGAGTTCAAAAGGTCCATTGCCGGCCGACGCATCGCGACGGCCGGCGACCGGGGCGGCAATGCCAAAGTTATTGACAGCGCGCGGGTGTACCTGTCGCGTAGCGTTTGCGATGGATGGCACGAAGCAGCCGACATGAGTTCGCTTCCGGCGAGTATTGTTGCCTAGCACGCGATTCCGAGGAGAATGCGATGAATCAAAAGGACAAGGCGACACAATTTGCGGGCCTTCATGTGACTGGCGAACCGCTGTTGCTCTACAACGTCTGGGATGCCGGCAGTGCCGCCACACTGGCCAACGCTGGAGCGCGGGCAATCGCTACCAGCAGTTGGTCGGTCGCCGAGGCGCAGGGGTACCGAGACGGCGAAGACATCCCCGTCGACTTCTTCAACCGGATCATCGCGCGCATCGTTGCCTCGGTCGAGCTGCCGATTTCCGCGGACTTTGAAGGCGGATATACCGAAGACGACGATCAGTTGGCGGAGAACATCTCCGGGCTGCTGGATGTGGGCATCATTGGCATTAACTTCGAGGATCGCATCGTGAACGGATCGGGACTCTATTCCATCGACCGGCAAGCTGACCGCATCGCGGTGATTCGGAGGGCGGGAGAGCAGAAGGGCATCCCGCTGTTCATCAATGCCCGCACGGACCTGTTCCTTGGGCAGGGCAACGACCCAAAGGCGGTGACCGAGGAAGCTGTTGACCGCGCCAAGGCCTACGCCGCGGCCGGCGCGTCGGGATTCTTCATCCCGGGTCTTCAGGAGAAGCCACTGATCGCCCGCATCATCGATGGCGCACCGTTGCCGGTCAACGTGATGGTCATGGACGGGGTACCGCACAACTCGGAACTAGCCGAAATAGGCGTCGCGCGGATCAGTTACGGCAACGCCCCGTACGTCGACGTGTTGAGAGCGCTAGAACAGGACTTCGTCAAACTGCACTGAAATCGAACGACGGCGGACGGCTGCATTGGAATTGCGTTGGGAAAAAAGGAAAGAACCCTCGTAGATCAACCACTGCCCGGGTTGCCCGGCATGCTCGGCATCCGGATAACTCACCTCGATGCCGGCCGTGTCGAGGCCGCTTTGGACGCTACTGATTCTCATATGGTGCCGGGTGAAAGTCATGTCCATGCCGGCGCGGTAGTGGCGCTGGCCGACACTGCCTGTGGTTACGGGTGTCGTGCAGCGCTTTCCGGCAAAGCGGGCGGATTCATCACCCTCGAACTCAACTCCAATCATCTGAAGGCCGCAATGCCCGGTGATCAGCTCGGCTGTGTGGCCACGCCGGCGCATGTTGGTCGGCGGACCCAGATTTGGGACGCGGTTGTCACCGTCGGCGCCGGGACACGGCCGATCGCACTGTTCCGTTGTACGCAACTAGTGCTGTAGGGCTGGAAGCGATTTACGTGTGACTGTGTGATTCGGCGCGATCGCGATGTTCCTGGGCGGCGTTGGTACCGCCGGCGGGGTAGGCGTGGATCATCGCGGTGGTCAGCTTGGGTACGGCGTGAATCAGGTCGTGTTCGGATTCGTGCGCGATTTGGTGTGCGGCAGCCAAACTCAGTGCGGAGTCGATGTCGAGTTCGGCATCGGCGTGCAGCCGATGTCCAATCCAGCGCATCCGCACGCTGCGCACCGAGCGCACGCCCGGCCGGGCGGCCAGCGCGGCTTCGGCCGTATCGATGAGCTTCGGATCGACGCCGTCCATCAGCCGGCGGAACACATCTCGCACCGCGGTGCGCAGCACGGCCAAGATGGCCACCGTGATCGCCAACCCGATGATCGGATCGGCAAGGGGGAAGCCCAAAGCCACGCCGCCGGCGCCGATCAGGACTGCCAGGGAGGTAAAGCCATCGGTGCGCGCGTGCAGGCCGTCGGCGACGAGCGCGGCCGAGCCGATGCGGCGTCCGACCCGGATGCGGTAGAGGGCCACGCATTCGTTTCCGATGAACCCGAGAACTCCGGCGACCGCCACCCAGCCGACGTGCTCGATGGGCCGCGGATTGATCAGCCGCTCAATCGCCTCGTACCCGGCGATGATCGCCGACAGCACGATCATCGCGACCACGAACAGTCCGGCAAGGTCTTCCGCCCGGCCGAACCCGTAGGTGTAGCGGCGGGTTGCGGCCTTGGTGCTCAACGCAAATGCGATCCACAGCGGCACGGCGGTCAGGGCGTCGGAGAAGTTGTGGATGGTGTCGGCGGCCAGCGCGATGGAGCCGGAGAGGACCACGACGACGATCTGCGCGACGGCGGTCGCGCCCAGCACCAGCAGGCTGATCTTGACTGCGCGGATGCCGTCGGCGCTGGATTCCAGCTCGCTGTCAAAGCTGTCGGCGGCATCGTGGGAATGCGGCGCAAAAATCTCCTTGATCGCGTGCCGCAGTCCATTCGGGTGATCGTGCTCGTGTCCGTGGGAGTGGTTGTGATCGCTCATCGCGCGTTGGCCTTTCGAGGCCGCCGATCGGTCGTGATGCCGCGCACGTTCGGGTCGCCGCGGTGGTGGGACGGCACACCGGGACCGGCGTGCTCGGCATTGAACACCGCATCGATGACCAATTGGCGGACGTGTTCGTTTTCCAGGCTGTAGAAGATCGTGGTCCCGGCTCGGCGGGTGCGTACCAGCCGAGCCATGCGCAGCTTGGCGAGGTGCTGGGAGACCGACGGCGCGGGTTTGTCCACCTTTTCGGCCAGGTCGTTCACCGACGACTCACCCTCGGTGAGCGCCCACAACACGCGAATACGGGTGGAATCAGCCAACATTCGAAAGATCTCGACGATCAGGCCGACCTGATCCTCGGCGAGTGGCCCTGCAGTGTTATCTGCATTCATACGTAGATAATAGCCAATATGGCCGCGGTTTGCGACCGACCATGAGGCGACTGTCGACGGCGATATCAGATGCGATATCGCATCAGAACTTCGCGACGGCCCCCGCATCGACCGGCAATGCCGCTCCAGTGATGTACTGCGCCTCGTCGGAGGCGAGAAACAGCACCGCATTGCTGACCGCACGCGCCTCGATTACCGGCACCGGCAGCATGTGGAAGTGGCCGATCACCGCAGCCGTGTCGGCCATGGTGGGCTCGGCGAGGTCCGGCCGCAGCGTGCGGTGGAACTGCTCGTTGTCGATCATCGGTGTCAGCACGTTGCCGGGGTGGATCGAATTGACTCGAATCAACTGCGGCGCAAGCTCATTCGCGAGCGAATTCATCAAGCCGACTACGCCGTGCTTCGCCGAGGCGTAGTGCGCCATATACCCGCCGCCGCGCAGTCCCAACATGGAGCTCACCAAGATGATGGATCCGCCGCGACCGTCGGACATATGCGGCACCGCCACCTTGATGGTGTGCCAGACCCCGGTGAGATTGATATCGAGCATCGTCTGCCAGGCGGCTTCTTCGATCAGCGCGGCGGGCGCGGGACTGCCGCTGATGCCGGCATTGGCAATCACCACATCGGGCCGGCCCAACTGATCGATTCCCTGCTGCAACGCATCGCGCAGGCTCGCGAGGTCTCTGACATCGGCCTTGGCGGTCACGATGCGCCGGTCTAACTTCTCGACCAGTGCTGCGGTCTCGTCGAGATCGTCCTGGGTCGCGCCCGGATAGTTGACGCCCTCGATGTCGCCACACGTATCTATGGCGATGATGTCGGCGCCCTCCTCGGCGAGGCGGACGGCGTGTTCGCGGCCTTGCCCGCGCGCAGCACCCGTGATGAACGCGACCTTGCCGGCCACCCTGCCAACGGCGTTTGTCATGCTGGACACGATATCGCTGACCGCCACGCCCGCCCGCTCAGGAGTCGCAACCCGTTGAGCGCGACGATGATTGTCGAACCTTCGTGGCCGGCCACCCCCAGCGGTAGTGGCAGGTGTCCCAGCAAGTCCCAGACGACGAGTCCGGTGATGAAGGTCGCCGCGATGGCCAGATTGGCGATGACGACCCGACGCGCGCGACGGGCCAGCGCGACGACGGCCGGAACCGTGGCGAGTTCGTCTCGGACGGTGACCGCATCGGCGGTTTCCAAGGTGAGGTCGGCTCCGTTGCGGCCCATGGCGATTGAGGAATGCGCTGCGGCCATCGCGGGTGCGTCGTTGATGCCGTCGCCGACAAACAACACTCGGTGGCCGTCGGCCTGTAGCCGGCGCACGGCGTCAACCTTCTCATCGGGCAGCAGGTCGGCGCGCACATCCGCGATCCCGACCTGCGCGGCCAGATGCTCTGCTGCCGGGCGACTATCCCCGGTCAGCAGGGCCGGCGGCCTGGAGGTGAGCGCGGCGATCGCGCGGACCACCGCGTCGGTTCCCTCGCGCACCGTGTCATCGAGTCCGAGAACACCCGTTGGCGTTCCGTCGACGATCACGAGAACGGCGGTGCTGCCCTGGCGTTCGAGGTTGCTTGCCGCGACCGGATTGCTGTGAAATGCCCGAGGGCTCAGCACTTCGATCGTCCGCCCCGCTACACACGCGCGCACGCCACGGCCCGGGAGAGCCTGGAAATCGGTGGCTTCCGCAAAGACGAGTCCGCGTGCGCGGGCGGCAGCCACGACCGCGCGCCCCAGTGGATGCTCGCTGAATTGCTCTGCGCTGGCCGCTATCCGCAGCACATCGTCGTCGCAGTAGCGATCGTCGAGCGCCGCGATGCTGGTCAGTTGCGGTGTTCCGGTCGTCAGGGTGCCGGTCTTGTCGATGGTGACCGCGGTGATATCCGCAAGGCGCTCCATCGCGACCGCCGACTTGACCAGGACACCGCGGCGCCCGGCGTTGGCGATCGCCGAGAGCAGCGGCGGCATGGTCGCCAGCACCACCGCGCACGGCGACGCCACGATCATGAACGTCATCGCCCGAAGCAGCGTCGACTGTAGCTCCGCCCCGAGGAGCAGGGGCACCGCGAACAGGGCGAGGGTCGCCACGACTACGCCCACGGAATAGCGTTGCTCGACCTTCTCAATGAACAGTTGCGTCTTCGCCTTGCTGGCCGATGCCTGCGCGACCAGGGCAACGATGCGGGCGACGACGGTGTCGGACGGGTCCTTGGTGACGCGAATGCGAAGTGCCCCAGCGCCATTGAGGGTGCCGGCGAATACCTCGTCATCGGCGGCCTTGGCGACCGGCATCGACTCCCCGGTCACCGAGGATTGGTCGACGTCGGAGGCGCCACCGACGACGACACCGTCGGCGCCGACGCGCTCACCGGGGCGCACGCTGACCAGGTCATCGACGCGAAGGTCGGCCGCGTTGACCGATTCTTCGACCCCGTCGGCGTCGATGCGGACCGCGCGATCGGGCGCGAGGTCCAGCAGTCCCGTGACCGAATCCTCGGTGCGCTTGGTCGCCGCGTCTTCCAATGCGCCGGACGTGGCGAAAATGACGATCAGCAGCGCACCGTCAAAGATCTGGCCGATGCTCGCGGCGCCGATCGCGGCGACCACCATCAGCAGATCAACGTCGAGCGTGCGAGAACGTAACGCCTGCAAGCCTTCCCAGCCCGGTGACCAGCCGCCGGTGAGGTAGCACGCCAGGTAGAAAACCCACCAACTCCACGAAGGAGCGTCAAGTAACTGGGCCACGAGTCCGGCCACAAACAGGACCAGGGCGACGGTCGCCCACCGCACCGATGCGATCGACCAGAGACCCGAGACGCTCGATCGCCGTACCAATGGCGCGTGCGTCGGCTGCACGGTGGTGCACGTCATCGAAGCCCCTCCCTCGGCAACACAATCATCTATGTATACATGTAAAGCTCTACATGTGTCATATCAGTTGGTGGATGCGTGCTTCAATTGAGAGATGGGACACGGAGTCGACGGCAGGGTGACGCCACCGGCGACGCTCGACTCGGTGTCGGCCGTCAAGATCGCCGAGACGCTGCAAGCCCTGGCTTCGCCGAATCGGCTGATGATCCTGACGAGGCTGCGGCAATCGCCGTGCTCGGTCGGCGAGCTGTCGACGGCGGTTGGGATGGAACAACCGGCGGTGTCTCACCAGCTGCGGCTATTGCGCGCCCTCGGACTTGTCGCCGGTGACCGCAACGGCCGCAGCATCGTCTACCGCCTCTACGACAATCACGTCGCGCAACTGCTCGACGAGGCGGTTTACCACATCGAGCACCTGCGTCTCGGCGCGACCGATACGACGGCGTAGGCGGTCAAGGCCTCATGCGGCCGCGACGGGGTTGGAAAAATTTAGCTGAACATTTGATAAGACTGTGTTTCGGTGCGGGATTAGATACGGTGTCGGCTCTAATGTGATGGGGATGAGCATCGAGTACTACCTGCAGAAGGTCCCGGTCGAATCCGTTCAGCCGGGCTTCTCGCTGGCCATCGGGGGAGACGGCGACTACCGGCTGTTTCAGGTCGAATGCACGCAGATGTCGCACCGGGCCGGCTTGCCGATCATGTTCAGGCTCACCTCCGAGCCCGTCAGCGGTGGCGACCCCTGGGTCCTGGAGTGTGAAGAGGGCACGCCGGTCGTCCGGATTCTCGGCGTTGCCAAGGCGGCGTCCTAGCTCAGTCAGGCTTTGCCGCGACGACGAACTGCACCGCGCGCTGCGTCTGCTGCTCGATGTCGACGAGCCCGGCCGACGAGAACAGGTCGACGAAGTCGCGCCGGCCGAACATTGTGAGCCCGATGCTGCGCGCGGTCGCCGTCATCAGATACCGCACCGCCGCCGCCTCGGGGGCATAGCTGGTCAGGATCGCGATCCGGCCGCCAGGTTTGAGCACCCGCACCATCTCGCCGGCCACCCGGAACGGCTCGGGCATCAGGTACAGCGCACCGAAACAGCAAACGGCGTCGAAGGTTTCGTCGTCGAACGGCAACATGCGGGCATCTCCGCGGACATAGCAGGTTTGCGGCCCACTGTTGTCGGCGACGGCTCGCGTCAGCATCGACTCGGAGATATCGAATCCGACCGCCACGCCGCCGTCCGGCAGTTCGGCGGCCAGGGGAGCGGTGAAATTGCCTGGGCCACAAGCAACATCGAGCAACGCATGAGCGTTCGACAGACGCAGCGCCGACGCCGCGCGGCGCTGTTCGGCCCGATGCGTGAGCCCGCTGGCCGCGTAGAAGGCGGTCGGGCGCCACAGTCGTTCGTAGACGGTCGCGACGAACGGGCTGTTCATGGCGCGCTGTGCGACGGTCGGCACCGGCGCGCTGGTCGATTCGCCCAACACGTCGAGAAAACCGTGTCGCAGCTGGGCGGTCTGGCTGATGAGGCCGCGGGTCAACTCGACCGGATCCTGGCTCATTGTGTTCCGACGTTAGTGGACCCCACCGCCACGCCGGTGGCCCGGGTACCGGCGCCGGGCTCGTCACAGTGATAATCGTTTTCATCAATGGTCATCAGATTCCAGGCTGGGTGCGTTAGATGAGGGCCGAGAGTCAACCGCGTTTCGGGTCCATGGAAGTCCTGGTCTTCGGTTTGGTGGGGTTCGCGATCGCGGGGACGTGGCTGCGCACCGTCGTCGTGAACAGCGACGCATTGGCCACCGCCGGCACCGTGTTCTGCGGCGTCTTCGTCCAGGCCCTGCCCTTCCTGGGCCTTGGGGTGGTGGTCAGCGGATTGATCGCGGTGTTCCTGCCGCCGGAACGGCTGGTGCGCTGGCTGCCGCGACGGCCCGCGGCGGCGGTCGTCGTAGCCGGTGTGGCCGGGGCCGCGCTGCCCGGCTGCGAGTGCGGCTCGGTGCCGGTGGCGCGCCGGCTCTTCGGCGACGGCGGGGCGGCCGGAGCGGCGGCGTTGACGTTCATGCTCGCCGCACCCGCCATCAACCCCGTGGTGGTGGTCGCGACGGCCGTCGCGTTCCCGGGTCAGCCCAGGATGGTCATCGCCAGGGTGGCCGCGTCATTGCTGACCGCGGTGGTGATGGGCTGGGCGTGGTCGCGGTGGGGCCGCACCGAATGGATCACCCGCCGGCTCCCGGCGCACGAGTCCCACGGTCCCGAGACGCAGTCGAAGTGGCTGCTGTTCTGCGAAGTCGCCCGGCACGACTTCCTGCAGGCGGCGGCCTACCTCGTGGTGGGAGCCGCCGCGGCGGCGGCACTACACGTGCTGGTGCCGCCGTGGATCTTCGAAAACATTGGCGCGCATTTGGTTCTCGGCGTCGTAGCCATGGCCGTGCTGGCCGTCATCCTGGCGGTGTGCTCGGAAGCCGACGCGTTCGTCGCATCCAGCCTGACGATGGTTCCGCTGGTGCCGCGGCTGGTGTTCCTGGTGGTCGGGCCAGCCGTCGACGTCAAGCTGCTGGCGATGCAGTCCGGCATGTTCGGGCGGGCGTTCGCCACTCGCTTCGCCCCCGCGACACTAGTCGTGGCCACCGCGGTGGCCACCGGAGTCGGCGTGCTGCTGCTGGGCGGTCCTCGATGAAGCGCGAAACCGAGAACACGATCCTGCTGCTGGTCGGCCTGAGCGTCGGGCTGATCCTGGCCACCGGTGTCTTCACCCGCTACGTCAAGCCCTCGCTGATGCCGTGGCTGGTGCTCACCGCTGCGCTGCTGATCGGGCTCGCATTGGTGTCCATTGTCGGCGACGTCCGCCGCGGCGGACGTGATCCCGACGACGGGCATGCCCACCGCGGCGGTGTGGTGTGGCTGCTCGCGGTGCCCATCGTGGTGCTGTGCTTCGTGTCGCCCCCGGCGTTGCGGCCCCAGGCCGCGACCGGATCGGTGGCAAATGTCTCCAATGACGTTCTGCGCGTGGCATTTCCGCCGTTACCGGCGGGGCGGGCGCCGGAGGTCTCGCTGGCGGAGGTGGTGGTGCGGGCAGCCAACGACAGCACGGGGTCGCTGAACAACCGGCTGATCACGGTCACCGGCTTCGCCCTCAACGAACCCGGCGGCGTCGACCTTGCCCGCATCGTGATCATCTGTTGTGCCGCCGACGCCCAACTGGGCCGCATCCACCTGCGCGATCACGACGGCGCCGGTACCTTCCACTTCCCCGACAACACCTGGCTGCGGGTGGAAGGCGTGGTGACGCCCGCCGAGCGCAAACCCCATACGCCGCCGATCCCGACGTTGCGGGCCGTCTCGGTCACGCCCGTCCCCGCGCCGGCCAACCCCTACGCGTAACCGCACGTCCTTGCCGCGGCGGGGAGCCACCTCCTAACCTGAGCAACATCCGACCGTGTCCAGCCGTCCAGTCTGGGCGCGGTAAACCGCAACGCAGGCGGGCTGGTCATGGCAGGTCGATCATCGCGATTCGAGGGCCGGCGCCGGCACTGCGGGATTCGGGGGTTACCGCCGTGGCCGAACTGATCGGTGCGCGGGCGGAAGAACTTGCCGCGATGGATATCTTCGAGGGATGCGCCATCGACGACCTGGAGCCGTTGGCGGCCAGCCTGCAGCCGCTGCGCGCCGCGGCCGGACAGGTCCTGATGCAGCAGGGCGAGCAGGCCGTGTCATTCCTGCTCATCTCCTCGGGCACCGCCGAGATCAGACATGTCGGTGTCGACGGCGCGGTGTCCATCGGTGCGACGGCCGCCGGCGCGATCATCGGCGAGATCGCGCTGCTGCGCGACAGCCCCCGGATCGCGACCGTCACCACGCTGGAACCGTTGACCGGCTGGATCGGCGACAACGATGCGTTCACCCGGCTGGTGCACATCCCCGGCATCATGCCCCGCTTGCTGCGGATGGTGCGCCAGCGGCTGGCCGCGTTCGTCACGCCCATCCCGATCCGGATGCGTGACGGCACCCACCTGCTGCTGCGCCCGGTGCTGCCCGGTGACGACGTGCGGACCGTGCACGGCCATATCCAGTTCTCCAGCGAGACGCTGTACCGGCGATTCATGACGGCCCGGCTGCCGTCGCCGGCGCTGATGCATTATCTGTCCGAGGTCGACTACGTCGACCACTTCGTGTGGGTAGTGACCGACGGCGACGACCCGGTGGCCGATGCGCGCTTTGTCCGGGACGAAAACGATCCGACGGTCGCCGAGATCGCGTTCACCGTCGCCGACGCCTACCAGGGCCGGGGGATCGGGAGCTTCCTGATCGGTGCGCTGTCGATCGCCGCCAAGGTCGACGGAGTCGAAAGATTCTCCGCGCGAATGCTTTCCGACAATCTACCGATGCGTACGATCATGGATCGCTACGGCGCGATCTGGCAGCGTGAAGATATCGGGGTCATCACCACTGTCATCGATGTGCCGCGCCGGCGCGACCTGGGCATCAAGCGTGAGTTGGCCGACGAGATCAAACGCGTCGCCCGTCAGGTGATCGAGGCGCTCGGCTGATCCGGCGTCTCGTGATATGAACGGGCATGCGGCCGTTCTGGTTTGGTGCGCTGCTCGCGGTGCTGGTGGTCGCATGCTCCCATGCGCCCGCGCACCGGCCGTCCGCCACGCCGTCGCCGTCGGCGCATGGCACCGCCGTCAACCCCGCCAACATCAAGCGAGTCGTCCGCGACCTGCCACCCAACTACGAGGCCACCGCCGGCATCCCGAGCTCGACCTCGCCCCGGGTGATCTGGGGTCTCGACCCGGACGCGACATCCAAGCCCGCGCCGTGCGCCGCACTCGCCGACCCCGGCAAGGGGCGCGACCAATCGGCGCAGGGCGTGTCCGCCTCGGGTCCGGGCGGCATCATCAACGTCGCGGTGGTGGCTTTGCCAGACGCTGACCTGGACCAGGACGTCGTCGACGCCTGCGGCCAGTGGGCCATGACCGCCCAGCACACCACCGCCGACGTCCGGCTCACCGACCCTCCGCACATCGATGATGCGCAAACCGTCGGCATGGTCGTCGAGATCAAATCAGCTGTCGAGGCGGGAACTGAAATCGATTCGCGGGCATACACATTCATCGCCTATTTGGGCGGCTACTACGCCTTCACCACGGTGACCACCGATCCGGGCTCGGCCCTGCCGGCATTGCCACCACAATTCGCCGCGGATCTGCTCGTCAAAACGGTGTCCACGTTGCGCAGCTGAACGTCCGGCTTTGGGTAGATTAGCCACGGTGTCCAAGCTGGTATGCGCGATCGCAGCCGTGTGCGTGCTCGCCGGTTGTTCATCAAATGCCACTACCGCCTCGACAAGCGCCGACATCGCCAAGATCGTCGGAGTGAAGTCGAGCTTCGGGCCCGAGTTCAAAGTCACCGACATCTCCGAACGGGCGATCGATCCCAAGCTGCTGTCCGCCCGCAAGCTGCCCGAGGGGCTGAAGTTCGACCCCGCCAACTGCGCGAAGTTGGCGTCGGGACCCGACATGCCGCCGGACGTGCAGGGCAACATGGCCGCGGTGTCCGCCGAGGGGAGCGGCGACCGCTACGTCGTCATCGCGGTGGAGACCTCCAAACCGCTGCCCGTCAACGACCCGGGCAAGGACTGCACCAAGGTCGCGTTCTCCGGGACCGGGGTGCGCGGCGGTCTCGAGGTCATCGACGCACCGAACATCGACGGGGCACACACGTTCGGCGTGCACCGCGTCCTGCAAGCGCTGCTGGCCGGTGGTTCCCGTACCGGCGAGTTGTACGACTACTCCGCGCAATTCGGCGACTATCAGGTGATCGTGATTGCCAATCCGCTCGTCGTACCGGACCAGCCGGTCGCCAAGGTCGACACCCAGCGGGCCCGCGACCTGCTCGTCAAGGCGGTGGCCGCAATCCGCACGTCTTAGCGCACGTCGCGCGGCCGAAACTGGATGCTGACGCGCGGGCCCTTGCGCAACGAGGTCTTCGGGACCGCGTGCTCCCAGGTGCGCTGGCAGGTTCCGCCCATCACCAGCAGGTCGCCATGCGCCTGCGGCAGCCGCAGCGACGGCCCGCCCCCGCGCCGGCGCATCGCGAATGTCCGGGTGGCGCCGAGACTGATGATCGCCACCATGGTGTCCTCGGTGCTGCTGCGGCCGATCGTGTCGCCGTGCCAGGCGACACTGTCCGACCCGTCGCGGTAACAGCACAATCCGATCGTGGTGAAGGGTTCGCCGAGCTCGCCCGCGTAGATGTCGTTGAGCCGGCGCCGCAGCCGCGCCAGCATCGGGTGGGGCGGCTCCTCGACGGTCAGGTCGTGAAAACTCACCAGCCGCGGCACGTCGACCACTCGGTCGTACATTTGGCGGCGCTCGGCCCGCCACGGCACCGTGGATAGCAGCGCGTCGAGCAGGTCTTGCGCATCGGCAGGGTCGTCGCTGAGCCAACCGGCGCGGATCTCGATGAAGGCGCCGTCGCCGAGTTGTCGTCGCTGGGTGTGCTCGAACAGCGAGCCCTGTACCGCGGTCCCCACGCCGCACAGCTTATCGCACATTCGTTCGATTGATCCGGACTCGCCGGGCTACCAGCGCGCCCTCGGGTGTGACGCGACGGTGCTGTTTCGCGCGGCTACGGTTTAGTGGTGGGTGTGATCGAGCTCAGCACGAATTCCGAGGTGGGCGCCCTGCGGATTGCGATCCTGCACCGTCCCGGCGCCGAGTTGCGGCGACTCAACCCGCGCAATAACGACCAGCTGCTCTTCGACGGGCTGCCGTGGGTGGACCGCGCGCAGGACGAGCACGACCAGTTCGCCGAGTTGTTGCGTTCCCGGGGCGTGGAAGTACTACTGCTGTCGGACCTGCTGACCGAGGCGCTCAACCACAGCGGAGCCGCCCGGATGCAGGGAGTTGCCGCCGCCGTGGACGCGCGCCGGATCGGAGTGCCGCTGGCGCAAGAGCTTTCGGCCTACCTGCGTGGCCTCGACCCGGCCAGGCTGGCGCATATCTTGATGGCCGGCATGACGTTCAACGAGCTGCCGTCGGATACCCGGACCGACGTGTCGCTGGTGCTTCGCATGCACCACGGTGCGGATTTCGTGATCGAGCCCTTGCCGAACCTGGTGTTCACCCGGGACTCGTCGATCTGGATCGGCCCGCGCGTGGTGATCCCGTCGCTGGCGCTGCGGGCCCGAGTTCGCGAGACGTCGTTGACCGACATGATCTATGCCCACCACCCGCGGTTCACCGGGGTGCGGCGCGCCTACGAATCGCGCACCGCGCCCGTCGAGGGCGGTGACGTGCTGTTGCTGTCCCCGGGCGTCGTCGCGGTCGGGGTGGGGGAGCGGACCACGCCGGCGGGTGCGGAAGCGTTGGCGCGCAGCCTCTTTGACGACGACCTGGCGCACACGGTGCTTGCCGTGCCGATCGCCCAGCGGCGCGCGCAGATGCACCTGGACACGGTGTGCACGATGGTCGACACCGACACGGTCGTGATGTACGCGAACATCGTCGACAACCTTTCGGCGTTCACGATTCAGCGCACACCAGACGGCGTGAACATCGGCGACGAGACGCCGTTTCTGGAAGCTGCGGCCAAGGCGATGGGCATCGACAAGCTGCGCGTCATCGACACCGGTCTCGATCCCGTCGTCGCCGAACGCGAACAGTGGGACGACGGCAACAACACGTTGGCGTTGGCGCCCGGCGTCGTCGTCGCCTATGAGCGCAACGGGCAGACCAACACCCGCCTGCAGGACGCGGGCATCGAGGTCTTGACGATCGCGGGCTCCGAATTGGGCACCGGGCGCGGCGGTCCGCGGTGCATGTCCTGCCCGGTCGCGCGGGATCCGCTCTAGCTCTTTTTTCGCCGAGATTGCCGTCATGGTTGTGATCGGGCGAAAATCGCAGCCCTCACGGCAATCTCGACGCCGATCGGCGCGCAAGTGCTTCGCGGGTGCGCTCAATGATGACCTTCGGCCGGTCCTCGTTTATCACCCTGATCACTCGCCAACCGGCTCGTTCCAGCATCTCGGCACGGCGGATGTCTTTCACGTACTGCTGTCGATCGCTGCGATGGTGGTCGCCGTCGTATTCGAGGGCCACCATCGGCTTTTCCCAGCCCAGGTCAAGGTAGGCGACGAGATGGCCATCGGTGACTTTGAGCTGCGTGGCCGGCCTCGGCAGGCCGGCGTCGATGAGTAGGAGCCGCAGCCAGCTCTCTTTCGGCGATTGCGCGCCGCCGTCCATCAGGGCGAGAGTCTCTCTGCACTGGCGGACGCCTCTCGCGCCGGTGTGGCGACTGACCAACGCCGCTGCATCGGAGGCAGTGATGCCCGTAGCGCGTGAGAGTGCGTCGAGATTGGTAACTGCGACACCGCGTGGCAGATGCCGCGCCCCCCAAATCGAATGCCGTCCGCGCTGGCCCAGTCACCCGGAGTCCGCTCACTTCCACGATTTCATCCGACTCGATCCGTTCGCGGCGAACGATGATGCCTGGCGGTGGATGGTTGAACGACCCGACGAGTTCAACGGGTGCGAAATCGTCGATCCATTTGGCTCCGTGGAGCGCGGCGGCGGCACGGCCGGCGATGATTCCCGTACGGCCTGACCACAGCCAGGCAGCGTAGATGTTGTCCGACAGACATCTCGGCGCATCTTTCGCCAGGTACACATCGCGATGGATTTGCCGGTAGTTCCAACGCAATTGACCACGCGTGAGCTTGCCGCGCGCTATTGCTTCGCTTCCGAGAAAAACCCCCACCACGCGCTCATGATGCGGCCACTCACCGACAATTCGCCGAGATTGCAATCAGGGTCGCGGTCGGACGGAAATCACAGCCATAGCGGCAATCTCGACGCAAAAGCTAGCGCCAGCTGGGCAGCCAGATCTCCATGTCCCAGGTCTGCTGCGAGATGGGCAGACCGGTGAGCACCGGGAACAGCCAGGCGAAGTTGGTCACCACCAGGGCGACGTAGCTGGACACCACGATGAGTCCCAGCGTCCGGCGTTCTGAGGTCTGGTTCGGGCGATAGAGAATGTCGCCGCAGATCAGCGCGATGGCCATCACTAAGAACGGCGCCATGGTCGCCGCGTAGAAGAAGTACATCTGCCGGTCGATGTCGGCGAACCACGGCAGCCATCCGGCGCAGTAGCCGACGAGTACGACGGCGTAGCGCCAGTCGCGCCGGATGGCCGATCGCCACAAGGCGTACAACAGCACCGGCACCCCTAGCCACCACATCGCGGGCGTGCCGACCAGCATCTCCGCCTTGACGCACGACTGGGCCCCGCAGCCGGTGACGTTCTGCTGATCGATCGCATAGAGCACCGGCCGCAACGACATCGGCCAGCTCCACGGCTTGGATTCCCACGGGTGGTAGTTGCCCGCCGAATTGGTCAGGCCCGCATGGAATTCCAGCGCCTTCGCGCTGTAGTGCCACAGCGAGCGCAGCGCATCGGGGATGGGCAGCACCGATGAGGGACCGATCGTCTGGCCCACCTCGTGCCGGTCGATCGCGGTCTCCGACGCGAACCACGGCGCATAGCTGGCCAGGTACACCGCGATCGGGATGATGCCGATCGCGTAGGCCGTGGGGACCAGGTCGCGCCGCAGCGTTCCCAGCCAGGGCCTGTTCACCTGATACTGCCGCCGCGCGGCCACGTCGAACGCCAGCGACATCGCGCCGAAGAACACCACGAAGTAGAGGCCGGACCACTTTGTCCCGCAAGCCAATCCGAGCAGGACGCCGGCCAGAAACCGCCACCAGCGCACACCCAACCGCGGGCCCCACTCGGTTGCGGTGTTGCGGCCTTCGAGCAGCGCGACGTGCATTCGGCGGCGCACCTCGTCGCGGTCGACGATCAGCGCGCCGAATGCCGCGACCACGAAGAAAACGAGGATGCCGTCGAGCAGCGCGGTGCGGGAGGCGACGAAGCTGACGCCGTCGCAGATGCACAGCACCCCGGCGATCGCGCCCACCAGCGTGGAGCGGCTGATCCGGCGCACGATCCGCATCACCAGCGTCACCATCACCACACCAAGCAGCGCGCCGGTGAACCGCCAGCCCACCCCGTCGTAGCCGAAGATCGCCTCGCCGACCGCGATCAGCTGCTTGCCGACCGGTGGGTGCACCACCAGACCGAACCCGGGGTTGTCCTCCACGCCGTGGTTGTGCAGCGCCTGCCAGGCCTGCGGCGCGTAGTGCTTCTCGTCGAAGATGGGGGTGCCGGCGTCGGTCGGCGAGCCCAGGTTGACGAATCGGGTGATGGTCGCGAGCAGGGCGATGATGCCGGTGACCACCCAGCCGCGGATGGTGTCGACCGGCCCGAAATCCGCGACCGGAATCAACGGCCCCGGGCTGACGACGGGCACGACGCGCTCGTCCACCGTGACGGAGGCTTCGCTGGGCGGGGCAGACATCGGTGTCGATCGTAGGCTGTCCGTCATGTCCCACGGTCGCCTATTGCTCGGTGCGACCCCGCTGGGCCAGCCGTCGGATGCCTCGCCGCGGCTGATCAAGGCGCTGGGCGACGCCGACGTGGTGGCGGCCGAGGACACCCGGCGGGTGCGAACGCTGGCCAAAGCCCTCGGCGTTGCCATCACCGGCCGGGTGGTCAGCATGTTCGATCAGGTCGAGGCCACGCGGGTGCCCGCGCTGGTCGACGAGATCAAAGCCGGTGCGACGGTGCTGGTGGTCAGCGACGCGGGAATGCCGCTGATCAGCGACCCCGGCTACCGGATGGTCGTGGCGTGTGTCGAAGCCGGCGTCCCGGTGACCTGCTTGCCCGGGCCGTCCGCGGTGACGACCGCGCTGGCTGTTTCCGGTCTGCCGTCGGAGAAGTTCTGCTTCGAGGGATTCGCGCCGCGCAAGAGCGGGGCGCGCAAAACCTGGCTGGCCTCGCTGGCCGACGAGCGGCGCAGCTGCGTGTTCTTCGAGTCGCCGCGCCGGCTGGCGGCGTGTCTGGTCGATGCCGTGGAGCAGCTTGGCGGTGGCCGCCGGGCGGCGATCTGCCGGGAGCTGACCAAGGTGCACGAGGAAGTGGTGCGCGGGACGCTCGAGGAGTTGGCGGCCTGGGCGGCCGACGGCGTGCTGGGCGAGATCACGGTCGTGTTGGCCGGCGCGAGCCCGCCCGCCGACGTGGCGTCTCTGCTGGCTCAGGTGAAAGGCCTGGTTGCCGACGGGGTTCGAGTGAAGGATGCCTGCAACGAGGTGGCCGCGGCCCATCCGGGCGTGCGCTCGCGCCAGCTGTACGACGAGGTGCTGGCGGCGCGGCGCGACGACTAGCTGTACTGACCACGGACGTTGGTGACGGCGTGGCGTGGTGACATGACGAAGACCTCCGGGTGAAGTGCGAGCTGTCTAAGGAACGCACTGCTCACCTCGGAGGTCTTCGTGTCCCACCGTAATGCCCCTTTGTCAGAAACCGGTCGGCTGCGGCTGGCTCGTTGCGTCGTTGAGAACGGTTGGCCGTTGCGGCGGGCAGCCGAACGGTTCCAGGTATCGGCCACCACTGCAGCCCGGTGGGCTAGCCGCTACCGGGAATTGGGCGAGGCCGGGATGGCCGATCGCAGTTCACGACCCCACCGCAGTCCGCATCGGACGCCGCCACGCACCGAGCGGCGGATCATCAAGGTCCGCGTGATCCGCCGGTGGGGACCGGCTCGGATCGCTTACCTGCTGGGCCTGAACGTTTCGACGGTGCATCGGGTTTTGACCCGCTACGGGCTGGCCAAACTGTGCTGGCTGGACCGAGCTACCGGCCGGGTCATCAGACGCTACGAACATCGACGGCCCGGTGACCTCGTGCACCTTGATGTCAAGAAACTGGGCAAGATCCCTGATGGCGGTGGCTGGCGCATCCACGGGCGCAGCATCGGCAAACGAAACTCCCTGGCCCACACACCCATTCGTCGCAACAATCACCCCGTGATCGGCTATCACTACCTGCACACCGCTCTCGACGACCACTCCCGCCTGGCCTACACCGAATTGCTAGCCAATGAACGCAAAGAGACCGCGGCGGCCTTTTGGCTACGCGCCCAGGCCTGGTTCGCTGAAGCCGGCATTACCGTGAGCGCTGTTTTGACGGACCGCGGTGGGTGTTACCGCTCAACACCTTTTGCCCACGCCCTAGGACCAGTGACCCACAAATGGACTCGCCCCTACCGGCCACAGACGAACGGAAAAGTGGAGAGATACCACCGCACCCTGGCCGACGAATGGGCCTACGCCCGCCCCTACCGCACCGACACTGAACGCTGCGCCGCCTTCACCGACTGGCTCCACAACTACAATCACCACCGCGGCCACACCGCACTCGGCGGCCAACCACCCGCTAGCCGCGTACCTAACCTCTCAGGGCAGTACAACTAGCCGACCGACGCCGCGGGTGTCGTGCACGGCACCCCGACGACGGGGGCGGCTTTGTGCAGGCATTCCTCCCATTCGGCGTCGGGGTTCGAATCGGCGGTGATCCCGCCGCCGACGCCCAGCACCGCGGCGCCGGCGGCGTCGAACTCCACGGTGCGGATCGCGACGTTGAGCTCGCATCCGGCGATCGGTGACGCCAAACCGACTGTGCCGCAATATATTCCGCGATGAGGCGATTCCCACTGCGAAATCAATTGGCGGGCACGGTGTTTGGGGGTGCCGGTGACCGAGGCGGGCGGGAAGGCGGCGTCCAGCAGTGCTGACATGGGCAGCTCGACGGGCACCTGCGCCGACACCGTCGACACCAGATGCCACACCCCGGGCGCGCGGCGCACGACCAGCAGCTCGGGCACTTTGACCGTGCCGGTGACCGCCACTCGACCGAGGTCATTGCGCACCAGGTCGACGATCATGATGTTCTCGGCCACCTCTTTGGGCGAGGCGCGCAGCGCCGACGGCCAGGCGTCCAGCGGCAGGGTCCCCTTGATCGGGCTCGACATCACGACCGCGCCGTGGCGGCGCAGGAACAGTTCGGGCGACAGCGACGCGACCGCACCGAAGGGGCCGGCGACATAGGCCGCGCGCGCCGGCGACGTGCGCGCGATGCCGTCGACGAAGAAGTCCAGCGAGGACCCGGTGACCGTCCCGGTGAACCGGGTACACACGCACGCCTGGTAGACCTCGCCGGCGCGAATCGCCTCCAGGCAGGCCAGCACCGCGCCGCGGTGCGCCGCGCGGTCGGCGACGTCCCACTCGATCCGGCACTCGCGCGCCGGCCCCGGCGTCGCGGCCAGCGCGGCGGTCAGCCACCCGGGCATCGGTGCCCCGGACAGGCTCTCGTACCACCACTGTCCGTCCCGGTCGCGGCGCAGCACGCAGTCGGTCCAGCCGCCGGCGGCCTCGGGGATGCGATGCGGGCGCCCGTCGGCGCCGGCGTCCGGATACGACAGGTAACCGACCCAGCCGCCACCGACTACGGACTGCTCGGTCTGCGAGCCCAGCGCGACAGCGAACGCGTCGGCCGGATCCACCGGACGCACCGCCAGGCTCGGCGCGATGACCGCCAGCGCGCCGAACCACTCGCCGGTCAGCGCCGCCGGCGGTGGCAACCCGAGCCGGCGGGCGGCATCACCGATCGCGCGCAGCACACCGGGTGCCTCGCCGAGGTTGCCGAGCCGGTCAATTCGCACTGCCCTAGCTTGACAGAAGGGTGAATATTCGCACCCCAGACCTCCGGAGCTCAGCCGCGGCTGATGTCGCGCGCGGTCGCGAGGGCCGCCAGCTTGTCGGGGTTTCGCATCACGTAGAAGTTGGTGATCAAGGCGTCGGCGATCTCGAGTGTGACCACCATCGCGAGCTCGTCGTCGAGGTAGAACAACACCGCCGGGGCACTGTTGCAGGTCACCAGCTCGACGCGCATTCCGGTGCCGGCCTTGCGCACCAGCCCGGTGATGGCCCGGGCCACCTTGTCCGCGCCCACCACCGGCCGCCGGGCCGCGGACACCTTGCCGCCACTGTCGGCCATCCAGGTCGCATCCGGCGCGAGCATCGCCATCAGCGCCTCCACGTCGCCGCTGGCCGCGGTGGCCAGGAACTGGGCGGTGATCGCGGCGTTGCGCTCCGGGTCGACGTGGTCGAAGCGCTTGCGGCGCGCCCGGACGTGTTCGCGGGCCCGGTGGGCGACCTGGCGGACCGTCGGCGCCGGCTTGCCCACCGCGTCGGCGATCTCGCCGTAGTCGAAACCGAACACCTCGCGCAGCACGAACACCGCGCGCTCGTCGGGGCTCAGCGTCTCCAACAGCACCAGCATGGCCATCGAAACCGATTCCGCCAGAACGACATCGGTTGACGGATCCTGGTCGTCGAGCAGCAGCGGTTCGGGCAGCCACGGCCCCACGTACTCTTCGCGGCGACGGGCGCCGGCCCGCAACGCGTTGAGCGCCTGGCGGGTCACCAGCTGGGCCAGATACGACTTGGTGTCGTGCACCGTCGACAGGTCGACGTCCGCCCACCGCAGATAGCTGTCCTGCAATACGTCGTCGGACTCGGTGGCCGAGCCGAGAATTTCGTAGGCAATGGTGAACAGCAACGGGCGCAGCAGCGTGAACCGTTCCGCGTGCTCGCCGGTCGCGATCATTTGATCGCGACCTGCTCGTCGGCGGATTCGGTCGGCCGGCTGCCGCCCTTGAGCCAAAAGTACGAGCCCGGTTTGGCGGCCTCGCGCCGGATGGCCCACAGCGTGCCCCGGCAGATCCTTTCCTTGATCGCTGCGGTGGTTCGCCCGCCGAGGGACATGTTCACCGGGGTGTCGTCGGTGCGCGCGAACTGCAGGGTGCCGCGGGTGCGGCCGATGCTGATGCACTGGCCGACGAACGCCTGGTTGAGCGCCGCGGGGGTGTCCCCGGCAATGCGGGCGAGCACGGTTTCGGCGGCCTGGGCGCCCAACGGCTCGGCGGCCTGGCAGCTCATCCGCAACGGCTGACCCGACGGCGCGGCGGCGTCACCGGCGGCGACGATGCGATCGTCGTCGACGCTGGTCAGCGTCTCGTCGGTGAGCAGCCGGCCCCGCTCGTCGGTGCGCAACCCGCTGCGGGCGGCCAGATCCGGCACGGCGAACCCGGCCGTCCACACGGTCGCCCCGCTGGGCAGCACCGCGCCGTCGCTGAGCACCACGCTGTCCCAGCGGACCTCGCTGGCGGCGACGGATTCCAGGACGGTGACCTCGAGCTGGCGCAGCTGCTTGGCCACCGACCGCCGGCCCCGCTTGCTCAGCGACGTCCCGAGCGTGCCACCGCACACCAGGGTCACCGGGCGGCCCTGCTCGGCCAGCTCGGAGGCCGTTTCGATGCCGGTCAATCCACCGCCGACCACGGTGACGGGCGCGGCCATCGGCAGGTCGGCGAGCGCGTAGCGCAGCCGCTGCGCGCTTTCCAGGTCGGAGATCGAATGGGCGAACTCGGCGGCACCGGGCGTCGCGGGCACCGCGCCTGTGCTGCCGACGGCGTAGATCAGGTAGTCGTAGTCCAGCGCGGTGCCGGAGGTCAGCACCAGGCGCTGGGCAGCGGCGTCGATCCGCTCGACGGCGTCGACGACCAGCTGGATTCCGTCGCCCAGCAGCGATCCGTAGTCGGCGGTCGCGGCGCCGGTGTCGGCGACCAACTGGTGCAAGCGGATTCGCTCGACGAAGACCGGACGGGGATTCACCAGCGTGATCTCGAGGTCCGGTCGCTGCCGCAGGCGATTGGCCGCCAGGGTGCCGGCGTATCCGCCGCCGATGACCACGACGTGAGTGTTCTTAGTCATTGCTGTCTCCTACTCTCTTGGGACTTGTGCCCTTGAGACACCGCAGGACGGCCAGGCGTGACAGTTCGGCCCGTAATTGTGAGCTGCATCACCGGATGGGCCAATCGGGCGGAGCTGCCGCTCACACCCCGTTGGGCAGGAACACGAAGTTATTGACGTAGCCGCCGTCGGCTACCCAGCCGTCCTCGCCGCTGCTGATGCTGGCCGGGTTCTGATGGTGGGTGGGGTTGAATTCTTCGATCGGCCGCCGACTCCCGTCGAGATCGAAGTAGCCCGCGTAGCCGAGCCCGGCCAGCAGCTTGGTGATGTCGGCAACGGCATTGGGGTGATGACGTTCTTCGGCTTCCACCACCAGCGCCGGCTGGTTGCGCACGAGTGTGTCTGTGGCGCCGAGCAACACCGCCAGTTCGTGGCCCTCCACGTCGATCTTGATCAGGCCGACGCCGTCCAGGTGCAGATCGTCGAGGCGCTTGACCGGCACGTCGATGCTCTGGACGGCGCCGCCGTCCACGTCGCCCAGTACGTTGTCGGTGTCGATCGTGCTGCGCCCCGGCTCCGACTCGACCACTCGCATGGTCGTCACGCCAGGCTTGTCCGACAGCGCCACCGCTTCCACCTTGACCGGAACGCCGACCGCGTCGAACATCGACGTCAGATCGCGGGCCTGGGCGGGCCGTGGTTCGAACGAGATCACCGATCGCGACGTCGCGAGCATCCCGATCGTGAATTCGCCTACATCGGCCCCGATGTCCAAAGAGATGCGGTTGGGGTCACACAGCGACGCGACCAACCGCACGTCCGCGCGGGTTTCTCCCAGCTGTTGCAGAATGCGGTATTTCCGGCGCCAGAACAGGCGTGGTGCGACAGCCTTTACCGTCGGGGCGAGCCATTGTCTGGCCGAACGTGCGACGGGCATCTTCGGTGCCTCCAGCGGTGTGTTTCCCGGGGATCGCTAGCTCGGCAGAGCCGGATGCAGCTGGTCGCGAGCGGTGCGTTTCAAGAGTCACAGCGTAGTTGACGCCGCTGCGCGCGAACGTTTGCGGGACTCTCGTCCGGAGCGCGTTGAGGATGGCGTTGAGATCCCGCCTGGTCCGAGTGCTGCGTGTTAAGCTGCGCTAACGCCAATTCGTGGCCTGCCACCGGCCGAGATTTCAGCCAGACAAGCCGCGGATTATGGAGTTCGCCAGTGCGCATTTGGCGTGCATTGAAAGAGGCAAGCCTGAAGACGACCGCCTGCTTGGGCTAGGCGCCCAGCTGGGACATGAGCCCCGTATCGGAGGAGCCCGTGCCACGCAGCAGCCTGGACTTGGTCGTCACCTCCGTGGCAGCTCAGCTGATGGAGGCAACGGCGTCCACGGCGACTCAGGTAAGCGAAAAGGTCCTCGCGCAGCTGGTCGAGCAGTTCGGTCTTGACGCCAGTTTCCTGCGGCACCGCGACGAGATTTCCCGCGCCTCGGTGCTGATCGCGGAGTGGCCGCCGCGCATCGAGCTTCCGGATCCGGATCCGATGGCCGTTGCCCAAAAAAGCGAGGACGCCCTGCTCGCCCAATGCGAGCAAGGCAGGAAACCGGTGCTGATATCGCCCGGTCAGCCCCGCCGCTCCTGGTGGCGTCCGCTGGCGCGACCCCAGCAACCTGCGGCTCCCTCGGTGGCGGTGGCGCCCCTGGTATCGGGCGAGGTGACCACCGGTTTGCTCGGGTTCGTCAAATTCGGCGTCCGGAAATGGAAGCAAGCCGAGATCAATACGCTTGAGGTGGTCGCGGCCCTGTTCGCGCAGCTGCAAGCCCGTATCGCGGCGGAGGAGAAGCTTCGCTATCTGGCCGAGCATGACGATCTGACCGGTCTGTACAACCGTCGGGCGCTGGTCGCGCACTTGTCCGAACGGCTCGCTGTCGGAAAGCCGGGACCCGTTGCGGTGCTGTATCTCGACCTCGACCGGTTGAAGCCGATCAACGACTATTTGGGCCATACCGCGGGCGACTGGTTCATCAGGGTCTTCGCGCAACGCATTCAGGTCTGCGCCGGAAGTCAGGCCATGATCGCCCGGCTGGGTGGCGACGAGTTCGTCGTCGTGCCCGAGCAGTCGATGTCGCCGGAGACCGCGGAGTCGTTCGCCCGTCGCTTGTCGAAAATGCTCTGCGAGCGCCTGGCCATCGGCGGGCACATGATCAGCCGCACCGTGAGCATCGGACTGGCGGTCGGGATGCCGGAGCGCGACAACTGCACCGCCTTGTTGCGCCGCGCCGACGAAGCGGTGCTGACCGCCAAGCGCGCCGGCGGCAACCAGATCGCGGTTTTCACCGACGACATGTCGTTGAAAAGCGCCTTCCGCAACGACATTGAGTTGCATCTGCAGGGCGATATCGGCAACGAGGCGCTGCTGCTGCACTATCTGCCCGAGGTCGACTTGTGGACCGGCGCGGTGGTGGCCGCCGAGGCGCTGGTCCGCTGGCGGCACCCGATCTGGGGCCTGCTGCTGCCCGACGCCTTCATCGGGGTGGCCGAATCGACGAACCTGGCCGGCGAGCTGGGCCGCTGGGTGATGCGCACCGCCTGCGCGGAGTTCAGCCGGTGGCGTGCCAACGGCGTGGGGCAGGGCGCGGTCTTGCGCATCAATGTGTCACCCGTGCAGCTGATCACCCGCGGCTTCGTTCGCAGCGTCGCGGAGACGATCGAAGAGTTCGGCATCGACGCCGCATCGTTGTGCCTGGAGATCACCGAGCGCGCCGTCGTGCACGACATCGAAACCACCCGCAATACCCTCGCGGAGCTCAAAGAGGTCGGTGTGCAGTTGGCGATCGACGACTTCGGTACCGGTTATGCGGTGCTGTCGCACCTGAAGTCGCTGCCGGTCGACATGCTGAAGATCGATGCCGGATTCGTGCGCGACTTGGGGACCAACGCCGGCGACCTGGCCATCGTTCGCGCGATCATCGGGCTCGCCGAGGCATTCGGTCTGCAAGTCGTAGCCGAGGGAGTCGAGACACCCGCTGCCGCACTCACTTTGATGCAGCACGGGTGCCACCGCGCGCAAGGGTTCTTGTTGTCGAGACCCGTCCCCGGCGATGCGATGGAGGCATTGTTGTCGGCACGCTGGATGCCGATGCCATTCCTCGCCGATCGCGAGGCGCTGTCACTCGGCGTGATTTAACTCAAGAAAGAGAATGGTCGAAAAAATTAGCAAGAAAGCACTGGCTATTGCCATGTTCGCAATGTTGGTACTCAACGGCTGTGGCGGTCAGAAGCAGAGCGGTCCGATGAGCGCGATGGTCAGCCCGGCCATCCCGTCGAACACGCAGGAGATCCCCAACCCGCTGCGCGGCCAGTACGAAGACCTGTTGCAACCGCTTTTCCCACAAGGCAATCCGGCACAGCAGCGGTATCCGGCTTGGCCGGCGTCGAACGATGCGAGCCTGCGTGTTTCGTGGCGCCAGATCCAGCCCGTCGACCCGCACACGTTGCCACCCGATGCTCCCGACGATCGCAAGTACGATTTCAGTGCGATCGACGATGTGCTGGCCAAGCTGGGCGATCGCGGCATGCGGATGACGCTTCGGGTGATGGCCTACAGCTCGTGCTGCGACGACTCGTATCCGAACAACACGAACATCAGCGTTCCCGACTGGGTGCGCGCGCTGCCGGGCGCTACGACCAACTACCCCAATCCACCGACTGGTCCGGCGGCCGGGGTGATGCAGGTGGTGCCGAACTGGAACGATCCCAACTACTTAAGCGCATTTCAGGATCTGCTTGCTGCGCTCGGCAGGCGCTACGACCGTGATGAGCGGCTGAGTGTGTTCGAGTTTTCCGGCTACGGGGATTTCAGCGAGAACCACATCGCGTATTTGCGCGACGTGCTCGGCGCGCCGGGCCCCGACCCCGACAGCAGCGTCGCAAAGCTGGGCTATTACAGCCAGTTTCGTGATCAGAGCATCACCACCGCGTCGATCAAACAGCTGGTCGCCGCGAACGTGAACGCCTTTCCGCATACCCAATTGGTGACCGCGCCGGATAATCCGGAGATCGTGCGCGAACTGCTCGCCGACGACGTCACCAAGAAGCTGTCGGCGCCGGTCGGTATCCGCGCGGACTGTCTCGGTGTCTACTCGCCGTTGCCAACGTGGGCCGAGTCCAACGACTCGCAATACGTGCGGTCCAACGATGCGGTCGTCAATGCGATCAAGCAGCGCTTGTCCTCGGCGCTGCTGATCACCGAATGGTGCCAGCTGCCCAGCGGGACCAACCCCCGGACCTATTACGAAAAAGGTCTGCACGACGTTGTCAGATACCACGTGTCGATGACGTCGAGCTTCAATTTCCCTGACCGGGAATCGAATTCGGCAATGGACCCCAAGCTGTACGTGCTGTGGGCTCAGGCCAACGCGTCCGCCGGCTATCGGTATTCGGTCGAGGCCCGCTCCGGATCGCAATCGCAGCAGGGCAAGGTGGCGACCATCTTGGCGGTATGGACGAATTACGGAGCCGCGGCCGCCACCGAGAATTGGGTGCCGAGTTACAAGCTCGTGGATTTCACCGGAACCGTGGTGCGGACGATCCCGGCAACGGTCAACCTCAAATCGCTGGTGTCCGACGACACCAGCCAATCGCGCGAGCAGGCGGTGCCGACGTCGGCCACCGAGACGGTTCACGTCGACTTGGGTGGCTTGGCGCCGGGGCACTACACGGTGCGCGCATCCGTCGAGTGGCAGCAGCACAAGCCGGACGCGACGCACCTGGTGAACTATCCGCCCATGCAGCTGGCGCGCGATGGCCGGGACAACTCAGGGTTGTATCCGATTGCGACACTGGATGTTCCGCGCGACTCACTGATCTCCGACCTGGGTAAGTAGCGTGTCGAACTCCCCAGGCGCGGGCCTTCGGGTGCTGTGGCTTTCGCCCTGGATGCGGCCGTTGGCGCGCGTCCAGGCGGAGGCGTTGCAACGGCGCGGCGCCGACGTGTTGTTGGTGACCTGTGACCTGCACCCGGAGTCCGACACGCCCCGCGATTACGAGTTGGTGCTCGATCCGCGGTTTCGCACGCCGGCGACCTGGCCCGCGAGCGTCGCGGCATGGCGGCGCATTCGCAAGTTTCGGCCCGACGTCGTCGTCGCCGAGCTGGTTCGCGATCCACGGTGGATCGCGTTGGCCGGGCGGGTTCCGCGCGTTCAGCTGGTGCACGACGACCGTCCCCACGATGCGATCGAAGAACGGCCGGCGTACGAGCGCGCGGTATTCGACCGTTGGGGCGCCCACTCGGCGGCCACGGTTGCCTACAGCGACTATGTCGCGGCGGCCATCGCCGACCGGCATGACGTGCTCGGTACCCGCGTTCACGTGTTGCCACTGACCAGCGACCTCGATCCGGTTCTGGTTCCCCCGCTGGTGGATCCCGACGGACGCCGCGACTTCGTGATGATCGGGCGGCTGCACCCCTACAAGAACATCGAGCTGGTCCTCGACGCTTGGCATCAACACGTGGCCGGCGGCGGCTGGCGCGGTGACGACCTGGTGCTCATCGGTGACGGATCATTTGATCCGGGCACGCTGCCCGAACATGCACGGCGACGCACCGGCAGTTACCGCTATTCCGACATCGTTGCGACGCTGGCCGCCGCGAAGGGCTCGATCGCGCATTACCGGCGCGCTTCGCAGAGCGGGGTGCAGGTGCTGTCGATGCAGCTGGGCGTCACACCGATCGTGTCCATGGCGGGCGGCCTGCCCGAATACCAACCGCCGGGCTGCCCGGCGGTTGGTGTCGATGATGTCGCCGGGCTGGTTACCGCATTCGACGAGCTCGCCGATCCGGTCATCGCGGCGCAGCGCGGAGCGGCGGCGGCGGCTCACTACGCGCAGCGATGCACCGTCGACTGCGTTGCGGATCGCTTGTTGGGCGTGCTCACCGAGGCGGCGGGTAGTCGGCGCTGACCGAGACGCGCCGCGGGATCAGACCGCGATGTCGTTGAGGCCTAGTTCCAGCGGCTCGTCGAACGCCGGGACGTAGGTGTTGCGGATCCGGTTGATTCGGCTCAGGAACACCACATTGCCCGTGACGTACCGGTGAAACAGCCGCGTCGGCTCGTTCAGCAGGCGGAAGGCCCACTCCAGGTGAGCCCGGCGCATCCACATCGGGGCCCGCTTGGCCTTGCCGCCGATGAAGTCGATCAGCGCACCCGCATTGATGATCAGCGGGTTGTAGGTGACGTTGTCCTTCAGGTATGCGGCGACGAGTTCCTGCTTGGGCATGCCCATCCCGAGGACGATGATCCTCGGGCGGTGCTGCTCGACCAGTGCCAGGTACGTCGCCTCGTCCTGGAAACCGTCCTTGCTCACGATCACGTTGTGGCCGGCCTGGGTGAGCTGGTCGACCGCGGTGGACAGGTACGGGTCGGCGGTGCCCAGGATCCCGACCGTCTGGCCTTTGGCGCTGTCCAGCAGGCGCGGGATGAAGTCGGTGCCGTTCATGTTCAGCCCGGCGTCGATGTTCAACGCCTGGAAGAGCAACTGCATGCCGATGCCGTCACGCAAAATGACGTCCGACCGCAGCAGGGCGTCGGCAAACTCGGGGTGCCGGTTGCACAGGTTGAAGGCGTGCGCATTGACGAAAGAGATGATCCGACTGGTGGGGGAAGCGAGGCACTCCCGAATCAGGTCGTCGGCGTCGTCGTGGTCGTGGACCAGGGTGATGCTGTTGATGATTTCGGTCGTCACTTCGCGGTCGTGCGTGGTCGGTGCGACTTTCGCCGGCGCGAGGGGCGTGACCGCTGCAAACTGCGGCAGGGTGAGGGTTTCGCCGTACTGCCCAGCGGTGTCCTCGAGACGAATGACGTCGAGGATCGTGACGGGGGCCGAACTGAAAGCCTGCATAGAAGAGATAATACATGCCATAGGTATGCACTTACTACAGAAACAGACTGTGAGTTAGGTAATAACTTGCGACCTCGGTCAGAGAGGAATTCGCGTCGGGGCGGCGCAGTACCCGCGGTATGAAATCGGCGTCAGAGTGACCGTGAGGCGTGCTTGGGCGTCGCGGCAACCACGGCCGGGCCTCCTACCAGCAGCGGGATCGGCTCGGTTATCGCGCTGTCGGCGGCGGTGCCGTCATCAAGATCGGCGCTGACGGGTTCATCCGGCCGCCTACGCGCCACGTTGGCGAACCCCATCGCCGAACCGAGCACCATACCGAACACCACGGAATCGGGGGTGTCTTCGATGTTTGGACCGATAATGTTCAAAACCAGCAGGCCAGCGCTGACGGCACCGGCGATCTTCGCCGGCTTCGACGCGGTGCGCAGCGCCCGGATCACCGGCCGGAGTGCAAACCACGCGAACGCCGCCATGCCCACCGCCCCGGCCTTGACGAGCCACCACAGATAGAAGTTGTGTGCGTAGGTGGTGCCCAGCAGCACGGTGAAGCTGTCGAACCCGAACTGGTCGCTCCCCGAGCCCTCGTCTCCGAAGGGCAGTCGGTAGGCGTAGCCGATTCCATGGCCGAACACGGGTGCTTTGGCAATTTCACGGGTCAGGTCGGCGTTTTCGACCAGCCGGTACTTCGTCGAGTCGTCCACGGCGAGCGAACTGGCCTTAACGCCGCCGAGGACGCGGTAGCTGAAGCCGGCGAACTGATGGCCCAGCCATTCTCCGGCCTTCGAATGTTGCAGCAGGAACAGCGCCCCCGGCACCATGGCCGCCAACACGACCACGCTGGTGACGGCAAAGCTGGCCGAGCGCCGCAGCGCCTGCCAGCCCGGGTTGGCAAAGAACGCGACGACGGCGGCCACTGCGATCGCGATCAGGGTGCCGCGCGAAAAAGCCAGCAACGAAATGATCAATGAGGGCACGCCCATCGCGAAAAACGTCGCGGGCCTGACCCGGCCGAGCACCTGGGCGGCGACCAGCGCGGCCAGCACTGCGACGGCCGGCGCCGTGGTGGGGATGATCAAGCGGGTGACTGAGCCGCCGGTGGTCGACTCGCCGATGGTTTCAAAACGGCCGGTCAGGCGCAGCCCCAACGACGAGCTCACGATGGCCATCGCCGCCGAAACCCACAGCGTCAACACGAGCGTCTGCGTCGCCCCCTTGATGTAATTGCCGTAGACGATCAGCAGTGCCAGCAGGTACCCCGCGACCATCTCGAACAGGCAGGTCATTTCGTGGAGTATCGCCTCGGGGGAGTGCCCATCCGCGAACCCGACCCCGGTGAAAAACAGCACCGTCAACACGAAGATGCCCGGCGGTATGTAATCCGAGAACTGCGGTCGCACCAGTTGGATCAGGTACAAGATCGCTAATAACACCACGACGTGCCAGACGTAGATTGTCGTCGGGCCGACGACCTTGCCGATATACAAACCAATGGGCAGCGCGCCGAAGGTGTAGAACAACGCGATCCACACCATCGCCTCGGGTCGTGCCCAGTACACGACCAGGCTGAACATCGCGCCGACCAGCACGGCACCTTCGTACGGGTCACGAACCGAGGCCACACCGAAGGCGAAACACCCAAACAGGAACATCGCCACGACCACCGCGGCCAACACCAGGCGGTGGCGATATCGGAGGTACCGGATCACGCCGATCCGCCGAGCTTCGCCCGGTAGCTCCGGGCGGCAGCCCTGGTGTGGCGGGCGACTTTGGCGTCGGTCAGCACCGTGCCGATGACGCGGGCCCCGGCCGCGTTCAGCGCGGTCAAGGCGTCGGCAAGTTCTTCCTCGGTGGTGCGCCGCGCCCGGACTACCAACACCGTGGCGTGTACGGCGCCGGCCAGCATGCCCGAGTCGGCCGTCGCCAGCACCGGCGGGCCGTCGACTACCGTCCGGGTAAACGTGGCCGAGAGCTCCTGCATCACGTTGTCCAGCACCTCCGGTGGGTACGCGCTGCAGGGCAGGGTGTCCCGGCGGGCTGCGCGTGGCGCAAGCATGAACAGCTTGGCAATCGGGGTCGGCTTGACAACTTCGACCGCGATTTCGGGGTTGGCCAGTGCGCTGGCCAGTCCTTCGCCCGATTCGACCTTGAGCAAGCCGGCGATCACCGGCCGACGGGTGTCGCCCTCGACGAGCAGGACATCCTCGCCGGCTTCGGCGGATGCCTTCGCCAGGTTCAGCGCCGTGGTCGTGGTTCCCTCGCCGCCGAAGGGTGCCGTGACCACCAGCCGGCTTACTCCGGGTCCGGCCGCCCTGAGCAGACGTGCGCGCAGGCCTCGGACCGCATCGTCGAATGAGATGTCGGTGCCGAATCGTGGTGCGGTGCCGCGTTTTCCGGGCAGCTCGGCCAATGTCGGCAGCTTGGAAAGCCGTTCCAGCTTCTCGCGATCGCGAAAGGTGTGATCGGTGGCCTCGCGGGTCAACGCCACCCCGACGCCGAGGAGCACGCCGGCCACCAGCCCCAGCGCCATGTTGCGCGTTGGCACCGGGCTGATCGGGTGGCGCGATGCACGGGCCGGCTCGACCACCGTCGCCCTGGTCGGGATTGCCTCGATCGTCTGGGGTTGCGGCGCAGGTTGGCCGTCGGCGGTCGGCGGCGGCGGGAGCGTCCCTTTCGGATTCACGCCCAACGTCCCGACGACCTCGACGAACTCGTCGGCCATCCCCTTCGTCAGCGCCGCCGCCCGATTCGGATCGGTGTCGGTGACGGTGATGGTGAACATCAACGACTTCGGGATGTACTGGACATTGGTCTTGCTGACCAGGGCCTCGGCGCTGATCGGGAGGTCGTAATGCGCGACCGCGCGCTCTGCTATCGAGCGCCCTCCGGCAATCGCCGCGTACGACGGCAGCCGATCCTGTGCGGCTTGCGTGCCGTAGTACAGCTGGGACGGGTCGGTCTGACCGGGAAAGGAGATCAGCACGGTGGCCGACGACTCGTAGGCCTTCGTCTGGAACATCGTGATCGCCGCTGCGCCGGCGAGACAGGCCAGTAACGCGCCGACCAACAGCTTCCAGTGGACGGTCAGCGTCCGGGCAAAGGTGCGGAAATCCATCGGGTGATACCTCTCTATGCCCTACCAGGGCATACTTTTCAGACTGAGTTTCTGCGGGCCCGGTAGAACAGCACGCCGCCGCCGATAGCGGCAACCACCACCCAAACGCCGGCGACCCACCACACCCACGTGTAGTCGTCTTCCTGCGTCGACGGTTTCGCGGTGATGTCGCTGGGCGGATTGGCAACCGTGATCGGCTCAGTGCCCGGGACGGAGATGACCATTCGGCCGTCCAGCCCGAACCACCGGCCCGGCTCCGCGGCCAACCACCGCAGCAATTCGTCGAGTTGCCCGGGAGCCCCGTTGGAGGTCGCGATCAGGATCGAGCGGTGACCGTCGAACACGGTCTGCAGCGAGCCGAAGTGCACCGATGGATCGAGGGTCAGGGTGGTGGACTCGCCCCCGGCATCCAAGCCCTCGATCGTGATGCTGCCATTTTCTGCGTTGAAGGGCAGCGCGATCGTCTGGACCGGCCAGGCGCCCGCAGAGATCAGGACCGCCGGGTCATGGCTGTCGACCGCCTGCTTGAGGCTGGTCACCTTGGTCGGCAACGGCACCGCGCTCAGCTGTTGCAGGCCCACCGCGATCTGGACGGCGCGCACGGTGTCGTTGTATATGTCGTCGCTGACGCCGAATTCAATCCGCGGCATCAGCGACTGCGGCAGTGACGGAAAGCCTTTCGGGATGGGCGGATTGGCGCGACCGGTCTGGACCTCGGTCTTGGGGTCGATCTTCAGGGTGATCGGAAGATACTCGCCGCAATGTCCGGCGTCCCCGGTGGTGTGCACCTTGATCGAGAGGCTGGTGGCACGGGACAGCAGTCGATCCGGAATGTCCACCCAGTGATCGATCGTGCCGTTGGCCTCGGCCGGCCATCGGTTGATCGTCTGCCCGGCGACCGACGCGAGCACTTCACCGCCGAAATTGTTGGGCAGCGGTGTGTGCGAACCGAGCACGTGCACTCGGATGTGGTCGAGCGAATGGCCCCATCGGGTCTGTTCCAGGCTGATGCCGACATCGGGCCACAGGTCCTCCGCGCTGAGGTTGGTCTGATTCAGCTGTTCCAGCGTGGTGGTATCGGCGGCCAGCTTCTGCTTGTTGGGCAGCGGCCCGGCAACCGCGGTGGCGCCGTATGCGAACTTCACCGAAGGATCCGTCAGCAGGCGAGTCTGGTTGGTGAGGTCGTCACCGGTCCCCGAGATGACTAGTGCGGGAACGCCGGTGGTGCCCTGCAGCGCAAGGCCCTTGTCCGGACCCTCTCTGATGATGATCTGTCGTTCCAGGGGGAGCGACGGATCCACCGCGGTGCTCCCGCGGTCGTACAGGGCTTCGACGGCGATCTGCGGATTCTGCCCTCCGTAGCGATCTTCCAGCGCGGCGGCCAATTGCACCGCCGCGTCGGTCTCCTGCTGCGTCGGTTTCGGCGGTACGACGATGGTCAGCTTTCGGACCACCGGGGGCAGGAAGTCCGCGATGGTCTTCGGTGCGACTTCGCCGCCGGCAAACGTGATCGACCCGTTGACGAGCCGGATCGGCGTCAGGGGATCCCAGCAATAGTTTTCCAGCGGAAGCACCGTCGCGGTCAGGGTGAGGCTTACCGAGTTACCGGTGACCTTCGTTCCGGCCAGGGGAATGACCATCGGCGTCTGGTCCTTGGTCGGCAACTCCAACCGACTGATCGTGCGATCGTCCTGTGTCACCGTCAGATTGCCGAACCGGAGATTGACCGGTAATTCGAGCGTCGCGTTCAACGAGGCCGGGGTCAGTCCTTCGGGCACCGAAAGCGTCAGACCGGTGATCGAGAGCTCGCGGTGCGGATAGAACTCGATCGTGCTCTGCGCGCCCAGGTTCTGCAGCGGGATGGTCGGAGCCTCGATCAGGGCCCCGCCGACGCTGGGCGGCGGGTCCGCCATTGCCGGCGGCGCCACCAAGACAAGCATCGCGATGACCCCGGCAAGTGCTCCGAGCCGGCGCGGCAGGCTCCGTTTCATCGCTGCATTGTAGGCAGTCGAGTCACGCCGATTCGGCGCGATGTTATCGAGCCGCGGGGACGTGGGGGCAACGGGTCGTTGATGAGCGTCGCGGCCGGACTCCAGCTCGCGAATCTGCTTGTCGCTGATCTTAATTCCCTCCGGCTACGCGGTTGGCACAAGGCGAAACCGTCTTCATTTCCGTCGCTATCGATGAAAGGCGTTGCGGCACTTACGTTCATAGGATTGCGTCTATCGCGTCGAGGTAGGCATCGGTCATCGCTTCCACGGTGTAGTGCTTGCGCATGCGTTCGAAGCCCTGCATCCCCACCGCTTGCAGCGCGGCGGGGTCTGCCAGTATCTCGGCCAAGCGTTCTCGCCAGCCCTGCGCTGACGGCGGATCGACGAGGAAGCCGGCCTTTCCGAAATCCAGCATTTCCGGGACCGCGCAGACCGCCGACGCGGCCACCGGTATCGCCCGGGCCATCGCCTCGAGTATTGACAACGGGAACGCCTCTAAGCGGCTGGGCAGACACAACAGGTCGGCCTCGGCCAGCGCGTGCGCCGGACCGGGCGACCAGCCGCGCCACTGCACCCGGTCGCGCAGCGCGGCAGGAGTGCGGGCCTCGAGTTTCGCCCGATCCGGGCCGTCGCCGAATATCGATAGCGTCCACGGCAATTCCGTCAGGCCGCTGAGCGCTTCGACCAGCAGGTGGGGGTTCTTGTGCTCGACGATCCGCGACAGCACCACCAAATGCACCGGGGCATCGGCCGAGCGGATCCGTTGGCGCGGCTGGTCCTCCTGGGTGACGCCGTTGGGTGCCACGAAGCGCCGTCCGGTCAACCGATGGTGAGCGGCCAGCATTTCCCAATGTCGTTGCGCCAGAACAATAAAACCGTCCGCTCGGGACATTGCGGCGGCAAGTGGCCGCGAGTAGATCGGCCCGTCCTCCTCCGGCGGCGTGTGCGGGGCGACCAGCCAGCGCCGCTCGCGGCCGGCGGCCCGCCACAGCGTGCCAAACCCCGTCTCGGTGTTGGTGTCGCCGCTGATCAATACCGCCGGGCCATCGCGTAGGTCGACGGCCGGTGCCCACCACGGTTGGCGCACCACCCGCACGTTGTTCGGAATCTCCTCGATCATCGGGCCGAACCGTTGCACGCAGACGATGGTCACCGGGTAGCCGCGGCGAGCCAATTCGGCTGCCAGCAATGCCTTCTGCCGCTCGGCTCCGCCGTGCACCAGACGATTGGTGGCGATTACGATCTCCGGCAGACCGTGGCTCCAATGGTGCCGCGCCCTGCGGCGCGCGGCGCGCTTCGGGGGCTGTATACGATCCAAAAGCGTTGTCCCGACCAGGTATACATCCGCGTGGTGAACGCTGCGCTGGTGCTCGAGCACCAACGCGGTATTGGCCCGCAGCAAGTCGTGATCGCGGCGGTGTTCGTCGGCCGAGACGTCTCCGCCCGGCAATGCGTCGGCGCCGAGCGCACCGAAGTCGGCCACCGCACTACCGCGATCGAAGCCGAGTTCGTTGGCGAGCAGAATGCGCCAGCCCGCCGCGCGGGCGCGGGTTTGCCAGTCGACGTCCACCCCGTAGCCGAAGAACTCCTCGTCGAAGCCGCCGACGGTGTTCCAGGCCGCGCGGCTGATCGCTAGGCAGCCACCGTCGACATAGCCGTCGATGGTCTCGGATTCGTCGGGCTGGTGGGCATACCGGGGTGAAATCGCTGTTCCGCGTAGGGCATTCGAGTGGCCGGTGGCCGCCACCAGTGCGCGCAGCAGGGTGGGGCGGCGCATCGCGAGGTCCCACGGGACCCGCTCGGATGCGGCCGCGGCACCCGCCATCGGCGATACCGCCGCCACCCGCGGTTCTCGCAGTAACTCCCTGGTGCGCGTCAACGGTCCCCGCAGCTCTGCGGCGGGGTTCAAGAGCAGTAGATCGGCGTCGCCGGGCACCTGCTCGGCCAATGCGTTGAATGCCTCGCCGACGCCGAGGCTTGCCGACCCCAGCACCCAATGGACCGCCGGATGCCGGGCGGCCAGCTCCTCGCGACCGGGATATCCGGCACCGCTGTTCTCATAGACATAGACGGGCAGCTCGGGTAGCTGTGCGGCGACGCTGGTCAGACATCTCTCTACCAGGACGTGGTTCTTGTCGGTCACGATCAGCACCGCGAGCGGCCGCGCGGATGGCAGCGCGTGAGTGTCACCGACCGGGCGCTTCAGGTAGGCACGATCCCTTTGCCGGGTCATGCCGGCGCCGCTTTCCGGGTGAGCGATGTCAACATCGACCAGTTGACGGGCCCGATCGCCATGTTGACAGCCAGGTAGACGGCGGCCGCAATGGCGAGCACCAACACCACGTGGAGACCGGGGAGCAGCAGCACGACCGCGACACTGGCCGCCGTCGGCACGAGCACCCGCAGCAGGAACTTCACCGGCGCGCGGTAGCCGCACCGGCGTCGCAGCTGCCAGCTCGCGGCCGCCGTGCCGAACAGCTCCGTGCACACCAACGTCACCCCCGCACCGACGGCCCCGAACCGGCCGGCCAGCACGAGATTCAGCGCGATGTTGAGCACCAGCGTGACGACCCAGACCCGGAACAGGAACCGCTGTTGATGTGAGGCGAACAATCCCTGGCCGAGGGTGCTGGCGATGCACCGCAGCGCGGCCGCGGCCAGCAGCAGTGCCAGCGTCGGGGTTCCGCGAGCGACGAAGGCCTGGTCGCCGAGCAATCCGATCAGCGGCCCGGCCAGTAACCCGCCGACCACCGCGACCGGCACCATCAGGAAATACATCAGTTCGACGCTGCGGCGCAGGAAGTCGGCGAAAGCGCCGACATCGCGTGCGAACAGCTCCGTCGCGGTCGATAGCGACGACTTCAGGAAGAAAAGCGCCAACACCTCGGTGTTGAACGCGAGCGTGTAGGCCAACCCGTAGACGCCGACCTCGGATTGAGTGCTCAGCAAGGACAGGATGACGCCGTCGGCGCGCCAGTACACGAGGGCGACCACCATGACACCCATCAGCGGCAGGCTTTCCCGCATCAAATCAGCGGCCTCTCGCAGCGCGAAGATGGGGCGAAGCGAGATTTGTCGCGCCGCGGCCGTGCCTTGGATCAACAGTTGCAGGGCCGGCGGGATGAGCTGGACCACCGCGAACCAGACCACGTCCGCTCGGCTGGTCACCAGCCAGCAGACCGCGGCCAGCACGGCCAGCCGGCTGGCAACGTCGGAGATGGCCACCGCAGAGAACTTGACGGTGGCCATGAAGACCGGCTCGAACCGAGTGGTCATCGTCATCATCAGCAGCTGGCCGGACAGGACGACGAGCATCATGCGCACGTCGGCATCGTGATACACGAGCAGCCCGGTGCCTGCCGCCGCGACGGCCAGCGGCAGGCAATACAGCAGGGACAGGCCACTGTTGACCCGGACGAGCCGCTCCAGATCGCCCTGGCCGGACGTGACGCGTCGGACGATGACGGTTCCAATGCCGAGATCGGCCAGGCTGGACCACATCCCGATGAACACGACCGCGATCGTGAGCTGCCCATAGAGCCCGGGGCCCAGGTAGTGGGCAGTCATCGCCACCGAAACGACGGACGCCACCATCCCCAGTGCTCGGCAGACCAGCTGGATAGCGTAAGCGTGAGCGATCTGCGAGAGCGGCACCGTCGGCCCGACTACAGGGTCGACCACCGGTTCAGTCATCGCAGTGTCATCAGTAGGCCCCATCGCCTACCAGGACGACCTTGATCGTCTTAGCGACGATCATCAGGTCCCCTGCCATTGACCAGTTATCGACATAGGACAGATCCAACCGGACGGAATCTTCCCAGGAAAGGTCTGAACGGCCGCTGACTTGCCACAATCCGGTGACGCCCGGCTTCACCAGCAACCGGCGTTTGGCTTCGACGTCGTACATCTCCACCTCGCGTCGCAGCGGCGGCCGTGGTCCGACGACGCTCATGTCCTGCTTCAGCACATTGATGAATTGCGGCAACTCGTCGATGCTGAGCTTGCGCAGCACCCGCCCGACCGGTGTGATGCGGGGGTCCTGGCGAATCTTGAACAGCATGCCCCCGGCGCCCTCGTTGTGCGCCAGCAGCTGTGCGACCTGCCGGTCGGCGCCGTCCACCATGGTGCGGAATTTGAGCATCGTGAACGCCTTGCCCTCGAGGCCAATGCGTTCGGCCCGGTAAAAGACCGGTCCCTTGCTCGTCAGCTTGATTGCGATGGCGCAGGCGATCATGACCGGCGTCGTCGCTACGACGGCGGCCAGTGCGAAACAGAAGTCGAAGGCCCGTTTCTGAAAGCGGTTGGTCTCTTCGTATTGGGGCTTTTCCACGTGCAGCAGCGGGAAGCCCGCGTAGGGCCGCAGGGTCAATCGTGCGTTGGCGACGTCCATTACCCCGGGCGACACCACAAGGTCGATGTCCTTGGTTTCCAACTGCCACATCAGTTCTCGGATGCGCTGCACGCCCAAGTGCTCCGTGCGGGCCACCGCCACGGTGTCCGCACCGCAACCCTCGACGGCGGGCGCCGCATAGCTGTCGTCGCCGAGAACCGGGATCGCGTGGCCATGAACCTCGAGCGTCTCGCCGCGGGGCGCTCCATATCCCGGTATGCATACGCCGACCACGACGTAGCCGTTCTTCGGGTTGCGCTCCAGTTCGAGCGCCAGGTGCTGCACCCCGGACCGGTCTCCGATCGCCAATACCTTCGTCAGGTATTCGCCGTCGGCGCGCTTGCGGCCGACATACCGGCGCCACAGGTTGCGGCTCACCAGCAATCCCAGCGTGCCGACCGGAAGCGCGACCGCCAGGTAGCCGCGCGCCAGCTCGATCTTGGCGAGCAGCGTGATGATCGCGATGATCCCGAACGTCTGGAACGACGCGTGGGCGATGCGCCGGTACTCGTCGATTCCCGCGCCGATGACTCGCGTTGACCGCGTCTGAAATATTTCGAGCGACGATAGCCAAAGCGCCGCGAAGATCACCGAGAACATCGTCATAACCCCGCCGGCGTAACCGGAGGCGGATGGCGAGCCGCCGAACCGGACAAACTGTGCCAGGGTCACCGATCCGGCCACGATCGCCGCATCGGTGATGCGCACGCGGTTGGCATACTTGCGTTGCCAGCGACGGAGGTTGCGGCTGCCGGTCGTTGGCAAGGGAAGCGCGGGTGCGGGCGCGCTGCGAATCCGGGTGTGTTGCAAGGTGGTTATGCCGACCCGCTCTCTTGGTGATGCGGCCACACGTCAGTGCTGAACCTCGTTCCGGATGGCGTGGCGCACTCGCTGAGATGGACGGGCCGGCGTGCGGGGGCAATACGCGCCGGGACAGCGGACGAGTCATAGGTTGACCGTTCGGCCAGTAGCCGGTCGACGTCCATCATCACGATGACGTCGCCGTCGACGCTCTCCAGCTTCGGCCAGGTGGCGTCCGCTTCGGAAATGACGGTCACCGGCAGCGGCCATTCAATTCCGAATTCCGGTTCGTTGAACCGGAATCCCTCTTCGCCGGCAGCCGTAACGGAACCGCTGACCTGGCAGCTGACTTCGGTCTTGTCCCTCAGGGTCTGAAAGCCGTGGGCGACATACGGCGGTACGAACAGCGACCGGTGGTTGTCGGCGCTCAACTCGACCATGACGTGCTTGCCGTAGGTCGGCGACTCGGGTCGGACGTCCACGACGACGTCGGCAATTGCGCCGCGAGTGCAGCGAACCAGTTTGGCCTCGGCGTGCGGCGGCGCCTGACGATGCAAGCCCCGCACCGTGCCTCGGGTGTGGTTGAAGGAGATTTGCGTCTGCACGACATCGGCGATCAGCCCGATTTCGGCGAATTCCTGGGCGGAGAAGGACTGGGAGACGAAGCCGCGGTGGTCGGAGGTGGGCTCGATGTCGACGATCGTGACCCCCGCAATGCTGGTAGGCGTGTACTTCACTAACGTCTCCTTCCGGAATAGACGCGCTGGTAGGGGTCGGGTAGTCGTCTTTGCTGCGGAGGCCGTAGCCGCCGCACATTCGGTGTGGTTATCCGTATCCGGCCGACGGCGGCTGGGCCATGACGGTGGGCACCAGGCCGTATCGCGGACCGGGGGTGGGTCCCGAGCCGGAACCTGGCGGCCGTAATGGCACGCCGCCCAACATGCTTGGTGTGGAAGGCGCACCGCCGGCAACGGCGTTGGGTAGCCCCGAGAAGGCGCCCGGTGACGGCGGAACCACGCTGGTCCATCCCGGCGGTATCGACAACGGCCCCAACGAGTTAGCCGCGCCCATGCTGCCCAGCACGCCCGCGTTTCCGAGCCCAGCCGCGCCGGTCGCGGCCTCGGCTGCGCCCGTCGCTGCCGCCGCTCCGAGGTCGGTACCGACGGAAGCCGCGGCCATTCCCATCGACTGGCTGCTCTGCGCGATTCCGAAAAGGCTGGACAGCGCGTACAGCGGCGTGGGCAACGCCATGATCCAGATCGCCGCCACGTTGCTGATCAGGGAAATGTTGTCCGCGCTGAACAAGCTCCCCAATCCGGTGGACGAGTCTGCGACCAGACTTGACGACGCGAGTCCGGTCGGCGTCGACAGCGCCTCCAACGTCGGCGAAACGGTGGAAACCAGATTCTGCAAGGCGGATTGGGTGCCGGCCGACATGCCGGTGGCCTTGGCGACCGCGATCTCCTGCGCGGACACTCCGCTGTCGTCGGTCACGTTCGGCGCCGGGGTGAACGGCGTCACGTCGGTCGCGATCGCCGAATTCGCTGCGTACTGGTACATCGCCGAAGCGTCCTGCGCCCACATCTCGCCGTATTGGGCCTCGTTCATCGCGATCGCCGGCGAATTCTGGCCGAAGAAGTTGGTGGCGGTCAGCGAGGCGAGTTGGGTCCGATTGGCGAAGACCGCCGGTGGCGGGACGGTCATCGCGAAGGCGGCTTCATAGGCCTCCACGGCAAGCCGGGCCTGACCCGCGGACTCGGCGGCCCGCGCGGCCGCCCCGGTGGTCCATGCGACGTATGGCCCGAACGCGGATGCCATGGACAGTGAGGAAGGTCCCAGCCACCGTCCGGTGGTCAATCCCGCGATCACTGTTCGGTAGGAACTTGCCACGAAATGCAGTTCGGAAGCCAGGTTTTCCCAGGCAACCGCGGCGGCCGAGAGCGATAGCGGGCCGGGACCGGCATACATCCGCGTCGAGTTCACCTCGGGGGGCAAGGCGCCAAAATCGATCACTTCGAACCCGCGCTTGAGTCGACCGGGACCGCGGCGGCGGTGCGTGAGCTGGACAGGAATCCGTCGGCCGATGGTGTGCAGGCCAACGCGGCCCGGTATCCGGGTCGCATGGTGACCAGCGACATGTACTTCCCCCTTTGGCGGCCGACGTACCAAACTGACTCCCCCATAATAGCGCACAAACCATACTTTTAGTTCTCATCTAAGGTATGATCTTTACTACAGGTATCTAACGCTCCGGCTCGCGGACTCAAGGATGGGTCCTCCGGCGGCTGCTAACCTCAGTAGTGGCCAAATGTCGCTTGGGGCACTCGGTGAGTGTTCGCTCTGGACCGCGGAAGAAGCGAGGTGCGTGCCCTGCTTGACGGCATCGAAATCGTGGGGTCGATACACCACACGCACCCTGGACGCTGGCGTCGCCGGCTATCTGCGACGCGCGGGATCGCGAAGGTGAGTTCGCCGAACCGATGACTTCTCAATCCCACGATGGCCGCGCCGACGCGACGCGGCGACAGATTTTGCGAGCTGCCTCGCATCAGTTCGCGCGACGGCCCTACCACGACGTCGGTCTCGACGACATCCTCGCCGAAGCCGAACTGACCAAGGGGGCCATGTACTTCCATTTCAAGTCGAAGCACGCGTTGGCCGTCGCGATCATCGAAAGGCAGACCACCTCGGGCACCAGCGCCGTGCAAGATCTGATGAAGCGCGGACTTTCGGGCCTCGAGACCCTCATCGACTTCTCCTACCTCATTGCTGTCGGCGACATCACGACCGACGCCGTGCGGGCGGGCCTCAACCTCATCGAGTCGGTCGGACGGACGCAGGGACTGCAGGAGAAGTTGTTGGACAACTGGGTCAAAGCGTTGGCCGGCGTTGTCGAGCAAGCCATTGCCGAAGGCGACATCGATCCACGGAATGATCCGCATGATGTCGGACGCCTGTTGGTGTCCTTACATATGGGGCTGCGACAAACCAGCACTCTGGATCAACCGGAACGATTCCTGCTCGACGTGGAGAAGTGTTGGACCTTCATCCTGACCGGCATCCTGCAGCCGGACCGGTTCGAGTACTTCGGCCAATTCCTCAAGCGGCGTGCGACGCTCGCGATCAACGCTACTTCCACTGACACGGACTCGCCGCAATAGGAGTGGGGCGGGCTGGTCGATCGGTTTATGTGTAGCGGCTGTTAATCTGCTTGCGAGGCAATGTGAGACGGGATCAACAGAACCTGCGCAGCGACGACAGTCCGGAGGCATAACGGCAATGGCGCGCCAGGTTCGCTCCGAAGCGACTCGCCGAAAGATCCTCACCGCCGCAATCGAAGTTTTCGGCGAGGTCGGATATCCGGCCGCCGGATGGAGTGCGATCATCGAGCGCACCGGAATGACCAAGGGCGCCCTCTACCATCACTTCGATTCGAAAGAAATGTTGGCGTCAGCCATCATTGAAGAAGGCTCCGACCGGCTGCTCAGCGCTTTTCGGGGCGTGTGCGGGCCGTCATCGCCGGGGCTGGAGAACTTGCTGCACGGCACCTTTACGATCGTCAAAGTGCTGAGCTCAGACGAAATCGCCAGCGCGGCTGAGCATTTGATCGCTGCGCTGGGTGGGTTCAACCCGGCTGCCGGGCGTTTCTGCACGGACCTGGTTGCGCTGGTGGCAGCCGAGGCGCAACGGGCAATCTCCGAAGGAGACCTGCGCAACGACCAGGATCCGGCGGTGATCGGCGAGTCGATCGTCGGCGCCATCTTCGGAATGCGCTTGCTGTCCAACGCGATATCTGGGCCCGAGAGCAAACGGCCCATTGATGGCATCAAGCGTCTGACTCAGATCTGGGAGCTTCTTCTCCCCGGCATGGTCTCCGAAGCGTCGCAGGCTTACTTCGGGCAATTCCTTAGTCGCGAAGCAATGCGCCATGCGCGGGCCGACGCAACGACATTGGATAGCTAGCTAGCCTCAGGCATACATACCTTTGGTATCGATCAACGCTATTTTCAAACCCGCGGTTTAATGCTCTTCGTCCCATAACTGCTCGGTCAAATCTTGGAACGTCGCCAGGGCGAATCGGTCGTCGGCCCGCATTCCCACGGACTTGCTCATCAGCGCGCGCACGACCGAGCCGTCTTTGTGCGCCAGTTCGACGACCTCGTTCGCCAGGGCATGAACGACCGACAGCAGCGAGGATTCCGAGTCGGGGGCCTGGTGGAAAACCTCACCGAAGCGCAGCGCCAAGACCTCGTCCGACTCGTAGCCCACCATTTCCGCGAATGCGGTGTTGGTGAACAAGATCGCGCCGTCGTCGCCGACCGCCAGCACCGGGACCGGAATCCGCTCCAGCACCACCAGGGCAGGCAGCTGCTTCAACGTGGTCATCGGAGATTGATTGTGCTGGTGCCGATTCTGTCGTCGCTCCACAGCCCGATTATGGTCTATGCCAGAGGTCATGTTGGACATATTTCCTAACGCGTGCGCTGACGGCGGTTTGCTGCCACTTCTTTTCGCTGTTGCTTACTCGTCTTCGGAAGCTGGCTGATACCGGGGGAACACGCCGGTGGGGGCTGGCAATTCCGAGCCAGGGATTAGCCGCGCGGCGATCGCCGCAAACGTCCGCTGGTCGTCGGCCTGACCGAGCAGGTCCAGCAGCTTGCCCGCCGACTCCGGCATGACCGGCGCAACCAGCAGCGCCGCGATACGGACCGCCTCGCACGTCGTGTAGAGGACGGTGCGGAAGCGCACCTGATCCGCCTCGGATTCGCTCTTGCGCAACACCCATGGCTGCTGGGCCGAAAAGTATTTGTTCGCCTCGCCCAGCATCAGCCAGATCGCCTCGAGCGCCAAGTGCATCGCCTGCTCGTCGAAGCTGGCGCGCACCCGCTCCAACAACGCGTCGGCCGTCTTGAGCAGCTCGGCATCGGCGGCGGTGAATTCGCCGGGTTCGGGCATCACCCCGCCGAGATTTTTGGCGATCATCGACAACGACCGTTGCGCCAGGTTCCCCAACTCGTTGGCCAGATCGGTGTTGATCCGGTTGATGATGGCCTCTTCGCTGTAGCTGCCGTCCTGGCCGAACGGCACCTCGCGCAGCAGGAAATAGCGCAGCTGGTCCACGCCGAACGCGTCGACCAGCGCCACCGGGTCGATGGTGTTGCCCACTGACTTGCTCATCTTCTCGCCGCGGTTGTGCAAGAAACCGTGCGCGAAAACCCTTCGCGGAAGCTCGATTCCGGCCGACATCAAAAACGCCGGCCAGTAGACCGCATGGAACCTGATGATGTCCTTGCCGATCATGTGTAGATCGGCGGGCCAGTAGCGGCGGAACAGCTCCGAGTCCGTGTCGGGGAATCCGGCGCCGGTGAGGTAGTTGGTCAGCGCGTCGACCCAGACGTACATGACGTGGTCGGGGTGCTCGGGCACCTGCACGCCCCAGTCGAACGTGGTTCGCGAGATCGAGAAATCGGTCAGCCCACCGGAGACGAAGCTGACGACCTCGTTGCGCCGCACCTCGGGCCCGATGAAGTCGGGGTTGGCTTCGTAGTGGGCCAGCAGCTTGTCGGCGTACGCCGAGAGCCGGAAGAAGAAGGTCTGCTCCTTCTCGCTCCAGGTCACCGGTGCGCCGGTCTCGGTGGCGATGCGGGTGCCGTCGACCACCTCGGTCTCCGAGTCGCTGAAGTACCGCTCGTCGCGCACCGAATACCACCCGGAATAGGTAGCCAGATAGATGTCTCCGGCGGCCTCCATGCGCCGCCAGATCTCCTTGGACGCCTCGTGGTGGTCGGCGTCGGTGGTGCGGATAAAGCGGCTGAACGAGATGTTCAGCGCCTCCTGCATGCGTTGGAACACATCGGAATTGCGCCGGGCCAGCTCGGCGGTCGGCACGCCCGCGGCGGCCGCGGTTTCGGCGACCTTCTGGCCGTGCTCGTCGGTTCCGGTCAGGAAGCGCACGTCGAAACCGTCGAGCCGCTTGAAGCGGGCGATCGCGTCGGTCGCGATGTATTCGTAGGCGTGACCCACGTGCGGCGCACCGTTTGGATACGCGATCGCAGTGGTGACGTAATAGGGCCTCATCGAGATTCACCCTATTGTGTGCGCGTGAGCTCCAGCCGACCTGGTAAACGAGAAGCGCCGCCCGCCCCGGAGCCGCTGGCGCCGCTGATCGATGCGCACACTCACCTCGACGCATGCGGCGCCCGCGACGCCGCCGATGTGGTGGCCATCCTCGAGCGTGCCGCGGCGGTCGGAGTCGGCGCGGTCGTCACGATCGCCGACGATCTGGACTCGGCGCGCTGGGTGACCCGGGCGGCCGGCTGGGACCCGCGCGTGTACGCCGCCGTCGCGTTGCACCCGACGCGCGCGGACGCCCTCGACGACGACGCCCGCGCCGAGATCGAGCGGCTGGTGGCCGACCCCCGCGTGGTGGCCGTCGGGGAGACGGGCATGGATCTGTACTGGCCCGGCCGGTTGGACGGCTGCGCCGCGCCCGAGGTGCAGCGGGAGGCCTTCGCTTGGCATATCGACCTGGCCAAGCGGTGCGGCAAACCGCTGATGATTCACAACCGGGATGCCGACGCCGCGGTGCTCGACGTGCTGGACGCCGAGGGCGCGCCCGACGTCGTGATCTTCCACTGCTTTTCGTCGGACAGCGCAATGGCCCGCCGCTGCGTCGACGCCGGGTGGTTTATCAGCCTGTCCGGGACGGTGAGCTTCCGTAACGCTCGCGCGCTGCGCGAGGCCGTGCCGTTGATTCCGGCCGAACAGCTGCTGGTGGAAACTGATGCGCCCTTTTTGACACCGCATCCTTATCGTGGCGCACCCAATGAGCCCTATTGCCTTCCTTATACTGTTCGTGCGATCACGGAACTGCTCGATCGCCCGGCGGAAGAACTAGCCCGAATCACCACGAGCAATGCCGGGCGGGTCTACGGACTCGTCGAATCGGGCGGGTGATTTCCACAACACATTCGTGCCGGAGTTGCTCCAGGTTGACCGGTTCGTTACCGTCTTGTGATCGAATCGTTGGTTTATTGCACCGTTGTCGAATACTGCCGGGTAGGTCGTTAAGTGGTTGCTGAGGTCGGGGTAGAAGCGCGTTGACTGTACTGAGAAGACTTCATCAGACCCCATCACCGATGTTGCGGCTGGTAGCCGCAGGACTGCTGTTAGTACTCGCGTTCGCCGGCGGTTTCGCGGTCTCGGTATCCAAGACGGTGACGTTGACCGTCGACGGCATCGCGATGCGGGTGACGACGATGAAATCGCGCGTGCTCGACATCGTCGAAGAGAACGGCTACGTCGTCGATAAGCGCGACGATCTGTACCCCGCCGCTGATGTCCAGATTCACAATGCCGACAAGATCACGCTGCGGCGCAGCCGGCCGCTGCAGATCTCGCTGGACGGCAGCGACACCAAGCAGGTGTGGACGACGGCTTCCACCGTCGACGAGGCGCTGGCTCAGCTCGCGATGACCGACACCGCCCCCGCCGCCGCCTCGCGCGGCAGCCGGGTTCCGCTGGCCGGAATGGCCCTGCCGGTCGTCAGCGCCAAGACCGTCCAGATCAACGACGGCGGCACGATCCGCATGGTGCACCTGCCGGCGCCGAACGTCGCGGGCCTGCTGAATGCCGCCGGCGTGCCCCTGCAGGACAGCGACCAGGTGGCGCCCGCCGCGACCGCGCCGATCGTCGACGGCATGCAGATCCAGGTGACGCGTAACCGCATCGAGAAGGTCACCGAGCGAATCCCGTTGGCGCCCAACGCGCGCAAGGTCGAAGACCCCGACATGAACATGAGCCGCCAGGTTGTCGAAGACCCGGGTAGCCCGGGCACGCAGGACGTCACCTATGCGGTGGCGACGGTCAACGGCGTGGAGACCGGACGGCTGCCGATCGCGAACATCGTGATCGCGCCGGCCCGCGACTCCGTGGTGCGGGTGGGCACCAAACCCGGCACCGAGGTGCCCCCGGTGACCGACGGATCCATCTGGGATGCGATCGCGGGCTGCGAGGCCGGTGGAAACTGGGCGATCAACACCGGCAACGGCTATTACGGCGGCGTGCAATTCGACCAAAGCACCTGGGAGCGCAACGGCGGGTTGCGATTTGCCCCCCGTGCCGATCTCGCCAGCCGCGACGAGCAGATCACCGTCGCCGAGGTGACCAGGGAGCGCCAGGGTTGGGGCGCGTGGCCAGTGTGCAGCGGAAGAGCCGGTGCACACTGACGATCCAGCTGCTCGGACGCACCGATATCAGGCGGCTGGCCAAAGAACTTGAATTTCGGCCACGAAAATCGTTGGGCCAGAATTTCGTCCACGACGCCAACACGGTCCGGCGGATAGTTTCGATCTCCGGAATCGGTCGCGCGGATCATGTGCTGGAGGTCGGCCCGGGTCTCGGCTCGCTCACGCTGGCGCTGCTTGACCGCGGCGCCACGGTCACCGCCATCGAAATCGACCCGGTGCTCGCCGAGCGGCTCCCGCAGACCGTCAGCGAGCACTCACACAGCGAGATCCAGCGCCTGACGGTGTGCAACCGCGACGTGTTGAACCTCAGGCGAGACGAGCTGGCCTTTGCACATGGCCAAGCGCCGACCGCCGTCGTCGCCAATCTGCCCTACAACGTCGCCGTGCCGGCATTGCTGCATCTGCTCGCCGAATTTCCGTCCATCGCGACCCTCACCGTGATGGTGCAGGCAGAGGTCGCCGAGCGGCTTGCGGCCGAGCCGGGCGGCAAGGAGTACGGCGTGCCCAGCGTCAAGGCGCGTTTCTTCGGACGGGTCCGTCGGTGCGGCATGGTCTCGCCGACCGTGTTCTGGCCGGTGCCCCGCGTCTATTCCGGGCTGGTCCGCATCGACCGGTACGACGCGGCGCCGTGGCCCACCGATGACGCCTTCCGGCGCCAGGTATTCAAACTGATCGATATCGCGTTTGCCCAACGGCGCAAGACGTCTCGCAACGCGTTTCTGGAGTGGGCGGGCTCGGGCAACGAGTCGGCAAATCGATTGCTGGCGGCCAGCATTGATCCCGCCCGCCGCGGCGAGACGCTGTCCATCGACGACTTCGTGCGGCTGTTGCGTCGCTCCGGCGACCCGACACAATCGCAGGCCTCCGGCAGCTGACCCCGGCACCGTTGCGTGTAGAAGGCTGCCCGCAGCGATAGTCTGCTGCGGTGGCTGGCTGGGAGACCGAGGATGTCTAACGGCAACACCGCTGCGCAGTGGGTGCCCACCGGGTCAGTCACGGTTCGGGTGCCCGGCAAGGTCAACTTGTACCTGTCCGTCGGCGATCGCCGCGACGACGGCTATCACGAGCTGACGACGGTGTTTCAGGCCGTCTCGCTGCTCGACGAGCTGACGGTGCGCAATGCCGACGTCTTGTCGCTCGAGCTGGTCGGCGAGGGGGCCGACAAGCTGCCCACCGACGAACGCAACCTGGCCTGGCAGGCCGCCGAGCTAATGGCCGAACACGTCGGCCGCGCGCCCGACGTCTCGATCATGATCGACAAATCCATTCCGGTGGCCGGTGGTATGGCGGGTGGCAGCGCGGACGCCGCCGCGGTGCTGGTCGCGATCAATTCGCTGTGGGAACTCAACGTGCCGCGCCGCGATCTGCGCATGCTGGCCGCGCAGCTGGGCAGCGACGTGCCGTTCGCCCTGCACGGGGGCACGGCGCTGGGCACCGGGCGGGGCGAGGAGCTGGCCACGGTGCTGTCCCGGAACACCTTCCACTGGGTGCTGGCGTTCGCTTACGGCGAGCTGCTCACCCCGGCCGTGTTCGGCGAGCTTGACCGGATCCGGGAAACCGCGGACTCGCCGCGGCTCGCCGAGCCCGGGCCGGTGCTGGCCGCGTTGGCCGCCGGCGATCCCGAGCAGCTGGCGCCGCTGCTGGGCAATGAATTGCAGGACGCGGCGGTCAGCCTCAATCCGGCGCTGCGGCGCACGCTGCGCGCCGGCGAGGAGGCGGGTGCGCTGGCCGGCATCGTGTCCGGTTCGGGCCCGACGTGCGCGTTTCTGTGCACTTCAGCGGCCTCGGCGGTCGATATGGGCACGCAGCTGTCCGGGGCCGGTGTGTGCCGCACGGTGCGCGTCGCGAGCGGTCCGGTGCCCGGCGCCCGCGTGGTGCCGACGCCGATGACCGACGACTGAACATGCTGTGAAATCCGACTCAAATTGCCGAAATGGTGGGTTGTTACTTAAGAGGAGTTTAAGATAACTCGCGGTGACGACTATCGAGCAACTCGAGCATTCGGTCCGGCCGTCCGCCGGCAGTCGCGGTGGACGGCTTCTTGATCGACGCTGGCCGGGCTTACCGGTTCGGAGTCGTCGTGCCGATCGGGCAACCGGACACGGGGTTGCTGATCAATCACTATTCCGAGATCTAACCGCTTCCCAACTGTGCTCGCGCGCCTGCTGCAAAGTGTTGCCCGGCGAGCGGAACATGAAAATCCGGGTCTTGGGGATAACGCCGGAACCTAGGAGGTTTGCGTGAGCAGGTTTACCGAGAAGATGGTCCACAATGCCCACATTTCGAAGAAGGGCATGGTCACCGGTGATCCCCACGCACCTGTCCGGCACACCTGGGGCGAGGTCCACGAGCGCGCTCGCTGCATCGCGGGCGGCCTGGCCGCCGCCGGTATCGGGCTCGGCGACGCCGTCGGTGTGCTGGCCGGCTTCCCGGTAGAGATCGCCCCGACGGCGCAGGGCCTGTGGCTGCGCGGGGCCAGCCTGACCATGCTGCACCAGCCCACCCCACGCACCGACCTGGCCGTGTGGGCCGAGGACACCATGAACGTCATCGGCATGATCGAGGCCAAGGTCGTCATCGTCTCCGAGCCCTTCCTGGTCGCCATCCCGGTGCTGGAAGAAAAGGGCATCAAAGTCCTCACCGTCGCCGACCTGCTGGCGTCGGAACCGATCGACCCCGTCGAGGTCGGCGAGGACGACCTGGCGCTGATGCAGCTGACGTCCGGCTCGACCGGCTCGCCGAAGGCCGTCCAGATCACCCATCGCAACATCTACTCCAACGCCGAGGCCATGTTCATCGGCGCCCAGTACGACATCGACAAAGACGTGATGGTCAGCTGGCTGCCCTGCTTCCACGACATGGGCATGGTCGGCTTCCTCACCATCCCGATGTATTTCGGCGCCGAGCTGGTCAAGGTCACGCCGATGGACTTCCTGCGCGACGCGCTGCTGTGGGCCAAGCTGATCGACAAGTACAAGGGCACCATGACCGCGGCGCCCAACTTCGCGTATGCGCTGCTGGCCAAGCGGTTGCGCCGCAACGCCAAGCCCGGCGACTTCGACCTGTCGACCCTGCGCTTCGCGCTGTCCGGCGCCGAGCCGGTCGAGCCCGCCGACGTCGAGGACCTGCTCGACGCGGGCAAGCCGTTCGGCCTGCGGTCCTCGGCGATCCTGCCGGCTTACGGCATGGCCGAGACGACGCTGGCCGTGTCGTTCTCGGAGTGCAACGCCGGGCTCGTCGTCGACGAGGTGGACGCCGACCTGCTGGCCGCGCTGCGCCGGGCCGTGCCCGCGACCAAGGGCAACACCCGCCGGCTGGCCACGCTCGGCCCGCTGCTGAAGGACCTCGAGGCCCGCATCATCGACGAGCAGGGCAACGTGATGGCCCCGCGCGGTGTCGGCGTGATCGAGCTGCGCGGCGAGTCGCTGACGCCCGGCTACCTGACGATGGGTGGCTTCATCTCGGCCCAGGACGAGCACGGCTGGTACGACACCGGCGACCTCGGCTACATAGACGAGAACGGCCACATCGTGGTCTGCGGCCGCGTCAAGGACGTCATCATCATGGCCGGCCGCAACATCTACCCGACCGACATCGAGCGGGCTGCCTGCCGCGTCGACGGTGTTCGCCCCGGCTGCGCGGTGGCGGTCCGCCTGGACGCCGGCCACTCGCGCGAGACGTTCGCGGTCGCGGTCGAGTCCAACGCCTTCCAGGACCCGGCCGAGGTGCGCCGGATGGAACACGAGGTCGCCCGCGAGGTGCTCAAAGAGGTCGACATGCGTCCCCGCAACGTCGTGGTGCTCGGTCCCGGGACCATTCCGAAGACGCCGTCGGGCAAGCTGCGCCGGTCCAACTCGGTCACCCTGGTCACCAGGTAGCGCACTACCAGGCGTGCACGCGGTTCTGCGCGGGCTCTAGCCCCAGTTCGATCAGCAATTCGGTGGCGTCGGCCGCCTGCTCGCAGATCGTGGGAACCTCGGGCCGCTCGGCGGCGGTGAACGTCTCCAGCACGAACGCCGCCGGGTCTTTACGTCCGGGCGGACGCCCGATCCCGATGCGCACCCGCTGAAAATCCTTGGTGCCCAGCGCTGAGGCCACCGAACGCAGCCCGTTGTGGCCGCCTTCGCCGCCGCCGATCTTGAGCCGGATGCGACCGAAGTCGAGGTCAAGTTCATCGTGGATGACGATGATGTCGGCCGGCGCCACGGAGTAGAACTTGGCCAGCGGGCCGACCTGGCGGCCGGACTCGTTCATGTAGCAGCGCGGCTTGGCCACCAGCACCGAGTGCCCGGCGAGCCGGCCGCTGACCACTTCGGCGCCGGAGCGCTTGTGCACCTTGAACTTTGAGCCCAGTCGGGCGGCGAGCAGGTCGGCAACCAGGAACCCGAGGTTGTGCCGGGTACGGGCGTAGTTGTCTCCGGGATTGCCCAGGCCGACCACCAGGAGCGGTTCGGCCATGTCGGCGGCCGCCTACTCGGACTCTTCTTCGGAGGCCTCGGCTTCGCCGGCCTCGTCCTCGGCGGCTTCGGCGGCTTCGCCGGTCTCGCCCGCGCCCTCTTCCTCGAGGTCTTGGGCGGTGGGTGCGTTCACCACGTTGACGACGAGCATCTCGGGGTCGGAAATCAGGTTGACGCCCGACGGCAGCGTGATCTGTCCGGCGGTGAACTGAGTGCCGGGCGCGGCACCCTCGACCGACACGGTCAACTGCTCGGGAATCGACAGGGCCTCGGCCTCGATCTCGATGGTGCTGGTCTCCTGGGTGACCAGGGTGTCTGGCCCGGCCTCGCCCTCGATCACGACGGTGACCTCGACGTTGACCTTCTCGCCGCGACGCACGACCAGCAGGTCGGCGTGCTGAATGGTGCGGCGGATCGGGTGGATGTCGAGCACTTTGGTCAGCGCGAACTGCTCTTTGCCGGCGATATCCAGGGTCAGCACCGCGTTGGTGCCGGAGTGGCGCAGCACCGCCGCGAAGTCGCGCCCGGGCAGCTCGAGGTGCTGCGGGTCGGCGCCGTGACCGTACAGGACGGCGGGAATCTTGCCGTCGCGGCGGGCGCGCCGGGACGCGCCCTTGCCGGTCTCGGCTCGTACCGTGGCGGTGATTTGGTTGGCTGCAGATTTTTTAGCCATCGTGTCGCTCCTGTGTGCTCGTTACCCAAGTGTGAAGGCACGGCCAGGATCGCGACATTATGTCGGTCTCCGTCGATAACGGTGCTGGCTAGCCGCCTACCACCCTCGCCGTGACGCCCGGCAAGGTTAGCGCATCGGCACCTCAGAGCGGAAATTTGGAACCTCTCGCGGCTGGCGACCGTCACATCAGCCCCAGGGCCCTCTCGCCCGGGAACAGTCGATGTGCCCGCCTCCCAGCGACAAACCGAGTGACGCTGCAGCGGAAGCCCGTTGTCGCTCAGAGGCGGGCAAAACGTCACGCGATTCCAGATGAGGCGGGTGTGGCAGGTGGCCGCGTTGGTGCGGACTGGCCTCAGAGCGGAAATTTGGTGCCGGTGAGCTGCTCGGACAGGTCCCAGAGCGCGGTCGCGGTGGTCGGATCTTGCGCGTGCCGACTGCGGCTGACGGGTTGGGTTCGACCGATCCAGCCGAATTTCGGGCCGATGAACGTGTCGCCGGGCAGGTCCTGGGATGCGGCGTAGAGCGTTTGCTGGGCGCCGAAATCGGCGCTGGTGCCAACCACCCGGGTGGCGGCCAACATCAGCGCGTCGCCCAGCTTGCGGCCGGTGGCGCCTTGCAGGTTGGTGTGCGAGTAGCCGGGATGGGCCGCCACCGCACGCAGCGGTGAACCGGCCAACTTCAGGCGGCGCTGCAGCTCGCTGGTGAACAGCAGGTTGGCCAGCTTCGACTGGCTGTAGGCCAGCCAGGCCGAATACCGCTTGTTCTTCCAGTTGATGTCGTCGAAGTCGATCCGGCCGGGCCAGTGCGCCATCGACGACAGCGTCACCACCCGGTCGGTGAGCTTGGGGAGCAACAGGTTGGTCAGCGCGAAATGACCGAAGTGGTTGGTGCCCATCTGGCTCTCGAAGCCGTCGGCGGTCAGTGCGAACGGGGCGGCCATGATGCCGGCGTTGTTGATCAGCAGGTCGGCGCCGGCGATGCCGTCGGCGAATCGGTGTATCGACGCCAGGTCCTGTAGATCCAGCTGGCGCACCTTGACGTCGCCGGTCATGGAAGCGGCGGCGTCCTCGCCCTTGCTCGGGGTGCGCACGGCCAGGATGACTTGGGCGCCGGCGCGGGCCAGCTCGCGGGCGGTGATCGCACCCAGCCCGCTGTTGGCGCCGGTGATGATCGCGGTGCGCCCGGCGAATGACGGTAGATCGGCGGCGGTCCAGTCGGTCATGGCTGATAACCCTAGCCAACTGTCGCGCCGTCTCAATCAGGCCGCCACGCCTGATTACTTCGCCGCGACGACGAATCCGTGGATGATCGTGTCGACGTCGGTCGACTGTGCGGCGGCCTGGTCGGCCAGGCCGGTGATGGTCAACTGAACGAAGTAGCGCTGCTTGGCCGGCGGCGACCCGGTCGGCAGCACGATCCGGTTCCAGCTGTGCAGCCGGGTGCCGTTCTCGCTGTTGTAGCTGCCCTGGATCATCGACGAGGGGAACCCGTTGTACGGCGCCATCGAGGCGTCCAATTGCTTGAAGTTCTCGAACAATTGGGCATCGTCGTTGCCATGCTTGATGACTTGCGCCGGGTCGAAGTCGCCGCTGAGGGCGAACACCACGAGCCGCGCGGTCGGGTACTTCTTGTCCTTGGCCAGTATTACGGTCTCCGGCGCGATATGCGGATCGGTGAACGGCGCCCAGCCCGGCGGCGTCGGTATCGACACCTTCAGATCGGTCAGCGCGCTGGGCGCCACCTGGTGCCCGGTCACGCCGATGCTGTTCAGGTACTGCGACAGGGGGACAGGCTTCTCGACCGTCGTAGCGGCCGTGGTCGTAGAACTCGTCGTCCAGACCGACTGGTAATCAGGAGTTTTGGGTCCACAAGCAGTCGCGCACACCATCGACACGGCGATCGCGACAGCGGCTGCGAGCCGTCTCACAGAATCTCGTGGACCGCGTCGATCGGACGGGCCAGCCGGGTGCCCTTCGCCGTGACGACGAACGGGCGCTCGATCAGAATCGGATGCTCGGCCATCGCGTCGAGCTGGGGGCACCTCCCGCTTGCGGGGGATTGATCATCCGACGCGTCGGCCAGTTTGAGTTCGGTATACAGCGATTCACGCTTACGTACCGCGGTGCGCACATCGATACCTGCGTCGCGGATCATCTTCACCAGCTCGGCGCGCGCCGGCGGAGTCTTCAGGTACTGGATTACGGTGGGCTCTAAACCGTTGTCCCGCAACATATCCAACGTCTTGCGGGAGGTGCTGCACTTGGGGTTGTGGTAGATGACAGCTTCGGCCATCTAGGCGTCTCCATCGAATAGCCCTGTGACAGAGCCATTTTCGAAGACGGCGCGAATTGTGCTGGCCAGCAACGGCGCGATCGACAACACCGTGAGCTGAGGGAAGCGCTTCTCCTCGCCGATCGGCAGCGTGTTCGTGACGATCACCTCTCGCGCGCCACAGTTGGCCAGCCGCTCGGCGGCCGGCTCCGACAGCACACCGTGGGTCGCCGCGACGATCACGTCGGTCGCTCCATCTTGGAGCAGGAGCTTGACCGCGCCGGCAATCGTGCCGCCGGTGTCGATCATGTCGTCGATCAGCACGCAGGTGCGGCCCTCGACCTCACCGACGACGCGATTGGAGACGACCTGGTTGGGCACCCGCGGGTCCCGGGTCTTGTGAATGAAGGCCAGCGGGACGCCGCCCAACGAGTCGGCCCACTTCTCGGCGATGCGCACCCGGCCGGAGTCGGGGGAGACCACGACCATGTTGCCGTCGGGGTAGTTGTCCTTGATGTAGGTGGTCAGCAGGGTCTGGCCGCGCATGTGGTCGACGGGCCCGTCGAAGAAACCCTGGATCTGGTCGGTGTGCAGGTCGACGGTCACGATCCGGTCGGCCCCCGCGGTCTTGAGCAGGTCGGCGACCAGCCGGGCCGAGATCGGCTCGCGGCCCCGATGCTTCTTGTCCTGGCGCGCGTAGGGATAGAACGGCATGACGGCGGTGATCCGTTTGGCGCTGCCTCGCTTGAGCGCGTCGATCATGATCAGCTGTTCCATCAGCCAGTTGTTCACCGGCGCCGGATTCGATTGCAGGACGAAGGCGTCGCACCCGCGCACCGACTCGTGGAAGCGCACGAAGATCTCGCCGTTGGCGAACTCGCGCGCGGTCTGCGCGGTGACGTGAACGTCGAGTTCCTTGGCGACCTGCTCGGCCAGCTCGGGATGCGCCCGGCCGGAGAACAGCATCAGATTTTTGCGATTATCGGTCCAGTCGTGGCTCACCGTGCTGCCCCCGCCGTATCGGGATCGAAATGGAAGTGCTCATCGTACGTAGCGAATCGTACGGAACGATGGCCGGGTTGCCAGACACCAAATTCATGGTGTCTATTCGGATTCCGGCTGCGAAGCTTGCTGGGCGGCCTTGTCCGCGGCTTCCGCGGCGGCGCTGCCTGGACGTTTCCGTTGCACCCAGTTCTCGATGTTGCGTTGCGGGCCCGCGGAAACCGCCAGCGCCCCCGGCGGCACGTCGTCACGCAACACGGTGCCCGCCCCGGTGTAGGCCCCGTCACCGACGGTCACCGGTGCCACGAACATGGTGTCCGAACCGGTGCGGACATGCGAGCCGACGGTGGTGCGCCGCTTGGTCGTGCCGTCGTAGTTGACGAACACGCTGGACGCGCCGATGTTGCTGTGCTCGCCGATGTCGGCGTCGCCGACGTAGGTCAGATGCGGCACCTTGGTGCCGGTCCCGATGTTGGAGTTCTTGACCTCGACGAACGCACCCAGCTTGCCGTCGGCTCCCAGCACCGTGCCGGGCCGCAGGTAGGTGTACGGGCCGACCGTGGCGCCGCTACCGATCGCCGCCGACTCGCCGTGCGTCCGGATCACGGAGGCGCCGTCGGCGACGGTGACGTCGGCGAGTGTGGTGTCCGGTCCGACGACGCAGCCGCCGCCGATCTGGGTGCGGCCGAGCAGCTGGGTACCCGGGTGCACGACGGTGTCGCGACCGATCGTCACGTCGACGTCGATCCAGGTGGTGGCCGGATCGATCACGGTTACCCCGGCCATCTGGTGGGCGGCGACGATGCGGCGGTTGAGTTCGGCGCCGAGCTGGGCGAGCTGGACGCGGTTGTTCACGCCGGCCACCAGCGCGCTGTCGTCGACGTGCCGGGCATGCACGGGCCGGCCGTCGCCGCGCAGGATGGCGATGACGTCGGTGAGGTAGAGCTCCTGCTGGGCGTTGTTGGAGCTCAGCCGGCCCAGCGCCGACCGCAAAGCGGTGACGTCGAAGGCGTAGACGCCGGCATTGACCTCGCCGATCTTGCGCTGCGAGGCGGTCGCGTCGGCTTCCTCGACGATCGCCATCACTTCGTCGTCCTGGGTGCGCAGGATGCGGCCGTAGCCGAAGGGATCGTGCAGCGTGGTGGTCAGCACCGTCGCCGCGGCCGACATCGCGTTGTGCGTCGCGATCAGGTCGGCGAGAGTGTCGGAATCCAGCAGCGGGGTGTCGCCCGAGGTGATCACGACGACGCCGGCGTAGTCCTCCGGCAGCGCGGACAGGCCGCAGAGTGCGGCATGGCCGGTGCCGCGGGGACGGTCCTGCAGGGCGACGTCGATGGGACGGCCGAGAGTGTCGGCGAGGTCGGCGACGATCGGCGCGATGCGCTCGTGCTCATGGCCCAGCACCACGACCAGACGCTGTGGTGCCACCTTGGTGATCGCGTGCAGCGAATGCGACAACATGCTGCGGCCGGCCAGGGTGTGCAGCACCTTCGGGGTGTCCGAGCGCATCCGGGTGCCGGGCCCGGCCGCTAACACCAGGACCGCAGTGTCACCGCCAAACGACATCGACTCTCCTCGTGCTGTATCCCACGCGAGGCGGAACGCCGAAGCGCCGCCACGTCGTCAAGACTGTCATTTCACCTGCACCGGTGGCAAAAATCCTCTACCCCGTGCCCTGGTAAGACAAGCAACCGAAGCTCCGTCGCCAGGACTCGAACCTGAACTATCTGAACCAAAATCAGAGGTGCTGCCGATTACACCACGACGGACTGCAGATCTCGGCCGACGGCGGCTAACCGCCAACCGCGCCACCAAGACTTTAGACGGTGCGGAAGTCATTAGCGGCCCGCAGGGAAACCCGGGCAATTTCACCAGGCCAAACCGATACCCTGGTTGACGTGGCAGCCCCGGATAAAGAAGTCCGCGCGCCGCGCGCCCGGATGACCGGCAGCGAGCGCCGACACCAGCTGATCGGCATCGCGCGCTCGCTATTCGCCGAACGCGGCTACGAGGGCGCCTCGATCGAGGAGATCGCGCAGCGGGCCAACGTGTCCAAGCCGGTCGTCTACGAGCATTTCGGCGGCAAGGAGGGCCTGTACGCCGTCGTCGTCGACCGCGAGATGTCGGCGCTGCTGGACGGCATCACCTCGTCGCTGACCAACAACCGGTCCCGGGTGCGGGTCGAGCGCGTCGCGCTGGCATTGCTCACCTACGTCGAGGAACGCACCGACGGCTTCCGGATCATGATCCGCGACTCGCCGGCCTCGATCAGCGCCGGCACGTATTCCAGCCTGCTCAACGACGCCGTCAGCCAGGTCAGTTCGATCCTGGCCGGCGACTTCGCCCGCCGCGGCCTGGATCCGGACCTGGCGCCGCTGTACGCCCAGGCGTTGGTGGGCTCGGTGTCGATGACCGCGCAGTGGTGGCTCGACACCCGGGAGCCCAAGAAGGAGGTCGTGGCCGCGCACCTGGTCAACCTGATGTGGAACGGCCTGACTCATCTGGAATCCGACCCCCGACTGCAAGACGAATAGGCCCCGAGGGGCCGAATTCAACCGCAGTCGCGCGACAGCAGGTCGGCGACCGTCTCCCGGCGAATCAGTTGGCGGACCCGTCCGTCCTTGACGGCCACCAGCGGCGGCCGGCACACCATGTTGTAGTTCGACGCCATGCTGTGGTGATAGGAGCCGGTGCACGCCACGGCCAGCAGGTCGCCGGGATGCAGGTCCACCGGCAGCTCGATATCGCGGGCGATCTCGTCGCCCGCCTCACAGTGCCGGCCGGCGACCGTGACCCGCTGCTTGGGCCCCACGGAATGACGGTTGGCCAACGTGACCGTGTACTGCGCGCCGTACAACGACACCCGCGGGTTGTCGCTCATCCCGCCGTCGACCGCGACGAAGGTGCGCCCACCCGGCTGCGTCTTGACCGAGCAGACGCGATATAGCGTCACGCCGGCCCGGCCGCTGATGGCGCGACCGGGTTCCACCACCAGGGTCGGCCGCGGGAAGTGCTCGGCGGCGCAGGCCTCGTCCAGCGCGTCTTCGATGACGACGGCCAGGTCATCGATGTTGAGTTCGCGATCGCTCGGGATATAGGGGATGGCGTGGCCACCGCCGATGTTCAGCTCGGTGAGGATGACGCCGTGCCGGGCGCGGATATCGGCCATCGCGGCGATCATCCGGTGGATGGCCTCGCCGTACAGGGCGGGGTCGGTGACCTGCGAGCCGATATGGCAGTGCAGCCCGACCAGGTCGAGGATCGGGTGCGCCAGCACCCGCTTCACCGCCTCGGCGGCGTGGTCCTCGGCGAGGGTGAAGCCGAATTTCTGGTCGCTGATGCCGGTGGTGACCGCGCGGTGCCCGTGGATGTCGATGTCCGGGGTCACCCGGATCAGCACCGGCTGGCTCTTGCGGGCGCATCCCGCCAAGTAGGCGATCTCGATGCAGGAATCCAGCACGATGCGACCGACCCCGGCGTTAACCGCGTCCTGCAACTCGTCGGGTGATTTCGCGTTGCCGTGCATGATGATCCGGGCCGGGTCCACACCGCCGGCCAACGCGACGGCCAGCTCACCGGCCGAGCAGACGTCGACGCCCAGGCCTTCTTCGCGGGCCCAGCGTGCCACCGCCGTTGTCAGCAGCGACTTACCGGCGTAGACGATCTCGACGCCGCGCAACACCTTGCGGTAGCGACGGGCACGGTAGCGGAAGTCGGTTTCGTCGATGACGTAGGTGGGGGTGTGGAACTCGTCGGCGATGTCCGACAGGGGAATGTCGCCGATGCAGAGCCGGCCTTCCTCGTCGGAATGTGTAGTGACAGGCCAGATCGCGGGATCCAGCCGTCGGGGTGCCGCCCGACCAATGGAGGGCAGCATGTCAAGCAATGTCATGACTTCAAAGTGCGCCCGGCCAGCACCGGATGGCGCGATCCTTACGATCCTTTGACGGCCCCAGGGGCAAAATTGACGATGTTCGGCGCACCTAGAATGGGTGCATCATGACCGCACCGGGGCCTGCTCGCCCAGAAACCCCGATCGCGGGGCTCGTTGATCTAGCGCTGACGGCGCCCACCTTCCAGCAGCTCGTCGAGAACGCGTCTGCTCGGCCCGCCGAAATGAACCTGGTTGGCCCGGCCGGCGCCCGCTTGTTCGTGGCCAGCGCGCTGGCGCAGCAGGGTTCCCTGCTGGTGGTCACCGCCACCGGGCGCGAAGCCGACGACCTCGCCGCCGAACTGCGCGGCGTCTTCGGCACTGCGGTGGCCGTCTTCCCGTCCTGGGAGACGCTGCCGCATGAGCGGCTCTCGCCCGGCGTCGACACGGTGGGCACTCGCCTGATGGTGCTGCGCCGGCTGGCGTACCCCGACGACACCCGGCTGGGCCCGCCGCTACGGGTAGTGGTGACCGCGGCGCGCTCGCTGCTGCAGCCAATGGCCCCGCGGCTGGGCCATCAGGAGCCGGTCACCCTGCGCGCCGGTCAGGAGATCGGCTTCGAGGAAGTGATCGCCCGGCTGGTCGCGCTGGCCTACACCCGGGTCGACATGGTCGGCAGGCGCGGCGAATTCGCCGTGCGCGGCGGCATTCTCGACGTCTTCGCGCCCACCGCCGAACACCCGGTGCGCATCGAGTTCTGGGGCGACGAGGTCAGCGAGATGCGGATGTTCTCGGTCGCCGATCAGCGCTCGATCCCCGAGGTCGAGATCGAGACGCTCGTCGCAGTCGCCTGCCGCGAATTGCTGCTGACCGACGACGTGCGGGCTCGCGCCGCCGAGTTGGTCGCACAACACCCGACCGGCGAGAACGCGATCACCGGCAGCGTCTCCGAGATGCTGGCCAAGCTGGCCGAAGGCATCCCGGTCGACGGGATGGAGGCGCTGCTTCCCGTCCTGAAGCCCGACGACCACGCGCTGCTGGTCGAACAGCTGGCCGAGGGGACGCCGGTGTTGTTGTGTGACCCGGAAAAGGTGCGGACCAGGGCCGCCGATCTGATCAAGACCGGCCGTGAATTCCTGGAGGCGTCCTGGTCGGTGGCCGCGATGGGGACTGACGCTCCCGTCGATGTCGAGCAGCTGGGCGGGTCGGGCTTCGCGGAGTTGGACGACGTACAGGCCGCCGCGGACCGGTCCGGGCATCCGTGGTGGACGCTGAGCCAGCTGTCCGACGAGGCGGCGGTGGAGCTGGACGTCCGGGCGGCGCCGTCGGCGCGTGGACATCAGCACGACATCGAGGGCATCTTCGCGATGCTGCGCGCCCACGTCTTGACCGGCGGATACGGCGTGATCGTCGCGCCGGGCACCGGCACCGCACACCGTGTCGTGGAGCGGCTGGCCGAATCCGACACCCCGGCCGCGATGCTGGAATGCGGCGCGGCGCCCAAGCCCGGCGTTGTCGGGGTGCTCAAGGGTCCGCTGCATGGCGGCGTGGTCATACCGGGCGCCAACCTGGTCGTCATCACCGAAGCCGACCTGACCGGCAGCCGGGCCACTGCCGTCGACGGTAAGCGCCTGGCGGCCAAGCGGCGCAACACCGTCGACCCGCTGGCGCTGACCGCGGACGACCTGGTGGTGCACGACCAGCACGGCATCGGGCGGTTCGTGGAGATGGTCGAGCGCACCGTCGGCGGCGCCCGGCGCGAATACCTGGTGCTGGAATACGCCTCGAGTAAGCGGGGGCAACAGGCCGACAAGCTGTACGTCCCGATGGACTCGCTCGACCAGCTGTCCCGGTATGTCGGCGGTCAAGCACCGGCGCTGAGCCGGCTGGGCGGCAGCGATTGGACCAACACCAAGACCAAGGCGCGGCGCGCCGTGCGTGAGATCGCCGGCGAGCTGGTGTCGCTGTACGCCAAGCGGCAGGCCAGCGCGGGACACGCGTTCGCGCCGGACACCCCCTGGCAGGCCGAGATGGAAGACGCGTTCGGTTTCACCGAGACCGTCGACCAGCTGACCGCGATCACCGAGGTCAAGGCCGACATGGAAAAGCCGATCCCGATGGACCGGGTGATCTGTGGCGACGTCGGCTACGGCAAGACCGAGATCGCGGTGCGGGCGGCGTTCAAGGCGGTGCAGGACGGCAAGCAGGTCGCCGTCCTGGTGCCCACCACGCTGCTGGCCGACCAGCATCTGCAGACGTTCACCGACCGGATGGCCGGCTTCCCGGTGACGGTCAAGGGGCTGTCCCGGTTCACCGACACGACCGAGTCCCGCACCGTGATCGACGGCCTGGCCGACGGGTCGGTGGACGTCGTGATCGGCACGCACCGGCTGCTGCAGACCGGGGTGCGGTGGAAGGACCTGGGGCTGGTGGTGGTCGACGAGGAGCAGCGCTTCGGCGTCGAGCATAAGGAGCACATCAAGTCGCTGCGCACCCATGTCGACGTGCTGACCATGAGCGCCACGCCGATCCCGCGCACCCTGGAGATGAGCCTGGCCGGGATCCGCGAGATGTCGACGATCCTGACGCCGCCCGAGGAGCGCTATCCGGTGCTGACCTACGTCGGCCCGCAGGAGGAAAAGCAGATCGCCGCCGCGCTGCGCCGTGAGCTGCTGCGCGACGGGCAGGCCTTCTATGTGCACAACCGGGTCAGCTCCATCGACGCGACCGCTGCCCGGGTGCGCGAGCTGGTGCCCGAGGCGCGCGTCGTCGTCGCGCACGGGCAGATGCCCGAGGACCTGTTGGAACGCACCGTCGAGGGGTTCTGGAACCGCGAACACGACGTCCTGGTCTGCACCACGATCGTGGAGACCGGCCTGGACATCTCCAACGCGAACACCCTGATCGTGGAGCGCGCCGACACCTTCGGGCTCTCCCAGCTGCACCAGCTGCGGGGCCGGGTCGGCCGCAGCCGCGAACGGGGCTACGCCTACTTCCTCTATCCGCCGCAGGTGCCGCTGACCGAGACGGCCTACGACCGGTTGGCGACCATCGCGCAGAACAACGAACTGGGCGCCGGCATGGCGGTCGCGCTGAAGGACCTCGAGATCCGCGGCGCCGGCAACGTGCTGGGTGTCGAGCAGTCCGGGCACGTCGCCGGGGTGGGCTTCGACCTGTACGTGAGGTTGGTGGGCGAGGCCGTCGAGGCGTACCGGGCCGCGGCCGATGGCCAAACCGTCCTCAGCCCCGAAGAGCCCAAGGATGTGCGCATCGACCTTCCGGTGGACGCACACCTGCCACCGGACTACATCGCCAGTGACCGGCTCCGGCTGGAGGGTTATCGGCGCCT